>CAVUYZ010000013.1:0-116584 GCA_963745865.1 uncultured bacterium | reverse complement strand
ACTAGTCGAGCATCAGCCGCGACGGAATCCCTCGTCAGCCCGACAGGCACGGACGGACGGATCAGTGACGACTCACGCTCCGTGCGTGAGACCCGAGCTCATCGCAGCGTTACCGGACAGCGAGGGGGCTCGTTCGTCTGCAATTCCCGTTCCGCTTCGCATTGCGTCCGAAGAACAACATTCAGGTTGGCATCGCTCCAAGAACTCTTCAAGCACCGACAACGACACTTCTGGTGAAGGACACTCTCCAGGGAGATTGAATCCGCGACGTCACAGCGACATCAGAACGTCCAGTGGCCTATGTTCCGAAAGTGGAATTCCGGGTACTCGGTTCCCTCGAACATGGTTCGGCGGACCACGCCCACGCAGCTCGGTGGCCCCAAGCAACGAGCAGTGCTGGCCATCCTGATCAAGAACGTCGGCCGACTGGTCAGCACTGATGTTCTGACCGACGCCGTTTGGGGCGAGAATGACCCCCGGTTCGGTCCGGAGTTCAGTTCACGCCTACATCTCAAATCTGAGGGGACGCGATCGGTGGCACGATCGAGCGCACCGGGCCGGGGTACCGCCTCCCAGTCCGTCCCGATTCCATCGACGCCGTCACGTTCGAACACCTTGTGGATCGGCACACGCATCCCTTGCCTCATCACCCGACAGGGCCGCTGAAACGCTTCGAGAGGCGTTATCTCTCTGGCGCGGGCGACCATATGCAGACCTGATCGATGTGCCTGGGCTCCAGGACGAGATTCGGCGGCTGGAAGCACTCCGTCTCCTTGCCGTCGAATCGAGAGTCGATGCCGATCTCGCCAATGGCAGGCATGCTGCTGTGATCGGCCAGCTGGAAGCTCTGGCTACCGAGTTCCCGCTCCGTGAAGGGTTCAGGAGCAGGCGCATGGATCGCGCTCTATCGGGCAGGACGGCAGGCCGAGGCGCTTCGGGCATACACCACGAGACACGGGAGTATCTCGCAGATGAGTTGGGGATCGAGCCCACTCCTGAGCTCCGAGAACTAGAGAGAGCGGATCCTGGTACACGACGCACAGCTTCTCTCTCCCCGTGACGTGCGCACCGAAGAGGTCGCATTCCTGTTCACGGACATCGAATCCAGCACTGTCCTGTGGGAGACGCAGCCCGACGGCGTCCATGAGACACGCCCTCACCCGACATGACGAGATCCTCACCAGGGTCGTCGCTGAGCGGGACGGAAGCGTTTTCAAACACACAGGTGATGGCATCCTCGCTTCGTTTGCTTCTGTCTCCGATGCAGCGGCGGCGGCAACTCATGCACAGGTCGAGCTCGCCTCGATCGACTGGGGCGAACTGGGGGACCTCAAAGTTCGGATGTCAGTCGACGTCGGAGAGGTCGATGTGCGAGGTGGCGACTTCTTCGGCGCACCGATGAACCGGGGCTCGCGGCTGATGAGCATCGCTCACGGGGGACAGATCCTGCTGTCCTCGGCATCCCAAGGTCAGCTGCACAGTCAGCCTGGCATACAAATCCGGGACCTTCGGCGAACATCAGTTGAAAGGCCTCGGAGCTCCCCAGCAGGTGTTCCAGCTCGTTGTTCCCGGCGGACCACCGAGTTCCCAGAGCTGAAGCTCAACGTGGACACCCTCGATACGAGCCGACAGTTCGGCGATGCGATCCGTGGCTACGAGATCCGGGAGAGGATCGGTGTCGGGCGCTTCGGCATCGTATATCGGGCCTATCAGCCATCTGTCGGTCGCGAGGTGGCGGTGAAAGTGATCCGTCCGGAGTTCGCCAACCACCCGGCCTTCGTTCGCAACTTCGAGAACGAGGCACCTCTGGTCACGCGCCTGGAGCATCCCCACATCGTCTCGCTCTACGACTTCTGGCGAGACCACCAGGGCGCCTATCTCGTGATGCCTTATCTCTCCGGGAAGAGCCTTGCCGGCTCTCCATATGGCCCGCTTCCGGTGGACCGGGTCGTACAAATCATCAGAGAGGTCGGATCCGCCCTTGCATACGCCCATCGTCAAGGCGTAGTGCACCGCGACGTCAAGCCGGCGAACATCCTTATGGACGGGGAAGGGAACGCCTACCTCGCCGACTTCGGGATCACGGTACCGCGGTTGAGAAGGCGACCGGCATCGTCTCGACATCGCAGATGTACCGCGCTCCAGAGGATCGGGACGGCTCAGCGGTGGACGAACGAAGTGACGTCTACTCGCTCGCAGCGGTGGCAGCGGAACTCCTGACCGGGAAGCACGCCTCGGCCGACGACCTGTCCGAAGTCCCGACCGCCGTGCAGGGAGTGATCCAACAGGCGATGAGTGCGAACCAAAGCGAGAGGCATGCGGTGATCGACGACTTTCTGTCCGACCTTGTGGCTGCGACGGGAAGGTCGACCGAGGTGGTTCGATCCAGCACGCTTCTGCGGAACCCGTACAAGTCGCTGCACGCCTTCGAAGAGAGCGATGCCAGGGACTTCTTCGGACGCGATGCCGAGATAGCCACGCTGCTCGATCTGGTCTGCGCGAGCGATTCGCCACCGTGGTTGGGCCATCCGGATCTGGCAAATCATCCCTGGTGAAAGCCGGGCTGCTTCCCGCTCTCAGAACTGGGCGGCTGGCAGGGTCCCACGAGTGGCTGATCGTCACCGCCATTCCGGGCGCTCACCCGTTCGACGAGTTGGCAACCGCCCTCTCTGATGTGGCGACCGAGGGTCTCGGCGATCTCGCCGCCGAACTGCGCAAGGATGCACACGGACTGCTCCGGATCGGGAAACGCATCATGCGTGACCTCGAGGGAGATCTCGTGATCGTTGTCGATCAGTTCGAGGAGCTGTATTCACTTGTTGCGGAGGAGTCGGTCCGCTCGCTCTTCATCACCAGTCTGATCGAAGCCGCCGAGGACCCCCACAGTCGTATTCGCGTGGTCAGCACGATCCGTGCCGACTTCTTCGACCAACCCCTCCTCGACGACCGGCTCGGGCCGATCGTCTCTCGGGCTCACCTCGCGCTGTCGGTGCCGAACGCAGACGCGTTGCTCGAGAGCATCCACGGCCCAGCCAAGGCATCGGGTATCCGCTTCGAGCCCGGACTCCCCCATCAGATCGTGGGAGACGTTCGCGACGAGCCAGGCGGGCTGCCCTTGATGCAATTCGTGCTCACGGATCTGGTGAACCAGAGCACCGCCGGCGACGTCACGTTCACGGCATACCAGGCTGCGGGCGGCGTCACCGGCGCACTGTCCCGTCGCGCAACAGACGTGTACCTGGGGCTCGACGGGGCCGACCGGCTCGTTGCAGAGCAGATCTTCCTCCGACTCGTCACGGTCTCAGAGGAGGCCGACGACGTCAGACGACGGGTACGGCGCTCCGAACTCGAGGGCCTCGGTCTCGAGCCGGAGCAGTAGATCGCGTGCTGTCCCGTTTCGGTCAGGCCCGACTCCTCACCTTCGATCGAGACTCGATCACCCGCGGGCCCACGATCGAAGTGGCGCATGAAGCGTTGCTCAGGGAGTGGAGAGTCCTCGCGGCTGGATTACGGGACGTCGCCAGTCTCTGCTCGTCCAACGCCGAATCGATGGGGACATGGCGGAGTGGATTGATGCCGGCGAGCCTGTCGACCGACTTCCGACCGGTGGCAGGCTCGCCCAGTTCGAGGAGTGGCAAGCCGATCCACTCTCCTTCCCTACCATCGACGAGACCCGCTTCCTTCGGCTCGCGCTCGACCAGCGACGCACCCGTCAGGCTTCCAGACGGCGACGGCGCACCGCGATCACCGGAGGATTCGCGGCTGCGGCGTTGATCGCCTCGATGCTGGCGTTCTCGGCATTTCGCTCCGAGGACCTCGCACAAGCGCGAGAGGTCGTTCTGGAAGCTGACCGGGTCGTCACCGACGACCCGGAGCTGAGTGCTCTGCTGGCGTTGACTGCCCTGGATTCGTTCCGAGCGGCCGGCGCCAACCCGCTACCGGCAGTAACTGCACTGCGAAACGCTCTAGCCCGGGACAAGATCACCTTCCGTGAACCAGGTGGCCGATTTGCCGCCGTTCACCCCGGCGGGACGCTGATCGCAACGGCAGACGGCGACGATGTCGCGATCTGGGACCGGAAGACCCACGAGATCGTCGAGCGGTACGTCCGAGAGGGAGCGCAGGCAACCGACGCAACCTTCAGCCCTGATGGCAATCTCATCGCCGTCTCGTATCCCGACAC
Organism: uncultured bacterium; assembly: GCA_963745865.1. GTDB lineage: Bacteria > Actinomycetota > Acidimicrobiia > Spongiisociales > ZC4RG35 > JAHEDH01. The sequence continues at coordinate 112,401 of CAVUYZ010000013.1, read as the reverse complement.
CGGCAATCCGGTGCGAGTATGGGATCGCTTGTCGCGTGAGTTCACCGATGTGGGATCGGAAGCCTCGAGCTACGTCGACGACGTCGGGTTCAACCCGGCTGGTGACCTGCTGGCCTTCGCTCTCGATGATCTGGTCGAGGTGTGGTCGACAGTCAGTTGGTCGAGGGTGTACAGCAGTTCTGGTTCGTACGGGCCGGACTTCTCGAGCACCGGACGACTCGCCCACCTGGCGTGCTCCACCGACGAATGCACCGCGATCGAGGTGCGGATCATCGAGATGGAGTCCGGCGCGTCGCTCGGCACCCTGCCTACGGTCTCGCCGACGGCCTGTTCACATCGTGGTCGCCCGATGAAGACCGCCTCGCAATCGGCAATCAGAACGAGACCGTCGTGATCGACGCAACGACCGGCGAGGTGCTGGCAATCACAGATCTCGACCGCACATCCCGGCCAGAGTGGCTGCCAGATGGCACTTCGTTCGTGGATGGAGGGGAGTCGGACCTCCGGGTCATCGACGCGGCAACGGGAGAAATCCTCGACGTGCTTGCCGGGCAGCTCGGCGGAACATGGAGCTATCACATGATCCCGAACTCGTCCCTGCTCGTCAGTGGTGGCCTGTTCGGCGGTGAAACAGTGATCTTCGACCTGTCCGACACGGCCGGGTCAGAGTTCGCAGGCTGGACGGCTCCGATCGACGACCTGAAGCGCGCCTACTACCACCCCGATGGCACGAGGATCACCGTCTCAGGCGAGAACTCGTTTGTGACCGCGGAGGCGCAGACCGGGGAGCTCTCGGGCAGCCGCATCGGCCGCGAATCATCATCGTGGTTCCCGACAGCCAATCTCGCCCACAGCCTGATCACAATCAGCGAAAAGGGAGACAACGAGTATGAGGACAACTGGGTTGTGTACGACCTCGACACAACCCAGCCGGTCTTTGAGGCTCCAGCGGGATGGGTGATCAGGAGTATCAGTCCGAACGGAGCCTCTGCGGTGATCACCCTCGAGACCTCCGATCCCGTGACCTGTGAAACACTGCTTGTCTCGACCAGGGACGACTCACAGCCCGTGACCCTCGAAGCCGGCTGCCTCGGGCAGGCGAACTTCTCGTGGGACGGGACGAAAGTCGCCACGAGCAATCTCAGGCCGGTGGTGAAGTACGGCATCGCCGTGTTCGATGTGGAAACGGGCGAACGCCTTGCAGACCTTCAGGACTCGGCCTACGACGGGCTGAGCATGAAGTTCACCCCGGACGGAGCGGAGCTGATCGTGGGCAGCGCTGCCGGCCCAGTCTACGTCTTCGACGTCGAGTCGCTCACATCCGGGGAGCCGCTCGAGACCGCGTTGCGCCTAACGATTCCCGCGCACAACGACCTGGTCCTCGACGTCATACCTTCGCCCGACGGATCGATGGTCTTGACATCGGCATGGAGCGAGCCGCTCAAACTGTGGGACTTGAAGACCGGCGAATCGCTCGGACAATTCGGTGGTGTGTTGGAAGGGAGGGCAGCGCACGGCGGCGACTTCCATCCGACGCTCCCGAGGATCGTCGTCACCACCCCGCCTGGCCAGGTTCGAATCCACACACTCGATGACGACGAGCTCATCGAGATCGCTCGCTCGCGCATCACACGAGAGCTGTCCGAAGGGGAATGCCAGCAGTACCTCCGTCGGAGCTGTGGCTAGCAACCGAATCTCGACGTCTGACAGCTGCGCTGCCGTCGCTGCCCGGAGTGCGAGCTTGAGGACCGCCCTGAGACTCCCGCTCACCGATTGCCGCTTCTTCTGAATCCCAGGCCCTCGCCCACCGCCCACCCTGATCCGGGACGAGCTGCAACCATCCCCCAGAGGTGCAGCAAACCTTTGGGAACCGGAGCCATCGCACGAAGCGACTCCTACGATTGACAGGTGTTCGTCTTTCTCTTCACCGATCTCCAGGCGAGTACCCGGCTGTGGGAGGAACATCCCGAGGCAATGGGGCCTGCGCTGGCGACACACGACGAGATCCTCCGCACCGCCGTGACAACAAACCACGGGGAAGTCGTCAAGGCGACAGGCGACGGACTGATGGCGACATTCACGGCGATACCCGACTGCGTGACGGCATGCCTGGAAGCGCAGCGCTCGCTCACGTCCACCGACTGGGGACTCCCCGAGACGCTCCGGGTCCGCATGGGCGTGAACGTGGGAGACGCCGAGCCTCGTGACGGCGACTACTACGGGCCGGCGGTCAACCGCGCCGCCCGAATCATGGCGGCCGGGCACGGTGGCCAGGTTCTCCTGTCCGAGGTCGCCGCGAAGCTGGCGACCCCAACCCTGCCCCAGGGTTCGGGACTCGTGGATCTCGGCAGTCACCGTCTGAAGGACCTCACAGAGCCCGAGCAGCTGTTCCAGCTCACTCACGCCGATCTCGAGTTGGAATTCCCTCCTCTTGCCACGCTCGATTCGACGCCGAACAACCTGCCGCTCCAGGTCTCGGAGTTCTTCGGGCGCGAAACCGAGTTGGCCGCGGTCCACCAGCTGCTCGCGCACCCCGGGTCCAGACTCGTCACGCTCACCGGACCCGGAGGCACCGGGAAGACGCGGCTTGCCCTCCAAGCTTCGGCCGATGTGGTCGATGCCTATCCCGACGGCGTGTATTTCGTCGATCTGGCCTCAGAGCGAACTCCCGACGCAGCGTTCGAGGCCATGCTCCGGGACCTCGGACTCTCCAGTTCGAAGGAAGGATCAGCCCTTCAGACTCTGAAATCCAAGTTGCGATCGAGTCGTATGCTCCTCGTCCTGGACAACTTCGAGCAGGTGACCGATGCCGGCGCCGGCGTCGCCGAGCTCCTCCAGCACTGTCCAACCCTCGAGATCATCGTCACCAGCCGCGAGGCGCTCAACGTGCGGGGCGAGCACGTCTTCGCCGTCCCAACTCTCGGTCTGGCCACTCCGCATGCCTCGACGTCCGAAATCGCCGAGGCGCCGGCAGTTCAGCTCTTCGTCGAACGCGCGACCGCGGCGAGATCCGGATTCAGCCTGACCGATGACAACGCACATGTCATCGCCGAGATCACCGAGCGGCTCGACGGTCTGCCGCTGGCGATCGAAGTGGCCGCCGCACGGCTGGCCGTGTTCTCCACCGAAGAGCTTCGAGATCGACTCCGGGAACGATTCGATGTCCTTGGTAAGGGAGCCCGAGACCTCCCCGATCGCCAACGCACGCTGCGCAGCACGATCGAGTGGAGCTACGAACTGCTCGAACCTGACGAATGCAGGCTCTTCGAGATCATGTCAGTGTTCGCCGGAGCTCGGCTCGATGCCATCGAAGCCGTGGCCGAAGCAGTCAGCCCGGAGGTCGATGCGCTCGATGCCCTAGCCTCCCTCGTGGCGAAGAGTCTGGTGCGTAGCGTCGACGCCGACGGCTCACGACGTTTCTCGATGCTCCAGACCATCGGGGGGTATGCCGCCGAACGGCTGGAGGCCGACCCCGAGACCGCACATGCGGTCCGACGGGCACATGCCGAGTTCTTCACCAACGTCTCCGCCAGCAGGAGTGCCGCACTTGCCGGGCCAAGACGGGAGACTGTTCTCGCTGAGTTGTCGTCGGAGATTGGCAATCTACGAATCGCGTGGAGTCATTGGGAGGCGGCCTCCAACCTCGAACAGCTGAATGTGATGCTGGACGCGCTCTGGGGCCTCACGGAGGCCAGGGGCTGGTACCACGCCGCCGTCCAGCTCACGACTGATCTCCTGCGAGTCCTGTCGACGACCGAGCACTCGCCTGAACGCGACGCCGAGGAGATGGTGTTGCGAACCAGCCGCGCCCGGGCCGTCATGGCGACGAAGGGCTTCACCAGCGAGATCGAATCCGAGTTCAAACGGGCACTCGCGCTGTCGGGGTCAACGCAGGAGTCAGCCGGACGCGGACCGGTCCTGCGGGCCCTGGCGTCGTACTACATGAACGTCGCAGACATGGCACAGTCGGCTGAGATGGGCCGACAACTCCTGGACCTGGCCATCGCTGAGGGCGATGAGGCGATGATTGTCGAAGGGCACGTCGTTCTCGGTGTGACGCTGCCGTACATCGAAAACATCCCAAGCGGCCTCGACCATCTCGACCGAGCGATCGACCTGTTCGATCCAGAGGTCCACAGCACCGGTCGGCTTCGGCTGGGGACGAGTCCCGGCGTCGTTGCGCGGTTTGCGTCGGCTCTCCTGTCCGTGCCGGCGGGACTGACAGGCCAGGCAGATGCTCGGGCGCGCGACGGACTCGAGCTGGCCCGACAACTGGATCATCCATTCAGCATCGCCTACGCCTTGCACCACGCCGGGTTCCTGGCGCTGACCCGGTCCGATTTCGACCGGGCACGTGACTACGCCATCGAGCTCTCCGGGGTTGCGGCCAAGCACGACTATCCCGTGTGGCAGGCACTCGCCACCATCGTCCACGGAGTCGCCGACTGTGGGCTTGGGCGTCCGACCGAAGGGCTCGAGCGATCAGAGGCGGGAGCAGCGTCGTATCAGGATCTGACCACGCCGCCGGTGTTCTGGCCTCTGCTGCTCGTCGTCCGCGCAACCGGCTTCGTCTTGTCCGGGCAACCCGAAGTCGCCCTCGGAATGGTCGACGACGCGATCGCTCTGACCGGGAGCGAGTCGGTCTACCCCGACTTCCGCATCTTCAAGGGAGACATCCTGGCGATGCTGCCTGACAGCGACCTCGATCGAGATCGAAGCCGCATATCGGTCAGCGATTCGCGGCGCCAACACCATCGGGGCCCGGCTCACCGAAATCACCGCCATGTGCCGGCTGATCGAATGTGGCCCGCCAGAGCCGGCCCCCGAGCAACTGAGCGATCTCAGCGCCATGTACGAGACGTTCACCGAGGGCCTGGACATGCCCGAGCTCACTGCGGCCCGCTACCATCCTTGGCGGCGCCTGAGCGAGCGCTCGGAGATTCCCCGCTACTCGGGGCCCTTCCGGAGGACCTTGTCGACCACATCGTCGATAGCGTCATCCACCCTCCCGACAGCCGCGTCGGGCCCGGTTGGAGAGTTTGTCGCCCTCTTCGTCGGAGGCCTCGGTGATGATGTCCTCGAAACTCAGCGGGCCGCGTTCGGGAAAGAGCGTCCGCCAACGTTCGTTCACCCACACGTAGAGGTCGTCTGCGGTGAGACCTCCACACATCTCGACCAGTCCGGAGTCGATGATCTTCTGCACGGTCGGCTTGTAGACCTTGGTATACCAATGGACCGCGATCTCCTCGCGAGGGACATACTCCCCGCGGCTCACGACAAGGTCCCAACCGTGGACCTTCAGGTTGTCGAGAAGTTGGCGGTAGCCCTCAGGCCGGGTGAATGTGAACTGGACTCTCGGGAGAATCTCGGCCAACCCGCTCTCCTCCATGAAGAGCCGTTGTTGGCCGAGGTGGACGAGTCGCTTCACGTCGGTCTCTGGCGTCACCTCGTAGGGGGTCTGAACCTCGGTGATCTCGGCGTCGATGAAGTCGATCTTGCGTTGCTTGGCGATCGCCACCCGGTGGTGGCCATCCGACACGAAATACGCCTCGCCGACCTTGTAAACGCTGATCGGGGGGAACGCGCCGTCGGGAAATACGTTCTCGACGTTCTGCCATCGTTTTGCGAGCTTGCCGGATCGCGGGAGGAAGGCGTCGTCGAAGTCGTCGCTCCGGGCGACGGACCCGATGATGGACGCGACAGGGATCGATCGCAGCCCGAGATACGACTGCTGGTACCCGTGAATCGTCTCCTGTACGTCGTCGAGACTCAACAGGCTGGTCGTGGGGTTGCCGGTCAGGATGCCGCCGATCCGGCGGAGCAGTTCCTTCCTGCGTGCCTTCGGATATGTGGTCATGTCCGGCATGCGGTCCCAGGTCACGTCTCCACCTCGATCATCTTGAACGGAACAACATTGATCAGCCTCGCGTCGCCAACAATTCTGTCAGGTTTCTCGAAGCCGTGCGGATGAACATGACCATGAATCATGACCTTCGGCTCGAGTCGACCGACCAGACCGTTGAAGGACTCGAACCCTCGGTGCGGGAGGTCTTCGAGGTCACCGAGCCCGCGTGGGGGAGAGTGGGTGACGAGCACGTCGACGCGTCCCCGTCCGGTTGCTGCCCGCCAGCGTGCCTTGGCCGCTCAGCATGAGGACCTTGCGTCGCATCTCGCCCTCGGTGTACTGGTTGGGGCCGGGCCGGTATCTGATCGAACCTCCGAGCCCGGCAAACGTGAGTCCGTGCGAACTGACGATCTGACCGTCGAGGTTGACGCCCTTCGGTCCCGGAGGGTCGCCCCACCGACGCTCGTACATCATCGACGGCGTGACCGGCGTCGAGTCCCAACGACACGAGGGGTCGTGGTTGCCGGGCACATACAGCAGCGGCGCATTGGCCGCCGACGCGACGAAGTCCAGATAGTCGAACGGGAGATCTCCACACGAGACGACGAGGTCGGCCTTCATGCTCTTGAGTCGCTGCACGCTGAGTGATCGGGATCGCTCGTCGGCGATGGCGAGTAGGCGGGTCACGGCGCCATGCTACGGATCGTCGCCGAGCAGATGACCACGAGACGACAGGTCGAAATCGTGGCCGGAGCCGACACCCCGAATCCGGACACCCCTACGAAGACTCGTCAGAGGTGTCCGGATCACATGGGTTGAAGCCGACTACTCGGAGGTGAGTTCCGCGCGCATCCCTGCATCGAGGTGGCCCTCGATCGCGCAGATGACCTCGTATGTTCCCGCCTCGGGAGCGGTGAAGGTCTCGGTGACCGTCTCGCCGGCCTCGACCTCCACCTCCCAATAGATGAAGTCCGAGAGCAACTCCTCTTCCGTCTCCGGCAGCTCCGATCTCATCATCCACCGTGACGCCCTTCTGGAGGATCACGAACTCGTGAGTGAGGGCGGCGTCATTCGTCACCTCGAGGGTGATCTCCTCACCGGCGGCGACTGTCCACGACGTCGGGTTGAACTCGAAATCCTGTGACGGTGGCCTTGATCGACGTGCTTGCGTCGTCACCGCCACACGCCACCAGCGCCAGCGCCATCGCGCATGCCAGTGCGATGATCGTGAACGGTGAACGTCTGGGTTCGTTCATTCTGCCTGCCTCCTTGATTACAGCCCACGGCACTCGATGCGGCCGTACACAGCCACGACAGTCGGCGGACAAACCCGCCGATCTCGTGCATGTGCACGTCTCAACCGGCTACGAGCCCCGATGCCCACAAGCAGCGACGAGTCGCAGCAGAGCGCCTGTAGACGACCGTACACCTGCCAGATGAGTGGTGCGGAGCGATTCGGCAGTCTTCTTGATCGGCGTGACGGTCATCCCCGTCGTGTGATGATCCTGGCCGTGACGGCCACCGAAGCGACGATCCAGACCGAGACCACCGCATAGGAGGCGGCGACGTTCTCGACGACCCCCTGCAACAGTGAGTCACGAAGGATGTTCGCCATGTGCCAGAACGGAAGGACCCTGTGCACGGCCGCGAACCAGGACGGAAACATATCGATCGGAACCACGATCGGTGTGAACATCAGGACCAGGAAGATGACCGTGTTGGTGACCAGGTTGATGGTTCTCGGCTCCGAGATGCCATGCCCGAAGGCGTAGCCGATCGTCACCCCGACGGCCGAGCTGAGGAGTGCCGCCGGGATGACCCACCACGTCGGGGTCAAACCGACGTCATAGACATTCATCGATGCCCACACCGCCAGAACCGCGCCCGGAATACCGATCGACGTGAAGATGGTGAATGATGCCGCCGCAGACGCCAGTCTCGGAACGGGCAATGACCACAGATAGTCGTAGGTCTCCTCGAATTTCGAGTCCGCAATCACGGCCGGAACTCCGACGAAGCCGATCGGGAACAGAGCGAGCACCGGGATTCCGCTCACGAGAAAGGCACGAGCCGGTGCAGACAGATCACCGAGATAGAAGCCGTACATGACGGCCATCCCTGCACCCATCAGCGTCTGGATCAACAACGCTATTGGGAGGAACGTCCTGAGGTTGAGCATTTCGAATCGAAGCATCATCCGATAACTCCGCCACACGTTGAGCGCGCCCCGTCGACGCTCGACTCCGACTGTCGAACCAACGTAGCGTCATCAGCCCCTCCTCCCGATCGCTACGGACGCCACGACTGCGGCGCCCAGCGTCCACGCCGCCAAGATCGCAAACGACCGTCCGACATCTGTCGCCAGACCGTTGGTCAACCCGGCGCGAACGACATTGCCCATGTGCATGAACGGGAGGTACTGATGCACGTCGGCGAGCCACCCCGGAAGGTTTTCGACGGGAAAGCTGATCGGCGAGAAGCCGAAGACCACGAAGATCAGGATTTGCGACACCATGGCCACCAGGCGGGGTTGGGGGATCGCATGCCCGTAGGCAAATCCGACCAAGTGCCCCCGAGAGCAGGACGAGCACGACCGCCGGGATGATCACGGGGCTCGGGTCGATCTGCGCGTCGTAGCGGATCCACGCAGTGAGCAGCGCAGCCAACATGCTGGGTATCGCAATGATCGTCGTGACGCCCACCCAGGCTGCAGTAGCTGCCGACCGAGGCACGGGCAGCGCGGCAATGAAGTCCCAGGAACCGCTGAGCCGGAGCTGCGAGACGATCTGTGGACCGACCACCAGACCCACCGAGACGAGCGTGATGACAACCGCGCCCGTGGCGAGATACAGAATCGACACTGCAGAGATGTTCTCGAAGAACAGACCGAGGCCCAGGATCAGCCCGGCGCCGAAGAAGATCTGAGTGAGTGCCGCGATCGGTAGCACGAGCCGCATCCGGACGATCTCCCACCTGAGCATCGTCACGAACGAGCGAACCCAATGGCCGGGACCCGAACGCTTGGCGAGAACGGAAGACTCAGGGACCATCAGGCGGACTCGCTCTGCGCGCCCGTGAGGCGGATGTATGCGTCTTCGAGCGTCGTCGCACCGAGGTTGTACTCCTCAACGAGTCCGTCAGCCATCAGTTCTCGCGCCCAAGCGATACCGTCGGCTGCTCGCTCCTCGTCGATTGCCCCAACTGCGATGTTGCCTACGCGAGAGCCAACATCGATGAAGCCGGGGCTGGTCGGTGTCTCCGCCCCCGGTGCCAGCATGAGGGTGAGCCTCATCTTCTCGCGATCGGCCGCCTTCAATGCCGAGGGGGTTCCCTCCGCAACAACTCGTCCGTCGTTGACGATGGCCAACCGATCGACCGACTTCTCAGCCTCCAGCACGTTGTGCGTGACGAGGATGACGGCAACGCCCTCGTGTCCGAGCTTCCGGATCTGCTCCCACATGAGTCGCCTCCGGAGCGGATCGACATCGTTGGTCGGCTCGTCGAGGATCACCACCCGCCCAGGCCAGACGGCCGTCATCACGAACCCCGTCAACCGACGAACCCCGCCTGACATCTTGGCGCCGAGCGTGTCTCTCCATTGGCCCAGTTCGAGCGACTCGATCATCTCCTTCGACCGGGCCTCCACTGCCCGCCGATCTCCACCGCGGATCCGGCCTGCGAGCACGACTGCTTCTCTCAGCTTGAACGAGTCGATCGGAACGGGGGCTTGGGGAAGATACGAGCAGAGCTGTCGAGCATGGTCGGGGTCGGCGACGAGGTCGACCGGACCGAGTGTCAAACGACCGGAGGTCGGCTTGAGGAGGCCGATGATCTGTTTGACGAGGGTCGTCTTCCCTGCGCCGTTCGGCCCGAGCAGCCCGTACACCTCGCCAGGGGCCACGGTCAGGCTGATGTCCTGATTGGCGAACGTCGCGCCATCGTCGTATGTCTTTGTGACCCGGTCGGCCGCGAAGGTCCACGAGTTGGTCGTTTGCAGACTGGAAGTGAGTGACATCGTCATGATGTCACCATAATGTCAGATTGACTGCGGAGAGTCAAGGGGGCACCTCGCGGCCAATCCATCCGCCGCCTCAGGCCCGTCAGGAAACGCCGGCAAACCAGTCGCCGAGCCGACGAAAGCCTTCGTCGAGACCGACCTCTGGCTCCCAGTCGAGCAGGCGTCGCGATTCCCGCTGGTCGAACCAATGGGCAGTCGAGAGCTGTTCGGCGAGAAACGAGGTCATCGGAGGATCGTCGATGCGACCGGATGCCGCCCACCACCGCTCCACCAGCAGGCCACCGAACCGAGCCACCACGGCCGGAACCTTGACACGAGGCGCCGCCAGGCCGGCCGCGGTGACGATCCGATCGATCAGCTCACCGATCGGGCGAGGTTGACCGTTCGACACGACCAGCGACCGCCCGGAGATCTCCGGGGCTCTGTCGGCCGCGGCGACGAGCGCTTCGGCTGCGTTGTCGATGTAGGTGGTGTCGACGAGCGCGGCTCCGCTCCCGACAATCGCAAGACGACCGGCCCGCGCCCGTTCGACGATCCGACCCACGAGCTGCTCATCACCTGGCCCCCACACGAGATGGGGGCGCACAGCTACGGCGCTGATCCCATTCCCTGCCGCGGCGAGAGCGATTCGCTCGGCCATCGCCTTGCTCCTGGCATACGGCCCGGTGACCCGATCAGGATCGGCCGGCCCTGCTCCCACACCGACCAGCGATGACCCGGCGTGCGCCACCGACGGGGACGAGACGTACACGAGTCGCTCGACCCCCGCCCGGCGAGCTTCCGAGACCACATTGGCGGTGCCGACGACGTTGGTCGACTCGAATTCCGACCAGGGGCCTGTCACCGACACGCGAGCTGCGAGATGCATCACCGCGTCCATCCCGGCAACCGCCGGTCTCACCGCATCGACATCGGCGACATCACCCAGCATCTCGTCGACGTCGAGTGAACCGGCCCGCCGCTGGAACGTCCTCACGTCGTCCCCACGGTTGCGGAGCCGGAGCGCGACCTCACGGCCGAGGAGGCTGGTTGCTCCGGTGACCAGGACCTTCACAGGGCTCGGAGCCTCCCACCGGCCAGCACGTCGTCGGCCCAACGGGCAACACGGGTACGGTCGATCTTCGAGTTGTGCCGCGTATCGACCGGCAGAGCAGGAACGACGAGAACTGCGGCGACCTCGACCCCCACCGCCGTCCGGACCTGATCGGTGAGCTCCCGCGATGCCAGCCCCGGCCGACGCGGTCGCGGTGACGGCTCGATGACCACGACGACCCGCTGGGTCCCCGAAGGACCCACGCCGACCGCCGCAGCCAGCTCGACCGACCCGACCGACTGGGCGGCGTGCTCGATCGACACTGGCGAGATCGGGCCGCGATCGGAGGAGATCACGTGGACGAGACGGCCCTCGATCCACAACCGTCCCACTTCGTCGATATGCCCGACGTCGCCGCTTCGATGCCAACCGGGAGGCTGCGACGCACGGTGCTGAGTCACCCACAACCGGTCGTAGCCGTCCCTGACGTGAGCCGCTCTGATACACACCTCGCCGCTGATCCCCGCCTCCGGTGTCGGCTCCCCCACCGGTACCCCCAGCGGATCGAGCGGGTCGATGAGGACATCGACTCCTTCGATCGGAGTGCCAACACACACCCCGTCGCGCTCCCCGGCGTCGAGGATCGAGGCGAGCGTGATGTCAGCCACGGGAAGCACCTCGGTCATCCCGTAGGGCGTGTGCGGCTCTGCATTCGGCATCAGTGAGGCGGCACGCTCGAGCAGTAGTGGCGAGACGGGCGCTCCCGCCGACATCAGGAGTCTCACCGACGCCAACGCCTCGCGATGACGCTCGGTCAGCGCGTCTGCAGTGTCGCACACGTTCGCCAGAGCGGCAGGAGATGCGAACACCAGGGTGGCGTCGATCGCAGCGACCGCCTCCCCGAGCGCGCCGGCATCGAGCGTCGCCGGAGCGGTGACGTCCATGTCCGGCACCACCGAGGAGATCCCCATCGCCGGCCCGTACAACGCGAACGGCGCGAAGGCTGCGACGAGGCGGTCATCGGGCCCGATCTCATACAGCGCCACCAAGGAATCCCGCTGCGCCTGGGCCTGATGGTGGCGGTAGCGCACACCTTTGGCGGGGCCGGTCGCACCGGAAGTGAACGCCACGGCCGCCAGGTCCTCCGGCGACGGCGGCGGAGGTGATGGCTGCCCATCGCCCATCCGGCGGATCTCGTCGAGACTCGACCAGATACCGAGCACGCGTCGCTCTACCTGCGACGGCTCCTGTACCGCGATCCGACGACCCGGCCAGCCCAGCGCCCTCGCCGCCGCCAACGCCCGGGGTATACCGACCAGATAGTCGGGTGCTGCGGCTTTCAGGGCCATGCCCATCCCACGAGCCCCGAGACCCGCGTCGGCCACGACCGTCACTGCCCCCATTCTCCAGCACGCGTACAGACACACCGTCAGATCGACACCGGGCGGCACCAACAGCGCCACTCGGTCACCCGCCCTCACTCCCGGACGCGACCAGGCCGGCGGCAACACGTCCGACCTCAGCATTCAATTCCGAGAAGGACAGTGACCGACCCGGGCCAGCCGCAGTCATTTCCAGGACCGCGACATCGGTGTCCGCCGCGCGACGTTCGAGACCGGCCCACAACGGCGCACGTTCCGCAGGATCGGGGCGAAGCGCCGGCTCGCCGATACCGTCGAGCCACGCAACCACCGCCGACGCGACGTCTGCATCCTCGGGCACATAGTGTCGAGCGCCGATGAACCGATGCACGTCGGCGCTCGGAAGCCGCGACTCGAGGTCGTGCAGATACAGATCGGAGAAGACCGGATCCGATGGGCCCCACAGCAACAGTGCAGGCACATCCTCGAGAGCGGTGAGCCCCTCGGCGATGTCATTCAACGTCGAGGCAGACGGATCGTCGGGGGCGAGGGGGATGTCGGCGACGAACTCGGCGACCGCCATCCGACGCTCCGGGGTGGAATAGGGCGCGAGATAGGCGTCACGGACCTGCTTCGACGGCCGGTTCCGTGACAGCTCGAACGCGCCGCGAACGAATCCGGACGTCCGGACTGCTACCGCTCCCAGCAACGGATTGGTTCGCGCCAGACGAATGATCCAGGGAGCGGAGGAATCGGATGGCTGATGGACCGCGGTGTTGCTCAACACGACCCCGGCGAGCTGCTCGCGATGCGAGAGCGCCCACCCGAGGGAGATCGGGCCTCCCCAATCGTGTGCGACGGTGACGACCGGTCCAACGATGCCCATTCGATCAGTCAACGATGAGAGGTCCGCGATCCGCTGGGCGAGGCGGCGGGTGGTTCCGGTGCGCTCGGAATAGCCCATATCGAGGTGGTCGACAGCGACCACCCGGCACCCTGGCGGTGCCTGGGCGATCAGGTCACGCCACAGGTACGACCACGAAGGGTTGCCGTGCACGCACAGGATCGTGACGTCCGGGTCCGTCCGCCCGTTGTCGAGGACATGAAAGGTTCGCCCGACCCCGTCCAGGTCGGGCACGTCGATCAAACGCGACCACCTCGGGTCGAGACCTTCGAACCCGGAAGGCGGGAGCGTTGCGGGCGCCGTGACGCCCGTCGTCACCAGATGACTTCGGTCGCCATTGCGTTGATGCCCGATCCGATGCCGAGCATCAGGACCCGATCGCCTGGTTCGAGCGAGTCGACTTCCTCCGCGAGCGTGATCGGGACCGCGGCCGGACCGACGTTGCCGAGCCGGGGAAACGTGAGGGGCGCCTTCGACGGATCGATGCCGAGCACGTCGCACATCATGGACGTGTGAACCTGGGATACCTGGTGAAGAATGTAGCGGTCCATGTCGCGCCAGCCCCGATCCTCGACATCGGCCCAAGCCTTCTTGGCAAGATGCAGACCGGCATCGAGCAGCGCCTTCGTGTCGGTTCGCATCTGATCGAGCGTCCCGACGCAGATCCTGTGGTGGCTGCTGTCTGCCTGACTGATTCCACCGACGACCCTGTGGCTCCCGGGGTTCTCCGAGTGCCGGCCGAGCACCATCGCTGCAGCGCCCGACCCGAGCGTCAGCGATGCAAACTCGGCGAAGAGGTCGGACACCGTGGCGTCCGGGCCGCTGAGCCGATCCAGCGTCGACTCTTGCGTGTGACGGCTGCCCTCCCCGTCAACGATGAGCGCGTAATCGATCTGGCCGCCGTCGATCATCGACCCGGCCACCTGGATGGCATTCAGGAACCCGAGACAGGCGTTGGCGAGATCGAAGTTGAGGCACGAGCTCGGCAAGTCGAGCATGCTGTGGACGGCTACGGACGCAGAGGGCTCGAGGTGATCGCGACACACCGACGTGTCGATCAGGAGTCCAATCTTGGACGAATCGATGCCGGCTTCATCGATGGCCTTTCGGCCCGCCATCGCGGCAGCTTCGGCGAAGGTGGTCCCCTCCGCCCACCACCGCCTCTCGCGAATCCCGGCCAGGTTCTCCAGCAGCCCGGGCTGGGTTCCAAGACGGGCATACGTCTCCGTCAGACGCTCGTCGAACTCGGCCGATGTCACGACTTCCGGGGCATGAACGGCAACGACCGAGACGATCGCCGTATCCGAATGAGTGTGGGTTGCGTTGCCGTGCATCAGATCTTTCTGCGGGATGCCAACGATTCTCGCAGGGAACGAGAGGATTCACGAACCATGTGACGTCAAAGATGAGCCTTCCCCGGATGGAAGTCTCAGATCTTCGGAGGCTTGAAGCCGGACTTCTCGAGAACGTGATCTCGCGAATCGGCTACCGATCGTCTCACGGCGTTCCAATCCACGTGGAGCAGCCGCCCGTGCTGCTTCATGATCCGGCCGGCGATCAACACGGTGTCGACGTTGCTGGTGTCCATCCCGGCGACAACCGCCGTGGCCGGATCGTTGAGTGGAGTCACGTTCATCCGGTCGGTGCGAAGCATCACGATGTCGGCCTTCTTGCCCGGCGTCAGCGTCCCGACTTTCGACTCGAGACCATTGGCCCTCGCACCGTGGAGGGTCGCCCAGGCGAGCACGTCGCGCGGAGTCGCCGGTGTCTGCCCCGCCACGACGGCCTGGGTTCTTTGGAGAGCCAAGACCGAGCGCATCTGGTTGAACATGTCAGATGGAACATTGGTCTCGACGTCGATGCTCAGGCTCGGGGGCAGACCCCGACCGAGGAACTTCTGGATCGGCGGCATGCCATGCCCCATCATCATCTCGACGGGAGAGGCCAACGAGACGGTCCCTCCCGTGTCGACGATCATCTGGATCTCGGTGTCGTTGAGCGTCGTGCAGTGGATGTAGGTCGTATCGGGGCCGAGCAGCCCCGCTTCGCCGAACTCCTGGACCTTCCCATCGAGGCCGTAGCTGCCCACACCGACGTGCGTCGAGATCCGAGCTCCCGTCTCCCTGGCCAACTTCCAGTGATCCCTGGTCACCTCGAAGTCGGTGAACTCCGGGCCCGGAGCCGCGAGCGCCAGGGTCAGCATCTGATCCGTGGTGGAAAAATGCTCGCTGGCGGCTCTGACGAACCAGCTGGGCTGACGCTCCTCCCATTTGCCCCACCACGGGAACCCGTAGGCGAAGACGGCACGCATCCCCGAGTCCTGGAGCGCCTGGACGACGGCGTCCGTGTGAGCTGGCGAGCCCTGGATGTGTGACCAGTCGAGCAGCGTGGTGATCCCGGCGTCGATCGCGCCCAGGGCAGACACCAGATTGCCCATGTAGGCATCCTGGGGTCGGTGGGCGGGTGCCAGCTTGTGGAGAACGAACGAGATGTAACTCGTCCTGCCTTCGAGCGGGACATCGGTGCCGATGTTGCGGAGGAGCCCCTCCCAGATGTGACGATGCGTGTCGACGAACCCTGGCATCACGATCATCCCGGTGCCGTCGATCACCTCGGCGCCCTCAGCCGAGAGGTTCGGCCCGACACCGACGATCTCGTCGCCATCGATCAGAACGTCGCCCGATGCGAAGTCGCCGACGGCGGGATCCAGGCTGAGGACGATCCCGCCCTTGATCAGCTTGCGGTCGGTAGAGACGACGCTGAAGTCGATCCCGGACGGGTAGAGGTCCGGGAGTTCGGCCACGACGGGCGGTCGGCTGCCGATGACCAGGCGCCGGGCGCGCTTGTAGTTTCGCTTGACCAGTTCCTTGAGATCGCCGACCTGGAAGAGGATGATCCCGGCGAGCACGAGCGCACCGATGATCATCAAACCGTCGTCCGGAGACAGGCCGAGGAACGGAAGGACGGTGATGATCAGCGCCAGGAGGACCGAGGCGACGGCACTCCCGATGAACGTCGCCCTGCCGCCGGCGAGTGAGGCGCCTCCGAGCACCGCGGCCGTGATGCTGTTGAGAGCGAACGGCGCGCCGATCTGAGGATTCCCGATCGGAGATCTCGCCATGACGAAGAACGCCGCCACCGCAGCCAGCGTGCTCGTCGTGATCAAAGCTCGGACCCGAAGCCAGTTCGTCCGAATGCCACCCCGCTTGGCTGACCGCTCGTCGAATCCGACCGACCGAACCTCCAGGCCAGAGCCTGAGGCATGCAGCCACAGATCGAGGAGGGCGGCTGCCACCACGATCACGATGAACGCGATCGGGATGGGGCCGACTTTGGCGGTGAGCGCCGAGGCCAGATCGGCACTGATGATTCCCTGGGCCGTCGGACGAAGGGTGAGCGAAATGCCGTCGAGGATGCTCAACGTCGCCAGTGTTGCGATGATCGAGGGGATCTTGACTCCGCGGATCAGCCCGGCGTTGACGAGGCCGAGCGCCACTCCCGCACCGAGCACCGCCACGACACCGATCAGGATCTCGGATGTGGTCGCCTCGCGACCGATCAGAAACGAGGCAGCGACCACGCCGAAGCTGATCATTGCCCCGACCGACAGATCGAGATAGCCGACGAGAATGGCGTGTGTCTGGGCGATTGCAGCGATCGCCAGCGGCATGGCCAGGATGAGGATGTTGAAGATGTTCGCCTCGTTCAGGAACCCCTCGAACCTCGTGGTCGTGAACCAGAGCAAGCGCCCCGATCAGGAGCACCTGAAGCGCGACGGGCATCCACAGCCGGAACTTGATGACCTTGCGCCACTTCTCCTTGTCTCGGGCGTTGCGCAGGATCTTGCGCGCCAATTGCCGGCCGGCGTCGACCCGGGTGGTGACGATCTGCTCGGTGGTCACGACGGCTCCTCGGCGCTGACCGCTTTGGGCATGGCCACACCCAGTGGCGAGCGGGCTGCCTTCGACATCCCGGGTCCCCGCACGATTGCTTCGACGATCCGCACCTCGTCGAGCTCGTCACCGGGAATCTCCTCGACGATGGTGCCGCGTGACATCACGAGCACGCGGTCGCAGAAGCCCGGACAGTTCGATCGGATCGCTGGACTTGACGAGCAGCGCCGCCCCGGCATCGGCTCTGGTGCGCAGCGCCTTGTAGATGTCGAACCGGGAACCGACATCGACGCCCTGGGTCGGTTCGAACGCCAGGATCACCGACGGCTCGCGCAGGAACGATCGGGCAACCGAGACCTTCTGCTGATTCCCGCCGGAAAGGAACTCGACGGGCTGGTCGAGCGACGGCGTCCTCACCTCGAGGCGTTCGACGAGATCCTCGACCTCGCGACGTTCCGACCGGCGTCGCAGCAGACCGAAGAGCGAGAACCGGCGAAGCGACTGGATGGTCATGTTGACCTTGACCCCGAGAACACCCATCAGAGCGGCGTTCTTGCGGTCGCCGGGAAGGAGCATCACTCCGGCGGACACCGCCTCAGTGGTAGAGATCAATGTCAGTTCTCTGCCCTCGCACTCGACACGGCCGGCGCGCGGCGGGGTGCGTCCGGCGAGGCAGTCGAAGAGTTGGGCCTGGCCGTTGCCCTCGGCACCGGCGATACCGACGATCTCCCCGGTCTCGAGCGTGAAGCTGACCGGGCCAAAGGCCTGCCCCTGAAGGCCGTCGACCACGAGCACGTCATGCGGTTCACCGACCTGCGCCGAGGGCGGCGGAAAGGCGGCCTCGAATGATCGGCCGACGATCAGGTCGACGAGTTCGGGTTCGGAAATTTCGTGCGCCTCGAAGGTCCCCTGATACTGCCCATCGCGAAGAACGGTGATCCGGTCGACGACCTCGAGCACCTCGGGGAGACGGTGGCTGACGTAAACGACGCCGACTCCCCGATCGCGGCAGGCGATGATGGTTCGGTGGAGCGCCTCGACCTCATCGGGTCCGAGTGCGGTGGTCGGCTCGTCGAGAAGCAACACCTTGGGATCGGTGACGAGAGCCTTCGCTACCTCGAACAGCTGCCGCTCGGCCATCGTGAGATACCCAGCAGGGGCGTCCGGGAAGAGCTCGAGATCGAGGTCGAAATCGGCGAGCACGCCTCGCGCCCACGTTTTCCGACGCCAGTAGGGCGGTCGCTGATCGGGCGGTGCGGCGAAATAGAGGTTGTTCTTGACTGGCTCGGCCTGAACCGAGGATCCGTCCTGGTAGGCCATCGCCAGTCCGAGCCTGCGGGCTTGCGCCGGCGAATCAGTGCGCAGGGGCTCTCCCCCGATGCGGATGGTGCCGCGATCGGGCTCGACGAACCCCGATGCAATCCCGAGGAGGGTCGACTTGCCCGAACCGTTCTCGCCGACGAGCGCGTGGATCTCGCCGGCGCGACATTCGAAGCTGACCTGCGACAGCGCACGGACCGCCCCGAACTGACGGGACACGCCCGTCAGCTCGAGAACGACCTCGTGGTTCGTCGACCCTTCCTCGGGATTGCCGTCGCTCATCCGCCGAACATCAGCGCCAGGACGTTCTCAGGAACGAGCGATGTGCCCGAGACGACCTCGTTGACGCGGTCGGGGTTGCAGTCATCTGCGGTGACCTGCCGCATGACATGCGGCACGGTGACCTCTCCCGGCACGTCGTAGCCGCTCAACGTGAGCATCGCCACCGTGACGCCGGTGCGCGACTGGAAGTTGCCGCCTGCCGAGTACCAGATGTTGTATGTCGGCTCGCCACGGTCAACCCAGTCGCAGAACAGAGTCTGCTCGTCCGTCCGGAGTGCCACAGTCAGATTCTCGACCGGGATTCCGAGCTCGTCGTAGGCCTGCAACGCCGTATAGAGGCCGTCTGAGTACTCGTATGCCCATCCGGCGATGTCGGGAGTGGTGGTCAGCAGACCACGAGCGGCGTCCAGCGCGAAGCTATTGACCCAGTAGGTGTCTCCGGTTGTCGAGTTGGCGTCGGCTGGAGGGTTGACAACCTCGATGCCGTCACCGAGAGCTGGGACCAGACACTGCTGCCATCCGAGCGTCAGAGCATTCCCCGGCGTTCCACCCAGCAGGGCGACCTTGCCAGAGCCGACACCGTCGGTGAGCACGCTGGCAAAGCTCTCACCGAGCGCGCACAGGTCCTCGCCCACCACTGCGGTGTAGTCGGTGCCCGGGATGAGAGCGCCATCCTGTCCGGGGAGGCCGACGTACCCGGCCGAGAACGAGACGTAGGGGATACCGGCGGCCTCGGCCTCGAGCACCGCGGCTGCGAGTGCCACACCGACGTCGGGGTAGCCGACGATGAAATCGACACCACGCTGGATGAGGAACCGGATGTCATTGGCGTGAACCGCGGGGTCCTGGTTGAAGTTGGCGGCCGTCGAGACGATTGTGCCGATCTCGGGGTAGGTGAGCGCCTGGAGGATCGCCTCCATGTGACTCACGCCGCGCCAGACGTTGACGGTGTCGCCGCCGCCATCGGCGTAGCCCATCACGACGTCGCCGCCGGTCCCGGTGTCACACTCCTGGTTGCTCCAACACTCCATGGCCTTGTCGATCGTCGCCTGATCGAGGTCCTGGTTGGCTCGGGCGATCGACGCCAGGATGATGTTCCAACTGGTCTCATCAGACGGATCGACATCGCCGAGCGCGCGTGTGCACCAGCGCCGTGTCGGCGTCGATGCTCTCGCCGTAGTCAGCCAGGGGATTGTCGTCCATCGGGGCTGCCGTGGTCTCCGTCCCACCCGCCTCGGTCGTAGTCGTGGCCGGAGCCACGGTGGTTGTCGTGGCGGCGGGCTCGGCGGCGGTCGTCGTGGTGTCGTCGGCGGAATCTCCGCCACACGCCGCGACCACCAGCGCCAAGACGGCTACCAGTGCGATGATTCTTGATCGTCTCATGTTTCCTCCTCCAATGGGCTCTTCCGCCCGTTGCAACGCCGGATGCCTGCTGGCTCCGACGAGTTCTTCAACCGATGCGGGCATCGCCCGACGCCTCCTGATGTCCGACCGCCGGGCGTTTTCGCTCGCGGAGTGCCCGTTCGACGACCTTGATGATGCGATCGCCCGAGACCAGCATCCCACCGATGATCACGACCCCGAAGACCACGAACTGGAGAGAGGTCGGGAGACCGAGCGACCTCATCATCTGATTGAGACCCGTCAGGAAGAACGCAGCCGCCAGGGTCGACAGTGGGCTGGCGAGCCCGCCGGTCAGCGACGCACCGCCGATGACGACCGCAGCGATCGGGCCGAGCAAGTAGGGCGAACCGATGCTCACCGCGGGATTGCGGAGCAATCCCGCGAGTGCGATGCCTGCGATGGCGTAGAGCACGGCGGCGGCCACGTAGACGAGGATCTGGTTGAGGGTGACGCGCACGCCGACCACGGTCGATGCCACCGGGTTGGCGCCGACCACCTGGAATCGTCTGCCAACCGCGGTGTAGCGAAGTCCGAGAATGAGCAGCGCCGTGACTGCGATGCCGATCCAGAAAATGGGACTGACTCCGAAAATCCTCGTCGACGTCCAGTCGGACAAGCCGGTCGGGACCGCGCTCTGAATCGGAAAGGTGCGGACGTACCGGCTGACGACCCCGGCAACGACCTGGCCGACGGCAAGTGTCACGATCAGCGCGTTGAGCTTGAGCCCACCGATCAGGATTCCGTTGACCAACCCGACGAGGGCTGCGACACCGAGGGCGGTCAGCACCGCAACGCCGATGCGATCATCCGACCGCTCGCTGACGCCCACCACGATCAACGCCGCCAGGGTGAGGGTTCCCGGCACGCTCAGGTCGATGCCACCGGTCATGATCACCAGCATCTGCCCGAGCGCGGTGATGCCGAGGAGCGCACCGAACGGGGCGATCGCCGACAGCGCCGGCCCATCGAGCGTGGCCGGCGCCCAGATCGCCGCAACCACGAGCAGGAGAAGCAGAGCGACGAAGACTGGCATGTATCGCGACGCCACGACGAACGTGGTGACTGCCGACGACCGGCTCTGTTGGCTCGTCATGTCGTCCCCACCGATCCGGCGCCGACAACGAGGCCCGCCGCGGCCGCAACCCGCCGCTGTGCGGCTTCTGCGAGATCGCGAGCCCGGCTCGTGTCAGCCTCGAGCTCTCCTTCCCGAACCAACGGCCGACCGCCGGCGAACACCCAATCGAGGTTGGATGTGTCCATGCCCCACACGACCGCACCGATGGGGTCGTTGATCGGATAGATGTTCGGCACATCGGTTCGCAGAACGATGAGGTCCGCCTGCTTGCCCGGTTCAAGCGATCCGGTGATGCTTCCGAGCCCGATGGACCGTGCTCCGTCGATGGTCCCATGTCGGATCGCATCCCGGGTGCTCATGAGATTGGGGACGCCACCCTTGCCGGCGAGCTTGAGATCGAACAACGTGGCGTGCTGGACGGAGATCACCGAGCGAATCTGGGCGAACATGTCACCGGGAGCGATCCGCTCGTCGTCGACCCCAAGTCCTGGTCGAATACTGCGATCGATGAGTTGCTGCATGGGAGGCGCGCCGATGCCGGCCGCCATCTCGGCGGGCGGGGTCATCACGATCGATGCACCCGAGGAAACAACCGCATCGAGATCGTCGTCACCGAGCTTGGTGCAGTGGACGAGCGTCACGTCCTCGCCGAGCAGTCCACGCGACCCGAGGGTGGCCACGGCCCCGCGGTCGGAGGGTTTGGTGCCCACGTGGACATGGATCCGCAGCGAGAGCTCACGAGCAAGGCTCCAGGATCGGGCAACGGCATCAACGTCGCTCGTGTCCGGATCGGCTGCGCCGTAGGCCAGCGTGCGCATCGGGTCGTTGATCGAACCGCCCTCAGCCAGACGGCGAATCGCATCGCCGACTTCGGCGCCGTCACCGACCACCGCGGCGCAGACCGCGCGAACACCGTCCGGAGACCGGAGTCGACGTGTGCCTGGAGGGCCGCTTCCGTGTACTCGTCGTCGAGGTCGACGTCTGCCCAGTCCACGACGGTCGTGATCCCCGCCTCCACGGCCCCGAGGAGACCTATCAGCGTGCCGGCATAGACATCGTCGGGACGGAAATGACGCCCGAGGCCCGCAGAGGAGGCAACGGACGTGCTGTCGGAGCCGATCAACCCGAGGTTCCTGAACAGTGACTTCCACACATGCCGGTGGGCGTCGACGAATCCCGGCATGATGACGGATTCCTCCGCCTCGACGACCTCGGCGTCCCGCGCTCTCAGATTCGGGCCGATCTCGGAGATCCGATCGCCGTCGATGAGCACATCGGCGGTGACGTGGTTCGACGTCCGCGATCCCAAGGTGAGAACAGCTGCCTCCCCGGATGAGGTATTTCATGCCCGACTCCGGGTCGTCGTGGCCCCGGGCAGACCGCAGTGCGCGATGGATGACGCCGGTCGATCCGATCGCCCTCGAACGGCGCGACCGGCCGGTTCGGGCGAGTCGATACGCGTCACTGTCATGGGATGGAGCTTCACCGTGAAGTGACACTACACGGAGCGGTTCCTCTGTGGGGGACGGAATTGCAAACGATCGCAGAGCGAGATTCCTCTGCAATATCTCGACGTTCAGCGGACAATACTGACCGTCAGTGCAGCGAAGCCCGGGATCGATCGCCCGAACGTTGTTGGGGCATGTCAGAAAAATGACCAGTGATACTTCACACGTCGAACGTCGGGTATATGCTCGCTCATGCCAGCGCCGACCACGGCTCCAGGGAATGGACGAGATGCGCGAGCTCCACACATACGCCCCGAACCCACACAGTCACGACAGGACTGGTCGACGTCGTGGTCGATGAGCGGACGATCGAGCTGTCCGAGCAGCTCGACGGGATCGGCGATCGGCTTCGCAGCGAGCGGATGAACAGCGGCATCAGCCAACGCGAGCTCGCCCGCCGCCTCGGTCTCTCACCGAGCATGATCTCCCAGCTCGAACGAGGAATTTCCAAGCCGTCTGTCGGAACGCTGTACGCGATCGTGACCGAGCTCGGACTGTCGCTCGATCGTGTGATCAGGGGCGAGGATGACGCGTCGGTCGGGGAGGCGCGGTTTGCCGAGGCGTCGCCGGTGGTTCGTCCGCCCGAACGCCAGGCTATCGATCTGGAGACGGGCGTCCGTTGGGAGGAACTGACCTCGACGTCCGAGGAAGGCATCGACTTCCTGCACGCCACCTACGAAGTGGGAGGCGCATCGACTCCCGACGAGTCGCTCATGCGGCACAACGGGCGGGAGTATGGATACGTCATGTCCGGGCTGCTCGGCATCAAGATCGGTTTCCAGGAGCACGAGCTTCAGCCCGGCGACGCCATCGCCTTCGACTCCACCCTGCCCCATCGCCTGTTCAACAAAGGAGACGAACCGGTCCACGCGATCTGGTTCGTCGTCGGTCGCGACATCGGCAACCACGGCCACTGATCAGGCCGCGGCCCACGCTCAAGACGAGATGGACGCCAACAGCCCGAGGTCTGCGAGGTCCGAGGCCATCTCTTCTGTCCGCTCGGCGCTGAGCGGAACCAGCGGCAGCCTGACCGGCCCCTGTGGCAGACCCATCAGGCCGAGCCACGTCTTCAACTCCGCATCCGGAACAGCCCCGGCCATGTTGGTCAGCCACGGATCCCGCATCCACTTCTGAAACGCTCGACGATGCGGCTCGAGTGTCGCGTGGATCTCGCGAGCCCGATCGAGCTCGCCGGCATCGGCCAGCGCGGTGTATTGGCGGATCGGCTGCTCGGCCGACGTCTGGAACATCGCCAGGGCCGGCGTGGACATCAGCGCCGGGAAGCCGTGATCGAGATGGAGATCGAGCCAGTCGTCCTCGGAGGCATCGCAGACCACGATCCGATCTGAGCACAGCTCGTGGACCCGCATGAGATGGTCCATCGGCTTGGGGTTCTTGATCCCACAGATGATGTCGAGGTCGGACAGCTCCGAGATCAGCTCCGGCGAAATCGAATACCCCGAGTAGGCAGTGTTGAACAGGAAGGTCGGAATGTCCGTCTGTTCGTTCAGGGCTGTGTACCAGGCCCGAACCAGATCATCACTCGGCTTCGGCGGAAAGAACGGGTTCATCACGATCGCCAGATCCATGCCGATCTCGGCTGCATGATCGGCCAGGGCGACGGTCTCCGAGAAGACGTGGGAGCCCGTCTGCGCCATGAGTGGGATCCTGCCGGCGGTGGCGTCTGCGACCACTTCGTGAACCCGTCGACGCTCTTCGATGGTCATCGACCAGAACTCGCCCATCACGCCGCCGCAGAAGATCCCATCGACCCCGAGCCCCTCGATGTAGTGGTCGATCGACCGCCGAATCGCCGGCTCATCGATCTCCAAGTCGTCGGTGAACGGTGTCGGGATCGCCACCCACAGACCCCGAACCTTCTCGAACGCAAGCTCTTTTGCCCGGCTCAGCGACATGGATGTGACCTCCGATCGAATGACGAAGCATCATATGACGCGCAACGGCTGCGAACGCCGATCACCCGGTTTCAGAGCGATCCGCGCCATCGTCCCCCACGACTGTCCCCGGGATCGCCAGCAGTCGACCGGGCAGGTCGCATGGCGAGGATCTTTGGCGGGATGCGCCTGAGATCGTCGTCAGGAAAGTCCTCGAGCAATGCCCAGGCGAGGTCGATCGTCTCGTCGAGCGATCGACGGTCGTTTTGGTTCACGAACCGCCGCTCGAAGCTCTCGGCGAAGTCGAGGACTCGTCGGTCGGCTGCGCTGAGGCTGCTCTCCCCGACCACGGCGATCAACCGTCTCAGGTCACGACCCTCGGCATACAGCGCGTACATCTGATCTGCCACGGGACGGTGATCCGGGCGGGTCTTTCCCTCACCGATTCCCGCATTCATGAGCCGACTGAGGCTGGGCAGGACATCGACCGGAGGGAAGATTCCCCGACGGTGCAACTCGCGCGACAACACGATCTGCCCTTCAGTGATGTACCCGGCGAGGTCGGGGATGGGGTGGGTGATGTCGTCGTCCGGCATGGAGAGGATGATCAGTTGCGTGACCGAACCGACCCGGTCGTGCAGCCGACCGGCGCGCTCGAAGATCGACGCCAGGTCGGTGTACATGTATCCGGGAAACCCCCTGCGACCGGGAACTTCCTCCCGCGCGGTGGCGACCTCGCGCAGGGCCTCGCAATAGTTGGTCATGTCGGTGAGGATCACCAGGACGTGCAATCCGCGCTCGAAGGCGAGATACTCCGCCGCCGTGAGGGCCAGCCTCGGTGTGAGGAGACGCTCGATAGTGGGGTCATCGGCGAGGTTCATGAACAGGACCGTCTGATTGAGGCGGCCTCCCTCCTCCAAGCGACGCCGGAAGTAGCTGGCCTCCCGCGACGTCGTCCCCATCGCCGCGAACACCACCACGAACTCGTCCTGCTCCGCTCCCACCACGCGGGCGTGTGTGGCGATATCGGCGGCGAGCTGGGCGGCCGGGAGCCCGAATCCCGAGAAGATCGGGAGCTTCTGACCCCGCACCAGGGTGTTGAGACCATCGATCGTCGAAATCCCCGTCTCGATGAACTCCGACGGATACCGCCTGGCGGCCGGGTTGATCGGCATGCCGTTCACGTCCCAGAACTCTTCCGGCATCGTTGGTGGGCCCTCGTCCACGGGATCGCCGGAGCCGTTGAACATCCTGCCGAGGAGATCCATGCCGACACCGAGCCTCGAGCTGTCTCCGCCGAGCCTGATCCTGGTCCGTGCGAGGTCGAGGCCACGAGTGCCCTGGTAGATCTCGATCACAGCTCGATCCCCGTCGACCTCGAGGACCTGGCCCTGCCTGACCTCATCGTCGGGCGTTACCACCTCGACCACCTCTTCGGCATGCACGCCCTCGGCGTGGTCGATGAACAGCAAGGGGCCGGACACGTATGTCACCGTCCGAAGTTCGATCGTCCGTAGGCCTCTGTCGCCACTCATGCGCCCACCTCCTCGGTCACTCGCTGCATCAGCGCTCTGGCAAGCTCCTCACAGGTAGCCGGATCCCAGAACCTCATCCTCGCCAGTTCGGCGACGACCGGCACCGACATCAGTGTCTCGGGCTCGATGTCCTCCTCGGAGATCAGCCGCGTCATGTGATCGTGGGTGTGGTGGATGACCGCCAGCATCCACAACTGTTTGTCGAGCGCGCAATACGAGTCGACCTCGTCATAGGCGGACTGCTGGAGGAAGTCCTCTCGGAGCAGACGCCCGGTGTTGAACGTGATGCGCTCTGCCGGAGCGAGAGCATCGGCTCCGAGGAGCCGAACGATGCTCTGAAGCTCCTTCTCGCGGCCCAGCAGCTCGAGCGCCCACGTCCGATGGCGCGACCAGTCGCGATCGACATGGCTGTTGAACCACGGGTCGAGGTCATAGAGGCTGTAGCTGCGGTTCCAGTCGATCGCTGGATAGTGCCTGCGACGGGCGAGATCCGCATCGAGCGCCCAGAACGTCCCCGCCAACCGCAGGCTGTACTGGGTGACCGGCTCCGAGAAGTCCCCTCCCGGAGGCGACACGGCACCCACGACAGTCACCGATCCCTGCCGACTCGACGTACCGAGGGTCTCGACGGCACCGGCTCGCTCGTAGAACTCGGCAAGCCGCGATGGGAGGTAGGCCGGGTACCCCTCTTCGCCGGGCATCTCCTCGAGGCGGCTCGACACCTCGCGCAGCGCCTCCCCCCATCGGCTGGTGGAGTCGGCCATCACGGCGACGTCGTAGCCCTGATCTCGGTAGTACTCGGCGAGGGTGATCGCCGTATAGATGCTCGCTTCGCGGGCTGCGACCGGCATGTTCGAGGTGTTGGCGATCAGAATGGTCCGATCCATGAGGGACGTACCCGAACGGGGATCGACCAGTCCGGGGAACTCTTCGAGCACTTCGGCCATTTCGTTGCCACGCTCTCCGCATCCGACGTAGACGATCACATCGGCGTCCGACCACTTGGCGAGCGTCTGCTCGTGCACCGTCTTCCCGGTGCCGAACCCTCCAGGGATGGCGGCGCTGCCACCCCGGGCAACCGGATAGAGGGTGTCGACGACGCGCTGGCCGGTGACCAGCGGGGCGTCTGGGTCGAGACGCCTGGCCACCGGCCGCCGTTGCCGCACAGGCCACCTGGTCGTGAGCGGGACCGGGTGATCGTCGATCCAGACGACCGGGTCGGTGCTCTCCACCGGCCCGTCGGCGACCCGGGTGACCGAGCCGCCCGACTCCGGGAGGGACCATGATCCTGTGTTCGATCGCAGGCGTTTCCTGGATGCGGCCGACAATGTCACCCTCCCGGACCTGATCACCGATGGCGACATCGATCGACACATCCCACGTGCGAGGTTCGAGTGCGGACACCTCGATACCGCGACGCAGGAACGGCCTGCCGAATGGCCCGGTGTCGTCCTCGGCCAGCCTGCGCAGCGGCCGTTGTATCCCGTCGAACACACCCCCGAGGAGACCCGGTCCCAGGTCGACCTCGAGCGGTGCCCCGGTGTCCACGACTCCCGAGCCGACCTGGAGTCCCCCGGTCGACTCGTAGACCTGGATCACGGCGGTGTCCCCACTGAGCCGGATCACCTCACCGATCAGGCTGCGACGCCCCACCTTCACGACGTTGTACAGGCGGGCGCCGTCGAGCCCGGTGGCGAACACCACGGGACCCGCAACCCGACTCACGCTTCCTTTCGGCACGCCGGTCGGCTGTTCCGACAGATCGCTCATCCGGACTCCTCGTCGGAGAACGTGATGTGGAATCCGATGGCCTGTTGCAGACGACGGGCGAGACGATCCCGTCTGGTCACTTCGGGCTCGGTCCCGACCCCGGCCGGGACCGCGACCACCACCGGCGACACCGAGGCGCTCAACCGGCGCCGGACGCCTTCATCGAGGCCGTCGAACAGTGGTGAGGAAACCCCGATCACTCCGCGCTCCCCATCGGCGAGAAGCTCGCTGATCACCCGCTCGGCAGCTTCGGGGGTCTCGGCAGTCGCGACGTGGACTCCGGTGAGCCGGAACCCGCCGGCGAGCTCGTCGGGAGACACGATCACGAGACGCGCCTCGGTCGTCACGGCACACCAACCAGACTCGCGAGCGCCTCGTCCCGGGGGATCCCGTGCACGATGGCTCGACCGATCAGTCGAAGGTTCATGGCCTCGGCTTCGAGGATCATGATGTAGGCAAGTGGCGTCTCGATCCCGAGCGGATCCCGGCGGAACATCGCTCTCGCCGCGCGGGCTTCGGCATCATCGAGCCCGCTCTCGAGCGCCGCGAGATCCCCCCGATCGCGCCATGCAATGAGCGCCGACCGCCACGAGGACGGAACCCGACCGTCGAGCGTCGTCAGCACCGCCTCGCGATCCGCCGCCGCGCACGCAGCGAGCCAACCCGACTCGGTCACGTTTCCGCCGTCGAGGGGCACCCATTCGAGGTGAGCTTCTTCCCGCTCGTCGATCGATCTGGTCCGGAGACAAGCCATGAGGTTGATGCGGTCGATGTCGCGACGCATGCGCGTCACGACCGGACCGTCCTGCTGCGATCCGGTCGTAGCGACGACCGTCATCTCGACCAAGGCGGCGTCGAGTGCGGCTTCGAGAACTGACACGTCCCTCGTCTCCGAGAACCGCGGGAGCGCACGGCGCAGATGCCGCCCGACTGCCGGCGAGGGCACCCGCCACAGGCTGATCAGGTCGACGGCCGACCGGACGTCGCGCTGGCTCGCCAACTCGTCGAGGGCAGCAGTGTCGAGCATCTCCGTCGACACGAGCAGCGGCGTCCCGGCATCGCCGACCGGACCACGCGACAGGCTTCGGAGAAGAATCCTGAGATTGCGGATGTCCCAGCGGGCTTCGTAGAGACGCAGCTGACTCTCGACATCTCCGTCGTAGAACGAGACGACGTCGGACAACTCGGTGGACAAGCGGAGCCTCACGGAGTCGTCGAGACCGCTCAGGCCCTGATGTCGGCCGAGCGCCTGCTCGACGGCAGAACCGTACGGACCGTTGGCGAGCTTTCCCAGGACACCCTCGATGCTCGATGAGCCGAGCAGGTCGCGATAGTCCTCGACGCCCAGGAATCGGCTGCTCCTGACTCTCAGGCGGGCGTTCCCATAGTCCAGGGCGGTCACTCGACGCCTCCAACTCGCGCCGCCAACTCCGGAATCATCTCGACGGCCAACTGCCGAAGACGAGGATCCGACTTCTCGAGCCGGGAATCGATCGTGTTGCGCACCGATCGCCCGTCCCCCGCCTCGACGTCAAGACCTCCGATACAGGTCAGTGACCCAACCACCGTGTTCGAGTGGCCGGCTGTGTCGATGATCGATGACATGAGTTCGGCGTCCTGGGGCCGTACCAGGACGGTTGCCGCCTCGGTACCGATGACGACAACCGCCTCGTCGTAGAGACGGGTCAGCATCTCGTCGTATTCAGGTCCTGCCACGGCGTCGGCGAGCAGTTGACGCAGTCGATCGACTGCCTCTTCGAACAGCGATTCGCGGATCGCTGCGAGATGGCGGTCGGCGCCGAGCCGTGCCCGATTGATGATCGCCGCCGCGGCCGCGGTGGCTTCCTCGTCTCGCGAAGCCTCCAGCCGATGCATCACCTCGTCGGAGCGCTGCTGGGCGTCCGCCATGATCCGAGCTACGCGCTCCTCCGTATCCGCCCGGATGCGAGCACGCTCGGCCTCGGCCTCGGTGCCGATGGCGTCGACGATCGCTTCGATGCCCATCAGCCGCCGAGCAGGAGGATGATCATGGCCGCGACCGCGAAGCCGAGGATCACCAACGTCTCGGGGATGGCGAGCAGCAAGATCACGCGGCCCGTGAGCTCCGGCTTCTCGGCGAGTGCTCCGATCCCGGCCGATCCGATCCGGGCCTGGGCATACCCGGTCGCGAGCGCCGCGAGGCCGATCGCCAGTCCTGCCCCTATTGCAAGGAGTCCGATTTCCATTTCTCTGCCTTTCTCTCTGATGGTCCAAAAGGATCGAACGGCACGCCGTCCCCCTCGTAGAACGTGCCGAAGAACTCGACGTAGTGGAGGCGCAGCGCCTGGATCGTCGGGCTGAACACGCCCAACGCCAGGTTCAACGCATGGAACAATGTCGCAACGATGACCCCCAGCCAGAGGGGTCCGAGCGCCCCGAGCTCGTTGGCGACCCGCGCCAGGTAGACCGAGGCGATGCCGATCGCGGCGATACGAAGATACGAGAGGACGTTCCCGACGAGACCGATCAGGTCGAGCGGACCGGTGAGCAGCCCCATCGGGCCTTCCATCGAGATCATGACAACCGTCCCGACCACGACAACCGCGACAGCCGGTGTCATCACACCTCGCGGGAGGCGGTCGACGACGACCCCGACGATCAACATCAGTCCGACCAGCGCCATCAGCGTGCCGGCGGCCGTCGTGAGCCCGGCGCGGTCATGACGTCGACCGGCGACCCAGACGCCCAAGATCAGACCGAGTGCGATGTGACCGGCACCGATCGCCAACGCGAAGATGAGGAGCGGCTGCAGGGCTTCCTCACGATTGATCCAGATCGGTTCCAGCCCGAGCAGCCGATGCCCGAGATCACCGAGGAGCTCGCCGTAGACGACCCCCCAGACGATCGTCCAGAACGCGCCGAGCACCAGGATCTTCGAGAACTCGGCGATGCTCGGCGACCTGGACTTCATTCGGTGCCGGACGAGGAGCGCCACCGCCAACAGGATCATCCCGTAGACGATGTCGCCGAGCATCATCCCGAAGAACAGCGGGAGGAACACCATCATGAGCATCGTGGGATCGAGGCTTCCGTATCGAGGGGTCGAGAGCAGGCTCACGAGTGACTCGAACGGGCGGGCCATCGACCGGTTCTGCATCAGCACGGGTGGCTCCTCGGAATCGCCGATCGGTGCCAATTCGACGATGACCTCCCCCTCCCCGGCGTCTGCGACCCGCCGACGGACCTCTTCGAGGCGAGGAACCGGAACCCATCCCGAGAGGACAAAGGTGTGCGATGTCGCTCCCAGGTGATTGACCGCGACGAGCTGCTCGATTCGAGAGGCGAGATCGTCGCGAGCGGTCACCCAATCGGGGTGGCGCAGAATTGCCGCATCGATGCGATCGTGGATCGACGCCATCTCGGCCGGCAGCTCCACCATCCGGCGCTCCATCTTGGCGATCGCCTCCCGGAAGGGAACCGACTCGAAGCGATGCGGCAGCCGGACGCGGCTCACCTGCTGTCGTCCGAGCAGCAACTGCAGGTCGGAGTGAGCCGCCTTGGGAGTGACGATCACTGCCCCGATGGTGTCCTGGTCGATCCGCCCCGAAAGGATTTCGAAGTTCCCGTCGAGCTGGTCGTCCAGTGCGGCATTGAGCTCGCCGAGCGCAGACGAATGCCGTGCGTCGAGGATGACCGCTTCGGTGTCGTAACCCTCGAGCTCGGTCAACTCGGGGATGAGCGGAAGGAGACGCTTCAGCGAGCCGAGATGCCGTGGCAGTGTCTCGCCCTCGGCTGCGAGCTCATCGAGTCTCTGGGCGAGCCCCTCGATCTCGACGCCGTCGGTGTCGAGCTCCCCGCGGATCGATGCGAGATCCACGGTGGCTGCGACCGGGCGCGGAGTCGAGGAGGCGAGCGCCAGGAGCGCATCGAGCCGCGCCCGGGTGAACCGCAGCTGCTCCAGTTCCTCGAGCTGCTCGTCGTCCGCTGCGAGCGGCGGGAGCGTCACTGTTGCATCCTGACTGACGTCGATGAGCTGAATCGAGGAGAGGCCGTGAAGCGCGGCCAGCGTCGGTTCGAGCCGACGCCGGTGGCCGATGACGTGGACCTTGGTCATCGCAACCAGCATCGCTCACTCCATCCCTGGGAGGATGACGTCGAGCATCGCCGAGGCGACCCCGTCCAGCAGTGGTTCGACGATCGATGTCAATTGCTGCGCTCGATCCCCGAGAGCATCGTCGATCTCAGCGGCTCGACTTCGAGCTTCCTCGACGACCGCGTCGAATCGCTGGTCGGCTGTCGCCCGACCTCGACTGCGGGCTTCGGCCTCGACCGCCGTCGCTCTGGACCGCGCCTCTGCAATGTCGTGCTGCGCCCGATCGTTCTCGGCGGCAAGTTGGCGGGCAGCACTCATCTCGGTCTCCCGGATGCGCGCCAGGGCGGATGGATCCGTCGTCACAGGCGCACCCCCCTTCCTCGACGCGGGGTTCGTTGATCCTTCGCCCGTTTCAAGCGGAACCGATCTTCTCGCTCCCGCTCCTCCAGAATCGACTGGATCCCAGCGGTCTCGCGCTCGAGTTGGGGGATGACGATGTTCTCGAGTGCATTGACACGACGTGTTGTGATCCCGATCTCGTCCACGAGCCTCCGCAAACGCAACTCCGTCGCGGCCAGTTCGAGTACCAGCTCCAACTCGGTTTCGAAGAGCTCGGCCGTGAGGTCGATCCTGGCACTCGTGCCTGTCAACCCGTATCCGCGGTCGAGAACCGATCGGCGGACCGGTTCGTACTCGATGTCGGCGATTCTCACACCCATGATGAACACCGGCCTCGCGCTCACCGTGATACCCGTTGCCCCGATGGTTGCGGCCGAAGCCACCGCGTCGGGGCCGTCCAGCGCTTCGGCCGCCGCCAGCGCCACGTCGGGCAGCTGCTGCCGCACGATCGAGTGTCCCCTCGCCTGACAGAACGAGATCGGCGACTTTCCGGAACTCGGTCATCAGCTGATCCCGCTTGTTCTCGAGGAGATCACGACCACGGCGAGCGAATTCCAGCCGACTGCGTCTGGCGAGAAGTTCCGATCGCGTTGCGGTCACCTGCTCCA
This sequence comes from uncultured bacterium, assembly GCA_963745865.1. Lineage (GTDB taxonomy): Bacteria > Actinomycetota > Acidimicrobiia > Spongiisociales > ZC4RG35 > JAHEDH01. The sequence continues at coordinate 79,479 of CAVUYZ010000013.1, read as the reverse complement.
CGATGCAACCTCCATGCTTCGAGTATGAGGACTGTGGCCAGACCGGGGAAGCTGCCGGATGTCACTTCTTCAGGTGCGGTCCGGGTGGGGTCTGCCGCCACGAACGAAGAGGCCGGCAGACTCTGTTGCCGGCCTCCGCCATCGCGTAGGTTCGCTCCCATGAGAACCCGACCATGGGTCGTGCTGGCGATCTCGATCGCACTGGCCGGCTGCAACACGACCAGTGACAGTGCGACGACGACCACCGATACGACGGCACCGCCTGAGACCACAACGACGACTGTGGTCGACTCGACGACCACAACCACCGTCCCCGCCACGACGACGGCCGCGGACCAGTCCGTCGAGGTGTTCTTTTCGGTCGACAGCCAACGACTGTTCCGCAGTCGCCTCATTCGAGCGACGCGGGCCGAGCGGCTCCGACCCGATTCGGTTCGCGTTCGACGAGCTCCTCTCCGGCCCGACGTCCGAGGAGGAGACCAGCGGGGCAGGCTCGTTCTTCTCCGACGCAACGGCCAACTCGGTGATTGCCACAGAGCTCGATGGCGGACTGCTCTCCGTCGACTTCAACGACATCCGGTTCCTCAACAACGCCTCGACGAGTTGCGGGAGCCTGGCGCTCGTCAGCTCGCTGTCGTCGACCGCATTCCAGTTCGACCAGGTCGAGCGGGTGCGATTCACGATCCTCGGGAGCTGTTCACTGTTCTGGAACTGGCTCCAGACCGAATGCAGCGAGGTCACGCGGGACGGGACGGTCACCACGCCCGTCGATGTGAGCTCCCTTGCCTCGGAGTCCGGATGCACTCCCGGCACCTCGACCCTTCCCGATGGACGCTGGTTCGGCTACGTGACGGCGGCAGCCCAGAACGAGTTGATGTTCGACCTGGCGTGCTGGTTCAGCGGAGGAGGAGCGATCGAGGCGTCACTGGTCGACGGTGCCGAGGTTCCGCCGCCGAACGACTACTACATCCGCAACGACTCGACCGACACTCGCGCCATCGAAGTGGCTCCTGACGTCTCCGTCCGCTGGCTCCCCGACGATGACATCACCAATCTGACGCCGGTGGACTACCAAGCCTGGATCGACGCACGACCGGATCGATTCTGGCTCCCTGGCGTGTGGCTCGACATCGAGGACGGGGCGGTCGTGTCGATCGAGGAGCAGTACCAGCCGTGATGCGCGGCGTCCGACTGATCGGGCCGAAACATCCGACGGCGGGTTAGTCGAGGATTCCGTGCCGGGTCGCCCAGATGATGGCCTCGGTGCGGTTCGCGACCCCGATCCGGGTGTAGATGTCGCCAAGGGTCCGGAACGTCTCGCGCTCCGAGTAGCCGATCTGATCTGCCAGTGCCGCGACCGTGGTGCCCTCGGCGAGCGCCCTGAGTAGCTCCCCCTCGGCGGAGGTGATGAGATCCGCAGTGTGCGCCGAGGCGGGGATGCGATGCGCCAGTGCACGGATCAGATGGCGCGGCGCCGACACGCGGTCGTGGGTCGCCGCCGAGATCACCAGCCGAAACTCCTCGATCGAGTCTGCATCGTCGATGACGCCCGAGGCTCCTGCTCTGATCGCAGCCGAAAACGACGAGAGATCGAGGTCGGGGATCACCGCCACCACGGGAATCAATGGGTACTCGGATGCGAACATCTCGATCTCGTCGAGCGACGAGTCATCCGGCGAGTACGCGATGATCGCGATGCCGCCGCGACCCGGCGCCCAGTCTCCAATGACTGCGAAAGCGGTCGTCTCGAAGCCGATCTCAGAGATGGTCGAGGTCATACCTCGCTGCCATGTGGGCGTCCCCCCGACGACTGCGATCCGCTCGACCATTCGGCGACGATACCTGGGCGGGCGGACCCGCATGGCAGAACCCTGCCATGCCTGATGACAGCCGACCGCCGGCACCCGGTCAGCCAGTCACGGCGGCATGTCATGGACGGCCGGCGATTCTCGACCCATGATGGGTGAGTCCCGAAGCGCACGGCTCGGGCGGATCGCGGAGGAGCGACACATGACGGACGGAAACGAAGCAGGACGGGTTCAGACGAGCCTGACCGGTCTACTCAGAGGCACGGGCAACATCGTGTCGGGAGCGACTTCGGTCGTCAAGGACGCGGTCGTCACGACGCTGGGCAACGTAGGCGATGTCGGATCGGCCATTGCGGAGACGGCCGGCAACATCGCCAGCGGGGCGTTCGCGGCAGTCAACGAGGTCGGGACCGGCGCGGTGCGGACCGCCAAGGGCCTCGTCGTAGGGCTGCTCGAGGGGATCGGCGAGATCGCAACGGTCACGGTTGGGACCATCTCAGACGTCGTTCGCGCAGCCATCAAGGGAACCGGATCGATCGGGTCTGACGCAGCGGCGACCATCGGTGGTATCGCCGAGGGCGTCATCACGGCAACCAAGACGACCGGCGTCAGCCTGGCTGACGGCGCAGTGACACTCGGAAGCTCGGTCATCAGTGGCGTCAAGGATCTCGGGACCGGCGTCGTCGGCACCGCCGCCGCAACCGTGTCGGGTGCCATCAATGGCGCTGCCCAGATCGGCGGCGACGTTCTCTCGGTCGTGACCAACACCTCCAAGGGCCTCGTCCAGGGAGCCGGATCAGTCGGCGCCGACATCGTCGATGTCACCCGCGGTGCGATCTCAGGCGCCATCTCGGGCGCCAAGGAGCTCGGGCTTTCGGTCGAGGATGCGGCATCGGCCGCAGCGACCGGTGCATTCGAGGCCGCCGAGGCGATCGGCGAATCCGCCGTTCATGCGGTTCGCGACGTTGCGGCATCGAGCGTCGGCGGAGTCAAAGCCGTCATCAAGGGCGACAAAGAGACCTGAGTCGGTAACGGCGGATCACTGCGAGATCATGGAGCCCCGGGTATCAACGCCCGGGGCTCCGACGCGTTGGCAAGAGTGTCGACAGCGCTCCACGCTGAAAGCCGCCAACATGGAGGACATGACCGACGACCTGCTCCGCATCCAAGGATTTCACGCCGTCAAGCATGCCTGGCGGTTCGGCGTCGAGCTCGATGACATCGTCGCAACGGACCCTGCCGGGGCGATCCGGATCGCCGAGGAGGTCGCACCCGACATGATCGACCTTCTCACCCGGGCCCGCCGGATCGACACCGAGGAGTTCGCCGAGCTCATCGGCGGTGACCATCCCACCGGTGTCGGAGCCGTGGCGACCAGGCGGCGGCCGACGCCGTCGCTCGACACGGTCCTGACCGACGCGACGGCTCCGATCGTCTTCCTGGAGAACCCACGACGTCTCGGAAATGTCGGAGCCGCGATCCGGACGACCGCCGGGCTCGGTGCCGGCGGCGTTCTCACCTCGGGAACGGTCGATCCCTGGCACGAACGGGCGCTCCGAGCATCCGCCGGACTCCACTTCGCCATCGAGGTGCTCCACATCGACCATCTGCCAGAGCTCGGCAGCCGACTCATCGCCTTCGATGCAGACGGCGACGATCTGAGGGACATCCACATCCCCGATGATGCGGTATTGGCGTTCGGCACCGAACGCCAGGGAATCACCGACGAGCTACGACGAGAGCGCGTCGACCATCGCCAGGATCCCGATGCGGCCCGGAGTCTCGAGCCTCAATCTCGCAACGGCCGTGTCCATCGGCCTCTACGCATGGCTGCATCAGACCGGCGAGAGCGCCCCGTCTCGAACGTCCGGGTCGGGATGACGAGTCGAGCGCAAGAGCCTGCTCAACCCTGCGCCGTGAAGCCGTCCTCGGCGTAGCGACCGGAGAGAACCAGGGGCCGATCGGTCCACCTCACGCCGCCCTCCACGGTGAAGTCCGCAAGGACCGCGTCCGGGTTCGTGATGAAGACGTACGGTCCGGGGCATTGGGGTGGGAACGATTCAGCGAGTGCTTCGCAGAGCCGCAAACCCGAACCATCGTCGAACAGCAGGCCGGTGACGGCAGTCGGACCGTCGGGATCGTCCGTGAGCAGTTCGGAAACCGAGATCGGGTTCTCATCGTCGGGAACAGACAAGGCCGGCTCGTCGATGTCAGACGGGTCGACGGGATCTCCCAGGTCTCCGCTACCCACGATCACGTCGAATTGGGCCCGATCCGCCGGTTCAGGCGGATCATCGAACAACCGGACATACCACAGCTGGATGAAGGTCGAGCCGTCGTCGACTGCCTCGAACGTGAGCTCGACGCCTCCCGGTGCACCAACCCGATCCGAACCACTGTCCAGAGAGACGGAGCTGACCAAGCGCACAACGCGTTCATCGAGGGGCACCTCGAGAGCCCACGAGTACCCCGTGCTCGCATTGGATTCGAGCACGATCGAGAACTGGTCCCCCGGCGCCACCTCGAAACGGGATTGGCGGGCCGTGAACACGAGCTCATCCGATCCGCACGCTGCCATTCCGACAACGACACAGAGCCACGTTACGACCGACCAGCGCCGCACGATCGACCTCCTCTTTCACCCCACGATCATGCACGAGCCAGTGAATCGTCATCAGGGGCGGATGTCGATTTGCTGACAAGGCGGTCAATGCCGCACCGGACGGCTCAGGCGCAGTCGACGCACCAGCCGGCCGTCTCGGATTCGAGCCGAACAGACTTGGTGGCGAAGCAGTTCTGGCACATGAATGTCGCTGCCTCCGCCTTCTTGGGTTTGGTGGCCGCCGGCGTCGATCTGGCACGCCGAGGTGCTGAGCGGGACGGCCTCGCACGGGTCTTCGCAACGAAGTGACGGGTGGGATCGTGCTCCTTCTCCGCCCCCCACCAGAGCGCATCCAGCGTCCACAGGTCGACGTCGACGTCGGCAGCAATGGTGAGGAGCATCTCGTTCACCCCCGCATAGGTCTCTCCGTCGGACGAGCCTTGGGCGACGTCGGGCCAGAGGCCGAGCCTTCGCATTGCTGCCTCCGAGATCCCACTCCAGACGCCGTAGCGATCGGGATAGGCGATGGAGAGCACTGCGGTGTAGAGGTCCGACGACAGTCCAGGAACGTCGCCGACCCCATCGATCCGATCGACCAGGGGTCGCTCTTCGTCGGCCAACCCGGTGAGGACGTCCCGCACCAGGTCGAAGTGTCGGGTGAGCCGTTCCGTCTCGCGGTGGAGATTCCACCAATGCCGATTGTTCTCGAACTGGAGAAACCCGATCAGCGTCTCCTCGTCGAGGCGGGCCGGATATCGAAACACGGGGCCGTACCGAGAGAGCACCGAGTCGCGATCGCGGATCATCTGAACGACGTCGTTGTGCTGGCCGGATTCGAGGAGCCGGCGTAGATATCGGGTCGGGTCGGTCTGGATGGCCATCAGCCGGTCTCCGTGGGGGGAGGTCGAGCGTAGGCACCTGACGAGCTCATTCGTAGATCGGCGATTCGGCGCCGGTCACAGGCCCCAACTGCGGGCCCGAATGACGACATACCGTGCCTGCAACCCTGGGTTGGGGATCACCGTGAGTCGGGGCGGAGCCAGGGTGGGGGTGGAGGGTCGATGCGACGGAGGTCGGATGGGACGTCGCCGAACCGGTCAGTGTTGCCCTCCTGCCAGTCCCGCCATGCCTCGGTGAGTTCGTCCTTGGTTCGCGCCACGAAGTTCCACCACATCTGGATGCGCTCCCCCAGCGGCACACCGCCGAGCACCATCACCCTCGCGCCTGAGTCTCGAGACTCGACCGGGATCATGTCCAGGCCTGCAGGCACCATCCCCAGCCATCCGGGTTCGACGATCGCACCACCCACCTTGACCGGGTGGTCGATCGGGACGACCGCGTACTCGAAATTCGAATCTGCCGGGAGCTCGACGACGCCCGATCTCATGTCGAGATCCACGCCAACGAGGTTGGTGTCGACGTCTGGCCGTGGACGATGTCCCGTTGAGCGAACCGAGAATCACCTTTGCCTCAGCGGTCGGGAAGTCGTGAATCGGGAGATCCTCGTGATGCTCGAACCGGGACTCCCCGCTCCGGGTTTCATCAGGCTGGGCGAGCCACATCTGGACACCCCTCACCCGCGTCGACTTGCCTTCCTCTGCGTGGGCGATCCCGCGCCCGGCGGTCATGAGGTTCAGCTGGCCCGGACGGATCAGCTGCTCGGTGCCGAGCGAGTCGCCGTGCAATGCCTCCCCTTCGAACAGCCAGGTCACCGTCGCGAGGCCGATGTGCGGGTGGGGCCCGACCTCCATCGGCTCGGGGTCGTCGAAGTCGGGCGGAGCCATGCAATCGACGAAACACCACGGACCGACGGTTCTGCGCCCCTTGGTGGGTAGGACGCGCACGATGTCGAGTCCCCCGACGGTCGTCGAGCGGCCCTCTCGGACCTCGATGGCCGCCAGTGGGTCCCCAGTCATCCTCCGAGATGTCACGTCGTTCGATGGGACCGCTCATCCTGGCGATCATATTCATCGAGGCGCACTATTGGTCGGGCACGACACGGAGGGGGCCGGGGCCCGGTAGGACGGGGGCCTGGATAGCGTCGGTGGCATGGAAGTCACGAAAGCCGAGCACGGCACCTACGTCGAGGACTCCTTCGAGCGAGACACCCGCTACATCACCGAGCGGATCACCGCCGACGGATCCTCCGGGTTTCCTGTCGAAGCCGGTCGGTACCGGCTGGTGGCGGCACGGGCCTGCCCCTGGGCGAACAGGACGATCATCGTCAGGCGACTCCTCGGACTCGAGGACGCCATCTCGATGGGCTTGTGCGGACCAACCCACGACGCCAGGAGTTGGACATTCGACCTCGACCCCGGATCGGTCGATCCCGTTCTGGGAATCGAACGCCTGCAAGACGCGTACTTCGCATCGCATCCCGGCTACGAACGCGGGATCACCGTTCCGGCGATCGTCGATATCGCCAGCGGCGGGGTGGTCACGAACGACTTCCGGGCGATCACGATCGACTTCGAGACCGAATGGACCCGGTTCCATCGTCCCGGCGCGCCCGACCTCTACCCCCACCCCCTCCAGGACGAGATCCAGGAGCTATCGACGGCGATCTATCACGATGTCAACAACGGCGTCTACAAGGCCGGTTTCGCGGGTCGTCAGCAGTCGTACGAGCGAGCATACGACACCCTCTTCTCTCGTCTCGACATGCTCGAAGAGCGGCTCCGAACCCAACGCTATCTGGTCGGAGACACGATCACGGAGGCCGACATCCGGCTCTTCACGACACTCGTCAGGTTCGACTCGGTCTATCACAACCACTTCAGATGCAATCGGAACAAGCTCACCGAGATGCCCGTCTTGTGGGCCTACTCCCGAGACCTCTTCCAGACCCCCGGCTTCGGCGACACGGTCGACTTCGACCAGATCAAGTCGCACTACTACGAGGTACATCGAGACATCAATCCGACCGGGATCATCCCGAAGGGCCCTGACCCGATGAACTGGGCAGAGCCGCATGGACGCGACGTGTTGGGTGGACGGCCGTTCGGCGACGGAGCACCGCCGGGGCCCGTGCGCACCGACGAGCGGGTGCCCGACCATGCCAATCCTGCATTGGCGGCGATCGGTCGCTAGAGCCGAGTCCGGGCACTCGGCGGGCGTTGCCTCAGCCGGGGCGGTATCGATCGACTTCGAAGCCCGCTCCGACGAGACGGGCCTCGGCGATCGTGACCTCGACGAACACAACCTGCTCGTTGTCGGGAGAGCCGAAAAACGATCCGAGGTCGTATTCGAAGATGCCGGCCTCCCAGATCCGTCTGCGATCCGCCGTGGAGGTGTAGAGCGACGCCGACCCCCAGGCTGCCACCTCGCCTACCCCACCCGAGCCGACCGGCCAGTGAAAGGCGACCGAACCGTTCTGTTCGAGGTTGCGAAACTTCTTCGAGCTCCGGTTGGTTGCGAACCACACCGCGCCGGGCTCGAAGCCAGGGGCGACAACAGCGACGTGGGGAACCCCATCGGCGTCGGCGGTGCCGATGTAGGTGACCCAACTCGTCGACGTGGCCGCTTCGACGAACTCGTTCCAATCCACGGTCCGAGACTATTCGTCCGGACGTCGCGTGAACAAGAAAAGTGCGGTCACGATGGCGACCACCGCCGGAATCCCGATGCCAACACGGACCGACGTCGCATCGGCAATCGAGCCGTCGACGATGGCTGCGATCGGGCGAACCCCCAGGAAGAACACCGACCACACCGCCATCACCCGGCCTCGATAGTCCTCCTCGATCCGGTCCTGGATCGCCGAGTTGAGCGCTGTCACCGAACCGATGAACCCGACACCGGCGATCGCCAGGGCTCCAAGCGCAACCCACTTGGTGGGTGCAACCGCAAGGAGGCCCATCCCCGCCGCCAGCGCCATGAGTCCGTACGCCCCGGCGCGCTCGGGACGGAACCGCTCGACGAACGCGCCGAGTCCGAATGCTGCCCCCGCCGCCCCGGCACCGAACGCGGCAACCAGGAGCCCCACGAAGCCTCGGCCTTCACCAAACAGGTCGGCGATGGCCGGCGACAACGTGCTCACCGGGTCCGATCCGAAACCGACGGCAATGGTTCCGATCAATGGGATCAGGATTGCCCTGTCACTGAACGCGCGACGGACGGCATCCCTGACGGATCCATCGACCGAGGTGTCCCTCACCACCTCGCGCTGACGAATGACGGCGAGCACCACGATGATCGGAATGAACGACACCGCATTCACCGCGAAGGCAACCCCTGCCCCGAATGCCGCCACCACCCACCCGGCGACCGCTGGGCCGAACGATCTCGCAAGATTGAATGTGACCGAGTTGAGGGCGATCGCCTGTTTCAGATCGGCCGGCCGAACAAGCGCCGGCACCAGCGCCTGCAACGCAGGGAGCGCCAGGGCGAATCCCAACCCGATGATCCCGGTGGCGATGTAGATGGGCAATGGACCGGTGAGACCATCCTCCCCGACGACCAGCACATACACGGCGAGCCCCGCCGCGCCGGACCAGGCGAGTAGCTGACACAGCAGCAGCATCTTCCGACGGTTGACTCGATCGCTCACCGCCCCCGCCCAGAGCGTGAACAAGATGATCGAGCCGAACTGGATGGTCGAGATGAGGCCGACCTTCGTATTGGATCCGGTCAGGTCGAAGACGACGATTCCGGCGGCGATGTTCTGGAACCAGTTTCCCGCGTTGGAGAACAGGTTCCCGAAGAAATACGGGCCGAAGAGCCGATCTCTCATCAAGTCGACCGCTGACCTGGAGACGGCACCAGATGTCGTGTTCACCCGGACACGATGCTCCGAGATCGCGGCAATCACAAAACGGCAGCCGGCTCCATCCCTCCGAGACCCGATACCCTCCCTGCTCATGGAACTGACACATCTCTCCGAGGGCATGCCGATCGTGTGGGGAGGAGATCGGGTCAGCCTCGTCCCCAAGGACCTGGCCGACTCGTTCCACGCCGGGGATCGACTGATCGTCGTCCAGGACACCGGGGACCTCCTCCATGTTCCACAGGAGTCGTGGAAGGTGGCCGATGAGGCGGCTCGCGCCGCCGAGCGCGCCTTCTCACAGCTCGGGGGGATCGATGACGCAGCAATCACCACCTTCTACCAGACGTTCGCCGATCGGCTCGCCGACGAGGCGTCGTTTGCACCGATCGCGGCAGCCAACGCATCGGACATCGAGTCGGCGAGATCCCGAGGACGATCCACGACGCGACTCGAGCTCACACCCAAGATGCGACAGGGGATGATCGCCGGACTCCGCCAATGGGCATCGCTGTCCGCCGGGCGCAACGAGGTCGTGGAACGCATCGACCACGACGGGTGGATGATCGAGCAGGTCACCTCGGGCCTGGGCGTCGTCGGTTTCGTCTTCGAGGGGCGACCGAACGTCTTTGCGGATGCAACCGGCGTCCTCCGGTCCGGCAACACGGTGGTCTTCCGAATCGGCTCGGACGCGCTCGGAACGGCTCGGGCCATCGTCATCAACGCTCTCGACCCAGCCATCGAGGCTTCGGGACTGCCTCAGGGGTCTGTCAGCCTCGTCGACTCCCCCGCCCGTTCCGCCGGTTGGGCGCTCTTCTCGCACCCGGCGCTCGATCTGGCGGTGGCCAGAGGCTCGGGGGCCGCCGTCTCCCAGCTCGGCGCCGTTGCCCGCCAATCCGGCACCCCCGTCAGCCTCCACGGGACCGGCGGCGCCTGGATTGTCGCCGACGAGGCGAGCGACCCCGACGTCTTCGCCAAGGTCGTCGAGCACTCGCTCGATCGGAAGGTTTGCAACACGCTGAACACCTGCTGCATCACCAGGTCGGCGGCTGACCGGCTCCTTCCTCGCTTTCTCGAAGGATTGGAGCATGCGGCACGGACGCAGGGGACGAATCCCAAGCTGTGGATCGTCGACTCGCAAACCGAAATGCTCCCCGAGGCATGGTTCGAGGAGACCGAGATCTCCCGAGCCGAGGGACTGGTGCCAGAGCCGATGACATCGACCCTCGGGTGGGAAGACCTCGGCCGGGAGTGGGAGTGGGAGCAGAGCCCGGAGGTGACAGTGGCGATCGTCGACGATGTCGACCACGCCGTCCGGCTGTTCAACGACCTCAGCCCCAGGTTCGTTGCGAGTCTCGTCACCACCGAGCCATCCAAGCTCGACTCGTTCTTCGCTGCGATCGATGCCCCGTTCGTCGGCAATGGGTTCACCCGGTGGGTGGACGGTCAGTACGCACTCGATCGACCCGAGCTCGGCCTGTCGAACTGGCAGTTCGGCCGCCTCTTCGGCCGTGCCGGGATACTCAGCGGAAACTCGGTGTTTACTGTGCGAAGTCGTGTCATGCAGTACGATGAAGACCTGAAGCGGTGATCGATCGGATTTCCGATAGGTCCCCAGACATGTGACCGTGGACGTCGACACGAGGAATGAAGTTCGCCACATCGGCGTTGAACTGATCATGAAACGACTGGAGACGACAATGACCGACACCCCAAGAGGATCCATCGTCGTCGACGAGTTTCTCGAAAAGCACGGTGCGGCACTGCCAGCCCACATCGTCGATTTCGCGCTGGATGTCCGAACCATCTTCGTCGAGATGGAAGACGCGCTGGACGAGCGCAGCCCAGTCAGCGTCTGAACCCACCACAACGAGATCTATGAACGGGGCGAGGCCACTCGTCCCGTTTCTCTTTCCATCCCGTGCTTGCGGTCCCCCTCCGATCGATGCAGAGTGCAGCACCATGATTGAAGCCGCGATCGATGCGCTCGGGTCGAAGACCAACATTCTCGTGTTCACGGGAGCCGGCATCTCGACAGAGTCGGGCATTCCCGACTTCAGGGGACCCAACGGGTTGTGGACGAAGGTCGATCCCGACGACTTCACGATCGATCGGTACCTCGCCAGCCGCGAACGCCGAATCGACGGATGGAAGATGCATGCGTCCGGAGAACTGTGGGGGGCTCGCTCGGACATTCATCCGAACCGCGCCCACCAGGCAGTCGCCCGCATGTGGAACGCGGGAATCGTCTCGGGATGTATCACGCAGAACGTCGATGGGCTTCACGGTGTGGCAGGTCTGCCCGAGGAAGCGCTGTCGGAGATCCACGGGAACGTGCGGATGACGATGTGCGTCTCGTGCAATGACCGGCGCCCCATCGAGGCGACGCTCGAACGGGTCGATCGCGGGGAGCCGGATCCTGGCTGCGAACTGTGCGGCGGCATCCTCAAGCCATCGACCGTCATGTTCGGCGAACTGCTCCCCGACCGGGCGATCGCCAAGGCTCGACAATTCAGCGAACAGGCCGACAGCGTTCTCGTGGTGGGTTCGACGCTCTCGGTCTACCCGGCGGCCAACTTTGCAATCGATGTCGCACGGCGGGGGCATCCGATGGTCATCGTCAACCTCGGGCCGACCGACCACGACCAACTCGCCACCGTTCGTGTGGAGGGACGTGCCGGCGACACCATGAACCAGCTCATCGAGAGACTCCTCTGACGGTCCCGCGTCTGCCAAGGTGCGCTGATCCGCCGGACAGCATCGGAGAATCGTGGAGGTTGCAGTGAGCTCGTGTGAGTGGTTCAGGCTCTGTGTCGGGGATCTTGCCGTCCGTGGCGAACGGCTACGTCCTCGACAGTCGATGGCCCCATCAATCCGGCCACCCTGATCGAGATCGTTTCCACCTCCCTCGCAGTCTGACCGCAAGCCCCCCTGGGTTCGCAGGGCGAACCCTGTCCCCCCGCCGGGGGGACAAACATCGTTGTTTGTGCCCCCTTGGGGGAACAGGCGTGCGCCAGCACGCCAGGGGAACGTCGCCACCCGGGGACAACGTGCGTCCCTGGGGAACAGGCGTGCGCCAGACAACACGTGCCCCCGCAGGGTTGCAGCCAACAACACCCCGCGGTCGACCAGCGGGGCTTAGCCGGTGGGGGTGAGGTCGATGGAGCGGACGAAGAAGGAGGCCATCTGCTCGCGAGTGACGGGGTCGATGGGGCAGTACTCGGTGTCGCTGCAACCGTTGGTGACTGAGACCGATTGGATGATTGCGATGAAATCAGCGAACTCGCCGTCGGGGGCAACGTCGTCGAATGCAGTCATCTCGCCGCTGCCCGGAGCGATCTCGAATGCGAGCACGAGAAACTTGGCCATCTCTTCCCGCAGGAGTGGGGCATCAGGCTGATAATGATCGGCGTCGATCACCGAAGCCGATTCCGGCAGCGACGACCGATTCGATGTCCTGCTCGAAGATGTGGCCGGCGATGTCGCGGAAGGTCGGTTCTGCCACCTCGACGGGGTCGAGACCAAGATATCGCCGCACGAAGGCAGCCATCTGGCCTCGGGTGATCGACTCGGTCAGGGCAGTACTCGGTGGCGCTGCATCCACGAGTCACGCCGATCTCGACGAGACGCTCGATGTCCGCTTCATGTGGGGACCCGTCATCGTCGACAAAGGTGGAGCCCACGAAAGCCTCCGGCTGCGGCTCGGGCACCGGCTCCCCGAGCGGAGCGTCGAGGATCGGGATCTCGAGGAGATACGGATATGGATTGATCCGCTCCTCGTACCCGTTCCCGTAGTACCGGATCTCGAAATGCAGGTGCGACCCCGCGTACTCGGCATTGCCGCTGTCGCCGACCCAGCCGATCAACTGGCCCTGCTGGACGCTTGCTCCCGGGAAGATCCCGTCAGCGATTCCATTTCCCAGTCCGTCGTCGGTGCCCGGTGTGTCGTTGTTCAGATGGATATAGCCGGTCTTGTAGCCGCCGGGATGGTCGATGAAGACGTAACAACACTTCCCGTTCTCGACGGTCCCCATCCACGACACGACGCCGCTTGCGGCTGCGAGCACCGGCGTCATCTTCGGCCGCATGATGTCGGTGGCACCGTGAGTCCGCTCACACCCCGACCGGCAGTCGTCGAACGAGTCGACCAGCGGTTCGCGTTCGCTGATCAGCGGGAACACCATCTGGGCGGGGTCGAACGTGGCCTCTTGCGCTTGGACCGGCTGGGCCGCGACGAACGGCGCGAATGCCGTGAGTAGAGCCAACACGATCGTGGCGGTGCGGTTGAGCATGCGATGTTCCCCCGAACATGTCATGGAGTGTTCGTCGGCATGACGAGCGCCGAACTTGAGTCCGGTTCACGCCACGTCACCCTATCCGGTGCGGCTCGGTGTGAGAAACACCTCGAGATCAAACTGCTACGCGAGCCGACCCAGCGCGTTCAGGCTGCGGCAGGATCCCGCGCCGGCTCGGCGATCGGTTTGACGGTCATGTGGAGGAAGGTCCACGCCACGGGAACGATGTACGCGAGATACGCCACGACCATGAGCAATGACGGATCAGGGGTCCAGCCGAACAGACTATTGAGATACGCACCGGCGTGCTCGTCGACGGTTCGAGCAGACCGAGACTCCAGACGTGCTCTGAGATCGTCGGCACGAAGCCCAGTTCCTGGAACTCGTGGACGCCTTTCGCCACGAGACCTGCCGCGAAGAGGATGATCAGCACGCCGGTGACCCTGAAGAACACGCGAAGGTCGACTCGATGGGTCCCCGCATAGAACAGGTAACCGATGACGACTGCCGCGGCGAGTCCCACGACCCCGCCGAGAACCTGAGTCGACGAGGAGCCGACCCCGATCGTGGTGGAGAGCATGAAGAGGGCAGACTCGATCCCTTCCCTGACCACCGCAACGAACGCCAGAGCGGCGAGCAGCGGTCGTGCCTCCCGACGGCGAGTGCATCGTCGACCTGAGCGTGGAGCTTCGACCGGAGACCACGAGCCTGTCGCCCCATCCAGATGATCATCCACGTGAGCAGTGCCGCCGCCACGAACGCGATGACACCCTCGGTCATCGCCTCGGCACGACCTTCGAGTTCGCCGACCGTATTCCAGAGGACCACCCCGACGACCGCGGAGACGACGACTGCGGAGAGTGTTCCCGCCCAGATCCATCGGCGCTGCTTCGCGGCGGACAAGCGTTCGAGGTGAGCGAGGAGAATTGCGACGATGAGAGACGCCTCGACGCCTTCGCGCAACATCACGAAGAACGCTGACATCGATCTCCTCTCTCGACTCTGCTGGCCCCCGGTGACCGACACAGCCGCCATTTACACTACGGCCATAGTGTAAATGATCGCACGTCCTTGCTCGCCGGGCACTAACCGACCGATTGGTCGGTATCCTGGGTCAGACACCCAGTCAGGAGTTCCCGTGTCCGAATACACGCCGCCACTCGACGACATCGAGTTCGTCCTCAACAACATCGCGGACCTCGAACGGATCTCGAAGCTCAATGGATTCCAGCACGCCGACCCGGAGACGGCGTTCGGCGTCCTGCAGGAGGCGGGCCGGTTCTTTTCGGAAGTGATCGCCCCAACCAACTGGACAGGCGACCGCCAAGGATCGGTGCTCCAGACCGATGGGACGGTGAAGACGCCAGACGGGTTTGCCGAGGCGTACCGCCAAGTTCGTGAGGCCGGCTGGGCCGGAGTCCACCTCCCCGAGTCCGCCGGTGGCGGCGGGTTCCCCTACACCGTCGGGATCGCACTCCAGGAGATGTTCACATCGGCCAACATGGCCTTCTCGCTCGCCCCGCTCCTCACCCAGGGAGCGATCGAGGCACTGACCCGACACGGCTCACCTGAGCAGCAGGCCACCTATCTGGAGAAGCTCGTCGAGCGGTGAGTGGACCGGGACGATGTGTCTTACAGAGCCGCAGGCAGGATCCGACCTCGGAGCCATCACGAGCAAGGCCGTCAAGCAGGAAGACGGGACCTACAAGATCACCGGCCAGAAGATCTACATCACCTGGGGCGAGCACGACCTGACCGACAACATCATCCACCTCGTCCTCGCAAAGACACCGGACGCTGCGCCGGGACGAAGGGCATCTCCATGTTCATCGTCCCCAAGTTCCTGCTGGACGGGGCCGGCGCACCCGGCGAGCGCAACGACGTCAGCGTCGTGTCGATCGAACACAAGTTGGGCATCCACGCCTCACCCACCTGCGTTCTCTCGTTCGGCGATGCGGGCGGAGCGACCGGATACCTGGTCGGCGAGGAACAGCGCGGCATGAAGTACATGTTCACGATGATGAACTCCGCCCGGATCGGCGTGGCGGTCGAGGGCCTCGCCATCGGCGAGATGGCGTATCAGAAAGCATCGAGGTACGCCCTCGAGCGGATCCAGGGGAAGGCGCTCGGATCAGCGAGATCCATCACCGATCGCAAACCACCCCGATGTCCGCAGAATGTTGATGACGATGCGCGCCAACAATGAAGCGATGCGCGCCACGCTCTACGCGGCGGCAGCGCTGCTCGATCTCGAACGCCATGCCGCGACCGAGGAAGAGCGGACCGAATCGGGAGAGCGGTTGGCGCTGATGATCCCGATCCTGAAGACATGGTGCACGGATCTCGGGGTCGAGATGGCCTCGCTCGGTGTCCAGGTCCACGGTGGCATGGGATACGTGGAGGAGACAGGAGCCGCACAGTTCCTGCGAGACGCCAGGATCGCCCCGATCTACGAGGGGACCAACGGCATTCAGTCACTCGACCTCGTCACCCGCAAACTGCCGATGCGCGGCGGAGAGGTAGTGACCGAGTACATCACCGAGATGGAGGCCATTGCGCAGCGACTTGGTGAGATCGACGGGATGACGATTGCGGCGCAGGAACTCGAGAAGGCCCTCTCCGTCCTCGGCGACGTGTCGGCCCACGTCGGAGCCGAAGCTGGCAGCCGGCGAGTACGCAGACGCCATGGCCGGCGCAACACCGCTCACACGGATGTGGGGAACCGTCGCCGGCGGTGCTCATCTCGCTCTCGGTGCGATTGCGGCGGCCGGTCGACATGGGTCCGAACGACGCCGATGACCGGTTTCTCGAGGCGAAACTGGCGACAGCCAGGTTCTACTGCGAGCAGATCGTCCCGACGGCGGCCGGATTGGCGCCGGCGGTCCTCGCACCGTCAGACATGCTCTTCGCACTGGACGACGAACAACTGACGAGCTGATACAACGAGATGATCCCGGGTCAAGTGAGCGCAGAACACTCCACCCGGGATCTCTCTGCGCGCCAACTTACAGATCGCGGGTGCAGGGCGTCAGGATGGATTCACACCGTTCCGGCTTGACTAGTCAGTCGGGCCCTTCGACCATCCGAACTCGGGCTCGAGTGCCCGCGGATCGCACTCGACGCGCAGAGGGATCGATGGCTCTGTCCGGGCTCGCATGCAGACCCGGTATGAGGCACCCCACCCTCGAACCGGACATTCCCCGGCGCAGCGAGCAGAATGGGGCCGAATGGAACGCAGACGTGTCGTTGTCACCGGGTATGGAGTCGTCTCCGGTGCCGGGGTGGGTGAGGAGTCCTTCTGGAAAGGACTCCAAATGACCCCGGGAGAAGGGCCCCACGAAGTCGATGGGTGGGACCCGGAACCGTGGATCCCCAAACGCGAGTCGCGCAGACTCGACCGCTTTACCCAGTTCGGCATCGTCGCCACCGAAGAGGCCCTCACGATGGCCGGTGGGCTCGATACCTACGACCCCAACCGAGTCACCGTCAGCGTCGGCACCGGAATCGGCGGACTGAAGTCGCTCGAAGATCTGATCCTCAACACCTACTCCGACGAACCGACCCGGCTGTCTCCGTTGTGGATCCCGATGATGATGTGCAACGCCGCCAGCGCCGCCATCTCGATCCGCTACGGCTTCGGCGGACAGGCGAACACGCCGGTCGTGGCGTGCGCCGCAGCAGGGCAGGCGATCACCGACGCGGTCAGGCTGATCTCGTGGGGATATGCCGACGCTGCCGTATCGGGGGGAGCAGAGGGCGCACTGCGCGAACCGACGATCGAAGGGTTCGCTGCCATGCGGGCGTTGAGTCCGAGCAACGTCGCCCGTCCCTTCGACGAGCGTCGGGACGGATTCGTCGCAGGCGAAGGTGCCGGAATCCTCATCCTCGAGGAACTCGAGCTGGCCCTGGCACGGGGAGCGACGATCCTCGCCGAGATCGTCGGCACCGCCTCGACCGCAGATGCCCACCACCTGACCGCACCCCACCCTGCGGGCGAGGGGGCCGAGCGCGCCGTCCGGCTGGCGCTCGATGACGCGGGAATGCGCCCCGCAGATGTGGGATACATCAACGCTCATGGCACCGGGACCCAGCTCAACGACGTGACCGAATCGCAGGTGGTCGCCCGGATCTTCGGCGATCACCAGCCTGCGGTGTCATCGATCAAGGGCGTCACCGGGCACGCTCTCGGCGCATCGGGAGCGGTCGAAGCGGTGGCATCTGTCATGTCCATCCTGCGGAGCGAGATACCCCCCAACATCGGCCTCGACGTCCCGGACCCCGCCATCGAGCTCACCGACATCGTGCGCGAGATTCGCCCTTGGGAGCCGGGCCTCATCCTGTCCAACTCGTTCGGCTTCGGCGGGCACAACGTCGTTCTCGCCATCGCCCCGCCCCGCTGACACACCCCGGTTCGCCGGATCGACGCGTTTGTCCGCCGCTCCACCTACGCTCGGGGAGACACGGGAGCTCGGTGAGACCGGGCTGAGAGGGAATCTTCCCAGATTCCGACCGTACGTACCTGAGACGGGTAATGCCGATACAGGAAGTACTCAGCTCTCCCCGCCGCTCCCGACGAGCAAGACAAGGAGCTGACCTATGTCCAACAGGACGATCGCACTGGTACTTGCCGTCGGGTTGCTGACCTCAGCATGCGCCGACGGTGCAACCACCACCACGACACGGCCCGCCACCGACGTGGCCCAACCGACGACAACGACCATCGCGCCCAATGAAGATCCGGAGACGCTCACCATCATCTCCCACGACTCGTTCGCCGGCGGCGTCACCGACGAGACATTCAGCGGCATTCACCGAGCAGACGGGCATCGATGTCGAGGTGCTGCCGGCCGGAGACGCCGGGTCGATGGTCAACCAGGCGATCCTGACGGCCGGCAATCCGCTGGCGGATGTGCTGTTCGGAATCGACGACACCTTCCTCTCCCGGGCGCTCGGGGCCGAGATCTTCGCTCCCCACCAATCCGAGCTGCTGAGCGATGTCCCCGAGGCATTGCAACTCGATCCGGACGGGCGCGTGACGCCGATCGACTTCGGCGACGTGTGCCTCAACTACGACATTTCGGCATTCGACGGCTCCGCCCCGCCACTGAACCTCGAACAGTTGACCAACCCGGCCTTTGCCGGCCAACTGGTGGTCGAGAGCCCTGCGACCTCGTCTCCTGGCCTGGCCTTCCTGTTCGCAACGATCGCCACGTTCGGGGAGGACGGCTGGCAGGACTACTGGCGGGACCTCGTTGCCAACGACGTTCACGTCGTGAGCGATTGGGACACCGCCTACTACTCGGAGTTCTCCCACTGGGGTGGCGACTATCCGCTCGTCGTGTCGTACGCCTCGTCACCGCCTGCCGAGGTGATCTTCGCCGAGGAGCCCACCACCGAAGCCCCGACCGCCGTGATCGACGAGGGGTGCTACCGGCAGATCGAGTTCGCTGCCATCCTCGCCGGAACCGACTATCCCGAGGCAGCGGGCCGGCTGATCGACTTCATGCTCAGTCCCGGGTTCCAGGCTGAGATCCCCCTCACATGGTTCGTGTTCCCGGCGAACGAGACGGTGGAACTGCCGGCGGAGTTCTCCGATCACACCATCATCCCGGCATCCCCGCTGTCGCTCGACCCCGACTCGGTCGAGCAGAACCGGGAGCGATGGATCGATGAGTGGACAGACATCGTGCTCGGGTCGTGACCACCACCCGGGGCAGGCTGGCGCTCGCCGCACTCCCCACGCTGTTCATCGGATATCTGTTCATCTATCCGGTGACCCGAATCCTGCTGCTGTCACTCGGCGAGGGCTTCGTCGACGTGTTCGCCTCCCAGCGGGTGCGCAGTGCGATCTGGTTCACCGTGTGGCAGGCAGCCGCCTCCACCGTCCTCACCGTGATTGCAGCAATGCCGCTGACCGCCGTTCTGTCCCGCTACTCGTTCCGCGGTCGTGAGCTGGTCCGCGCGCTCGTCACCGTCCCGTTCGTGCTCCCAACGGTGGTAGTCGGCTCGGCCTTCGTCGCTCTCGGGCTACGAGGAAACATCTGGGCGATCCTCGGAGCACACGTGTTCTTCAACCTTGCCGTTGTCGTGCGGACCGTCGGCGGCGTCTGGTCGAGGCTCGACCCGTCCATCGTCGGCGCTGCTCGGGTGCTCGGCGCCGGTCCGTGGCGCGCCTTCCTCAAGGTCACACTTCCGGTACTCGGCCCGTCGATCGCTGCGGCCATGTCGATCGTGTTCCTGTTCACGTTCACCTCGTTCGGCGTCGTCCTCATCGTCGGAGGGTTGGCCTACCGCACGATCGAGGTACAGATCTATCAGGAGGTCACGACGTTCCTCGACCTGGGAACCGCAGGAACGCTGGCACTCGTGCAGCTGGTCGGAGTCAGTGCCGCCCTGTGGGTCTACTCGCGGTACCAGCGAGAGCAGAGCACCGCCCTCAACTTGGTGGCCGAGCATCGGGTTCTTCGCCCGGCCGAGACCTTGCGCCAACGAACCGCCGTCTGGGCGACGGTCGTCTTCACGCTCGGAGCCGTGATCACCCCGTTGGGTGTCCTGGTGGCGCGCTCGCTGTCTGCTGGAGGCGCTGGATGGAAGTTCCTGATCGATCCCGGCCCGGTGGCGGTTGCCCCGCTCGAGGCGATTCGCAACTCGCTCGGGTTCGCTCTCGCCGGCGCCACGATCGCCACGATCGTCGGGATCTCGGCCGCGACCGTCATCGCCCGTGGACCGACCAGATCGGCAGCCGCGTTCGACACGGTGTTGATGCTCCCACTCGGCACATCGGCGGTGACGGTGGGTCTCGGGTTCCTGATCGCGCTCGATCGACCGATCGATCTCCGCGGGACGATCGCACTCGTACCGCTGGCCCATGCGCTGGTCGCGGTGCCGTTCGTCGTGCGCGCCACACTCCCCACCTTGCGAGCGATCCGGCAAGATATCCGCGAGGCGGCCGCGATCCTCGGAGCGGCCCCGCGCCAGGTGTGGCGCCATGTCGATCTCCCGCTCACCGCCCGAGCGATGATGATCGGGACCGGATTCGCCGCAGCAGTCTCGCTCGGCGAGTTCGGAGCGACGGCGTTCATCGTCCGACCCGGGAGCGCCACCATCCCCACGCTCATCTTCGGGTTGCTCGGCAGGCCGGGTGGAGCCACATACGGAGCGGCGATGGCCCTGTCCGTGATCTTGATGATCCTGACAACGCTCCTCATCCTGTCCATCGACCGGTTGCGCGCCGGCGAACTGGGGACGTTCTGATGCTCGTCGTCGAAGGAATCTCGAAGCGTTTTCAGTCGACCCTCGCCGTCGACAGCGTCTCGTTCGCGGTCGGTTCCGAGACCGTCGCCATTCTCGGACCGTCCGGGTGCGGAAAGTCAACGCTGCTCCGACTGATCGCTGGTCTCGAGACGCCGGATTCGGGCACCATCAGTTGGGACGGCGCCGACCTGTCGGCGGTACCGACCCATCGACGCAACTTCGGCCTGATGTTCCAGAGCTTCGCGCTGTTCCCGAACAGGACCGTCGGCCGCAATGTCGCATTCGGTCTCGAAATGCGGGACCTTCCCGCGACCGAGATCGAACGGCGCGTCAACGAAGTGCTGGCATGGGTCGGAATGGCCGACAAAGCCCACCGGACCATCGAGGCACTCTCCGGCGGCGAACTCCAACGGGTGGCACTCGCCAGGACGCTGGCCCCAGAACCACAGCTGATCATGTTCGACGAACCGCTTGGATCCCTGGATCGGTTGATGCGGGAGCGGCTGATCATCGAGATCCGTGAGCTCCTCGCCGAACACGAGACACCTGCGATCTACGTCACCCACGACCACGGCGAGGCCGCCGCGATCGCCGACCGGGTCATGCTGATGAACGAGGGCCGCATCGTCCAGACCGGCACGCTCGATGAGTTGCGCAGGAACCCGGCTTCTGACTGGGTGCGGCGATTCATCGGAACATGAGAATCGGCTGAGAAGCCGATCCGACGAAGCCCGGCATCGATACCCTGACATTCATGGAACGGGGCCGACTGCTGATCGTCGACGACGATCAGGGCATCCGGGACTCGCTCTCGCGTGCACTCGGATTCGAGGGGTACGACGTATCGACGGCAGCCGACGGCGATCGAGCGCTCACCACGCTCCACGGATCGATCCTTCGACGCAGTCGTGCTCGATGTGATGATGCCGGGCATGAACGGACTCGACGTCGCCAGAAGCATGCGTCAGCAGGGCATCACCACTCCGATCCTGATGCTCACTGCCCGGCATGAGGTGACCGATCGAGTCGCCGGACTCGATGCCGGCGCTGACGACTATCTCTCCAAGCCCTTCTCGCTCGACGAGTTGCTTGCTCGCCTGCGCGCCCTCCTCAGGCGGACAGCCCTCTCGGCCGTCGGCCACGAGCTGTCCGTCGGAGACCTGACGCTCGACCCGGCGGCGCGGCGCGTCTTTCGGGATGATCGGGAGATCCATCTGACCAAGACCGAGTTCGATCTCCTCGAGTTGTTGATGTTCAACGCCGACATCGTGCTGGAACGTGACCTCATCCTCGACCGGATCTGGGGTTTCGACTTCGAGACGAGTTCGAACTCGCTCGACGTGTACATCGGCTATCTCCGACGGAAGATCGAGGAGGAGGGCCATCCCAGGCTGATCCACACGGTCCGCGGCGTCGGCTATGTGGCGAGGGCCGAGTGACGTTGCGCTGGCGCTGGGCGCTTTCTCTGGGCGGCGCGACGGCCTTCGTGTCGTTGATTGCACTGGTCTCGTTCGCTGCGCTGACGGTTCAGGAACTGCGGCAGGGAGTCGATCAGGATCTGAGGCAACGACTCGAATTCGCTCGATTGGATCCGCCGGGCGGCGGCCCGCGCTCACCGTTCATCGAGCTCAGACGACGGTCCCCCGTGAATCTGGACGCCCTCTATCAGGTGATCGACAGCGACGGACAGGTACTGATCGCAAGCGAGCCCCAACTTCCGGTCACCGACACGGTGAGACAGGTGGCTGCTGTGGCGGACACCGAGCCCGTGTTCGAGACCGTGCAGATCTCCGACGAGCAATTCCGCATGATCGTCGGGAAGATCTCTCCGCGCCCAGGCGCCCAACTCACGGTTCAGCTCGCGGTCGCGACATCGATCGTCGACACAAGCGTCAGGGCGGTCGTGACCAGATCGTTCCTGATCGGCGCTGTTCTCATCGTCGTAGCGGCCGGAACTGGCTGGATCCTCGCTTCGAGAACCGTCTCGCCGATCGAAGCCCTGGCGGAAGAGGCTGAGCGGATTGCCCGGACGCGGGACCTGGAGACCTCCATCGAATCGACCCGGGAAGACGAGGTCGGTCGCCTGGCGCGCTCATTCGGCGCGATGGTCTCGTCCTTGCGGGCGTCGCGGGAGCAACAGCAGCGTCTGATCGGAGATGCGGGCCACGAGTTCCGGACCCCGCTCACTGCGCTGCGCACGAACCTCGAGACTCTCCAGCGCCGACGAAGCGACCTCACCGACGACCAGATCGCAACCCTCATCGACGCGGCAGCCGCCGAGACCATCGAACTCTCGAACCTCGCGATCGAATTGGTCGATCTGGCGAGAGACGCCGAGAGCATGACCGAGCCGGCGAGCGACGTCCGGCTCGACGACCTCGTATGGACCGTGGTTCGCCGCTTCGAGAGCCGGACACCGCAGGACGTCGTCGTCTCCGGGGAAGGCTCGGTCGTCTCGGTCCGACGCGGCCAGGTCGAGCGGGCCATTTCCAACATCCTCGCCAACGCAATCACGTGGAACGATCCGACCAAGCCGATCGAGATCACCGTTGCCGGCCATCGGGTGTCGGTACGCGATCACGGGCCGGGCATCGAGCCTGCCGACCTGCCGTTCATCTTCGAGCGCTTCCGCCGAAGCGATGCGGCCCGTTCCAACCCCGGATCCGGACTGGGACTGTCGATCGTCGAGCACGTGATCACCGGCCACGGGGGAACTGTTCGCGCCGAGAACCACCCCGAGGGCGGTGCAGTCGTGGGATTCGAACTACCCGACGCGAACGCGGGTGGGTGAACGAATCGTTCACCCACCCGCCGGAGGGAGAGAACAGCGGACGATCTGTCAGGCGTTACCACCGCCAAAACCGGGACCGCCAGGCCCACCGGGTCCGCCGGGTCCGCCATGGCCGCCGCCACGGTGGCCGCCACCGCCCTGGGGCATGTCGGCGTGGACCGCGTCGAACTCGGCCCTCGTCAGCGTGCCATCCGCAAGCGCTTCTGCGAACGGTCCGTCCTCATCGAGAATCCGGGTCGCCCCGAGGTCCTCGAGTTCCTGAACGGTGAGTTCGTCATCGGCGAAGGCAGCTTCGAACTGAGCACGATGCTCTTCCCTGTCGGCGCGACGTGCCTCGAACCTCGTCTGCAACTCCGAAGTGAGGGTGTCGGCCTGCTCCTGGGTGATGACGCTCTGGTCGACCATCTCGGCGAGGAACGCACTGAGATGCTCACCCCGCTCCATCTGTGCGACGGGCGGCTGGGGTGTCGGTGGTCGAATCGTCGGTCTGCGCCGTCGCGATGGCGGCGCCTCCGATGATCAGCGCCCCCGCAATGAGGGCTACGAGTGACTTTCGCATTTGCTGGCCTCCTTCTCTGTTGGTGTCTCGGCCTTACACCAACAGATTCCGCCACCCACATGAGGACGTTGTGAAGCCAACCTGAAAGCCACCTGAGAACCCATCCCGTTCTTGTCAAGGTTGACCGCGATATGGCCCCGCCTGGCTGACAAGAACAGAAGACCCCCACTCGAGTGGGGGTCTTCGGGCGTGGTCAGAGACGGCGTCGATCCGTCGACCTCCGCTTTTTCAGAGCGGCGCTCTACCAACTGAGCTATCTGACCAATACACCTCTCATCCGTATGGTCAGAGAGATGGCGGGAGCGACGGGATTTGAACCCGCGACCTCCGGCTTGACAGGCCGGCGTGAACTCCAGGCTTCACCACGCCCCCAGGAGGGTTCACACGGATCCGTTCACAGACGGGACCCGGGTCTCGGAAGTATACGTCCCCGACAGATCCCGGCAACTTCGGCCCGGGAAGAGAGATAGCGGCATACGAGAACCGGATTCGACCGATCACGTCATGTTTCAAGATGTTTCGCGCCTTCAGCCGGCTGCGAGGTTCAGGTCGGCCGGCGCTCGGCTCGGAAGAGGGCCACCGGATCATGTACGTGTCTGAGCGACCGCTCACCGAGGGGCAGGAACCGATATCCGCTCTCCCCGAGAGCCGCGACGACGCGGGCGGTCACGAGAACCTCGCCCGCGATTCGCCTCCCCGGCAACTCTGGCAGCCACGTTCACCGCCGATCCGAAGAAGTCCCCTTCCGCGACGCACCATCGGTCCGCTGTGTACCCCGGCATGAAGCGGCCACAATCCCTCTGCCTCTGCCAGCTCGACGGCCGCCATGGCCATCGCCAGCCCGAGCATGGGGTTCGATGGCGTGCATCATCGCGCCGTCGCCGAGCGACTTCACCATGCGACCGCCGTGCTCCGCCGCGAGACGACGGGCGAAATCCGTGAGGCGCACGGCCTGCCGGGCCGACTCGGCATCTCCCTCTCGTTCGGACCGGCCCGTGTAGTCGCTGACGTCGACGAACACCACGGTCTGCTCGCTCTCCGACGCGTCCAAGCCGACCGACGACAACGCGGCCTCGGTGAACTGCACCAGGTTCCTGAAGATCGCCTCATCGACGAAGCGATCCATCAGCAGCCTGGTCAGCTCTCGACCCATCTCCCGATACCGGAGCCGCGTGGCCGAGGTCTCCTCCAGCGCTCTCATCGGCGACCCTGTCCGCTCGATGGCCGGAGCGAGAAGGACTTCGTCGATGAAGTCCCTCTGCAGATCGGTGAGCTTGCTCGCAGCATGCGCCATCGCCCGAACGATCTGTGCCATTCGCTCGACAGGTGCTCCCGCATCGATGGCCGCCGACACCTGCTCGAGGATCGCCAGGTCGTCCTCGCGAATCGGTTCGCCAGGAGAGCGATGGATCCCGAGGATGGGCGAGATGGCGGGGCCGAACGCCAGCCACTCTCGCTCGATCGGGCGATCCGAAACGAGCCGAACGGGGTCGGGCATCAGCAGGTCGACGTAGGAGAGCGAGAGCCGGCCATCCTGGATGGCCTCAGAGAGGTCTGTCAGGCTGAGGCCTGCCTCGATCAATGCCGCCACCAGTCTCGCTCGAGCGATGTCGGGAGGCCGGAAACCCCCGGAGTCGGTCTCGACCAGGATGCCGGCATCCACGAACGTAGCAACGGACTGCAGGTCGACACCGGAGTGCACGGCGACGTCAGCGAGAACCAGGTGATCCACGCCATCGATAGTACGGATCGGTGACCCCGGTGGGTTGTGTACCGTCCGCACATGTGGACGAAGCCGTACGCAACGAGCGATCCGACGGGCTGGATCGCAACCGGCTGACGCACTCAGTTGTAGTGCTTGACCTCGTCCCAGATGTCGGAGAGTTGGCCCTCGGGACTCAGACAGAGGTACAGCGGCAGGCCGTACTCCTCGTTCTCGACGCCATACGGGTTGGTGATCCTGCCGACCTCGGTGGTATCCGAACAGATACGCAAGAGAACATCGCCGATAGCGCCGACGCCGATGATGGGGCCATGTTCGCTCGGTGGGCCCCAGAGCCAATATGTGTTGTGCCCGCTGACGGCACTCGGTAGCCCGGCGGCGGAGCCGAGCACGTCGATCGCTCCCGCCTCCCCGTAGGAGCCCGTGAAGATCGCCACATCGTTGCGATCGGCCGAAGGGATGGACTGGTAGACGGCCGACACCTGCTCGACCAAATCAGGCCATCCGACCGTCTCGCCCAATTCGCCCGTGGCGTCCAGCACCGACATCGACGATGGCGGGAGCAGTGGCAGCGCGATGAAGAGCCCGATCGAGATCCCAACCGCTGTCACTCCGACCATCATCCTGCGGCGTCGATCTGCAAGCCGCTCGAACCACACTGATCCAGCCGCCAGCAGGACTGGGTACATCGGAGCGACGTAATACGATTTCCCGCCGGCCAACAGCAAGAAGGCGAAGAGGATGCCGAAGGTGATGCCGATCGGCCGCCAGCGCTCGAACTCGGGCCTGCGGATCAGGAACCAGAATCCGATGCCGGCGGGGACGGCCAACACGATCGAGAGCAGTCCAACCTGTTCGAGAATGAAGGCGACCGGCCCGTCGCTTCTGCTCGCCAAGCGCGGACGACATCTCGAGTTGCGGAAAGCCATTCGCCAGCTGCCAGGCGAGGTTGGGAGCGGCCAGGGTCACCGCGATCCCGACTCCGAACCAGGGCCAGCGACTGGCGAGCAGGCGTCGTTGTGGGGTGGCGAGCACGGCGATCAGCACTGCCACCGCAAACAAACCGATCAGGTGTTTGTTGAGCAGGCCGAGCCCGAACGTGGCCCCGAGCGCGAGCCACCATCGCGGGTTCCCGTTGTCGAGCAGTCGAACGAGGATCCAGGCCGCGACCGTCCAGAGGAGATAGTCGAAGCTCGTCGTGCTCAGCAGATGCCCCACGGCGAGCGCTACCCCGGAGCCTCCTGCGGCGACGGCGGCGAAGACCTGCGCCCGATGGCCGCCACCCATGCGTCTCGCCATCGAAGCGGCCAGAAGCACCACTGTCCCGATCGCCAGCGCCGGCAACACCCTCAACGCGGTGGGAGAGGTGCCGGCGACCGTCTCGGCGAACCGAGCGGCAAGCGGGGTGAGTGGTGGCTGATCCACGTAACCCCAATCGAGCCTGCGCCCGGCGACGATGAAATAGAGCTCGTCTCGGTGGAAGCCGTATCTCCCGGCCACCGTGAGCAGCAGTGCCACCACCGCGCCGGCTGTCAGCCATGTCGCTCGTGGAAGTCGGTCGCCAACTCGGATCGTCACCCGGCGGATCGTACCGCTGATCAAGTTGCCCGGCCGGCGCTGGAGTGGGACCACTGGCTGGCTGCATCGACGGCGTGATGAAAAGCCCCCGCAACCGCATCAGCGGTCCGGGGGCGTGACACACGGAAGGATGAGTTCCGCATGCACCCCGACGTTATCGCACCATCCCTCGATGACGAGAATCCGAGCTGCCGCGTCGGTGTCCGGAGGCGCCGTCGGCTGCCCAGCAGGCCGATCATCGGGCTTCGGCTCACTCCGTCCGAAGCGTCTCGGGGACCATCCGCCACAGCAAGAAGACTCCACCGAAGCCGAAGACCGACACGACCACACCCGCGAGACTCAAGCTCACCAATGACGCCACCATTGCGACCAATGTCGGACCGCTGGCCGTTCCGGCGTCGGTGATCGTTCGCCAGATCCCGAGAAAGACACCGCGGCCATGCTCGGGAGAGAGGTCGGAGCTCAGCGTCATGTTGATGCCAGTTCCCAGACCGTTGGCAAACCCGACGATTGCCACGACGATTCCGAGCGTCACGAAGTCGGTGGCGAGCGGTATCGCTGCGACACCGAGCGAGAGCAATGCGAGTGACGGGATGGCTGTCGACCTTCGGCCACGACGGTCCATCATCCGACCGACCGGATAGAACATCAGGACTTCGGCGGCAGCCGACAAAGAGAAGAGGATGCCGATCTGCTTCGCATCGAGTCCAAGGCTCGTGCCCCACAACGGGATGATCGCCTGGCGTGACCCTCGAACCATCTGAAATGCGACGATCGCCAGACCAGCAGTGGCGAGCGTCCGCCTGTGATCCCGGATCGTCGCAGCAACCTTCGGCGGCGTGTCCACCGCGGTCGGGGTCGAGGTGGGTGTCGGGCTTGCGAGCACCACCAGTGATGCCGCGATCGCAAGGGTCCCATGAACCATGAAAGGCCCGGCCACACCGAGCGGACCGATCGCCAGTCCACCCAAGATGGGGCCCACGAGCAATCCGATGCGGTGGATGCCTCCGATTGTCGACATCACCCGGCCCCGCTGGCCGACGGGAGTCAGCTCGGTCGCGGTGACGAGCCGCGCCAGTCCGAACATCGACGTCGCAGTCCCCATCAATGTGACGAGGAGCGCGAACACTGCAAGCGATGGTCCTGCCAACACGCCGAGTGCGGCCACGCCCAGGGCAGCCGACGCCACGGCCATGATGCGCCGATCGCCGACCTTCGACACGAGGATTCCGGCAGGGATGTCGCCGAGGAGCGCGCCCAGGGCGTACAGACCCACAACGAACCCGGCCGTCGCCACCGATGCTCCCAATTCGATCGCCACCAGTGCGATCACCGGTGCGGAGGCACCCTGGCCGATCGCCATCAAGGTGTGCGGGAGAAACAGGTCGATCAGCAATGACCGAAGGTCGAAGCTGGGTGATTGCGAAGGCGGCGGCTCTCCCTGAGGTGATGTTGTCACGCAGCGTTCGCTCCGAATGAGTCGTGATGAATCGCGGGGTCGTCTGGCGTCCGACCCCGCCGTCGCCATGTCGATCTTCAGCGGACGACCGCGTGGGAATCTACTCCGAGCACGGTCGACCACGGCAACCGTTGCGTAGGGTCCCCTTATGACCACGTGGCCGATGGCGCGACGCCTCGCGGCCGAGGAAGGGTTGTTCACCGGGACGTCGGCGGACCTCAACGTCGTCGGGGCAATCGACATCGCCCTGGAGCTCGGCACCGGCAAGACCGTCGTGACGGTCGCCTGCGACATCGGACTCAAGTACCTGGCGTCACGATCTCTTCTCCTGATCGAGCGCACCAGGGAGTTGGCGCAAGAAGGTTCAGGCCTTGCGTTGCGGCCAGTAGAGCGGGGAGAGATTCTCGACCGATGTGACGATCTTGTGTGAGGCGAGTAGCTCGGACAACATCGCCACCTTCTCGTCGCGGCAGGCAACGATCATCACGCCGCGTCCCTCCCCCTGCCGCTTGAAATCGAGCTGCTCCGCATCCGGGTCGATCCGCCGGATGAACTTGAGCAGGCGCTCGAGTTCGGTCACGTCACCGATCGCCACCTCCAGGCGGCTCTTCACCACGGCCTTCCGTCGGGCCACCGCCTCGTCCACCGCCCGGAGCCCGTAGAGCGTCCCAACGGTCACGAGCGTTCCGATCGATGCCAGCCAGTAGCTACCGGCACCGGACGCCATTCCGATCGACGCGACGGCCCACAGCCCCGCGGCAGTGGTGAGCCCGCTGACGAAATGACCATCCCGAAAGATCGCCCCGGCACCGAGGAAGCCGACGCCGGTCACGATCTGAGCCGCGATCCGCGACTGGTCCGGGGCATCGAACGACGTGATCGAAGCGATCGAGAAGATGGCGGCACCGACCCCGACGAGAACATGCGTGCGGAGGCCGGCTGCCTTCTGGGCGGTCTCTCGCTCGTAGCCGATCAGCCCGCTACAGGCTCCGGCGAGCAGTAACCGTCCGAGTATCGCAATCGGCCCCACGTAGATCTCCTCTCTGTCATCGCCCCATTCTTGTCAGCCTTGGTCGGCCATATTCCCGCCAATCTTGACAAGAACGGGATCAGTCGACGAAGGCGGTGCCGTTGCGGTCGATGACCTTCCCTCGGCCGAGGGGGAGCACCAATGTCAGCGCTCGGAATGCGAGACCGAGACCGGGGACCTTGGCGAAGATCCCTTGCGGTCCCTTGACCATTCTGCCGGTCTCGACGTCGTATTTCGAGCCGTGCCACGGGCAGACCAGGCAACCGGCGTCGTCGATGGTGCCGTCGGCCAGGTCGGCATACAGATGACGGCATCGACGGGTCACCGCGAACAACTCGCCATCGGCGTTGCCGACGGCGTAGCGACCCGCGCCGACCACCGTTCCGGGAGTCAGATCGGAGACCGGACCCACTTCCACTTCATCAACCATGGGTTCTGTCCTCGCTCGCGATCGGTCCAACCACCCGAGCCTACGCCTCCCGGTGCCCCCCGGGGTAGGCAGTCGGTCGGTGCGTCACTTCGACTTGTCGAGTGTGTCCAGGAGCCAGAGGGCCCGGCCGTCGATGAGGCGGCCCATCCATCGCAACGACAGGGCATAGCCACCGACGCCGTAGACGATCGCTCCGACGCCACCGAGGCTGGAGAGCAACGGCTCGTCGAAGACGGCAGGGATACCGACCAGCAGGGCGATGGGAATGATGAGCACCCCGGAGAGGCCGAGCCCGAGAAATGAGAAGATGAGCGCCGTTCCGGAGACGTTGCGTGATCCAAACAGATTCGATTCGGGCAGCGGATAGGCACCAAGGATCGAGGTCAGATTCCCGCCTGCGGTGAACATGGCGATCACGGCGAACCCGGCCAGGATCCCGGCGAAGGCGTAACTCCAATCCGCCGACAGCGCCGCGGCCACGATCGCAGTCAGCACGACGAGGGGCGCCGACACCGACGCCCAGCCGAGGTTCTTTCCTTTCAGCACATCGATGAGACGCATCGATGAGGTCTGGTACGCCCAGAACGATCCACCATCGAATCCGAACTGGTTGGGGATCACCGACGCGGTGACGAGAAAGCCGATGAAGGCAGCCGAAAAGGGGGCATATGGGGTGTCTGCGAGCACCGCTCCACCCGTTCCGATCAGCACAACCGTGGCGATCCCGCCCCCGATCAACTGAGCCTTCACCCTCGAGTCGCGTCGCAGATACTTCAACTCCTTTGCCGCCACCGATCCGATCGGGCTCCGCGGGAGCGGCCACCGCTTCGGATGCAGTGCGGTGGCCGACGTCCCTCTCCGCCGCGACCGGCGATTGACGGCCGCCCTCGTCTGCAACCGGTCTACCGCACCGGCGAACAACAGCCAGGCCACGACCACGACGACCGCTCCGTATCCAGCGCCGACGGCAGCAGTCAGCCACGCTCCCGACTGCAGCGAATCGATCGTCAGCGCGAACGCGCCGGGTGGCGTCCACGCCAGCGGGGCGATGCCGTCGAGGATCGCCTCCACGTCCGGCTCGACGCCGGACAGCGCCAGTTGGCTCCCGGCAAGGCCGGGCAGCGTGAGCAGGCCGGCCACGATGAGGGCGGCCACCTCCTGGGTGCGCCGGCTTCTGAGCAGATCGGTGAGCAACGTCGTGATCCATCGCGATGTGGTCACCATGAACACCAATCCGACCAGAGCCACCGCCAACGACACGACCCACGCCAGCCCGAACCCGTATCCGATCCCGAGGCCGATCGCAAACATCAGGCCAGTGAGAAGGGCTCCCGGGCCCACCAGCGCGGCAACGATCAGCCCGAGGGACAGCTGCCGAGAGTCGAAGGGAAGCAGTTCGAACTGGCGCGCCTCCATCGTGTCATCGAGCGTGGCAGCCACGATCGGCAGGAGCAGCCAGGCCAGAAACGCGAGCGTGAAGACCGCCGCCGTCACCGCGAGGTCGTTGGTAGCGAATCGCAGCACAAGCCCGTATCCGAGCCCCAGCCCCAGCCCGGCGGCGATGGACAGGAGCCAGGTCACGATGAAGCCGAAGACCTGGATGACGCTCGATCGCGTCAAGCGATTCCGGATGAGCCGCAGCTTCAGCCGCGCGAAGACCCAAGCCACTCGAGATCCCCTTCGTCGGTGATCTGTGCGCCGACCAACTCGACGAACACGTCCTGGAGTCTGCGACCCCCCGTGATCTCGTCGGTTGTTCCCTCCCTGAGAACTTTCCCGTGGTCGAGGACGACGATGCGGTCACAGAGGCGCTCGACCACATCCATCGCGTGATCCGAGAACACCACCGTTCCTCCGTTGTCGATGTGTCTGCGAAGGATCTGCTCGAGCGTCTGGCGAGCGACCGGATCGACACCAGCGAACGGCTCGTCGAGGAACAGGACCGCCGGGTTGTGCAACAGGGCACAGGCGATGGCGATCTTCTTTGTCATCCCCAGGCTGTAGTCGGCGACGACCGTGTCTCCGTCGTCGGTGAGGTCGAGCAATCGGAGTAACGCCTCGCGCCGGACCGCGATCATCTCGGGGTCCATCGCACGCATCATCCCGTTGAATTCGATCAACTCCCTGCCCGTCAGGCGCTCGAACATTCGGGGGTTGTCCGGCACGACGCCGAAGCGGGTCTTGGCGCTGGCGGGATCGGTCCACACATCGACGCCGGCCACCGACACCACCCCGCCGTCCGGCCTCAGCAACCCGGTCGTCATCCGGAGCAGGGTCGTCTTGCCGGCCCCGTTGGGACCGACGATGCCGAAGAACGACCCGGACGGGATCTCGAATTCGACCGCGTCGACCGCCACCTTGTCCGAGAAGCGCTTGGTGAGACCACCGTACGAGACCGCTGCGACATCCACGGAGGCAACGCTACCCGAGCGCCGGTAGTAGTCCCCGTGTGCTCGCCGGCGCGCCGGAGAAGGCGGCGACGCCTGGGTATCAGGTGAAGGCGTTGAGGCCGGTGATCGAGTTCCCGAGAATGAGTGTGTGGATCTCGTTGGTCCCCTCATAGGTGAACCGGTCTCGAGGTTCGCCATGTGGCGGAAGACCGGGTACTCCATCGTGATGCCGTTCCCGCCGAGAATCGACCGAGCAGTCCTGGCCACATCGAGCGCGTTCCTGACATTGTCGAGCTTTCCGAAGCTCACCTGCTCCGGGGTCAAAGTGCCTGCGTCTTTCATCCGGCCAAGATGCATCGACACGAGCATTCCACGGTTGACCACGACCATCATGTCGACCAACTTCTGCTGGGTGAGCTGGAAACCGGCGATCGGTCGATCGAACTGGGTTCTCGAGCCCGCATACTCCAGCGCGGATTCGTAACAGGCACGCGCCGCGCCGATTGCCCCGTACAGGATCCCGAACCGAGCCTCGTTGAGACAGGAGAGCGGACCCCGCATCGACGAGACGCCGGGCAGCCGGAACTCGTCGGGAACCCGTATCCCGTCGAACGCCAGCTCAGCGGTCACCGATGCGCGCAGACTCGCCTTGCGATGGATCGGCTGCGCCTCGAAGCCGGGCGCATCCGTCGGGACGATGAAACCGCGGATGCCCCCATCGGTCTGCGCCCACACGATGGCGATGTCGGCGATCGTCCCGTTGGTGATCCACATCTTCGAGCCGTTGATGATCCAGTCGTCGCCATCGCGTCGTGCCGTGGTGCGCATCGACGAAGGATCGGACCCCGAGTCGGCCTCTGTGAGTCCGAAGCACCCGATCACGTCCCCTGCGGCCATCTGCGGAAGCCACGTCTCCTTCTGCTCCTCGGAGCCGAACTTCCAGATCGGGAACATCGACAGTGAGCCCTGGACCGACATGAAGCTCCTGACCCCGGAGTCACCGAATTCGAGTTCGGTGCAGGCGAGCCCGTAGGCGACGTTGGACGTCCCCGCGCACCCGTATCCGTCGAGATGCATGCCGAACAAACCCAGCGATGCCATCTCCTTTGCGACTTCCCGCGGAAAGATCGCCTCCTCCCACCAGTGGCCGATCTCGGGGAGGATCCGGTCGGCGACGAACCGTCGTACGGTGTCGCGGAGCAGGACCTCCTCGGAGTCGAGCAGAGAGTCGACGGCCAGGAAGTCGGTTGGTGACGGGCGGTGGAAGCTCATTTCGGACATACCGCATTGTCTCACATCGAGGTTCCCGGTGGGATGCCGAGTACAGCCGGGCGGACTCAGTTGGAGTAGCTGACCGCCATCGGGATCGCCCAGCGGCTCACCAGATCGCCGTATCGCTCTCCTGCCGACTCCCAGTCGTCGGTGGCGAGCCCGTCGAGTGCTGCCCACAGATCGCCAGCAGAGTCGTCGAGCACGAGGTCGGTCGCGTCGAAGGAGGATGCGACCGAGCCGTAGTCGAGCTCCACCATCGCGTCGGTGGGGAAGTCGGCCACCCAGCCTCTCAGGCCACGCACCTCATCCACGATCGCGTCGGGAATCTCGGCCTCGTCGAGGATCGAGATCGCCCGTTCGAGGCGAGTGAGCCCATCGCCGACGAACGCTCGGTACCGGACCCGGAGCGGATCGTTGATGAGTTCCCTCGAATCGGGAGAGAACAACGCGAACCACCGAAGTGGGACATGCCAGGCCGATGTCAGGATGTGCGCGGTTCCTCTGCCGAGCTGCTGGATCTCCGCCAGCTGCAGCTTCGCCTCACGGGCCTGTGGGTCGGTCACCAGCGACGCGGCACCGAGTTGCGCAGACGCAGCCCGCAAGGCGAGGAGACCCTCGAGCATCCTCACTCGAGGCGTCCGTGGACACCGGAAGACCCTGCCCTGCCACTCCGCCACGAATGCATCCTCACCCGGCGGCTCGGTCGTCAGCCCGAACGTGTTCTCGGTGGGGGCGCGCATCGTCGAGGTAGCAACGGGAAGACCTGGACCGCGGGCGCATTCTCCGGGAGATACACGCGGAGGTAGGCGGCTTTGATCACACGTCGAGGCTACCCATCGCTGACGGGCGATACGGACGCCGTCGGATCGATACAGTGAGTCTCAGGTAGCCAGGGAAGGGAACCATCGATGAAGTGGGCGAAGCGAGAACTCCATCACCGCGATCTCGGCCTCACCGATGACGACGTCGTCGCCCTGTATCGAACGATGCTGATGGCCCGGAAGATGGATGATCGGATGTTCGCTCTCAACCGCCAGGGGCGGGCGCCGTTCGTCGTCGGCTCCTCGGGCCATGAGGCGGTCCAGGTGGCGTCGGTCGGCCCGCTCGATCCGGAGCGGGACTGGATCCTCCCCTATTACCGCGACATGGGCGTCGCCCTTGCGTGGGGGATCACGCCACTCGATGTGTTTCTCGCCGTATTCGCCAGGCAGACCGATCCGATGTCTGGCGGACGTCAACTCCCCAACCACTGGTCTGCCGAGAACCGGAGGATCCTCACGCAATCCTCGACGATCGGCACCCAGTATCCGCATGCTGTTGGTATCGCCCACGGTCTCAAGATCGATGGAAGCGACGCGGTCGTCGTTGTGTACGGGGGTGAAGGGTCGACGTCCGAGGGCGACTGGCACGAGGCGATGAACTGGGCCGGCATCCACAAGCTCCCGGTGATCTTCGTCATCGAGAACAACGGTTATGCGATTTCCGTACCGAGCGCGACAGAGGTCGCCGGTCACATCTTCGAGCGGGCAAAAGGGTATGGGATGCCGGGTCACGTCATCGACGGCAACGACCCCCTCGGGGTCTACCGGACGATGAAGGAGGCGGTGGAACGCGCCAGGTCCGGGCACGGCCCGACCCTCATCGAAGCCGAGACGTATCGCTATTACGCCCACACATCCGACGACGACGACCGCTTGTATCGCTCACGCGAAGAAGTCGACGAGTGGCGGAGACACGACCCGGTCGTGACCATCAAGCAGTACCTCATCGAGGAACGCCTGCTACCCGACGCGCTCGAACAGGAGATGGACGAAGACATCGAGGGCGAACTGGCCGACGCCGTTCGCGCCGCCGAAGCTGCACCGGACGCGACCGACGCCATCAGCCATGTGTACGCGCGTGTGATCGAGCCCAGCGAACCGACGACCGCTGTCGACGACCCACCGGCCGGTGACGAGGTCAACATGATCACCGCCGTCAACCGTGCCCTCGGCGAGGTGATGGAGCGATACGACCAGGCGATCGTCTTCGGCGAGGATGTCGGGGGGAAGAAGGGCGGAGTGTTCAAGGCGACGCAGGGCTTGAGCAATCGATTCGGAGCCCGACCGGTGCTTCAACACACCACTCGCCGAGGCGTCGATCATCGGCGCGGCAGTCGGTCTCGCGGCCTATGGCAAACTCCCGATCCCGGAGATCCAATTCGCCGACTACATCCATCCGGCGTTCGATCAGATCGTCTCGGAGGTGTCCAAAGTCCATTACCGCAGCGACGGGAGATGGAAGGTCCCGATGGTGATCCGAACTCCATACGGAGCGGGCATCCACGGTGCCCTCTATCACTCCCAGTCGATCGAGGCCTACTACACGCACGTGCCAGGGCTGAAGGTGGTCGTCCCGTCGACGCCGGCCGATGTCAAAGGACTGATGTTCGCAGCGATGGACGACCCCGATCCCGTGCTGTTCCTCGAACCGAAGAAGCTCTACCGCGTTGCCAAGGGGCCGTACCCGGCCGGCGACCACGTCGTCCCCATCGGGCGGGCGGCGATCAGACGGGCAGGAACCGATCTGACCATCATCGCCTACGGAGCGATGGCCCACTTCTCGGTTGAGGCGGGTGAACTGCTCGAGAGCGAGGGCATCTCGGCGGAGGTGATCGACCTGCGCTCACTCCGCCCGCTCGACTGGGCAACGATCGAGGCCTCGATCCAGAAGACGAGCAAGGCGTTGATCGTCCACGAGGACAACGAATTCATGGGGTACGGAGCCGAGGTGGCCGCCCAGATCGCCGACAAGGCGTTTCAGTGGCTCGATGCTCCGATCAAGCGCTACGCGCTCCCCGAGATCCCGAT
Source organism: uncultured bacterium (assembly GCA_963745865.1). Lineage (GTDB taxonomy): Bacteria > Actinomycetota > Acidimicrobiia > Spongiisociales > ZC4RG35 > JAHEDH01. The sequence continues at coordinate 42,677 of CAVUYZ010000013.1, read as the reverse complement.
CATGCCCTTCTCGACCGTGCTCGAGGACGCCATCTACCCGACGCCGGAGTCGATCGCCGAGCACGCGAGGGAACTCGCCGCATATTGAGGCCACGCGCCGGGTTCGGCCTGCCCGGCCCGGCAACTCGACGGCACCATCCGCCCGATGATGGGCGCCGACACGTCGAGCCGCGGGATTCACCGTTCCCGGGTGCTCCTATCCTCACTGGCATGACCATCCGCTCGACTCTCGGGACCCTCTTCGAAGGCGCCTTCGAACACGTCGGCCTCGACCCGGCCCTCGGAGAAGTCGTCCCGAGCCAACGCCGCGAGCTCGGCCAGTTCCAGTGCAACGGTGCACTTGCAGGCGCAAAGGCGGCTGGTCGCAACCCTCGGGAGCTGGCCGAAGAGATCGCTGACATCGTCTCGCAGGATCCGATCATCGAGAAGGTCGAGATCGCCGGGCCCGGATTCATCAACGTCACGGTCACCGACGAGTTCCTGGCATCCGAGATCGGCGCACTCGACCGCGATCCCCTGCTCGGAGCGGCACCAGCCTCCGATGGCCGGCGGTACATCTTCGATTACGGGGGCCCGAACGTCGCCAAGGAACTCCACGTCGGGCACCTGCGCACGGCCATCATCGGCGAGTCGATCAAGCGAATCTTCCGCTTCGCCGGACACGAGGTGATCGGAGACGTCCATCTCGGTGACTGGGGAACCCAGATGGGCCAGCTCATTCGGGAGATCGAGCTCCGACAGCCTGATCTCGTCTACTTCGACGAGTCGGTGACCGGCCCCTATCCCGACGAGTCACCGGTCTCGATCGAAGACCTGCAGACGCTGTATCCGGCCGCCTCGGCCAAAGCGAAAGCCGACCCGGCCTTTGCGGCCGCTGCTCGACAGGCCACCGTCGATCTCCAAAACGGCAGGCCGGGGTATCGGGCCCTGTGGCAGCACATGCGGGATGTGTCGATCGCGGCGATCGAACAGGTGTACAACGAACTGGATGTCAGTTTCGATGTGTGGCTCGGCGAGAGCTCGGTCCACGATCGGATCGGGCCGATGATCGAACGGCTGGAGGCGATCGGGGTCGCCGAGGAGTCCGATGGCGCCGTGGTCGTCTTCGTGACCGAGCCAGACGAAGACCACCAGCTCCCTCCGCTCATCCTGACAAAGAGCGATGGCGGGTACGCATATGCGACCACCGACCTGGCGACCGTCGAGGAGCGGATCGACGACCTGGGGGGAGATGCGCTGATCTACTTCGTCGACGCTCGCCAGAGCCTCCACTTCGAGCAGGTGTTCCGGGCGGCCAGGAAGGGAAACATCGCCGGCCCCGATGTGCTGCTCGAGCACGCCAACAACGGCACCGTCAACGGCAGCGACGGCAAACCCCTGCGGACCCGGGACGGCGATCTCCCGCTGCTCCGAGATCTCCTCGCCGACGTGAACGACATCGCTCTGGCGAGCATGGACTCGAAGGGCCTGGCCGCCGACTATCCGGAAGCGGAGCGTCAGGAGATCGCCCGCCTCGTGGGAATGGCAGCGGTCAAGTTCGGAGACCTCTCGAACCATCGGACCTCGAACTACGTGTTCGACCTCGAGCGGTTCAGCTCGTTCGAGGGGCGAACCGGGCCGTATCTGATGTATGTCGCCGTGCGGATCGGCTCCGTCCTGAGGAAAGCGGACGAACGGGGCCTCGTCAGTGGCGAGATCGGCCCGCCGAGAGTGGACTCAGAACGCGATCTGATGCTGGCGATCACGCGGTACGCAGACGCGGTCGACAGATCGATCGCGTTGCGCGCCCCCAACCACATCGCCGAATACGCCTATGAGCTCGCCGGAGTCTTCAACCGCTTCTACGAGGAGTGCCACATCCTCAGCGAACCCGACCCCGAGACCCGCGGATCGTGGTTGGCGGTCTCGTCACTCACGAGGACGCGTCGTGGTCACGGCGCTGGATCTCCTCGGGATCGACGTTCCAGAACGAATGTGATGGAGGTTCGTCCCGCAACTCCGTCTGACCTCGAAGCCGTCACCGCGTTCACCACCGGAACCTTCGAATGGGGCGACTATGTCCCCGAGCGGTTCCTGGCATGGATCGATGACGCCGACTCGACCGTCATGGTCGCCACCGACGGGTCGGACACTCCGATCGGCCTGGCCCGGGCCATCCTGATGAGCGAGCGAGAGGCATGGATCCATGCGGCGCGGGTGGACCCGAACCATCGCAGGGCCGGGGTCGCCACGGCGATCAACGCAGCCCTCTGCGAGTGGGCTTCCGATCGCGGCGCTGCCGTGGTGCGTCTCCTGACCGAGGACTGGAACACGGCCGCCCAACGTCAGGTCGAAGCGTCCGGCTACCGCCGGGTGTGCGGCTGGTCGTGGCCGATGCGCGAGCTCGGCAGCGGGCGGATCGACCCGATCACCAACGGAGGCAAGCGGGTGGCGGGCGAAGAGCAACTCGCCTCGGGATCTCGAGCAGAGATCGACCCGGCATGGGTGGCATGGTCCAGTTCTGACATGGCAGCCGCAGGCAGGAACCTCCTTCCCCTCGGATGGACGTTCAGGAGAATGACACTCGCCGATGTCCAGGCAGCATCTCGCGAGCGCGAACTGATGCAGTGCGCCTCCGGCTGGGTGATCGCCCGCCAGCGAGCGGAGGACTCCGAACTGTTCGTCCCATGGGTGGTCACCAACCCACTCGACGCACCGCGACTCGCCCGCGCCGTCGTCGACCTCGCCGCCCGCCGGCGGATGTCGACGGTCATGGTGATGATTCCGTCGATCGACTGGCTCGAGGACGCCTTCGAGCGGGCCGGCTGCGAGATCCGACGCGGGTACCTGTACGCCAGGTCGCTGTAGCGTTGCGCCATCGACGCGCTCGATCGCCCTACCTTGATCTCCATGGTTGACGGACACAGCCACGGGCAGACCACCGTGAGCGCAGGCGGCAGGCACAGAAGCGCCCTCATCATCACCTTCGCCCTCGTCGTGGGATTCATGGTCGCCGAGATCGTCGGAGGTCTGATGACCGGTTCGCTGGCGCTCCTCTCCGATGCGGGTCACATGGCCACCGATGCCCTCGGCCTGGGCATGGCGCTTGCTGCCATCACTGTCGCATCCGGGGGGTCTGCGACCGAGAGCCGGACGTACGGGCTGTACCGACTCGAGATCCTCGCCGCACTCGCCAATGCAGTGCTGTTGTTCGGCGTCGCCGGATACGTCCTCTTCGAGGCGTACCAGCGACTCGATGACCCACCGACGATCCAATCGGGATGGATGTTGATCGTGGCGAGTCGGTGGGCTGGTCGTGAACCTCATTGGTTGGCGACTGCTCCGGGAAGGGGCAGAAGAGTCCCTGAACCTGGAAGGGGCGCTGCTGGAAGTACTCGCAGACCTCATCGGGTCTGTCGGTGTCATCGCAGCCGCGATCCTCGTCCGATATCTCGACTGGACCCTCGCCGATCCCCTCGTCGGAGCAGCCATCGGGCTGTTCATCCTTCCCCGGGCATGGCGATTGGGTCGGAGCGCAGTGCGGATCCTCGTCCAGGCGGCACCCACCGACCTCGATCTCGATGTTCTCCGAGCTCAGCTCCGATCGGTCGACGGGGTGAACGACGTGCACGATCTGCATGTCTGGACCCTCACCTCCGACATGGACGTCGCCACCGCCCACCTGGTGACGAGATCCGGAGTCGACCCTCATCCGATTCTCGACCGAGCCAGGGAGATCCTCGAGGTCGACTTCGACATCAAGCATGCCACTCTCCAGGTCGAACCGGACACCCATGAGGGATGTGCCGAGATCAATTGGTGAGTGGCCGATCCAGGCCGATGGCAACCATTGGTACTCCGCCGATCAGCGTGAGCAGAATGGTCGCAGATCGATCACCGGCGAGTCGGAGCCGCGGCCTCAACTGTTCCGGGGTGATCGGCGATCCTCGCTTCTTGATGCTCACAACGCCGACCTCGAGTTCCGCCAACCGACGTCTCAGCTGCTTGAGGTTGAACGGCATCACTTCGTCGACCGGATAGGACGAGAGCATCGGGTGCTCGATCGAGTGATCAGCCGTCAGGTAGGCGATGCTGGGATCGACCAAGGAGGCATCCACCTCGGCGGCCAGCACCCGCACCAAACCCGCCCTGATGACCGCGTCGTCCGGCTCGAGAATCCATCCACCGATCGGCGCAACCGGAACGTCGGTCGGTTCGGGGCCAGTGATGCTCGCTCCGGACGGGAGCACGGTCGCGGTCTTCGAGGCGCTCGATCGAAGGTCGCCGACGACGATGGTCGCCTCGCGCAGGTCTCCGTTGAGCGAGACCCACTCGACCGATGCCTCGGCCGGGATCTCGGCGTCCGTGATCCCGGGCGCGACTTTGACGACGATCGACCCGGCGTGGGCATGCCATCGCTCCAGGAGAGCTCCGACCGGCGGCAGGTATGAATCGAGGCCCCTGATCCTCCGACCAGACATCCGGCGGGCGGGATCGGCGAAGGCGACATCACACCGGAAGGGAACGAGGCCGAGACTGTCGGCCTGCACGGGATCGAACCGGAACCCGCCGCCGGCAACCCATGTGTTGTGGCGTGCCAGCCGCAGGCGGTCCGCCTCGAGGTCGACGCCGATCACGTCGGCGACGCGCGTCATCTCGATCGAGTCCCCGCCGATCCCGCAGCCGAGATCGACGATCAGCCGGGGGTCAACGCCCGCGATCATCCCCGCCCGGCGACGGGCGATGGGCTGGGGGGTGGCTTGTTCGAGCGCCTCTCGCTCGAACAGCATGGCCGACGGGTCGTCGAACTTCGCCGAAGCCTTGACCCGGAGCATCGCAGTCTCATAGATGGCGGCGGCAGTGGAGCGGTTGTGTCGCCGACGAAGCTCGGAAACGATCGCAAGCGCATCCTGATGCTCCACGTCGCCGTCGATCAACTCCTGGATCTCGGCGGCCCCTGCGCCAGCGGACAGGAACCCGACGAGGCCCGCATCCACCTCAGACGGATGGCATCGTGAAGATCACCAGGGCCAGGCCGGCCCACAGTGCGTAGAGAACCGGTAGCTCGATCTGAGCGTCGAACCCGGCACGATCCAACCCGCGCCGCACACCCCAGACGACCGGTACCCCGATCAGCGTGGCGAGATACCCGGACGCCCCGACCGCCCTCACCATCTCCCACGCTGCTCGGATCGGGAGGTTCTGATCGACCACCACGGTCTCGAGCCTCCCAGCCACCCAACCGATGATGACCGAGACCACGATGCCGCCGATCACGCGACCGATCGCCACCTCGAGCGTCGGATATCTCCTCGTCAGGTTTGCGGCGCCGTACCGGCCCTCGGTTGCGACCCCGAATGCGAATGCGCCGCTGACGCCGATCACGAGAAACGTCCCGAGAACCTCTCCGATCGAGAGACCGAGCCCGATGTCGACCAGATCGAATCCGTCGAGGAAGACGGCGACCGCCAGACCAACGAGACCGGATCCTGCGACCAGCATCGCCATGGCGAGCATCGTCCGGAACGTGCTGACGATAAGCCGCACGTAGTAGCCGGCCTTCTGGGGATGGGTTCCGATGTGTTCGGTGACGTTCACGGTGCTCCGTTGATCGCTTGCCAGTAAAGCTCCACCGGATGGGCGACGCGTGCCTTTCCATCGAGATGGGATCGAAGTTGCATCTCGCACCCGGGGTTCGCCGATGACACGACCATCGCCCCGGTGGAGATGACCTGCTCGGCCTTGCGGGTACCGAGCTCGTGGGACGTGTCCGGTCGGAGCACCGAATAGACGCCGGCGGCTCCGCAGCACAACCCGTCCGGGTCGATCTCCACAGGACGGTACCCGGCCGCGGATAGGATCTGTCTCGGTGCCGCCATGATCCGCTGGGCGTGTCGCAGATGACAGGGATCCTGAACGGCCACGTCCCCTCGGTCGTCTTCGAGCCTGGGCAGATCGCCGGATGCGATCAATTCACCGACCAGCTCGGTCACGTCGCGGACCCGTCCCTCGACCTCGGGTGCCCCCCAGTGCGCGTACTCCTTGAGGTGAGCCGTGCAGCCGGCACTGTCGGAGACGATGAGATCGACATCGGCAAAAGCCTGGGCATTCTGCGCCGCCAGGCGTCGAACAGCATCGGTGTGACCGTCGTGGGCGGCGAGAGCACCGCAGCACGTCTGTTGCCTCGGCACCACGACGTCATAGCCCGCCATCGTCAGCAGGCCGACGGTGGCGTCGTGAACGGGACCGAACCAACTGTCCATCACGCAGCCGGACAGCAGGGCGACAGTGCCGCGTGACGTTCCGACCGCCGTGGCCCCACGACCCTTCCACGACCGCCTCACGCCGAGCCGGCGGAGACCGAGCACCGAGCGTCCCAACGATCTCGGGAGCCAGGCGTCGCCCCGAAGCCGCTGCGCGAAGATGGCGCCGACGGTCACCAGTCTGATGAGACCGTCGCTGGCCAGCACGGAGCCGAGAAGCCAACGCCTGAGCGCTCTCTGTCGCGAGGGACGTTGCGCGTCCAGTTCGGCGCGAGCGCCCTCCATCACTCGACCGAACGGCACGAGCCCCGGGCACACCGCTTCGCACGCTCGGCACTGGAGACAGAACGACATCGCCTCATCGAACGAACCGTCGACCTCGAGCACCCCGTCCAGCACCGCGCTCATCGCCATGAGTCGCCCCCTGGGACCGGCCGACTCCTTGCCGGTCAACCGAAACGTCGGGCAGTGTGGAAGACACAGACCGCATTGCACGCATGCCGACAACTCGGCGCGGGTTGGGGCTTCGGAGGTGACGAAACCCATGTCAGATCCCTCCCGGCAGTCGACCCCGATTGATGATCCGATGCGGGTCGAACGCCGAGATCAAACGCCGCTGCAGCGCCAATGCCGCCGGCGGACTCCCCCACGGATCGATCACGGGCGCCGAATCCGGTTCTCCGGCATGATCCGTCACGACGAGAGCCCCGCCGGCGGACTCGCACCATCGACGGAGGTCTTCGAGCATGTCACGATCCGGTTCGTCGACACCAACAGACACCACCCCGACCTGGTGCTGGGCGATGAACTCGCCCGACTCCCGGACCCGGCGAACCGCGTCGGGAACCATCGAGGGCGGCAACCGGAGCTCAACGACCAACTCGTGATCGCCCAGCATCGGCCAATCGAAGCGGTCTGATTCGATCGTTCCGACCCTCGCCGCGCTCTCGACCTGCGAATGGGCTCCCTGGAGATACATCCGAATCCCGTCGGGCTGCTCGACGACTGCCACGGGTCGATGGACCTCCGCCAGCTTCTCGACCGAATCGACCCGCACCGTCGCCGACGCCTCGGGCTCCGGCCACAGCTTGAGACACACGGATGCGATCACACCGAGCGAGCCGAACGACCCGCATGCAATCCGGGGAAGGTCGTACCCGGACACGTTCTTGACCACCCGGGCGCCGCCGGTGACGACTCGGCCGTCTCCGGTGACGAGCGTGACTTCGAGCACCCGGTCCCGGGTGGGGCCGAAGCGGTTTCTGCGGTACCCCGACAACCCGGCCGCGATCACTCCGCCGATCGTGGCGCCGGGAGATGTCTCCGGGAGCGCCGCCGTCTGGCGATGTTCGCCGAGGAGCCGGGCGATCTGCTCGAGTGTCACACCCGACTCGACTGTCAGCGTGAGATCTTCGGGTTCGTGACTGATCACCCGGTCGAGCCCGGCGGTTGAGACACCGACCTCTGCATGGATGGGATGCCCGATGCGTTGATGGGATCCCGACCCGACGACCACCGTCGTGGTTGCAGCGCCATCGAGGTCCCGGTACAGCTCGGCCATCTCCTCGACCGAGGCAGGCTGGGAGAACCCTGCTGCGCCGGGCGCCGTTGCGGCGAGTCGATCGGCGAGGGCTTCCGGGGCCGGAAACAGAACGGCGGTCACGACGTCATCAGACCCAGACGCCATCTGGCACCGGAACGGTTCGCCCGAAGTCGAAACAGCGCGAGCCCTGGGGAAGGACCTTCTCCGGATTGAAGACGCCGGCAGGATCGAACGCCTCCTTGATACGGGCCTGGGCGTCGAGCGCGTACTCGTCGAACATCAGCGGCATCAGATCCCGCTTCTCCTTCCCGATTCCGTGCTCTCCGGAGAGCACTCCGCCCTTGGAGACGCACATCTCCACGAGCTCGTCTGCGGCTGCGTGCACACGTTCCAACGCGCCGGGTTGGGATGCGTCGAACACCATCAGCGGGTGGAGATTCCCGTCGCCCGCATGGAAGACGTTCATCATTTCGAGGTCGTACTTCTCTCCGATGGCGTAGACCTCAGCCATCGCCTCCACCAGTCTCGTTCGCGGGACGACCGTGTCGTGCAGGTAGTAATCGGGTGCGGTCTGTGCGACCGCACCGAAGGCGGACTTCCGCCCCTTCCACAACATCTGGCGTTCGGCTTCGTCTTTCGCGAGCGACACGCTGATCGCTCCAGCCTCCTCGGCGACTCGCCGAATCACCGCCGCCTCAGCAATCACGCCCTCGGTCTCACCGGCCACTTCGGCGAGGAGGATCGCCGCTGCGTCGACGGGCAGACCGGCATGGAGCCAGTTCTCGACGGCCACCGTCATCCGTTGGTCCATCATCTCCAGCGCTGCCGGTACCACCCCTGCGGCGATGACCCCAGACACCGCGCTCGCCGCGTCCTCGACGGAGGCGAACGCGCACAGGAGGGTTCTGACGTCGGGAGCATTGGGGGTGAGCTTCACGAGCACGTTGGTGACGATCCCGAGTGTCCCCTCCGAACCAACGACGAGGCCCCTGACGTCGAGCCCGAGCGGATCGGGAGCGGGACCACCGACGGTGACGACCTCACCCCCGGCGAGCACGATCTCGACGCCGAGTACGTGGTTCACGGTGGTCCCCTCGGCGAGGCAGTGTGGGCCGCCCGAGTTGTTGGCGACGTTGCCGCCGATCGTGCACGCAGACTGCGAAGACGGGTCGGGCGCAAAGTGGAGTCCGAGCGGAGCCGTGTGACGCGAGAGGTCGAGGTTGATCACACCTGGCCCGACCCACGCCGTCTGGTTCTCCGCATCGACCTCGCCAATCTGGTTCAGCCTGGTGGTCGAGACGATGACATTCCGTCCTACGGGAACGGCACCACCGGCGAGGCCGGTTCCGGCCCCTCTGGCGACAACGGCGACGCCGTGTCGTTCGGCGATTCGCACGATGGCGGAGACCTCGCCGGTCGTCTCGGGCAGCACGACGACGTCGGCCTGTCCCCTGAAGACGCCTGCGTCCTTCCCGTACATCCAGGTGTCGAGCGCATCGTCCATGACTCGCTCGTCTCCGAGGAGGTCGATGAGGTCGGATCGGAGGCTCATGACGGCAGATCCTACCGCTGGGGTGGTTCTCCAGCGACAGCGACCCCGGAAGCCGATCTGTCTGGTCGAATGAACAACTCTCTGCTCACCTGGGAGCCGTCCCGATCGATGACCTCACGACAACCCCAAGGCTTCATCCTTCCTGTCCGTGACCGCCTCCCCCGGGCGTGAGGACGAGAAGGCGGTCCCCGGATTCGACGTCGACGGTGACCTTGCCACCGAGTCGCTCTCGCTCGCCGTCCACTCTGAACAGCCAGTCCTCACCGACCGAGCCCGGCTCGCCTCCGGCAAGACCCCAGGGACGATTCCGGCGCCGCTCTCCCATGAGAGACAGCACGGCGGGCTCATCGAACACGATCTCCCGCTCGATGCCCTCGCCTCCCCGATATCTGCCGGCGCCGCCCGAGCCGCGTCTGAGCGTGTATCGGGTGACCCTGAACGGGTAGTGGCGCTCGATCGATTCGATCGGTGTGTTCTTCGTGTTGGTCATGCCGGTCTGGATTCCCGACTGACCGTCCCGCCCCGGACGCGCCCCTTGCCCGCCTGCCACTGTCTCGTAATAGGCGAACCGATCGTTTCCGATGAGAATGTTGTTCATCGTGCCCTGAGACGCGGCGGGAATCCGGTCGGGGGCTGCTCGAGCGAACGCTCCGAGCAGCGTGTCTGCGATCCGTTGGCTGGTCTCGACGTTCCCCGCTGCCACTGCCGCAGGGAACTCTGCAGCCGTCACGGTGCCGGGTCTGACCTTCAGGTGCATTACCCGATAGCTTCCACCGTTCGCCGGAATCGACGGATCCGTGGCGACACGCACCGCGTAGTAGAGACACGACCGGGTCACCGCCTCCACCGCGTTGAAGTTCGCCTCCACCTGAGGATCGGAGTCGGAGAAATCGGCCCGCAGAGATTCGTCCTCGATCTCGAGGGTGACTCTGATCGCCACGTCGCTCTCGGGCAACTCCATGAAATCGGTGAACCGGTACGTGCCCGATGCCAGCCCGGAGATGGCGGCGCTCATCCGTCGCTCCCCGTAGCCCAAGAGGGCCTCGGAGACCGCCGCGAAACCGTCGGGGTCCTGGCCGGCGATCTCGCCGAGCCTGATCGTCGCCACCCGGTTCGCTCCGAGTTGTGCGGCCAGATCACCCCGGCGCTCCGCCGGGGTTCGGGTGGCATCGAGGAACGGATCGAGGAAGTCGGGGAGCCACACCCCATCACGGACTGCAGGCATCGGGGAGACGATGATTCCCTCCTGACGGACGTCGGTGGCGTCTGCCGGCATCGACCCGGGCGCATCGCCGCCGACATCGGCGTGATGGGCGCGGTTCCCGACCCATCCGACCAGGAGATCGCCCGCGAACACCGGTTGGACGATGGTCAGATCGTTGAGGTGGGTCCCGCCGGCATACGGATCGTTGACCGCGTACTGGACGCCTGGCTGCGGATCGTGCGTCGCGATCACCGCCTGCACCGAGGCCGGCATCGCCCCGAGGTGGACTGGTATGTGCTCGGCCTGGGCGAGCATCTCGCCGGCCGGTGTGAACACCGCCGCCGAGCAGTCCGCTCGCTCCTTGATGTTCGGCGAGTACGCGGTGCGTTGAAGGACGACGCCCATCTCCTCGGCGACGCCGACCAGCCGGTTCCGGGCGATCTCGAGATCGATCGGCGAGATGCTCATCCGCATACCTCCAGTTCTGCGGGCAGACTTGACGTGCACCTCGACTTCGGCGAGAGCGGGTCCCAGCTCGTCACGGAATGGCTCATCTTCTTCATTCTGGTTTGGTTCCGATCAACTTCCCTGCGAGAACCTGTCGAGGTGGCGCTCATCTGCTCGTCCGCACCTGACACCCTTCCGGTCTGTCACGGGTCGTTGGTGTCCAACCGATGATCGGCGCCTTCGCGATCGCAGGCCGGATTTCGTCCCCGGTCACCATCGATGTGCCACCGATCTTGCAGTCGCCACGTGGATGCGCCCGACTCTATGCTGACGACCGTCCGGCAGCCGGTGACCGCAACGGACCCGCTCTGCCAGGGCGCCGAACGGGGCCGCACGCTGATCTGCACGCTCACCGTGTCGTCGAGATCATGCACGTGGAGTTCGTCCTCCGCGAGTCACGCGTACCGATGAGAAGGGATCGCACGTGAATCCGACACACAAGGCCACGAGTCCGAGAGCAGAGGGTCTCGTCGAAGTCGACGGCGAGGGCTTCTACTTCATTCCGGACGTGGATCGGATACCTCCCTTCCTCATGAGCGTGGTCAGTGACGGCGATCGTTGGATGTTCGTTTCGAGCACCGGCGCGTTGACTGCGGGGCGCAGGGACTCATCCAGAGCCCTGTTCCCGTACGAGACGGACGATCGAATCCACAACGCCGCGGGCTCGGTTGGCCCAGTGACGGCGATTCGGGTCGAATCGGGAGACTGATCGAGACGACCTGGCGGCCGTTTCACGGAATGTCGACCCCGTCCATCCTCCGATCGCTGTACAAGTCGGTCGTCGGCGACTCGGTCATCTTCGAGGAGATCCACACCGACCTGGGGCTCCGATTCCAGTACCGCTGGACGAGCAGTGATCGGTTCGGCTTCCTCAGGCGGACGACACTCACGAATCTCGGCGATGGGCCGGTTCGGGTCGAGGTCGTCGACGGCCTTCTGAACCTTCTGCCATACGGGCTCGACCCCGCTGTGTACCAGCGGCTCAGCAACCTCACGAACGCATACAAGCGGAGCGAGGTGATCGACCCGACAGCTCGTCTCGCCGTCTTCTCGCTCGAGTCCGGCGTCGTCGATCGCCCCGAGCCGGACGAAGTGCTTCGTGGCACGGTGGCCTGGTCGCTCGGTTTCGATCAGGCAAGCGTCAGCGTCTCACCGGACGGAGTCGCATCGCTTCCTCGCCGGTGCTCCCAAACGAGACGTGCCGCTCCTCACCGGGCGCCCCGGCGCCTATCTGCTCACTGGCGCGATCGACCTCGACGCAGGCGAACGGTCGACATGGCACATCGTTGCCGACGTAGCGCAGGATCAAGCCGCGGTCACAGATCTCTGTCGATTGCTCGAGACAGAACCGGACCTCTTGGCCGTGGTCGCTGCTACAGCACGCAAGTCGTCAGAGTCGCTCGTCATGACGATGGCACCCGCCGACGCCCTCCAGCGAACCGGAGACCGCGTTGCGACGGCTCACCAGTTCTCCAACGTCACGTACAACGTCATGCGGGGCGGCGTTCCCCTCGAATGGCTATCAGGTGTCGACCCAAGACTTCGAGACATTCCTCGTCGGCCGGAATCGAACGGTCGCCGCTCGCCACGCCGAGTGGCTCCGGTCGTTACCCGAGTCGGTCCCGACGGACATCTCTTCTCGCCGGGATCCGCGACACCGGAGACCCCCACTTCGCACGCTTGGGATCGGAGTATCTTCCCTTCCGCTTCTCTCGCCGACACGGCGACCCGAGCAGACCCTGGAACGCCTTCTCGATCCGCGTCAGCGATGACGACGGGCGGCCAATCCTCTACTACGAGGGCAACTGGCGGGACATCTTCCAGAACTGGGAGGCGCTGTGCATGAGCTTCCCCGAATTCCTCCCTGGTGTGATATCGGTGTTCGTCGACGCATCGACGCCGGATGGTTTCAACCCATATCGAATCACCCGCGACGGCATCGACTGGGAGGTTCCGGACCCTGAGGATCCGTGGAGCAACATCGGCTATTGGGGCGACCACCAGATCGTCTACCTGCTCAGGCTGCTCGAAGCCAGCGACCGTTTCCTCCCGGGCAAGGTGACGGCGCTCCTCGGGGAGAGGCAGTTCTCATTCGCAAACGTCCCGTACCGGATCGCTCCCTACGAAGATCTGGTTCGCGACCCGAAGACGACGATCATCTATGACGAAGAGGCGGCTGCTTTGTCGTCCGAACGGGTCGACACCCTCGGCGGTGATGGACGGCTGCTGTGCGACGAAGACGGCGAGGTCTACCTGGCGACGCTCGCAGAGAAACTCCTGGTGCCTGCCCTCGCGAAGCTCTCCAACTTCGTTCCCGGCGGCGGCATCTGGATGAACACCCAGCGACCCGAGTGGAACGACGCCAACAACGCCCTCGTCGGGTTCGGTCTATCGATGGTCACCCTCTACCACTTGCGTCGATACCTCCAGTATCTCGAGACCGTGATCCATGCCTCAGACCTCACTGCAGTGTCGATGGCAACAGAGGTCGGCGTGTGGCTGCGTGCCGTCACATCCGCCCTCGACGAGTTCCCCGGCACGGGGTCGCGAATCCCCCGACGCGGCCCGTAAAGATCTCATGGACGTCCTCGGACGAGCTTTTGATGCCTACCGCTCGAGCGTGTACGAATCGGGCTTCTCAGGACAGGTCGATGTCGGCTTCGATGAGATCGTGCGACTCTGCCATACGGCGATCAGCCTTCTCGACAAGTCGATCGATGCAAATCGGAGAAGTGACGGGCTCTACCACTCGTACAACCTCGTTCGATTCGCACCCGACGGGTCGGCCGCCGCGGTCGAGCATCTCTTCGAGATGCTCGAGGGACAGGTAGCCGTTCTCGACTCAGGGGTTCTGTCCCCCGACGAACGGGCCGACCTGGTCGATGCCCTCTTCTCGAGCGCGATGTATCGAGAAGACCAAGACAGCTTCATGCTGTATCCCGCTCGACCCCTGCCGTCGTTCCTCGAGAAGAACGTCGTGCCTGCGACGGCAGTCGACACCAATCCACTTCTCACGAAGATGGTGGAGGCAGAGGATTGCTCGGTGGTCACCGTCGCCTCCGATGGTCGCATTCGGTTCAACCCGGCGTTCTCCAACCGACGTGATCTCGAGAAGATGCTGGACGAACTCGGAGGTCATAAGCGCTGGAGCGACCTCGTCGCAGCTCACCGATTCGACACGCTCGAGACCTACGAGTCGGTGTTCCGCCACCACGCCTACACGGGTCGTTCTGGATCGATGTACGGCTACGAGGGGATCGGGTCCATCTACTGGCACATGGTCGCCAAGCTCCTCGTCTCCGTACAGGGATCGGTACTCGATGCGGTTTCCCAGGAGGCGTCACCGGCAGCGACCGAGCGGCTGGTCGACGCCTATTGGCATGTCCGGGCCGGCCTGGGGTTCAACAAGACCGCCGAGGAGTTCGGGGCCATCCCGCTCGACCCCTACTCGCACACGCCGGCACATGCCGGCGCCCAACAGCCGGGTATGACCGGTCTCGTCAAGGAGGAGCTCCTCACCAGACCACTGGAGCTGGGCGTCCGCGTCGAGGACGGGGAGATCGTGATCGACCCGATCCTCCTCAGGCGCGCCGAGCTGCTCGAACAACGGGAGACCTGGAGGGTGTACAACGTGGCCATGGAGCCAGTCGATATCGAACTGGAGCCAGGAACACTCGGAGCGACGGTGTGCCAGGTTCCGCTCGTTGTCTCGGTCACGAAGGGTGAACCGGGGGTGGAGATCACCTTCTCTGACGGCACGACCACACGCGTCGATGGAATGCGGGTGGATCGGACAATCAGTGCCGAGGTGTTCGCCCGATCGGGAGCAGTCGAGCTAATCCACGCTCGCCTGCCTGACGAAACGCTGGAACGGTCGCCGAGCTGAGCCGGCGGCCCACACCATCAGGCCCGGACCCCGCATGTTCTCGACGGATTGCGGCCCGTTGGCCTGGCGATCCCGACATCCAACGACGAGCGGCTCATCTGCTGATCTCCAGCTCTCCTGACACACGGACGAGAAGTCGATGGCCGGCTGGGACCCACACCGTCGAACCGTCGTCCTCGATCACGACGGGGCCGTCCAGACGCTGACCGGGCCGCAGGCCAGACCGCGGATGCACCTCGACCTCGACGACGGCGTCCCTGCCGACGACCTCGCGGGTCGTCGGCGCCGGGGCGGAGACCTCTGGTTCCGTCGGAAGGGCGGTCAGGGCAGGTGATCCGACAGCAGCGGCCCGCACTGCAACCAGCTCCACTCGATCGCCCTCTCGATCAAAACCGTTGCGTGTCCGGTGTTCACGATGAAAGGCAGCCTCCAACGCGGCAACGCCGTCGACCTCGGACACGGGAACCCGTGTCTCGTGTGACTGGCCGGCATACCGAAGGTCGGCGCTGGCCTCCACGGCGGCCGGCTGCGTCCCCATCGCCGTAGCGAACCGCTCCGCGGCTTCTCGGATCGCAGCATCGAGGAGCGCTCCGAACCCAGAAACGTCGAGATCGGTGCTGGGTCGGACAACGTCGAACCTGGTCGGGCTCATGAGCAGGCCGACCGCCGAGAAGACGCCGGCATGCCGTGGGACGATGACGGAAGCCAGCTCGAGCCGAGCGGCGATTGCTGCGGCGTGAAGCGCCCCCGCCCCACCGAACGCCACGAGGGCCGCGTCCCTGAGGTCGTAGCCCTCGCGGATCGACACGGTGTGGATGGCCCGCTCCATGTGGGCCTCGACGACCTCGACGATTCCGAGCGCCGTGGCGATCGGATCCAACCCCAACTGTGTGCCGAGCTCACCAACCACCGCGTGAGACGCCTCGGCGTCGATCGCCACCCCATCGCCGAACACCGCTGCCGGGTCGATACGCCCGAGCACGATGTTTGCATCGGTCACGGTCGGCTCCGATCCCCCGCGTCCGTAGCCGGCCGGTCCCGGAACGGCGCCGGCGCTGCGCGGGCCGACCCGGAGTGCCCCTCCTCCATCCACCCAGGCGATCGATCCCCCGCCGGCGCCCACGGTGTGGATGGCAACGGAAGGAGTGAGACAGGGGTATCCATCGATGTCGGTGAGGTGGCGGAGAACGGCTTCACCCGACTCGATCCGGCACACGTCGGTCGACGTCCCGCCCATGTCGAAGGAGATCACCCGCTCGAGCCCGAGGCGCGTGGCGAGCTCGCTGGTCGCGGCGACACCTCCGGCCGGGCCCGAGAGCAGGATCGATGTCGGGTTCTGCGCCGCTGCAGCGACCGGTGCCACACCGCCGCTGGATCTCATCACGAGCAGTCGCTCTGCGATCTCAGGGATTGCAGCGGCCGTCAGGTTGGCGAGGTAGTCGGCGACCGACGGTCGGAGATAGGCGGCTGTCACGGCCGTCGAGATCCGCTCGAACTCGCGGAACTCGTTGGCGATGGCATGCGACGCAATGACTTCGACGCCGTCGAGTTCGGCGGAGAGGCGCTCCACGAGACGAAGCTCCGGATCGGGATCGGCATACGATCCCTTCAGGCCGACCACCACGACGTCAGGCGCCAGCGCCGCAATCGCGTCGGTGAGGTCGGGGCGGTCCCACCCCAGGCGATGATCGCGAGGGACCAGTGGTTCCGCCCGATCTGCCATCGCGTCGTACAGACTCGGTCGATCGGATCGCCCGATCTCGATCACGTCGAGGAGACCCGGATCGGTCACCAGGACCACCCGGCCTCCCGTCCGCTGGAGCAGCGCATTCGTGGCAGCTGTCGTGCCATGGACCAGGAGAGGCTCACCGACCGCTCCCGCCTGCCGCGCCCCCTCGAGGACACCGACGGACTGGTCGACGGTCGTCGACACCTTCGTGATGACGACGCGGTCACCGGTGGTCATCACCACGTCGGTGAACGTCCCGCCGACATCGATTCCTACTGCCACGGGCTCCATGATGGTCGCTACGATCGACGGCGAGAGACATGCCGATCACGACAGACCCGACTCCGAATCCCAACGCCCTCAAGTTCACCGTCGGCCAGCCGGTGGGCGGCCCCGTGACATTCACGGATGCGACCACCGCGGACGATCCGCTCGCAGCCGAACTGCTCGGGATCGGCGGCGTCGTCAGCATGTTCATGACTGCCGACTTCGTCACGCTCACGAAGGATCCCGGGTCGACCTGGGACGACATCCGTCCGACTGCGATCGAGATCCTCGAGCGCCACTACGGCTGAGCGGGCGCCGTTTCCACCGGGTCGCCGGCCCCATCGATCCACACGACGATCGGCCACATGACTCCCGCCGCATCTTCGACGGCCACCGACACCCGCCAGTAACTGCCCGCCAGTTGGGCCGTCACGGTCGATGGATCCACCGTCCCGAACGTCTCCGCGGATGCAACAGCGGCATCGGCCACGTGCGCCGGTGGAGCGCTCGGCTCGCCCGCAGGAACCCGCCCGCGCAAGACCTCGATATCCACGGGCGAGGGCAAGTCGAGGATGACCGGCTGTCCATCGACGATCCCGACAGGGACGGCGAAGGCAGCCGCCGCATGGCGGACGTAGGCAGTTCCGTCGGCGGATGAGAGGAGCCTGATCAGGACGACGACCTCGTATCGGTCCGATCCCGTCTTCGTCACGGTTCTCGTCGACGCCGACTCCACGAAGCTGCGGGCGTCGGGATCAGGCGAGTCGATCGAGACTCCGGCCGGCATGAGGTCTGCGAGCCCCTCCCGGTCCGACCCATCGAGGGTGAACAGTTCCGACAGGAACCACTCGGCATGGGAAGCGACCCAACGGTCCATCTGCGCGGGCTCGACCGCCATGAGATCGGCCTCGCTGAGAACCGGCGCTGAGACCGGCGCAACCGTCACCGGCGCCTCCTGGGTGCTCTGGACAATGGCGGTGGTGGCCACAGTGGCGGTGGAGGTCGATGCAGTCGGCGGTTCGAGGGGCGGCGCCGGCCACAGCGTCCTGGTCGCCGACGCCGAGATCGCGACGACCGTCACCACCACGGCCCCTGCGATGTACCAGGGTCGACGATCCGGTGGATCGAGCCGACCAAGGGACTCCCATGGGATCGACTCGATGACGTCGTCGGGACGGTCTTCGCTGCTCGGAATCGACATCTGCCGAACGTACGAGACGTGCCGTGCGTGGACAAGGGGTACGACTTGGTGCTCTATGACGGAGAAGCCGCCGGTCGATGACTAACGTTCATTGACCGATGGTGCTCAATCCCGACCCCCGCCCAGGCCGCTGGCTGCTTCCGCTCGTGATCCTCGGGATGATGATGTTCACGTACGTGTTCGTCCAGAACCTCCCAGCCGACGAGTCCGACTCGCAGGACATCGGAGCAGACGGCACCGTCGCGACCACGACCACCACCACCCTCGCCGTCGACGACACGCCGACGCCGACCACAGCCGCTCCGATCTTGTCTCCGGAGACTCAGGCATACATCGATCAGATGGCGTCGGCGGAAGGTTCGCTTCTCGGGTTCCAGGCCGAGATGGCGAACATCAACTCGGCGTGGGACGCCGACCCCAAGCAGATCGAGTACGCCGCCGCCCGCGATCAGCTGGCTGATCTCGCCAACCGGCTCGCCACGTGGGCAAGTGACCTCGCGTCGGTCGTGCCTCCGCCGTCGCTCAGTGAGCTCCACGGGACCCTCACAGCGACCGGAAGCGCAGCCGCCAATGCCGCCAACGACGTGCTCGTCGGATTCGAAGGCCCGGAAGCCGCCCCTCGCATCGACGCTCTCGAAGTGTTCGACACCGCAGTCAGGCAGTTCACCGCAGTCGCCGACGACATCGAGCTCCAGGCAACCACGACTGGAGGTTGAGGTGACGGAGGTTCGTCCCGCCTCGTGGGATGATTTCGACGCCTACTTCGCCGCGATGGGCGGCCCGTTCGCATTCACGCTCCCGCCGGAAGGCGACAAGCGCGAACAGTTCCGCCAGCGGGTCCGCGCATATGCGCCGTTCGAGCGCAACCAGATCGCCGAGGACGCCGGACAGGTCGTCGGCACGCTCGGAGTCTTCGATCTCGACCTGACCGTCCCGGGTGGATCCATGATCTGCGCCGGGACGACCGGAGTGACGGTCAGCGCTACCCACCGGAGACGGGGCGTGCTCCGGGCACTGATGACCGCCCACCTCGACGAGGCCATCGACCACGGAGATCCCATCGCTGCGCTCTGGGCATCCGAGTCCTCGATCTACGACCGCTTTGGGTTCGGCGTCGCGGCTCGCGAGCTGCACCTGACTGTCGACCGAAACCACGCATCGTTCAGGAGCGACGCGCCAACGCCGGACCCGACCCGATTCGTGGACCTCGACGAAGCTGCTCGAGCTCCTGCCCGAGGTGTACGAGCGGATCCGTCGCGACATCCCGGGTAGCTACGGTCGAACCGATGCCTGGTGGACCCACCGCCGTCTCCGAGACGATCCCGACCAACGGGAGGGGATGTCGGATCTCCGAACGATCGTCTCTCGCGGCGCTGGTGGCGATGTCACGGGCTACGCGCAGATCCGCATCGAGCCCCGCTGGGATGGGACCCACGCTGCTCACAAGGTCAAGGTCATCGAGCTGTTTGGAACGACTCCCGAGTCATGGGCCGGGATCTGGAGCACCACGATCGGTCACGATCTCGCCGGCACCGTCGAGGCGCCGCACCGGCCGCTCGACGAGCCGCTGCTCGGGATGCTGGCTGCGCCTCGGCGAACGACCCAGATGCTGTCCGACAACATGTGGATCCGGATCCTGAACGTCGAAGACGCTCTGACGGGACGCACATACTCCGAAGGCGGATCGCTCACCTTCGGCGTGTCCGACCGCATGGGGCTGGTCGAGGGCACGTGGCGGCTGGAAACCGACGGGGTGGAGACAACCTGCTTGCCCGTCGACGACCCGCCCCAGATCTCGTTCGATATCGAGGTATTGGGGACTGCGATGCTGGGCAGCCCTCGCTTCGCCGAGCTCATGCGGATCGGCAGGGTGGACGGAGCCCCTGAGGTCGCGATCGTCGCAGATCGGCTCTTCCGGCACCACCGCTCACCTGTGTGTCCCGAGGTCTTCTGACCATGCCTCGGGTCGAGCCATTCTCGTTGGCTCCCGTTCTCGTCGAGAAGCCGTGGGGCGGCCATCGCCTCGCCGAGCTCGGGAAGTATCCGGGCGCGGCCTTCTTCGGTGAGAGCTGGGAGGTCGCCGACATTCCGCCCCAGGTGGCCCCACATCTCGAGGACCCGTGTTCCCGAGTCACCTCGGGACAGTGGCGCGGGTGGTCCCTTGGAGCCCTTGCCGCCAAGCTGGGTCACGACCTGATGGGCCCGGTCCCCCTCACCGTGGACGGGCGGTTCCCGCTGCTCGTCAAGTACCTCGATGCGAGAGAGCACCTCTCGGTCCAGGTCCACCCGGACGTCGACTATGTCAGGAGCCATCCGTTGGCGAGGCTCAAGACGGAGTCGTGGTACGTGATCGACGCAGGTCCGGGATCGGTCCTGTTTCTCGATGTCGATCAGGGGGTGACCCTTCAGGAGATCGAGCAGACGGCAGGCTCTGTCTCGATCGTCTCACTGCTGCGGGAGGTGCCAGCCGTCACCGGCAGCTTCCACCATCTCCCCGCCGGCTTGATCCACGCGCTCGGGGCAGGCGTGATGATTGCCGAGGTCCAGACGCCGAGCGACACCACATTCCGGCTGTACGACTGGGCAGCCGAGTACGACCGGCCACCGCGGCCCCTCCATCCGATCGAGGCGGTGGACTCGGTACGGCTCCACCCGAAGGACGCCCTGAACATTGGGCCGATGCGGCCGGGCGCGAGGGCTCGACTGCTCGTCTCTACCCCTCACTACTGGATGAAAGAGCACCCGGCAGGGACGATCGAGCTCGAAGATCGACCGGGACCCCGGATAATGATGGCTGTCGGGGGAGACGCCACCCTCGGCAGTCTCGGCCTCCCGATCGGAGCAACCGGATTCATCCCTCACTCGGCGCTCGACACCGAGGTCGAAACCGAAGGCATCTGCCTCGAAGTCGGGTTCTGAACCGAGACGTCTCGCGCGTTCGGGTCATGCGGCTCCCGGCGTCGGCCCACGACCCCACCACCCCGGTCCGGGGTGTGTTAACGGCGCGTTTCGGGCTGGGAGAGCGGTCGATCCCCCGGCTAGCGTCCTCGGCGTGAGCAGGCAAGCAGACTACGTACTCAGTCAGGTCCAGGAGCGGAAGATCCGCTTCATCAGGCTCTGGTTCACCGACGTTCAGGGCTTTCTCAAGTCGGTTTCGATCAGTCCCCAGGAGCTCCAAACGGCGTTCGACGAGGGCATGACCTTCGACGGGAGTTCCATCGACGGCTATGCCCGCCTGCAGGAAGCGGACATGCTCGCCTTTCCGGATCCCTCCACGTTCCAGATCCTCCCCTGGCGCCAGGAGGAGCAGGTTGCCCGGATGTTCTGCGACATCGTCACCCCGGACGGAGAACCGTTCCCCGGCGATCCCCGCACCGTCCTCAAGCGCAACCTCCAGCGGGCAACCGACCTGGGCTTCACCTTCTATGTCGCTCCCGAGCTCGAGTACTTCTACTTCGCCGATTCGGGTCCGGTTCCTCAAGGTGCTCGACCAGGGTGGCTACTTCGACCTCACCCCGCTCGACGTGGCACAGGAATACCGCCGCAAGACCATCAACTCGCTGGAGAAGATGGGCATCCCGATCGAGCACTCCCACCATGAGGTCGCCCCCAGCCAACACGAGATCATCGTCAGATACACCGATGCGCTGACCATGGCGGACAACATCATGAGCTTCCGCCTGGCCGTCAAGGAAGTTGCGCTCGAGCACGGCATCTACGCCACCTTCATGCCGAAACCACTGGAGAGCCACGACGGAAGCGGCATGCACCTCCACATGTCCCTCTTCGAGGGCGAGAACAACGCATTCGCCGACGAGAGCGCCCCGCACGGGCTGTCGCGCACGGGCGAAGCGTTCATCGCCGGCTTGCTGCGTCACGCCCGCGAGGTCACCGCCGTGACCAACCAGTGGGTCAACTCGTACAAGCGGCTGGTTGCCGGCTTCGATGCACCGATCTGGGTCTCGTGGGGCCACAACAACCAATCGGCCCTCGTACGGGTCCCGACGTTCAAGAAGAACAAACCCGAGTCGGTCCGGGTCGAGTATCGGGCTCCTGACTCGGCCGCCAACCCGTATCTCGCCCTTGCCGTGCTGCTCGCTGCCGGCCTCGACGGCATCGAGAACGAGTACCCGCTCCCCGACGAGCTGCCCGGAAACGTATTCACGCTCACCCCGACCCAACGGTTCGAAGCCGGGGTGTCACGCCTTCCCGAGACCCTGTCGGAGGCGCTCGACGTGATGGAGGAGTCCGAGCTCATCCGCCGTGCGCTCGGCGACCACGTGACCGACTGGTTCCTCAGGAACAAACGCAAGGAATGGGACCGCTATCAGCATCACGTGTCACGATTCGAGCTCGAGACCTATCTCCCGGTGCTGTGACATGACCGAAGCGCGGAGCCACCCGATGGACGTAGCCCTCTACCCCAAGGATTGCTCGGAGGCCTTGGCCGCAGCGCTCGCCATCGGGGGGATCAAACCGGTCTACGTCGACAGTCTCGAGCTGACATCGCCCGATTCGATTTCGGAGTGGTCGGTCCTCGTCGTGGAACTCGGCGAAGAGCCGATGAGACGACTGCGCCACATCGAGGAATTGGCGGAGTCGAGTGGCGTGCCTGTGCTGGTCGTGGCCGATCAGGCGCAGTATCCACTGGTGGAATCCGCCGAAGGTGTCGCCGATTTCGTCACGCACCCGCCGGCGACGGCGGAGTTGGCTTTGCGGATCAAGCGGCTCTCGACCACGACCGAGAGCGAGTCTGTCCTCAGCTTCAAAGACCTCGAGCTCAACCCCCTCACCTACCAGGCCACCCTCTCGAAGGAGCCGCTCGATCTCACCTACATGGAGTACGAGCTGCTCAGGTTCTTCGTCGAGCACAGCGGCCGGGTGTGGACGCGGGAGCAGTTGCTCTCGAAGGTCTGGGGATACGACTACTTCGGCGGAGCGAGGACCGTCGACGTTCATGTCCGCCGGCTCCGGGCCAAGCTCGGCGAAGAGCGAGCCGGGTGGATCACCACCGTCCGCTCGGTCGGCTATCGCTTCGGCTGAGAACACGACCTAGGAGATGGCGTCTCTGACTGCCTCGAGACGCTGCTTGACCTTGTCGGCAACCGAAACCACGATCGGGTCGTCGATCATCGACATGACCGCGGACGGATCCATGAAGTCGACGCGTACTGCATCGTCGATCTCGCGAACGACGACGTTGCACGGCAGCAGGACACCCACTTCCGGCACCGCCGAGGTCGCCTCGTGGGCAAGGCCTGGGTTGCAGGCGCCCAGAATCACATAGGGAGCCGTCGCAACGCCCAGTTTCGTCTGAAGGGTCGCGGCCATGTCGATCTCGGTGATGATCCCGAAACCCTGATCGGTCGAGCGCGGCGCGGGTGTTCGCCATCACGTCCTCGAACGACTCGTCGCTGGTGATACCAAAGTGGAAACTCATGTCATTCCTCCTTGTCATCTCGTCTCGGTCTCGGCCATGGCCTCGATGACCTCTGCCTCATCGATCATCGGTGGCTCCGGTGTGATCGGCGCCATCAATCCGATGATGGTCTGGCCAGAAGTGGGGCTGAGTGTCGAGTCGGCGCTGAAGACGCCGACGACGTGGCCGTCCTCCACCACGAAGATCGGCGTGGCACTCGGTCCGTGCTTCTGCTGGTAGTCGGCGAACTTGAACTGGTCCGTTAGCTGGGTACTGCGAAAGACGGCGCCAGACAGCATCTGCTCGGACACCTCGGTGAAGCTGAACTGGGACGACACCAGCAGTCGAGCCCGCAATCTCGTTGCGACACGTTCGCTACCGACCGACGGTGCCAGCTGATACACCTGCGAGCGGTCACGAGACTCGACCGCCCGGATCGACGCGAGTGCGTTGAACTCGTCGTTGGGCGTGGCGAGAAGGACGATGTCCTCTGACCCCGAATCTTGATCACTTTCGTCGAGCACGCTTGCTCTGACCGCGGTGAGACCTTCCATCCTCGCCTTGGTGAGCTCCGAATGGTTCGACGCGACCAGTTCGACGTCGACGCCGGTCGATGCGACCGTCTTTGCGAGTTCCCGCGCGACCGGGTTGGCGCCAACGATCACCAATGACCCGGCGTCTTCGTCGACGACGCCGAGCAGCCTTCCGACGAGCTTCGCGGTGAGTGAATACAAGGCGACCGTCCCGACGATCACCAGGAACGTCAGCGGGATGAGGCGCTCGGCGCCGGCGACGCCCGCCTCCTCCAACTCGATGGCGAACACGGACGCCACGGCCGCCGCAACGATCCCTCGCGGAGCGACCCAACTCATGAACAGGCGCTCCCGAAACGAGAGGTCCGACCGGATCGGTCGAGAGGAAGACCGCGAGGGGACGGGCAACGACCACCAGCACGACCACGAACAGCGCCTCGCGCCAGCCAACGGATGTGATGTCCTCGATCTCGAGACGTGCCGCGAGAAGAATGAACAGGCCGGCGATCAGGAGATCACGAAGGGTCTCCTTGAACTCGATGATGTGCTCGACGGAGACGAACTTCTGATTTGCGAGCGCGATACCCATCAGGGTCACCGCCAACAGCCCCGACTCGGGTCGAAGCAGGTCCGAGGCGACAAACGCAGCCACCACGAACATGAGGGTGGCTCCCGGCTGGAGGTGGTCGGGGATCAGGTACTGCTTGAGAAGGAGCACCATCACCGCTGCCCCGATCAGACCCACGATCAAACCCACCCCGACCGTGGTTATCGCTGCGCCGAGGCCCCCGCCGAGACTCCCCTCGCCGACAACCAGGATGTCGAAGACGATGACTGCCAGCGTTGCTCCGACCGGGTCGATCAGGATTCCCTCCCAGTTCAGGACGGTCCGCACGTTTCGGGTCGGCTTGACCGCACGGAGGAGCGGCCCAACGACAGTGGGACCGGAGACGACGATCACGGCCCCCAGAAGGACGGCGATCCCGGGTTCCAATCCGAGCACTACGACGGCGACGCCCGAAGCGATCCCCCATGTGACCAGGACGCCGACCGAGATGAGGCGCCGAACAACAGAGCCATGGCCAGTGACCTCGGAAATCCGGAGCGTGGTTCCTCCCTCGAACAGCACCACGGCGACGGCGAGCGGCACACCGATGAAGAAGATCTCTCCGAACATCTCGTCCGGTTGGACGAGGCCTGTGACGGGGCCTGCCACGAAGCCAAGGATCAGCAGGAGGAGAATCGACGGAATCCTCAGCCTGGCGGCGATCCACTGAGCACCGATCCCGAAGATGAACACCACCGCGATCCCGATGAGCAGTTCGGAATGGGTCACGAAAATTCGATCCCCTGTGCCAGCGGAAGATCGCCACCCCAGTTGATGGTCGTGGTCTGGCGCCTCATGTAGGCGCGCCATGCGTCGGACCCGGCCTCGCGGCCACCGCCGGTCTCTTTCTCGCCGCCGAACGCGCCGCCGATCTCGGCACCCGAGGTGCCGATGTTGACGTTGGCAATTCCGCAGTCCGAGCCGACATGGGACAGGAATGTCTCTGCCGACTGCAACGAGTCGGTGAAGATCGCCGACGACAGGCCTTGCTCCACACCGTTCTGGATGGCGATCGCCTCGTCCAGTGTGTCGAATTCGATGAGGTAGAGGATGGGAGCGAACGTCTCCTGCTGGACGATCGGAGCATCGGCTCCGATCCGGACGATGGTCGGCTCGACGAAGAAGCCGGGCCGATCGATGCGCTTGCCACCGGTGAGGATTTCACCGCCCTGCGAGACCGCAGCATCGAGAGCGGCCATCATGTCGTCGATGGCCCGTTCACCCGTCACCGGCCCCATGAGCACGCCGTCCTCGAGCGGGTCGCCGATCGGGACCTGTTCATAGGCTGTTGTGAGCCGTTTGGTGAGCATGTCTGCAATGCCAGTTTGGACCAGGAGGCGACGGAGAGACGTGCATCGTTGACCGGCAGTGCCCACAGCCGAGAAGAGCGCCGCTCGCACTGCCAGATCCGGGTCGGCATCATCCATGACGATGACGGCGTTGTTCCCACCGAGCTCGAGGATCGAGCGGCCCATGCGTTGCGACACGATCGGCCCGAGAACCCGGCCCATGCGACACGATCCCGTGGCGGAGATCAACGGCAACCGCCGGTCGTGAGCCATCGCGTCGCCGACCGTCGCTCCATCGCCGATCGCGAGACTGAAGAGCGACTCGAACCCCGATCCATCCATTACCTCGGCGGCGATCTTGGTCACGGCAACTGCGGTCAGTGGGGTGCGCTCGGATGGCTTCCAGAGGACGGGGTCGCCGCACACCGCAGCGATGGTCGCATTCCACGACCACACCGCCACCGGGAAGTTGAACGCCGAGATCACGCCGATCGGGCCAAGCGGGTGCCATTGCTCGTACATTCGGTGTCGAGGTCGCTCCGAGGCCATCGTGAGTCCGTAGAGCTGACGTGACAGCCCCACTGCGAAGTCGCAGATGTCGATCATCTCCTGGACCTCACCGAGGCCCTCGGGGAGGATCTTGCCCATCTCCATCGAGACGAGATGACCAAGCGGCTCTTTGTGCTCGCGCAAGGCGTTGCCGAGCTTGCGCACATACTCGCCGCGCTGCGGCGCCGGAATCATCCGCCACTCCTCGAAGACCGATGGCAGCCCGGACACGATCTGTTCGTAGTCGTCCACGGACGCGCCGACCACCGTGGCGAGCAGCTCTCCCGTGGCGGGATTCACCGAGTCGAACTGGGCTCCGCTCGTGTCCAGCCATGCGCCCGAGAACGCCCCTGGGTTGGTTCGCCCGATGCCGAAATGGTCGAGGACCGCGTCAGTGTTCATCGGGCAGCAATCACTTCGATCTCGACCACGAATTCGGGCTTGGGAAGGGCAGCGACCTGGACGGCCGAGCGGGCGGGAGGCTCCGACGAGAAGTACGCCCCGTAGATCTCGTTGACCGTTCCGTAGTCGGCGATGTCAGCCAGAAAGATGGTTGTCTTGACCACGTCGGTCGACGACATGCCGAGATCGCCCAGAATCCTGTCGATGTTGGCGAGCACCAGCCGTGTCTGACCCTCGATGTCGGACGGCGTCGGTCCGCCGGTGGGATCGATGGCCACCTGACCGGAGATGAACACGAATCCGTTCGCCTCCGTTGCCACCGAGTACGGGGCGACGGGCGCGGGCGCACCGCTCAACCTTGGAATTGACTTGGGCATTGACGTCCTTCCTGTGTGATGTTCCGAGGCTACCGAGCTCTGGTGACTGGCCCCATCGACAACGAGCCCGCTCCGGCTCGGAACGGGCTCGTGAAACTCTGTGAGTCGACGGTCAGGCGAAGCTGTTGCCGCAGCCGCAACTCTTCGTGACGTTGGGGTTGTCGATGGCGAAGCCGGCGCCCATGAGGCCGTCCTTCCAGTCGAGCGTCGAGCCCCTGAGACGCTCAGCGCTCTGCGGGTCGATCACCACTCTGACGTCTCCGAAGCGCTCGACGATGTCGTTCGTTTCGACCTCGGAGTCGAAGAACATCTCGTAAGAGAAGCCGGAGCAACCGCCCGGGCGAACCGCCATGCGAAGCGCCAGGTCTTGCTCGCCTTCGGCGGAGATCAGCTCGCCCACCTTGGCGACCGCTCCGTCGGTCAGCTTGACCGTCTTGTTGGACTTGATGTTGAGAATCTGATTCATCGAAACCTCGCTCGTGCTGTGCTGATGGTAACAAAATCCGGCTGCAATGGATTCCCGGACGGTGTCGCGGGCCCCGGGCAGCGGCCTCCGACGTTGGCAGGCCACACCGGTAGCCTCTCTCCCATGCCTGATGAACAGCAGATTCTCGATGCTCTCCGTGGGGTCATCGACCCGGAGCTCGGCGGCAACATCGTCGAGCTGGACATGGTCTCGCGCGTCGCCATCGACGAGTTGGGGGTCGTGACGGTCGGCATCGCTCTGACCATCGCCGAGTGCCCGATGCGCGGCCAGATCGAAAACGACACGGCACGCAAGATCAGGGCCCTGCCCGGCGTCACCGACGTGGTTGTCGAGACCACCGCGATGACCAAGAAGCAGCGGGCCGAGCTCATGTCTGGCGTGCGCAAGCGTGCCCGGGAGAACGCCGAGCCGACCCAGGTGTCTCCTCTCACCCGCGTGATCGCGGTGAGCTCGGGCAAGGGCGGTGTCGGCAAGTCGTCGGTGAGTGTGAACCTGGCCGTCG
Source organism: uncultured bacterium (assembly GCA_963745865.1). GTDB lineage: Bacteria > Actinomycetota > Acidimicrobiia > Spongiisociales > ZC4RG35 > JAHEDH01. The sequence continues at coordinate 14,381 of CAVUYZ010000013.1, read as the reverse complement.
CGCTCCACGGCCTCGGACATCGCGTCGGACTCCTCGACGCTGACATCTGGGGCTTCTCGATACCCCGCATGCTCGGTGCCGAAGACCGGCTCGAAGCCGACGAAGACAGTCGCCTGATCGAACCGGCCGTCGCCCACGGCGTCAAGCTCGTCTCGACCGGGTTGATCATCGACTCCGAGGAGACGGCCCTGATGTGGCGGGGCTTGATGCTGTCGAAGGCTCTCGAGCAATTCCTGGCCCAGGTCTCGTGGGGCCAACTCGACTACCTGGTGATCGACATGCCGCCGGGAACCGGCGACATCCAGATGGCACTCTCCCGCCTGCTCCCCCAGGCCGAGATGATCGTCGTCACCACCCCGCAGAAGGCGGCTCAGAAGGTTGCGATCAGGGTCGCCGACATGGCGAGACGCTCATACATGCCGATCCTCGGCGTCATCGAGAACATGTCCGACTTCACGTGCGCGCATGGAGACCGGTACCAGCTGTTCGGATCCGGCGGTGGAACCGAGTTGGCAGTCGACCTCAACGTCCCGTTGCTCGGGCAGGTCCCCCTCGATCCCGAAGTGGTGCGGGGTGGCGACGAAGGCGCCCCGGTGACGACCCGGCTACCCGACAATCCGGCATCCGTCGAGTTCCGAGCGATTGCCGAACGCGTGGTCGAGGTGTTCCCGCCTGCCGCGGACGAGACCTGCACCGGCCGAATTGCCAAGCTGCTCGAAGATCTGGACGCCCCGGCGACCACCTGACCGGCATCGGGCTGGAGGCGGCAATCGGCGCCCAACTGCGATATCGCAACGAGCACCCCCGTCGGCCAGGCACCGGGAGACGTCAGCCCGGAAACAGCACGAGAGCCAGCGGGGGAAGCCAGGCTCTCGTGCAAATCGAAGCCCTGAAAGGGGGATAACAGGGCCTCGAAACTGTGATTGTGTTCTCGGATTCTTCTTGTCTTCTCGGAAGCCTCCCAGCCACCAGTCATCAGAGAACGTCTCGCACCATCTTTGCCCAGCAGATCGGGAATCTCTATCCCATTCTGCCCTCTTCCGATATGACTAGTCCTCGATCTGTCGCGACGTCCTCGACCAACCGCACGCCAGATTGCCATTCGTCGCCATCGCGGTCTGCGACATCCTCGTCCTCGAGCTTGCGCAGGTGCGCGACCACCGAGCGGGCCGCGAGCGGATGCAATGCGGTGTCGACGTCGCGATATACGTCTTCGACGATCTCGCCGATCGTCGCCATGCCCCGGCGCACCGAGTCGATGATCTGGCGCTCGCGCTCCATCCGATGCATCAAGTACCAGGAGATGACATCGTCCGGCTGATCCATCGGCTCTCCGTGGCCGGGGAGCAGCCGCTCCAGCCCGGTTCCCTGCAACTTCCGAAGTGACTCGAGATACGGGCCCATGTCCTCGACCATCACCGACGAGCCACCCATGATGTGATCTCCGGTGAACAGGCTGGACCCGAGCCGGAAGCACAGGTGGTCGTCGGAGTGCCCCGGCGTGTACACGACGGTGAGCTCTTCGCCGGCGATCTCGATGGAGTCACCGTCGGTGAGCATCAGGTCGGGCTCGAAGTCGGGACCGGGGGCGTATCCGAGCGCCGGCACCTCGAGGTCGGCGGCCAGCGGGTTCGCCAGAGGTGCGTGATCACGATGAGTGTGGGTGACGATCACCGATCTGACGACCCTGTCACCGACCCTCTCCATGATCGCGTCGGCGTGTTGGGCATCGACCGGACCGGGATCGAGGACCACGACGAACCGGTGACCGCCGATCACATACGTGTTGGTCCCGGGACCGGTGAACGGCCCCGGGTTGCGAGCAAGAACCCGGTCGATGTTCATCCCGGGTATCACGGGATTTCAACCTCGACCACGCCATCCCGGCGGACCAGTCTCGGTTGCACGGCCTCGACGACCGTCTGAGCTCGTGCATGCCGGTCGGCAGCTTCGGCCGTTGGGAACTCGCTGAGCAGTCTGAGATGGGCGATCGTCGGCATGATGAGCTCGATCTGGCCCGCTCGATGGCGGGCCAGGGCCGTCTCGGGAACGACCCACTCGACGACCTCCAGTTCTGGGCTGATCGGCCCAACCGTCGTGTTCTGGTCGACCACCGCCAGATAGAACCGGGTGTCGAATCGCTTCGCGATCCCCACCGGTGTCACCCAGTTGGAGAGATAGGCGAGTCGGTCGGGCAGGAACCGAGCCCCGGCGGCGCTGACCGATTCGAAGACGGCGACACCTTCGAGCGGGCGATCGACGCGGTGGTCGGGATCGGTGAGGAAGATACCGACCTCCTCGGCAACCTCACGCAGGGCCGCGGCCCGCCATGGACCGTCCTCGAGATCGATCCCGGTGAGCTCGACATCGCGATCCTCGGGGTCGACAGAGCCGCCCGGGAACACCCATGCGCCTCCGAACGCCTGGGCTGCCGGGCGGCGGCCGAGCAGAACCTCGATGCCATCGCGGCCGTCACGAATGACCAGAACCGTCGCGGACGGTCGGGGGGCGCTCATGCGATGATGACCCTCATCGTCTTCAGGAATCTGACACGGATCATCTCTCGCACCGTTTCAGAGAGCAGAAGGAACCCGATGAGGTCGGTGATGACGCCCGGCGTCACCAGCATGGCGCCGGCCACCAGGAGCATGGCGCCGTGGGCGATCTCGAGATCGGGGACGTCACCGGTGGCGAGCCGGGTTCGAAAGGACATCCACACGACCCTGCCGCGGGCCGCCACAAGACGGGCACCGATGACGCCGGTGACGATCACCAGGAGGAAGGTCCCGAGAAACCCGATCTGGTCACCGATCCACGCGAGCAACACGATCTCCAGCGCCGGCAGGCCGATGAACAGGACGTATTTCCACATTGTTGAAACCCTAGGCCCGTTTGGTGCCTGTCACTGCGGCTGATCAGCCGATGCGACTCACCAGATCTCGCGATGCCGGTGACGGGAACCGCGGTTTGACGACCACGCCACCGAGCCATCCGTCGAGGTCGGCAGCTGCCTGCCCGAGCGAGGGAACGGCCTCCGTCCCCGACATCGACAAAGAGATCGAGCGCCACCGAGCCACCCGATGTCTGACCCCAGGTGCCGACGGCCCTGCCGTCGATCATGACGATGGGGCCGGCGTTTCCGTTCCGATCGAACAGCCGCCCGGCATGGTCCCCGATGATCCAGTCCCGATGCTTCCAACCCATCACAGACGGATCCAGCGACGGCAGGAGCACGGCGGTGGGCGCGTGCTCCGGCGTCGGTTCGAGATCGTCCGACAGCGCAACCATTTCGAGACCATCCGAGGTGATGACTACGTGCTCGATGCCTGAGAGGGCGGCACGGGTCATGCGGATCCCCCAGCCGAACCACCAGGCGATGTCGTCGAAGGTCGCCGGCCCGAAGGAGCGGAGCCAGTCGGAGACCAGTCGGGCTCGGATCGACTCCTGGTCGGAGGTATCGATGTCGAGATCCGAAATCATCCACGTGTATTGGCTCGACACCCACGAGCCTCCCGGCCGACCTCGAACGATGCGTCCGTCCATGGCGAGGAGAGAAACGAGACGGCTGAGCACCGGAACCTCGCCGCCCCACTTCCCGCTGCCGATCACGATCGGCTGCGCGGACTCGGGGACGACATCCGAGAGCTCGCGTGTGGAGATCCCCGGCCGATCCCGGATCACGGCTTCGACGGCGTCGGTGACCCTGGACATCCACCGGTCGGGATCGTCGTCGAGTCCGGCGACGACGAGGCCCTTCCTCACGCGACGACGCTCCGCCTCGGCGACTGCGGGTGAGACCGCGGCCTGCACCATCGCCGCATGGTCACGCGCCATCACCCACAGTGTCCTCCGCATCGCATGCAGTCGAACGAGCGTCCGGTCCTCATAGAGCGCGTTCTCGATGCTGGAGTGTTGCAGACCGGTCCGAAGCCCGATGCTGATGAACACCGTTGCTGGGTCGCTCGAGTGCAAACCAACCAGATCGTGTGCCATCTGCTCGAGCGACGGCGCCTGGTCGGACAGGAGGTGGTGGCGGCGCATCAGCCGGCGGCGACGCTCGGCGGTGTCGATCACGCTGTCAAGATAGGTCGGTTGAGACTCGGATGGGGCCCGGGGCACAGCTTCGACCCTGTTGTAGGCTCCATGGCCCATGTCGGCTCGTGATCTCCCTTCCGTCGACCGGCTCGTCCGGGCGCTCGACAGCGCGCTGCCGACGTCGGTCGTGTCAGACGTTGCCCGGGCGGCCATCGGCACCGCTCGCGACCGGATCCTCTCCGGCGGCGACGCCGACGCCGAGTCGCTGGCGAGGGATTCGATCGGGCGTCTGGAACGGGCACGGCCGACCAAGGTCATCAACGCCACCGGGGTACTGCTCCACACCAACCTCGGGCGAGCGCCGCTCCATCCGAACGCCGCTGCGGCCGCCGCCGACACGGCAACCGGCTACTCCAACCTCGAACTGAGCCTGTCGGACGGTCGACGCGGCGGTCGCACCACCTACCTCGATCGTCTTCTCCGGGTTGTCACCGGTGCCGAAGCCACGCTGGTCGTGAACAACAACGCCGCCGCGCTCTACCTCACGCTGGCTGCCCTCGCTACCGGGCGGCAGGTCCCCGTCTCTCGCGGCGAGCTGATCGAGATCGGTGGGAGCTATCGGCTCCCCGAGCTCATGGCTGCCTCGGGTACCAGGCTGATCGAAGTGGGCACGACCAACCGGACGAGGATCGGGGACCACGCGGCTGCAGCGAATGCTGAGACGGCGATGCTGCTGAAGGTCCACCCATCCAACTATCGGATCTCCGGCTTCTCGGAAGAGGCGACCGTGCGAGAGATGATCGACCTGGCGGCGGAGGTCGGCGTTCCGTTCGTCTTCGACATCGGCAGTGGATTGATCGACGTCCGCACACCATGGATCGACGGGCCTCCGCCGGTCTGGCTCGGCGACGAACCCGGTGTCGTGCAGAGTCTCGCCGAAGGCGCAGACCTGGTCATGTTCTCAGGCGACAAGCTGTTCGGTGGCCCGCAAGCGGGCATCATCGCGGGATCGTCCGATCTCATCGCCGTGTTGAAGGCGCATCCGGTCAGCCGGGCGCTCAGGATCGACGGGCCGACACTCGCCGCCCTGACGGTGACCGCCGAGATCCACGCCGACGGACGGGCCGGCGAGCTTCCCTTCTGGACCATGGCGACTGCAACCGTCGGAGATCTCGGGACGCGGTGCGAATCCATCCTCGGGCATTCCGAGGTCTCCGGTTCCGTCGTCGACGCGACATCAACGGTCGGCGCCGGCAGCGTCCCGGGGTCCGAGGTCCCATCGAAAGCGATCGCGGTCGACGGGGTCACCGCCGACCGGCTGTATCTCGCTCTCCTGGCCGGCGCATGTCCCGGTGGTCGCCCGAAGAGACTCTGGTCGTCTCCTGATCGATCCTCGAGCTGTCGCCCCCGCTGACGATGAGCACCTCGCCGAGCTCCTGCGGTCGGCGGTCGATCGATGCCGGTGATCGGAACTGCCGGTCACGTCGATCACGGGAAGTCGACGCTCATCAAACGACTGACCGGCCGCGAGACGGACCGATGGGCCGAGGAGCAGGCGCGCGGCCTCACCATCGACCTCGGATTCGCCTGGGCGGATCTCGGGGACGGTGCCGAGGTCAGCTTCGTCGATGTTCCCGGTCACGATCGCTTCATCAAGAACATGCTCGCCGGGATCGAGGCGATCGATGTCGCGTTGTTCGTGGTGGCGGCGGACGAAGGATGGATGCCGCAATCCGAGGAGCATCTCGCCGTGCTCGACCTGCTTGGCGTCGACTCGGCGGTGATCGCGTTGACCAAGACGGATCGAGTCGACCACGATCTGATCGAGCTCGCAACCCTGGAGATCGAGGAGCATCTCGAGGGCTCGTCGATCGAGGGCGCACCGATCGTGCCGGTGTCGGCGCATTCCGGAGATGGCATCGAGGATCTCATCGGGTCACTCCGGTCTGCGCTCTCCACGAGTCCCTGATCCGCCGGATGGGGACGCACGACTGTGGGTCGATCGATCCTTCTCGGTGCCAGGAGCAGGGACGGTCGTCACCGGGACGCTGGTCGCGGGACGTCTGACCGTCGGCGACGAGTTGACGCTGTATCCATCCGGGAGCCAGGTCAGGATCCGTGGGCTGCAGTCGCACGAACGCGATGTCGAGTCGATCGGCGCCGGGTTCCGGGTCGCGGCGAATCTCTCGGGGATCGACCGGACTGAGGTCTCTCGGGGCGAGATGCTCGCGACCTCGGGTCGCTGGGCGTTGACCGAACGGTTCGCAGCAACGATCGATTCCGCTCGGTATGTGGACGAGTTGACCAATCGGGGTGCCTATCACCTGCATGTCGGGAGCGGATCCTGGCCGGTCCGTATTCGGATGGTGTCGGACACCCTCACGATCATCGACGTTCCCGGTGGAGTGGCGGTCCGTTCCGGCGACCGGTTCATCCTGCGGGACGCCGGGAGACGGCTGGTGGTCGGCGGCGGCCGGGTGATCGATCCGAGCCCTCCGCGAGCCAAGCGACTCACTGCGGACATCGTCGACCGGCTCGTCTCCAGCCTCGACGGCTCTGCCGACGATCGGGCAACGGTCTTGCTCGATCTGCGCACCATGGACGACGTCGAGCGCCTCGCCGCCCACACCGGGGGAAGCCCGAAAGGAGCGGTCACCGCAGCCGGGGTCGCGTTGAGCCCGACGCGCGCCGAGTGGCTGACGCAGCGTCTCGTGACGGTCGTCGCGGACTACCACCGGGACAATCCCTTGCGAGCCGGCCCTGGCGTCGCCGAGTTGGCCGAACAGCTCGACATTCCCGCACGCGATCGTCGTTGCACTGGCATCGGCAGAGCCGGGCCTCGAGGTCGACGGGTCGATCCTGGTCGTCTGCCGGATTCACGGTCGAGTTCGACGCCCAGCACCGAACCGCCCTCGACGCGGCAATTGCTGCGCTGGAGACGGCAGGCCCACTTGCGGTACCCCGGGTCGCCGAGCTCGGCCTGGACCGGGAACTGCTCCATGCGGCCGTGCGCAAAGGCGAGCTGGTTCGGGTGTCCGACGAGTTCGTCTACCTGCCCGCCCAGATCGATGTACTGGCTGCCGGGATCCGGGGATTCGAAGAACCGTTCGGCGTGTCCGAGTTCAAGGACGTTGTCGGTCTGTCACGCAAGTACGCGGTGCCGTTCCTGGAATGGGCCGACGATCACGGGTTGACGGTTCGGATGGGCGACAAGCGACGAAAACGCGAATGACCGGGCTCGGACGAGCCCGGTCATTCGCTGTTCGTGAACGAAGAGTCAGCTGGCGACGAGCTGCTTCCTGTCGTTCTCGCTGGTTCCTCCCCAGATACCGAACGGCTCATTGATCGCAAGCGCGTACCCACGGCACGGCTCTTCGACCGGGCACACGTTGCAGATCGCCTTCGCCCGCATCTCCCGCCGCTCTCGGTCGTCCTTGCGTTCGAACGCCGGTGGCGGGAAGAACAGGTGCGCATGATTCCCTCGGCACAGGCCCTGGGTCTGCCAGTCGTCCATTTGGCTCACGGATTCCTCCATCTCCGTTGCAGGCGGAATCGAACCTAAATACTGCTGCCAAAATACGCCAGGGAAATTCTGGAAATGCGCGACACTTTTCGTGATCGACCGTTCACACTCCATTCGCAGATAATCGACGCTGAGTCGATCAGTCGGGAGCATCAACCTCGAGGTACCAGCCCTCCACCGCAAGCACGGTCACGTGTCGCCCGCCGCGATCCCGGCCTCCCGATGCGAGGTCGCCCTCCATGTCGCACCATCGATCTCGACCTCGCCGTCGGGTGTCAGATCCGAGACTGCGACCCCGGTCCGACCGATCAGTCCCTCCCGACCGATCGTCTGCGTCGAGAACCGAGACCTGGCGACGGTCGGCATCGCCAGCAGGAAGAAGAAGGCGGCCGACGCAATCGTGAGGAGGACGCCGGGAACCCCAGGGACGATCTGTGGTGCCGCATCGGTGAACAGGAACCCGCTCACCACCAGTCCGAGGATCCCAGACCCCGTGAAGAGCGTGATACCGCCTCGCTGATAGGACCAGGACATGAGCAGTACCGAGAGAGCCGACAGCGCGACCGCCCACCACCGAACCGGGAGAACGGCGAGCCCGTAACCCGCGAGCACCAGTGCGACAGCAGCCGTTCCCGCGGCGATCCCGGGGCCGATCGCATAGAACTCGAACGCAGCCACCGTGAGTCCCGCAACGAGGAAGAAGAACGCCGCCTCGGGAGTCGCAGCCAGTCGGAAGAACTGGTCGAGCGTGTTCGGCTGACGGATGACCGTGACCAGGTTCGTCACGCCACCCTCGAACGCGCGAACCGTCGAGACCTTCACCGTCTCACCTCGGATCGTGAACTCGCGGCCATCGAGCAACTGGCCGATCTGACGCGGAGCTGCCGTCTGGACGCCGATCTCGTCGAACACTGCTGCAGACACCGATGCGGCGAGGCTGGTGTCAGAAGACTCGACCGGCAACTCAGTCACGGTGATGGCGTCGTCGACGATCCCATCGATCAGCCCAACGACAGGCTCCGAGCCCGGGTCGCCGGCGATCGTCGGCTCGAGGTATCCGATCTCGCTTCCGGGAGCAGCGATGGCCACGTCGGCGGCGAGAACGATCTGCGCAGCGCCCCCATAGGCCACTGCAGGAATGGAACCGACCCAGGCGACCACCGGCAGTGGAGGGTCGGCGACGAGATCTGCCAGCCGGGCGAGATCCTCGCGATCGGCCACAACGCCCCGAGAATCGATGGCGAGGATCACGTATTCGACCGAACCGGAAGCGGCAGCATCGGTGATGGAATCGATGGCGAACTCGATGATCCGCCCATCCCACACCCCCGACAGGTCGATGACGTCGACCGACCGCTCGTTGGTCTGGGCGACGGCGCCGACAGCGGTCGATGCAATCCAGGCCAAGGCGAACAGGCCCAGGAATGTGATGCGGAGGCGGGACTTCACAGGGACATGATGGTACCGAAGTGGATGGCGGCCCAATCCGGCCTGGCTCGGCGAAGGGCCGGCCCGCTACGCTTGCCGTCGATGGTCTCCATACTCCTCATAGCCGACGCCGACTGGGTTCGAAACGACATCTCGGCCGCGATCACGGATCCCGGCACGAGCCTCACCACGGTCGACGACCCGAGTGAGGCAGTGACGCTGGCTGGCGAGCGTCGCTACGACCTGATCGCCATCGACATGCAGATCAGGAGCACCGGTGGCATGGCGACGGTCCGCATGTTCAAAGACGCCATGTTCCGCAACGAGATCTCCCGCGTTCCGGTGGTTCTCCTGCTCGACCGGAGCGCCGACGCGTTCCTCGCCAAACGGGCCGGGGCGGACGCCCACCTGCTGAAGCCGTTCACGTCCCAACAACTGCGCGCCGTCATGTCCGATCTTCTCACGGAGGGATCGATCTGAGGGCAGCATGACAGGGTTCCAGATCCTGCTTGTCGTCATCCTGTCGGTGTGCATCGGCGCCTCGGGCTTCTTCTCCGGATCGGAGACAGCGTTTTTCGCCCTTCCCCGCGAGCGAGCCGCCCAGCTGGCCGATCGAGGTACACGCGGCAAACGCCTGGCCGACCTCGTGGCCGACACCGAGTCCGTGCTCGGGACCTTGCTCGTCGCCAACAACTTCGTCAACATCCTCGGCGCGTCCGTCGCGACGATCCTCGCCATCGACTTCATCTCCGCGCTCTCCAGCCCCGCCCAGGGCGAGGCGTTCGGGCCGTGGCTGTCGACGCTCGTGATCACATCCATCATCCTCGTGGTCGGGGAGATCACGCCGAAGACCCTCGCAGCTCGCAGACCTGAGCAATTCGGATTGTTCGTCGCGCCAACGATTTGGTGGCTCGACCGGCTCCTGGAGCCCGTCGCCCGGGTGTTCGTCGGGATCAGCGGATGGATCCTCCGCCTCCTCGGAATCAAACCGGACGAGCAGGGCGCGGCGACGGAGGCCGACATCATGGCGCTCGCCGCACTCTCACACCAGGCAGGTCACATCGAGACCGCGGAGCGCGAGATCCTCGAGTCGCTGTTCGAACTGGCCGACCGCCCTGTCCGTGACGTGATGACGCCTCGACTCGAAGTGGTGTTCCTCGAAGCCGGCAATACCGAGCAAACCGCCCGGAAAGCGGTGACGATTCACGCCCACAGCCGGTTCCCGGTTGTCCAGTCGGGGGGCACGCTCGACGACATCGTCGGCATCCTCTACATGAAGGACATGGTCCGTCAGCCGTCGAACGGCACCATCGATCGCTTCCTACGGGATCCGGTCTTCGTACCCGAATCCACGCCGGTCCTCACTGCACTCCAGCAACTCCGCCGTCAGAAGATCAGCTTCGGCGTCATCCTCGACGAGCACGGCGGAGTCGAGGGCATCGTGACGGTGAAGGACCTGATCGCCGAGTTGGTCGGCGAGATCAACGACGAGTACGACCCGAAGGAACCGGCCATCATCCCCATGGGCGAGACACAATGGGTCGTCGAAGGGCGGGTTCCGGTCGAGGATCTCGAGACCGCACTCGAATCCGATCTCCCCGACGGCCCCTACTCCTCGGTTGGCGGTCTCTACCTGGCGTTCGCCGGAAAGATCCCGCTCGCCGGCGACGAGGAGACAATCGACGGCTATTCGTTCAAGGTCATCCGCATGGATCGTCGCAGAATCGACCGCCTCCAGGTCACCCGAGTCGACTGAGCGTTCTGCCCAGCCGGTCGGTTTCCCTCCGGCGAGTAGCGGGTATCTACCCAACCGATCGATTTCAGGAGTGACTGTGACGCCCATACGTATCGGTATCAACGGATTCGGGCGGATCGGCCGATGCACGTTCAAGCAGATGCTGGGGAACGACAGGTTCGATATCGTCGGCATCAACGACCTCGCCGACATCAACGATCTCGCCTACCTGCTCAAGTACGACTCCGTGCACGGGTGGTATCCACGCAAAGTGGAGGTGGCGAACGACACGGCCATCACCATCGACGGCGACCCGATCCCCTGCTCCGCCGAGCGCGACCCGTCCGAGATCCCATGGGGCGAATGGGGCGCCGACATCGTGATCGAGTCGACCGGGGCGCTCCGGTCGCGTGAGGACGCCGAGGGTCACCTGCGGGCAGGGGCATCGAGGGTCCTGATCTCGGCGCCTTCGGATGACGCAGACAACACGTTCGTGTTCGGGGTGAACGAAGACACCTTCGACCCGGAAACCGACATCGTCGTCTCGAATGCGTCCTGCACGACGAATTGCCTGGCACCGATCGCCCGCGTGCTCCACGACAACTTCGGTGTCGAAGACCTCCTCATGTCCACGATCCACGCCTACACCTCGAGTCAGTCGCTGATGGACAAGCCCACCAGGAAGCGGAGACGAGGACGTGCGGCCGCGCTGTCGATCGTGCCGACCACCACCGGTGCTGCGAAAGCGACCGAGCTCGTGGTTCCCGAACTGGAGGGACGGCTCGACGGGATGGCGTTTCGAGTGCCGGTCGAGGACGGCTCGGTGGTCGACGCTGTCGCCCACTTGAACACCGACGTCACGACCGAGGCGATCGTCGAGGCATTCGATGTTGCGGCGGCGGGCCGCATGCGGGGGGTGCTGAGGGTGTCAGACGAGGCACTCGTCTCCCGCGACATCATCGGCGACACTCACTCGTCGATCATCGACCGGGATTCGACGATGGTTCTCAGGGACCGGACGGTGAAAGTCGTGTCCTGGTACGACAACGAGTGGGGCTACTCGGCCAGACTTCTCGACATGGCAAACCTCATGGGATCAGTCTGAGACCGTCGTCGATCGACCGTTACAGGCGGCGTCGGTCTGTTCCGACCGTGCACGACAAGCGTCGATCCGATCCGCATCTCGCGTGCTCAGGCCCGTTCGGTGGCGAGTGGCGGCCCGTAGTAGCGGGTCTCTCGAATGATCTTTCCCTCGTCGAATTCGACGATCACGCACACGTGGAAGTCACTGCCGTCCGCATAGGTTTGGAGAGCCTCGACCACCCAGATGTCACCTTCGCCTCTGATGTCCTTCAACTCGATGATTGGCGACGCTCCGAAGCTCTCTTGCATGGCCTTCAGGACATCCCGGCCCTCGAACCGCTCGCCGGTCTGAGGGATCTCCGCGATGAAGTTCTCCGAGCGGAGCTCGTATTCGAAGTCGGGCGACTTGAAGGTCCCACCTTCGAACATCGACTCCAGAGTGCGACGATGACTACTCGAGCGGTTCATTGGTTCTCTCCTATCTTCAGGCATACCTGACTATCAGGGTTTCCTGATTATCAGGCATGAGGTACGATCTGTCAAGCATGGATACTCCGACCGTTGCCCTGTTGCGTTTCGCCTACAACGAGTTGGCCAGGGAAGTGGGCGCTGCTGTTCGTGCCGTGGCCCCGGACCAGAAGCCGTCGCACGGCGCGATCATGGAGCAACTCGACTTCGAAGACGGGCAGCGACTGACCGATCTCGCAGAGGGCGCTGGAATCACCCCCCAATCTGCTGGCGAACTCGTGGATCAACTGGAAGCTCTCGGCTATGTCGAACGTCGCCCCGACCCCGACGACAGGCGCGCCAAACGGATCCACCGGACCGCACGAGCCAAGAGAGCATCTCAGGCGGCGATCGAAGCCGCCCTGACGTCCGAAGAGGAGCTCGAGCAACTGCTCGGGCAGACGAGGCTCGGAGCACTTCGCGCAGATTTGAGACGAATCGTGGAGGCGAAGGGTGGCACGATCAGACCTCCGATCGATCGTCTCCCGACCCCCGAGTCGTGACACGGGCCACTCACGCCGCAACGGGAAACGGCAATGACCGGGTGCCTCTCTGGTCAGTAGCCAACGAGAACGTCCGACCAGGGTGTTCGCGTGGTGCGGGGTGGTGTTTTCACACACCAACAGCGGATCCGTCACACGCCAGCCGGCAGCACATTGTCAACCTTGCACCCACTTTTCGAGCACGTCGGCGACGGGGGCGGCCGATACTTGCTCTTGTACGGATCAGCTCAGCGATGATCTCAGGCTGCCACCACAATGGCCCCGTATTCATTCACCATTCGCCTCGTGTTGCCATCGGTCGTTTCGGGTCGTCAACGGTCCGCTCGCGGACTTTCCGCGGCCTCTGCGCGGACTCGGGGTGTTGGCCTGATGATCGAACAGCGTGGCTAGCCGGGGATGTCGAGGACAAGACCGAGCGTGTCCCGGATCTTGCTGACTAGCGCGGCACCGACGTGTCCCGTCACCTCGTCGACCCGCTTCGTCGTGATGTGTTGGCACTGGGCTGCGCACTGGTTTCGCAGGCCATTGGCGGTGTCTGGTTCGATCGTGACCTCCGCAGCGAAGCCGCGCACAGTGCTCGCCAACGGCACCACTTTGGTTGCACCGGATCTGGTACCCGGCCCGACAACAAGCCAGCGTCGACTGGGCCCAGTTCCACGACCTCCGCCAGGCCGACGCCACCGGACTCGTGCTCGAATGCGTCGACCTCAAGACCGCCCAGACCCGGCTCGGACACACCGACCCGAGGCTCACGCTCGGCATCTACGCCCGAGCCATCACCGAAGCCGACCGTCAAGCCGCCGAACGCCTCGGCGACCGATTCCTCCCGAGACGGGACAATGACAACGGAAGACGCCTGGCATGAGGCCCACTCTCGAGCGCGCGACACGACTCGATCACCCGCCGGGCTCGACCTCCCGGCGGAGTCTCGCAACGGCCGGGACGTCTTGAGTCGCCATGGTCCAGAGTTGTGCGGGATCGACCCGGTGATAATGATGGCTCAATCGATCACGCACCTTCGCCATGTCGGACCAGGCGATCTCGGGATGTGCGTCGGTGACGTCCTGCGACATCGCCTTGGATGCCTCGCCGACGATCTCGAGGCACCGTTCGACGGCGCGACGCAACACGACGTCGGCGTCAAACGCGGTCCCGGCCCCGCTCGACGACCGCGGCGATCTCGTCGGCCGCCATGATCATGTCGGCCAGGCGGTGCGCGTCGGATCGACTCACAACGTGACGGCGTCGCTCCGGATCTCGTCGTCTCGATCGAGAAGCGCACCGAGCGACATGACGTCGACGTCGACGTCGCCAAGAGGTCACAGAGCGCCTCCTCGAGATGGACCAGATCCAGAAGGGAGCTCTCAGGCTCGAACTCGACCAGGAAATCGACGTCGCTGTCGACCGTTGCCTCGTCTCGCGCAACCGAACCGAACACTGCGATCGAACGGGCGTGGTGTGGCTCGAGCAGCGCCCGAATCTCGTCGCGGCGGGCATCGATCAGTGAATTGAAAGCGATTGAACGGCTCGTCATGGGCAGATTGTACGGTCGCTCGTCTCGAACACC
>CAVUYZ010000012.1:0-116723 GCA_963745865.1 uncultured bacterium | reverse complement strand
TGGTCGGAACCGGGTTTTCGTACGAGCGGCAACAACGCGCCCAGGCGATGGCGGACACACTGGCAGGAGTCCTCCAGACGTTCCAGGGCATCCGTCGGGTCGGATCTGCGGCACTCGATCTCTGCTGGGTGGCAGCGGGCAGACTCGATGCCTATTGGGAGTACGGGTTGAAGCCGTGGGACTCGGCAGCTGGCACGCTGATCGTGGCCGAAGCCGGAGGCCGCATCTCGACATTCGACGGCTCGGCATACCCTCTCGACGACCCCGGGGTCGTCGCATCGAACGGCCTGGTGCACGACGCTCTGATCGAGGCCATCGCCAGGTGAACACCGTCCTCAAGGTCGATGCTGTCCTCGATGGGACCGGGATCGTGATCGGGGATCGCGTGCTCATCTCCAACGCGGGGGTCAGCGTGACCGAAGCCGACATCCCCGGCGTCGCCACGATCCGCCGCGCAGGTTTCGTCGTCCCAGGACTTCGAGACGCCCACCTGCATCTCGGCTCGATCAGCGCCGCAACCACCGGTATCAGCCTCGACGACGCCCGGGATCTGGAAGATGTCGCCGAACGCCTCACCTCACACGGTTCGGGCGACGTGGTGGCAATCGGATTCGACGAGACACGACTCCACGAAGGGCGACTCCTCTCCAGCGCGGACCTCGACGAAATCATCGCTGATCGCGCGGTGCTCGTCTATCGGGTGTGCGGGCACATCGCCATGGCCAACGGCGTGGCGCTCGACCGGGCCGGGATCACTGCGGACACGCCGGACCCGTCGGGAGGCTCCATGGACCGAACCACGGATGGGACCCCCACCGGAATCCTCAGGGAAACCGCCATCGACATGGTCTCGAAGGTCACCAACGACACCCAGCGCGATATCGCCGGCCCCGATCTGCTGGCCACCGCCCGAAGACTTGCGGGCTACGGCCTCACCCGGATCGATGCGATGGTTCCTGCCGGCTCGCCCGCATGGTGCGGACCCGATGACGAACTCGACGCGCTGTTGTCGATCGACGCAATCCTGCCACTCGATGTTTCGGTGATCCTGATCGCCGCCACGCCGGCAGATCTCAGACAGCACCACGAACGGATCGCTGATCGCTCTCATGTCACCTTCGGTGGATGGAAGGGATTCGCCGACGGGAGTCTTGGCGGTCACACCGCGGCGCTGTCCCAGCCGTACGCGGACAGTGCCATCGACGTCGGGCACGACCCGCGAGGACGCAGCCAACTTCCGGCTGATGGCAGAGACGTCGATCCAGCTGGGGGGATCGGCCTGCATCCATGCGATCGGGGACGCCGCCGTCGACCGAGTCCTCGATGTGTTCGAACCGATGGCGGCCACCGGTGCCCCGGCCGGGAGCCTTCGTATCGAGCATGCCTCGATTCTCTCCCAACGACTCGTCGAGCGGATGTCCGACGCAGGGATCGTGGCTTCGGTTCAGCCATCGTTCGTGTCCTCGGATGCGCACTGGATGGAGACGAGATTGGGACCGGAGCGGGCGAGGTGGGCATACCCCTTCCGTTCGATGCTCGATGCGGGAGTCTCGATGATCGGCGGTTCGGACGCCCCTGTCGAGCGACCCGATCCATTCGCCGGCATGAGAGCCGCCGCCGACCGAGGCGGGTTCAATCTCGAGGAGGCGCTCGACCCGCTCGATGCAGTTCGCCTCTTCGTCAACGGCACGTACACCGGGCGCGCCATGTGGATTGCCGATGATCTGGCCTCGTTCGAGTGGCTGTGATCGGCGCCTGCGCTGGAATCAGCGAAGGCTGGGAGCCACGTCCGTCTCGTAGTCGGCATGACGCTTCGTGGCCTTCTTCGAATACACGAGATCACCGTCCACGACCACCTCGAACACTCCCCCCGATGATGGGGTGAGGGTGATGTCGTAGGCGGGACCGAACTCGTCGAAGATCGCTTCAGCCATGCTCACGGCACGGCTCGTGTAGTTTCAAGCCCGGCAGAATTCGATGGAGATGTGCTTCATGAGGTGAGCCTAGGCACGGGTCGAGGCGTGTCGGAAAACACCGCCTGGCAAACCATCCCTATCGGCCATTGGCCGAGAAGTGCTGGTAGTCCTTCAATGAGTTCCATCGGCCGCCCCACTGCCAGCCGATGGAGTCGAACGCCGCCACCACAGCATCTCCTTCGCTGACCATGCCGGGAAGATCGCGGGTCCGATCCACGTAGTACGAGGCGAGCTCGGGGAGCACGAGGTCCCCCTTCACATAGGGGTTGTGGAACGGATTCAGGTCGATCGCCAATCCGTAGGCATGCTGCGACCACGATGTGGCGCCGGTCACCGCACGACACACGAATGCGGTGGTGTTGTTCCCGTCTCCGGTCGGAGCAGCGTCGAGTTCGTCCGTTGCGACGACGACCATCTCCTCGATCGGGAAGTCGGATTCGAAGAGCCGACGGAACACTTCGACGATGTCTTCGGCGACCGACGCGTTGACGATCATCTCCCCGATGTGGCTGGCTCCATCGAAGCCCCGATAGGTCATGGTCAGATAGGCGAGGTCATCGAGCGAAACCGGGCACGCCGGATCCCAGGTGGCTCGCGCCAGTACGTCGCTCGGTATGGGACCGGAGCTCCACACGAACTCATCGCCGCCCGGGCCGAGGCTCGTCGATGGAGCGAACGACCGGTTGATCAGGTCCGGACGGCGTCGGCAGAACCTCACCGAACCCGTCCGGCCGAAGCTCCAGAGGCCGAGTGCCGAGCCAGTCCGGTCGAGCATCACCCTTGGTGGTGGGCTCGGTCTCCTCACCCCCACCAGCGACGGAGGGACCCCCCGTCGGCCCGGCGGTGGTCGGAGGTGGCTCGCTCGGGGCAGTAGTCGGGGCAGCCGTTTGCGTCGACGTCGTGGTCGTGACCGCCGTCGCTGGTGTCGACGGGCGCCGTTGATGTGGAAGTGGACTATCCGAACCGCCGATGGTCGAACACGACGTGATCACGACCAGGAACAAGGTACACGTGACAATCCCACGAGCTCTCATGCCGAAACGGTACCGACCGGCCGAACCAACGCGACTCGCTGCGTCGAAACCGTCTCGACGTCGTATCGTTGCTGTCATGCTTTTCGATTATCCATCGGTGACCCCTGCATCCATTCGCGACGACGTGACGACGACCCTCGCCCGGGCGGATGAGCTCGTTACCGCAATCGTCCAGAGTTCCGACGACCCGACCTATGAGAGCACGCTCGGGGTCGTAGATCGAGATCGCCGACCTGACGGTCTCGGTGTTCGGGCGCACCGCCTTCATGGGGTACGTCCACCCCGACGAGGAGACCCGGTCGACCGGAAAGCAGCTGGAAGAGCAGATCTCGAAGTGGGGTGTCGAGCTGGCGTTTCGATCCGACCTGTACGAGGCGGTCAAGGCGTTCTCCCAGACTGATGAAGCCTCTGAGCTCACCGGGGAGCGGAAACGACTTCTCGAGTTCTCGCTCCGCGATTTCCGTAAGGCCGGGCATGAGCTGGCGGCGGAGAAGCGCTCCCGACTGAAGGATCTCAGCAATCGCCTGATCGAGCTCGGAGTGAAGTTCGAGAGCAACATCGCAGAGTGGGACGACGTACTCGTCGTGAGTCGCGACGACTTGGACGGGATGCCGAAGTGGTTCGCCGACTCGCTGGAGCCGGGCGACAACGAGGGGGAACTCAGGATCACGATGGCCTACCCCCACGTCATCCCTTTCGTCCAGAACTCGTCCCGCCGGGACCTGCGCGAGGCGCTGATGTTCAAGTTCAACAACCGTGCCCGGGAGGACAACCGCCGGATCCTCGAGGAGGCGGTCGAGATCCGTCAGGAGGTCGCCGACCTGTTCGGTCAGGCGTCGTGGGCGCACCACACGCTCGACGAGCGCATGGCCGAGAACCCCGAGAACGTCATCGAGTTCTACGACTCGCTGCGCGACCCGCTCCAATCGGCTGCAGCCGAGGAGATCGAGGTCATGACCCGGCTGCTTCGGAGGGACACCGGTGACGACGACGCCGTTCTCCAGGCGTACGACTGGCAGTACTACGACACACAGCTCCGCAAGACGGAGTACGGCGTCGACCCCGACGAAGTCAGCAATTACTTCCCGCTCCAGCAGGTGCTCGACGGGATGTTCGAGATCACGGCCGAGGTGTTCGGGCTGTCGTACGAGAGGGTCGAGGCTGCGACATGGCACCCGGACGTCATCACCTACGCGATCTCCGATGCGGACTCCGGCGAGCTGATCTCACACTTCTACATGGATCTCTTCCCCAGGGAGGGCAAGTTCAGCCACGCCGCCGCGTTCACGCTGGTGCCCGGCCGGCGGCTCGCCGATGGCAGCTACCAGCACCCGGTGTCGGCGATCGTGGCCAACCTTCCGAAGCCCGGCGCCGAGCGGCCGTCGCTGCTCCAGCATCAGGACGTCGAGACCATGTTCCACGAGTTCGGGCACATCCTCCATCAGACCCTGACCCGCACGGAGTTGGTCGAGTTCAGCGGGACCAACGTCGAACGAGATTTCGTGGAAGCGCCGTCGCAGATCATGCAGCACTGGACGTGGAAGCCCGACGTGCTGCAACGGTTCGCCCGCCACCACGACACTGGCGAGCCGATCCCGGCCGAACTCGTGGATCAACTCGTAGCCGCCAAGAACCTCAACGTGGCATTGACCAAGCTGCGGCAGATGTCGTATGGGACCCTCGACATGAATCTGCATGGTCCGTCGACCGATCGTGACCTCGATCTGGCGTTGCGTGACGCGATGGAGGTGTCGCTGCTTGCCCTTCCACGAAGGGACCTTCTTCCCGGCGAGCTTCGGGCACCTGTTCGGATACGAAGCCGGGTACTACGGATACTTGTGGTCGGAGGTCTACGGCGACGACATGTTCTCCCGCTTCGAAGCAGAGGGCTACACCAATCCGGCCGTCGGACGCGACTATCGCACCCAGATCCTCGAGTCGGGGGGCAGCCGCAGCGGTATGGACCATCTCGTCGCCTTCCTGGGCCGAGAGCCGAACAACGCGGCCTTCCTCTCCAACATCGGCGTCACCGAGGGCTGACCCGGGGCCATCGGCAGCACACAACTGGCTGGGAACCCGGACGAGGTCGGTGACGTCGTATCCGCGGTAGGTGGACAGCACCTGCCGTGGCGGCATCTGCTAGCCTTAGTGCTAATACCAAGCCGGGTGGCATCGACGCAGACGATCTCACCGTCGAGGATTGATTTTTACATCCACTTGACCCCTCCGCTCCGAACATGGAGTGAGAACAGAAATACTGGGAAGAAGCGAGGGCCCTCGAGCGTTACACCGTTCGAAGGCGGCCAACACGAAGGAGGCCAAATGTCGGACTCAACGATGAAGGGTCGATCCGTGAAGGGCGTGACCCGACCGTCGAAGGATTTCGGCGATGACCGGGTGTGCCTGGAAGACGCATGTATCACCAAGCTCAGCAGATACAACAAGCGAGACTATTGCTATCTGCACTCTCCGGTGAAGTACCCACGAGTTCGTGGACGGGTCGTCCCCGAAGGAACCTGATAGATCAAGAACCGCAGCCATCTGGTTCTCTCCCCCTCCCTCTGTCTGCGGTTCGTTGAAGGAAGGCCCCGGTCGTTCGATCGGGGCCTTCCGCATTCTCACCTGTCTCTCGAACTCAGGCAGATTATGGAATTGACCCCACCCCTAGTGGGGTGGTATCAGTCTTCCCATGAAACAGCAGCACAAGACATCGGCGCTCAACCGGCTGAAGACAGTGCGAGGTCATCTCGATGCCGTCATCACCATGGTCGACGACGAGCGGTACTGCCCCGACATCATGAAACAGGTGTCGGCGCTGCAGTCCTCACTCGAGCGCGTCAACCGGGTGCTCCTTCAGAACCATCTGGAGACCTGCGTGGCCCATGCGGCCGCCGAAGGCCGGACATCCGACATCGTCGATGAGCTGCTCGAGACGATGAAGTACACCGCCGCGGTCACCGGACCGGGGCCACGAGAGCTGGAGTCACCATGAACACCATCACCCTGAACGTTCCCGACATCTCCTGCGGACACTGCAAGAGCTCCATCGAGGATGCGGTCTCCGGACTCGACGGGATCAACTCGGTCGAGGTCGCGATCGACGCACGAACCGTGGCGATCAGCTACGCCGACGAACTGAGCCTCGACACGATCGTCGAGACGATCGAAGAGCAGGGCTACGAAGTCGCATCGGACTGAGCACAGGAAGAGAGGCGAGAGCCGAATGTCCGACAAGGACACATTGACATTCGAGGTGGACGGCATGACGTGTGCCGCCTGCGCCAACCGGATCGAACGGGTCCTGGGGAAGCAGGACGGGGTCGACGCCGCCATCGTGAACTTCACCGGAGCAGAAGCAACAGTGCGCTCGGACGCGCCCATCAGCGCCGACTCGCTGCGTGAGGCAGTGAAGAAGATCGGATACGACATCCGCCTCGTCACCGAAGGCGACGAGCGCCAGTCACTCGTCGAGAAGTACTCCGACGAAGAACGCACGCAGTGGCGACGCTTCTGGTCGGCGCTCGTCCTGTCCCTCCCGGTGGTGGTCCTCGCCATGTTCGGTCCGGACACCCAGTGGAGCAGGGTGACACAGCTCGTCCTCTCCACGCCGGTGGTGTTCGTGCTGGGTGCTCAATTCCACCGCGTCGCCATCAAGCAACTCCGCTCGCTCGGTGCCTCCATGGACACGCTCATCTCGCTTGGGACCTCGGTCGCCTGGGGCTATTCGACCTGGGCGATCCTCAACGACGAGACGGTGTTCTTCGAGACAGCCGCCATCATCATCACACTGATCACCCTCGGTCGCGCATTCGAGGCCCGCGCCAAGGGTCGAGCGTCGTCGGCGATCTCCGCCCTTCTCGAGCTCGGGGCCAAGGAGGCTCGGGTGCTCCGCGATGGCGCTGAACTCACCATCCCCGCCGAGCGTCTCATCCCGGGCGACATCATGGTCATCAGGCCGGGTGAGAAGGTACCAACCGACGGCATCATCGTCTCCGGGGCGTCATCACTCGACGAGTCGATGTTGACCGGTGAATCGATCCCGGTCGACAAGACCGCCGGCGACGACGTCTTCGGCGCCACCGTCAACCAGCAGGGCAAGCTCGAGGTTCGAGCGACAAAGGTGGGCTCGAACACGGCGCTCTCACAGATCGTGCGAATGGTGGAAGACGCCCAGGCGTCCAAGGCGCCGGTGCAGAAGCTCGCGGACCGGGTCTCAGCGATCTTCGTCCCGACCGTCATCACGATTTCGATCATCACCTTCGGTGTGTGGATCGCCCTCGGCAACCCGACCGCCGCGGCCATCCAGGCCGCCGTCGCCGTCCTCATCATCGCCTGCCCATGCGCCCTCGGGCTAGCGACCCCGACGGCCATCATGGTCGGAAGCGCTCGCGGCGCCGAACTCGGGGTGCTCTTCAAGCAAGCAGACGTGTTCGAACGCTCCAAGGCGATCGATCGGGTCATCTTCGACAAGACCGGCACGCTGACGACGGGCGTCATGAGCCTCAGCGACGTTGAAACAGACATCGACGAGGAGCGGTTCTTGCTGCTCGCCGGATCGGTCGAAGCAGCCTCGGAGCACCCGATCGGACGGGCAGTTGCGCTCGGTGTCGAAGAGCGAGACATCGAGCTGATCCGGGTGGATGCCTTCGAGTCCGTGACCGGACGCGGCGTTGTCGGTACGGTCGATGGAGCGCGGGTCGTGGTTGGCAAGGCGAAGTTCCTCGCCGACCAGGGCGTCCAGGTCACCGAGCGCTGGACCGATGCGCTCGCCGAGATCGAGGGCGCCGCCCATACCGGATTCCTGGTCGGCGTCGATGGGATGACCCACGGCGTCATCGGCGTAGCCGATCAGATCCGTGACACCTCGGCCGCTACGGTCGCTTCGCTCGCCGGTATCGGCGTGCAGTCGACGATGATCACCGGTGACAACGCTCGAACCGCAGAAGCCATCGCCGCCCAGGTGGGGATCACGGACGTCGTATCCGAAGTCCTCCCCGGAGAGAAGTCGGATGCCGTGGCCCGATTCCAGGAAGCAGGGGAGATCGTCGCCTTCGTCGGTGACGGGATCAACGATGCTCCGGCGCTCACCCGCGCCGACATCGGAATGGCGGTCGGCACCGGCACCGATGTCGCGATCGAGGCCGGCGACATCGTCCTCATGTCGGGTAACCCGGCGCTCGCCGACACTTCGATCAGGCTCGCCTCCCGAACGTTCGCGACGATCCGAGAGAACCTGTTCTGGGCCTTCTTCTACAACACCGCGGCCATCCCGCTCGCGGCCGCAGGACTGCTGGACCCGATGATCGCCGCCGGTGCGATGGCGTTCTCGTCGGTCTCCGTCGTGGCGAACAGCCTCCGGCTCCGGCGATGGAAGGTCCCGACGGCCTGACGGACGGGATCAGCCGTCTTCGAGGAACCGCTCGATCTCTTCGACCAACCGCTCCGCCGGATCAATGCCGTCCTCGCCGGCGAGCGACTGGCTCTCGAGCTCCTGGACGTAGTCGACGATGTCCGAGTCCTCGAGCGTGTCGTCGACCTGCTGACGGAACTCGGCAGATGCCAGGGTCAGATCGGAGGTGTCGATCGACAGATCGAGGATCTCGATCGCCTTGTCCAGAAGTGCCAGTCCCCCGGGCGGGTACTCCTGATTCGAGAGGTAGTGCGGGACCGCGGCCCAGACGCTCACCGTGTCGAAGCCGGCCGCCTGAAACGCATGGTTGAGCACCCCGACGATGCCGGTAGGGCCCTCGTAGCCGGAGGTGAAGAGATGATGCTGCTCGAGGAGCTCGGGCTGAGATGACGATCCAACCAGCGGAACGGGAAGCGTGTGCGGAACCTGCCCGACGAACGCACCCATCGTCACCACCCTCGTTGCTCCGAGCGCAAACAGCACCGCGGTCACGTCGGCCGTGAACGCCTTCCATCGGGCGTGCGGTTCGTGGCCGGTGATGACGATGACATCGTGCTCACACAGTGGTGGTCGCACCACCCACACCTCGGAGTCCGGCCACAGCACTTCACGGGTTCCGATGTGATCGAGTTCGATCTCCGGTCGTCTCACCTGGAAATCGAAGAAGTCATCGGCATCGATGGTGGCGATCCGGACGCCATCGAACTCGTCGATCAGATGGCGAACTGCCATGGTCGACGATTCTCCCGCGTCTCCCCAGCCCTCGAACGCAACGATGGCCACCGGATTCTCGAGTTTCGGCTGCTGTTCCCAGATCACTCGATCCATGGCGACAGAGTACCCACTCGCCCGATCGTGCGCTCCGTGTCAGAGATGCCGATCGAGGAAGAGCGCGGTGCGCTGCCAGGCGATGTCGGACATGCCCTCGCTGTACTCGGGATGATCCTCGTCGTAGAAGTGCACGCCGGTGTTCGGGTAGACGTGGAAGGTGGCGTCAACGCCCTGATCGCGCAACTCCATCTCCGTCACCGCAGCGGATGGCGCACCGGCGGGTTGCTCGCCATCACCCTGGTGACAGAGGTAGGCGGTCGCCGATAGCAACCGGGTCCGACTCACCTCGTGCCACGGTGAGTGCGGACTGAATGCAACCACGCAGTTGACCCGCTCCTCTGAGCCCGCGATCCACATCGCCACGGCTGCGCCGACCCCGAATCCGACCAGCCCTACCGTTCCGGACGCAGCGAAACCCCCGGCGATCACCGTGTCGATCGACGACGAGACGAGCCGCGCCGCCGCCTCGGGGTCGATCGTTTCCGGGTCCTGATGGTCTCCGAAGAGGTCGATTGCCAGCGTCGCTTGACCGAGTTCGGCGAGTCGGTCGGCGGCCGACAACTCGCATTCGTCGAGGCCCTGTCCGAAGTCCGACAACAAGATCACCGAACGACCCCTCTCGACAACAGGGGCGATGAAGTAGCCCACCCGGCCGAGCCCGAGATCGACCGCGCTTCCCTCGCGACCTTCCCAATGCGTTGCCGGTGCGGCCGGTGGCTCCTGTTGGGCCTCGTCATCGTCTGACGAGGAGGTCAGGATCCAGTTCGGGAGCCGACTCACCCTCTTGGGGCTCTTCATCCTCGGGAACGAGCTCTGCATCTGAAGCCCGTGATCGCGTCGGAGCCACCCGATTCCAGGGCATGTCGTCTTCATCGCCCTCATCGGGCACCGCCACCAGCATTCGGACGACCGATCCCGACCGTCCTTCGCCAGTTGCAAAATGGTCGGCGCCGGCGCGTGCGAAGTGCATGACCTCCGACCCCAGTCGTCGCTCCAGCTCGAGTCCCTCGGCGAGCGGCCGACCCGAGCCATCGATCAACGCTCGGCGGTCGCTGCGCAGCGTCGGTTGCGGGTGGCGAGCGATCAGCCCACCCCATTCGAGCGCTGCGTCCAGCGCTGCGTCAGGAGCCGTGACCAGATTGACGAGTCCAATGGCGTGCGCCTCGTCCGCAGCGACAGGTCGGCCCGTCAGAATGAGCTCCATTGCGAGACCGTGGCCCACCAGTCGGGGGAGACGCTGGGTCCCGCCGTCGACCATCGGCACGCCGAAGCGGCGCTCGAAGCATCCGAAGACGGCATCGGACGCCGAGACCCTCAGATCACACCACAACGCCATCTCGAGGCCCCCGGCGACGCAGTACCCCTCGATCGCAGCGATCGTCGGCTTGGCGACCTCCCTCCGGGTGAACCCCAGGTACCCGTCGTCCCCGTCGACCAGATCGAAGGCCTTCAAGTCGGCACCGGACGAGAAATGGCCACCCTCCCCATACAGGATTCCGACATGTGCGCCATCGTCGGACTCGAAGCGGTCCCAGGCCCTCCCGAGCGCTCTCGCGGTCGAGCGATCGATGGCGTTACGGCGACCGGGACGATCCACCGTGATGATGGCGACGTGATCTCGGAGTTCGTAGGTGACAGTCACGAAGCAATCCCCTCATTGCAGACTCCTACAGGATGGCACAGTGGACGAAGCCGTCCAGGCATGAGGCAGGATTTATCCTGCGTCGGTCGAGAAGGGACTTCCGTGGCATTCATCCTGTGGATTCATCTGGTCGCCGCATCAGTCTGGGTCGGCGGCCTGATCACGCTTGGGGCGCTGGTGGCCGTAGTCAGACGCGAGGGAGTTGATCGCTCGGTTCTCAAGGCGATGGCTCGGATGTTCGGGAGAGTGTCCTGGTCCGCGATGGGCGTCGCCGTGCTTTCGGGAGCATGGATGGCGGTCGACTATCTCGACCGACCAGGACTCGCGTTGAAAGTCGGGGCCGTTGCCCTGACTGCCGCCCTGGCGGCATGGCACCAGTTCGCAGCAGCGAACCAGACGGCACGGACCAGGGGAATCCTCCAGGGACTGATCCTCATCTCGAGCCTCGGAGTCGTGGCGGCGGCAGTCGCGCTCTGACCGCCGGGACCCCAAACGAGAAGGACCGGCCTCCCGGCCGGTCCTCTCAGATCACTTGCGCTTGTGTCGGTTCGCCTTCAGGCGCTTCCGATACTTGTGCTTCGACATCTTCTTGCGACGCTTCTTGACGAGCGAGCCCATGTTTTCACCTCTGAAATCCGATGACGACCGACCCTGGCATCGTTGAGAGCATCGAGCCCTTGTGGACGAGAGAGTCGGCCCGATCCGATCGGCGCCTGGCGACGCTGTCGGAGTCCTGGCCTATGACCCAAGTCAACTACGCGAATGCCGCCAGGTCAAACCACGCCGGAATGGGCGACGACGCCAAGACGCGAGTGAGGGGGCTGTATCGGTATGACAGCCCCCTCACTTGTCGTCTGATCGCTTCTACTCGTCTACGTGTTCACCGTTCGGATTGCACGTGTTACTCGGATGGAGGCCAATGGTGGCGAGGAAGTCCCTGTCCGCCTTCGGTATCAGTCCCCAGGACTGGGCATGGGCTGGCTCGCCCTTCACGACCGTACTGAGCGGATCGCCCAACTCATCCACGAACTGAAGGTCTTCCTGTCCTGAAAAGGCACACTCCGACCTGCCGTGCAACGTGTGGACCGTAACGTCCTCAAACACCCCGGAGCCCGGGAATGTCTCCATCGGCACGACCGTCGAGGACGTCCACAAGGGCTTGCCATTCCCCGTTATCTCACCGGCAGAGGCGGCGCTGACACCTGTCATCACCATCAACCCTGCGAGCATCGCGACAACTACTGATCGCTTCATACCTACTCCTCACTGAATCCCACATCGGGTGGGAGCGTCGGGGAGTTCCCCAACGCTGGGAGCGGACGCGAGGCACGGAGCCGCCTTGGAACGATTGGACTGGCCAAACGCCTCTGACGCGACATTACACCCGTCCTCGGCGTACTCGATTCGAGCGGCTGCCGCCCAGCAGCCAAAGCGAGGGTTTCCTCGCCGGCTCTGTCAGACCACGCCGGTCGATGCGACGTCGAGGCACTCGACGCTCACCTCTCCGGCAAGGCCTTCTCGCAGCGTGCCACAGACGCGATCGCGGTGGTTGGCTTCGACGATCGCAAGCACCGTTGGACCGGCCCCCGACCAGGCGGCATGAACTGCCCCGGCATCGAGAGCGGCACGGATCCGTCGTGCAACCTCGGGGCGGTGCGAGCCTCTCGGGCCCTCGTGGATCTCGTCGCCGCCGGCGGATCGGAGCAGATCGGGGTCACCCGACAGCAGTCCCGCCACCAGTGAAGCCATCCGGGCAACACTCGCCACCACCGTCGACCGGAGATACGTCGGCGGGAGAACCGATCGCGCCTCCGTGGTCGAAAACGTGTCGAAGGGAATCAGAGCGATCGGGGCGAAGATCGGGTTCCACGGGAGCCGATGCACTCGTCCATGAGCGTCGGCGATGACAAAGCCGCCATAGACGGCGGCCGCAGCATTGTCGGGATGGCCGTCCATCTCGGCGACCAGGTCGAACACCGTCTCGAGTGACGGGTCGACATCCATCGCCCGCCAAGCGGCGAGGGCGCCGGCGGCCATCGCCGCAGACGAGGAACCGAGGCCCCGCCCGATCGGGATCTGGTTGTCCACCGTGAGCCGGAGCGGTGCTTCCGGGCCGAGCGCCAGGCGGGCTGCCGCCAAGACAGCATCCTTCGACCCCGGTTCCGGACGGTGCGCCCCGACATGATCAACCGACCATTCGGCGGCGGGCTCGGCCTCGACGCCGCATCTGAGGTCCAACGCAATGGCGACACAATCGAAGCCTGGCCCGAGGTTCGCCGACGAGGCGGGAGCGGATGCTTCAGCCATGGGAGAACCGGAGGGAGACATGGTCCGGCAGTCTACGGACCGGGACTCACGCCTCCAGAACCCGAATCTCGTCCTGCGCGACCAGCCCTCCGATCCGAACCGTTCCGCCGTCCCAGGTCATGTCGATCCGAGATGGATGCCCCATCTCCTCGCCCTGGCGAATGACGATGTCGCCCGAGCTCATCCCGATGGCGCGGAGCGAGGCGGCCAATGCAACCGCGGCGCTGCCGGTCGCTGGATCCTCGATCACACCGTGACCACGGGCGAAGAATCTGGCTCTGACGGCCCGGCCGGGGTCCTCCCACGCCCACAGATAGATCGCGCCACCCGATGTCGGTGGCGACACCGCGGCGACGCGCTCGACCGAACTGGTCTCGACGATCTCATACGGCAACGGCATCAATACCGTCGAATGGCTCACAACATCGACCCACGACGACAGATCGACGTCGGAATGCGTCACCTCCTGGTCGAACGGCGGCTCGATCCATGTGGTGTCGCCGTCGTTGCCGATCATCACATCACCGACGCTGCACCCAATGCGGTTCATCCCTCCGGGTCCGACCTTCGTGAGCAACCAGGCCGACCCGACGAGGGGGTGCCCGGCGAAGGGAAGCTCTTCGGTGGGCGTGAAGATCCTGGCGCGCGGGGTACCCCCGTCGCGCCAGTCGAGAAACACCGTCTCAGAGAATCCGAGATCTGCAGCGATCCCCTGCATGCCGTCACGGGTAAGGCCGGTGACATCCGGCACGACTCCAAGGTGGTTCCCACCGTTGCCATCCCGGGTGAAGACTCTCAGCACATAGCAATGTCGCATGGGCGTGAACCTACACCCCCGGTACCCTCCGACGCCATGATGGAAATCTTGGGATTGGACTCCCTCTTCGCAGAGATGATCTTCGCAATCGGGCTTGCGATCGTCTTGGGCAACGCCTTCGCCTACTACCAACATCGCCGAGGGCAGCGCCCCGACAAGGTCGAGGAGTCGGCTCCGTTCAACTCCGGCCGCGTGGCGTTTCTGTCCGTGATCGGCGTCCTCATGACTGCGTGGGGCGGCATCAGCATCTTCACCTGAGCCAAGGTGCAAACGACAGCACCCGCCGGTACGATTCATCGTCCCTGCGGGTGTAGTTCAATGGTAGAACATCAGCTTCCCAAGCTGAATACGGGGGTTCGATTCCCCTCACCCGCTCCAACCAAACAAGACATCAGACTGCCACCACGGCTGAATAGGGGGTTCGATTCCCCTCACCCGCTCCAACCAAAGATTCCCCTCACCCGCTCCAACAAAACATCAGGCTGCCGCAACGGCTGAAACATCGGCCATTGACTCTCGGCCTCTGGCTCTTGGCTTCGCTCCCGTTCCCCTCACCCGCCCCGTCCACACCCGAACGCCGGTTGGTGCGGCTGTAGTGTCCCGACACACGGGCACCACCGCCCGATTCGCAGAGGAGTCCTCCGATGACGTATCCCGCGTCGCTCGATCACATGTTGGCGGCTTGGAATGAGCATGATCCCTCGAAGGTCCGGAGCCATCTGGAACGAGCGCTCGCACCAGATGTTGCATTCATCGATCCAAGTACCGAGACGCACGGCATTGACGAGTTCGAAGCAAACGTTCACAACGTGCAGGCTCGGATTCCCGGCGCCGTCTACTCGCGAACGAGCGGGGTCGACAGCCACCATGGTCTCCACCGCTACTCGTGGCAGATCAGTCGAGGCGGAGAGGTTGTCCTTCCCGGTTTCGATGTGACGGAAGTGGACGACGACGGGATGGTCACGCGGGTTCTCGGGTTCTTCGGTCCTCTGCCAGATAGCGACTGAGGCCGATCGGGTCTCCCGGCACGTGGCAAGGAGCCACTCCGGGCGACCCACACGATCGGACGCAAAACACCTCTCCCCGCCGGACTGGAGTCAGATCCAAGACATATCCTGGCCGACATCGACCGATGGGAGCCGCTCGTGAACGAATGGAACGCCCGCCGGCTTCCCGTCGAGTTCGACTCGGAGGGAGCCCAACTCAGAGGCTTCCTCTATCGAGCCTTCACCGGAGTGGCACCGTTCCCACTGGTCGTGATGGCCCACGGCACGTCGGCAACGATCCCGATGGTGGTCGAACGGTACGCCGAGGTGTTCGCCGAGGCCGGCGTGTCTGCCCTCGTGTACGACCACCGGAACCTGGGGATCAGCGGCGGGGAACCCCGGCAGGAGATCAACCCATGGACACAGGCCCGCGGATATCGGGACGCGATCAGCTTCGCGACGACCCTCGATGGCCATGACCCCGACCGCATCGGCGTCTGGGGCGACTCCTATACCGGCGGCATCGTCTACCTCCTGGCAGCATGCGATCCGCGGGTGAGAGCGGTCGTCGCCCAGTGCCCGACGTTTGGCGCCCAACGACCGGACGACGAACCGTCGGAGGAGTTGCTCGCCTCGATCCGAGAGACACTGGCAACCGGCGATGTATCGGGCATGCCGGGTGACGTGACGGGCCCGATCCCCGTCGTCTCCGCCGATCAGATGGGCACGCCGTCCCTGCTGAAGCCGATCCAGGCGTATCGCTGGTTCATCGAGTACGGCGGAAGATACGGCAGCGGTTGGGAGAACCGGGCGATCAGAGTGGTTCCTTCGAACACGCCACCCTTCAGCCCGTTCATGTGTGCACCGTTTGTCAGGGTTCCCTCGCTGATGATGGTCGCGCCCGGTGACGAGATGGCCCACGCCAATCCCGACGTGAGTCGGGCGGCGTTCTCTCTCTTGCCATCGGAGAAGGAATGGCACGATATCGACGGTGGCCATTTCGGCCTGCTCCACCATCCGAGCGACCTGTTCGACGAAGCGAGTGCCGTGCAGGCCGACTTCCTCTCGAGAACGTTCCTCACTGCGCCCGGCTGAACGCTCGCTGCTCCGGCCGTCGGCTCCGTTCTTGCCGTCGGGGAGACCTAGTGTTGCGGCACATGTTGAGCGACGAAACAACGGTCCCATGTCTGCAACCCCCCGACAGGAGTCGGTAGCGTGACCGTTCCGGACCAGCACGTCGCTCCCCACACTCCACCGCCGAGCACCCTCATCACGATCGCAGCGCTCGGCGTCGTCTTCGGAGACATCGGGACATCCCCGCTGTATGCCCTTCGGGAGTCATTCATCGCTTCGGACCGACTCGCCGTGAACGTCAACAACGTCTATGGAGTCTTGTCCCTGATCTTCTGGTCACTCGTGTTGGTCGTCGGAGTCAAGTACGTGGTCGTCGTGATGCGAGCCGACAACGATGGCGAGGGAGGGATCCTGGCGCTCACCGCGATGATCACGCCAGAACACGCTCCTGCAGTGGGACGGACTCGGGTGATGTTGGCGCTCGGACTGTTCGGCACGGCCCTGCTGTACGGCGACGGGATCATCACCCCGGCCATCTCGGTGCTCTCCGCCGTCGAGGGGTTCGGGGTCGCCACGCCGACCCTCGACCCATACGTGATCCCCGTCGCCATCGCGATCCTGATCGGACTCTTCGCTGTCCAGCAGCGAGGCACGGCGTCGATCGGTGGGGTGTTCGGTCCGATCATGATCGTGTGGTTCAGCGTCCTGGCGCTGCTCGGGGTCTATCAGGTGATCCAGTATCCGTCGATCCTGAAGGCCCTCAACCCGGTGTACGGCGTCAGGATGTTCTCTTCGCATCCGACCGGGTCACTGCTGGCGCTCGGAGCGATCTTTCTGGTGGTCACGGGCAGTGAGGCCCTCTACGCCGACATGGGTCATTTCGGCCGCGTCCCGATTCGTCGCGCCTGGTGGGCGGTCGTGTTCCCGGCACTGACCATCAACTACTTCGGTCAGGGAGCGCTGATCGTGTCCAACCCGCTCGCTATCGAGAATCCGTTCTACTTGATGTCGCCGTCGTGGGCGCTCATCCCGCTGGTGATCCTGGCGACGCTCGCCACCGTCATCGCCTCTCAGGCGCTGATTTCCGGCGCGTTCTCGCTCACACTGCAGGCGGTGCAACTCGGGTACCTGCCCCGAGTCCGGATCCGACACACGTCGGCGCAGGCGTTCGGTCAGATCTACATCCCCCTGGTCAACTGGCTGTTGATGGTCAGTTGCCTCATCCTGGTGCTCACGTTCAAGACCTCATCTGCTCTCGCAGCGGCATACGGAGTCGCCGTCACCACGACGATGGTGATCACGACACTGCTACTCACGCGCCTGGCTCAAGACCGGTGGGGTTGGTCCCGATTGCGGACCTGGTCCGTCAGCGGAGCTTTTCTGATCATCGACCTGGCCTTCTTCTCGGCCAACATCCTCAAACTGCCATCCGGTGGATGGCTCCCCCTCGCGATCGGCGCAGCCGTATACGGGCTCATTTGGGTGTGGCGGTCGGGCCGTGATCGGATGTCGGCGGCGATGGGTCGCACACCCCCACTCGAGCGATTCATCGCATCCATCACCGAACATCCCCAGATGCGCATCCCCGGGACGGCGGTCTATCTCTATTCGGATCAGAGGTCCGTGCCCCCGGCACTGCTCGCCAACCTCCGCCACAACGAAGTGATCCACGAGACCGTGGTCGTGGTGACGGTTGTCACCGCCAACACCGCCCGGGTCCCGAGAGCCAGGCGTGTCACCATCCACGATCTCGGTGATGGATTCGTCCAGGTCGTGTTGCTCTACGGATTCATGGAGCAGATCGACGTGCCGCGCGACCTGACCGAGATCACCGACCCCGACTTCGGATTCGACCCGACCGACGCCAGCTACATCCTCGCCAGCCGACACGTGCTCACCGACCGCGAGGACCACCCGCGACATCGAACATTCGCCGCGATGCACCGCAACGCCGCGAGCGCCGCCGCCCATTTCGGCCTCCCACCCGAGGACGTCATCGAGATCGGCATGTTCGTCGATCTCCGCGAGAACCCGACGAAAACGACGACTGAGGCGCGGGAACGTCGGTCAGTCCCCGGAGACGGTCACCGTGACGTTCTCGCCGAGCCAATCGTCGCCCGATCTCGTGGTGAACACGATCTCGGTTCCGGGAGCGACTGATCCGATCGCGAGGGTCGAGACATGGATCCCCAGGGTCGGCGAGGTCTCCGTCTCCCCGACGGTGCGCCAGTCGTCGGTCGTCCAGACCACGGTGGCCGGCTGCCTCAGGTGAAGCCGGAGGTCGCGGCCATGCTGGATCTGTGAGATCCGCTGGTTGGGCGCCCAGATGGCGATGTCGGGGGATCTCGTCCCCACTGAGATAGCGATCGGCCGACTCGGCCGGCATGTCGAACACCGTGTTCTCAGCCATCGATCGAGCGAGCTTGAGATACTCGGCGTGGGCCCACACCAGAGGCATAGCCGACCCTGTCGGCCCACCCGGCGCCAACTCGCGATCGGGGATGGGATCTCCGTCCCAGACCTGCTCGGGGAAGAGCCGGTTCGGCCCTGCGAATTTCCCCATCGCGTCGCGAAGCCGTTCGGCCTCGACTCGATCCCCACTCGCCAACGCATAGTGGGCGCGTTCGCCCGTGAGAAGTGGCCATGGCCTCCCGACCCCGGTCCCGTCGAACGGGCTGCCGTCGTCGTGTTCCCCGTATCCGTCGCCCGTGTATCGCCGCCAGGCGGGTCCTGCGGGCAGTTCGGTGCGGAGCGTGTGGTCGATCACCCGGACCGTGTTGGCGACTCGTTGATCACGCGCATCCCTGAGCCCGAACCGGACCAACGCGAGCGCGTCCGGGCTCACGACCGCTGATGCAGGCGCAGACGCCTCGGCTGGTGCCCGGTTCTTGATCGGAACCCACCCCTCCGCCGGCGAAGCGGCGTCTGCCTGTTCCGGCGGAGCGATACGAACGTAGTAACCGTCAACGCCGACCTCCGCCGCCAGAGACGCCCCCGACACATAGATCCAGTCTTCGATGGAATCGTTCCAGACGTCTGCGGTGTCGAGCAGGAATGATGCGAGCTCCCGGCGGCCGAGTTCGTCGGCGATTCCCGCAGCGACGACCAGCGCCGCTATCTCGGCCGCCAGAGTGAACGGCGAATACCCTGCATCCTCCTCCCATCGATCCTGACCGGTCACCGGGCCGTTCGCGACGATGTAGCCGGCAGCCGCCTCGATCATCGGCCAGTAATCGTCCAGATCGATCCGGCATCCAGCCTGTCTGGCCAACCCGACAGCGAGGATCGGGAAGGCAGTCTCGTCCATCTGCACGCCGCCCCAATACGGTGAACCGTCCAGCCACATGTTCTGCGGCCAGTGACCATCGACCTCCTGCGTTGCTCTGAGCCAATCGAGTCCCCGCAGTGCGTCGGAGTGCGCGCCAGCAGCAAGCAGTCCGCCGACTGTCTCGACCATGTCCCGCGGCCACACGAGGTGGTAGCCGCCGAGGTCGTCGTCACCCTTTGCGAAACCCCAGGGGATGGATAGAGACGCGATCGTCGCTCCCGGGAACGAGATCGACTCGTGCGCCCTGAGCACGGTGCGAGACGTGACGACCAAGGGATCATTCGTGTCCTGGCATGCACCCTGCCACTGCCGCCAACCCGATCGGAAGTGCTCGATCGACGAGTCGATGCCGGCCAACAACGAAGATCTCGCCCGATGCCCCGCCTCGGCCTCGGTGGCCCCGAACGCCAGGACCAACGTGAATGATTCACTCCCGAGCGTCTCGATCTCGCCTGATATCGCCACGTTGCCGGGACCCGCGTTGGTGTAGCTCCAGGTCGGTCGACCGTTGCGACGAACATCCTGCCAACCGTCCGAGACCCCGACATACCCGACGGACCGTGAGCGCCACGGAACGTCGGACGCCAACGCCAATACGGTTCCCGACCCCGAGGCGAACATCATCTCGAGTCCCTTGTACGAACCGACCCAGGCGGTGTTGTCGCCGCCCCGATTGGCGATATGCGGAGCGAGGAGGGCGGTGACGTGTGTTCCCGTCTATCTGACCCCCGATCGAGATCCGCTGGAAGAGGACGCTGCGGTGCGGGTCTGTGGCGATCTCCTTTCGGATGGTGATCCCACCGGGCAAGGCGTTCGTGATATCGAAGCAGGGGACGCCCGGTTCGATCCATTCGAGTGTTGACCGGGCGTCGCGCTTCTCCTCGAGGAAGATCCCAGCATCATCCGAGATGATCAAGCCGAAGTCACGCGTACAGGCGCGATCGATCCGCGGGTAGTAGACCTCGTCGATGATCCCATGGCTCACCGTGTACCACACTCGAGACTCCGGTGTCAGCGAGGCGCCGATTCCGGTCTTGGCGCTCGACGTCCACCGAGAAGGGATCCCTGGGTGCCCAGGCGCCGCCGAGCTCATCGCGCGCGGCCGAGCCGCGAGGATCCACGCTGTGATCTCCCACCTGATCACCCATCGAAGTAGGCGCCCAGGAGCTCCTCGGGCACAGAACCGATCATCGCGGGGGCTCGACGAGGATGAGGTGAACCACGCCGTCGGGCGACTCGATCACGACCGTTGGGTTCCGCACATCGGGCGCCTCTTCGATCCAGATCCTGTCTGGATGGTCGATCATCCGAACCTCGAGCGCCCCTTCGTGTTCGACGTCCAACTCGAGGAGATCGTCGAATGGAGCGAAGTCGATCTGGCGGACGATGCCGCGTTCGGCTTCCGGTTCGGCGATCTCGAGATGCAGGCCCCGGAGCGTGACTCAACAGGTCACACCAAGTCATCCAGTCACGTCTCGGTATCGGATGTAGTTTCATGACGCTTCCTTTCGCTGATCGATTGGCGGATTCATCGGAGATCGCCATGGCGATGCACTCCCTTCTGTCTTCGGGTCGGTCACTTTGCTCCTGGTCACCTTCGACACGCCTCGGGAGACGGACGTCATCGTCAGGCCGGTCGGGGTGTGGTGGCTGGGAGTCATCGAGCCTCCATGGGCCGACACGATGGCGTCCGCGATGGCCAGCCCCAGCCCGCTTCCCCCGCTCGCACGAGTTCGAGCGTTGTCGACCCGGAAGAAGCGGTCGCGCAGCCTCGCCATCTGATCGTCCCCGACTCCCGGCCCGTTGTCACTGATGATCAGCAGGGCGTTGTCGGCATCCTGCGCAAGCGCCACTTCGCAGGGCGTACCGACCGGCGTGTGCGCACGCACATTCGCCAGGAGGTTGTCGACGACCTGGCGAAGCCGGGTCGGATCGCCTTCTACCGTGACGACGTCCCGCACTCGAGTCTGGAACGGCCTGTCGGGCTCGAGTAGCCGCGCCGCGTCGACGGCTTCGAGCACGACCTCGGTGAGATCGACCCGCTCCAGGATGAAGGGTCGACGCTCGTCGAGTCTGGCGAGCAACAAGAGGTCGTCGACCAGGCCCGACATCCGCGCGGTCTCGTTACGAATGCCTGCCATCGATCGTTCGAGGTCGGCCGGGTGGTCTCTGGCCCCCGATTCGAAGAGTTCGGCGTACGCGGCGGTGGCGGCGATCGGGGTTCTGAGCTCATGCGACGCATCGGCGACAAACTGCCGCATCCTGGTTTCGGACGCTTGCAGAGCCACGAGCGTGCGCTCACGCTCTTCCCGTGCCAGATCGAGCCGATCGAGCATTGCGTTCAGAGCGCGAGCGAGGCTCCCTACCTCGGTCACGTGACCCGCTCCGGGAACCCGCCGATCCCCGAGTTCGTCGTCGGTGATCGCGGCCGCCGCAGACTCGACAGCGCTGAGCGGACGCAAGCCCCACTCTGATCAACCACCAGGCGACAGCGAGCAC
Source organism: uncultured bacterium (assembly GCA_963745865.1). Taxonomy (GTDB): domain Bacteria; phylum Actinomycetota; class Acidimicrobiia; order Spongiisociales; family ZC4RG35; genus JAHEDH01. Next base: position 94,819 of record CAVUYZ010000012.1, on the reverse strand, counting down.
GGTCAGAATCGCGGCGATGCTGGCTGCGACGAGCACCCCCAGCAGACGATCGCGCGTTTCGTTCACCTCGTGGAGCGACTCCCCGACGAGGAGCACCCTCCCGTCGGCGAGCGCGGTCTGCCTGGAGTCGCATCTCGGTGCCGTCCGTTGCCAGCACCGTCTGATGGCGAACGCCGATGTCGATCATGCCGAGCTCGGGCGTGAGCGCGGCCTGGCCGGGCTCGGTTGCCGGCACCGAGAAGAGCACGCCGCCCGAGTCGTCGACGATGGCGACGAAAAGACCGGGCGCGATCTCAGGGATGATCCGCCAACTGTCCGGATCGCCCGAGTTGGCCAGCTGCTCGGTCGGCGGGTGAGCCCGCTCCAGCGCTGCATCGACCTGATCGATGAGCGAACCCGTCACCACGGCGAAGGTGACGATGTCGACAACCAGCAGCGCGAACAACACCGAGGCGCTCGTGGCCAGGAGCAGTCGCCGACGCAGTGTCACGGCCCGGACCCGTCCGGCTCACGTAGGACGTATCCCACCAGTCTGACGGTGTGGATGAGTGGAGGGCCGTACTCACTGAGCTTCTTCCGGAGATAGCTGACGTAGGTCTCGCAGATGTTCGAGTCACCGTCGAAGTCGTAGTGCCACACGTGGTCGAGGATCTGGGCCTTCGAGAGGACGATTCCGGGGTTCACCATGAAATACTTGAGAACCGCGAACTCCGTTGCGGTGAGCTCGATCGGGTGGCCACCCCGCTTCAGCTGATGGCCGTCGACATCCAGTTCGAGGTCGGCAAAGGTCAGCATCGATGACGCTCCACCGGCGAGGCCGGAACGCCGCAAGATCGCCTTGGCACGCATCACCAATTCCGCCAATGAGAAGGGCTTGGTGAGGTAGTCGTCCGCGCCGACCGAGAACCCGGTTGCCTTGTCGTCGAGGGTGTCGCGAGCGGTGAGAAACAGGACCGGGATATCGATCCTCGAGCTGCGCAGTCGCTCCGCCACCGCGAAGCCGTCGAGGTCCGGCAGCATGACATCGAGGATGATCAGATCGGGGTCATCGGCCTTCGCCGATGCGAGGCCCGACTCGCCGGTTGCGGCCTCGAACACTTCGAACCCCTCGTATCGGAGTGCCGTCGAGACCGCATCGACGAGGCTCGGCTCGTCGTCGACGACGAGGATCCTCGCACCTTCACCGTTGGCTGCGGCCGGACTCGATCTCGATGCGCTCATGATCAGATCATGCCACTCACGAAGAGAAATGTCTGGAGTCGAACGATCTTCTACGCAGCGACCCAGCCTGCTCTCAGCCGGCATTGAAGTCCGGGAGGCACCATTCCCGGTATTGAGACCACCAGCCAATTCCCTCGCGAACCATCAACACGCTTTCGAAGAGGTCGACACCTTCTCCCCCTCCTGAGTGTCGACCTCTTCGATACTGTCGACTCGACCGACGATCCCGAGAGAGCGGGTGCGAGATATGGGCGACTTCGTCGGATACCTGACCCGCTCGACCGGCATCGTCGCGGCGGTGCTCGCGGTGTTTGCGCTTGCATGGGGCTTCTTCTTCTCGTCGCGCGACACCGGATCGAAACTACGCCCGGCATGGTGGCTCGACCTCCACAATTGGCTCGGGGGATTGACGCTCGTCTTCGTCGGCGTCCACATCCTGGCGTCCTGGCTCGATACGGCCTCGGGGATCGGCCTGCCGGAGATCGTCATCCCAGGCATCGATGGTTGGGCCATCACATGGGGAGTCCTGTCGACCTACCTGCTGTCGGTCGCCGTGTTCACCTCATGGCCAACCAAGCTCAAGCCTCGCAGCTGGTGGCGGGTGATCCATCTGGGATCAGTCTTCGGAACCACGTTCGCATTCCTCCACACGGTTCAGATCGGCTCCGATGTCGGCAGTCTCTGGTTCCGAGTGGGTTTCGTGACGATGGCTGGTTTCGCTACCTATGGGCTCGGAGTCAGGGTCTTCGGCTCCATCGCCAAACGTCGGTCTGTCCCGACATAGATCGACCAGCGCGCGATTCACAGCAGACACTCAGCCAGGACTCACGTTGCTTCAACCCCGGCATGGCTAACTGTGAGCATGACGACGGACAGAGCGACATCTTTGACCCCTGAGCAGGAAGCCCGACTCGAACGGCTGACTGCTCGACGGACATCCGAGACGCCACACCGCACGACTGCCGGAAACCTGACCCTCGAAGACCTCGACGCGAGGGTGGAACGTCTTCGACAACAACGCGCCACCATCCCGGCCGGCAGCGCTGAGAACGGCAGCGCCCCGGCGAGGACAGCGCCCGGATCCCGCTCGAAGAGCAAACGGCGCCATGCCGCCAAAGGCGCCCGCGTCGCTGCGCTCGGTCTCAGCCTGATCACCACCGGCGGACTGACCGCCATGTTCGCCACCACCGACACCGGATCGACGCCGATCATCACGTCGACGGGCCCCATTCACACGATCCCCGCCCAAACGACGAGCGGCCTGACTGCCCAAGCCACCACACGGCGACGCAAGCCGCCGCACAGCCGGCGCAGGTTTCCGCACAGCCGACGGTCGTGCAGGGAGACGTCTTCAGAAACAGATTCGGCAACGTTCAAGTCCAAGCCGCATTTGCTCCCGACGGCAGCCTTTCCGATGTCCGCGTGCTCCAGGCTCCGACCGGCAACGGGACGAGCAACCGGATCAACAGGATCGCAGTCCCGCGTCTCAACTCCGAAGCGCTCACCGCGCAGACATCCCAAGTCGACACCGTCTCGGGCGCCACCTACACGAGCCGTGACTACGAACGGTCCCTCCAATCGGCGATCGACGCAGCCCGGGCCGCCGGCGTGACGAGCCTGATATGACACCCGGCCGCCACCACGTGGAGTACGTCATGGGTATGGCCGTGAGTATCGACATCCGAGACGAAGACGCCCCTGCGAGCGCCGTGGACGCGGTCGTCGATTGGCTCCACCATGTGGACTCGACATTCAGCACCTACGACGACTCGACGCCGATGAGTGCCCTCGGTCGCGGTGACCTCACGCTCAGCGAGGCGGGCGAGGAGATCACCGAGGTCCTCTCGCTCTGCGAGTCGATCCGAGTGGACTCCAACGGGGTCTTCGACGTCTTCGAAATTCCCGCTCCCAATGGAACCCGGCTCGATCCGTCGGGGCTGGTCAAAGGATGGGCGATCGAGCATGCCGCCGAACTGCTCGAGGATCACGGATGTCGCAACTTCGCCGTGAACGCTGGCGGCGACATCGTCGTACGCGGCCACCCGGCTGGTGACATGCCCTGGCGGATCGGGATTCGACACCCAGAGATCGGCGACGCCCTGGCGATGGTCGTCGAGGCGGAGGGCACACTGGCCATCGCCACGTCGGCCACCTACGAGCGGGGCGCGCACATCATCGACCCCCGAACCGGCTACACCGCGATCGGGCTCGCCAGCGCAACCGTGGTCGGCGTCGATCTGGCGATCGCCGACGCGTACGCCACCACGGTCTTCGTCATGGGCGAAGAGGGATTGGCGTGGATCGAGACACGGCCCGGCTACGAGGCCTACATCATCACCCACGGCGCCGATACGAGATGGACGAGCGGCTTCGACGAGATATCGGTCGGCACCCGCGAGTGCGATGGCAGAACGATGACGACCTGGCACCTGGAGGAATTGCGATGAACTGGTGGATGAAATCACTGATCGGGGTCGTCGGCCTGCTGGCCGCCATCCAGCTGGTCCCCTACGGACGGGAACACACGAATCCCCCCGTCATCGAGGAGCCGGCGTGGGACTCGGCGCAGACGAGGGAGCTGGCGGTTGCCGCCTGCTTCGATTGCCACAGCAACGAGACCGAGTGGACCTGGTACAGCAACATCGCTCCAGTGTCGTGGGTCGTCGCGAATCACGTCGACGAAGGCCGTCGCATCCTCAACTTCTCGGAATGGAACCGCCAATACCGCAGTACGCATGAAGCGGTGGAGACCGTCCAGGAGGGTTCGATGCCCCCGCTGTACTACACGGCCATCCATCCCGAGGCGCGACTGAACCAGGACCAGCTCGACACGCTCGCCGCCGGCCTCACCGCCACCCTGGGCCGCTGAGTCCACGTCGACACGATCCAATTGATCGCATAAGCGACTGAGGCTCTGAGGCTCGCGTGACACACCAACTCACCCGGGGCCGGCGATTACCCCTCCGAACCGGCGGAGGCCCTCAAGAAGTCGACGACCCGGCGAATCTGGGCATCCGTGAGCGTCTCCCCGAACCCGGCCATGGCGCCGAAGCCGTCACGTATCGTCGTCACGAGATACTCGTCGCTGGTCTCGGCGGTGATTACGAATGCAGGCGCCGCCCCGCCTTCCATCTCGATCCCGTGACATCGGGCGCACAGTTGGGTGTAGATCTCCTCGCCGGACGCGTCGACGAGCTCGACCGGAGCGCATCCGGCAACGATGCCCGCCACCACCATCCCGACCAGAAACCAAACACTTCTCATCTTGTTCGCACCTGCCATCCGCATCGTGAGCCTTGTCCTCCCTGGTGGTCTGATCATCCGGACAGCTCACCTGGCCATCGCGAAGAATTCCTCGTTTGGCCGCATCGACAGGAAGTTCGCCATTCGGTTCGACAGCGCGAACAGGGATGCAATCGCGGCGATGTCCCAGATGTCCTCATCACCGAATCCGTGAGCACGCAGCGCTTCGAAGTCAGCGTCGTCGATCAGTTCGGAGTGGAGCGCCACCTTCAACGCGAAGTCGAGCATCGAGCGCTGCCTGTCCGTGATGTCGGCTTTCCGATGGTTGGTAGCCAGCTGGTCGCCAAGAAGCGGTTGCTTCGACCGGATCCTCAAGATCGCGCCATGGGCCACGACGCAGTACACACAATCGTTGGCGCCTGACGTTGCGACCACGATCATCTCGCGTTCGGATTTGGTCAGGCCGCTGTCCCGTTCCATCAACGCCTCGTGGTAGGCGAGGAATGCTCGCAACTCATCGGGCCGGTGGGCAAGGGCGAGGAAGACGTTCGGAACGAAGCCGGTCTTCTCGAGGACGGCCGAAACCGTCTCCCTGAGATCGTCTGGCAGGTCATCGATGTCCGGAACGGGATATCGACTGATCGGGTGTGACATGGTCCTCTCCTTATCTGGCGACGTCGACGACGACCCGGCCGCGTAGCTCCCCATCCAGCTGCTTGGGAGCCAAGTCGATCACATCCGACAACCCGACCAGGGTCGTCATCGACTCCAACGCTCCGAGGTCGAGGTCGGTAGCAAGCCGGCGCCAGGCATCGAGGCGCCGCGGCATCGGGCAGTTGGCCGAATCGATGCCGGCGAGCGTGACACCTCGCAGGATGAATGGAGCGACCGAGGCGGGCAGGTCCATCCCCTGGGCGTTGCCGCACGCTGCGACCGTTCCGCCAGACCCGGTGCTCGCGCACACGTTGGCGAGCGTGTGGCTGCCGACCGTGTCGATCGCCCCCGCCCACCGTTGCTTACCGAGTGGTCGGCCCGGCTCGGACAACTCGGACCGATCAATGATCCCGGTTGCTCCCAGCGACTCCAGATAGCCCGCCTCGTCCGGCTTTCCCGTCGACGCCAACACCGTGTACCCGAGACCACTCAACAACGAGACCGCCACGCTTCCGACTCCGCCCGTTGCTCCTGTCACGAGGATGTCCCCGTCCGAGGGGCTGAGCCCGTGATCCTCGAGTGCCATGACGCACAGCATCGCCGTATAGCCGGCAGTGCCGATCGCCATCGCCTGCATGGTGTCGAAGCGACCCGGGAGCGGAACGAGCCAGTCGTGGCGAAGGCGGGCACGTTCGGCAAATCCGCCCCAGTGGGTCTCGCCCACACCCCAACCATTGAGAACCACGCGGTCACCGACCTAGAACGCATCGGCGTCGGACTCGGCAACCGTTCCGGCGAAATCGACGCCAGGGACCATGGGAAACCGGCGCACGACGGGCGAATCCCCGGTCACGGCCAAACTGTCCTTGTAGTTGAGCGTGGAGAACTCGATGTCGACGGTGACGTCGCCGTCGGGAAGACCCGCTTCGTCGACATCAGTCAACGCGACTCGGTATTCGTCGTCATCCTTCTCGATCAGAATTGCTCGCATGGTTTCCTCGATCGCTCCTCGTCCCGAACGTAACCGGCGCGCCGGACGGGTGTGTGTCTTCTTCTGTCTACATTCGCCCGCGTCTCCGCCGAAAGGGTCCGATGGCACAGCCGGGCAGGAGAGAGACCCGGCCTAGCATGCCGGGGAACCTCCAGGAGTCGAACGTGATCTTCTCAGACCGCACAATCAGGCAGGCCATCGAGGAAGGCCGGATCGAAATCGATCCGTTCGAGGACTCGTTCATCCAGCCGTCGAGCGTCGACCTCCGCTGCGACAACGCCTTCCGGGTCTTCGAGAATCACAAGTACCCGCATATCGATCCGAGAGAGATCCAGGATGACCTCACCTCCGAGGTCATCGTCCCGAATGGGGAACCGTTCATCCTCCACCCCGGCGAGTTCGTGCTCGGCGCAACGCTGGAGCGGGTCAGGCTCGGCAACGGGATCGTGGCCCGGCTCGAAGGAAAGTCCAGTCTCGGCCGGCTCGGGCTGTTGATCCACTCCACCGCCGGCTTCGTCGACCCCGGATTCGACGGGTACCTCACGCTCGAATTGTCGAACGTCGCAAACCTCCCGATTGCGATCTACCCGGGCATGAGAATCGGCCAGATCAGCTTCTATCAGATGACGACGGAAGCCGAACACCCCTACGGATCGAACGAGGCCGGGTCGAAGTATCAGAACCAGCGAGGGCCGACACCGTCACGGAGCCACATCGACTTCTCGCGTTGATCGCGCAAAGTCCTCAACTTTTCGGGATTCGAGCCGATGAGAAGTGGGACAAAACGACAATCGGCCGCAATTCTCCTCGGAGTCCTCTCCCTTCTCCGATCATCTCTCTCCTCCTGCGACCGGTTGACACGAAGAGGGCGGCCCCAGGGCCGCCCTCTTCGCGCGTCCGGGACGAGGTCGAGTCAGCCGCGTCCGAGGTCTGAGAACAGGGTGAACTCCGGCATGAAGGTCATGTCGATCGGACCGGTCGAACCCGCCCGATGCTTGGCAACCATCACCTCTGCGATCCCCCGCTTCTCCGACTGCTCGTTGTAGTACTCGTCGCGGTAGATGAACATGACGACGTCGGCGTCCTGCTCGAGTGAGCCCGACTCTCTCAGGTCACCGAGACGAGGGCGCTTGTCCTCCCTGCTCTCCAGGTTCCGGTTGAGCTGGCTGATCGCGATCACGGGGACCTCGAGCTCTCGAGCCAGGTTCTTGAGGTTTCGCGAGATCTCGGCGATCTCCTGCTGACGGTTCTCCCGGTTCCCACCCTGCATCAGCTGCAGGTAGTCGACAACGATGAGCGACAGACCACGCTGGCGCTTGAGCCTCCGGCACTTGGCCCGGATGTCGGTCACTGTGACAACCGGCGAGTCGTCGACGAAGACCGGTGCGTCGTACAGGCGGCCGGCGGCATCGGTGAGTCGTGGCCAGGCGTTGTCGCCGATGTTGCCCGGTCCTCACTTTCATCGAGTCGATCCGGGCGGTAGCGCACAGCATTCTCGATGCCACCTCCTCCCGCGCCATCTCGAGCGAGAAGATTGCGACGGCTTTCCCCTCCATGGCGACGTTGGTGGCGATGTTGAGCGCCAGCGCCGACTTCCCCATCGCCGGACGGGCGGCGATGATCACCAGATTGGCGGGGTGAAGTCCCGTGAGCTTCTTGTCGAGGTCCCTGAATCCAGTGGAGAGACCCGTGACCTCGTCGCCGCGTCCCTCCAGAGACTCGAGTTCCTCCAGTGTCGAGAAGAAGAGCGGGCCGATCGCCTGCATCCCCTCGCCCACCTTGCGACCGGCGACGTTGAGCACCGTCTGCTCCGAGCGATCGAGGACCGATGCGATCTCGTCATCGAGCCGCAGCGCCAGATCCGTGATGGCAGAGCCGGCCCGGATCAAGTGTCTCCGCTGCGACGTCTCCTCGACGATGCCGGCGTAGTAGTCGACGTTGGACGCCGACGGCACGATGTCGAGCAACCGCGTCACATAGGCAACGCCGCCCACCTTCTCGAGTTCGCTGGATCGGCGCAGTTCCTCGGAGACGGTGATGGCGTCGATCGCCTGGTTGGTGTTGAACAGCAGCTTGACGGCGGCGAAGATCGAACGATGCGCCGGGACGTAGAAGTCCTCTGCCTCGAGACGGTCCATCACCTCGTTGACGGCGTCCGTCGACATGAGCATCGCTCCGAGCACCGACTCCTCGGATTCAACGGAATGCGGCGGAACCCTCCGTCGTTGTCCGTACTCCTCGGGTTCGGGCATGGCGTGCATCACGGCTCCCACCTTTATCTCACATCACGGACAAAAAAAGACCCCAGGGCTCACCTGGGGAAGGTGGTCTGCAACGTACCCACGCCGACCTCAACCGCGAAAATCGATTGGCAGGGTCGTTTTCGCGACAACGGAAGATGCCTCCGCTCGAGCGGAGGCATCTTCCGAATCGCGGATGTTCGGCGTCAGGCCGGAATCACGTCGAGGGTGACCGGGAACTGAACGTCGGCATGCAGTTTGATCCACACCTCATGGAGGCCGATCGCCCGGATCGGGCCCTCACGCAGCTCGATCTTGCTGCGGTCGAGCTCCACTCCGGTGAACTTGAGGATGCCCTCGACGGCGTCGGTCGCGGTGATCGAGCCGTACAGCTTGCCCTCGTCACCAGCCTGGGCAGCGATGACCACCCTGACTCCGGTGAGCTGGCTGGCCGTTCGCTCGGCCTCGTCCTTGGCGATCCGATCGGCCTCATCTCGCGAGGCTCTGAGCTTCTCGGCTTGGTCGAGCGCCCCGGTCGTTGCCTTGATCGCCTTGTTTCTCGGCAGGAGGAAGTTGCGGGCGTATCCGTCGGACACGTCCACGAGATCTCCCTTCTTGCCGAGCGTGTCGACATCGGACAGGAGTATGAGCTTCATTTGATGGTCACATACGGGAGAAGGGCCATTTCACGTGCATTGCGAATAGCGAGAGCCACCTCGCGCTGATGGCGAGGGCAGTTTCCGGTCACACGGCGGGCGCGGATCTTGGCACGGTCGGACATGAACTTCCTGAGAAGGGCCGCGTCCTTGTAATCGACGAAGGTGGCCTTCTCATGACAGAACTGACAGACCTTCTTCTTGCCGCCCCTCCGGTTCGGCGCATCGCTGCGCCTCCGTCGGGACGATTGGTTCTTCGAACTGGCTTTACGAGCCATGGTTGATCATCTCCTCGAACTAGAAGGGGGCTTCGTCCGGCCCGTAGTCGTCACGTGCGACCGGGGCTGGGGGTGGTGGGGTGTTGCCGCCGCCGCTGTAACCGCCGCCACCACCTGAACGGGTGGTCTTGGCCACGGTGGCCGTCGCCCAGCGCAGGCTGGGGCCGATCTCGTCGATGGCGATCTCGACGATGCTGCGCTTGTCGCCCTCCTGAGTCTCCCACGAGCGTTGCTCGAGGCGACCGGTGACGATGACGCGCATGCCCTTCTCGAGGGACTCGGCAGCTGTCTCGGCCTGATCACGCCAGAGCGTGCCGCCGAAGAAGCTGGTGTCTTCCTGCCAGTCGCCGTTGTTGTCTCGCCAGCGACGGTTGACGGCCATGCGGATCTTCGCCATGGGCACGCCCGAAGGCGTGAAACGGAGCTCGGGGTCCTCGACGAGGTTGCCGATCAGTGTGACGTTGTTGGACATTGGGATCTCCTTTGCTCAGCCCATCACAACCATGCCTGACGGCTGTGACAGAACGAGACTGACTCAGGCTCCGGGACGGAACACCTTGTGGCGGATGACGTCGTCGGACAGACCCAGCGTGCGGTCGAGCTCGGCGACCACGTCGGTCTCGGCCTCGAAGTTGACGACTGTGTAGAAGCCCTCGGTGGTGTGCTCGATCTCGTAGGCGAAGCGACGCTTCCCCCAGTGATCGGTGTTGGTGACCGTGGCGCCGCTGTCACCGAGGAACTTCTCGACGTCTGCGATCTTGGATCGCACGTCTTCCTCGGCGAGCTCGGGCCGATGAATGGCCATCAGCTCATAGGTTCTCATGAATCTCCTCCTGTGGACATCCGTTGGGACGGAAGGCTCTGCCACCTTGACAGAGCAGGGGACGGACCAAGCGTCCGGGGACGGGTCCTGGGACATCCGAGTGTATCCGGTCACCCCGTCCCGGGAAAGTCGAGGGCGACGCCTCAACCGGTCCCGGGCTCGAGGACCAGGATGTCACCGGGAGAGATGCGGCGTTCACCGAAGAACTCGATGGCGTAGGCGTATGGCGCCGAGGCCCGATACGTCTGGCAGGGATCGATCTCGCACGGAACCATCTCCACCGAGTCGACGTAGGAGCCATCCGCTGCATAGAACGCGATGGTCAACGGGATGAGCGTGTTCTTCATGTAGAAGCCACTGGTCACCGATTCGCCACCCCAGGTGAACAACATTCCATCGAGTGACCCGAGCCCCTCGACGCCCATCAAGCCGCGGCCCCGGCGAGTTGCCGTATCAGCCACCGCCACCACCAGTTCCTGGCCGCCCAATTCGACGAGCTGAAGACCGAACCCGACAACGTCCCCGGTATCGATGGTGGTCGACGTGACGGACTCGACCGTGGTGTCGGGCGCGACGACGGTCGTCGAGGGCGAACCGACGCCCTCGGTCGTCGACACCGTCGGAAGGGTCGCCGCCGACGACGTGACCGCCGGGGACGTGGCGCTACACGCCGTCAGGACGGCAGCGACGACGACTGCGTGGTATCGGATAGTGCGACTCCGAGCATCTCGGCGACCTCGTCGCGCACATGGTACGTCTCGTCTTCACCAGGGAACGCTCCCGAGACCACGTCGTCCCGATACTGCGAGAGCGCCGCTATCGCCTCGGAGCGGAGATCCGCATACGACCTGACGAACTTCGGGTAGCGACCGGCTCCGATCCCCAGCACATCGTGGAACACGAGGACCTGGCCGTCGGTGGCGTCGCCGGCTCCGATACCGATGGTCGGAACCGCAACCGCCCGAGTGATCGCCTCGGCGAGGACATCGGGAACGCCCTCGAGGACGATGGCGAACACCCCGGCCTGCTCGAGTGCTTTGGCGTCGGCGATCATCCGCTGGGCGTCGTCGATGTCCTTGCCCTGGACCCGGTAGCCGCCCATGGTGTTGACCGACTGCGGAGTCAGTCCGAGATGGCCCATCACCGGGATCTCGGCATCGACGATCCGGCGGATGGTCTCGGCGCGGTTCGAGCCACCCTCGATCTTGACCGCCTGTGCGTGGCCCTCCCGAATCAGACGACCCGCATTTCTGATCGAGTCCTCGATCGCGATGTGGTAGCTCATCCAGGGCATGTCGACGACCACCAACGAATGGGGGTCGGCCCGGCGAACGGCGGCAGCGTGCATGATCATCATGTCGACGGTCGCCGCGAGGGTGTCGTCGAAGCCGTGAACGACGTTGGCGAGCGAATCGCCGACGAGGATGATGTCGATCCCCGCCTCGGAGGCGATCGAGGCCGAGGGGAAGTCGTAGGCGGTGACCATGGTCAGCTTCTCACCGTGCTTGCGGTCCCGAACCATCGGGACGGTGATCGGGGCGTGGCCTGACATGTGAGTGCTCCTGTCTCCCCACCCGAAACGGGTTGAGGGATGTCGCAAATGGCTGTGATGTGAGCCGGGATCGGCCGCCAACAGTGGGTCGGCCGTACCGGACGACTCAGATTACACGGGGACGGCAAGCAACGGCCGAGACGCATCGGGATCTCCGCGCTGGCAGGTGTCCTCGGCGCGCGGCCACCGCTCGGCCTGACCGTTGGGGAGACGCACATAGAGGTAGTCGACCCGATCCTCTCCGACGTAGATCTCCCGCCCGGCATGCGTGATCCCGGTGCCCTCGGTGCCCTCGGGGAGCGAATCGAGGATCTCGAAGCCGATCGCCTCGCCGGTATCGGGCGACGTCAGCTGTCCGAGATCGTCTCGTAGATCCTTCGCATACTGATCGCCGAAGAACTGGATGAAGACCACCTGCTGCTGATCGCAGGCGGCGAAGCCATAGAACTCGACCATGTCGTTGCCCGACATCAGGTTTCCGTTGGCATCCAGCCACGGCCCTTGGGAGTTGAGCTGACACGCGGACAGGGCCATCACGGCGACCACAAGAACTGCAAATCTCGTCATACCGCCATATTGAACGCCGCTGGTGGACGTGCGCCAACTCACGCCAGCGCTCGACGGATCCAGTCGAGGTCGCGTCGGTGATCATCGGCGTCTCCCGGAGTCTCGATCACGATGGGGGCGTCGATGCTGCGCAACGTCGTTGCGAGCGCCTCCTGTGGTATCTCGCCCTGACCGAGACCGGCGTGACGGTCCCGCCTCGAGTCGAAGGGATCCCGGGAGTCGTTGCAGTGGACCAGGTCGATCCGCCCAGTTGCCTCGAGAATCCGTTCAACCAGTTCGTCGAACGGCTCGCCGCCGGCCCACGAATGGCACGTGTCGAGGACGAAACCGGGTCCGAGGTCTCCGATCTCTTCCCACAGCCGGGCAATCGTCTCGACCCGCCGAACGACGGCATCGTCGCCGCCCGCGGTGTTCTCGATCAGAATCGGGACCTGGGAGTCCACCGCTTCGAGCGCCTTCCGCCACCGGGGATAGGCATCCTCCATCGGGCTGTCGCCGGTGACCTGACCACCGTGAACGACCACGCCCGCCGCTCCGATCGCGGCTGCGGCGTCGCACGTGTCCTGGAGGATCTTGCGGCTCGGGATCCGCACACGGTTGTTCGATGCAACCGTGTTGATGAGATAGGGCGCGTGGACGTAGACGGGTGTCTCGGCAGCCGCCAATTCGGCGGCATCGTCCCTCGGATTCGGCTTCTTCCACGATTGCGGGTTCGACAGGAAGATCTGGACCACCTCTGCACCGAGATCCAGCAGCCTCGGTCAATGGGTCCTTCGCTCCGACATGCGCTCCGATCCGCCGACTCACGCGCTCTCCTCCGCAGCGTCGATCGAGTGGCCCGGCTCGTCGTCAGCATCCGAGACATCCTCCGCCGCTTCGTCCAGCGCGGCATGCTCGGCGCCTGCGAGGGCCTCCGCCTGCTCGGCTCGGGCGACATCGAGTGCCAGGTCGGTGAGTTGGCGGGCCACGTCGATCGGATCCGACTCCCACTCGGAGGCGAGCACGGCGAGGGTCGTGTCGTCCATCCACCGTGCCGACCAGGGGTCTTCGGGGCCGATCTCGGTGGAGACGAATCTGAGCCACAAGACGGACAAGACCTCGCCCTCGTCATCGACCCGCGCGCTCCCGATGTCGTCGATGTCCGACCACGCCACGAACAGCGGCCGACGAAACGGCGCCGTCACCTGGAGGCGGATACCGGAGGATCCGGCTTCGATCAGCTTGGTGGGGACGATGAGCTCGCGCAGTGCCCACACCGCCAGACTGCCCGCCGCAGCCAGAATCACCCATGCCCACACGACGTCCCGAAACTCGAACAGCTGGGTGTCGTCAGGACGGAACAGGGCTTCGCGGAAGGCGTTGGTGAGCCTCCGCTGGGAGAGCACATCGACCGCCAGGATGATGAACGGGATCGAGAGGATCGACACCCTCCACATCTTCCACGCAGACCGCCTGACGATCACCTCGTTCATTCGACACCCAGCTCCGTCGGAGTGATCACAGCCGAGTAGCGGATTCCGAGCCCGGCCATGCGATCGCTCACGACGCCGCCGGACCGATCGATCAGAGCGATCACCTCGACGATCTCGAGGCCCTCGGCCCTGGCTACGGTGATCGCCTCGACCATCGCCCCTCCCGTCGTTGTGGTGTCTTCGAGGATGGCGACTCTGGTGCCCGGGCGAACCGGACCGACGAGACGACCTCCGGCGCCATGGTCCTTTGCTTCCTTGCGTATCGAGAACGCAACGAGATCTCGGCCTGCATGGGCGGCGGCGATGGCGGTGGCCATCGCCACGGGATCGGCGCCCATCGTCAGGCCGCCGACCGCCTCGACTCAGGCGAGACGTGCTGGAGCATCGTCAGGCCGACCAATCTCGCTCCCTCACCCGAGAACGTGGTCTGCCGTGCGTCGAGGTACCAATCCGACATCGCTCCGGATCGCAGCGTGAACGGACCGTCGGTGCGAACGGCGTTGGCTCTGAGGTGCTCGACAAGCGCCTGAGAAAAATCCGAATAATCGCTCAAGGTTTCCTCCCGGTGCGACGATACAACCAACACACGAGAAGGTCTCAGCCCAAACGATCTCCCGTGTTTGCCCAAATAACGGAATAGCCGCTCCTTGCCCGGGAGCGGCTATTCATTTGGTGTGTCGAACGTGTCCCTCGGCTCGATACCCGCATCATCAGTCACAGCAAGGGCTCTCAGTCTTCACCGACCTAGTGGTTGTGTGACATCGCATCACACGCCACGCCGCCAACGCCTGCCATCTCGATTCCCGCTGCGAAGCGACCCCATCGATTCCCACCGTGCTTTGCTGCTCGTCCACAGCGGGTTCAACGGTAGAGATCACCCGACAAGTACTTGAGGCCGGAGTCGGGTTGGACCGTGACCACACGGTGACCGGGACCCAGCTCGCGTGCGAGTCGGACCGCCGCGAGCACGTTGGCGCCACCGCTCGGGCCGGTCCAGACCCCCTCGGTTGCGGCGATCTCCCGGGCGGTCGCGAATGCGTCCTCGGTGCTCACCGCATCCACCCGGTCGTAGCTGTCGGGGGTGATCATCTTTGGGACGAACCCGATCCCGCCGCCCTCGATTCGATGATTGCCCGCTGTTCCACCGGCGATCACCGCAGACTCGGCCGGCTCGACGATGGTCCGGATCAGCCCGGGCCACGCCTCCTTGATCGGGGTGACCGTCCCCACGTATGCACCACCCACCCCGACATAGAGACACGCCCCGTGGATCTCACCGTCCAGCTGCTCGAGGATCTCCCTCCCGATATCGGAATACCCGTCGAGGGTGTGGAAGTTGTTGAGCTGGTCGGTCCAGTACCCGCCGGTCTCCTCGACGATCTCTCCGGCCCGGGCCACCATCTGCGGGATCAGGTCGGGATGGATGCCGCGGTCGCTGTGGATGAGTTCCAACTCGGCGCCGAACGCCCGCATCGTCTGGAGCTTCTCCTCGGCGAAGGCGTTCGAGCTGACGATCCGAATCGGGTACCCCTTGATCGCACACACGAATGCCAGCGAGCTGCCGGTCGAACCTCCGGTGTATTCGACGACCGTCTGACCCGGCTGGAGCTCGCCGCTGCGTTCCGCCGCCTCGATCATCGCCAGCGCCATGCGGTCCTTGTACGAGCCGGTGGGGTTGGCCGCCTCTAGCTTGACCCACACCTCTGCGGCGTCTGGCCCCGGAAAGCTGGAAAGACGAATGATCGGAGTGTTGCCGATCCCCGCAAGGGCACCTGGACGGTCGGGCATCGGCATTTCTTCTTTCCGGATGGAGTGCCGCGATCGTACCCGCACGGTCGGGGCGTGCCTCCGATTCGGGTGCTCAAGGGCAGATCAGTCGGTCGGCTCCAGGACCGGGCCGCGGCAGAGGGACTCGATCTGACCCTCGGTGAGGATCGCGCCGCCGGACATGAGGTTGTTGCCTCGGGGCGAACTGTCGGGAATCGTCCGGCTGTCGTTGGTGAACACCTGAGGTGGGCGACGCCGTTCGTCAGACAGTGGATCGCCGTCCTGACCGGTCCTCTCTAGAGTCGAGAGCCGGTCGGCCGCCACGGGCCGCGCCGACGAGAGGAGACGACGCCATGGCCGGATTCGGCATCAAGACCGCCCCCCAGACCGACGACTGGGAAGGAATGCTCGGGATCTGGCGAGCCGCCGACAAGCTGGACATCTTCGAAACAGCATGGGTCTTCGACCATCTCTATCCGCTCCGCAGGCATCCGAGCAACCCGTGTCTCGAGTCGTGGGTGACCCTCTCGGCGCTGGCCCAGGCGACGACGCGGCTCCGGATCGGTTCCATGGTCAACGGCATGCACTTCCGCCATCCCGCGGTCACCGCCAATGCCGCAGCCTCGCTCGACATCGTGAGCGGCGGTCGGCTGAACCTGGGCCTCGGCGCTGGTTGGTACGAAGCCGAGGCAGAGGCGTACGGGCTGGAGCTCGGAACGGTCGGCGAGCGAATGACCCGATTCGAAGAGGGGCTCGAGGTCATCGTTGGCCTCCTCACGCAGGAGACGACCACCTTCCACGGCGAGTTCTACGACCTCGAGGAGGCCTGGTGCGAGCCCAAGGGCCCCCAGCAACCACACCCCCCGATCGTCATCGGAGGGACCGGCGAGCGCCGGACGCTTCGCGCCGTGGCGAAATGGGCTCAATGGTGGGATGCCTTGATGTCCGACCCGGCTGAGTGGACCCGCCTCCATGGCGTCCTCGAGGCTCATTGCGCCGACCTCGGTCGTGATCCATCGGAGATCACGACCAGCGTCCACGTCAGAACCGGGGACAAGTCGGCCAGCGAACTCGCCGACCACGCCGCCTCGCTCTTCGACATCGGTGTTGACGTTGCGATCTTCGGTTTCACGTCCCCGTACGACCCCGACCAGCTCGGTGAGCTCGCGGTCGCGCTGGAACCACTCCGCGACTGAGCGGCCCCCCTGGGCAGCGCGCTCAGCTCTCGACAATCGTCAGGGGAACGAACCGCTCGTTGATGACCGAGCCATCCCGAGCCGAGAACTCCCAGACGCGCAGCGTCAACTCGCCCGGGGTCGGCACGTCGGCGTCGACGATGATCTCGAACGCACCGAACCCTACGCCGTTGTCGGTCGTCACGAATGGCGGCTCGAACACGATGTCGTCACCGGACAGAGCCTGCATCTGGAACACCGCCTCGAACGCGGCGGCCGTTCCGGACGCCGTGAAGGGCAGCGCGACGGTCGCTCCCCAGGCGGGGTCTTCGACGAGGATCCCGGGGAGGAAGTCCTCGAAGTCGGAGCGTTGCATCGGGCCATCGAGCACGATCCCCTCGTTCGAGAAGGTCTCGACGACCGCTCCGTTCTCCATCAACAAGACCGAGTCGACGTCGTCGCTCGCCGTCAGGGTGAACGTCAGCTGGGCCAGGCGCCCCAGCATCGAAGCGGAGCCTCCACCGTCGTCGAACTCCTGCGTGAGCTCGACCAGCGCAACCCCGTCTGACCCCACGTCCAGGCTCCGGACCATCGTCCCGGCGGGGATCTCCGAGGTGATCCCTGCATCGCTCGCCGCCTGGGGCGGGCCCTGGAGCAACGCGGCCAGCTCCGGAGAGCCGTCAGCCGCGACAGGCACTGAAACGGCGATCAGGAACGGACCTGACCGTGAGCCGTTTCCGCCACTGTCGGCAAAGAAAAAGGCCGTTGCAGTTCGGAAGGTCGGTCGGCACGGTCGTCGTGGTCTGCGGCGGTTCGGAGGTCGTGGGTATGGACCGTCGTCGTGGTGCTTCCCCCGGCCGGTGGCGACGTGGTGGTCGGGCTGGACCCGGATCCACAGGCGCTTGCGAGGACACAGATTGCGAGGGCGATTGGAAGTCTTGATCTCATGCTCATGCGACGCTACCGGACGCCGAACGGTTCCCGACGACATGACCCCAAAAACAACGCCGCTGACCGAATCACCGACCTCATCCCCGCGGTACCGGCCTAAGTTGACCGCGTGCAGATTCAGCTTCATCAGACATGCCGAACCGGCCTATGTCACCGACGGGATCCTCGCCAACGACCCTCCGCTGACCGATCTCGGAGCGCATCAAGCCGAACTTCTGGCGGCGCGGGATTGGGGCACGGTCGACGAGATCTGGGTGTCACCGATGGTCCGTGCCCAGCAGACCGCCGCACCGATCGCTGAACGTCTCGGGATCGACCCGATCACCAGGGAGTGGATGCACGAGATCCGGATGCCGCAGGAGTGGGAGGGCAGTCCCGATCGATCGCTTCGAGGTCATGTTCGAAGAGCTCAACCTCCGGGCGATCGAAGATCTGTGGGAAGGCGTGCCCGGAGGTGAGTCATTTCGGGCGTTCCACGATCGGATCAGCGCCGGGATGAACACCACGCTCCAGAATTATGGGGCCGAGCCGATCGTCACCGATGACCTGCATCCGAATCTCTGGACCGAGCCTGACGACGTCTCGATCCTGTACGTCGCCCATGGCGGCACGAACGCGGTGTCGATCGGCCATCTGCTCGGAGCCGACCCGACGCCGTGGGAGTGGGACCGATTCGACTCTGCCCACACGTCGGTTGCGACCATCCGCACGAAGGCGGTGAGCCACGCGATCGCCTTCGGGATGGTCGGATTCGGCGACACCGGCCATCTCCCGCCCGAACTGGTGACACGCTGACCGACGGTTGTCCGGGTCAGGAGCCACAGCCGGTCGAGAGCACTTCGACGAAGCCGAGGTCGTCGTCGGCGTAGTCCCACACGAATGAAGCACTGCCTTCGTAGTAGGCCTCGTCCAGCACGATCTCCATCTCACCGTCGCCGTCGAGATCGGCGATCGCCACGACGTGGCCGGTCACGGTGAACGGTGTCTCGCCTTCGGCGAAGTCCGTCACGATCGACTCATGGAGAACGGCGGTCTCGACATCGCCCGCCACGACTTTACGGACGAGCACCACCGAGTAGACGCCGGCGTGGAAGAACTCGCCCCCGTGGTTGTCGGCGACGATCACGACTTCGTCGGTGCCGTCGCCATCGAGGTCGGTTTGGTACAGCTGAGTGATCACCGGCGACGCTTCCTCGAACCCCCGCGACGCGAGGAAGTCGGACGCGACCTGCACATACGGCCCAGAGTCCGTCGGAAGAGCCGTGACGGCGAACGGTGTCAGGTCCCAACCCGCAGAGACCGCCACCGGTGAAGGATCGAACGGTGTATACGCCTCGTAGGGGTCGGGCGAGAGACCGACGACCAGATGATTCTCGACGATCTCGCAGCCAGCAGCGACCGGCCCTGCCGTGGCAGTTCCGATCTCACCGGTCGGACCGAGCAGCGTCATCTCCTCACCGTCGACCTGCGGCGCTGATGCGACGTCGGTTGGCCGATGCCACCCCTGGTCCCACCAGCCGAGAAACCCTCCACTCGCAACGATCACGGACGGACCCGACGGGACCTCCGTGGTGGTGGTCGACGGCTCCGACGAGATTGGTCGACTGCGGCGGCGTTGTCACCGGGGCAGAGGTGGTCGCATCGGGAGCCACCTGCGGTGCGGTCGGGTCTGGCGACGGACCCGCGTCGCTCGGGCAGGATCGGAGCGCATGCGGTGGTTAGTGTCATCGTCATGGCCAGACCAACCATCACAGACTTCTTCATGAATTGGACCCGATCGGAACTGTCCGTTCCGGACAGGCTTCGCCAGGGCATGAAGAACACACGGATCAAGGCCGAACGAGGATCGGAGTGCTGCGGCAACCACGGAGAAGTCGGTTGTTGAAAGGGCCCTGACGACTCCGGTCCGGAGTCACACGGTCACACACACGACGGGGATCACCACCACTGAGCCCGACAGGCTCGACGAGCCTGCTCATTTCCCGAATCGGCGTTCGCGCAGAGAGAAGTCCCGCAGCGCTCGCAGGAAGTCGACCCGACGGAACGCCGGCCAGAAGACATCCACGAAGACGAACTCGGCGTAGGCGGACTGCCACAACAAGAAGCCGGAGAGCCGTGCCTCGCCGGAGGTCCTGATCAAGAGATCGGGGTCGGGGAGGTCGGACGAGTACATGTGGCGAGCCAGCGCATCCGACGTGATGTACTCGGGCATCTCCGAGGGCGGCACCCCCCGAGAATCCAACTCCGAGACCAGGTCCCGGCATGCGTCGACGATCTCCTGCCTGCCGCCATACCCCATGGCGATGGTCAGAACCCGATCTGTCTCGGGGCGTTCGCCGGCGGCTGTCTTCGCAGCCCGGACGACCCGCTCGGGCAGCATGTCGAGGCTCCCGATGAATCGGATCGACAAGTCGTAGCGCTCTCCGAGATCGGGCATCCGGGAAAAGAGCTCGACCAGGACGTCGAAATAGGGCTCCAACTCCTCCGATGGGCGCTCGAGGTTCTCGCGTGACAACACCCAGGCCGTGATGGCGGGGATCCCGAGATGCTCCGCCCACCCGAGCACGTCCTCGAAGCGGCGCATCCCGGCGCGGTACGCCTCGGTGTAGCTCGACATGTTCGAGCTCCTGGCATAGCGGCGATGACCGTCGAGGATGATCCCGATGTGGTGCGGGAGGAGTTCTCGATCGAGACCGGCGAGCAGCCGGTCTTCGTAGAGTTTGTACAGGAGATCGATCGGGCGAGCCATGCGCGTGATGTCACGATACCCCGCCGGGTTCCACTCTCTCAGAGTTGGAAGACCCCGATTCCCGCCACATTCGGCCCCGCCCCACGCCTCATTAGCGCCCGAACCGTCGTAACATCTGCTCATGGAACGCATCACGCTCGGACGTATGCAGAATCCGGTCCGCGGATTCCTGCACGGTTCAGCGGCCCTCGCATCGCTGATCGGGCTGATCACGCTCGTGCGAATGCAATCCGGTCCGCCATGGGCGGGTCTGGCGCTGACGCTCTACGGCGTGTCGCTGGTGGCGATGTTCACGACGTCGACCCTGTATCACTGCGTCCCGTGGAGCGAGCGGTGGAAAGCGCGGATGCGACGGCTCGACCACTCCGCCATCTTCCTGGTGGTGGCGGCCAGCTACACGCCCTTCGCAGTGATCGCACTCGACGGTGCCTGGCGTTGGGCATCGCTGCTGGTGGTGTGGGGTATGGGGATCTCGGGCATCATCATCAAGTTCATCGAGCGTCAGATCCGGATCGGGCTGTCGGTCACGCTGCAGACCCTCATGGGCTGGGGAGCGGTGATTCCGATGATCGAACTGGCCCGGCGCCTCGGCGGTACCACGGTCGCCTGGCTGGCGGTCGGCGGTGTCCTCTACACGACCGGAATGATCTTCATGCTCACCAATTGGCCGAAGCTGGCTCCGAGGATCTTCAGCCACCACGAACTGTTCCATGTCCTCGTGATCGGCGGCGCCTTGACCCATTACCTGGTCGTGCTGAACGTGATCGTCCCCCTCACCGCTGTCATCGGCTGACCACCCCGTTCTTGTCAAGGTTGACCGCGATATGGCCACGGCTGGCTGACAAGAACGGATTCAGCTTCGGCGCAACCAGGATTCCTCGGCGCACAGGGACTCGATCGCCTCGATCCCGACCGGGACCATCGCCGACAAGTTCTCGTGGCCGTTGTCGGTGATCAGGATGTCGTCCTCGATCCGAACACCGATCCCGAGGAACTCCTCGGGGATCAGATGGGTGACCTTGTCGGCCGCTTCTCTCTCCTCGGCCTCGGCCTGTTTGGCCGCCGTGGTGCCGATCAGCAGCCGGCGCTCGACCCAGGCGTCGAGATCATGCTCGAGCAAGGTGAACTCGACCTCGGGACGCTCTGCGGAGACATAGATCCCCGGCTCCACCGTAAAGCACATCCCGGACTCGAGCGGACGGTGCTTGCCGTTGGTGCGATAGGCACCGGCGTCGTGCACGTCGAGACCGAGCCAGTGGCTGGTCCCGTGCATGAAGAACTCGCGATAGAGATGCATCTCGATCGCGTCGTCGGCATCGCCCGGAATCAGCCCCAGGTCGACCAGACCCTCGACCAGCAGATCGGTCGAAGCGTCGTGCACCCGCTTGAGTGTGGCGCCCGGGCCCGAGGCACGGATCCCCGCCCGTTCTGCAGCCAGCACGACCTCGTACACCGCTCGCTGCGGAGCGGTGAAACGTCCGTTGACCGGAAATGTCCTCGTGATGTCGGAGCTGTACAAGTCGATCTCGGCGGCGGCATCGATCAGGACGAGGTCGCCGTCCTCGATCTCACGATCGTTCTCGACGTAGTGGAGGATGACCGAGTTCGGACCAGACGCAACGATCGACGGATAGCCGTTCCGCGGCGACCCTCCCTCGCGCCACACGAACTCCATCGCCGACTGCACCTGATACTCGTACATCCCCGGCTGGGCGAACCGCATGGCCTCGGCGTGCCCGAGAGCGGACAGCTCACAGGCCGCCGCGAGCGAATCGATCTCGGCTGGATTCTTCCTGAGCCGCAGCTCGGACAGGACGGTCCCGACATCATGGATCGCGACCGGAGTCCGCTTCCCGTAGCGCTCCCGCACCGACCGGGCGGTGGCGAGTAGGTTCATCATTCGCTCGTCATGTCCGGCGTTGCCGAGGCGGTAGAACAGTGTGTCCCTTCCCAGCATCAGCCGAGGAAGCTCGGTGTCCAACGCCGACAGCTCATGTGCGGCGTCGGCGAGGAACCGCTTCGTCGCCCCCTCGGTACCGGTGCGATAGCCGGTCCAGGTCTCCTGCTCACGATCGCGTGGACGCACGAAGAGGTGGTAGTCGCCGTCGGGGTGGCCAGGAACGATGACCGCCACCGCGTCGGGCTCGTGGAATCCCGTCAAGTAATGAAAGTCCGAGTCCTGTCGAAACTCGTGGTGGACGTCGTTGTTCCTCACCTGCTCGACCGAGGCAGGGACGACCGCAATACCACCGTCGCCGATCTGCTGGGCGAGCTCATCCCGATGTGCTCTGAATCTGTCTGCCATCAGCTGCGGTCTCCTCCGGAGTCGACTCTGAGTCTGCCAGCCTTGCCGACCCAGCGCATCACTTGGTGACGAGCGCCAGGTCGACGATCACCGGAAGATGGTCGGAACCGGCGGGGACACCGAGTCTGCGATCGATCACCCGCAGACCCTGCGAGTACAGCACGTGGTCGATCGACACCTGAACCAACGGATTGCCGGCCGCCGGGAAGGTGAGCTCGAGGCCATAGCCCCGCTGGGAGTTCACCAACCCGCCAACCCGCTCGATCCGACGGAAGGCGTACGACCACGGGGTGGCGTTGAGGTCGCCGGCGACGATCGTCCTCACGTCCGACCCGGCAGCCCATTCGCGGGCGAATTTCAGCTGGGCATCACGCAGCGCGGCCCTCCGCTCGGTCGAAGGGGAGAGGGGATGGACCCCCAGCAAGCGGACCGGCACACCCGCGACATCGACGAGCACCTCGACCGACCTCGGCTCGGTGTTGGAAAACCCGAACGATTGGAACGCTGCCCCGTCCGGGATCAGGGCAATCGTGCCGAAATCGAGCGGCTCACGCCGACCCGACATCATCGTGTACTCCAGATCGGACGCCTCCAACGCGTCCTCCCAGAGAAACGTCGCCTCGTGGAGGAACACGACATCCGGGTCTGCCTCGGCGATCTGGTCGATCACTTCCTCATAGTGATCATTGAGGCCATGAACGTTGAACGTCATGACGGATAGCGTCCCGCCGATCGGCTCGCCGACCGACCCGGGGGTGATGAAGAGGGGAACCACCACGGCGGCGTTCACCAATCCCACGATCAACGTGATCGCCGCGGCGCCGCCCCTTCTGGCGAGCAGGAGCATTACCGACAGGACACCCAGCACCAGCGCGAAATGCGGCCGGAAGTTCGCAACGAGATCGAATGGCCACCAGACCCAACCGAAGAACCCGGCCACGCTCACGACGGCCAGCATCAGGGCGGGAACGCTGAGCAGCAGTGACGTCGGTCTCGGTGGAACTCGCGACGAAGATGGCATCGACGTGATGATCACAGCGACTGGAGCAACTCCCGAATTGCTCGCCCGATCTCCGGCCCCGAGTCCTCCTGGACGAAGTGGCTTCCCCGCACGGTCACCTCACGCTGGTTGGGCCACGTGCGAGCGAAGTCGCGCTGGGCACCAACCAGGATCGACCCGGGGTCGGCGTTGATGAACAGCTTGGGGATGTCGTTCTCGGCCATCCACGCCGCATACGCCGCCACGATTTCGGTGACGTCCTCCGGCGTGCCGTCGATCGGGATCTCGCGAGGCCATGTCAGGGTCGGCCGTCTCGATTCGTCACTCTGGAACGGCCGCCGGTACTCCTCCATCGTCTCTGGCTCGAGCGGGTCGAGCACCGACGCCGGCAGGATCCGTTCCACGAAGAAGTTCTTCCCCATCACCATCTCTTCACCGGCGTCGGACCGCATCCCCTCGAATGCCTTCCGTGCCGACTCGGGCCATTCCTCCCAGGTGAGCGGTCGCACGATGGTCTCCATGTAGACGATCGCGGCGACTGCCCACGGATGCCGCCTCGCCCAATCGAACAGCAGAGCGCCTCCCCAATCGTGGCCGACCAGGACGGCATCCTCGGTCACGCCCAGCGTCTCGAGCAGGGCGCCGACCCGCGTCTGGTGGTCGACGAACCGATAGGCGCTGTCGATCTTCTCGGAGTCCCCCATCCCAGCGAGATCAGGCGCAATCAGCCTCCCCATGCCCGCCAGTTCGGGCATCACATCTCGCCATAGATACGACGAGGTCGGGTTGCCATGCAGCAGCACGATGGGGCGCCCTTCGCCCTCCTCGACGTAGGCCATTCGTGCGCCCAGAATCGATACGAACTTCTTGTCGACCGTCATGTTCCGAACCGTACCCGACCGCCTTCGCAATCGATCGACCCCTCGGTAGGTTTGCGCCCGATGACACAAGACATCGTCCTTCTCCTGATCGGGTTCGCGCTTCTCACGTTCGCGGCAGATCGCCTCGTGGTCGCTGCTGCGCGTATTTCCTCGAAGTTTGGAGTGTCGCCGATCTTGATCGGGGCGTTGATCGTCGGGTTCGGGACATCCCTGCCCGAGATGCTCGTGTCCGGTTTCGCGGCATCCCAGCCGAGAGGACTCGACTTCGCGCTTGGCAACATCGTCGGGTCGAACGTGGCGAATCTCGGTCTCGTGCTCGGGGTCAGTGCGATGATGAGCCCCATCCACCGGCAGCCGAGACTCATCCTGCGACAGGGGTCGGTCATGTTCGTTGGTTCGCTGATTCTGGCGGCGGTGGCCTTCGACAACGGTCTCAGCAGGGCGGAGGGCGTGATCATGGCGGTCGGGCTGGCGGTGGCTCTGGGACTGGTCGTTCACTGGTCGTCCCAGGACCACGACGCCACACCCCCCGGGATCGACGAGGCCGACGAGTACGTCACCGGCGAGGTATCGACCGGTCGAGAAACCCTGGCCGCTCTGGCGTCCCTCGGGCTGACGCTGCTCGGTGCCGAGCTCCTCGTTCGTGGTGCCAGAAGCGTGGCAGAGTCTCTCGGTGTCTCCGATGCAGTCATTTCGCTGACCCTGGTCGCAATCGGGACGTCGCTCCCCGAGTTGGCCACTGCCGTGGCGGCTGCACGACGCAAGGAGAACGACCTGGTGCTCGGAAACGTCATCGGATCGAACCTGTTCAACGCCCTCGGAGTCGGAGCGGTAGCGGGCATCATCGGCAGCGGGCAGCTTGTCGAGAGCTTTCGCGGGCCGCTCACGGTGATGGTCGCAATCACGCTGCTCACCGGTGTTCTCGCACTTCGCTCGCCCCAGCTGGGGCGACTGCAAGCCGGAGTCCTCCTGCTGAGCTATCCGCTCGCCCTCCTGACCGTCTGATCGGGCCTCTCAGAAATCAGTTGAGTCGGCGAATCAGATGCCGACATCAGATCGGTATGGGAACCGAAGTTCACCGCAGCGCACCGGTGGCTGATCCGACCTCGGTTGGCGAAGCCATCTTGACCGAGCAACTGGACGCCCTGGGTTTGAGTCGGCGGCTTCCTCCCCAATCCCCACAATGGGACGCCCTGTTGGATCTGATCAGCTCCACCTACAGTCGGTTGACGGAGACGGCGACCCCGGCTGCGACCGTCGAGAGCTTCATGAGCACCGAGATGCTGAAGCACCGGTCGAGTTACACGAACCTGTTCGAGTGCGCTCCCGTGCCGATCATCGAGCACGACTACCACCTGGTGATGGACTGGATGGAGACCCTCCGCGACGGGGGTATCGAGGACCTCCAAGCTCTGTTCGACGACGAGCCGGACACGCTCCGTGATGCCATCGCATTGGTCCGTATCAAGGCAGTCAACCCTGAGGCGGCCGCCCTGCTCGGGGAGCCGGCACACGCCCTGGTCGGTCCAGTCAGCGCACACCTCGTCGACGAGGGAACGATCGACGGTTGGAGGGCCCAACTGCAGATGATCTGGGATCGCGACACCCGTATGCAGGCTGAGTTCATCGGGACCCGGAGAAACGGAACGAGATACGAAGGGATCGTCTCGATGTCCGCCCCGACACCGTTCGACATCCCCGACTACACCCGGGTCGTCGTCTCGATCAATGACATTTCCGCCCACAAGAGTGAAGAGCGACGGATGCAGGGCTTGGTCGACGCCAAGAATCAGTTCCTTGCGTCGGTCAGCCACGAGATTCGCACGCCGTTGACCGGTGTGATCGGCTTCGCCGAACTCCTCAAAGAGGATGCGTTCGGAGCGAACCCCGACGAGCGCCACAACCTCGTATCGGCGATTGCCGAGCAGGCAGCCGACGTAGCGAACATCGTCGAAGATCTCCTTGTTGCCGCCAGGGCCGAGCTCGGAGAGCTCGAAGTCGTCGCCGTCCCCGTGAACCTCACCGCCCAGATCGCCCAGGTGCTCGAGACGGCCGGCTCCGCCATTGGGAAGGTCGAGACCCCGAGCCGACAGGTCGAGCCACGGATCGCCATCGCAGACCCGGGACGAGTGCGACAGATCATCCGCAACCTCCTGACGAACGCCAGACGGTACGGGGGATCGCGAGTCTCCATCAAGATCAAGCGGAGGGAGTCGACGCTGTTCATCAGCGTCATCGATGACGGCAAGGGCCTGCCCGAATCAGATTGGGAGCGGATCTTTGCTTCCTATGAGAGCGCTCATGCCATGTCCGGGCATTCCGACTCGGTGGGTATCGGATTGACCATCTCCCGTGAGCTGGCTCGCTTGATGGGTGGCGAGCTCACCTATCGATTCAAGGACGAACAGAGCATT
This sequence comes from uncultured bacterium, assembly GCA_963745865.1. Taxonomy (GTDB): domain Bacteria; phylum Actinomycetota; class Acidimicrobiia; order Spongiisociales; family ZC4RG35; genus JAHEDH01. The sequence continues at coordinate 67,880 of CAVUYZ010000012.1, read as the reverse complement.
TTCGAGCTCGCACTTCCAGCGAAGGTCGACTGAGGGGCCTCTCAGGCCAGCAGCGAGCGCAGAGCCGTGATCTGCGCGGCAACCGACGACTGAGAACCGCCACCACTCGTCGTGCGACGATCGATGGAGGTCATGGGATCCGTCAGCGACACGTCCGCTTTGGAGAATCGGGGGTCCGCAGCGAGAAGATCCTCCTCCGTTGCCTCGTCGAGGGTCCTCCCATCGGATCCGAGCGCTGCAACCAGCCGACCGACCGCCTCGTGTGCCTGACGGAACGGGACCTCGCGAATGACGAGCGCTTCGGCGAGATCCAGCGCAGTGGTCCACGATGATGGGATCGGCGGATCGAAGTCGGCGGAAGCGATCAGGGCCGTGAGCGCCTCGAGGCTGCCTGCCAGCGTGTCGTCGGCACGGAACGCGTACTCCTTGTCCTCCTGCAGATCCCGGTTGTAGGCGAGGGGCAACGCCTTTTGGAGCGCCATGATCGAAGTGAGATCGCCGATCGATCCTGCTGTCCGACCCCGGGCGAGCTCGGCGATGTCGGGGTTCTTCTTCTGGGGCAGCGCAGAGCTGCCGGTCGTGAGCGAGTCCTCGAACGTCACCCAACCGAACTCAGAGGTCGCCCACAGGATGAGCTCTTCGGCGAGCCGTGAGAGGTGGATCATCGACTGCGTGCAACAGAACACGTACTCGGCGACGAGATCCCGTGAGCCAACAGCATCGAGTGAGTTGGCGAACACGACATCGAACCCCAGCCGGCGCGCCGAGTTGAACGGGTCGAGGGGAAGGCTCGATCCGCCCGAGGCCGAGGCACCGAGCGGCGACACGGCCAACCTTCGATCGAGGTCCTCGAACCTGGCCCGATCCCTGACGGCCATCCAGGCGTACGCGAGGAGATGGTGACCGAGCGAGATCGCCTGAGCCTGTTGCATGTGCGTGTAGCTGGGAACGACGATGTCGGCGTGCTCCTGAGCGAGCTCGACCATCGTCCCGGCGAACTGGGCGAGCTGCTCTCTCCGATCGGCGCCGGCTCTCCGAAGATACAACCTGATGTCGAGTGCGACCTGATCGTTGCGCGACCGACCGGTGTGGAGCTTCTTGCCGACGTCGCCCACCACCTCGATGAGTCGACGCTCGACAGCCGAATGCACGTCCTCGTCGGTCTCGAGGAACTCAAAGGTCCCATCCCGGGCGTCGGCGAGCAGTTGGTGGAGTCCTTCAGCGATTCGACCGTGCTCGGCGGCGGAGAGAAGCCCGACGTCGGCGAGCATGCCGACGTGGGCGAGCGAGCCCTCGATGTCGACATCGAGGAGCCGCCGGTCGGTGTCGGACGCGGTGTAGCGCCACAGCACATCCGATGGGCCTTCGGAGAATCTCCCGCTCCACAGCGTCATGGTTCGCGAGCCTACCGCCGGGTCACCGGGCGCTTCTGCCCAGGGTGGCGGCGAAGGTTCCGAATGCGGCCGAGGCACCGCCGGTGATCGGCGCGGCGTGGCCGAAACACGCGACATCGAACTCGAACTCGGCGATATGGCCGATGCTCGCGTCGAACACCGGCTCCTTTCGATTCATCCAGCCGCGCTTGACCTCGCCGCCAGCGTGGTAGGCGGCATCCCCGACGAACAGGACCCCACCAGATCGATCCAACAGCACCGAGATGTGGCCTGGCGTGTGTCCGGGGGTGTCGAGAACCCGGAGGTCTTCGGGGAGTGCCGAATGGTCGGACTCCGTCACGGTTGCGGCGATCTCGACGCCGTCGGCGCCCGGAAGCAGCTTCGTGATCCACCCCAACGGCGGAAACAGCCTCGCCACCGGTGGAGGAGGCGGCTTCTCCTCGCCGCGAACCGCCGGTGCGTCCGTCTCCGAGGCGAAGACCGGGGCGCCGGTCTCGGCTCTGAGCGCAGCAGCGCCGCCGGCGTGATCGGCATGGGCATGGGTGAGCACGATCGTCCGCACGTCCGAGACCGGACCGCCCGATCGCCCTGAGCTCCTCGAGGATCGGCCCGTCGCCCTTCGGGAGCCCGGTGTCGATGAGCGTCACCCCGTCGTCTCCGTCGATCACGAACGAGTTCACACCCTTCGTCACCTGATAGACCCCGTCGCTGATCTCCATGGCCTCGCTCCGTCGTCCGAATCTCGAGGCAGCGTACCGATCATGCGCCGCCGTACCCCGGGACGGAAGGCCCTGGGTACCGCTACTCGCCCTCGCCGAGGCGCTGTTCTGCGAGTCGGCGGAGCCTGAGCGCATTGAGCCGAATGAAGCCGGCGGCATCGGCCTGGTCGTACACGTCGTCCTCCTCGAAGGTGACTGTTGCCTGGTCGTAGAGCGCGTGACGCTCCGAGCGACGGCCCTCGACGGTCACGGCACCCTTGTAGAGCTTGAGCCGCGCATCGCCGTTGACCCTGACCTGGACAGAATCCATGAACGCTTGGAGCGCCTCTCGCTCGGGTGCGAACCAGAAGCCGTTGTAGACCATCTCGGCGTATCGGGGAACGAGTTCGTCGCGCAAGTGGGCGACCTCGCGATCGAGCGTGATCGACTCGACGGCACGGTGTGCATGGTGGAGCAGGGTCCCCCCCGGTGTCTCGTACACCCCGCGACTCTTCATGCCGACGAAGCGGTTCTCGACGATGTCGATCCGCCCGACGCCGTGGCGTCCGCCGATCTCGTTGAGCCGGGTGAGCAGTGCAACCGGATCCAACTCCACACCGTTGACGGCGACAGGGGTTCCCTTGCTGAAGCTGATCACGATCGTCTCCGGCTCGTCCGGGGCATCCTCGGGATCGGTCGTCATCCGGAACATCCCCTTCGGCGGGCCCTCCCACGGATCTTCGAGCACGCCGCCCTCATAGCTGATGTGCAGGAGGTTGGCATCCATCGAATACGGCTTCTCGGGAGTCACGGGGATGGGAATCCCACGTTCCTCGGCGTAGGCGACGCAGTCGGCGCGCCCCTTCAGGTCCCACTCCCGCCACGGGGCGATCACCTTGATGTCGGGGTCGATGGCATAGGCCGAGAGCTCGAAGCGGACCTGGTCGTTGCCTTTGCCGGTCGCACCGTGGGAGATGGCATCGGCTCCGAATCTGCGGGCGGTCTCCATCATGCCCTGGGTGATGATCGGGCGTGCGAGCGATGTGCCGAGCAGGTAGTACCACTCGTACACGGCGTTCGCCCGGACGGCGGGGAACACGGCGTCCCTGACGAATGGCAGGGTGAGGTCCTCGACGACCGCCTCGGACGCACCGGTGGCGTATGCCTTCTCGACCGCCTCCCCCACCTCGTCGCCCTGACCGACGTCGGCGGTGTAAGTGATCACCTCGGCGTCATACGTCTCTTTGAGCCAGGTGAGGATCACCGAGGTGTCCAACCCACCCGAATAGGCGAGAACGACTTTCATGCTGTTTCTCCGATCTGTTCCAGCGTCTCGGCGACTCCTGCGCCGGTGATCTCTTCGGAGGCGACGACCATGATGGTGTCGTCGCCGGCCACGGTCCCGAGCACACCCTCGATGCCGGCGTTGTCGATCGCCGCCGCCACGACCTGTGCCGCTCCGGGAGGGGTTCGCAGCACGACGATCGTGCCACTGGCGCGGATCGACTCGACGAACTCGTCGATCGAGCGGGCCAGATGCCGGACGGCCTCTGCGGGGTCGGGCTCTCCACTCAGCGTGTAGGTGTCGCCTTCCGCCTTGGACGCGCCGATCACATGCAGATCTCGAGACACGGTGGCCTGGGTCACGTCGTGACCCTCGTCGGACGAGCAGGTCGACCAACTCCGACTGAGAGCAGATCGTCCCCCCGGTGATGAGCTTTCTGATGAGCCGTCTTCGGGCTGCGGCCGTGCTCATGTCGCTGCGGATCCGGACATGGTCACATGGTATACGCATATGCGCATACTGCCCAACCGTGCTGTGGAGGAGGGCGGTCTGAGAGCCCTCAGATCGGATGACCCTGCACACAAACGCCCGGTTCCGCCAGAATGGGCCCGGTTCCGCCAGAATGGGTGGTCACCCGCAACCGAGGACCCAATGCTCGAAATCCAGAACCTGAGCAAGCGCTATGGAGACGTGGTCGCCCTCGACGGCCTCTCCCTGCAGGTGCCGGCGGGTCGCATCGTCGGTTTTCTGGGCCCGAATGGGGCTGGCAAGACCACGACGATGCGATGCATCTTCGACCTCGCCAAACCCGACACCGGGACCGTGACCTGGGACGGGGCGCCGATCGGGAGCTCGCAGCGCTGGAAGTTCGGATACATGCCCGAAGAACGTGGGCTCTACCCCAAGATGAAGATCGGGGAACAGCTCATCCATTTCGCCCGACTCTCGGGTCTCAGCTCCGATGCAGCCGCCGAGGCGACCGAGCGGTGGCTCTCCGAGCTCGGGCTGGGAGACCGAACCACGTCGAAGCTCGAGGATCTCTCTCACGGCAACCAGCAGCGAGTCCAACTGGCAGCAGCGCTGGTCCATGACCCGGTCCTGGCAGTCCTCGACGAGCCGTTCTCCGGTCTCGACCCATTGGCGGTCGATGATCTTGCCAGGATGATGCGCTCGATTGCAGACGCAGGCTCAGCCATCCTCTTCTCGAGTCACCAGCTCGACCTGGTGCAGACCATCTGTGAGGACGTCGTCATCATCAACCGCGGACGAGTGATGCTCGATGGGAACGTCGAGGACCTCCGGGAAGGATCGCAGTACCGAGTCCTCGAAGTGGAGGTCGATGGACGGCCATGGCGCCCCGAGCACCTCGACACCCACTCGACCGATGGCGAGGGCAGGGTGCTCGTAGACACAACGGTCCCGCCCGGCGAGCTGATGCGGCGAGCGGAAGCGGCAGGCACCGTGACGTCCTTCTCACTCGAGCCGCCCAACCTGTCCGATCTGTTCAGGACGGCGGTGTCGACATGACCAACCACATCTGGTTGCTGGCCAAGCGAGACTTCCTCCAACGCGCCAGGAGCAGAGGCTTCTTGGTGATGATGGGACTCACGGTCGTCCTGATCATCGCTATCGGCCCAATTGCATCAGCGATCGCCCCCGAGGACGAGCCGATCGCCATCGGACTCCTCGGAGCCGAGCCAGAGGGCATCGAGGACGCGCTCGACGCGACGGCAGCTGCCTACGAGCAGGAGGTCGAGACGCGCTCGTTCGAGGATCGCGATCAAGCCGAAACGGCCCTGACCGACGAGGAGGTGGCCGTCGTTCTGATCGACGGGGAGCAGCTGCTCTGGCGCGGTAATCCCGGAACGACGACCTCGGCGATCGTGCAGGGTGCCGTCGACGGGCTGGAGCGTCAACGAACCATCGCCGAGCTGGGGCTCACGGGAGATGAAGCGACCCGCCTGCTGAGTCCCGGAACCCTGGAGGACCTGCGGCTCGAGGCCGAGGATCCCGACGAAGGCGCCCGGATCGTGGCTGGATATGCGACGATCTTCATCCTCTACCTGGCGATCCTGGTCTTCGGCCAATTCGTGATGATGGGGGTCATGGAAGAGAAGTCGAGTCGGGTCGTCGAGGTGGTTCTCTCCCGCGCCCAGCCGGAATCGGTGCTCGCAGGGAAGGTGCTCGGGATCGGTGCGCTCGGACTCCTCCAGGTGGTGGCATTGGCGGGCGCAGGCCTGATCACGACGAGCATCGCCAACACCGGCGACCTGTCCATCCCCGACATCGGATTGAGCGTTGCGGTTTCCGCCGTGCTGTGGTTCATCCTCGGATTTGGCCTCTATGCGGTCCTCTACGCCGGCCTCGGATCGACCGTCACCCGCCAAGAGGACGTCCAGGGAGCGGCGATGATCCCTGCGTTGCTCATCCTCCCTGCCTATTTCATCGCATTGATCTCGCTCGAGTCGCCCGACTCGTTGCTGTCGAGGATCAGCTCGATCTTCCCGCCGACCGCACCCATCGTGATGCCCATGCGGACTGCCGTCACCGACGTGCCCTGGTACGAGGTGGGGCTGTCGATCGGACTGATCGCTGATCACCGTCGTCCTCATGATCAAGATCTCCGCCAGGATCTATCGGGGAGCCGCCCTACGAATCGGCGCCAAAGTCAGCCTCCGCGAAGCCTGGCGCACTGCCAAAGACTGACACACACGACGCGCTCCCTGTTTGTTCCCCTCGGGGGAACAGGCGTGCGCCAGCACGCCATGGGGGATTCGTTCTCAAGAAACCCCCCCCTGGTTCGCAAGACGAACCCCGTCCCCCCTCCGGAGGGACAAACAACAAGCAACCACCATGGTGGGAGAGGCGTGAACTCAGCAACTCCCCCCTCCGAAGGGACAAACAACACGATATTTGTTTGTTCCCCCTCGGGGGAACAGGCGTGCGCCAGCACGCCATGGGGGATTCGTTCTCAACAACGCCCCCCTGGGTTCGCAGGGCGAACCCCGTCCCCCCTCCGGAGGGACAAACAACAAGCAACCACACCACGGTGGGAGGGGCGTGAACTCAGCAACGTCCCCCCTCCGAAGGGACAAACAACACGATCCTTGTTTGTTCCCCCTCGGGGGAACAGGCGTGCGCCAGCACGCCATGGGGGATTCGTTCTCAAGAAAAACCCCCCAAATGGAGAGTCACCAATTGCGGGCTAGCGGGGGGTGGTTTCGGTGGGGCGGAAGGCGGGGCCGTGGGCGGGGACGATCAGCGAGGCGACGGCGAGGATACGGGCCCTGCCGGCTTCGATCTGTGCTTGATCGGTCCCTCTCGGATCCAACGCCGGACCGTCCTCCTGCCACCACAGATGGGTGCAGGCGATGGTTTCGTCCGACGTGCGGACGATGGTCGTGATGTCCTCGCGAGTGTGACCGGGCGTGAGCCACAGAGTGACGGACGGCGAGACCTCGAACCCCTCGGCAGAGCGGCTGGTCCAGACGTCATGGTGATACGTGGCCCAGTAGTCCTGCACCCTCGCTTCACCGAACAGACCCACGTTGATGGTGTGATCGGGATGGTGATGACTCACGATCACATCCGTCACCGAATCGGGCTGAACCCCGAGCTCGCCCAACGGTTCGACGATCGCTGCCTGCGATGGCGCCATCCCCGGATCGATGACGATGATGCGGTCGGCCTCGCGAACCAGCGACACCGTCGACCGGACGGCGGCACCCGCCATCCCCTCTTGAATGATGTCGAGCGTGGCAGTCATGTCGCGACAGTACGCCGGGATGACAAGGGAGGGGGAAAAGTGCAAGGCCCGACTGACACACATCCCTCGTCAGAATTACCCATCGAGGTCGATCGGTTCGCCCGGCTCCAATTGCCAGACTCTCAGCCGGGAAGGCACCCGGCCCCCGTGTGATTGCCACTCGGACCTTGCAACTCCAAAGATACGACTAGTTCATCCGTTTGTAAAGGGAGCGCGAAAACTTCCCTCGATGAGCCCTCTCACACGCTCTCGATGGCTGCAGCCAGCCGGGCAACGGCGACGTCGACCTCGTCCTCGGAGATGGTCAGAGGCGGGGCGAAACGGACCGTGTCGGGGCGGACCGCATTGACGACCAGCCCGTTTGCCAACGCTTCGGATGCCACTGCACCGGCCCGATCCCCGTCGAGGACCGCTCCGATCAAGAGCCCTCGACCTCGAACGGATTCGACGCCGTCGACCTCGGTCAGCGTCCTCCGGAGTTGGCTCGAGCGCTCGAGGCAGTTGGTGAGGAGATCACGCGTTTCGATCTCCGCGATCACGGCGTTCGCGGCAGCACAGACGACCGGGCCGCCACCGAACGTCGTGGCATGGTCACCGGGCTGGAAGGCCGCTGCAGCTTCCTCGGTCGCCATGCACGCTCCGATCGGAAGCCCGTTTGCCAGTGCCTTCGCCGTTGTGGCGATGTCGGGACTGAAGCCGAGTTGGTGCCAGGAGAACCAGGTACCGGTCCTGCCGACCCCCGCCTGGACGTCGTCGACGATGAGGAGCACCTCACGTTCGGTGCACAGCTTCCTCACGGCCTGCAGGTAGTCGATGTCGAGCGGGACCACACCTCCCTCGCCCTGGGTGGTCTCGAGCATCACTGCAGCGGTGGACGCCGAGACCACCGACTCGAGCGCGCCGATGTCGCCGGGTGGAACCTGCTCGAAGCCGACCGGCAATGGCTCGAAGGTCGCTTGCTTCTTCGGCTGGCCGGTCGCGGCCAGCGTGGCGAGTGTCCGACCGTGGAAACTGTCCGACAAGCTCACGATCTCGTACGCCTCTGGACCCTTGTTGGTTTGGCCCCACCTCCTGGCCAACTTGATCGCCGCCTCGTTGGCGGTTGCTCCACAGTTGGCGAAGAAGGTCTTGTCCAGCCCTGACACGCCAGCGAGATTCTCGGCGAGATCGACCATCGGTTGGGTGTAGTAGAGGTTGGACACGTGGACCAGCCGAGCCATCTGCTCGGCAACGGCGTCGGTCACTCGCTGGTTGGCATGGCCGACGGAGACGACAGCCAACCCGGTGAGGCAATCGAGGTATCGCTCACCCTCCGAATCGACCAGCCACGAGCCCTCGCCCAGCGACGAAGGTGACGGGGATGCGACCGTAGGTCTGCATCACGAAACGATGCTCACGATCCATCAACGCACTCATGGGCGGTCATCTCCCGGTTGGGTCATCATCGTGCCGACACCGGCACGGGTGAACATCTCCAGCAGCACCACGTGCTGCACACGACCATCGAGGACGTGTGCCCTGGTCACCCCCTGCTCGAGGGCGTGGGCCACCGATTGCATCTTCGGGAGCATCCCCCCTGACATCGTTGCGATCACGCGACGCAGCTCGTCGAGATCCATGCCGAGTGATGATCGTCGATGGATCGGTGGGGTCTGCGTAGACGCCCTCGACGTCGGTGAGATAGACGAGTTTCTGGGCTCCGAGTGCCCCGGCGATAGCCGCCGCCGCCGTGTCGGCGTTGACGTTGTACGTGTTGCCGTCCTCGCCCATGGCGATCGGGGCGACCACCGGGACCAGACCGTCGTCGAGCAGGCTGTCGAGCAGTGTTGTGTTCACCCGGTCGATGTCGCCGACGAAGCCGAGGCGCGGGTCGCGTTCGATCGCGCTCAGGAGACCGGCGTCGGTTCCCGACACTCCGATCGCGGTGGCGCCGTGCCCACCGAGCATCGCCACGATGTCGGCATTGACCTCGCCGACCAGCACACGTTGCACCACCCGCATCGTCGGGGCGTCGGTGACCCTCAAGCCGTCGACGAAGTTGGGGGCGATGCCCTCCGACTCCATGGCCGCCGAGATCTGCGGTCCCCCGCCGTGCACGATCACGGGACGGATCCCGACCGCCGCCAACAACGTGATGTCGCCGGCGAAGCTGGCTCCGAGGTCGGGATCGGTCATCACCGACCCTCCGAACTTGACGACGACGACCTTCCCGGAGAAACGCTGGATGTAGGGGAGCGCCTCCATCAGGATGGACGCCTTGCCCATCCCGGTTGCAATCCTCGACTTGGTCGGGTCCGGTGCGGAATGTCCGGTGGCCATCAGCTGCGCTCCCCGTTGAAGACGACGTAGTCGGGTGTGAGATCGGTCGTGACGATGCGGGCGGCTCCGGGTCCGTCGCCGACGGATACCGATAGTTCGAAGTCGCCGTCGAGACGCGCCGAAAGCTCGTCCTCGTCGACAGAGACCCCGACGCCGCCGGACGCGACCACCGTTCCCTCGTAGGCGATCTCGATCGCATCGGGGTCGATGGTGACCCCCGCCACGCCCGCCGCGCCGAACACCCTTCCCCAATTCGGATCTGCCCCGTAGAACGACGACCTGACGAGAGACGAGTCGGCGATGGCCATGCCGATTCGCCTCGCGGCCGCGTCTGAGTCGGCTCCCGTCACGGCGATGGTCACGACTTTCGATGCTCCCTCCGCGTCGACGGCCATCTGGTGGGCGAGATCGGCACAGACGTCGGCGAGTGCACTCGCCACCTGGCCGGCATCGGGCTCGATCCCACTTCGCCCGGAGGCCATCACGATCACCGTGTCGTTCGTCGACTGGCACCCGTCGATGTTGAGAGCGTTGAAGGTGCTGTCGACCGCGTCTCCAAGAGCAGAATGGAGTGTCTCGGCAGAGATCACGGCATCGGTGGTCACGACCGCGAGCATCGTCGCCATGTCGGGTCTGATCATCCCTGCGCCCTTGGACATCCCTCCGATGACCCATCCGTCGTGGCTGCGAACCACCTCTTTCGGGACGGTGTCGGTGGTCATCATCCCTCGAGCAGCAGCCGTGGCGTGGCGCACATCAGAGCCGAGACCCTCGACCAGACCGGGTACCGCCGAGGTGATCAGCGCAACCGGGAGCCGACCACCGATCGGACCGGTCGAGCAGACCAGAACCTCCGCAGGATCGCATCCGAGCTGTGCGGCGAGCGCGGCCGACATGGTCTCGGCATCCTCCATCCCCATCGCGCCGGTGCCGGCGTTGGCAGAGCCGGAATTGATGATCACGGCCCGCCCGAATCCGCGGGCGGCTCGAGCCCGGCTGAGTCGAACGGGGGGAGCCGATGTTGCCGAAGTGGTGAACACAGCAGCCAGCGGCACCGACTCGTCTGCCACCACGGCGGTCAGATCGAGTACCCCATCGGCCTTGATCCCGCAATGGAGACCGTTCGCAGTGAACCCCGACGCCGCGGTGACACTCACGGCATCCATCCCGAGATCGGAAGGCCGACTGTCTCGTCCAAACCGAGCATGATGTTCGCGTTCTGGACGGCCTGCCCGGCGGCTCCCTTGACCAGGTTGTCGATGGCACCCTGGGCGATGATCACACCCGCATGGTCGTCGACGAATGCCGTGAGGATCGCCCGATTGGAGGAAACGGCCCAGCGGGTCTGTGGCGGGCCATCGATCACCTGGACGAACGGCCGACCCTCGTAGGCGGACCGCAGGATCTCGCGAGCTTCGGCGGTCGACAGCTTCGAGGCCAGGGGGATCGTGACTGTCGCGAGCTCTCCCCGCTGCATCGGAACGAGGTGTGGTGTGAAGACCACAACCGGCTCGTCCCCCGACGCCAGCCCGATCGCCATCTCTATCTCAGGACGGTGACGGTGCTCGGTGACCTTGTAGGCGGATACACCCTCCTGGATCGCCCCGAACATGAGGCTCTCCTTCACTCCCCGCCCTGCACCGGTGACGCCCGAGAGACAGTCGGCGACCACCACGCCTGCGCCCGCCACGCCCGCGCTGAAGAAGGGGACCGCTGCCAGCAGCACCGCAGTGGGATAGCAGCCGGGTGACGCGACCCGGTCGGCACCGGACACGTCGAACAGCTCCGGAAGCCCGTATGCCCATCGGCCGAGCTCGTCTGGAAGCGGATGTGGCTCGCCGTAGGCGTCTTGATATCGATGATCGGTGTCGAACCGGTAGTCGCTGCCGAGGTCGACGACCTTGGTGCCCCGCTCGGCGAGCGCATGGCCGAGGTCCCAGGACAGTCCATGGGGAAGCGCGAGGAAGGCGACGTCGACGTCGGGGATGTCGTCGAGCTGGTTGGAGCCGAGCGGTCGGTCACCGCCGCCGAGCTGTGGATGGACCTCCGACAGCAGACCACCCTGTTTGGAGTGTGCACCCATGTGGACGAGGTCGAGCCCGGGATGATCGTCCACGAAGCGGACGACCTCTCCCCCGGCATACCCGGATGCTCCGATGACAGCGACGCTGAATCCCATGGCCGAGCAGTATATGCGCATATGCGTATACAGGCGAGCTGGGGTCCTCGCCCCTGGCATCTACCCGATGACGGGGTGATCCTGATCAAAGGCGGAGGAACCGAGAGCGTGTCAGCCCTGGCCTCGCCATCGCGACCCGGCGCCGTTCAGCCGGGTGGCTGCAGCCCGAGGCTCGGGAATGGGGGGACGATCGGGTCCTGGACCCATGCGCGGATCAGGTCGGCCGCAGAAGAGCCCAGCGCCTCACCGACCAACTCGATGAACGCCTCGGTGTCGACCGTTCGCCCCGAGAACCGAGCCGTGTAGGCGCGCATCATTGCGAAGAGCCGCTCGTCGCCGACCTCGTCCCTCAGCGCTGCGAGCGCCAGCCCTCCCCGCTCATAGACCGAGGCGTTGAACAGGTCCGCCGCCCTCGGATCATCGGGCGGAGGAAATGCATCGGTCACCCGCCGCACGGCATCGTCGGGGCTCGCCCCGCCGTCGACCAGACCGAGGCCGCTGAAGCGACGGTATCCGGCAGTGATCTCGGAGACGTATCGATCCCGCCCCTGGCTCTCCTCCAGCCAGAGCCAGTGCGCAAATGTGGCGAAGCCCTCGTTGAGCCAGATGTCGTCCCACTGCGAGAGGGCGATCGCATCGCCAAACCACTGATGCGCAAGCTCGTGGGCGATCACGATGTCCCCCCAGCCGGCAGAGACCGAGGTATACGTCGGAATCGTCTGGGTCTCGAGCGCCGCCGCCAGATCGTCGTCGACGATCAGTGCTCCCGCTCGGTCGAAGGGGTACGGGCCGAAACGCTCCTCGAAGAACCCGATGACATCCGGCATGATCTCGAACGCTGCGAGCCGGGGATCCTCGGCGAGCGACGTCGCCGCCCAGACGTCGTAGCGCACTCCGTTGCGGGTCTCGTCGAGAATGACGTCGAATTGCCCGATAGCCAGCGGGACGAGATAGGGAGCCACCGCATCCATCGACCATGTGAACGTGTCGCCGTCGGCGGTCGATGTCATCGAGACCAGCTCACCGCCCGAGACGACCTCGACACCCCTCGGCACCGACACCCGCAACACGACGTCGGCCCGATCGAGCGGGTGATCGTTGACCGGGAACAGCGAGGAGGCTCCGTCCGGCTGAGAGAAGAGATAGAACGACCCGGCGCCGACCTGCCACCCGGGCTCGAAGGGGACCGCGCTCGCCGGAACCGGCTCGGGGACACCCGAATACCTGATGTCGACGGTCACCTCGGAGCCGATCACGGCGGTACCGGCGAGGTCGACGACCAACTCACGATCCTCCTGCTGCCACATGACACCAGGGAAATCCAGCAATCGTCACGTCCTCGACCGTCAACCCCGACAGGTCGAGGTTGAATTGGGAGAGATGCTCTGTCGGCGTCAGCAGGATCTGCGCCCGGCCGGATACCCTCCCGTCGAGCGTGACGGTGAGGGAGAAGTCGTAGACGTCGACGTCATACCCGGAGTTGCCGAGCGTCGGATACAGCCGATCGCCGATACCGACACCGCCGGGGTTCCCATCCGGAACGGTCGATGCGGTCGTCTCGACCCCGGCGTCCGGAACCGTCGAGACACGCTCATCGGGGTCGGTGGCGGCCGTACAGGCGACGACGAAGACGAGCACCGGGACGAGCTTGTTCACTCTTCCTCTTCATCACCATCAGGAGAGGGCCCGGGGTCGCCGACACCTCGCTCCATCGCCCATCGCCGCACCGTCTCGTACGCCTCGCCGCGGCTGTAGGCGCCCTCATCGATCCTCCGCTCGAGCAGCAATGTCATGATCTCGCCGATCATCGGGCCGGGTTCGATGTCGAGATACCTGATGACGTCGTTCCCGTCGATCGGAGGCCGGAGCTTCTCGATCTCCTCCTGCTCCTTGAGCACCTCGATCCGCTCCTCGAGCTCATCGATCCTGCGCTGTATGGCTCGCGCACGTCGCTCGTTCCCGGTCGTGACGTCGCACCGCACCAGCTCGTTGAGATCCTCGAGGAGATGCCCCGCATCACGCACATATCGCCGGACCGCCGAATCCGTCCATCCCATCTTCAGGGTGTGGGGCCGCAGGTGAAGAAACACGAGCTGCTTGACGTCCCGGGTGAGATCCTTGGGATAGCGGAGCGCCCGCATCCGCTCCCTCGCCATTCTCGCTCCGACCACCTCATGGTGGTGGAACGTGACTCCACCCTGGGCGAATTCCCGCGTCGCAGGCTTGCCGATGTCGTGGAGGAGGGCGGCCAGCCGCAACCGGAGCCGAGGAGACGCCTTCTGGGTGACGGCGATGGTGTGGGCAAGCACATCCTTGTGCCGGTGAACCGGATCCTGCTGCATCGCCAGTTCGGTCATCTCCGGGAGGAAGTGGTCGATGAGTCGCGAGCGGACCAAGCCCTCGAGCGCAGGCCCGGGATCATCGGCGACGAGGAGCTTCGAGAATTCATCCCGGACCCGCTCAGCCGAGACGATCGAGAGACGATCGGCCATCTCCTCGACCGCAGCGAACGCCGCAGGGTCGACGTCGAACCCGAGCGATGCCTGGAAGCGGAAGAGTCGCAGCATTCTGAGCGGGTCGTCGCTGAACGCAATGTGGGGATCGAGCGGCGTCCGGAGCAGCTTCGTCGCCAGGTCGGCGGTGCCATCGAAGGGGTCGACCAGTCTGGAGCTGGAGATCTCCAACGCCATGGCGTTCACCGTGAAGTCGCGCCTCGACAGATCGTCCTCGATCGTGTCTGAGAACGTCACGTGCGGTTTACGTGAGTCGTCCCGGTACATCTCGTTGCGGAACGTCGTGATCTCGACCATGGCATCGCCTTTGCGCAGCCCGATCGTGCCAAACCTCTCCCCCATCGTGAACAAGGAGTCGGCGAACGGCTCGACGATCGCTTTGATCTCGTCTGGCCTGGCGGGGGTCGTGAAGTCGAGATCGGTGTGGCTGTTGCCGAGCAGGGCGTCGCGAACGGAGCCGCCGACCAGGAACAGTGCATGGCCGGCATCAGCGAACAACGAGGCGAGCTCGACCGAGACACTCCCGGGCGCGAGTAACCACCCAAATCTGTCAGGAACCATCAGCCAGAGGCTACGCCGCACACTCGTCGAAGCGGAGACGTCAGCCGGTCAGACGGGCCCTGAGATCCTCCCTGGCTCGGTACAGCAGCGACTTCACGGCCGGAACGCTGCTGTCCATCGCCTCAGCCATCTCCTCCATCGACATCTCGCTTCCCTCGCGGAGCAGCAGTGCGCATCGCTCGCGTTCGGACAGTCCGCTGATGGCCTGCAGCACCTCGACCCGGAGCGCGGCCTCCTCGGCGACCTCGGCGGGATCGTTCTCGCCGGTCCGGTCGGTGAGCGAATCCTCTCCCATCTGGTCGAGCGAGGCGCTCCGCTTCTTGCGTCGTAGCATCCGGCACTCGTTGAGGGTGATCGTGTGAAGCCACGTCTCGACGGACGCCTCCCCCCGAAACCCATGGAGATGCTCAACAGCCTTGACCAGGGCGTCGTGAGCCACGTCCTCGGCATCGTCGGGATCACGGCACAGGTGACGGGCCAGGCGAGCCAGTTGCTCGCGGTAGTCCCACAGTTCATCGTCGCCCACGGTGTGAAAATCTACGCGACTTTCTCGTCTGCGCTGCATCCAACAGCTATACCGGAGCAATAGGAGATCTGACATGTGGTTCAAGAAGGGAGTCCACTCGGTGGGCTCGCAGGAATGGAAGTCCTGGGTCGAAGAGCACGGCGCCCTCATTCTCGACGTGCGCGAGCCCCACGAATGGAAACAGGGAACACTCGAACGTGCGACCAAGATTCGGCTGAACGACCTCCCCGAACGGCTCGACCAACTCGACCCCGACACCGCGATCCTGGTGATCTGTCGGACCGGAGCGCGCAGCGGGCGAGCCGCCGGCTTTCTCGCGGGAAGCGGATTCACCAACGTCGGTAACCTCACCGGCGGTCTCCGTGCCCTGGGAATGGCCTGATGGACTCTCCGATTCGCATCATTCCGATTCGCACGCCGTCGCTGGGCGACACCAGCTACATCGTCCACGACGGGACTGCAGCCATCCTCGTGGATCCACAGCGCGACATCGACCGGTTCCTCGAGATCATCAACGATGCCGGGCTGACGCCCGAGGCGATCCTCGAGACACACATCCACAACGACTACGTGTCCGGCGGGCCGGCGCTGGCCAAGATGACCGGCGCCCGGATCATCGTCCCCGCCGGGGCCGCCCCCGAGTATCGGCATCAACCCGCGTTCCACAACGAAGAGATCACGATCGGTGAGATGGTGCTCACACCGGTGCACACCCCCGGTCACACACCCGAGCACACCTCCTACTTCGTGAGTACCGGGGAGACGGCCGATGCGGTGTTCACCGGCGGATCGATGCTGGTCGGAGCCGCAGGGCGATCCGACCTGCTCGGCGCCGCCCGGGCCGACTCGCTCGCTCGACTGCAGTACCACTCACTGCACCGCCTCGCCGGGTTCGATCCGTCGATCGCGGTTCATCCGACCCACGGCCCTGGATCGTTCTGTGCCGCCTCCACCGGCGGCTCGGACAGTTCCACGATCGGGATCGAGCGGGCAACCAATCCGACGCTCCACTTCGAGACCGAAGATGCGTTCGTCGAGCATCACCTCTCCGGGCTCCCGTCGTATCCCTCCTACTACCGGCACATGGCGCCGCTCAACATCGGAGGGGCAGCACGGATCGCCATCGACGTTCCCGAGCTCACGCCATCAGTTGCGTCTGAGCTGAGGGAACGGGCGACATTCGTGGATGCGCGCCCGGCGGTGGAGTTCGCGCACGCCCACGTCCCCGGGGCTCTCTGGGCGGGCGCGGGAGACTCGTTCGCCAGCTGGGTCGGGTGGCTCGTGGCCATCGACACGCCGATCGTGCTGATCGCCGGCGACCTGGATCCGGCCCAACTCGCAGTCGAGCTCGGTCGGATCGGCTACGACCACGTCATCGGGCACGTCGACATGAAGCGTTGGTCCGACGATCAGCTTCCCATGGCGTCGACGTCTACGGTCACGGCCGCCGAATGGAATGCGTCGCAACCCACCCAGATCGTCGACGTGCGCGATGACTACGAGCGTGCCGCCCCGTCGATCCCCGGTGCAGTGGGGATCCACGTGCCTGATCTGGCGACTTCCGCCGCCGAACAGATCGATGCCGACCAGCCGGTGTGGGTCGTCTGCGCCAGCGGCTATCGATCCATGGTGGCCGGCAGCATCCTGGAGCGGCTCGGACTCACGCCAATGGTGCTCGTCGGAGGCGGCGCAGCCGACATCGTCGACCGCTGAACGTCAGACCTCGATGCCTGCTTCGAGAGCCCTGGCACGGAAGTCGTGTGAGTTCCTGACATGGGGTAGCGCCGACCCGACACTGATCCGACGCTGCTTGACGAGCTCGAGCAGCGACTTGTCGAAGGTCTGCATTCCGAAGAACTCGGCGTCGGCGATGATCTGATCCAACTGCTCCTTGCCACCCCCCGAGGCGATCACCTCGGTGATCTTCGGGTTGCCGGTCAGGATTTCCGAGGCGAGCACGCGCCCCGTCCCGTCGGCTGTATCGATCAGGCGTTGAGAGATCACCGCACGGAGATTGTTGGCGAGCTGCGGACGCAGGCTCACCTGCCGATCGGTCGGGAAGAAGCCGAACAGCCGAGCCACCGTGTCGGCGGGGTCTGCGGTGTGCATTGCCGCCAGCACCAGGTGCCCGGTCTCGGCCGCACCGAGCGCGGCCATCGCGGTTGCGGCGTCGGTGATCTGTGAGACCATGATCACGTCCGCGTCCTGGCGCGTCGCTCGGTCGAGCCCGGAAGCGAAGCTGTCCGTGTCCACTCCGACCTCACGCTGGGCAACCACGCCCATCTTGTCGGGGAACAGAACCTCGATCGGGTCCTCGATCGTCACGATCGAGACGGGGCGGGTCTGGTTGATGTGCTCGACGATGGCCGCCAGGGTGGTCGTGCGACCCGAGCCGGACGGACCACTCACGATGACCAACCCGCTCGGCTCGGCCGCAATCCGCTTGGCGATCGGTGGGAGTCCGATTCTGTCGAGGGATGGAACGCCGGGAACCACGCGTCGGAGGATCAGGCTCACCGAACCGCGCTGTCGGTAGGCGCTGACCCGGAATCGACCGAGCTCCTGGCGACCGTATGCGAAGTCGGCTTCGTTCGTTGCGTTGAACTGCTGAGCTGCCTTCTTGGTGAAGATCTGCCGGGCGTACTCCTCGGTGTCGGCCGGCTTCAGCCGGTCCACGTCCTGCAGACGGCGCAGCTCACCGTCGATTCTCACCACTGGCGGGGAACCCACTTTGAGGTGGATGTCGGAGGCATTGGCGTCGACAGCACGTCGCAGCAGTTGTTCCAGGGGCAGATCCATTGTTCGAGCTCCGAGTCGGCGGGTTCCCAAACAACATCGGCGGGGATCGGACGGTCCTTGAGCCGGTTCACAACTCCCAGAACTCGGATTGGATTCGTCAGCGCTGGCATCGAGGGCCACCCACGCCCCGGGAGGTGATACGAGCGATGCCATCGAGCCTTCGTATGGAACGCCCAGATAGCCGCGAAGGGTGGCTGCGACCGAGGCCGTGACTGCCGGCAACGAGTACCCGCCTTCGAGGAACGTGACGATCCGGTTCACCGGAACCAGCCCTGCCAGCCGGGAAGCGAAGCCGTGATAGTCGACCGACGCCAACCTCATCTCCGCCAGCGGATCGTCTGCATGGGCGTCATAGCCCGCCGAAACGAGAATCCAATCCGGGGCGAACTGAGAGATCACGGGCACGATCAGTTGGTCGAAGGCCCTCCCGTAGACGTCTCCTGCCCCACCGGCCGGGAGTGGGATGTTGACCATGGTTCCAGCCGCCTCGCCTTCGCCGACATCGACGGCGCGGCCGGTCATCGGATAGAAGGGATACTGGTGGAGTGAGACGTACAAGATCGCCGGATCGTGATCGAGGAGGTCCTGGGTCCCGTTGCCGTGGTGGACGTCCCAATCAACGATGGCCACCCGATCACCGGCGGCGGAGAGGTTCGCGGCGGCGATTGCCACGTTGTTGAACAGACAGAACCCCATGGCCTGTGCGGCAAGGGCGTGATGACCAGGGGGCCGGATGTTCAGAAACGCCGTCACATCGGATTCGCTCCGCTCAAGACGGTCGACCGCATCGATCCCGGCGCCCGCCGACCGGATGGCTGCTTCCCACGATCGCGTTCCGGCGTGGGTGTCCTGATCGAGAAACCCACCTCCTTGTCTACAGAACCGCTCGATCGCCGCCACATACGCGCGGGGATGCACCAACTCGAGTGCCTCGCGTCCGATCCTCGGAGCTTCGATCCTGGTCAGTGGCACGCCGGACGTGACAGCGCCGCGTTCGGCAGCAACGAGCCGCTCGGGTCGCTCGGGGTGCCACTGCCCCGTGTCGTGCTCCGCGAAGCTCTGGTGGCTGTAATACAGAATCGGCATCTCCCGCTACTTTGCCACCAATGATGGTATTTCCGTGAACCGAAGCATCTCGGCACGTGGGACGTGGCCCGGCCGAGTGACGCTTCGGTCGGGTTGGTCACAGTCGAGCGCCCGGCCGTTCAACGACGACACGGCCGACGCTGCGCTGCGCCTCGAGCGTGGATCAGCCCCCTTTCTCGAACGATCGGCCGAATGGCTCTTCGATGCGGGTGCGCCGGCTGTGATCTCCTCGCCACTGCACCCGGGGATGCAGCGTGTCTGGAAGGAAGCCGGCTTCGCTGCGTTCCGAGAGCTGCTGTTGATGGAACGCGACCTCTCGTTCGAGATCGGATCCCCGGCTCACCGGGTCGAGGCAGGCACCGACGAAGACTGGGACGCTGCCCTCGGAGTCGACCAACGCGCCTTCAGCCCTGAGTGGCGCATCGGCAGATCCGGACTCGAAGACGCCAGGGACGCGACGGCCAACACCGCGTTCTTCGTGGTCCGCTCCGAGGGCGATGTCACCGGCTTCGCCATCGTCGGCGCCGCCTCCTCGACGGGCTATCTGCAGCGGATTGCGGTCGACCCCGACGCTCAGGGAATCGGCCTCGGACGCTCCCTGCTTCGGGTGGCGCTCGACTGGGCGAAGCGACGCGGCACCACCACCGTGTTGCTGAATACCCAACGTGACAACCGCGGAGCGGCAAGACTGTATCGCAGTGAGCATTTTGAAGCCCTCCCCCAACCACTCCTCCTACTGAGGTCGACACCGACATGATCAAGATCGTCACCGACTCATCATCCGACCTGCCAGACGAGCTCGTCGACCGCTTCGGGATCAGCATCGTCCCTCTGACCATCCGGTTCGGCACCGAGGAGTTCGTCGACCGGGTCGAGCTCGACACCGATGGTTTCTGGTCACGCCTCGAGCACAACGCCGGACTTCCCGAGACTGCTGCACCCAGCGCCGGGGCGTTCCTCGACACATACACCCGGCTCGCCGAGGAGGAAGACACCAATGGGATCCTGGTCCTGTGTCTCTCGGCGGACCTGTCCGCCACCTACCAGGCTGCCGTGATCGCGGCGGAGCGATTCGCGGGGTCGTCTCCGGTTCCCGTCCGGGTGCTCGACAGTCGGATGGTGTCCATGGGCCTCGGCCTTCAGGTCATCGCAGCAGCCGAGGACGCCGCCGACGGGATGGGGCTCGACGATCTCACCGCCAGAGCCATGCGCAGGCCTCCACTTGACCACGGTGATCGCAGCACTCGACACCGTCGAGTTCCTCAAGCGGGGCGGTCGCGTCGGAGGGGCGTCGGCGCTCATCGCCGGACTGTTGGACGTCAAGCCGCTGATCACACTCATCGACGGAGTGATCGGGCCCGCCGGCCGGGTCAGGACGCGGAGCAAGGCGACCGAGCGCATCGTCCAGGAGTGCCTCGACCGGGCCGGGTCGGGACGCCTCAGTGTCTTCGGTGGGCGCGCTCCGAATCTCGGAGCCGTGGTCGGCCGGATCGAGGCCGAGACCGCTCAGCACCGTGGTGCGCGCCGAGCTGGGAGCCGTCGTCGGCACCCATGCCGGTCCGGGTGTGCTCGGCCTGGCACACCTCGCAGACTGATCGATGCCTCCCCCGCTCCCGGACCGGTACCGGCTGGAGGTGCGTCTCGGCCGCGATGAAGACCTCGAGCAATGGCTGGCGACCGACACCACCCTGGACCGCCCCGTCCTTCTGAGGATTCTCGGACCGGAAGTGACCGAAGATCGGCGCGCCCGGTTCAAGGCGGCCGTTCGAGCTGCAGCGTCGGTCAACCACTCTCATCTGGCGTCGGTGTTCACCGCCGACGAAACGACCGACGGGATGGTCGCCGTCGCCGAGTGGGCCGGCGGAATGACGCTGGCGGATCGACTGGCCGCAGGCACCGGGATCGAACCGGACGACTTCCTCCCGAACGCAGCAGGCCTGGCCGCCGCACTCGACGCCCTCCACCAGGCAGGAGTCGTCCACGGCGGGATCGACACGTCGGCGATCTACTACACCGTCTCCCACGCAGCCAAGCTCGGAGCGATCGGAAGACGGCAGCGACATGTGACGCCATCCGGCGATGTCCGAGATCTCGCGGCGACACTCGAGGAGGCACTCACCGGCGCTCCTGCCGGCGGCCCCCCACCGTCACAGGTGATCGATGGGCTCTCTCCTGTCATCGACCGGGCGCTCCGCAGAGCCCAGCGGGGGCAGATGACCGCCCGCGAGCTCTCCGAGGCGATGCGGGGAGCCCCGACGCCCCATTCCCCGACCCCAGACAGCCCCCGATTCTCTCGCCGGCTCTTGATCACAGCCGCAGTGCTGGTTCTCCTGGCGGTCGGTCTCGTCGGCCTCGGGAGTCTGATGTTGGCCGGGGACGGATCCGGGGTCCTGTTTCCGACTGCCACCGACCAGTCGGATGAATCGCGTGTCATTCCGACCACCACGACGACCGAGTCGTCACCGCCGCCCGACGGCGTCGTCGGACCGCCACAGGAGTTGCCCTCAGTCATCGGCGTCTCCGCCATCCGCTCGGTCGATCCGTTTGGGGGAGGAGACGAGAACGACGAGAACCTGCCCAACCTGATCGACGGCGACCCCTCGACCACGTGGCGGTCCGAGCGATACCGCGACCCTCTCTCGCTCCTCAAACCCGGAGTCGGGATCGCATTCGAACTGGTCGATGACCCCGTCTCTGTCTCGATCATCAGTCTGACGGCTGGGGCGGAACTCCAGGTCGCGTGGGCGCCCGCCGACGTGGATCCGCAGACGTGGGAGTCCCTTGCCCGGGTCAGATCCGAAGACGGCTCGATCGATCTCCAACTCCCGATGCGGGAGGGCGGAACCTGGATTCTGTGGCTCACCGAGCTTCCCCTCCGATCCGATCAGAACTATTGGGTCGAGTTCGCCGAAGTACGATTCCGGGCATGAGCGACCGCGACCGTGAGTTGATCGCGCTGGTTGCCAACGGTGACCAGGACGCTTTCTCAGAGCTGATGGCGAGCACCGAAGACATGGTGTTCGCCGTCTGTATGCGAATCATGGGAGATCGTGAGGCGGCGCGAGACGCGGCCCAGGAGACGTTCGTCACGCTCTTTCGCAAGGCCGATCGATACAGCGGCAAGGCGGCAGTGACGACCTGGCTCTATCGGGTCACCGTCAACACGTGCTACGACCAACTGCGCAAGGCGAAGCGACGAGCGTTCGATTCGCTCCCCGATCACGTCGATCCGGCGGACGCCCAGGCGGAGGACCCCTTCACGTCTGTCGAGTTACACGGCCCCGTTGCCGACGCGCTCGCCCGGTTGCCCGAAGAATTCCGCGCAGCAGTCGTCCTCTCGGACATCGAGGGTCTGGCTCTCGCCGAGGTCGCCGAGATTCTCGACGTACCTGTCGGGACGGTGAAGTCACGGGTCTTCCGTGGGAGGAAACTCCTCGCCGGAGAACTCGGGAACCTGATCGACGACTCGCGGCGTCCCATTGGTGATACCGATGCATGACCACGACGAGTCTCTGATCATCCGACTGCTCGACGACCCCTCGCTCTCCGAGGCGGCCATTTCTGCGCAGCCTCGGCGCCTGCGGTCGGTGCATCTCCGATTTCGAGAGCCAACGGTCGATGATGCAATTGCTGGCGACGCTGCCCGCTCCGATCATGACGGCTCAGGAACGCCGGTCGCTCCGACAGGCCGTCGACGAGGAGTTGACGGCCTCGACGGTTGTGACCATGCCCGTTCGAACCAGTCGATGGGACTGGACCCGGCTCGGGACCGTCGCCGCAGCTCTGATGGGCGTGGTCGTGATCGGGGGGATCGTCACATCACTCGGCAACAACACGGCCGAGCAGATGGACACCGTGGCGGCAGGCTCCTCCGACCGCGCTGTCGAGGAGTCCCCCGAGATGGCAGCCGCCGATACGGCCGACGGCGCGGAGACCGGCGATATCGCGGCCGCAGAGGCCGCGGAAGACGAGGGGATCGCATCCCTTGCTGCCCGCCCTCAACTGATGGTCGACCTCGGTGCAGTCGATGCTTCGACGTTCGCAGCCGAGATCCAGACAGTGAGCGAGCGGATCCCCTCCGCCGACCAGGCAGACGCCGGTGAACCCCTGGATCTCGATCTCGCCACGGGGTGTTTGGACGAACTCGAGAGTGAGGTTCCTCCGCTCGGCATCCTCACCGCAGAAGTCGATGGAACATCGGTCGTCGTGTACTTCGATACGGAAGGAACGACGTCCGGCTTCACGACACCGAATTGCGCTCCCTACCCGCTGCCCTGAGTCACTCGGACGTGGGCACGCCGAGGGGCAGCACTAGTCTCGACTCCATGGAGAACTTCGCCACCAGATTCGCGGATCTGCTCGAGGAAACCGCCACCAAGATCAGAGCGATGACCATCGACCGGGTCGAGAAGGGCGTTCGAATCGCCGCCATCGCTTTTCCAGCAGCGGTGTTCGGCATCCTCGCCGTCATTTTCCTCTTCATGACCGTGCACGCCGCCCTAGCCGTTCCGCTCGGATCCGCAGCGGCCCACGCGATCATCGCGGGACTATTCGCGGTCGGCGCAGTGTTGATGTGGTCGAAGCGAACCCAGGATGAAACCCCATGAGCTCGGTAGAAGACGTCATCATCATCGGCAGCGGTCCCGCCGGGTACACGGCCGCTCTCTACGCGGCACGCGCCGACCTCGATCCCCTCGTCTTCGAGGGGAGCCAGTCCGGTGGTCAGCTCATGATCACCACCGACGTCGAGAACTACCCCGGGTTTCCCGACGGGATCATGGGACCCGAACTGATGGAGCAGTTCCGCAAGCAAGCGGAACGGTTCGGCGCCCGCATGCTCCGGAACGACATCACCGAAGTCGACTTCTCATCGCGACCGTATCTGGTCAAGTCAGGCGCTGACGAGTACCGGGCCAAGACCGTCATCATCTCCACCGGGGCGACTGCGAAGTGGCTCGGCATCGAGGGGGAGGCACGTCTCACCGGTCGCGGCGTTTCGGCGTGCGCCACATGCGATGGCTTCTTCTTCCGGGACAAGGAGTTGATCGTCGTCGGCGGCGGCGACTCGGCGATGGAGGAAGCCACGTTCCTCACCAAGTTCGCATCGAAGGTCACCATCGTCCACCGTCGCGGCGAGTTCCGAGCGTCTGCGATCATGGCGCAACGGGCTCTCGACAACCCCAAGATCGACGTCATCTGGAATGCATCGGTCACCGAGATCCTCGGCGACGACGAGGTCACCGGAGTGATCCTCGAGGACATTCTCACCGGCGAGACGCGGGAGATGGCAACCGATGGCGTGTTCGTGGCGATCGGGCACAAGCCGAACACCGAGATTTTCGACGGACAGATCGAGTTGGCCGACAATGGGTACATCGTGCTTCCCACCCGATCGACCGAGACCAACGTGCCGGGGGTGTTCGCCGCCGGTGACGTCGCAGATTCGATCTACCGTCAAGCGATCACCGCCGCCGGATCCGGTTGCGCCGCAGCGATCGACGCGGGTCACGCACTCGCGGAGATGGAATGACCGCAGGTCTCACACTGTTGACACGAACACATTGAAAGGAATCCCCATGGCCGACAACATGATCACACTCGACGACGCCAGCTTCAACGACACCATCAACGGCGATCGACCCATCCTCGTCGACTTCTGGGCGGAGTGGTGCGGTCCGTGTCGCATGGTCGCCCCTGTCCTCGACGCGATCGCGGGCGAGCACGCAGACAAGATCACCATCGGGAAGCTCAACATCGATGAGAACCCGCAGATCCCTGCGAACTTCGACGTGATGAGCATCCCAACGCTGATCCTCTTCCAGAACGGTGTCGAGAAGAAGCGCATCGTCGGGGCCAAGCCCAAGCACCAGCTCGAGCAGGAGCTCGCCGAGTTCCTGAAGTAGCTCGAACGCACCTGATCCCGAGAAGGCGCGTCCCCGAGATCGGGGGCGCGCTTTTTGATTGCCTGGCAGCTGACGGGCGACTCGACCTCGACGATGACCCGGACCTGGCTGGAAATTTTTCCCATGCAACCCGCCGCCGTCCTTCGCGCCGATCCGATACCCGGTCCTCGCCCGGTTTCTGCGACCATGGGGCCATGCGTCTGTATCGATCGGGATCGACCGGAGAGCCGGTGCGCGACATCCAGGACCGACTCGCCGCACTCGGGTTCAACCCCGACGAGGACGCCCGGGGCGAATTCGGACAACCGACCACGGGTGCGGTCCGCTCGTTCCAGGAGGACCGCGGGCTCGATCCCGATGGCATCGTCGGGCCCGAGACCTGGCGAGCGCTCTACGAGGCCGGGTACCGACTCGGCGACCGGTTGCTCTACCTCCGCCGACCGATGTTGCGGGGCGAGGACGTCGCCGAGTTGCAGAGCCGCTTCAACTCGCTGGGATTCGACGCCGGGAAAGTCGACTCGATCTTCGGTCCCGACACTCAGCGAGCTGTCTACGAATTCCAGGCCAACCGGGGACTGGCGGAGGACGGTGTCGCCGGACCCGAGGTCACGACCGAGCTCCGTCTTGTCACCCGGGGCCCGATCCGAGCCGGACGGGAGACGATTCGAGAGCTCGAATGGCTCCGGACAGCGTCTGGCACCATCGTCGGCACCCGGGCGTTCTTCGATGCTGCAGCGAGAAACCCCGACGAGGCTCGCCTGGCATGGGCGTCCGCCAATGCCGCTGCGCTCGAGTTCCAGGAGCAGGGGGGACTGCCGTTGGTGTCTCACGGTGTCGACGAGATGCTGCCCGAGCGGGTCCGGGCTGGCCGAGCCAACCGAGGTGCAGCAGACCTGATCGTGTCCTTCCAGCAAGCCGACGACGACCGCGTCTTCTTCTTCGCCTCTTCGCGGAGCCGCAGCGAGGTCGGTGAGCGGTTGGCCCGATCTGTCGCGAACGAGATCGGCGGCGAGGTCGAGGGACGAGCCACAGCCATGCTCCGGGAGACACGCTCCCCCGCCATCGTCATCGCTCGCTGCGATCTGGGTGAGGTTCTCGGACGGAGAGCGGTCGCCGGCATCGCCTCCTTCTTCGCGTCTCTCTCCGACTAGATCGCTCAGAACACCGTCGCCCACCACCGACCTGTGGATCTGTGGACAACTCTGAGGAAATCACATCGATGTCGTTCGTAAACGTCTTCACACGAACGCATCGCGGGCCGAGCATCATGTCGCCGACGTCTCTCGACGATCCGTCGGCTTCAGGAGAAGATCAGCCGGTAGATCCGCTCGAGTTCGTCGAGCGATCCGAAGTTGATCTGAACGCGACCCCGCTTTCTGCGGTATGCGATCGAAACCTTCGTCCCCAGAGCCTCTGTGAGCCGTTGTTCCAGCTCGATGATCTCTACGGGCCTGACTTCTTTCACCGTCGCTCTCTGGCTCTCTGGCGGCGTCTCCTGGCGTTGACGGACGGCGTCTTCGACCTGACGCACACTCCACCCCTCGTCGACCGCCCGCTCGGCGATGTGGACGGCATACTTCTGATCGTCGAGTCCGAGCAGCGCCCGGGCATGTCCCGACCGGAGGTCGCCACGATCCAGCATCCCCTGAATCTTCCCGGGCAGTCCGAGCAGGCGGAGTGCGTTGGTCACCGTCGATCGGCTCTTTCCAACCCTCGACGCGACCTGCTCATGGGTCATTCCATATTCTTCCAGGAGTGCCGAGTACGCGGCAGCTTCCTCCAGCGGAGAGAGATCCTCACGCTGGAGGTTCTCGACGAGCGCCTCGGAGAGAAGTCGCTCGTCGTCGACCTGA
Source organism: uncultured bacterium (assembly GCA_963745865.1). Taxonomy (GTDB): domain Bacteria; phylum Actinomycetota; class Acidimicrobiia; order Spongiisociales; family ZC4RG35; genus JAHEDH01. The sequence continues at coordinate 40,998 of CAVUYZ010000012.1, read as the reverse complement.
CGGATGACTGCCGCAATCTCTGCGAGACCTGCCATCCGGGCCGCTCTCCAGCGACGTTCGCCGCTGATGAGCATGTGTCCCCCATCCTCGCGCGGTCGCACCGCGATCGGTTGAAGAATGCCGACCTCGCGGATCGATGCGGCCAATTCCTCGAGACTCTCCTGATCAAACCGCCGCCGTGGTTGCGAGTCGTTCGGATGAATCTGATCCAGGGGAAGCATGGCGAACGGGCTATCGACGTGATCGCCGGTGGGGATGAGCGACTCGAGTCCTCTCCCCAGTCCTCCTCGACGAGTGGTCATGAGACATCCTCTCTACCGTGGCGGGCTCGGAACTCCCGCGTCAACTGCCGATACGCGATTCCGCCCCGACTCATCGGATCAAACGTCTCGATCGGCTCACCAAAGGAGGGAGCCTCACTCAGACGGACCGACCGGGGAATCACCGTCCGATAAGCTCGCTCGCCAAAGTGACCCTTGACCTGGTCTGCGACGTCGCGCGACAGATTGGTGCGGCCGTCGTACATCGTCAGCACCACCCCGCCGAGTTCGAGTTCGCGATTGAGATTGCTGCGCACCATTTCCACGTTGGCCAACAGCTGCGTCAAACCCTCGAGTGCGTAGTACTCGCACTGGATTGGGATCAGCAACTCGTCAGCGGCTGCCATAGCATTCACCGTCAAGAGCCCGAGGGACGGCGGACAATCGATGATGACGAAATCGAAATCGTCCCTGACAGGCTCGAGGGCGGCCCGAAGCCGTTGTTCCCGGCTGAAGACCGACACCAACTCGATCTCAGCCCCAGCGAGGTCGATAGTTGCGGGTACCACGTACAGGCCGCGCACGCTGGTCGGCTCGATCGCGTCCTGCAGGTCAGTCGATTTGAGCAAGACGTCGTAGATGGATACTTCGATGGCGCCTCGATCGATGCCAACACCCGAGGAAGCGTTGCCCTGGGGGTCGAGGTCGACCATCAGGACTCGTTCCCCCTGATACGCCAAGCCCGCGGCCAGATTGATCGACGTGGTGGACTTCCCCACCCCGCCCTTCTGGTTTGCAACTGCGACAACGACTGCGCCGCTCAAGAGAGAACCGTCCGACTACTCACGATGAGCGCATCATAAGCATCCACCGTGAATTTCCAAGCACCTCTGACCGAAATTCGCGAGTTTTGTAGCCGGCCACCTCGAGTGAGCCGGAGATGCTGCCGGCCACGACAGCCGACCCGCCTGGTGCCAAGCACCGCCGAAGGTGGGGGAGCAGCGTCTCCGGTGGGAGGGACGCTCGGCTGGTGATGAGCTGGAATTCGCCTGAGATCTGTTCAATTGGTTCATGGAGCACAGTGACATTGTCGAGGTCCAAGACTCTGACCGCTCGCTTGATCAGTCGGCACCGGCTTGCCGGAACGGTCCACGAGCGTGAAGTGTCCGTGGGGATACGCAATCGCAAGCGGGAAGCCCGGGAAGTCCAGCCCCAGACCCGATATCCAGTGCCTGTATCTCGGCCGGAACCGCTCTCGACGGCCGCCGCCATCGTCAATGAGTCGAGCACATGCCGGCGCATCGACTCGATCCTGCCTCATTCGGTCCGATACCACCGGCAGGAATCCCCTCGTCCACCAGCCAACTCTCGAACCGGAGGAGCGCCTCCACCTGCTCAGGTCCGAGGGTGGCAAAGCTCTCGCTGCTCATCGATGAACTGCTCGAGAATCTGGCGAGAATCGTCCACTTCCGCAGTGTACGTTTCACGTGGAACCTCCAGCGTGTCTCTCCGTGAAGTTTCACGTGAAACATGCGGAGGAACCCGCCACCGTCGTCACGCTGCCTCGCCATGACGACCCGGGCGGGAAGGCATCAGAGCGGCAGAGCGCGGGGAGTATCGGGATGACCGCCACCTCGCCGATCGATGGGCAGACAGCCGGCGCCCGCGCCTCGATGGATTGGCGCAGACGATGCGCTGCGATACATTCGGACCGCCAAGAGGCATCGATCCGGGGGCATCTGACCGTGCGATCGACTGGGGAGAGCACTGTCACCGGCGCTCATTGGCTGCTCGGCGGGTCTCCGTTCGGTCCGACGTGACGCTCGGAGTGTCATGGACGATCGCTCCTGGAAAAATCTGGCAGATCACCCGCTACTCATCGGGTCGACCTGGATCCCATGACGTCGAAATGACGCGACAGAGGCAGCAACCCGAGGGTTGCTGCCTCTGTACGACCGTATGCCCCGCCGACTCAGCGGCGGGACGGGGTTTCACTCTTCTTCGGAGCCGTCTCCCGCTGCAGCCAACACCACGTAGCGCTGCGGGGACTCTCCCTCGGAGTAGCTCCGTACACCGTCGCGGTCGGCTGCTGCGTCGTGAATGACCTTTCGGTCGCCAGCGCTCATCGGCTCGAGTGTCAACTCGGCGCCGTCTTCGAGCACCTGATCGATCAGTTGGTTGGCGTAGATCGACAGGGCCTGGCGGCGGCGCTCGCCGTACCCGGCGACGTCGAGGCGAACCCGGGCAGAGGCCTGGGTCTGACGGTGCAACACCGTCTTGCACAGTTCGTGGATCGCTTCGATCGTCGTGCCTCGGGAGCCGACCATCGCTTCGGTCTGCGGTCCCTTGACGTCTGCAACGATCACCTCGTCGTCGACTGCGACCTCGACCGAGCCCTCGAGTCCGAACGACTCGACCAATCCCTCGAGGAATTCCTTGACCACAGGAGCCTGATCTTCGATCTCGACCTCCGGACGGTCCTCCTTCTTGGGCTTCTTGGAGCCGCCCTGGTCTCCACCGCCCTTGGACTTGTTCGAGCCGTCGTTCTTCCCACGACCACCGCCGGAGCCACCGCGTCCACCGCCCTTTCCTCCGGATCCCTTCGAGCCGCCACTGGACTGTCCGCCTGAGGACCGCTGATTGCCACCCTGGTTGTCGGAGCGGCCGCCACCTTCGTTCTTGCGGCGACGGCGACGGTTGCGACCACCGCCCTCCTGCCTCAGCTTCACCTTGACGATGGCATCCTGGCCCCCGAAGCCCAGAAATCCCTTCTCTTCCGCCTGAATCACCTCGACGTCTACCTGCTCACGATCGGTTGCACCCAACTCGAGCATCGCGGCCTCGACGGCCACATCCGTACTCCGTCCTCGAACTTCGACCCATTCCATCAGTCATCTCCTCCTGCGGCGTTGCTTCTTCTTCGAGACAGGGTGCGGCTTCGACGCCCCGTCTCCGTTCCCGTCGTTGCCCTGATCTCCCTCCGGGTCGCGGCCTGGGCCGCCCCCCGAACCGCCTCCGTCACCCGACGGGGGAGACGGACGGCCATCGATGGCGAAGAGAGCAAACTGTTGTCCGACCCGGAAGAGGTTCGACGTGGTCCAATACAGCACCAAGCCGGCCGGGAAGTTCCAGGCGATGAAACCGATGAACAGCGGCATCCCCCGTGTGATCAATTGCTGCGTGTTCTGCTGCTGCTTCTGCTGGGCAGTGAGCTCGCCCTTGGGGCCGGCCCCACGCTGGGCGTGCCACTGCTGGAAGTACTGAGATGCGACCATGAGCACCAGCATGAGGACGTAGGGAACAGCAGCCAGCGCTCCGCTCGTGATGCCCTGGCTCATCGTGTGACCGAGCGCCATCCCGAGGAAGTTGATGTCGCCACGCTCGACAGCGGCGAGGAGTTCGGTTCCCTGGTGGAGAATCGACTCCGCATTGTTCTCGACGAGCGTTCCGTTGGCGATGAAGGAGATGTTGCGGAGGACCCGGAACAGTGCGAACCAGATCGGAGACTGCACGAGCAGTGGGATGAGACATCCACCCGGTGTCGCGCCGGCCTCCCGCTGAGCCTTCATCAGCTCCTTCTGCATCGTCTCGGGTTCGTCCTTGTACTCCTTCTGGATCCGCTTGATCTCGGGCTGCACCGACTGGAAAGCGCGGGTGGCTCTGGTCTGACGGAGCGTGAGCGGGAACAGGATGAAGTTGATCGTGAGCGTCAACATGATGATGTTGACGCCGAAGGACGGGATCACGCCGTAGAAGACTTCGAGGCCGTACGCCAGGAGCTCCTGAAGAGATCTGAACAGGTCGCTGATGAAACTCATCGGGAGGCCTCCGAGCGGGATGGAACCGGGTCGTACCCGCCCTCGTGCAGCGGATGGCATCGTCCGATGCGTCGGACGGCGAGCCAGGTTCCCTGGAACAACCCGAAGCGCTGGAGTGCCTCTGCCGCATACGCGGAACAGGTGGGGGAGTAGCGACAATTCCGTCCGAGCGACGGGCTGACGGCTTTCTGATAGGCGCGAATCAGCCACACGACCGGCGTTGCGGGTGTGAATCTCATTGGCTGGCTCACTGGATTCGTTCCTGGGTTGGTTGGCGGCTGGCCCGGCTGATCGCCTCGACCAGGTCCGCGAACGGGATGGTCTCGACTTCGCCCGACGGCAAAATCACGTAGTCCGTCTCCGGTGGGAGATCCGCCTGGCGGATCGCCGCCCTGAGGCGACGTTTGACCCGGTTCCGGGTCACGGCACCTCCGAGCTTCTTGCCGGCGACGATCCCGACCTGCGTGGCGCCCCTCGAATTGGGGAGACGCACCACCGTGACCGGCCCTGACTTCGTGCGAACGCCAGCTCGCATCACGCGGGAGAAGTCCCGGGACGACTTCAGGGAAGTGATCGAATGGGCTCGATCAAGCGGCGAGCCGCTTGCGGCCCTTGTCACGACGGGACTTCAGGATTGCCCGACCCGAGCGTGTGCGCATCCGGTGGCGGAAACCATGACGCCGCTTCCGGCGGCGGACTTTTGGTTGATAGGTTCTCTTCATGATGCTTCTTCGGCAGTCGATATTGACGTGCTCAGGCTACGGGCCACGAGGTGAGCTTGTCAAAGCGACCGGAGAGCGCGAGATTATCCACAAGCTCGCGAAATCTCGTTGAAGCCCCACTGACCGGGTTTCGGGCTCGGTCGAGGCGTCTGCCGACGCATCCGGATCACCGAAAACGCCAACCCCCGCCTACATGAATCGGGGGTGAGCGACGGACATCCAAACCGTGCCCACGGGCGATGTTCGCGCTCTTGAACCGTCGTGAGCTTCGTCCCTATATTCGAACCCAAGAGGAGTGGGACCCTGACCTTCCCCGCAGCCCGCTCTCGGGTTCGCGCAGAGCGACACAACCAGATATTTCACGGCATCACCGCCCAGCGCGTGCATCACAGTTCTCCACACCTGTGGAAGACCCTGTGGACATGTCGCGGAACGGTGAAGATTGGTAGAGGAGGAGCACCCCGTTGGCACAGACACACCATCCGATCGGTGAGAACGAATGGTCGCGCTTCAAGGACATCGTCCAGGCCCAGGTCACGCCCGGAGCCTGGCAGACCTGGATCCGGCGTCTCGAGCACCAATTCGACGGTCAACGCCTCTCTCTGACCGCACCGAGTGACTTCCATCTCCGGTGGGTTATCGACAAGCACGGCGAGTTGATCGAGCAGGCCTGCATGACCGCCTATGGCAGCGACGTCGAGTTGGAGTTCTCCATCGGCGAGCCCTCCGACGAGATGATGTTGCCGCTCGAGGAGTTCGATCCCACCGCTCCGGATTCCGATGACATGGTCGATCCTCTCCTCTCCGCTCCGCCCGCCCCCGAACGGGTCGCACGACTGGTCCGGAAGTACCGCTTCGAGAACTTCGTCGTCGGGCAGTCGAATCGATTCGCATGGGCGGCGGCCATGGCCGTTGCTGAACAGCCCGGCCGGAACTACAACCCGCTCTTCATCCATGGGAACGCCGGCCTCGGGAAGACCCATCTCCTCAACGCCATCGGGTATCAAGCGCTCGAGATGTATCCGGGGCTCGAAGTGCGCTATGTCACCTCCGAGACGTTCTTCACCGATTTCATCAACTCGATTCGACGCAAACAGATGGACGACTTCAAGGCTCGGTACCGGGGCACGGACATCCTGCTCCTCGACGACATCCAGTTCTTCGAGGGCAAGGAGCAGATGCTCGAGGAGTTCTTCCACACGTTCAACAGCCTGTACGAGTTGGGCAAGCAGATCGTCATCACCTCCGATCGGCATCCCAGAAACCTGGTGACCCTCGAAGACCGCCTCCGAAGCAGATTCGAATCAGGACTCCTCACCGACATTCAGCCACCCGACGTGGAGACCCGGTTGGCGATCCTTCGACGAAATGCCGAATACGCACCGGAGCCGGTTCCGCACGATGTCCTGGAGTTCATTGCCAGCCTCGTGGCCGACAACATCCGAGAATTGGAGGGGGCGTTGACGCGGGTCACTGCGTACGCCTCGCTCACGGGCGAGCCGATCAGCCATCCCATGGCCGAGCGAGTCCTCCAGGACATGCTGCCCGGTCACGAAGGCAAAGCGGTGAGCACCCAGGACATCATCTCGGCGACTGCCGCCTCGTACGGATACCTCGTCTCCGACCTCGAGGGACCCAGCCGCAAGCAGCCGCTCGCCAGATGTCGTCAGATCGCCATGTATCTCTGCAGGGAGCACACCGACCTGTCGCTCCCCAAGATCGGCCGACTGTTCGGTGGGCGCGATCACACGACCGTCATGCATGCAATCGACAAGGTCAAGAGCGTCATGCAGAGCGATCGCGAGGTCTTCGATCGGGTCTCGGAGCTTTCACAGAGCCTGAGGAAAAGATGACGAGTCATCCACAGGCAATGACGCGTCGATCGAGTGCCTGTGGATTTGAATGGAAATCGTCCACAATCAACGACAACCAAAACAACCGATGGCCATTGGGATTCTGTGGAATCATCCACAATCCACAGGGCCTACCACTACTACTGGGTTCTTAAGAAGAACAATAGAGATAGAAGAAGGGACACATCCCTGTGCGAATCAGAGCAGAGCGTGACGATCTTGGAGACGTCTTCGGTCGCGCCAATCGGGCCGTCGGCACGAGGTCGGCATTGCCGGTCCTCCAGGGTCTCCATTGCGAGGTGACCGGATCTTCGCTGAAGGTGACCGGGACCGATCTCGAGATGACGGTCAGGACCCAACTGGAGGTCGAGACCATCGAGGAGGGTGCCGCCGTGATTCCGGGCAAGCTGCTCGAACAGGCAATTCGAAAGATGCCGTCGGGTCAGGTCACCATCGGAACCACGGACGGTGACGTCGAGTTGATCGGGAAGGGGCCCCGGTTCTCCCTTCGCCAACTGGGTCTTGACGATTTCCCCGAGATCGATGATTCGACCATCGGAGGCACCGAGGTCGACGGCGAGCAATTGGCCGGAGCCATCGCCCAGGTGACCACCGCCGCTTCAGGGGACGCCGCCCGTCCGATCCTCACCGGCGTGTTGTTCGAGTCGACCGAGGATGGGGTCCGGCTCGTGTCGACGGACTCCTATCGATTGGCGGTTCGAGATTTGCCCGGTGTCGGCATCGAGGGATCCGGGCTGATCCCCGCTCGTGGCCTGCGAGAGCTTCCCCGGACGGTCGGGTCGACCAAGGTCACTGTCTCGTCTGGATGGGCGAGAGGGCGTGTTCGGGTCGGATCGCGGCTCGTTGCGGCTTCGCATGATCGAGGGAACGTTCCCGAAATACCGGTCGCTGCTCCCCGAGAGCTATCCCAACGAACTCATCCTCGACCGGGGTGAGGTACTCGACGCGCTTGGCCGGGTCTCTCTGGTGGCGGAGGACCACATCCCCGTCCGTCTGAAGATCTCCTCTGGCGGCGTCGAGATTGCTGTCAGCCGCCAGGACGTCGGCGCCGAGAAGGAGTTCCTCGACGGCGAGTTCTCGGGTTCGGAGGACATCGAGATCGCATTCAACCCCCGCTACCTGGCGGATGGCGTTGCCGCGATCAACAGCGAGAAGGTCCGGCTCCAACTCATCGATGGCCTGAAGCCGAGCGTGATCGACGGGGCGGAGGACCCGGGATTCCTGTATTTGTTGATGCCTGTTCGGATCTGAATGCGGCTGCACTGGTTGACGCTGACCAGTTTCCGGTCGTATCCACAGCTCGAATGGCATCCCGGCCCGGGCGTCAACGTCCTCGTCGGCCCGAACGGCGCCGGGAAGACCAACCTGCTCGAGGCCATCGCCTATCTCGGATCCCTCAAGTCATTTCGGCGTTCGCCGGATGCGGCACTGGTCAGCCATGAACAGGACCGTGGATACATCCGTGGACAAGTGGGATCGGGCGATGCCGAGGCGCTGATCGAACTCGAGCTCCGGGTGAGGGGCGGACGGTTGGCGAGAGTCAACACTCAGCGGCTGGCGCGATCAGCCGATCTCCTCGGTCATGTCAGGTTCGTGACGTTTCTGCCCGAGGACCTCGACATGATCAAGCGAGGGCCGGGGGAGCGTCGAGCGTTCCTCGACGACACTGCCGTCCAGCTGTGGCCGGCCGCCCATCTCGACCAAGCCGAGTTCGACCGGGCGCTCCGCCAACGCAATGCCTTCCTCAAACAGGGGGAGAAGGACGACGTGACGCTTGGCGTGTGGGACGAACGACTGTCCCAGGCCGGAGGAAAGGTGATGGCTCGTCGGGCGAGTACGGCGGCGGCACTGACCGCGCATCTCTCCGAGGTCCACGCCGAGATCGCTGGCGCGACGTCGCCGGTCACGATCGAATACGGATCCCGCTGGAAGGGCGAACTCGATGCGACCGTCTCGCCCGTCGAGTTCTCCGAGCGGCTGCTGGCGTCACTGGTCGAACATCGCCGCCACGATCGAGACCGGAGGGTGACCACGATCGGACCGCATCGCGATGAGCCCGTGATCGTGCTCGACGACCACGACTCGCGTCATCACGCCAGTCAGGGCGAGCAGCGGACGCTGGCGCTGGCGTTGCGAGTGGCATCGCATCGAGCGATTGCCGATCTGATCGGCCGTCCTCCGATCCTGCTCTTGGATGACGTGTATTCGGAGTTGGATCCTCAGCGGTCCGCTGCCTTGACCCGGACCCTCCCCGATGCCCAGACGTTCGTCACCACGGCGGATCCCCGTGATGTCCCACTCGCGGGGACCGCATGGACCGTGGGCGACGGCTCACTCGATCGGATGGCTGGTGACACCGAGCATGACTGATCAGCCGGGGCGGGGACGGAGCGAGCCGAAGCCGATCGATGACGTCCTCAAGCGGCTCATGGAGCGTCTCGGTGTCGTCGAGTCGAGCCTGTGGTCGCGAATCGAGAGCGAGTGGACGACGCTGGCCGGAACGCCGTGGTCGGGCCACACCCGACCGATCGGGATGCATCGTCGCAAGCTCGTGATCGAAGCCGTCTCCCCGCAGGCGGTGGGCATGCTCCGCTATGGCACGACCGGACTGGTACACCGACTCAACGCCCAGCTCGGGGAGGGGACGGTGGAGGAAGTCGTGGTCAAGGCCCCGGGGTCCCAGAGGCGTTGAGAGGCCATTCACGGCTTTTTTGTCGTACGCGGCCATCAGACTGCTCAGAATGAACGAAATCGGCTCCTGGAGGCTCTCAAGCTTGGGATGCCCGAGCCCAGCCTGTAGAATTACATCAGTGGATTTTCTATCGATGACGCCGTGTGACGCCGGCACCAGTGCCGCCACGACGGACCCCCGCACCGGGTTCATCCACCCGCCGCTCCCCGACAGAACGAGGTCCTGACATGACAGCCAACGCATCCTCGAGTTATGACGCCGGCCAGATCACCGTCCTCAAGGACCTCGAGCCGGTTCGCAAGCGACCCGGCATGTACATCGGGTCAACAGGTCCCCGCGGACTCCACCATCTGATCTGGGAAGTCGTGGACAACGCCGTCGACGAGGCGATGGCCGGCTTCTGCGACCGAATCGACGTCACCATCCTCGAGGATGGCGGGGTTCAGGTCATCGACAACGGGCGCGGAATCCCCGTTGCCCGCCACAACGAGACGAAGCAATCGGCTCTGACGACCGTGCTCACCAAGCTGCATGCCGGTGGGAAGTTCGAGCAGGGCGCGTACACCGTCTCCGGCGGCCTGCATGGGGTCGGCGTCTCCGTCGTCAACGCCCTCTCGATTCGCCTCGAAGCCGAAATCCGCCGAGATGGCCACGTCTGGACCCAAGAATTCGAGCGCGGTCATCCCTTCGGCAAGGTCAAGAAGGGCAAGGAGATCAAACGGACCGGCTCCACGATCACCTTCTGGCCCGATCCGGACATCTTCAAGGAGACCACCACCTTCGAATACGAGATCGTGCAGTCGAGATTGCGCGAGCTCGCCTTCCTGAACCGCGGCGTCGAAATCCGGTTCCGTGACGAGCGGTTGGAGGAGCCCAGGCAGGACATCTTCCTCTACAAGGGTGGCCTCGTCGACTTCATCAAGCACCTCAACGACAAGAAGGAGCCGATGCACGGCCGCATCGTCGAATTCGGCGACGAGTCGGAAGAAGCCGAGATGGAGGTGGCCATGCAATGGACCACCGCCTACACCGAGTCGGTGCTCAGCTTCGCCAACAACATCAACACCCACGAGGGAGGCACCCACGAGGAGGGCTTCCGGAAGGCGCTGACCAAGGCGGTCAACCAGTTCGCCAGGGACAAGAACCTGCTGAAGGAGAAGGACCCGAACCTCACCGGCGACGACATTCGGGAAGGCCTCACCGCAATCGTGTCGGTCAAGGTGAGGGAGCCGCAGTTCGAGGGTCAGACCAAGACCAAGCTGGGCAACACCGAGATTCGCTCCTATGTCGAGCGCACACTCAACCAGAAGCTGCCCGAATGGCTCGAGCGCTATTCGGCAGACGCCAGGCGCATCGTCGACAAGGCGCTGACGGCGGCGCGAGCCAGGGAAGCGGCGCGGAAAGCCCGTGACCTCACCCGCCGAAAGTCGGGACTCGAGTCGGGGGGCCTGCCGGACAAACTCGCCGACTGCTCGTCCCGGGAACCGCGACTCTCCGAACTCTTCATCGTCGAGGGCAACTCCGCGGCCGGGCCCGCCAAGCAGGCCCGGAACTCCGAGTTCCAAGCCGTACTCCCGATCCGGGGGAAGATCATCAACGTCGAGAAGGCGCGGCTGGCCAAGACGCTGCAGAACAACGAGGTCCAGGACATCATCACGGCAATGGGCACCGGGATCGGCGAGGAGTTCGACATCGAGAAGGTGCGGTACCACAAGGTCGTGCTGCTCGCCGACGCCGATGTCGACGGGGCACACATCCGCACACTGCTGCTCACCCTCCTGTTCCGCCACCTGCGCGGACTGGTCGAGAACGGGATGGTCTACATCGCTGAGCCTCCCCTCTACCGGGTCAAGGTCGGATCCAAGGTCCACTACCTCAAGGACGATCGAGCCCTCGATGAGTTCAGGAAGGACCATCCGAAGGTGAAGCCGTCGCGTTTCAAGGGCCTCGGTGAGATGAACCCCAACGAGTTGTGGGACACCTCGATGAACCCGGTGACGAGGAGCCTCGTCAGGGTCGAGATGGACGACGCGGTCCGGGCGGACGAGGTCTTCTCGACGCTCATGGGCGACGACGTCGCAGAGCGCAAGCACTTCATCCAGCAGAACGCCGACGACGTTCGCTTTCTGGACATCTGATCCCACATGGCAGATGACAGAGCACAGCAAACAGAACAACGGGACGTGATTTCATGAGCGACGAGACCAACGGAGCCGGGGACGATCTCGCTGCGATCCGCGGGATCGACATCAACAGTGAGATGGAGCAAGCCTTCATCGACTACGCGATGTCGGTCATCGTGTCTCGCGCCCTCCCCGACGTGCGAGACGGCTTGAAGCCGGTACAGCGACGGATCATCTGGTCGATGTCGGAATCGAACATCGGACCGACCACGCCGCATCGCAAGTGCGCCAAGGTGGTCGGCGACGTCATGGGGAACTACCACCCGCACGGTGACAGCGCCATCTACGACGCATTGGTCCGCATGGGTCAGGACTTCTCGATGCGTCACCAACTCATCGATCCCCAGGGGAACTTCGGAACGATCGACGATCCTCCTGGTGCGTCCCGCTACACCGAGTGTCGGCTCTCGCAGCTCTCCATGCGACTGCTGGAGGGCATCGGCGAGGACACGGTGGACTTCACCGAGAACTACTCGGGCGAGATGGAGGAACCGTCGGTCCTGCCGGCCCGGTTCCCGAACCTGTTGGTCAATGGATCGCAGGGGATCGCAGTCGGGATGGCGACGAACATCCCACCGCACAATCTCGGCGAGGTCGTCGACGCCTGTTTGTACGGTCTCGACAACCCCGACGCGACGGTCGAAGAGTTCATGCAGTTCGTCAAGGGCCCCGACTTCCCGACCGGCGGGTACCTGATCGGGCATGCAGCCAGCAAGGAAGCACTCGCCGGGGGCCGTGGGTCGGTCAAGATCCGCGCGGTCGCCGACGTTCAGGAGATCCGCAAGGGCCGAACCGGGATCGTCGTCACCCAACTCCCGTACCAGGTCTCGACCGAGCGTGTGATCTCCAAGATCAAGACCCTGGTCGATTCGAAGAAGATGAATGGCATCGCCGATGTCCGAGACGAGTCAGACTCACGGAAGGGCATGCGGCTGGTGATCGAGCTCAAGCGTGACGCAATTCCCCAGGTCGTCCTGAACCAGCTCTACAAGCTGACGCCGCTCCAGGACAGCTTCGGCTACAACGTCGTGGCGCTGGTCGACGGGGTCCCCCTGACGATGGGTCTTGCCGACCTGATCGGGCACTACCTCGACCACCAGATGGAAGTGGTCGAGCGCCGGACCAGGTATCGCCTCGATCAGGCAGAGCGCAGGGCCCATGTTCTCGAGGGTCTCGTCATCGCAGTCGACAACATCGACGAGGTCATCCAGATCATCCGTGGGTCGGACAACACGGCGTCCGCCGCCGAGGGGCTGCAGGATCGCTTCGAGCTGTCGGAAGTGCAGACCAAGGCGATCCTCGATATGCCGCTGCGGCGCCTCACTGCTCTTGCCGTCGACGAGCTGCGGGCCGACCTTGCCGACCTGCGAGAGCTCATTGCCGAACTGCAGGACATCCTGGCGGACCCGGCCCGCCGACGGGCGATCATTCGCGAGGATCTCCAAGAGGTGCGCGAGAAGTTTGCAGAGCCACGTCGGACGCTGATCATCCCCGACGAAGGCGAACTGTCCCTCGAAGACTCTGATCGCAGACGACGAGTTGATCGTCACGGTCAGCCAGTCCGGCTACGTCAAGTCGGTCGTGGCGACGACGTACAAGACCCAGGGCCGGGGCGGACGCGGGATCAGGGCTGCCGAGGTCGGCGAGGATGACGTGATCGCCCACCTGGTTCACACGACGGCGCACGCCTACCTGTTGTTCTTCACCAACACGGGCAAGGTGCATCGGATCAAAGCCCACCAGATTCCGCGGCAGATGCGGACGTCCAAGGGCGTGCTCGCCCAGGCGGTCCTCCCGTTGGAGCCGGAAGAGCGAATCGAGTCGGTGATCGACACTCGCAACTACGAGACGAACCGCTATCTGGTGATGGTGACCAAGCAGGGTCAGGCCAAGAAGACCGAGTTCAAGGAGTACGACTCGAGGAACTCGACGCTGGTCGCCATCAACCTGACCGACGACGACGAGTTGGTTGCTGTTCGGACCACCACCGGCGACAACGACATGCTGTTGTTCACCAGGAACGGGCAGGGAATCCGCTTCTCCGAAGGCGACTTGCGCCCGATGGGTCGTGCCACGCAGGGTGTCAGAGGCGTGAAGCTCCGTGAAGGTGACGAAGTCGTTGCCGCCGCCTCGAGTTCGGATGGCGACGAGGTGTTGCTCCTGACATCGGGCGGGTATGGCAAGCGGACCGCGATGGATCAGTTCCCCCGCCAGAACCGGGGTGGGATCGGCGTCAAGGCCTTCAAGCTGACCAAGGTCAGGGGGAGGCTGATCGGCGCCAAGGCCGTCGAGAAGGAGGACGAGGTCTTCCTGATCTCGACCACCGGAATCGGGATTCGCACGAGGGTGGGATCGATCAGTCGTCAGCGACGTGACGCCACCGGCGTGAAGGTGATCGACGTTGGCAAGGGCGGCCTCGCCGCCTTCGCGATCGTCCAGGATGAAGTCGAAGATGTGGAAGAGGCCTGACCGCCTTCCGCTTCCTTCAGTGGCACAGACGGGACACGATCTGATCGTGTCCCGTCTCTCGTAGTCGGCCGGGCGGACGGTATGGCCGATGCCATTGCCGTAATTACATCGGTGTGAGTTTCACACACCTGTGGACAAATCTGGGGAAACCTCTCCGAAGTGCTCATCCGCTGCGCCGCTACGGTGTACCCGTGCGCATCGCGGTCTCACCTGTCGACGAAGTCCATTCACGCGCCGCCGCCACCCTGGTCGGCAGTCACCGGGTGTCGATGGTGGGCCTCATCGGGAAGAACCCGCCCCGTTCCTGGGGTGACGCCGCGATGAAGGTTCCGGACGGAGCCGGCTTCGACCGAGTGATCGGCCCGTCCGCCGACGTGACACCTGGCGGTGAGGGAGCAGTTCGATTCGCCGGCCTGACCGGGTTGGCCCGGAGCCTCGCATCACGTCTGGACGGTTTGATCGTCGAGATGGATCGAACGTTCACGTCCACCACTCCCGGCCAGGGTGAGTTCGCGGTGTTCCCGAGCCCGCTCGGGGCGATCCGGAGGGCAGGATCGGTCGAGGGCGTCTTTCTCTGCCCCACGGGAGCGTCCCTGGCCGGTGTGTCGGTGAAGGACGCCAATCGTCAGATAGCGATCATCGACGACGTGCTGTTCGCGTCCGGCGTTTGTCTGGCCGCCGGGGCGCTGCTCCCAGCCGGACATCGGGGTCCGGTGTGGGCCGAGGCGGAGGCCTATCTGGAATTGGTGGAAGAGCTCGGTCTCGTGTCTGCCGAGGCGGTCACGGACGCGACGTGATCGTCGGGTTCTCCTGGGTGGGAACGTCAGCGATGGTTCTGGCTGTCGGCCTGATACGGCTGGGGCGGAATCGGCGCCGGTGCTCCGGGGTTGAGCGTCTCCTCGAGTACCACGATCTCGACGCCGCCGACCACGTCGGAGATCAGGTTGTACATCACCGCCGACAGGGTGGTCAAGCCCGCAACCCAGGATCGACCATGCGATGCTCCCGAACAGGGCGAGTCGGAAGAATGCGTCGTTGTCGGCAAATGGCTCCGACCCCTCATCGAGAAGAGTGATCGTGACGAGGAAGCTGGTGATCTTCTCGGGGATTCCTGCGGCCTGGATGACAGACCAGAACATGATCAGGCCGAGGACGAGGCCGACGGCGGCCACCGTCCAGAAGACGGCGGACACCTTGAAGACGGTCCAGGCGTCGATCTTTCGGATGATGCGGCGGACTCGCCGGACTTCGACCACGTCGTCTCCTCACCGGCCCGAGACGGGCCTGGAATCAGTCACACAGTGTAGGAAATCCCGGGGAACACGGGAATCACCGGTCGGCGGTGGCCGTGGTCAGACCGTGCGGTAGTCGCCGGTTCCGAGTTCCTCGCGAACCTGTTCGATCCGTTGTTTGATCAGCTCATCGAGTTCATCGATGCTGACCTCGGTTCCGGACTCGAGCGTGAGCAGCGCTGATGGCTCTTCGCCGCGGATCTCTCCGACCTTCGAGCGCGCCTCTTGGGCTTTGGCGAGAGCGAAGGTGGTCTTCTGCAACCATCGTGTCTCGTTCCTGAGGTTGGTCAGCAGTCGGCGTTTGGTTCGTGCGTTCACGGATCTCCTGTCATCGATGACGAGCATTCCCGGCAGTTCACCATACGGGAACCCTCTGGTGTTACCCGAATCTCTCGATGTCAATCGGCGAGGTCCGGTCAGTACGCACCACCCAACTTTCGGTGATCCCAGCTGGCGATCTTCGAGGGCTCGACGATCACCGCCGTGTTCTTGTCGGCATACCCCCCGAACGCTGCCTCGAGGGCAGGTGGATCGAGTTGAACCCGTTGACCACCGATCATCTCGTACTTGGCGGCGAGGGCACCGTATGTCTCGAGAACGAAGTCCCGGTCATCGACGAGACGGGCTCGGCCTCGGATCATCACTCCCCGCAGCTCGGAGTACGCCTCTCCGGTCTCGACCAACACCGCGAGCTTCGGATTGCGGGCGAGATTCACGATCTTCTGCGACTTGGTGAATGATCGGAACAGAATGCGATCATCCCGCATGACGTACCACATCGGCGAGAGGTGGGGATAGCCATCGGGGTCGATCGACGCCACCTGCAGCGTGACGCCGGTCTCGAGGAACTCGGCGAGCTCGCGGTCTGTCATCGAGATGTCTCGGCGGGGCATGTGAGGACGCTACCCGGTGACCTCCGATCGCGTGGACGTGGAACTGCCGGATCCCATCTATCGAACGGTACGGTTCGACCTCGCCTACCGAGAGCGAGAGCGCCCGATGAGTGATTGGGTCGACCAGGTCATCACCCAGATGACCGAAGACGAGAAGATCAGGATGCTGTCGGGAGCTGACCTGTGGAGGACCGTGGGGATCGATCGCCTCGGTGTTCCGTCCCTCAAGGTGTCAGACGGCCCGAACGGTGTGAGGGGCGAGGACGACAACCACGGTCCCACCTCCACGAGCTTCCCGGTCGGTGTCGCGATGGGGGCGACGTTCGATCCCGAGTTGATCGAGAAGGTGGGCGAAGCGCTCGCTCACGAGACGAGAGCAAAGAGCGCTTCGGTCCTGCTGGGGCCAACCATCAACATCCCGCGAGTGCCCATCGCCGGAAGGAACTTCGAGTGCTTCTCGGAGGATCCGGTGCTGTCAGGCACGATCGCCGGGGCCTACATTCGGGGCCTTCAGTCCCAGGGCGTTGGAGCCTGTCTCAAGCACTTCGTCTGCAATGATCAAGAGCACGAGCGCTTCTCGATCGATGCCCGGGTCGATGAGCGCTCGTTGCGTGAGATCTACCTGGAGCCGTTCCGCATCGCGATCGAATCCGGCCGGCCGTGGTCCGTCATGTCCGCGTACAACACCATCAACGGTGTGACCGCCTCCGAGCATCCGATGCTCGACGAGGTCCTCCGAGGCGATTTGGGTTTCGATGGCGCGGTCATCTCCGACTGGTACGGCACCTATGGCAGTGGCGTCGTTCCATCGGGTCTGGATCTCGAAATGCCAGGTCCACCCCGATGGGTGACAGCCGAGCACTGGCGGTCACAACTCGCAGATGGGTCGGTGAGCACTGCCGACCTGGATCGCAAGGTCGGCCACATGCTGGTGCTCATCGAGCGATCCGGCGCGGCTTCGGTCGATCCGGCGCATCCGGAGAGAGCAGACGAGAAGGACGCCGACCGGGCTCTCGTCCGCTCGGTCGCTACCGAGGCGATGGTCCTGTTGGCGAACGACGGAGTGCTTCCACTGACGGGAGAACCGAAGATCGCCCTCATCGGACAACCGGCCGACCGGACCTTCCACCAGGGAGGTGGCAGTTCAGCGGTCAACGCACATCGGGTGGTGTCGGTGCGAGAGGCGATGGAGTTGGTCGCCGGCGACCGGATCTCGTGGTCGCTCGGCTGCGACTTCGACCGGACGCCGCCTGCGATGGACGCGAGCACGGTCTCCTTCGGCGACGGGAAGCCCGGTTTGTTCGTCGAGTACTTCAACGGGCCCGACCTCGAGGGTGAGCCGGTCCGCTCGGTTCCGGCGCGAAAGTCGTTCCTCGGGTTCTTCGGTCCCGGGAACAAGTGGGTCGACTACAGCAGCTATTCGCTCCGCATGTCAGGAACCTTCACTGCACAGCAGAGCGGAGCTCATGTCTTCACCGCGACTGCGGATGCGAATCTCAGGGTGTGGAGTGACGGTGAGATCGTCGTCGACGCATGGGATCTGACGGAGGGCGACTCCGGCGAATGGGGACGGGAGAACGTCGAGCGCCACTTGTGGAAGGTCACTCTCGACGTGGGAGAGTCGGTCGATCTCGTGGTCGAATACGGCTCGGTGAAGGAAGCCAAATGGCGGTTTGTCGGTGTCGGATGCGCGATTCTCCGATCGGAGGACCCGATCGCCGACGCCGTCGCACTCGCACGGAACTCTGATGTCGCCGTGGTCGTAGTCGGGTTGGGTCAAGAGTGGGAGAGCGAGGGTTTCGATCGACCGGACATGTGCCTTCCGGGCGAGCAGGATCGACTCGTCGCCGAGGTTGCTGCTGTGCAGCCGAAAACGATCGTCGTGGTCATGACAGGAAGCCCGATCGAGATGCCGTGGCTGAACGACGTGGCGGCGGTGGTGCAGGCGTGGTACGCGGGTCAGGAGGCGGGTCATGCGATCAGTGACGTGCTGTTCGGCGCTGCCGAGCCCGGTGGCCGTCTCCCGGTGACGTTCCCGGACACGGCGCGACGACATCCCGGCATGCTCAACTACCCGGGCGAGGCGGGATCGGTCAGGTATGGGGAAGGCGTGTATGTCGGGTATCGGGGCTTCGATCGGATGCAGATGACGCCGCAGTTCGAGTTCGGGCACGGGCTGTCGTATTCGACCTTCGACGCGGGATCCGTCGGTGTGTCAGAACCAGATGGTCCGATCACGGTCTCGGTCGAGTTGACCAACACTGGCGATCGGGGCGGAACCGAGGTCGTGCTGGTCTGGGCGACCGGACTCGGGGTCGACCGCAAGCTGGTCGGGTTCCGGAAGGTGCGAATGGAGGCGGGTGCCTCGGAACTGGTCGAACTCGCGCTCGATCCAAAGCTGTTGCGGGTATGGGACCTGGACAGATCGGGATGGGTCGATACTCGCCCGACCGGCTTCATCGTCAGCGGGACCTTCGGCCGTCGAAACAATCGCATTGGAATCCGATGGAGGCGGCGAGGGAGAGGTCTGACGAGGCCGCTTGGGTACGGGTGTGGGGTGGGCCCACGTGGACTTGAACCACGGACCTCTTCCTTATCAGGGAAGCGCTCTAACCGGGCTGAGCTATGGGCCCCACGGCACCTGTAGATCAGGTGCATCTGTCGTCGTCGCGACGGCCGTCAGGATAACGCACCGGCGCGATTCGGGCGAAGCCGATACCCACCGCCTGTTGGCGTGTTGGACGAGGGGGTGTCCATCGCGTACCATTTCGGTCTGCCTGGGGCTGTAGCTCAGCTGGCAGAGCACCTGCTTTGCAAGCAGGGGGTCAGGGGTTCAAATCCCCTCAGCTCCACTACCCCCTTCTTGTCAGGGTTGACGGCGATATAGCCGGCCAATCTTGACAAGAACGGAACAGAGTCCGGGAGGTCTCATGCGGAATGCAGTCATCGTCGATGCGGTTCGGACCCCGTCCGGGCGTCGCAACGGCAAGCTCAAGGGAATTCACCCGGTCGATCTTGCATCGATCCCCCTCAACGCCCTCATCGAGCGAAACGAACTCGACCCGGGACGGGTCGAGGACGTCATCATGGGGTGCGTCACCCAGACCGGCGAGCAGGGCGTGAACGTCGGACGAAACGCTGCGCTGGCTGCGGGGTTTCCCGAGGACGTCGTTGGAACGACCATCGATCGCCAGTGCGGCTCCTCACAGCAGTCCGCACACTTCGCGGCCCAGGGCGTGATGGCAGGGGCATACGACATCGTGATCGCCGCAGGCGTGGAATCGATGTCGCGGGTGCCGATGGGCTCCAACATGCAACAAGGCCCGGGACAACCATTCGGTCCAAGGATGCAGAGCCGATACGCCCACGGCCTGGTTCCGCAGGGCATCTCGGCCGAGATGATCGCCGAGAAGTGGGGGATCGGTCGCAACGAGTTGGACGAGCTGTCACTCGAATCACATCGCAGAGCGGCTCGAGCAACCGAAGAGGGGCGATTCGAGACCCAGATCATCCCGGTCGAGGTGACCCTCGACGACGGTTCGACCGAGATGATGACCGTCGACGAGGGCATCCGATTCGACACGTCGCTCGAGAAGCTCGCCGGGCTCCAGCCTGCTTTCAAACCGGACGGCGTCGTCACCGCCGGTAACTCATCGCAGATCTCCGATGGTGCCGCAGCGCTGTTGATCATGGGGGAGGACACCGCAGACAGGCTTGGTCTGGAGCCCATGGCCCGCTTCGTCTCCTTCAGCCTCGCCGGAGTCGACCCGGTGATGATGCTGACGGGTCCCATCCCTGCGACCTCGAGGGCGCTCGACCGGGCGGAGATGTCTATCGACGACATCGATCTGTTCGAGGTCAACGAGGCATTCGCCTCGGTGACGGCGGCCTGGCGAATCGAGTATGGCGGGTCGGATCCGATGGCACTGTGGGACCGAACGAACGTCAACGGCGGGGCCGTCGCCCTCGGTCATCCACTCGGAGCTTCGGGCGCACGATTGATGACGACCCTCGTTCACGAACTCGTCCGTTCCGGCGGGCGGGCCGGCCTCCAGACGATGTGTGAGGGTGGCGGAATGGCCAACGGGACCATCATCGAGCGGATCTGACCCTGCTCACCGTCGAGTCGCTCCTCGGCGGTCATCCCGAGAACGGCCGAGGATGAGGTTCTCGGTGGATCTGGGATAATCGTCTCATGACGGTTTTCGACGTTGCCATTGCCATCGTCATCGCCGTCGTCGTCTGGCGCACTTCGATCTACTTCATACGGATGCTGTCTTCGCCGCCGCCTGAGATCGATCCTGACGACGTCGTCGATACGGTCCAGGACTACAAGTGCACCGTGTGTGGCGCCGAAGTGATCATGACGGTGAAGAACATCTCCGACGACGCCGCCCCGCGGCATTGCCGTGAGGAGATGGTCCCGGTGTGGCGTCCCGACTGAGTCGCCGAACGACCGGCCGCGAGAGGGCTACCGGTAGTTCGTGGTCATGAAGAAGCCGGCTGCGATGAGACCGAGACCGACGATCAGAAAGTACTGGTCGAGTCGAAAGACGAACCGGGCGAGGACCAGCAGGGTGCCGAGCACCATGAGACCGGCCATCACCGCTACGTACCAGGTCGGCGAGGGGGGTTCGTCGGTGTTGAGGATGGCGTTGTTGGCCGCCCTCGACTTGGTAGCACCGGTG
Organism: uncultured bacterium; assembly: GCA_963745865.1. Classification (GTDB taxonomy): domain Bacteria; phylum Actinomycetota; class Acidimicrobiia; order Spongiisociales; family ZC4RG35; genus JAHEDH01. The sequence continues at coordinate 20,107 of CAVUYZ010000012.1, read as the reverse complement.
TTCTTCGGCTTGCGTCGCTTTGATTCTGGCATGGCTCTCGATGTTCGACCGCGGGCGGGTGTCTCCCAGGCCCTGCTCGCAGGCTAGTGGAGTCGACCAGACAGTAACCTGCCGAAACCCGCGGCAATCAGGGATTTCATGCGTGTACTGGTGATCGACAACTACGACTCGTTCACCTTCAACCTCGTCCAGTACCTGGGCGAATTGGGGGCGGATCCCGTCGTCGTGCGCAACGACGTGCTTTCACCCACCGAGGCGAAGGAAATCGCTCCGGATCGGCTGGTCATCTCCCCGGGACCGGGCAGACCAGAAGACGCCGGATACTCCGAGGAGTACGTGCGGACACTCGGCATGGAGATGCCGACGCTAGGCGTGTGTCTCGGGCACCAGGCGATCGCCCGGGTGTTCGGAGGGACCGTGACGCTCGCACCCGAACCGAAGCACGGGAAGACGTCGACGATCCGCCATGACGGGCGCGGGGTCTTTGCCGGTCTCGAACAGCCGTTCACCGCCACCCGCTACCACTCCCTCGCCACGGTTGCCCTACCGGACTCGCTCGAGGCCTGCGCCTGGAGCATCGAGGACGACGTGGTTCAGGGCATTCGCCACACCGAACTCCCGATCCACGGCGTGCAGTTCCACCCGGAGTCGATCATGACCACCGAGGGCATGGCTCTCTTGCGCAACTTCCTCGAGCTCAGCTGATCCGGACGACACCGGCCGCTGTCTCGACGAGGCCCTCGGCCATCGAGCGCCTCGGCCGCCCTCGTCGCCGTTTCACGCTCCAACCCGCCGATATCGGAGAGGGGCGTTGGTCCGTGTTCGGCCACGTGGCGGAGGATCGTCGCCCTGGCCTGTCGGACCGACCCTTCGAACCGGGACTGGGATGCCGGCGCCTGGTAGATGCCGGGGTCGATGCAATCGACTTCGACCGGGCACAGCTCACAGGTGGGCTCACGTGGTCGACACAGTGCCGCACCCAGATCCATCAGGGCCTGGTTCCAATCGCCGGCTCGATCGGGATCGACCAGTTCGCCCGCTTCGACAATCAGGTCCTGGCCCGACAGTGCGCGTCCCTGCCATCGACTCAGGATCCTCCTGAGGTTGGTGTCGATGGCTGCCACCGGCTCATCGAACGCGAAGCAAGCGACCGCAGCTGCCGTGTAGGGGCCGACGCCCGGGAGTCTGGCGAGCTCGGTGCTCGTCGTCGGCCACCCGTCGCGGCTGACCATCGCGGCGGCCCGTTGGAGGTTGATCGCCCTGCGCTGGTATCCGAGACCCTTCCACAGCCGGATCAGCTCGGAACGATCGGCTTCTGCGAGTGACGCTGGTTCGGGATAGCGAGCCATGAAGGCCTCCCATCGCGGGACTACGCGGGAGATCTGGGTCTGCTGGGACATCACCTCAGAGACGAGGATCGCCCAGGGATCGCGTGTCTGTCGCCAGGGGAGGGGTCGGCGGTTCGCGTCGTACCAGGCGAGCAGGGCGCGGTTGCGCTCAGCCGCCGCCATCGCCCGGTGGTGCGGTGGTGGTCGTCGTCTGGATCAGAGCACCGACCCGCACGATCATGATGTCGCCGGGCTCGATCAGGTCGCCGGGGTTGAATCCCTGGGTCTGGATGATGTCGACCTGTCCCGGGTCACTCACCGGGAACCGGTCGTTCGAAACGCGAATGTCGAAACCGAGATCATTGGCCCGTGCCCGTGCTGTCGGTACGTCCAGCCCCCTGAGGTCGGGCACCGGAATCGGTGCCGGGCCGTCTGAGATGATCAGCTGAACGGTGCTGCCAGGGCTCGTCTCCGTGCCGGGCTCCGGGTCGGTCGTGACGACCAGGCCCTCCTCGATCTCCTCGTTGAACTCACGTACCGGGTCGACCTCGAGCCCGAGCCCTTCGAGAACGGCGAGCGCTTCCGGCTCGGTCAGACCCTCGAGTGCCTCCCACGTGACGAACTCGGGTCCGGACGAAACCACCAGGTTCACCGGGGATCCCTCTGGCAGGTTCGTCCCCGGCGCGGGGTCCTGGCTGATGACGTTGCCAACGGGGATCTCGTCGTTGGTCTCCCTGTCGACGTTGCCAACGGTGAAGCCCTGCGCCTTGATCAGATCCTCGGCGGCGGACTGCTCGAGGAGCTCGACCCGAGGTACGGGGAACCGATCCGATCCGGCCGAGAAGAACAACGTCACCTCGGTGTCGGCAGGAACCTGGGATCCGGCTGCGGGTTCGGTCCTGATGACGATGCCGGGCTCGACGTCGTCAGACGCTTCACCGCGCGGAGTTGCGATGAGGTTCGCTCGCTGCAGGATCAGCAGGCCCTCCGTCTCCGTCTGACCGGCGACGTTCGGCACGGTGACGATCTGGTCTACCGGTGTGGCGGTGGTTCCCTCGTTGAGCGTGTTGAAGACGAGATAGACGAGCACGGCCAGAACGGCCAGCAGAGCGAACGTTCCGAAGACGAATGCCAGGTTCGACGACGGCGGCGGTTCGAGCTGTCGGTAGATCTCGTCGGGAGGGACCGTTGCGGGTGGCGGCGACGGCGTCGGGATCATTCGGGTAGCGCCATCGTCCCGGGCTCCGGCGGTCGTGGGGGCACCGGTCGCCACGAGCGGCTTCTCGCCCTGGAGCAGTCGCCACAGGTCGGCGCGAAGAGCCTCGGCGGTCTGATATCGGTCCTCGGGGCGCTTGGACAGCGCCTTGAGCACCAGTGCGTCGAGCTCAGGTGAGACATCGGGGTTGATCGTCGAGGGTGCGACAGCGGCCTGGGAGACATGCTGGTAGGCGACCGCAACCGGGCTGTCTCCCCGGAACGGGGTCCTTCCGGTCAACATCTCGAACAGCACGATGCCGAGGGAGTAGATGTCGGATCGCTCGTCGGCTGGGAGGCCCTGAGCCTGCTCGGGGGAGAAGTAGGTGGCAGTCCCCATGACCGCACCGGTCTTGGTGAGTTCCTGGGAGTCGTTCCATGCCCGGGCGATGCCAAAGTCGGTGACCTTCACGGTTCCGTCGGGGGCGAGCAGGATGTTCCCCGGCTTCACGTCGCGGTGCACCAGTCCGCTCCGATGGGCGACGGAGAGAGCCGCAGCCACCTCCGACGAGATCTCGACCGCCCGCCGAGGCAGGAGCGGCCCCGACGACTTCAACACCTCGCGCAACGAGCGACCGTCGACCAACTCCATGACGATGAAATAGGTCGAGTCCAGCTGACCCCAGTCGTAGATGCCGACGATGTTCGGGTGGGTGAGGTTGGCCGCGGCCTGGGCTTCCTTGCGGAAACGCTTGACGAATGCGTCATCCAACGAGAACTGCGAGTGGAGGATCTTGATGGCAACCCGTCGATCGAGCAGGGAGTCGGTTCCCTGGTACACGTCGGCCATGCCACCACGTGCGAGGTGGGTGGTCAGTTGGTACCGCTCGGTGAGGTTGGTGGGGGTTTCCATGGGAGACATATGAGTCTACGGCTCCGGCGAGAACAGTCTGGATAAGCGCGTCATCCGGAGCCGCCCAGGAGGTAGGTGCGCATCAGTTGGCCTCCGATCGGCGCAGCGACCGATCCCCCGGTGGCAGACTCGCCAACGACGCCGCCGTCCTCAATCAACACTGCTATTGCGATTTGGGGATCCTCGACCGGGGCAAATCCGATGAACCACACGTCGGGCTCTCCCGGGGTCGGGACAGCGGTGCCGGTCTTGCCGGCGACCCGAACTCCGGGGATTGCTGCCGACGACCCGGTGCCCGATGTCACGACTCTCTCCATCAGCTGCTGGAGGACGACCGCGGTCGCCGGCGAGATCGCCCTCCCCAGGCTCTGCGATTGGGCGGTCTCGCTGTCATCGCCCTTTGCGTCGAATACGCGCGAGACGATGTATGGGCGGAGGACGTCGCCGTCGTTGGCGATCATGGAGGCGACCATCGCCATCTGGATCGGTGTGACCCGCACGTCGCGCTCTCCCAACCCGCTCTGCGCGAGGGCAGCGGGGTCGACTTCGAGCTGCGCCTCCGGGAAGGAGGACCGAGCGATCTCCCACGGGAAGGCGATGTCCCGGTTGAATCCGACCGGCTCGGCCACATCGGCGATGGCCGCGGCCCCAACCTGCACCGCCAGCGCGGCGAACACCGTGTTGCAGGATCGGACGAATGCCGTCTGCAGGCTGACGAGGGTGCCGTCGCCACAGGTCGACCCGTTGGCGTTGGAGATGACGGTGTCCGACTCGGGAACGTCGTAGACGAGAGGATCGACGAACTCGGTCTCGGGACCGGCGATCCCCCGCTCGATCGCGGCAGCAGCGACCAGGGTCTTGAAGGTGGAGCCGGGCGGATACAGCTCGGCCCCGGCACGATCGCGAATCGGCTCGGTCGGATCGTCGAGTACGGCTTGGCGATTCGAGACTGCGTCCGATCCCAAGAAGCTTCCCGGGTCGTAGGACGGTGACGAAACGTAGGCGAGGACCGCTCCGGTCGACGGATCGAGCGCGACCACGGCCCCCCGCTGACCGGCCAGCGCGTCGTATGCGGCGCGCTGGAGTTCTGGATTGAGCGTGACCAGCAGATTCTCGGGTCGGAGATCACGTCCGAACAGGGCTGAGATGACGTCGGAGATCGTGAGGTCTCTGCGGCTCCGCAACTCATCGGTGTACGCCTCTTCGAGGCCGTCGGAGCCGACCAGGCGGGACGTGTATCCGACGGCGTGGGCGAACGCCTCGCCCTCGCGGATACCGGCGCTCGAAGACCTGGGCATCATCCTCGAGCGGGACCGACTCGGCGAGAACGGTTCCGTCGCTCGTGACGATCAACCCTCGTTCCTTGCCGCTGATGTTGAGGGCGGTCCTGACGTTTCGGGGGTCGGATCGGTACTGGTCGGCGGCCAGTACCTGGAACCAGGTGAGCGAGCCAAGGAGGATGGCGAAGGCCGAGAACACGATGAGTGCCATCCGTCGGATTGGACCGTTCACGAGGAGGCCTCCTCGTGGCTGATGGAGAGGAGCAGGGCGATCAGGATGAAGTTGCCGACCATCGACGAGCCACCGTACGACATGAAGGGGAGTGCGATTCCGGTGAGCGGCACGACACGGAGCACGCCTCCGATGATCAAGAAGACCTGGAGAGCAAAGACGAACGTCAATCCGAAGGCGAGCAGCTTCCTGAAACGGTCTCTGGCGCGAAGCGCGATGCCGAGGCCGATCGCCACCACGAGCGCGTAGCAGCCGAGCACGGCAACCGTCCCGGCGAACCCGAACTCTTCGCCGACGGCGGCGAAAACGAAGTCAGAGATGGCGTTCGGGATCAGTGTTGGCTGACCCAGCCCCGGCCCCGACCCGGACAGACTCCCGGTGCCGAGCCCGAATATCCCCTGGGCAACCTGATAGCCGGCGTCGTCGAATGCCCCGAACGGGTCGAGCCAGGCGGTCACCCTCCGTTGCACGTGATCGAAGACACTCCAGGAGGCATACCCCCCGATCAGGATCAGTGCCGTGCCGCCGACCAGATAGCCACCTTCGCCGGTAGCGACATAGAGCGTGGCGACGAAGACGAGGAAGAGAAGAAGCGAGGCGCCGAGGTCACGCTGTGCGACCAGGATCCCGAGGCTCCCCACCCACACGAGCAGCAGCGGTCCGAGTTGACGTGGCTCGGGGAGCTGGAATCGGCCGATCAGTCGATGTGCTCCGGTCAATGCCGGCTGGCGGTCGGCGAGGTACGAGGCGAGGAAGATCACGAACAGCAGCTTCGCCACCTCACCGGGCTGGAAGTTCATCTCGATGAACCCCAGATCGGCGACGATCCACAATCGCGACCCGTTGACCGTCAGCCCTTTGAGGGGAAGCCCCCCGGTTGCGGGCAGCATGGGCATGAGGAGCAGGATCACGGCGAGAATGAGGAGGATGTTGCGGTAGCGACGGAGGGAGGCGAGCCCATTACGGCTCACCCATCCGAGAACGGCTGCCGCCAACGCCGCTCCGATCAACAGCCACCACCTTTGTAGCCCGGCTCTGAACGGGTTCAGGCGGAAGATCTCCACGAACCCGAACCCGGTGATGATGGAGATGGGCGGGAGCAGGTGTGTGATCGCTTCGGGAGCGAATCTCTTCGCAGCCACGTAGACGCCTCCGAACGCGATCAGCACCGTGAGGAAGGTCAGGCCCACTTCGGCGTCCACCGTCCCCTGGCCGGCGAAGTTCACGAGGCTCACACCGAACGCGGCGAGCGCGGCAGCACCGATCAGAAGGATCGGTTGATAGTCGCGAGTCACCGGAGCTGTCCCTCGATCGAGGTGCTCAATCGACCTCGACGACCAGGGCGGTGATGTTGTCGTGACCGCCGGCGCGGTTGGCGCGCTCGACCAGATCCCATGCCGCCTCCTCAGGCGTCGGCTGTTTCAGCGACGATGCGATGGCCTCGTCGTCGATCATCGAGTTGACCCCATCTGAGCAGAGGAGCAGACGGTCCCCGGATTCGACGGGAACCTCGCCGGTGTCGACGTCGAGATCGGATTGGAGTCCGAGCGCTCTCGTGATCAGGCTTCGCTGAGGGTGGGTCGCCACTTCTTCGGGTGTGATCGCCCCCTGGCGGAGATACTCGGCGACGACGGTGTGATCGGTGGTCAACTGGGTGAGCGTTCCGTCCCTGAACAGGTACCCACGCGAGTCGCCGACGTGGGCGAATCGCACCGTTCGATCCTCGCCCAACTCGAACATCGTCATCGTGGTGCCCATGCCGGCCAACTCGGGATGATCGGCGACCTCTTCGAAGATGGCGAGGTTGGCTTCTCCGACACGCTCTCTCAGAGAGCCTTTCGCCTCGACGGCTCGCTCTGTTGCGATCTGAGAGGCTCGTTCGCCGGCTACGTGCCCGCCCATGCCGTCGGCGACGAGGACGACCACCGGACCTTCGCCCTTCCCCGATGAGCGCGGATGTACGGAGTCTTCGTTGGTGGCGCGAACGCGCCCCTGATCGGTGGCGACTGCCCAGTGGTAGCTCATCGAACCTCCATGACCGTTTTCCCCACCTGGACGGCGTCGCCGCGGTTGAGATCGATCGGCGTCGTGACTCGGCGACCGTTCACGTATGTGCCGTTGGTGCTGCCGAGGTCGCTCACGACCAACCGACCTTCCCGCGTCGTCAACCTGAGGTGGAAGTCGGAAGCGTAGGGGTCGTCCAGCAGGAAATCAGCTTCGTCCGAGCGCCCCAGCACCATCGAGTCGGTCACGGTGAACGTCAATCCCGATTGGGCGTCTGACTTGACGATGGCGACGCGTGTTCCGGATCGTCGCGAGCTCCGGTTGGACCCGATCCCGAGATGGGTGGCGATCGACCTGGCTATCTGCCACACGAACAGGTAGACGAGCCCGAGGAAGATCAGCCGCAGCAGCGTGAGGAGGAGATCGGGCATCAGGCGAGCTGCTCGATCCGGTAGCTCAGGTCCGCCAGCCTCACGATTGCCCCCGGTTCGAACGCGACCGGGGCGTCTGCGACTCTCTGTCCCTCGACCCAGGTGCCGTTCGACGAGCCGAGGTCCTCGATCCAGAGCTGTTCGTTCGATGCCCAGACCCGGCAGTGCATCCGGCTGATCTGATCGTGCGCGCACGACGACGTCGCATCCGATCTCACGTCCGATCACCGCCCGGTTGACCGTGATCGGGATCCTCTCGTGCTGATTGGAGAGCTCTGCCCAGGCCGACCGGGGACCTGGTGCGAAGTCCGATGTCATGTAGACGGCGCCCTTCCGGAGGTCGGGATCGATGGAGAGGGTGACGCGCACGGGCCCGTCCAGTCGCCATCCCCTCTCGAGCGCGGCCTCGTCGATGAGCCTCTCCAGGCCGATGACGAGGCCATGCGGAACCTCTCCCTGGCCGGAGTCGGGTATCACCATGCGAAATTGATTGTGGGCGACGAGTCCGTCGGTGAGGGACAGGTCGGCGGTGCGGATCAGCCGCATTGCCAGCTCGGTCGGGTGGAGGGGACCGCTGAAGACGCGGCCCGCCAACTCGTCGAGCAACCCGTCGAGTCGTTGTTCGAACTGCCGAACCAGCTTCATCCCAGCCAGGGTATCGGGGACAGACGTCGACAGTTCACGGTTTGACAGCAGACAGACGAAGACGACAACGGGAGCCGACCGCTCGTGAGCCCATGGCTGTGGCGGATGGCTCCCAGCTGATTGTGTTGGCGGCCAACAGCGACTGCCCGCTCACACGGCCACGGCGCCACGGTCGGTAGCCGCTCAGTGGCGCCCAGAGTGTGGCTGGGAGTGCATCAATCGAGTGCCTCGGGGCGATGTGCCAATTGCGTTGGAGGCGCACGTTCGGGGACACATGATGCCTGCCGTCGTGTGTCCCGATCTGTCGTCCCGTGGCGAGACAGCGGCAACGTCCCAGGACAGGTCACGTCAAGCCGTAGCTCGCGTGGCGCGGTATCGCACGGCGACGGCCCCCGACCGGAACTCATGGCGATCCACGAGCTCGAGTTGGATGCGCTCGCGCAGTCCGGCCAGCAATGTCGGTCCGTATCCGGCAAGGACCGGCTGAACAAGGAATTCGTACTCATCGATCAGTCCCAGATCTGCCAACGCCAGGGGGAGCGTCACGCCACCTACGAAGAGACGCTCGCCTGGCTCCTGCTTGAGCCGCTGAACTGCTTGCCCCAAGTCGCCTCGCACCAGCTCGGCATTCCAATCGACCCCGCTCAATGTGCTCGACACGACGTACTTCTTCGCCCGATGGATGGTCTCGGCGAACGGGATCTCCCACTCCTCCATCCAATCGGGCCATGCGCCCGTGGCCGGTTGCCGCCACGCCGATTCCATCATCTCGTAGGTCACCCGGCCGAATAGCAGGGCATCGGCTCGTGCCATCTCAGCGGTCCAGTAGCGCATCGACTCCTCGTCCGGGGACAGCCCCGCCTCGTGATGGCAGCAGCCGTCGAGCGTGACGTTGATCGAATATCGAAGTGCTCTCATCTCGTTGGCTCTCCCTTGATGCGCCGCTCCGGCGGATCGTACTCAGACGACTGCCGGGGCCGTCTCACCGACACGGCGATTGCACCCACCCGACACCGTGGTGGTGGAACCAGAGCCAGACCGGGTTCCCGACCGACTCGCCGATCGGCCTGCGGCGAAAGCGGTAGGCCCGTGCCACCGATTCCGCGGCGCCATGGTGAGCCGACCTGTGCCCCGCTCCGGCCGAGCTTGCCTTGACAGCAGACGATCAACCGCTCTCCGTTGTCGTCTCCGGTGAGACGCCGAGGCCCCGCGAGTGGACAGTCGCGATGGCGGCCAACAGATTGCTGCTCGGCACGAAAGGGCCCCACCACGGGTCGCGAAATGCGGCGTGCCGGTGCTGGAGCTACCATTTTCCCCACCAATCCGGGCGAGTGGCGGAATTGGCAGACGCGCAGGATTCAGGTTCCTGTGAGGTAACACTCGTGGGGGTTCAAGTCCCCCCTCGCCCACGTGGTTTCCGATCTCTTTGGAACGACCACCCGACGCCGTCCACGCTGGCTCATCCCCGTGACGATCCTCGTCGTGGCGGCCGGCCTGTTGTCCGTCATTCTGACTGAAGACGATTCGCCCGCCCTCTACGCAGAGGACATCAGGGGCGAGGCCGAGAACATCGCCCGGCTGGTTGGCCCGTTCCAGTCGCTGATTCTCGAGCTCTCGAACACCGATCGGGTGCTTCTCAACGACACGCTCGACGAGGTCTCTTCGACGCTGGAAGAGGTCAAGGCGTTCACTCGTGGACACAACCGCTCCGGCGGAGGCCTCCGACGTTCCGGTCGTGTTCGACCTGGCCCTCACGGCGTGGATCAACGGTATCGAGAAGTTTCGGACAGGGATGCTCGCTGCGGCCGACGAGACATTCCCGACGCCGGTCGAGAACCAGCTGATCGACGCGTTCGTCGATCTCCAGGTGGGAGATCGTCTGTACGCGCAGGTGGTCCAACGGTTGGCGACCGCCGACATCCCGCCGCCGGTGTCGTCGATGCCGACGATCGTGTTCTTCCCGTCGTCGTTCCCGATGGCCGGGACCGCCAACACCTTGGTGGCGTATGCCCGCACCGAGAACGGCCCACTCGAGTTGCGGGCCGTTCTCGAGATCGAGCAGGTCACGACGCTGCCGGAGTGGATCGTCGACGTCCAGGAGGCGCTGGTGATCGAGAACACGTCGACGCTCGTCGTCAAGGTCGTCGTGTCGAATACGGGCAACACCATCTCGGAGCCGACGACGGTCGGTCTGGAGCTCGTGTCGACGGATGGCTCGTTGCAGACGCGGGTACTCGACGTCCCGGCGCTCCCTGCCGGGGGCACCACCACGCTTGCGACCGATGACCTCGATGTGATCCCCGGTCAGCTGTACGAGCTGCTCGTCGGCCTCCCGGTTGCGAATCCCGACATTCTGGATCCGGCGATCTCTCGCAGTTTCGAGTTCCGGATCAATGAGGAGGCCACCACGACCACCACGACGGAGGCGGCCCCCGAGGGCTGACGGGCGGCCACCTCCGGTCCCACCCGCAGACCGGTACCATCGCACTTCCTCCACCAGGCGAACGATCATGATCGATACCACCCTTCTCCGAACCGATCCCGACGCGATTCGACGATCGCTGCAGCGCCGCGGAGTCGATGTCGACGTCGATGCGCTCGTTGCTCTCGAAGAGCGGATCCGGAGCATCCGTCATGAAGCCGAGACACTGCGCAGCACACAGAAGGAAGCCGGGCAGCGGATCGCCACGCTGTCGGGAGATGAGAAGGCGGCTGCGATCGCTTCGGTGTCCGAGATCGCCGACGAGTTCAAGGAGAAGTCCGCAGAGGCCGAGCGCCTTCAGGAGGAGTTCGATGAGACCTGGGTGACGCTACCCAACCTGGTCGACCCGACCGCGGCCGACGGCATGACCGAAGAGGACGCGATCGAGATCAAGCGAGTCGGCGAGCCGCGGGAGTTCGACTTCGACTTCTCCGACCACGACGGATTGGGTCGCTCGCTCGACATCATCGACACGGATCGAGCCGCCAAGGTGTCTGGTTCGCGGTTCGGGTACTCTGAAAGGCCGGGCCGTGCTCTTGGAGTTGGCGCTGGTTCGCTTCGCCCTCGACCGTCTGGTCGAAGCCGGGTTCACCCCGATGGCGCCTCCGGTGCTGGTGCGCGAACAGGCTCTGTTCGGAACCGGCTTCTTCCCGGGCGACCGCGAACAGGTGTACGAGGTCTCTAACGACGATCTGTTCCTGGTCGGGACGTCCGAGGTTCCGCTCGCCGCCTATCACATGGACGAGATCATCGAATCCGACGATCTGCCCATCAGGTACGCCGGCTTCTCCACCTGTTTCCGTCGCGAGGCCGGGACCTACGGCAAGGACACCGCGGGCATCTTCCGTGTCCACCAGTTCGACAAGGTCGAGATGTTCACGTTCGTCGACCCGGAGACATCGGTGGAGGAGCACGAGCGACTGCTCGGTATCGAGGAATCGTTGGTGCAAGCGCTCGAGGTGCCCTATCGGGTGGTCAACGTGGCGGCAGGAGACCTCGGTTCCTCTGCTGCGAAGAAGTTCGACATCGAGGCGTGGTATCCCTCCCAGAGGACCTATCGAGAAGTCACATCGTGCTCGAACACGACCGATTTTCAGGCGAGACGGTTGAAGATCAGGGTCCGCAAGGAATCGGGCAACGAGACGCTCCACACCCTCAACGGGACGGCGGTGGCGGTCGGTCGCACGATCCTCGCCATCCTGGAGAACCATCAGCAGGCCGACGGCTCTGTGGCCATCCCTCAGGCGCTTCGCCCCTACACGGGCTTCGATGTCATCGAGCCTGCATGAGCGAGGAGTCCGATCCGATCTTCGCCCGGATCGCCCGGCGCTACGACCTCATCAACCGCATCCTGTCGTTCGGGCGGGAGCAGGCGTGGCGGCGAACGGGGGTTGCCCACCTCCCTCCCGGCAGGGTCCTCGATCTCGGCAGTGGGACCGGCGCGGCCGATCCGGTGTTGGCAGGATTCGACGTGGTCGCGCTCGACCCGGTCCAGCCGATGCTCGCTCTGTCCCCGATCAGGGACCGGGTGGTGGCGATCGGCGAGCGAATGCCCTTCGATGACGGTTCGTTCGACGGAGTCTTCAGCGCCTACGTGTTCCGCAATCTGACGTCGATCCCCGAGACGCTCGGCGAGATTCATCGGGTGCTGCGGGACGGGGGCAAGGCCGTCATCGTCGATCTGTCGAGGCCCCGCAATCCGCTTCTCAGGATGCTCCACCGGGTCGGCTCGGCCATCGCACTGCCGCTGGCGGGGCTGATTGCCCGGGCTCCTGCCGACTATTGGTATCTCCATCGGTCGCTCGACAAGCTGGCACCTCCCGAGGAGTTGTATGACGGCGGACCCCTCGAGATCGAGCGGGTGTGGCGCATGGGGCCGTTCGGCTTCGTCTACGGGATCGTCCTCGTCAAGTGAGCAGCCGGATCACCGTGTTCGCGGTGGTGGCACTGATCGTCGGGGCCTGCGGTGGAGGTAGCTCCAATGACTCGCTGGTCGACGATCTGCGTGCGACGACCCAGGTGATGGGAGCGGAGGCCGGGGTGGTCGAGCCGGTGAGCAAGGATCGGTACGGGTTCGTGGCGTCGACCGAGAACCGGATCGATGCCTTCGTCATCCCGTCAGCCGACGTCGACCTGTACGGAACCTATACGGACCCCCGCCAGGCGGAGAGTGTCCGATTCGTCCGGGACCCTGTGGCGCGAGGGGCGCTCGCCCTCGTGCTGGATCCGGCGACCGAGCTGGTGATCATGCTGATCCCGTTGCTCGATCAGACCCAGGAACTGTTGATCGATTTCGATGCCAGGTTCATCGCGCTCGATGACTCGGGGGTGGTCGTCGCCTCGGACTTCGACCCCGAGTACGAGGCTCGACTGGATGGGCTGTTTGCGTTGGCGAGGGAGGAGGGCATCGACGCGGCCGCGGCCCTGGCTGCCGCCGCCCAGGCTCTGTTCGACGACTCGACCGACGACTTCGCCCTCCGCGCCGCCCGCATCGTCGAGGGCTGATCCCGTTCTTGTCAGGTTGACGGCAATCTGGCCACGCCTGGCTGACAAGAACGGAGTCGCCCTCCGGGGAGGGCGTTCGCCGTACGAGCCAGGCACCCCTGCGGCACCCAGGACAAACTGTTTAGAGCTGCTTCCTTCCGGACCTGACCCGATTCACAGTGTCCCGCTGCGCAGGACCCGCGCTCTGACGAACGCCCACCCCGAAGGGCGAGGCTCAAAGTGTACGGGACCCGACGGCTGCATCACCAAGCCGAAACGTCAGCGACGCTCGGCGAAGAACCCACGGAGTAGTGCCGAGCACTCGTCGGCGAGAACGCCAGCAGTGAGCTCGACCCGATGGTTCAGCCTCGCGTCCTGCGGGATGTTGTACAGCGACCAGCACGCTCCCGCTTTCATGTCGGCGGAGCCATAGACGATTCGACCCAGCCGGGCCTGCTGTGCGGCGCCGGCGCACATGGCGCACGGCTCGAGTGTCACGACGAGGGTGTGGTCGATCAGCCGCCAATTGTCGCCTCCGGCCGCGGCTGCCAGAACGAGCATCTCGGCATGGGCGGTCGCGTCGGCCAACTCTTCGCGTCGATTGTGATCGGATGCGACCACGGCACCGTCCGGGTCGACCAGAACGGCACCGATCGGAACATCGCCGTGATCGGGTGCGCTGGCCGCCTCGTCGAGGGCCAGACGCATCCACGGTTCGAAGCTCTGAGGGTCACTGCTCATCTGGTCTCTTCTGCGGGAAGTCGGTACTCTACGCGGCCGCTCGGCTGACAGCTCGAGTGCCCGGAGGGGTCGCATAGTCCGGTCTAGTGCGCAGCATTGGAAATGCTGTAAGGGTTCACGCCCTTCGAGGGTTCAAATCCCTCCCCCTCCGCCAACGATGTGAGGCTCCGGCCCTGCTGTTCGTCGCCGTTTGGACGCCGGATGACAGCCGGTAGCCTGACATCTTCGAGGAGGGGTCGCATAGGCCGGTCTAGTGCGCTGCACTCGAAATGCAGTAAGGGTTCACGCCCTTCGAGGGTTCGAATCCCTCCCCCTCCGCCAGAACCGAGCCTCAGTCGAAGCCATCATCCACCGTTACCCGCCGTTGCTGGCGTGACCCCAAGTAGCGTTGTGGCGTGATCGATGCACCGGTAGCGCTCGTGACCGGCGTGAGCCGAGCAATCGGGATCGGCGCCGCCGTCACATCCATCCTCGAAGCCGACGGCTGGACCGTCGCCACGGCCGGTCGGAGCGGCTACGACCAAACCATGCCGTGGGGCTCAGACGCTGCACCGCTGAACCAGTTCGACGTGGACCTGTCCGATCCGGACGGCCCGGCATCGCTGGTGGCCGACGTGCATCGGAGCATCGGCCCGATCACTGCGCTCGTCATGTGTCATGCCGAGTCGCGTGACAGCGACATCGCCAGTACGACGGTCGAGAGTTTCGATGCTCACATTGCCGTGAACGCCAGGGCGTCGTGGCTATTGATCAAGGCGTTCGCCGACCAGTTCCCGGGTCCCGCCGGCACTGGTCGGATCATCGCCATCACCAGCGACCACACGGTCGGAAACCTCCCGTACGGGGTGAGCAAGGGCGCACTCGATCGCATCGTCCTCGCAGCAGCTGTCGAACTCGCTCCGCTCGGGGTCACGGCGAATGTGATCAACCCCGGCGCCACCGACACCGGGTGGATGTCGGACGAAATCGTCGAGGCGGTTCTCGAGCGCAACCTCCAACCGCGTGTTGGGAACCCGGATGACTGCGCTCGCCTCGTGCGCTTCTTGTGCTCGGAGGACGGCAGGTGGATCAATCGCCAGCTGATCAATTCCGATGGGGGCCTGGCCTGGTAGACGCACCGTGAGCCGAAACGGCCACCGTCCCGGCTCGTGAGATAGCCGAAATCCAGGGTGCGAAGCGATCGACTCGGGGGGAAATATCCGGGGCTTTTTCCCACAATCAGGTTGTTGAGTTTCTACGCTTCGATTGAGCGGTCCGGCTGCCGTGGGGGAAATTCACGAAGCCGTCGATACGCTGAAACAGAAAACTGACTTCAATACGAGGGAGAAATAGCGTGAAGAAAACATTCTCGCGATTGGCGCTACTACTGGCATTCGTGCTGGTGGTCACTGCCTGCGGGTCTGATGACGATGCCGGAGACGGCGGAGACACAGGCGCGACCACAACAACTGCCGGCGGAGACACCAGCGGTGACGAGATCACCATCACCTGGATCTTCGGCGGCGTTGCCAATGAGTCATCACAGGAACTCGCTGCGACCTACGAAGAGCGCAACCCAGGAATCAAGATCGACCTCATCGAGGGCCCGAACAGCGCCACCGATCTCTTCGGTACGTATCTGCAGACCTTCGAGGCGCAGTCGTCCGAACTCGACGTTCTCAACATCGACGTGATCTGGCCCGGCGACCTCGCCGAGCATCTCGTCGACCTGAACCAGTACGGCGCAGCCGAAGTCTCGGGTGACCACTTCCCGGCGATCGTGGACAACAACACGGTCGACGGAGAGCTGAAGGGCATCCCGTATTACACGGACGCCGGTCTGCTCTACTCCCGTTCCGACCTGCTCGAGAAGTACGGATACGACGGGCCGCCCGCAACCTGGGACGAGCTCGAGGAAATGGCAACGACCATCACCGAGGGCGAGAGCGCTGACAACCCCGACTTCGTCGGTTTCGTCTGGCAGGGCAACGCCTACGAGGGTCTCACCTGTGACGCCCTCGAGTGGGTCAAGTCGCACGGTGGCGGTGAAATCGTCGAAGACGGCGTGATCACCATCAACAACCCCGATGCTGTTGCGGCGATCGATCGTGCTGCGTCGTGGATCGGTGGGATCTCCCCATCGGGCGTGACCGGATGGACCGAAGAGGACTCCCGGGCCGTGTGGCAGGCAGGCAACGCCGCCTTCCACCGCAACTGGCCATACGCCTACTCACTGGCACAGGCCGATGACTCGGCCATCAAGGGACTCGTGACAGTCAGCCCGCTGCCTGCAGGACCCGGCGGATCACCCGCTGGAACCCTCGGTGGTTGGCAGCTCGCAGTCTCGAAGTACTCCGAGCACCCGCAAGAGGCGGCTGACTTCGCTCTGTACCTTGCTTCCGAGGAAGGCCAGAAGAAGAACGCCATCGAGGTGTCGTTGCTCCCGACGATCGAGTCGCTCTATCAGGACGCAGACGTCCTCGCAGCGAACCCGTTCTTCGGCGACCTGTTCGACGTGTTCACCAACGCCGTTGCACGGCCGAGCACGGTGACTGCGCCGAACTACAACGAGGCATCGGTTGCCTTCTTCAACGCAGTGCACAGTGTGCTGACAGGAGAGAGCGATGCGCAGACCGCGCTCGAGGAACTTTCGTTGGACCTCGAGGACATCACCGGACTGCCGTCTGCCTAGACAGCAATAACTACTGAGCGGGGGCCCGATCGGGCCCCCGCTCAACCCTCTTCTCGAAAGAAAGGCATGAACCGGATGAGCGGTAGGAAGCGGACACCATGACCACCGTGGTCGAACCCAAGGCAGCCGAGGAGAAGCCGAACGACGGTGGACCCAGCCTGCTGGACTCCGAACGCAAACTCGCGTATTGGTTGATCGCTCCCACCTTCATCCTGATGGTCGCGATCCTGATCTATCCATTGGGTCAGGTCGTGTACGCCAGCTTGACGAACGAGACGTTCGCGAGCGAAGCAACGACCGACTTCGTCGGTCTCGACAACTACAAAGACCTCCTCAGTGTCACCGTCCGATCGCTTGATCCGGCCATCGACCCCGAGACCGGCCAGGAGATGGTCGATCCGGACACCGGTGACACCGTCTACGAACGACCGATCGAAGTTCTTCCCCGTGAGCCCCGGCGATACCGCGAGGCGTTCCAGGTCGGGATCTTCGGCCAGAAGTGGGTCATCGGTGCCACCGACTCCGACTTCATCAGATCCGTGTGGGACACGGCGATCTTCGCAGTGCTCGCAGTCGTACTCGAGACATTGCTCGGGCTGGGTATCGCCCTCGCCTTGAACGCAAGCTTCGTCGGACGTGGTGGGATGCGAGCGCTGATGCTGGTTCCCTGGGCCGTTCCGACGGCAGTTTCGTCACGGATGTGGGAGTACATGTTCTCCTCTACCCGGACCGGCTTCTTCAACGTGACGTTTCAGAAGCTCTTCGGTACCAGCGGCAATACCGCCTGGCTGTCCGATCCCGCCTGGCAGCTTCCGGCCATGATCGCGATCGACGTCTGGAAGACGACGCCGTTCATGGCCCTGCTCCTCCTCGCCGGACTCCAACTCATCCCGGCCGACGTCTACGAGGCCGCGGTCGTCGACGGGGCGTCCAAGTGGCGCCAGTTCACTCAGATCACGTTGCCGCTCCTGCGGCCCACCCTCGGCGTAGCGCTGGTGTTCCGCACCCTCGACTCGCTGCGTGTGTTCGACCTGTTCCAGATCGTGCTGGGTCAAAGCCGATTCTCGATGGCCAGCTTCACGTATTACGAACTGATCGACAACCAGAGGATGGGCTACTCATCGGCCTCGTCGGTGATCATCTTCGCCCTCCTGACAGTGTTCGCCGTCCTGTACATCCGATTCCTGGGAGTGACCACCGATGACTGACACAGCCGTTCGCGAGCAACAGGCGGCCGGGACGTCGTCCCGGACTCCGATGAACCTGAGGGTGATCAAGCGGATCGGCTTCTATCTGCTCCAGGCCGTCATCGCCGTGTACTTGGTCTTCCCGTTCTACTGGGCCGTGATGTCGTCGTTCAAGACGGAAAACCAACTGGCGATGACGCCCGCCACCTACATCCCCAGAAGTCCCGAGACGGGAGCTATCAGCTTCTTCATGGGGAACTACGAGCAAGTGATGAACAGTGACAGCTTCAGACGCTCAATCGTCAATTCGATCATCGTCGCCACATCGGTGACGATTCTGGCCCTGGCGATCGGCTCGTTCGCGGCGTTCGCTCTTGGCAAGCTGCGGTTCAGAGGCAAGACCCTGTCGCTGTACGCGATCCTGTCGATGACGATGTTCCCCCAGATCGCGATTCTGACCGGTCTCTATGCGATCATCCGGTCGCTGGGTCTCGAGCCGCTCACCAGCATGATTCTGACGTATCTGCTGTTCTCGCTGCCGTTCACGGTGTGGGTGTTGACTGCGTTCTTCCGAGCGTTACCCGCCGACCTGATGCAGGCTGCGCAGGTGGATGGCGCGACCGCCGTTCCAAACGTTCCGGCTGGTTCTCCTTCCGCTCACGGCTCCGGCGCTCGTGACCACGGGTCTGCTGGCGTTCGTCGGTGCATGGAACGAGTACCTGTTCGCTCTCACCTTCACGACGATCAAACCCTCGGATCGGACGATCCCGGTGGCGATCGCGCTGTTTCAGGGTGAGAACATCAGACAGGATCCATTCGGACAGATCATGGCCGCAGCGGTCCTGGTGACAATCCCGTTGATCATCCTCGTGCTGATCTTCCAGCGGAGGATCATCGGCGGTCTCACCGGAGCGGTCAAGGGCTGAGTGCTGCCCGGCACGGCCGGGGGAGAACGAGGAATCGGTTCGTCCGTTCTGACGTCGATCCGTCTGTCGTGGGCGCGGCCTCGCGAAGGAATGCCCCACGAGGCCGCAGCTGGATTGCGAGCGCACCGCCTCCCATTACCCGCGCCGATTGTCGAGGCCGACCGGGAGGTGCTCGACACATGACAGCCGTCCGCGATCAGTCGACGGTCGTACGGGCGGCCCGTAGCGTGCTCATCCGGAAGCGGATCAAGCGGGTCGGCTTCTATCTGCTGCTGGCCGTGATCGCTGCGTATCTGGTCTTCCCGTTCTACTGGATGGTGATGTCGTCGTTCAAGACGCAGAGCCAGCTGGCGATGACCCCGGCCACCTACCTTCCGAGGAGCCCCGAGACGGGTGCGATCAGCTTCTTCACCGGCAACTACGAGTTCGTGCTGCGGAGTGAGAGGCTGAGACGGGCGATGCTCAACTCGGTCGTCGTGGCGACCTCGGTGACGTTGTTGGCGCTGGCGGTCGGATCATTCGCGGCGTTCGCGCTCGGAAAGCTTCGGTTCAGAGGTAAGACCGCGTCGTTGTACGCGATCCTGTCGATGACCATGTTCCCCCAGATCGCCATTCTCACGGGGCTGTACGCGATCATCCGGTCATTGAGCCTCGAGCCGCGTCCGAGCATGGTGCTCACGTACTTGCTCTTCTCCCTGCCGCTGACTGCGTGGGTGTTGACCTCGTACTTCCGATCGATTCCCGACGGTCTGATCCAGGCGGCGCAGGTGGATGGGGCGACCGCGTTTCAGACGTTCCGTCTGGTGTTGCTGCCCCTGGCGGTACCAGCACTCGTCACGACGGGCTTGTTGGCGTTCATCGGAGCCTGGAACGAGTACCTGTTCGCTCTCACCTTCACGACGATCAAGCCGCTCGATCGGACGGTTCCGGTGGCGATCGCCTTCTTCCAGGGGGATGGCTTCTTCGGACTGCTCATGGCCGCATCGGTGATGGTCACCGTCCCTCCGATCGTCCTCGTGTTGATCTTTCAGCGGCGCATCATCGGCGGCCTCACACGGACAGTCCAAGGCTGACCTCCGCCATCTTCGGGGATCCGACCTTCTTGCCTCTCGGCTGCGGAATAGGCACGGCTCGGGGGACTGTTGTACCGATCAGACGACGAGAAGAGGAACCGTGGACGAGGCTCCGAAGAAACGCCAACGAGTGACGCTCTTCATGATCCTCTCCGTTCTCGGAATCGTTGCGTTCGTGTCGGGTTTCGCTGAGGTCCGGGCTGTGCCGAGCGAGACATTCGCCTTCGACGGCACGGCCGCGACTGCCTCCGAGTTCTCCGAGCAATTCATCGCCGAGAACCGGAGCTCCGACGTTCCGGACATTCCCTTCGAAGACAACCCTGATCCGACACTGTGCGGGATACCGGTGCCGTGGAACGGCCAGCCGGTGGCCTGGCTGTCGGGGGTCTATGAGGGCGAGATGATTCAACCAGTCGTCTACGTGTACGACAGTCATCTCCGGCTGGAGGTTGCGGGCAAAGCCCCACACGGCACCCGTGTCGAGGTTCTTCTGTTCCAGTCGAATCCGGTGCTGGA
>CAVUYZ010000011.1:0-6875 GCA_963745865.1 uncultured bacterium | reverse complement strand
CAAAAGGGCATCGTGATCGGAAAGGGCGGATCACTTCTCGGAGAGGCCGGCACGGAGGCGCGCACCGAACTCGAAGCAATCTTCGGATCGAAGGTGCACCTCGATCTCCGGGTCTCCGTGGAATCGGAGTGGCAACAGACGCCTGCGCTCCTCGATCGGCTCGGCTTCGAGTAGGCCGACCGCCCCCAAACTCCTCCCGAGGTCGGGCCATTTAGTTGCATGCCGTGCGTTGGGTGCTGGTAGAAGGACCTTGCTTTAGGGACTTCCGGCCCTATTGCCGTCGGTTGTCTTTGGCAAGTGTTTGCTACAGGCAACCAACGAACGATCGTTAGTTGTCGGCCTTGCGGAGGACACCGGCCATGCGGGCGGAATCCGGAAAGCCACAGCGATGCAGGAGGTGGCCCTGTGGCCGTCGGGAACCCCCAGGAAGGGGATCGGACCGAGAGTGAGATTCCCGCAGCAGTCACGGGACCGCTCGACCATCTCACGGAGGTATCTCGGCGCGAATTCATCTTCAGAGCGAGTGCGGCGGGCATCGGGTTTGCCGCCGCTGGAGGAATGCTCGGGCGAGTTCTGGCCGCCGAAGACCTGGCCAGCGACGCGACCCAGCTCGACCCTGCGCACCAGTGGGTCATGGTCTTCGACCTCCGTCTGTGTGATGGCTGTCGCGAGTGCATCAAGGGTTGTCAGCAGGAGCATCACCTCGATGAGGACATCGAGTGGATCAAGGTCTACGAGTTGGAGGACGTCCAGGGCAGGTCGTACGCCATGCCGGTCCTGTGCATGCAGTGCCAGAATGCCCCCTGCACACGAGCATGCCCGGTGAGCGCCACATACCACCGCCCCGATGGCACGGTGGTCGTCGATCAGTCGGTCTGCATCGGATGTCGTATGTGCATGGCCGCCTGTCCCTACGACGTCCGGGTGTTCAACTGGAAGGACCAGCACGAAGTCGCCGCCGAATTCCACGACGATCGACCGGAGTTCACGGTTCCCCAGCGCACCGGCACCGTCGGCAAGTGTGTCATGTGCGTCCACGAGCTCGCCGAGAACCAGTATCCGGCGTGTCTGTCCGCGTGTTCGATGGGGGCGATCTACGTGGGGAATCTCGTCACGGACTCGGCAAGCAACAAGCGTGAGACCGTCGTCCTGTCGAGATTCCTGCGCGAGAACGATGCCTTCCGGTTCCGCGAGGAACTGGGCACGGATCCACGGGTGTACTACATCGCAGGCCATGGACAGGATCTGGAGTATTGAGCATGTCCAACCATCCAACTTCGGCGGTAGAGAGCATCCCCGAGGTCCGTCGCTCGGCGGTTGCTCCGATGGCGGCCCCGGTGGGATGGCTCTGGAAGCTGACCGCAGCGGTGCTCGGAGCTTTCGTTGCGGCTGGTATCGGCGCGTTCGCCTACCAGTGGGCGACCGGGATCGGAGTGACGGGGCTCTCCGACGACGTCTTCTGGGGCATCTACACCGTCGACCTCGTCTCGCTCATCGGGTTCAGTTACGGCGGTGCGATGGTCTCGGCGATCCTGCGACTCACGCATGCGTCCTGGCGCGGACCGATCTCTCGAATCGCCGAGGCATCGGCTCTGGTGACGCTGAGCGTCGGGGCGCTGTTCCCGATCATCCATCTGGGTCGCCCCGAGAGGGCATGGGAGATGTTCACGCGCTTTCAGATCGATTCACCGATCGCATGGGACATGGTCGCGATCGTGACGTATCTGTTCGCGACGATCGTTCTGTTCGCCCTTCCGCTGATCCCAGACATGGCGCTCATCCCCGACGACGTTCCGCTCGGCCGGTGGCGAAGCTGGTTCAAGAACTGGTGGGGGAGGGGCTGGGTCGGCGGGATCGAGCAGCGTCAGCACCTCGAACGCGCGCTCACCATGATCTCCATCGTGATCATCCCGCTGGCGGTGATGGTTCACACCGTGCTGTCGTACGCCTTTTCCCTGACGAGTCGACCCGGATGGCACTCGACCATATTCGGGCCCTATTTCGTCGTCGCGGCGATCTATTCGGGGGTCGCGGTCGTCGTGATCGCCGCGGCGGCCTATCGACGGGCCTATCGACTCCAAGACGTGATGCCTCGCAAGGCGTTCGTGAATCTCGGCTACATCATGGTGGCTCTTGGCATCGCCTACGCCTACCTGCTGTTCACCGAGGTGACCACGGAGGGATACGTGGGCGAGCAGTCCGCCGAGGGAGTGCTGTTCGCCGTGGTTCTCGATCGGTTCTCTCCTCTCTTCTGGACCTTCGTCGTGACCGGCCTCGTGATACCGATCGCCCTCGTGGCGATTCCGAAGACTCGCACGGTGACCGGGGTCACGATCGCGGCTGTCCTCGTCGCGCTGTCGCTGCATCTCAAGCGCTTCATCATGATCGTGCCGCCGCTGACCCAGGCTCTCATTGGCGACGAGATCGGGACCTATGCACCGTCGTGGGTCGAAATCGTCGTGACGGTGGCGGCGGTCGCTGCAATTCCCCTTCTGCTGATGATGTTGTTCCGGTGGGTGCCCGTTCTCGCCATCCACGAGATCGAGGAGATCGAGGCCGAGCAGGCCGCGCCAAGTCGAGAGGCACGGACATGAAACGGTCTATCGGTTCGGTCATCTTCGGGTTCGTATTGGCGCTCTCGCTGGTGGGCACAGCCGCAGCACAGGAGGGCATCGAAACTCAGATCAGTGTTCGTGCCGTCCCGGCACCCGTCCCCGAGGTGGCCGATTCGGTGGCAGCGATCCTCACCCAGTCCGATGGGACGCCCATCGGCGGAGCCGAGATCGAGTTTCGTGTTCAAGTCGAGCTGCTCGGGTCACGGACCGCCTATCTGGGTCGCGCAATGACCGGGGCGACCGGCGAAGCCCGAATTCCGTTCGTCCCGCGTGCGACGAGCCACACGATCGAGGCCAAGTATGCCGGCGATGCGTCGGTGGGTCTCGCACCCGCCACCGGTCTTGGCGCGGTGTCCTTCCCCCCGTCGCGGGTGGTGCCAATGCCGGCCGAGCGGCCCGAGTCGCAACTGGCGACCCTCCGGACCGTGGCGCCGAGGGTCATGGGGATCGTCGTGGCCGGATTGTGGCTGTTCTTCGTGCTGGTGACGGTGTCGTTGGTCAGGGACATCCGCCGCCCCTCGCGAGAGACGGAGGCGGCGATGACGTGAGTCACGTGCCCCGTCTTGTGCGATCCAGAGAGAGAACGACTCGAATCAAGGAGGAATGATGATCCCGAAGCGGATGAAGCGGAAGGCCACGGTGTCGATCTGCGTGGTTGCAGTGCTCTCGCTGCTGCTCCCGGCGTGCGGCGACGACGCTGCCGACACCACCACGACGACGGCGCCGGTGCAGACCAACCTCGCAGTGGCGGCCGACATCGTCTGGGGGCCACTGAACATTTCCGATGATCAGAGCGCGACCCAGGTCTGCGTCCTCGGAAACCGTTACCCGAGGAACTCGGAGATCGTATGGCGTGCCAGGGTGACCGACCCGGTGACCGGAGAGGGTCTCGGAGACGAGGCGCTGTCCGGAGTCGTGGTGGAGCTCAGCGACGGCCAGCAGTTGGCGATGAGGTATGGACCGCATCCGCGCGAGAATCCCAACGACTTCTTCTGGACGGTTTCGTTCGACGTGCCCGTCGACTATCCGACCGGGACGCTGGGATACGAGATCGTGGCGACAGGCAACGATGGTCGCACCGGAACGTTCAGTCAGTTCAACGTCGAATCTTCGCTGCTGACGATCACAGACGAGGTGCTCGAGACGATCGAGGAAACCTGATCTGATGAACCGTCAGTGGAGAGGTCGGGTCAGCGTCGTGGCGGTCGTGGTGCTCGTCGCGGGCTGCGCTCAGAGCGCAGCCGAGACCGGTACCGAGCAAGAGGGAGGAACAACCGAGGCGCCTTCGATGGAGATCACCGGCTCGATGCTGCTCGAACCGAGCAGCGGACCGCCGGGCGCGACGGTCTCCCTCACCGGGGAAGGGCTGCCACCAGACGTCGGGCTCGCCATCCAGTGGGTCACAGCCGACGGGAACTGGGTCCTGGAGGGAGACCGTGACGAGGAGTATCACGGTCGGTCGCACAACGAGGTGGTCAGCGAGCTCGGAACCGTGACGACGGACTCCTCCGGAAACGTCTCTACCAGCTTCGTCGTTCCCGAGGGATTTGGATTCGGCCACGATGTCCGTCTGGTCGACGGCGATGGCGTCATCCGCAACAAGGCCCTGTTCGATGTCGACATCGAGGTGAGGGTCACCCCGGACCAGGGCCCGGTTGGAACCCCGATCACGATCGAGGTGATCGGTATGGGATACCAGTCGCTCGAGAACACGCGGACGGTCGTCTACGACAACGTCTTCACGGGGTTCATGTCTGCTGTCACCACCGACGGGCACGCTCGCGCGGTGATTCCGGCGAGCGGTGCACCGGGACCTCACCGAATCTCGATTCTGAGAGGTGCCTACACCTTCCCGTATCTGAATCCACAGCAGTCGCCACGCCCTGACATCCCCGTTTTCGACGCAGTCTTCACGATCACCGAGGGTGAACCGGTCCTCCCGCCTGCGATCGAGGATCAGAATCAGCCCCCCGTGCCGCGACCTGAACGAACCACTGCCGGCTCCTCGGGACCTCAGCTGTCCACCGACTACGAATCCGGACCGGTCGAGACCGAGTTCACGCTGAAGGGCGAAGGCTTCGGCCCGGGGACGAACGTGGAGTTCCTGTGGTATCGGGTCGTCGGGAATCGCGTGAGTGGAAACGGATGGGATGAGCAGGCCGTGAGCCTGGGGTCTGCGGTGGCCGATGCCGACGGTCGGGTGTCATCCAATGCGGTGGCACCTCACGACGTGGGAGGCCCTCACCGGATCGAGGCGGTCGTCGATGGTGATCCGGTCGCCAGCGTCGATTTCGAAATCACACCATCGGTCGCCTCCTTCACGCCGGCACGGGGCCCGTGGGGAGCGGAGATCGCCATCAACATCACCGGAGTCGGGTGGACTGAGACCGCCAACATATACACGCTGACCTACGACAACTCCTATGTCGGGTACGCGTGCGGATTCAACAGCCAAGGCGACGTGGAGATCGTTCTCTCTGCGGTCGGGAGCGCCGGTTGGCACTTCCTCGATCTGTACCCCGCGATATACAAGGGAAAGGAGTCTCCTGGGCAGCAGAACTTCAGGATCCCGCAGTTGACCTACGAGGCAGACCATCCAGGCGAGGATCTGCCGGCGTTCCACCTGGCCTTCTTCCTCGAGGGCTGAGATCCGGCAGCGGCCGATCGCGGAGCTGGTCTCCCGACCCAGCTCCGTGGTCGGTATCGCCGTCAATCCATCAGCACGGCCAGACAGGCCGAGACCCATTCGTGTTCGTCGGCGTCGGCCGCGTAGGAACTCTCGAGATTGCGAAGCAGCCGTCTGACGATGTCTCGGGTCGGAACCGGCTCGAGCCAGCGCTTGTCGAGCCTCGGGTCGCCGCCGATTGCGCTGGCAATCAGGCCGGCAGCCTCGTCGAAGCCGATCGCTTCGCCGTAGTGGAACGGATCCACCATCTGGCCGGCTGCGTAGACGACGAAGTGTCCGGGAAGGGCGACTCCCTGCATCTCCAGGCCAGCCCGCCGCCCGACCTCCATCCAGATGATCGACAGCGTGATCGGCAGGCCGCGCCTGGTCTCGAGCACACGATTGATGAACGAATTGTCCGGATTGGGATAGTCGTCGACGTTGCCGCCGATGCCGTGGCGGATTGCAATGACCCGTCGCATCGCCAGGTGGGTGACTCCCTGGATTTCGCTCGCAAGGGAATCCAGACGGTCGAGAACCGTCGCCGGATCGAGGTGCGGATAGGCAAATCTGGCAACCTCGATACTGGCGAGGTCGAGGCGATCGTCTTCGACATGTTCGGCGAGTTGTGCAGCTCGATCGATGATTGCGGTCACCTCGGAAGGGTACGCTCACATCGTTTCAGAGGAGATTCTCATGGGTCGATTGGACAGCCACGTGGCGCTGATCACGGGCGGAACGAGTGGAATCGGTCGCAGAACCGTGGAGCGCTTCGTCGAGGAGGGTGCCAGCGTCGTCTTCACCGGCCGTCGAGCGGACAAGGCAGCCGAGATCATCTCGTCGATCGGATCGGACGCGGTGTCGTTCGTTCGAGCCGATGTCATGAGCGAGTCCGATGTCGCCGCTGCGGTGTCCCACACCGTTGACCGACACGGAAGGATCGATTCGCTGTTCAACAATGCCGGGGCGCCGGGAGTCGGTGGGAGCATCCGCAACATCAACGCTGCAGACTTCGACGACACGGTGGCGCTCCTGCTCCGCTCGGTCATGTTCGGGATGAAACATGTCACCCCGATCATGTTCGAACAGGGGTCCGGCTCGATCGTGAACAACGCAAGCGTTGCCGGGCGTCGAGCCGGATACGGCCCTCACATCTACTCGGCATGCAAAGCGGCGGTCGCCCATCTGACGCGTTCGGTCGCCATCGAAACCATCGAACGGGGTGTCCGCACCAACGCCATCTCTCCGGGTTTCATTGCCACTCCGATCTTCGGTCGGTCGGCGGGACTGACCGCAGACGAGGCCGAGGCTCGGATCGGGCGGCTGGATGCCATCTCGGGAGGACCCGTCGGCGACCCGTCCGACATCGCCGACGCTGTCGTGTTCCTGGCATCGGACGAGTCGACGTTCGTCAATGGTGTGGATCTGGTCGTCGATGGCGGAGCCATCCTCGGCCGCACGTGGCAGCAGTCCACCTCGGGCTTCAGCGAACTCGGCAAGACCCTCCGCGACTGATCCTCTCGCAGAGCGGGCACATGACCGATTCGCGGCCCGTGCTCTCGCCGGCCGGCGATGATCAGGGCGTCCAGCCGAGT
>CAVUYZ010000010.1:0-26246 GCA_963745865.1 uncultured bacterium | reverse complement strand
CGAGCTTCCCTGAGCGGGTTGCCGACCAGAGCACCCGAAGCACTCCGGGCCGGATTGGGGATCATCGTTCGATGGTGCTGATCGCTGCCTGCACCGCAGCACCGATCGAGCCCACGACCACGGCAACCACCGCCGTTCAGCAAGTCGTGGTCCCATCGGTGCTGCGACCCGATGTCTCGCTCCCGTGCCAGCGGTCACGCTGGGCGACCTCGACGACCCCGCCCGGATCGTCGAGTCCCCAGCCCGCCCGATAGCGTCGGTCTGGACCCGGTACTCGTGTCGCCGGTCATGGATGTGAGCGCTGCCGAGTTCGGCGAGCTCGAGATCGGACTCGTCTCCGAGCGGTATCCCTCTACAACACGTCGGCTGGCTGGACGACCTCAAACGACGCCGCGAGCGGGCCGGAGATGAGCCACCCTCATGCCATCGGCCAACGCGTCGAAGAAGTCGACTACATGGGAAGGGAGCGACGGGAGGGATAACCCGCTAGTTGGCGTTGTCCCACCAGTCGAGCACCCGGAGAGCACGAAGGGTGTTGAAGCGACTCGGCGTCCCCGCCCCATGTTCGATGTCGAAATGGACCCGACCCGGGTGGAGACGGTTGAGCAGCCACCGGCCGTCGGGCTGGAGTTTCGATCGCACGATCTCCACGGCCTCTGCCATGCGGGGGTCCGGTTCGGCTCCTGACCTTGAGAAGTAGTCGAGGGCGCGCAGGATGTCGTAGTGCCAGTAGTAGGGGAAGACGAACTCGAGGTACGCAGGGTCGGCGACCTCGCCCGTGCTCTTGCGGCGGAACAGGTTCCGCTCGAGGAGGTAGTCCTCGCCGCGGCTGCGGGCCGCATGCACAGCAGCCGTGCCGCCGGTCGCTCGCTCGTACTCGAGGAGTCCGTCGAGCACGTTGATCGTGGTGTCGAAGGAGGATCGCACCGAACCGCTCTCGGCCTCGCAGTTCCAGCCGCCGTCGTCGAGCCGCTCGCCGAGGATGCGTTCGACGATCGCCGTCACGTCGACTCCGAAGTACGCCCCGGTTTCGATGGTGCGACCGTTGATGCATGGTTCGACCTCGCCGTCGAAATAGTGCTGGCCGTCGTGTTCCCAGCGGCCGTTCTCGGCAACGAGCTTGATTGCCCGACGGGCCGACTCCGAGGTCGGGTCGAGCCCGAAGATCTGCAACGTCTGGAGAGTGTGCATGGTCGCGGTCCACGGCTGCCCCGGTTCTCCACCGCGATAGTCCGCTGGGAAGCATGCCCCGCCGTCCCATAGACCCTCAGAGTCCTGGAGACCGAGGAGGCGGGCGCCCCAACCCTCGTGCTCGACCCGACTCCGCTCATCCGCGACCTCGGCGGTGGGCGTGTCTTGGAGGTCGCGCAACACTTGCCAGCGGACGGCCGGGTCGCCGTCGAGTAACCAGTCGATCACGTCCACCAACGGAGAGTACCCAGACGTGCATCAACCGATGTCGCCACTCTTCCACGCTGCTCATCGGAGGAGGGACCGTACGGCTCACACCATGGTCGGATCGGACCGGTCGTCCGGCTCACTCCGACCCACCGTCCACCGATATCACGATGTGGCCCTGTTTGGCTCCGGATTCGGCATAGGCGTGAGCGTCGGCCACGTCCTCGAGCGGAAACCGCCGATCGATCACGGCTCGCAACTCGCCCGCAGCGAGCATCGCGACGAGCTTTCGGAGGTCCTCCTGTTCGTTCCCCCCACGGACGAACACCGCGCGTTTCTCCCCATCGCTGTGATGGAGCCGCCGCCTGATGGCTGCAACGAGCGAGACATCCGAGTGCAGATACCGGCCACCAGGCCGCAACGCATTGGCAGCCGCACCAAAGGAGCTCGCGTCGATCACGTCGAGGACGACGTCGTACCGCTCGGTGTCTTCTGTGAAGTCGTGAAGGGGGGCGCCGATCACGTGGTCGGCGCCGAGGCTTCGGAGTAGGTCGAGCTTGTCGGATCGATCGACCGCGGTGACCTCCGCTCCGGCGAGCGTGGCGAGCTGCACTGCGTACGTTCCGATGCTGCCGCCAGCGCCGTTGATCAGTACGGAGCGACCCGGTTCGACACCTGCCGCACGGACGAAAAGGAGCGCATACAGGCCACCCGTCGGGAGGGTGACCGCCTCCTCATACGACACTGCGTCGGGTATCGCCACGACTGCGCCGGCTTCGGGCAGGCAGGCAAACTCGGCGTATCCACCGAATCGCAGGCCTGTCTGTGCAACGACTCGATCGCCAAGCGCGAAGCCGGTGCAGTCGTCGCCCAGCGCGACGACGTCACCGGCCAACTCCTGACCGAGTATCCGCTCACCGCGCGGTCTCCGGATGCCCATGAACAGGCGAACCATGAGGCCGAGGACTCCGCGGAGCGCCGAGCCACGCATCTCGGTCTCGCCAGCGGTGACCGTCGTCGCTCGCACCTGCACCAGGATCTCGTTCGCTCCAGGAACCGGCTTCGAGACCTCACGCACCTCGAGCACATCCGGAGGGCCGTAGGCAGTCCAGACGACCGCCTTCATCTCAGCTCCGCGGGACGCATCGGAAGCCATAGGGATATCGCCACAACATGGGACCGGAGTCTGGCACGACTACGAGCCGACGTCGACCTATCCCGCGCTTCGGGTGGTTTCTGCGGGCGCGATCGTGGGTAGCGCGTGCCCATGACGAACCAAGCAACCACACCCGAGACGACCAGCGCTGGTCGAGGCGTCTGGCCGACCCTGTTCAGGATCCTCGGAATCCTCGCTCTCGCGGCTGTGGTCCTCTTGGCGATCGCCGAGCTGACCTCGAATACCGAGATCGCCGAACAGACCGTTTCCGGCGACGGCATCACTCGAATCGTGGTGACCGGTGAGGCCGGCGAAATCACGATCGCCGTCGAGGATCGCTCCGACATCGTTGTGACGAGCGAGCTCACCTCGAGCCTCTGGTCCGAGGTCAGCAATCAGGTCGACAGCGGCGACGGAACCCTGACGGTCGCCATCGAGTGTGACGGTGACTTCTTTGTGTTCAACTGTTCGGCAGCCCACACCATCAGAGTCCCGATCGACACCGTTGGCCAGCTCGACCTCTCGACCGCGGCCGGCACGATCGCAGTCACCGGATCGTCGGCCGAGATCGATGCGCGCACCTCGGCGGGCGACATCGAGCTGCTCGACTACTCCGGCGACACTGCCACGCTTCGCACGACAGCGGGCGACATCACCGTCGAAGCCGTCGCCGCTCCACGGTCGATCTCGGCAGAGACCACCGCAGGTGGCATCGTGATCACGGTGCCCGACGAGGTCTACGACGTCGACGTCGACACCGCCGTAGGCGATGTCGACGTCAGTGTTCGGACCGATCCCAGTGCCGATCGCTCGATTTCGGCCTCGACGAGAGCAGGCGAAATCACGATCTCGAACGGCTGAGGCTCAGTGCTCGAGTCGCTTGGTCCTGAGCAGCCACAGGCCGAGCCAGCCTTCACCGATCATCGAGGGGAGCGCCACGGCGATGAGGAAGATGGGAGCCACGCTTTCATAGTCGGACAGCATCCCGTGGGCTGCGGTGTCGAGGACGTACGCCACACCTGCGGCGATCAGCACATACCCCAGCGCCTTGTTCACGATTCCTGACTTGCAGATCAGCACCCCGAGCAACACGAGATGGATACCGAAGGCCATGAGCCCGATGAGCCAAGTGGATTCGAACGAGGCCAGCGCCGTCATCGTCTGGGCATTGACCTGGTCGGTCGTGAGGAATCCGAGCGACCCACCGTCGAGGATCTCGAGCACCTGGAACATCGACACCAGGGCCACGCCGAGGAGCGCCGTGTAGATCAACCGGAACCACGCCGAGGCGAGCGAGATGTCGCGGTTCACCCGCCGAAAGACGACGTGCAAGCCCCAGGCGATGACCACGTCGAGGATGAAGATCACCAGGAAGCTGAGCAGCCCGAGCCGGAACAGCCCGATCGATCCGCTGATGTTCGCCACGGTGGCCTCCGCATTGCCGGGTTCGACAAGCCCTTCCCTCACCACGAAGTTGGCGAAGATCGCCAGGACGAACATGGTGACGTAGGACAGTCCGGCGATCCGGGCAGCACGCCTCCGATCGACGGTCCGTGGTGGGTTGTTCTGGTCGGAGCGAATACGAACGTTGGGTGAGAGGCTCGTGGTTTGCATGGGGTTCTCCTTCATGGTTTGGCGAGATGGGTTCAAACGGGTATCAGGCAACACGGTCGACGTCCTTCCCGATGGCGATCACCGACTTGCCCCGGGCACGCCCCGCTTCGAGGTCAGAGATCGCAGCCGGCACCTCTTCGAGGCCGTACCGGCGGCCGACGGCCGGAGTCACATCTCCGGTCTCGAAGAATCCCGCCAGCCTCTCCATGTGGCTGAAGTGCTCTTCGCAGAGGAAGAAGGTGAGACGCTGGGAGACGAACGGGGAAAGCAGTTTCGCCCGAAGCTGGCGGCCCACGCCTCCGGTCAGCGTCCCGCCGCCCTCGCCGCCGACGATCACCAGCGTGCCGTCGGGGTTGAGAGCACGTCGCAGTCGCCCGACCGGGTTGAGCCCACCGATGTCGATGATCAGGTCATAGCGGGTCTCGCCGTCGAGATAGTCGACGCCGGCGTAGTCGACGACCCTGTCGGCGCCGAGCGAGCGGACCAGGTCGGCCTTGCCGGCACTGGCAACCCCGGTGACGGTCGCGCCCAGAGCCTTGGCAATCTGCACGGCATAGGTGCCCACGCCTCCGGAGGCACCGATGACGAGCACGCTCTGTCCGGACCGAACGTCTCCGACGTCGGTGAGCGCCTGAAGGGCGGTGATTCCCGATATGGCGGCAACCGCAGCCCCCTCGAAATCGAGACCGGTGGGCATATGGGCGAGCTTCTCTTCCTTGGCAGCGGCAAATTCGGCGTAGGCCCCGCTGGCGGTGCCGAAGACCTCGTCCCCCACGGCGAAGCGGCGAACCTTGCTGCCGATCTCGGTCACGCGGCCTGCAACATCGAAACCGGGGACGGGGTTCTTGGGCTTGGTGACGCCGTATCCGGCGAGACGGACCAGGTAAGGCCGGCCCGTCACGAGATGCCAGACGCCCCGGTCGACACCGGCGGCGACGACCTCGATCAAGACCTCGTCGGGGGCGATGTCGGGACGATCGATGTCTGCGACGTGAAGCGTGTCGGCGGATCCATACCGCTCCTGGACCACAGCCCGCATCGTCTCGGTTGGGCGAGGTGAGCCCGGTGTCTGTACCTCGGGGTTCGAATCGTTTCCGATGTGCATGTTCCACTCCTTTGTTCTTGATGTCGTACTTAGTACGAGTAAGGTGAGTGCCAAGCTACCCGTACTTAGTACGATTGTCAACTCCCAAGGAGAAACTCATGTCTGAAGGCACCACGCGGTCGACGTTGAACAGAGAGCGGGTGCTCGAAGCGGCGATCGCGCTCGCCGATGAGATCGGGATCGAGTCGCTCACCATTCGCACACTGGCGGAGAGGCTCGCCGTGGGACCGATGACCATCTACCACTACGTCGCATCCAAGGAGGAGATCATCGACGGGATGGTCGAGTCGGTCTTCAGCGAGATCGACCAACCTCCGACCGATGTCGATTGGAGAACGGCGATCCGTCAGCGCTGTATCTCGGCCAACGAGGCGCTGAACCGTCATCCGTGGGCTGCGACACTGATGGAGTCTCGGACCAACCCGGGGCCAGCCAGTCTGAGCCATCACGACGCCGTCGTCGGCTGCTTCCGAAGCGGAGGGCTGTCCATCCAGATGGCAGCACACGCCTACGCAGTCCTCGAGAGCTTCGTCTACGGAATCGCCTTCGAAGAAGCCACGATCCCCACACACGGCGAAGATGAGATCGGAGGGGCCATCGAACAGATCGCCGCCCACTTCCCCGCCAGCGAGTACCCCCATCTCGCCGAACTGACCGTCGAGCATGTGCTCATGCCCGGCTACGACTTCGGCGACTCCTTCGAATTCGGGCTCGACCTGATCATCGACGCCCTGGACCGGGCAGCGCAGTCGGAGTGAGCCGCTCAACACCAGGACCGTGTCGGATCGCACCAGACGCAAGATCGACTACACGTTCTGGCTCAACCTGGTTCTCATCGTGGCTGCAGCCGCCTTGACCTGGCTGCGTCGTCGCTCTTTCGGCGGACTCGTGCCCTTCTCATCGTGTGAGCCCACGCCCAACGTGGATCGTCTCACTCTGTGATCTCGTTCGCCCGGATTCTCTCGACCTTACAATGGAGCCATATCACTAGCAATATATTTCCGGTTTTGTGCTACAGTAAAGCACATGGGCACCCTCACGACATGGAGCTTCCGCGCCAGCAACACCTACGCCCGCCTGCGCGACATCGCCCTCAACAACCTCGACCACACACCCGTGGGTCGTCATCAACCAGCAGATGGATCGGAAGCGTCACACTTCGGTGATTTCAGCTTCTGTTACGCGAGCGTGGCAGGCGCCGACAGGCAGTATCAAACGATCCCCAAGATTCGAGCAAGATGACCGGCGCTGACGTCGCAGTGAGAGTGGTTACCCCTCAACTTCGACGACGCCCCAAGACGGCCACACGCTGGATGGAACGCCTGACACCAAGACTCATCGCGATGCTCGTCATCGTGGTGGGCGCCACCCTCACGTTTGCGCTGATCCATCTTGACAGGTCGGACGCTGTCCATGCCCTCGAAGACGAACTCGACATAGCCGCCCAGACCGCTGTCGAGACGGTGCATGCCAACATCGAGGAGACCACGCTGCTCTCGATCATGCTCGCCAGCACGGTACGCCTCGACTCGACTGCAATCCTCAACGATTACGAGGTGCTGGATCGCCGCGACGCGGTCGAGTCCGTCGCGGTATATATGCCGACCGCTCGGGATTCAGCACAGAAACGATTGACCTCGTCGATCGTGACCGCCGTGGGCACCACCAAGTACCTCGCAATCGACGTAGATCACGCGTCAGGCGTACATATCCGTACCACCGTCGACCTCGAAGTACTCACCCAACAGGCCCTCAGCGAGACGGGAGCCGAGAACATCGGCTGGAATCTCGAACCAGTCGACCAGCCGGAGACCGGTCCAAATGGTGTCACGCACAATGAACTGCTGCTCGCCGGCGGCCAGACGTACCGCCTGAAGGTCTGGCCCGAACCCGGAACACAATTCGAGTTGGCCAACTCCCCGAACCCACTCCGTCTCGGTATCATCGGGTTGATCCTCACCGTCTGGGCGGCATGGGCAGCGCGAGGCTTGGTGACCCGACGGCAACACGCCGAGACGCGGGTCGCATGGTCAGACGAGATCCTCGACCAGGTCGGTGCCGCAGTCATCCTCACCGACCTCAACGGGACCGTCTCATACTGGAACCGCACTGCTGAAACGCTCTACGGGTGGACCTCAGACGAAGCGGTCGGTCGCCCGATCACCGAACTCACGGTCCCTGCCGATGGTCAGGCAGACGCCGAAGCGATCTTCGAGACGATCAACGCAGAAGGTTCATGGGAGGGCGAGTTCAACGTCGTCCGTCGCGACGGCAGTGTCTTTCCGGCCAGGGTGACCGATAGTTCGCTCCTGGACAGTGCAGGACGATTGATGGGCATCGTGGGAGTGTCGGTCGACATCAGCGACGAACGCCGCATCCGCGACGGCCTCAAACAGCTCGTTGACGACAAGGACCAGTTCCTTGCAGCCGTCTCCCATGAGTTGCGCACGCCCCTCACGGCGGTCGTCGGGTTCGCCGAGCTCCTCCATCGAGACGCCAAAACACTGTCGGGTCCCGAGATAGACGATCTCCACGAACTCATCGCCCAGCAGGCGTCGGAGGTGTCCGACCTAGTCGAAGACATCCTCGTCTCCAGCCGCATCGACAGCAATACGCTCACGATCCGTCCCGAAACGCTTCCGGTCGCTGTCGCCGTCGACGCCGTCGTCAGACTCATGGGATGACGACGCGGCCATCGCCGTAGACCTGGGATCCGAGCCGCTCTCGGTGACAGCCGACCCGCTCCGCACCCGGCAGATCCTTCGTAACCTCGTCGCCAACGCCGTCCGCCACGGCGGCGGGCCGATCGCTGTCACCGCATCCGCCCACACCAAGCCCGACGGCCCGATCGTGCGGATCGACGTAGCCGATCACGGGATGGGCGTTCCAGTCGAATCGGTCGCTGATATGTTCCAGCCCTACTCCACGGCTGCCGTCGAACACGGCCAGCCCGGTTCGGTCGGTCTCGGCCTGTATGTGTCGAGACGTCTCGCTCGACTCATGGACGGCGACCTCACCTACACCCGAGACGGGGGCGTGACCCGGTTCACGCTCAGCCTCCCTCGAGCTGTGTCGCCCGATCACGGTGAAGCAACCGCAGCCAACCGAGGCCAGGTCGCGGCCCACCGCTTCCGTCCTCGCCGACCACCAGTGACGGCGCTCCCGGCTTCCGGGATGCTCAGGTTGGCGCAGAAGCCGGTGACGTCGCTTAGTCACCGCCCAGCACCAGAGCATTCTACGTTCATGGTGTCCGATGGGCCCTGAACGAGGCGAACCCTCAGATGCTTCGAAGTATCAATCCGTTCATCAGCCGGTACTCTCGGCTGCCGAAAGATTCCGGAAGGCTCCACGGAGACTTCCACGTGAATCCCGCCCGTGTCGCGATGGAACCGTCGCGTGATGGCTGCGAGAAGTGAGATCTCCGAGTGCAGATAACTGAGTATCGGAAGCAGGTCGCGAAATCTGGATAATCTGATAGGGGTTGCCCAGACGGGGGATATGACGCAGGTGTCTAATGAGACTGTCCAACAGGAGAAGTGATGCTCGAGAGTGCGAGAATCAGGGTCACGCTGCCAGCGGCCGACATCACTTCGGGACAGGTCCAACAGGCCAAGCAGCTCAGCAAGGAGCAACAGTGGTGACTGGGCGTAAAGGAGATTGAGAATGTGTGACGGAGAACTACCTCTGCGATCGATCGAACACATCTGGGACGAAGGTCCCTGGGGTGGGTCGGGATATCGACATGACTTCCTGTCACCCACTGTCATGACCTGGACCGGCATCGCCGGCGGACGCTCTGGCATGACAGACCACGAGCGCTACGAACTCATCACGATTGCGCCTTCGATCGCCCAACTCGCGTTCGTTGAGCGCAAGTCGGGTTTGGGCAAGTCGATCATCTACGACTTCGCGGCCGAGCGCGCATTTGGAACGCTCTTTCCTGGTGACGGAAGCGTATTCAACCTGGTCGGCCGCATCACCGCTCAAGAACGTGGCCAACTCACGTGAAACAATTTGGCCGATAGATACGTCCTCAGTGTCACTCGGTACACCAAACACACCGCACATTGTTCTGCCCAGGAACTCAATCGTCCCCAGGGTCGGAGTCGATGGGCCACGAGCGCAGAACTGCTCTCCGAAGGTCGTGTGGGGTTCGAACCGAACCCCACTCGACATCGCGAGAACTGGGAGGTGACGAAGCCACTCGCCGATGCAATTCCTCGGGTAGAGAGTCAGCAACATGATTGATACGACACAGCGATACATCTGACCTGTCAGGGATCCACGATGGAAGTAGCCAACGAAGGAGTGAAATGGAACCCGCAAGCGAAGACCTACGCCTGACAATCATTGGAGCCGGAAGTCCCCATCCCTCGGCGGAACGGTTCGGATCCTCGGTGGTCATCGAAGACAGCCAAGGCGCGATCATGATCGACTGCGGCCCTGGCACGGCGTACAAGATGGTCGGGGCAGACATTCACCCAACCAGGGTCGAGGGATTGATGTACACCCACCACCACTTCGACCACACCGCTGGCACCCCAAGCGTCGCCCTCACTCGCTGGGAAGGAACCATCACCGGGCACAAGCCCCTCCAGGTTGCCGGACCGCCGGGAACCCAAACCTTCCTCGATGCACTGGTGGGCCGCCAGGGAGCGTTCCGACCCGATATCCAAGCCCGACGGGAAGCGCCGCTCAGTCAACAGAAGTTTCAGGGATTGGGGGGCGCGCTCCCGCGCGCAGATTTGGAATACTCAGTAGCCGAACTGAAAGCCGGTGACGAGACCAGCATGTCCGAACGATGGAAGATCCGTACCGGTGAGGCCTTCCACGTCCAGCCCTATCACGAGTCGATCGCATATCGGATCGAAGCTCATGACCGCGTCATTGTTGTGACCGGAGACACTGAATACATCCCGGATCTGGAGGCACTCGCCCAGGGCGCACATGTCCTCATCGCTATGTGCGTCGGCACCGCGGAGCACTATGCGTCGAGCGCCCTCCAGTCAGGCCAGATGGGCACGCGCGAGGTCAACCGAATAGCACGATCGGCTGGAGTATCGAACGTCATTCTCACCCATACCGGCCTGTCTTTTGCCCACCAGCCGCAGCGAGGGAGAGGGATCCGCGAGGTGGGAGAGAACTTCGACGGCGAGGTGATCTTCGCAGATGAAGGATTGTCTCTCTCCGTCGAGCGTGGCGGTCAGGTGAGTCCCTGGCAAGGGTGGAGGACTGAGGAACGCTATTGATCGATCCTGACCGGCGTCATATCGCTCGGGAATAGGGCGATCGGGGGCGGGCGGCCAGTGTGGAAGAGGTCGTCTCGGCGGCCGGTTTGGCCAGTGGTCGCTTGGCGGCTGAATCGTGTGCTCGGCAGCGCATCATCCGAGTGGCTGGGGATCTGAGTAGGGGGCGAGGGTCAGTCTCGGGGTTCGGGTACCAAACCATGCTTACGGCGCGTCTCCTGAGCAGCTTCACGTCGTCGTCGGGGAGTTCCTGCTCGGCCTGCTGGAGAAGGAGATGCGCCTCCCGGCGAAGGAAGTCTCCCCTTCCAGCCTGAGACTCGGGGAGCAGGGACACGAGGTTGTGAGCAAGATCGATGATCGCCCGAATCACCTCCGGTTGAGCGCCGGCATTCAAGCGGATTCCCTGCAGGGCCGAGCGGATGTAATCGTCCCGATCGGGACGGTCCGGGCGGAACAGGCGGCGGATTTTCCCGCGGTCGCCGATCACCCGGTACGGCACATCGCGGGTGAGGACCTCGCCGAGGGGCTCTTCAAGATGGGTCACGACGTCCACTGCGGTCGCCGGGTCGTTGATACCCGTCGAGAGGGCCCGCACGGCGATTTCGCTCAACAGCCTCAGTCCGAACCGGGCGTCGCCTTCGATCTTCCGATTCGTGCCGGTGCCTATCGCCTCCCTGATGGCGCTCTCGAGACCCGATGGAGGGTCGAGTGTCCACACGGTGGCCAGCGTGGTGCCCGAGTGCACGTAATCTCCGACCTCCACGTCGACTCGCAGCACACCCCCGTCGTCAACAGCATCGAGCAGCTGCCTGTTGTCTAAGTAGGTGACCCAACCCTTCATCGTTCCGGTGACCTGCAGGGACGGATCTCCCGACAGTTCGTCCGCCGCGAGCGCAGGTTCCGGACTCGCCTCGAGACGCTCAGGAAGTTCCCGTCGGACCTCGTCGGTAGTGGCATCCGCGATTCCTCGGATCAGCGTGCCGACCTCGATCCGTTGAAGCACGTGGTTGAGGAAACCGACGATGAGGAGCATGGCGAGAACTGCCAGGATGATGCCCGCGGTTGTGGAGACGCTCGGGCTGGATTCCTCGGCTCCGTCCGACGGAAGGCGTACCGAGGCCAGGACAAGCAGCGAATACACAAACGTGCCCGTGGTAATCCCGATGACTATCTGCTGGAACGTATCCCGGAACAGAACCCCGAGGATCCTAGGTGAGTACCGGTTATCGAGAACAGGCGGACGCGATGGCGGCAACGGTGATGGTGGCACCGGCGATGGTCGAAAGGATCACGCGAGCGCTGGCGACGGTGGTCGACAGAACCAGAAGCCCACCCAGCGATGCACTGCCGTCCACCCACAGCAGCGTGCGGGCCGGAACGGCACAGCTGAGGACGATGAGCGCCGGTATGAAGATGAGGCTTTGCCGTACACGGTCGAATAGGTCGCGAATCCGGTTCCTCATCGCCCCAGGCTACCGGGACACGAACCCCCGGACCGCGAAGAACGACGGAACGCGATATGGCCGAGAACTGGCAGATCGGGGTCGCCACTTCGGTGCTCAGTCTTCTCGGCCCCCTTCGGCTTCGTCTCGCTGCTCCATGACGCTCCAGACGCCGGCCAGGAGAATGCCCAATGCGGCACCCAAACCGATCCAAATCGGGTTCTGCGTGAAAGCAAACACGAGAGTTCCGACTCCCGCCCCAGCCACGATGAAGAGCCCGACTTCGATGCCATCTGCGCCAGACCTCGTCTCTCTTCGATCAGCAGTCACACGGAGGCTCCTCTGGTGGTCGGTGTCGCTTTCGCCCGGCCTCAGATATACCGGCAACCTGTGCTCGACGCGAAGGGACAAAAGTCAATTGCTCTCCGGAATTTGAGCCCTCGCATCATCTGCGGAGCCGAAATACCTCGCACCCATCCCCGGCACCTTGAGGGACCGTTCCAGGCACACGGACGCGTCCGGCGGTCATGGCACGTCGCTGGAGAGATCGGGGCATGCGTTTCACGGCTTGCATCACGTTCACGTGAACGGGCGACAATGAACCGTACATAGCGCCTCATCGCTGGGCGAGCCCCTCGATGTCGACGAAGACACGCACCCGACGCGACATCCCAAGGATTGACCTCATCGCCCTCCGGACAAGACCGATCGTCTTAGACGGCCCTCAATAGTGCCTTAGAGGTGCCATCGTTCATCAGCCGGTACACTCAGCCGCCGAAAGATCCCCGGAAGGTTTCACGGAGACTTCCACGTAAGCCCCGCCCGAGTGGGGCTTACGTGGAAGTCGGTTGACCAGGCGTTTTGCCTCCCGCGCGCAGCCCCCAAACCGTCTGACCCGGAACTCATGTTGGAACGCGCTCGCGGGCGCTTGGCGGTGCTTTGGTGGCGTCGAGCAGCGACAGGTTCCCGTTGACAACACTTCGCCGACCAGCTCTAGGGAGTCCAGGCCATGTCTTTGAGGAACCCGTTGGCGACCACGAACAGGGGAGTCTCCCATTGCTCGTCCTCGTCCAGGTCGATGTCTCTCCCGAGGTTCACTGAGAGCACCAACTGCGTGTCTGATGCGGGAGTCCAGAAGCCGTAGCGTCCGAACGCGTGGTTATTGATCATCACGTGGTTGTCGAAGTCGGGATGCTCGGTCACTGTGCCGCCTATCGGGATGAATGGATCGGTCAGATCTTCGTAGGCGATCAACCCCCCGCGTGAGAGCGAGACGGGAACGGTGTAGACGTTGATCGAGCCGGTGGGTCCCTGCCGGGGCAGGCTCCACTCGCATTCGAACTCGTAGTTGGATTCGACCCAGTGTTCCCTGCTGAGAGTGGCGCTTCCGGTCCAGTCGATGCCTACCGCTGCGTAGGCGTCACGTGCGAACCCGGTGACCTCGTCTTCGGTGACCCATTCACAGAGATCGTCCTCACCGAACACGAACACGTCGTCCCGGGAGACGTCGGCTTCACTCCGTGCGGTCCCGTTTCGATAGACCGCCTCGCGGACATACGCATCGGAGTAGGGGTAGACGACGTATGCGTGGGTGATCGAGCCGTTCCGGTCGTAGGTGTCGAGAGACATGCCGGCCAACTCGAATGGGTTCCCATCCAGGTTGGTCCCGTGCCAGAGCCACAGCACTCCCCCTTGGGAGCCGTCGTCGGACAGCCACCGGAAAGAGGTGTCGATCTCTGCGTCCATGCTGCCCTCGTAGAGGGTGTTGTGCCAGGCGTTCCGCATGTCGATCGCGCCGAAGACGGCGTCGTCCCTCATCGCTTCTGTGGTGGCATAGGAGCTGAGCAGGTCGACGACTTTGTCTTCGGTGCCATACCACTCGGGATGATCGAGGATGTCTTGGATGCCCTGCTGGGTGGCCAGTGACTTCTCATATCGCTTCGACGGATGATCGGTGGTGGCTACGGCGGCAGCCAGTTCATCGCGATGTGCGGTCACCCCCGCCAACTTCGCTCGAACCTCGGTCAACTGCTGTTGCAGCGACTGATACTCCGGAGTGGCTGTCGGATCGTTCGAGCACGTAGCCACGAGCAGCCCGAACACCGCGATAGGGACGATCGAGCGTCTCATCAGATCTCTCCTCGTTCGACCACAAGAGACGCCGGAGACCAACGCCTCCAACTCCGATCAGACCACCCCACCGAGACGGTGAGAAGAGTCAAGAGTCACCACAACACCAGACCCCCCTACACCCCCCGGTCCGCCCGTCAACACCCCCCTGGGCCGCCCCAGACGTGAGGCGACTCGCGGACGCGTGGTAACTACGGCGCGGTGGTGTCGGAGAAGGGCTCGTCTTCACGGGGACGGGAGTTGCTCAGAATCCTTCGATATCGGTCATCGCCACGACTCGATCGCATCGAGCGGATACACCGGACGAGGGATTCGCTCCCAGGGCAGGTCGCCAAGGCCCGACTGGGTTGGTCCCGGCGTATCCACCCTGATCGTCTCCGGCGAGATGTCCGCGAAGTACTGGAAGTTCGAGGCCGTCTTCAGAACCGCCATCTTGTACTCGACGGGATCGATTCCCAGATGGCGGTACATGTCGGGATGGACGCCACCTATCCCGTGCCGCTGGGTGATGACAACCGTGCCACACGCCACGTCGAGCACCGCCGTGATGCCCAAGTTGACAACGAGACCAGCAAAGACGGAGACCCCACCTATCTGGAAGGTCGATGGCCCCAGATGGCGCAGGGTTCCAGTGACGGTGATGGGCTCGTACATCCCGGACACCGAGCCGCCGATATCGATCGTGACGGTGGAACCGACCTGAGACGCGTCGATCAGGTCACCGATGGCGGGGTGGACGAGCGGAACGAGTGCCGGCCCACGGACGCCCGTCTCGAGCATCTCCCTGAGCAACACTGTGCTGTCACCGCTGGCACCCCCGAGGACCGAGTCACCGGTGTCGCTCAGAACGATGACGCCGTGGGGCGCCGCCTCAGCCCTGGAGACGGCCGAGGCGACTGGGATGCTGGTCTTGATCTGGAATTCCTCGCGCATCGACCAGGCAAGCTCTCCGAGCTCGTCGGCGAGTCGGTCTGCCAGTTCTTGGTCCCCGTCGGTGTAAACGACCGCCGCCCAACCGCCCTCCTCGACATCGAGCCACGGCTGCATTGGGAACGTCGAGACCGTGATCACGATGTCGTTCTCCGACTCCATCGCCCGCGCCCGGTCGAACCAGGTCTTCATCGGATGCCGAGAGGTGAGGTACTGCTCTTGGTGGGAGATGAGCGGGATCTTGCGGAACGCTGCCGTTGGCGCCACCTCCCCCGCCACGATGCGAAAAAGGACCTTGGCCGAGGCGTAACCGGTATCGAACGGGTCGTGTGGCTGGGTCCGATATCCGATTATGGCGTCGCTGTGCTCCACCATCGCC
The DNA here is from genome assembly GCA_963745865.1 of uncultured bacterium. Classification (GTDB taxonomy): domain Bacteria; phylum Actinomycetota; class Acidimicrobiia; order Spongiisociales; family ZC4RG35; genus JAHEDH01. The sequence goes on along the minus strand of CAVUYZ010000010.1, from coordinate 10,846 downwards.
CTGGTGATGTTGGCGTGGTGGTCGACGGTGAGCACGATCGGCACGTCGGGTCCGACGATGCCACGAGCGAGCTCGGTGATGTAGCCGTCGACGTCGTCGACGCCGTCCGCCGAGCAGGCACCGTGCACCTGAAGAGCGAGCCCGTCTAATTCGCCCACCTCCCGAAGCCCCCGCTCCACCTCGCCCGTGAGATAGGAGAAGGTCTCGGCGTCGAGTCGCCCGCCCGCGCCCGCCCTGGCCTTGAAGATGGGTATGGACACGACGTCGGATCGCTCGCCCGCGGCTTTCAAGTAGCCGCCGATCGAGCCCGAAGTCGCGAGCCGCGTCGAAGATCGCCTGCCCGTGCTGGATCCCGAACGACTCGAAATGCTCCTTCGTCGTAGGGGACGGATTGAAGGTTGAGGTCTCCTGGGAAACCCAGATCACGCCGATTCGCACAAGTTGCCTTTCATTGAATTCACGAGTCGCCTTTCTTGAATTCCTGTCTACCACTGGCCGATGCCGCCATCGACCGCTAATTCGAGCCTTGAACGGTTCACAAAGGCGGGAGAACCGCCTGAGAATGGTGACCGCCGGTTCGCCTCCCGCCAACCGCGGGTCCCGCGGGGCCAGCCGGAGCGGCAACCAACAGTTCGATCGGGTAGCGAGACATCGACGCGAGCACGCCCGTCGCGGAAGGTCATGCTGGGCGCCAGCGATTCGAAGAACGGGCCGCCCGTAATGTCGAGACGGTCATCCGAGCCGTCACGCGCCCGCACGTGCACTTGGGCGGCGGCCGACTGCGGGTCGACGCCGAACACGGTGTACTGCTCGGCGGGAATCGGATCCTGGGTGTGCGGTGAAACATGAAGTTCCGGAGTCTGGGTGCTGATGACACCGTCGCCGACGGCAGTGACCGTCCAGTCGCGGTCCACAGCGGTCCTCTCTCCTGACCCATGGACGGTCTCGTCGACGACAGAGCGCCGATGCTCCTGATTCTGTATCTGAGATTGTTTCATGATAATGATGATGCTCAGCGGTCGATCCGATAGAGCCGGATGAAGGTCGCGTCCAGTTCCACACCGAGTCCAGGCCCGTGAGCACGTCGTAAGTGCCGCCCCCGATCCGGGACCGAATCGCCATCAGATTCCGGAAGATCGAATCGCGATCGGGGTGAAACATCTCCAGGTAGGTGTGGTGCGCCACCGAGACCAGCAAGTGCGCCGACACCTGGGGCGCTTCGTGATGAGCCATCTCGACACCATACGGCGCCGCCGGGCCGGCGATCGCCGGCGAGGATTCGTCAGACCTCCGCTCCAGAGGCGCCGAAGCTGCACACATCAACAGAGGCATCGCCGCGGCCTTCCCGAAAGAGATCCCACAGCGCGCTGTCCACCGCTGCCATCGCCGTCAGCAACAGCTTGCGATTGCCCCACTATGCGTCTGAGTCTCGTCGACCCGATCAACTGACGTCCAGCACGTGTCCCTCATGAGCGAACACGACTTCGCCTTCGAACGGCCCTGCGGCCTCCTCGACGGCCCGCCGTTGATTCTCCTCGATATCGAGGTTCGGACCGTGGTGCACCAACACCAAGGTCTTGACCCCGGCCGCAGCGGCCATCTCACCTGCGGTGAGGGGCCCTGTTTGACCGTTGTCCTCGTGCAACCTGCCCATCTCTTCCTGGAGATCCCAGCACATCGAATACAGCACGTCCGCACCCCGAGCGAGGTCGATGACTTCCTGGCAGGGACCGGTATCTCCGGTGAAGACAACCGAACCCTCGTCCGTTTCGAGGCGGTACGCGAGCGAGTCGAGGTACGGCTGCACGTGCTGGGCATGACCGGAGGTCACTCGCCAGTGATCGTTCTCCACGACATCACCAGCGACGACCAACCGATTCTCATAGGTGGGCCATGGCCGGGGAAGCACCCCACCGCGGTTGATGAACACCTGCTGGCTCCCAGGGAACCCGATGCGCGCCTCGATGTCATGGCGGAAGGCGCCACGATCCCGGCCGATCAGGTCCTCGACGAATCCATCGGTCGGGGTCGGCCCGACGATCTCGATCGGGGGGAGATAGTGACCGCCCTGGTCCCAGCGGCTGAGCAAAAGCGCCGGCAGGTCGACGACATGGTCGAAGTGCAGGTGTGTCAGGAAGAGATGGTTGATGTCGGTGGGCATCCGCCCGCCCCGGACCAATCGATCGGTGGCTGCTGGACCGCAGTCGAACATCAGGGTTTCATCCCCGTGTTCGACGACGAACGACGAACCCCAGTTCTCAACCGTTGGAGTGGGTGTCCCGACTCCCAGTGACACAACCTTCATCCGCTCTCCCTCATTCGACCGCGGACATGCAGTACTAGCCTAAATGTCTGATGCATTCCCGACGTACCAAAGCGACCGCCCAACTCAATGGCGACACCGAATGAACCGCTCCCCTGCACTTGGCGCTCGCAAACTGGGGCATACCGGCCTCACGGTTTCGCTCATGGGTCTCGGATCGGGCGGACCAAGCCAACTCGGGCAGCGTCGTGGGACCGACATCGGAGCGGTGAGACACCTCGTTCAGACCGCGTTGGATCTCGGCGTGAATCTGATCGACACTGCACCCGGGTACGGCGCGAGCGAAGAACTCCTTGGCAAAGCCATGCAGGGGTTGCCGGTCGACGACTTGGTCATCTGTACGAAGTTCAATCCGGTCGGCCCAGACAAGCAACTTCGCCCCGCTTCTGATCTGCGTGAATCCCTTGACCGCAGCCTACGCCACCTCGGGAGAGACGCCATCGACGTCTTCTACCTGCACGCCGTCCCAGCCGACATGCTGTCATCTGTGATGGACGTCTTCGGTGACCCACTGACCGAAGTAGTCGACCGCGGACTCGTTCGATTCACTGGAGTCTCGGAGCAGTACGTCGACGACCACGAACACCGGACCATCATTCAAGGTCTCGAGAAGTACGACTTCGATGTCGTAATGGTCGGCTACAACCTGCTCTCTCCGTCCGCGGGGTCAACAGTGTTCCCACTGGCCAAAGAGAAACATGTCGGCGTCGTGATCATGTGTGCGGTGCGGGGCGTGATCGCCGACCCCGTCCGCCTTGAGGCCGTGATTCGCAACTGGACGCTCAACGGCTGGCTCGACCCGACAGAACTCCCTGAGAGCACTCCGCTCGGCTGGCTGCTGGACGAGGCCGACAGCATCGCCGCCGCCGCATACAAGTTTTCTGCCGAACCAGATGCGGTCGGTTGCGTGCTGACCGGTACCGCTTCGGCGGACCACCTGGTCGAAAACGTGCAGGCAATCAGCGGGAAACCGTTGTCACCAGCCAGCATTCGTCGACTCAGGGAGACATTTGAGAAAGTCGGGAGGAACGTCGGACCAGCCGACGCCAACACCGGCGATTGACCTCAAACCGCCGACCAGACCTCGGGGCACGCCAGGGAGTCAACATCCCGACTTCTGTCCTGATCCTCGTTGCCGGCTGCGCGACGTGATGGCACGCGGATACTTGAGCGTTGCGTATACCTCTCACCACTCCCAAATCATCCAAATATCCGAATCATCATCCAAATATCTGACAATACCGACGGCACGACATCCGATAGATGTCTAGATTCGCCTTTGCTTGGCCGCGTCCGCCGGTGATGGTGTTCGGCCGTGGACCCAGACGCAAGGCGAATTGCCTGTCGACCTCAACTCATACCCAAGGGAGCCCAAATGTCACGACTCAGGAAAATGATTCCTCTTCTGGTCGCGCTCAGCCTCGTGCTGGCAGCGTGCGGGGGCGACGGTGATGCCGAGACCACCACCACCGAAGCTACCGGCGGAGCCGAGACCACCACCACCGAAGCCAGCGGGAACCAAGAGACGACGACAACTGCTGCCGGCGGTTCCGAGACGGCAAAGGACACCTTCTCGATGACCATCGGCGAGGAGCCGCCAAGCCTCGACATAGTCCGGACGAGCAGTGCCGCGAACCAGCGCGTCATCATGTACAACGTGCTGGAGACGCTGGTCGAGACCGATCCAGCGACAGGCGATGTCGTCCCCGGACTAGCTGAGTCGTGGGAGGTCTCCGACGACTCACTCACCTACACCTTCACGATCCGCGAGGGTGCAACATTCTCCGACGGTTCTCCGGTGGTCGCATCGGATGTCGTTTTCTCTATGGAGGCCATGCGGAGCGACGAGGCAGTTGGACCGCGTGTCAACGACATGGGGGCGGTCGACACGATCACTGCGATCGACGATCGCACCGTCGAAGTGGTGCTCAGCCAGCCGAGCATCCGTTGGTTGCTGTTGATGGCGAAGATCGGCGGTGTCATCTTCCAAGAGGCTTCCTACGACGATATCGCCCTGAACCCGATCGGTTCCGGTCCGTACATGATCGAGGAGTGGGTCAGTGGTGACCGCGTCACGCTGGTTCCGAACCCGCATTGGGACGGCGAAGGCCCCTTCCTGTCGCAGGTCGACATGCTGTTCATCGATGACTTGACCGCTTCGATCAATGCACTCCTGAGTGGGCAAATCGACGCAATCTGGAACCTACGTGGGCAGCGGGAGCGGATCCCCGAACTCGAGTCCGAGGGCATGATCGTCGATGCCACGGAAACCCAGCAGCTGGCGACAGTGTTCTTCAACGTCAACGAGGAACCGTTCACCGACATCCGGGTCAGACAGGCAATCGCGCACGCCATCGACAAGCAAGGTGTCATCGACACGTTCGATGGCGGATTCGCCTCTGTCACCCACACGTGGGCCAGTCCTGCTGATCCATGGTTCGACCCCGACTATGTGCCGTATCCCTACGACCTGGACCGGTCGCGCGAGCTGCTCGCCGAGGCGGGGTATCCGGACGGTCTGACCTTCCCGATGAGGGTTATCACCAACAACCCGGCCGGTGAGATCGGTGAGATCGTTGCACTGATGCTCTCGCAGGTCGGCGTCACAGCTGAGCTCGAGTTCATGGACGTCGCTCCGTTCCTCGATGAGGTCATCGGACAGAAGCAGCACGTCTCCTCGATCGTGCGTTCCTCCACCGATCTGGAGCGTTGGACCGAGGGCGGCTGGTTCACCGGCTGGGTGAGCGAGGAGTACGACAATCTCGTGTATGGCTCCGATGCGGCTTCAACATTCGCCGAGTTCGTCGAAATGCGTCGGGAGGCGTCGTACCTGCTCGGCGACGCAGTTCCTGGTGTGGTCATCTCAGCCGGCCAGAACATGGCCATCTACCCGCCTGGCCTAGAGGGTTGGGTCTACCACAAGCGCGACACGAACGAGAACGATATCCGGCTTGCTCGCTGGAGCGAGTGATCCGGAGTTGGACAACGAGGTGGGGGCGTCGCCATGCAACGACGACGCCCCCACCTCCATAACTCGAACCCAGCGGGAGTCTGGTGACCCTCTTTCTTCTGAAGCGCACCGCGTCGTTCGTTTTCACCCTCGTAGCGGCGTCGCTGTTCATCTACTTCATGCTCCACCTGCTGGCTGGTGACCCTGCAGCCGTGATGCTCGGTGAGGATGCAAACGCCGCGGACATCGCCGCGATACGTGAGCGGCTGGGTCTCAACCTCCCGTGGTACGTCCAATACTGGGATTGGATCACGGGCTTCTTCACTGGTGACCTGGGGGTGTCGGTTATCACGGGCCGGGAGATCGCTCCGACGCTCGTGCAGCGTGCGGTCGTGACCATCCCGCTCGCCCTTTTCAGCAGCCTGATCGCAATTGTGGTCGCGATCGGTGCGGGCGTGTATAACGCTCTGCACTATCGCGACTTGTCAGGGGCTCTTGTCTCGGGCGCAAGTCTGATCGGCGTAGCCGTACCCAACTTCTGGTTCGGGATTCTCGCCGCAACGTATTTTGCCGTTCGGTGGAAGGTGTTCCCCGCAGGCGGGTTCCCAGGCTGGGACGCCGGGTTCTTCACGGCGATGAATTCACTCTTCCTCCCCGCAGTCACGATCGGGCTGAGTCAGGCATCGATTCTCACCCGACACGTCCGGAGCTCGGTGTTGAGTGTCTCGCGTGAAGACTTCATCCGCACGGCACGCTCACGGGGCCTGACGCGGCGTGCCGCCCTGTGGAGGCACGGCATGCGAAGTGCGGCTCTGCCAGTGATCACCGTGCTCGGAATTCAGATCGGCAACCTCATCAGCGGCACGGTGGTGATCGAGAATGTCTTCTTCCTTCCCGGTCTCGGGAGAATGGTGGTCGTGGCAGTCGGACAGCGTGACCTTCTCATCGTCCAATCGACGCTGATGGTGATCGTTGCGCTCGTTGTCGTGATCAATTTCATTACTGATGTCATGTACACCTTCCTCGACCCCAGGACGAAAGCGAGGAGCCTGTGACGGCGGCTCGACCCCGACCAAGACGGACCGACTGGCGCAACTGGATGCGACCCAACCTGATCATCGGTGGATTGATGATGGGATTCATCTTCGTCGGGATGGTCGTCGGGTTGTTCTGGACTCCTTTCGCACACGACGCCATCGACATCGGCAATCGACTGTCCGGCCCCGGCGAGAACGGCTTCCTGCTCGGCTCAGACGAGTTCGGGCGCGATGTTGTCACGCAGCTCATGGTCGGAGCGCGGAGCGCGGTGTTCGTGTCCGTGGTGTCATCGATCAGCGCGCTCGTCCTGGGCGTGATTCTTGGCGGCATTGCAGCCCTGAGGCGCGGATGGGCGGAGGAGGTTCTGATGCGCTCCTCCGACATCCTCTATTCGTTCCCAGGCGTCGTGCTGGCCATCGCGCTCGCTGCCGTGTTGGGCTCGGGGATCAAGACCGCCGTGGTCGCAATCGTTGCGATCTTCACTCCCACCACCGCCCGACTTGTTCGCGGTGTGTCACTCGAAGTGGTCAATCGGAATTGGTTCCTCGCTGCTCGAGGGTATGGAAGGAGACCCGCCTGGATCTACTTTCGTCAGTGCATCCCCAACATTGCGCCGATCCTGATCGTGCAGGGGACGTTGCTCTTCGCCGCGGCCGTACTGGTTGAAGCGGCGTTGGCGTATCTCGGCCTGGGAGTTCAGCCGCCCGCACCGTCGTGGGGGCGCATGCTCCGAGATGCCCAGCAGTTCGCAAACGTCCAACCGATTCTCGCCATCGTTCCCGGCCTCGCCATCGTGGTCACCGTTCTGGGTGTCAATCTGATCGGTGATGGTCTACGCGACGTGTTGGACCCGAAACTGAGGCGGATCCGATGACGTTGCTCTCGGTGCGGGATCTGCGCGTGCGCGTCGGCGGTTTCGAAGCGGTGAGTGGTATCAGCTTCGACATACCGAGTGGTGGACGGATTGGTCTCGTGGGTGAGTCCGGTGCGGGCAAGAGCCTGACTGCGATGGCGATTGCCGGCTTGCTGCCGGAGGGGGCAGAGGCCACTGGAGAAATCCTCTTCGACGGAGAGAACCTGCTTGCGAAGAGTGAATCCGACTTCGCCAAGTACAGGGGGTCTCGCATTGCAATGGTGTTCCAGGATCCGATGACAGCGTTGAACCCGCTGATGCGAGTGGGAAACCAGGTAGCAGAATCGCTGGTGCGCCATAAGGACATGTCGAAGAGGGGCGCGCAATCCTTGGCGGTGGAGATACTTGACCGTGTCGGCCTTCCCGACCCCGCCGCAAAGGCCCGTGCGTACCCTCACGAATTGTCGGGTGGTCAGCTCCAGAGGGTGATGATCTCCGCCGCGATCGCCTGTGGTCCGGAGTTGCTCATCGCCGACGAGCCGACAACTGCCCTCGATGCCACTATCCAGGCCGAGATTCTCGAGCTGCTCGCCGACCTGGTGCGATCCGAGGACATGGCGCTATTCCTCATCACCCATGATTTGCCCGTCGTCTCCTCCCAGTGCGAAGAGGTGATCGTGCTCTACGGAGGCATGATCATGGAGAAGGGAGAGGCTCGATCGCTCTTCAAGAACCCCCGACATCCCTACTCCGCCGGCCTGTTGCGGTCGCAGCCTCTCCCTCCCGGTGCGGACGGGCGGGTCCACCGTCTACCAGTGATCACCGGCGTGGTTCCCCCGCTTGGCGAGTTTCCGTCCGGTTGCCCATTCCGGGATCGGTGTGAACGGGCAACGCATGAATGCCGTCAGACCCCGCCTGAGACGTCTGGTCGTACGACGAGTTGGTGCTGGCATCCGATCGAGGCGACATCATGACCGAGCCCATCGTCGACATCCGAAGCGTCGTCAAGACATTCAGGTTGCCCGCGCGCGTCGCTGAGAGAGCCTGCGCGGATTCTCAAGGCGGTAAACCGTGTCTCAATGGAAGTCCAGCAGCGGGAAGTGGTCGGGATCGTCGGAGAGTCCGGTTCCGGCAAGTCGACGCTCGGCCGCATCATCGTCGGGCTCGAGAGGGCCGATTCTGGCGAAATCCGCGTGGCTGGGCATGATGTGAAAGCGTTGAGCGTGCGCAACGAGAAGCCGTTCCGGCGCGACGTGCAAATGGTGTTCCAGGATCCACTCACCTCGCTCGACCCTCGGATGACCATTTGGCGAGCACTCCTGGAGCCACTTCGGGCGCTCGAGATCGAAGGTGATCACAAGGCTCGGATCGTCGAGGTGCTCGAGGCGGTGCATCTCCCGAAAGGTGCGGCGGACAAGTACCCTCACGAATTCTCGGGTGGACAGCTCCAGCGCGTCGTCATCGCTCGTGCCCTGGCGTTGGGGCCGAAACTGCTGGTGGCGGATGAACCGGTGAGCGCCCTCGACCTCTCGGTGCAGGCGCAGATCCTCAACCTGTTGATGGACCTGCGTGACGAGTTCGGACTGGCCGTCCTGATCATCGCCCACGACCTGTCGGTGGTCCATCAAGTGGCGGACCGGGTGGTGGTGATGACCGAAGGCGAGATTGTGGAGAAGGGTCCAGTCAGGGCAGTGTTCGACGATCCCCGGCACCCGTACTCCGAACGTCTGCTGAGCGCCATCATTCGTATGGACGGCGAGATCCATGCCTACCGCGACCCGACAACCCCTCTCGCGGAGAAGCCCGCTTGCCCGTCGGCACCTCGATGCCCGTATCGCCAGGACATCTGTCTCGTCGAGAAGCCGACGCTCGTGTCCTGGGATGAGGGGGACCCGAAGCGCCTTGTCGCCTGCCACTTCCGCGACCAGCCATTGTCGATCCGCCCACGAATGGCCGACGCCGGCATCGTTTGAGTGTCCCTCCCAGGCGACCCTGGGTGCTGTAATTCGGGAGCGTCGGATTGCGTCCCTGCCGGTGAGAGCCGGCGGAAGGCACAGTCGTCACACACGCAATGCGAATATGAGCACGCCATGTCGTTCACGGAACTCGTCACTGTGGAAGGGGGCGACGAGAAGGCGCGCCGGAGTTCCGAGCGCCATGGATCGTCCATCGCAATCAAGGCAGGTCGATCTCGCCGAAGGAGCCGACCTGTTGATCCCCACGTTCTGCGACGTAGAGGACATTGGTACCAAGCCCGCTCAGATGGGCACGGAAAGAGCGGCGCGCATCGCTGCTGAGGCGGGCGTCAGGCGCGTCGTCTGACGTCCGCCGGTCCACGCATATGCGGTCCTGGCGGGATCGAGAGCGCTGTCTGCGCGGTGTCGAGGATCTACGACGTGATGTGCACTTCGAAGCAGCTGGCGTCATGGGCGCACCGAGGTGGTCAGTAGCCAAGCGTGATGTCGATCGGACCAAGAAGCGGCTCTCCGGCTCCGAAGCGGCGGACATTCTCCCGGATTCGTTGCACCACCAACGTCCCACCAATGGATCGAGGGTTTGCTGTGTGTGGGGTGACGAGCGCGTTCGGCATCGTCCACAAAGGATGCCCGTCGGGAAGCGGCTCGGGATCGGTCACGTCTAGAGCCGCGCCTCCGATCGAGCCGGCCCGCAGCGCATCGACGAGTGCATCGGTGTCGACGTGGCCCCCGCGGGCGACGTTGACGAGCCATGCGTGTTCCTGCATCCGGTCGAGTGCTCCGGCGTCGATGATGCGTTCGGTGGCGGGGGTCAGTGCGAGGGCTGGACCACGACGTCGGCCCGCTTGAGCGCCGCATCGAGTCCGTTGGTTCCGACGACGTCCGTCACGTTCTGCATCGGCTGGATCTGGTTACGAACCACCGTGACCTCGGTTCCGAATGGGACGAGGAGATCCGCAAGGGCTTCGGCGATGCCACCGCCACCGAGAACGGTGATGCGTGCTCCGTACAGGGTCATGCCGTCGAGGTCACCCCACGACGAGGCCCTGGCGTAGCGGTGGATGCGACGGAACCCGGCGAGCATCATCGCCAGTGCGAGCTCCGCAACGGGTCGGGCAAATACTCCCTTGCCGCAGGTCCACCTCCGATCACCGTCCAGATAGGGGACGTAGCTCTCGATCCCAGCGGGCACGAGGTGCACCCAGCGGAGGTGTGGGCTCTGATCGACTGCCGCCCGCATGTCGGCGGGGTCGCCTGAAGAGTCCGTCCAGACGAGTGCCTCGGCCTCCGCAGGATCTACGAGCACTGCCCCGGCGTCGCGAGCTGCCTGCTCGAGGTCGGGTCGGTGTCCACTTGGTAGGAATGCGCATCTCGGCGCACCCGTCGCGGCGTTGTGGCTATCGGTCACCTCTGCAGGGACCTTCGGACGGTTCGTGCGTCACAGCTCATGTGGGGCTCCGGTGGTCAGGGTGACAAGTTCTTGAACGTCGCTCAAGTGGCGAGAGAGTTCACTGCCTCGAGAATTGATCGAGCTTAGCATCGCCCAAGATGGGCTCGGTGCACACTCGGAACCTCCCAATGATTACCCTCTGCAATCGACCAAATGCGGGTCCGCGTCACTTTCGCGCCCACCCCCGCCCGAGTGGGGCTCACGTGGAAGTCGCTTGACCAGGCGTTTTCCCTCCTTCACCCAGCCTACTGTTGGA
>CAVUYZ010000009.1:0-24311 GCA_963745865.1 uncultured bacterium | reverse complement strand
ATCGGCGCTGGACGTGGACACGCCGGTGGCGATCTCGATTACTGAGGTCGCAGTTAATGAGTACGAATGACCGGAGCCGACTACGGGCGGGCATTCTGGTCACATTTGATCATGGATGCTTCCTACGACTGCTGGGGCGACTCTTGCCGACATACAGATTCAGCACTGTGACCAGCCCGACCTGAAGGCCAGTGCGCTCCGGTGTTCCTCGTCCCTTCATCGACGGATCAAATCGGATCAGTTTCCCCATACCAAAACGACACCAGTCCGGACACTCAGTGGGTGTTGACGATTGGCGCAGGTGCGCTCGATGTTGGTCCGGGCGGCGACCCCAACGGGGTGCTCACCGCCAGCTTCAGCCACTAACGACAACCCAGGGTCCCCGGGATCGGGTCCCGGGGACCCTCACCGACTCAGCCCGAGCGCGGAACCGGCGGAGTGTTCTCTCTCACGGCCGCCCGCACTGCTGACGGCCGGCGGAGCAGGCCTCGCAGGAGGCCGAACCCGTAGGACAGGTGCATGATCGCACCGGCCAGGGCGGGTGCCGGTCGGCCCCCGAACGCGGCGAGCAGCGACCCGAGCCAGACGATGCCGACGAGTGCCACCGGCCACCACAGCCACGGCAGCAGGGCAAGCCCACCAACTAGTCCGATGACCAGTGCCAACGGTGCGAGCGGGCGCGGTGAAGGCAGGGTTCCTGTCACCAGCAGCATGTCGGCCTTCCCCAACCCGTATCGGTAGAACTGACGCCAGAGTGACTCCGGTGTTCCCCTCGGTTGGTAGTGCGATTCGATCGTGGGGTCCATCAGGATCGTTCGCCCCGCACGGCGCCACCGGAAGTACAGGTCGGCATCTTCGGCGACGTGGGAGGGGAGGGTTCGCATTCCGCCCGCCTCCAGAAAGTCGGATCTCTGGAACGCACCGAGGTAGACGGTGTCGACCTCCATCCGATCGCCGCCGTGATGGAACGGCGCCGGCCCGATGGCCCACTTGCTGGTCATCGCCCTCGCCACCGCTCCCTGGAATCCCGGTTCGGTGATTGGGCGCATCGGCCCTCCGACCGCCACAGCGTCCGACGTCGTCAGCGTTTCGACGGACCGCACGACGTAATCCGGTGCATAGGTCGTGTGAGCGTCTGCGCGAACGAGGATGTCGGCGTCGGTCGCATTGGCGGCCAGCCACAACCCCGCAGCCTGGACGCGTTCGGGGTTGTCGACCACGGTGACGACCGGCCACCGTTTCGACCATGCGTCGAGCCGGTCCCGGGTGCCGTCCGTCGAGCCACCGTCGGCGACGATCACCGCAAGGGCTCCCGGGTAGGTCTGGGACTCGAGGGCGGTGAGACAGTCGTCGATGGCGTCATACTCGTTCAGAACGGGGAGAATGATGCAGACGGATGGTGAAACCACCGGAAAACAGTACCCCGCAGACCTGAGAATCCCGTCAAATCAAGGCGTACGGGCGTAACAGAGGCCCGAGAACCACGTCTTTCCTCTATGCAACCATCATGAACCGACACGACGAATCTGCGCTTGATCGTCTCCGCCGGATGGCCACCTCTGATGAATCGTTGGTTGGCCGTGGGCGATCAGAACAACTGGCATACCGGGCCTTGGCCCGGGCGTCAGCGCGCCCGGTCCGGCGCACGTTCGCAGCAGCGGTTGCCGCCTCCGCATTCGCGGTGGTCAGCGTCGTCGGCCTCGGTGCTGTCGCGGATCAAGCGGCGCCGGGCGATGCCATGTATGTGGTCGATCGGGCTTACGAATCTGTGGGCCGGGTCATCGGTCGCCCTGCCGATCGCTCCGAGGAGACCATGGTCGAAGCGCTGAAACTGATGGAGAGGGGAAACCGCCAGGCCGCAGTCGATCACCTCACCAAAGAACTGAATATTCAGCTCGCTGAGCCGGCCGCGTCGCAGCCCATCGTCGAGGACTCCAGCGAGAGTGTTCCGCTCGCAGTTGCACCGACCACGACAAGCGCTCCGGCCGCAGCCGCAGTGGAGGTGGCAGAAGCGTCTTCCGTGGATCCAGTTGTCGAGAGTGACGGCACCGTCGAGGAAGATCCGTTGAAGCTCGCGTTGGAGTACGCCCTCGCCGCCAAGCAGGCGGCGAAGAACACCGATGACGCGACCGTCACGGCCGAAGCAGACACCGCCATGAGATCCGTGCTTCAGCTGGCCGTTGCCCCATCCGATACCGAACTCGCAGTCTCCGATGAAGACTCGGAGACTGTTGCGGCGTCGGAGACGTCGACGACGACAACCACCGTGACGCAAGAGCCTCGGCGTGGCAAAGGCAACACCACAACAACCACGACGACGACTAGCGTTCCAGAAGAAGACCTGAGTCAAACTGGCTCAGGTGACGGCCAGAGCTCCATCGGAGACGACCTAGGTGACAGCCAAGAAGGCGCAGGAGGCTCGACCCAGCCAGGAGACGGCGGGTCCGATACCCTCATCCTCCCGATTCCTTGAGAAGACGAGGGCTCGGCACCCTCACGGTCGTCCTACCCAATCCGAACGCGTCGAGGCATGGCGTCAATGGCCACCGGACGTTCTATCGGTCGAGGCTGCTCAATCCGGTGACCAGGCAACGCTCGCGCTGATCGCAACCGCCGCGATCCCCAAACTGACGGCGTTCTATCGAAACCAGGGGATGCGGCATTTCGATGCCGAGGACCTCGCCGCCGACGCATGTGAAGCCGTCGTCCGTACGCTGCCGAGACTCAGGGATCCGCGCAAGTTCGAGGCCTGGTTCTGGCGGATCGCCCGATCCAAGTTGTATGACCAGTTCCGTCGCAAGCAACGACCCCAGGCTCCAGGCGAGCGTGAGGCCACCTACGAGGACCCGGCCGAGTCGATGGTGATCGCCGACGATCACAGCGAAGTCCGAGCGGCCTATGCCCTCCTCAAGGATCGTGACCGCGAACTGTTGTGGATGCGAGACGTGGTCGGGCTCTCCTACTCCGAGATCGCCGGTCGCTTCCTCGCCAAAGAGGGAGCCATCCGCATCGGCGTCATGCGCGCCCGCCAACGCCTCGAAGCCGCCCTCGCCGAAACCGCCGAGTAACCCGCTTCGTAAAACCCCCCATGGCGTGCTAGCGCACGCCTGTTCCCCCAAGGGGGAACAAACAATGATGCGCTTCTCGCGTGGTCGTTGTTTGTTTGTCCCCCCGGCGGGGGGACGGGGTTCGTCCTACGAACCCAGGGGGGCTTGTTACGGGAGGGCGCGGGCGATGAAGGAGGCCATTTGGTCTCTGAGGACCTGGTCGTTGGGGCAGTAGGAGAGCGGGGTTGCCAGACAGCCGGTGGTGATGCCCTGGTCGAGGAGCGTCTCGGCGAAGTTCGCGTACCAGCTGGTGGGTGGGACATCGATGAACACACCGGTGGCGTCGACGATGTCGGCGGGATCGATGAAGGCCCGGCTCATGAAGGCGGCCATCTCGGCGCGGGTGACGATGGCGTTGGGGCGATAGGTCCCGTCGTCGTAACCGAGGGTGACCTGCATGTCAGCCAACTCCTCGACATACAGGGAGTACCACGCCGCCTCCGGAACGTCCGGGAACCGGCCTGTGTACTTGGTCGACGGATCGAGGCCCCCGGTTGCCCGCACGATGAAGGCGGCCATCTCGGCCCTCGTGACCGGTGAATCAGGGCAATAGCGGTCGTTGTCGGGCGGGTTGCACCCGAGGGTGATGCCCAGCGATGCGATTGTCTCGATCGCCGGCTCGTGGAAGTTGCCATCGTCATCGATGAACCTCCCCGAGTCCTGACGGCTGACCCGAACTGTGAAGGACGTCAGGTCGGCGGCGATGATCGACACGTCGAAGAGGCCGACGCTGACGGTCTGGTCGAATCCGATGACGTGTCCCGTGCCCCCGCCCTCGACCGCAGGGAACGGAGCGATCCTGACCAGGGTGGCGAAGCACGGCCAGGTGGTCGGCAGCCCGGCGGGGAGGGCGCAGGCGACCTCCCTCCGCTGGTCGACCGAGTGCACAGCGACGCCGGCCGCAGGGAGGCCTGCGTCGTAGCCGGTCTTTCGCCTGGTTTCGAGGGTGAAGAACCGTCCTTGCGTTCCGCTCGGAATGACCACCATTTGGGTGCCCGATTCCCCGACGACGGAGATGCGGTAGTCGGCGACCCCTTCGGAGTGGATCGCCACATCGGCAGGATTGATCCATCCCGCCTCGTATCGGTGGTAGGCGAGGGTCCCGATGGGGTCGCCGGTCTGGTCACCGGCGCTGAGGACATCCATCGGGTTGTCGTATCGATCGAGAGTGGATCCGCTGAAGGTGAGGCCGGTGTAGGAGTGGGCCCAGTGCTGGGCGTGCCCCAGTTCGTGGGCGACCGTGATCGACTGAGGCTGTGTGAAGGGGGGCGTGGTCACGACGGCCGGGGCTCCGAGCACGATTCTGCGGGAGTTCGAGGGATAGGTCGTAGTGCAGTTGGTGAACGGCTCATCGGGGCAGACGCTTCCGAATGTCCCGTAGCCGCCGTCAACGGCGGCGTCGACGACGATGACCACGCCGTTCGGCTTGGACTTGCTCGATGTGGAGACCTGGGCCTCGCAGTCGGTGGCGAATTGGGTCTCGGTTTCGACGTCTGCCTGGTCGACGACGTCGGTAGAGGAGACCACCCCGCCGGCAACGAACTCTGGTGTATACGCGCCGTCCGACAGCCACTCCCAATAGGGAACCATCTCGGTGTTCAGGAGGTCGACGGACTGGGTGAGGTCGACGGTGGTGTCGCCGTTGGCGACATTGCAGATCCACACCTCCCAGGTGTCGGTGCCCGAGGAGTACACCTGTTGGGCGGTGTCGATGAATGGCACCAGCCCCAACGGGTCTGCGGCATAGGGATCGGTCTGTGCCGTTGCAGGCCCGGCCACCGCCACCAGGAGAACCGCGAGTGTCAGGACAAAACGTGTGCGGAGTCGCATCGCATCAGGGTACCTCGCGGGCTCCCGTGTGGGCTCGGGCTGAACCCCGAACGCGAGCAGAATCGTCGGCCTGAATGCCTCGGGACGAATGCGGCTGGGTCTTTCGACCTAGCCTTGCGCCGTGCTGCGCGTGGAGCAATTGCCGAAGCTGACGGTCGCCGACGGGATATTCCTGGCGATGGTGGCGGTGTTGCCGTTGCACACTGTGTTCTTCGAAGCCTGGATCTCGTGGAAGCCGTGGCTCGTGCTGCTGGTTCTCGTGATCGTCTTCGACCTGTGGGAAGGGATCAAGGAGCGGGAGTGGCCCTACCACCCGGCGGTGTCGATCGCTCTGGTCGTGTTCGCTGCCGTTCTATTGGTGGGGTTCCCGGCGGAGCCGTATCGGGAGCGCTTCTTCCAACTCGGGTTGGCGATCGCCGTCGGCGCGATGGTGATGCTCGTGACTGAGCGAAGGTTGCTCCAGCCCGGCCTGGTCGATCGCATGTTGACCGTGGTGTTCTGGTCAGGGGCGGCGATGGGTGTCACGGCCATCTTCTTCTCGCTCGTGAACCTGGGTGTCTTCGGCACCGGACTCCTCGACACCATCAACGATCTGCCGGGAGTGTTCCGAATCTCCAAGCCCGCCTACCTCGAGGAGGGCTTCATCGCCCTCACGAACTGGCATCAGGATCCTGGCTACGGAGCGGCATGGACGGTGCTGTGGGCAGCCCTGGCGCTCGTGGCCGCGGCCCGTGACAGGGCGAGCGGATGGGGTTGGGTCGACGCCACCGTGATCGGCACACTCGGGTTCGCGGTGGTGATGGCGTTCAGCCGCACGGGTTGGCTGGCGTTGCCACTCGGCCTGATCATCGTCGGGTTCGCCCTGACCCGGGTCGGATGGGTCACCTGGATATGGGTTGGCAAGCATCTGGCCTGGGCGGCGATGATCACCACGCTGCTCGTCGCTTCGATGTTCATGGTCGACAAACCGCTGGTCGGCGGCGACGTCGATCTGCAATTCGCCTTCAGGCTGAGCCAGGGTTGGGATCTGCTCGCCGACATCACCGGGTTGTTCGAGCCATCGGACGTCGCCTTCGGTGATCGCTTCCAACCGTCGGAGGAACGCGCCGACGTCTGGCCCGAGTACATCGACATGTTCCTCGAGAACCCGATCGTGGGGGTGGGACTTGGGGTCGGGTGGCTGACGAACTCGATCATGCAGGAGCCGCACAACCTGATCATCGAACTGCTGGCCGAGACGGGCGTCGTTGGCCTGTTGGCGTTCCTTGGGCTGATGGTGGTGATCGTCAGATCTGGTTCTGGAAAGGTGGCCGCCGCGCTGCTGATCGTGACGTTCCTCCCGTCGATGACCCAAACGGTGCTGTTCGAGCCGACCTGGTGGTTCGTGGGTGGCATCTATCTGTCTGAGAGTCTCAGCGGATACACGTAACATGGTGAGTCAGGGAGCGTCCAACCTCCCTGACGGCGCGTTGTTGCGTCACCGTGGGGGCTGGGAGCTCCAGACGGAAGGTTCCAAACGATGCGGGGGAGTGTCGACAGCGGTTCACGCTGGCGGCTGCGGGTGATCGGCGTCCCGATCGCAGCAGCAGCCCTACTCGTTCTCAGCCAACTCGATGTCGAGCCGGCCCACTATCCGGCCGTCACCGGTGAACTGCGGATCAACCAGTCGCACGCCATCGGCGCCATTCGTCGAACCGATCCAATCCAGCTCACCACCACCGCGGTCGGAGCGACGTGGGGCGTCGACGGCGGCGGAGACGCCGCAGTCCGGGTGAGTGACGACGGCGAGACCTGGGGTCCGTGGACCCCCATCCACTCCGACGACCATGGGCCCGATCGTGATGCGGGAGAGGGCGCAGCCGAGGTCGGGGTGACGAGCGAGGCCGTCTACACGGGCGGTTCCGGGTGGATTCAGTTCCAGTTCGAGGGCGACGAGCCGTCGATCAGCTTATGTCGACACCACCGGAGCAACCCTCGACCTCAGGTCAAAGTTGAAGGTTCAGCTGGACCGACTCGTGTGGAACCGCTCGGAACGGCTGATGGCTGCGACCGACCAGCCCGACATCCTCCCGAGATCGGCCTGGGGAGGCAGCGCCTGCGTCGCCGAGGATGTCACCTACTCCACCCGGACGAGGGCCGACGTGGTCATCGTCCATCACACCCTCCATTCGGCGGCGGCGAATAGCTACGGGCCGGACGACGTCGCTGACCTGCTCTACGCCATCTGCTCCTACCACGTCGGTGTCCGCGGCTGGAACGACATCGGCTACAACACCCTCATCGACCAGTACGGGCGGATCTGGGAGGGTCGGGGCGGAGGTCAGGACCTCCCGGTGCGCGGCGCCCATGCCGCCGGCTTCAACTCGGCGTCGATCGGTGTCGCCTTCATCGGTGACCATCAGCTGTCGCCCCCCAGCCAGGCCGCCCAGGATGGATTCGTGGACTTCGCTTCGTGGCGGATGGACATCGCCCACATCGATCCACGATCGAGGCCGGTGGTCATCTCGGCCGATTCGCCGACCTATCCCGACGGTGTGCCGGTTCCGCTCCGGGCCGTGTCCGGACACCGGGATGTCTCGACCACCGGATGTCCCGGATCTGTCGCATACAGCCTGCTCGACACCCTGGCCGAGCGGATCGCACTCGTGGAAGGCCCCCGGCTGTGGGGCGGATGGCCGACCGTCGACCCGGTGCCGGGCAATCGAGTCGAGGGGTACCAACCCACCGAATTCGCCTTCACGCTCAACGTCGCATCCGATTGGCACCTGACGCTCGACGCCCCCGACGGCAGTCTGCTCATCGACGAGACCGGCACCGGTCTGTCTGGGCGGGTTCCGTGGTCGCCACCGAACACGCTCGATTGGGGGCGCTACACGGTCGCGGTCACGGCCACCCCCACCGACGGGACGCCCCCGCCCACTCCCGCATCATTCACCTTCACCCTTGGCGACTTCACCCCGCCGTTCTTCGACGACGAAGACTCCCCCCAGGAGTGGGCGATCGGCCAGGTGTTCGACCTCGGCATCACGACCGGGTGTGCCGACCTCCAGTTCTGTCCACGCGATCACGTAGAGCGCTGGCAGATGGCCTTGTTCCTCACCCGGACCTGGGACGCGGTCTCCGGTCCGCCACCAGGAGGGGTCGTCATCGAGTTCGGAGACCTCGACGGATACTCGCCGGAGACGATCGCCGCCATCGCCCGACTCTCTGCGCTCGAGATCACCCGGGGTGTGTCCGAGACCGAGTTCGGTCCCGGGGCGGTGGTCACCCGCCGGCAGATGGCACTATTCCTCGATCGGGTGCTGGCGGACCTCGATGTCCCGATCCCCGACACCGAGCTTCCCGGGTTCCTCGACGTCGAGGATCAAGAGACGTGGGCGGCAGTCTCGAACCTCTATCGACTCGGGGTCACGGTCGGCACGTCGGACACAACGTTCTCGCCTGATGTCGACGTCACCCGCGAGCAGATGGCCGTGTTCTTGGTGAGGGTCGTCGCTACCGTATCTGCCACCCCAACCCCCTGAAATCTGATGTTCCGACGCGCCATACACATCCTGACGATGTCCGCCCTCCTGGCCACGCTGATCCCTGCTGTCGCCGCCGCTCAGACCACGACTGACGAGTACGTGATCACCGGGTCGGGGTGGGGCCACGGCGTGGGGATGAGCCAGTACGGAGCCAGGGCGCAAGCCGCCTCCGGCTGGACCGCCAACCAGATCCTCGACTACTACTACACCGACACCACGATCAAGGATTTCGGCGACGTCCTCGGGCCGACCCATTGGATGACCACCGATCCGGATCCGTTGTGGATCGGCCTCGCCCAGAACTGGTCGTTCATGAAGTTCCAGATGGAGGGCGGAGACGCCGGTCTGTGCAAGGCGGGTGATGGAGAAGGGGCCTGCCCGACCCAGACCGCGTCTCCGGGCCAGAACTGGGAGTTCCGGGCGCTCGGCGGTGGTGCCTGTCAGTTCTTCCTCGAGGGGACGCCGGTGGGCAACCCCGGATTGTGTCGCGCCACGATCGAATGGGACAACGCCACCTCCAACATCTACCTGCCCGAGACGAGCCGCCGCTACAAGCGAGGGAAGCTCAGGATCCGTCCGGCCGGAGAAGGATTCCACATCAGCCTCGAGATCGGTGTCGAGGACTACGTCTACGGGATCGGCGAGGTCCCCTCGAGTTGGCCGACTGCGGCGCTCCAGGCGCAGGCGACCGCGGCCCGCACCTACGGCGTCAGGCAGGCGCTCCGGTGGGGCGACGCCGGCGATGGCGGCGACTCGCTCGACGCATCGCGGAAGGCAGCCTGCTGGTGTCAGCTGTATGCAACCGTCGTCGACCAGAACTTCGTCGGCCTCGCCAAGGAGAACGAGCAGGGTGGCGGAAATTGGGTGTCGGCGGTCAACGCCACCGCCAACCAGGTGATCACCCACCCCGACGCCTCCCAGAGCACCGTCATCGTCGCCTACTACTCCTCGTCGTCCGGTGGCCACACCGACAACAACCAGGATGGTCTGGGAGCGTCCGGCGCAGCCCCGTATCTGGTCGGTGTCCCCGATCCGTGGTCGAGGGATCCGCTGGCGAACAATCCGTTCGCATCCTGGACGGTCACCAAGACCGCCGCCGAGATCGCCGGCGCGGTCGGAATGGACACGGTCACAGGCGTCACGATCTCCAAGACCCATGCGTCGGGGACGGTCGAAGAAGTCGCCATATCAGGGACCCTCAACGGACAGAACACCACCATCGCCCGGTCCGGGCGGAGTTTCCGCTCGGCGCTCGGGATGCGCTCGATCACCTATTCGATCTCCGGTTCGGGCGTCACCATCCCCGATCAACCCTGCGAAGAGCCGGTTCCCAGCGCCAACCTCTCCGACGTCGACCCGAACGGAACCCACGGAGCCGACATCGATTGCATGGTCTATTTCGGGGTGATGCCTGCCATCGGCAACGGGATCTTCGACCCGACCGGCGACATCTTCCGCTGGCAGATGGCGGAGTACCTGGTCCGCGAGGCCCAGTTGATGGGCATCGAAGTGCCACCGCCGACGCCCTATGGGTTCACCGACATCTCGGGCCTCGGTCAGTCGACGATCGATTCGATCAACCAACTCGCTGAGCTCGGGATCACGAACGGCGTGTCCGCCACCTCCTTCGATCCGTTCGGGACCATCCCCCGATGGCAGATGGCGCTGTTCCTGACCAGAGTCCACACGGCCGCGGCCTATTCGCTGCCGACGGGGACGTCTGCCTTCGCAGATCTCGGGGGTCTCAGCAACGAGGCGGTGGCAGCGATCAACGGACTCGTGTCGCTCAAGGTCACCAACGGGACGAGCGAGACCACCTTCAGCCCCTATGGCTACGTGACCCGCGAACAGATGGCATCATTCCTGGCGCGTCTCCTCAGGGCAGACACCTGAGACAGCTCCAGTCGTAGGACCTCGTGGCCGATGAACACCCCATGCTCGATACAGTGGACTCTGACGCCGCCGTCCTGATACCCGCTCCCCGCGGATTTCGGGCGCCGGGGACCGCCCGCCTGCTCGCCGGCACCCTGGTTGGCGCGGTCGCCGCCTATCTCTTCCAGGTGTTCGGGATCCGAACGCTCGGCGAAGCGGCATTCGCGCCGATCGCCCAACTGTGGACGATCTTCTTCATCCTCGTGACGGTCGTGCTGATCCCGCTCGAGCAGTACGTGACCCGGGAGGCGAGCCGCGGCCGGAAAGTGCTGCGCGCCGATCGGTCCGTCATCGCCGCCACCGCGCTCGGCACCGCCGCACTCGGGGCGGGCATCGGCCTGGTCAGCCGCAACTCGTTGTTCGGCGGGTCGTACATGTACGTGCTCTTCCTGGCGCTGCTTCCGATCGGCTACGCCACCCTCACCGTCGGCAAGGGCTTGCTCGCCGGGCAGCGAAAGTTCGGCCATCTCGGGTGGGCGCTGTTCTGGGAGGGTGTCACGCGTTTGGTGGTCGCCGTGATCCTGGTCACCTGGGCGGCATCGGCCGTTTCACTCGGGTGGGCGATGGTCGCCGCACCGCTCGCGGCTCTCGGGACCCGGTACTGGCGCTTCGACCGGGAGACCTCGGCGGTCGAGTCGACCGTCGCGTCTGGTTTCCTCGGCGCCTATATCGCCGGGAGCGGTGCGTCGCAGCTGTTGCTGGCCGGAGCACCGCTCGGCATCGCCGCCCTCGGCGGATCGCCGGTGCTGGTCAGTACCGTGTTCGTCACCTTCACCTTGTTCCGGGGCCCCCTGACGATCATCTATTCGTTGCAGGGCCGCATCCTTCCGTTCCTGGTCGGCATCGCCGAGAGCGGCGGCGGGTTTCGCCGGATCGTGGTTCGGCTCGTGTCCGGGGGCCTTGCGCTCTCTGTGCTGGGTGGACTGGTCGGTTGGGCGGTGGGTCCCCAGATCGTCGAGTTGTTGTTCAACGCCACTCCCGATCGCTGGGTCACGGCGCTGGCTGCCGCTGGCGTCGTCGCGGCGTCGACTGCTCAGATCACCGGTCAGGCCCTGGTCGCCCAGGGCGGCACCGGCAGGTTGGCGATGTCGTGGGTGTCGGGGTTGGCAGTCGGCTTGGCAGTACTGCCCTTCCTGAGCTTCGCGCCGGACCGAGCCGTCGCGGTCGCTTTCCTGGCGGGGGAGCTGACCGCGGTCACGGTCGTGGCGCTGCTGGCGCTGAGACAGCGCTGATCGAGGTCACGACCGTCTCGAACGCCTGAGACGCAACCAGGTCGCGTGTTCGCGCCTCAGGGCCGGAGGGAGCCTCCTGACGAGGTGTGGCGGAAGGAGCGGCACCGGGTCGGCGACGGTGATGGTCTTGCCGTCGAACCCTGCCAGTCCCGTCGTCACCAATACGTGGAGATAGATCGGATGCAGCACCGTGGTCTTGCGTCTCGCTGCGCTGATGACTCGGAGCATGTCGGCGACGGCTCCCGGGCCGATCGCCGCCACCCAGAACCTCCGGACGTAGATCGAGTCGGCCCGCATGCCGTCCGGCGGTCCGGCCAGGATCTTCGCCCGGTGTTCGGCGCGGACGGAAACGGTTGGGGCGACCCCGGCTCCCGAGGCGGGATTGGCGTGTGGTGTGTGTCGAGGGGATGCCCCGGAAGCTGGAGTCGTCATAGTGCGAACACTATTGCATAACGTTAAACAACGTCAAGTAGGATGTTTCGCGACTTGACGAGACGATCAGGGAATGGCCGGGCGGGAGGCGGAGGACGTGGCCGGTGCGCCGAGACGGGGGCGGGCGTAGAGTCGAATCCCCGAACCGACGGAGAGCGATGGCTGATCAACATCCGATCGAGATCATCCTCGCTCGACAATGGGCGGCGACGATGTCGCATCCGATCTGGATCACCGACGATGTCGGGAATCTGCTCTTCTACAACGAGCCCGCTGAGGCGGTTCTCGGAGTCCGGTTCGATGAGGCCGGCGAGATGCCTGCGTCGCAGTTGGCCGACCTGTTCGAAACGACCCGCCTCGACGGATCGCCGATGCCGGTCGCCGACCTGCCACTCCTCAAATCGTTGACCGACTGGGCGCCATCCCATGGCCCGGTGCGGATTCGCGCATTCGATCGGATCTGGCGCGAGATCGAGGTCACGGCCATCCCGCTGGTCGGTCAAGGGGGACGCAAACTCGGGGCGCTTGCCCTGTTCTGGGAGTTGGATCGGTGAAGGTCACGCTCAACGGCACCCGTGGCTCGGTCGGGCGGGCAGGGTTGGCGACCGTTCGCTACGGCGGTGACACGTCGTCGGTGGAAGTGACCGCCGAGAACGGGTCGACACTGGTGCTCGACGCCGGATCCGGCATCGTCCACTCCACCTGTTCGACCCAGACGACCGGGCGGCTCGACATACTGCTCACCCACCTCCACATGGATCACATCCAGGGTCTCGGGTTCTTCGCGCCGCTCTTCGAGCCCGACGTCGACGTCCACATCTGGGGCCCGGTCTCGACAACCACGCTGACCGCCCGGCTGGGCCGGTATCTGTCGCCGCCGCTGTTCCCGGTCCGCCTCCGGGAACTGCCATCTGTGACCGTTCACGACCTGTCGCCCGGCATCGTCGACCTCGGCCCCTTCGAGATCGAGGCCGACTTCGTCATCCACCCCGGTCAGACGTATGGCTATCGGATCACCTCCGGAGGCCGGACGATCACGTATCTGCCCGACCATGAGCCGGCGCTCGGACCAGGACGCATCCTCGATGATCCCCGGTGGGTGTCGGGGTTTGCGCTGGTCGAGGCTGCCGACCTCCTCATCCACGACGCCCAATACACCGATCGTGAATACCCCGATCGGGTCGGCTGGGGTCACTCGACCCTGTCACAGGCGCTCGATCTCGCCGAGATGGCAGAGGTGGGGAGGCTCATCACCTTTCACCACGAGCCGGGCCACAGCGATGCGGAGATCGACCGTCATCACGCCGACGTGCGGGCATCGCGTTCGTCACCCGTGCGCTACGGACCCGGTCTGGCCGGGATGACGGTGTCGGTCTAGAACTCGGGAGCCCCGAGGGGCCTACGCCCCGACGAACAGGGTGATCGTGGCGCCTGATCCCACCGTCGAGCCGCCGGACGGATCCGTCTGCAGGACGATTCCTCGCCGGCTGGGCGGTCCGTTGACCTCCTGGATGACCACGGTGAGTCGAACCCCGGTCGTATCTTCGATCTGAGAAATGTTGAAGAGTGCGTCCTCCTCGGTCATACCGACCAGCCGCGAGGGGATGGTGGCGATCGGGACAACGCCGGTCGACACGTTCATGTAGATCGTCGACCCTTGCTCGACCTCTGCCCCGGGCTGGGCGGACTGGCCGAGAACGAGACCCTCCGGCTCGAGCGAATCGAACTCGACTCTCCACGGAATCAGGCCTGCGGACCGCAGCCGCGTCTCGGCTTCTTCGACATCGAAGCCGACGACGAGCGGAACCTCGGTGACCGGGACCTCGAAGTAGACGTCGACGTCGCCCTCGGGGACCTGGGGGAACTCGCCGGGGTCCTCGTCGACGAGGATGATCTTCATGTACTCGGCCCAGATCGGCGCCGACACCGAACCGCCGAACACCCTCGAGTAGAACTGATCGTTGATCGTCACGTTCCTGAGTGGTTCCCGAATGCCCGCATACCCCGTCCACACGGCGGTCGAATAGTTCGGCGTGAACCCGACGAACCAGGCGTCGCCGTAGTTCTGGGTCGTGCCGGTCTTTCCGCCCTGCGGTACGCCGATGTTGGCCCTCACGGCTGTGCCTGCAGCAGTTGGGACCTTCTCGAGCGGGATTCGGGCAGCTGCGAACAGCGCCGGATCCGCGACCTGCACCGGATCCACCTCGTGCTCGTAGATGATGTCGCCGCCGGAATCGACGACGCGGGACACCAGATAGTTGTCGGCGTGAAGTCCGTTGGTCGCGAAGTTGGAGAACGCTGACGCCATCTCGAGCGGTGTGACGTCCGAGGTTCCCAGCGTGATCGATGGGATCGCATCGAGTTTCGACTTGATGCCCATCCGGTGGGCCATCTCAGCGATGTTCTCGGGGCCGACTTTGAGCGAGACGGCAGCGAAGACCGTGTTGACCGAATTCTGGGTTGCCTGCTCGAGGGTGATGTTCCCGTAGGAGGCGCCCGCATTGCTGACCTCCCAGATGTTTCCGAGATCGGAGCAGGCGTACGGGCACTCGAAGCGCTGCGGTGACGCTCCACTCCATCGGCTGGAGAGACTCACGCCCTGCTCGAGCGCGGTGGCGAGGGTGATCGCCTTCATCGTCGATCCGGCCTGACGTCGACCCTGAACCGCGAAGTCGAACTGGTTGAAGTCGAACGGAACCGCCGACGC
This sequence comes from uncultured bacterium, assembly GCA_963745865.1. Classification (GTDB taxonomy): domain Bacteria; phylum Actinomycetota; class Acidimicrobiia; order Spongiisociales; family ZC4RG35; genus JAHEDH01. Next base: position 9,544 of record CAVUYZ010000009.1, on the reverse strand, counting down.
CATGGTCAGGACGGCACCGGTGTGGTTGTCGACCGATGCGAGAGCCCCGGTCGGAGCGCAGGTCTGCTGGGTCGCATACACCGCGAGGAATTCGAGCGAGTTGACTTCCCGATCGGGGAAGATCTCCTGGCACGCCGTGAAGTTGTCCTCGGGGATCGGGAACCACTGCTGGAGGATGGCGTTCGCTGCCCGCTGTGCTGCGAGATCGATGGTCGTCTCGATCCTCAACCCTCCGCCGCCGGCGCACTCGGTGTCGTCGGCCGGGCAGCCGAAGATGGCGATCTTGCGCTCCTCCCTGGTCTCGCCGAGGAAGGCGAACTCGGGATCGTCGAGCAGTTGCCGCTTCACTTCGGCGACGACGTGGTCGGCGACGCCCGACACGGAGGTTCTCGGAGCGATGATCATCTCCGCATCGATGGCGGCCTCAGCCTCTTCGGGGGTCACCCACCCTTCGGCGAGCATGTTCTGGATGACGCGATTGCGTCGGGACAGCACCTCGTCGGGGTTGCGGCGCGGATTGAACTGAACCGGGTTGCGGATCGTGACGGCGATGGTCGCGGCTTCGGCGAGCGTCATTTCATCGAGATCCTTGGCGAAGTACTGGTGGGCGGCAGCACTGACCCCGTAGGCATTCGATCCGAAGAACACCGAGTTCAGATAGAACTCGAGGATCTGATCCTTGGTGAAGCGGCGCTCCATCTCGGCGGCGACGAGCGCCTCGTTGATCTTGCGTTCGATCGTCACCTCGTCGCCCACGAACAGGTTCTTGGCGATCTGCTGGGTGATCGTCGACCCTCCGCGGGTGGTGTCAGACAGGAGGTTGTCTCTGGCTGCAGATGCAATGGCGAGGAAGTCGACTCCGTCGTGCACGTAGAAGTCGTCATCTTCGGCGGCGAGCACCGCGTAGATCACGTGGTCGGGGATCTCGTCGATCGGGGTGGGCTCGGAGATCCGGCCATCGTGGAGTTCGGCGAGGAGCTCTCCTCCGCTGGCATAGATGCGGCTGACCCGACTCAGGTCGGGGAACGACATCTCCATCGACGACATGTCGGGGACGAACTTCTCCTCGAGGTCGCTGAACGTGCCGTAGGCGGAGTTGGCTCCCATGAAGGCGAAGAGGCCGATCCAGGTGGACGCGAGGAGCGAGATCACCAGCAGACCGGCGAACGCCGGGAACCATCGGCCGCCGCGTTCGCGACGCTCGACTTCGTGGATGAGGGATCTGCGGGCCATGGCCTGTGGACGTTCCTGGAGTAGGGAGCGGTTCCGGTGCGTTTTCCGGCTGGTGCTTCCAGCGGGGATCGGAACGAGGGGGTGGGTACGCTTCCCCCAACGCGAGTCCGAGGATACAGCACTTGGTGGAAAACCGGCACACATCGTCAGGGATCGAGATCGACGCGGTCTACTCGACGCCCACGGATCCAGCCGATCTGGGAGAGCCGGGAGAGTTCCCGTTCACGCGGGGGCCGTACCCGACGATGTATCGGGGTCGTCCGTGGACGATGCGCCAATACGCTGGGTTCGGCACCGCCGAGGAGACGAACGCCCGCTTCCGGTCGCTACTCGAGGCGGGCCAGACGGGGCTGTCGGTGGCATTCGACCTTCCCACCCAGATGGGCTTGGATTCCGATGCCGATCTCGCCGTCGGTGAGGTCGGCAAGGTCGGGGTGGCGATCGACTCGCTCGACGACATGCGCCGACTCTTCGACGGCCTGCCCCTCGCCCGGGTCTCGACATCGATGACGATCAACTCCACCGCTCCGATCCTGCTGCTGCTCTATCAGATCGTTGCCGAGGAGCAGGGAGTCGAACCCGAGGACATCCGGGGGACGATCCAGAACGACATCCTCAAGGAATACGTGGCCCGGGGAACCTACATCTATCCGCCGACGCCGTCGATGCGGCTCGTGACCGATGTGTTCTCGTATGCCGCCGAGAACCTCCCCAACTTCAACACGATCTCGATCTCCGGTTACCACATCCGCGAAGCCGGATCCACTGCGGCTCAGGAGATGGCGTTCACGATCGCCAACGGGATCGCCTACGTCAGGGCGGCGACGGCCGTGGGTCTCGACCCCGACGCGTTCGCTCCCCGACTGTCGTTCTTCTGGAACGGGCACAACCACTTCTTCGAGGAGGTCGCCAAGTATCGGGCGGCACGCAGGATGTGGGCGCGTCTCATGCGTGACCTGATCGGCGCCACTTCGGAGAAGTCCCAGATGATGCGCTTCCACACCCAGACCGCCGGCTCGACGCTCACCGCCCAGCAGCCGCTCAACAACGTGGTGCGGACCACCGTGCAGGCGATGGCAGCGGTGATGGGCGGCACGCAATCGCTCCACACGAACTCCTACGACGAGGCGCTCGGGCTGCCAACCGAGGAGTCCGCAACGATCGCACTCCGGACCCAGCAGATCCTGGCGTACGAATCAGGGATGACCGACACGGTCGATCCACTCGCCGGTTCGTACTTCATCGAGTCGCTCACCGATGAGCTCGAGGCGAAGGCGACCGAGTTGTTCGATCGGATCGAGGATGTCGGGGGAGCGGTGCGGGCGATCGAAGAAGGGGTCATGCAACGTGCCATCGAAGACGCGGCGTACACCGAGGCCCGCCGTCAGGAGTCGGGCGATTCGGTGGTCGTCGGGGTCAATCGGTTCGCTCGCGAGGGAGACGCGCCGATTCCGGTGATGTCGGTCGATCCCGAGCTCGAGCGGGGCCAGGTCGAGCGACTCGACCGGTGGCGGGCCAGCCGGGACGCGGCAGCTCTCGACGCCGCTCTCGTGCAGATCAGGGAAATCGCAGAAACAGACACCAACCTCCTTCCTGCCATGCGCTCGGCACTCGAACTGGGCGCGACGGTCGGCGAGGTCTCCGATGTCCTGCGCGGTGTGTTCGGAGTCCATCGGCCGGCCTGACCGGCGGTAGCCTGACCGACGATCCACTGTCAAGGACGGTATGAAGCACTTTCTGATCATCGGCGGCGGTCCTGCCGGAACCGCTGCCGCAACCACCGCTGCCGCCCGCGGCATGCGGGTGACCCTCGTCGAGAAGTCGATCGTCGGCGGCGCTGCCCATCTGTGGGATTGCATACCCTTCCAAGACGATGACGGCAACCGCCGTTCGCCTCGCCTCGATCCGGAATGCGGCTCGGCTCGGCCTCGTCGCCGAGCCCGGACAGGTCGATTCCGCCCAGTTGGCTCAACGGATCTCGACGATCTCCCAGGACATCACCGCGTCGTGGAACGAGCTTCTGACCTCGCAGGGCATCGACATCATCCGGGGAACCGGACGGTTCACCGGGCCCAATACCGCGGAGGTGGAGACGGTCGACGGACAGACCCGAACCATCGACTTCGATGCGGCACTGGTGTCCACCGGCTCCGCCCCGCGGGTCCCCGCCTGGGCCGAAATCGACGGTGAACGGATCCTCACGACCCGGGAGGCGTATGACCTTCCCGACGTCCCCGAGCACATGATCGTCATTGGCTCCGGCGTCACCGGCGTCGAGTTCGTCCACATCTTCGCCAGTCTCGGATCAGCGGTCACCCTGGTCGTGAGTCGCCAGCAGGTGCTGCCCCACCGTGACCCCGAAGTGGCAGCCGTCCTCGAGGAGGACTTCCTCGAGCGAGGCGTCAAGCTGGTGATCGGGGCACGAGCCGAGGCGATCAACCGAACCGAAGCGGGCGTCGAGGTCGTGTGCGACGACGGTCGGGTGGTACGAGGCTCCCATGCCCTGCTCGCCATCGGCTCGGTCCCGAACACGACCACAATCGGGTTGGAGGACGCCGGGATCGAACACGATCACGGCTATGTCACGGTCGACCCGTTCCAGGTGACCTCACAGCCCCACATCTATGCAGCCGGCGACTGCACCGGTCAGATGTTGCTGTCGTCGGTCGCCTCGATGCAGGGGAAGAAGATCGCCCAGCACCTCGTCGGATTGCCGGTGACGCCGATCGACTACTCGAAGGTGACCCAGGCGATCTTCACCGAGCCCGAGATCGCATCGGTGGGGCTCGAAGAAGTCCAGGCTGCTCAGCAGGGCCGCAAGGTCCGGACCACGAAGGTCCCGTTCGCGGCGAATGCGCGTGGCGTGCTCCAGGGGTTTCCCCGTGGATTCGTAAAGGTCGTCACCGACCCTGCGACGGGGGTGGTGCTCGGAGGAACCGTCGTGGGACACCGGGCGTCGGAGCTGATCGGGATCCTGGCGTTGGCGGTTCAGGTCAATGTCCGGGCGGACCAACTCATCGAGACTCTGATGGTTCACCCGTCGCTGAGCGAGTCGATCACAGACGCTGCCGAATGACGCCCCGATGAAGACGTCGACCCTGCTGATTCTCTCCGCGGTCTGCGCCGCCGTCATCCTGGTGGCCGGCGCGCTCTGGTTCTTTCTCGGTCTGACATGACCCCCAGGTAAACACCACAACCCAGGGTTGCAGTGAAGACATACCGTGCTGGGGGCCCGCAGAATCGCGGTGACATCGACGCGCGGTTCGAACTGCGGGCCCCAAACACGACATACCGTGCCTGCAACCCTGGGTTGCAGGAAGGTTCTTCGGGGGGTTACTTGATGATGGCGATGACTTCGCCGGGGGTCACCGTGTCGCCCGGTTCGATGCGGAGGTCGGTGATCGAGCCCGTCATCGGGGCGAGGACCTCGTTCTCCATCTTCATCGCCTCGAGGACGCAGATCTGGTCTCCCGTTTCGATACGGTCGCCGGCCTTGACGCCGACCTTGACGATCGTGCCCTGCATCGGGGCGGTGACGATGCCGTCGCTCGCTCCGGCGGACGACTTCTCCAACCGGGGGCGCTTGCGCCTGGCCCCTCCGGTGGCACGGGCCGCCCCGACCGGTGGAGCCCAGTAGGCCACGTTGAAGCGCCGTCCCCCGACCTCGACGGTCATCGACCGACGCTCGAGGTCCTCATCGGTTGGCAAGGTCTCGGATGGCACCGGGTCGTGGCCGACCAACTCGACCTCGTCCTCGATCCACTTCGTGTGGTGGCGGTTCTCGATGAAGTCGGGGTGATTCAACACCTGGATGTGAGCGGGAATCGTGGTGGCGATGCCGTGGACGTTGTACTCCTCCAACGCCCGGCGCCCGCGCTCGATCGCCTGGTCACGGTCGGCCGCCCACACGACGAGCTTTGCGATGAGGTTGTCGTAGTACTGGCTGACGTTGGTGGTCGCTGCCACCCAGCCGTCCACCCGGACACCGATGCCGCTCGGCTCGCGATACTCGGTGATGGTGCCGGGGCTGGGTGTGAAGTTCTTGAACGGGTCCTCGGCGTTGATCCGGAACTCGATGGAATGACCGGTTGGAGTCACTTCGGTCACCGACAGAGGCTCACCGGACGCGACCCGGATCTGTTCGCGGACCAGGTCGACGCCGGTCACCATCTCAGTCACCGTGTGCTCGACCTGCAGGCGGGTGTTCATCTCCAGGAAGTAGAACTCCCCATCGGGGGCGAGGAGGAATTCCACGGTTCCGGCATTGAGGTACCCACAGGCGCGTGCCACCGATAGGGCCGCCTCGCCGAGGTCGGCACGCTGCTGGTCGTTCATCGCCAGTGACGGGGTCTCCTCGATCAGCTTCTGGTGCCGTCGCTGCACCGAGCAGTCGCGTTCCCCCAGGAACAGAGCGTTGCCGTGGGTGTCGAGGATGATCTGGGCTTCGACGTGGCGGGGGGTCTCGATGTACTTCTCGACATAGACCTCGGCGTTCCCGAAATAGGCATCCGCCTCCCGGCGAGCCCCGTCGAACGCCTCTTCGACCTCTTCGTCCTTCCACACCACGCGGAGGCCCTTGCCTCCGCCGCCGTGGGCGGCCTTGATGGCGACCGGATATCCGTATTCGGCGGCGACCTTCTTGATCTCATCGACCGACGTGAGAGCCTCCATCGTCCCCGGGACGGTGGGTGCACCAGCCTTGTCAGCTGCCTTGCGGCTCGAGATCTTGTCGCCCATCACGGTGATCGCCTGCGGAGGAGGGCCGACCCAGACGAGCCCTGCGTCGATGACGCGCTGCGCGAACCCGGCGTTCTCGGAGAGGAATCCGTAGCCGGGATGGATGGCGTCTGCCTCCGATTCGGTGGCCACTTCGAGAATCCGGTCCATGTTGAGATACGACTCGGCGGCGGGAGCAGGCCCGATGTTCCAGGCTTCGTCGGCGAGCTTCACATGGAGCGCATCGCGGTCGAGTTCCGAGTAGACGGCGATCGTCCTGATCCCCATCTCGTTCGCGGTCCGGATCACCCGAACCGCGATCTCGCCTCGATTGGCAATCAGCAGGCTCTTGATCACGATCGGCCGCCGACGCCGTGTGTGCGTTGGGTGCGTTGTCGGTGGTCGGTCATCGGTTATCGCCGCTCGTCGGGGGGTTCCACGTCAGGGCTGACGATGGTAAGTCGGGACGCCGGAGAATTTCAGGCGAACGCCGGATTGGTCCGATTGCGTTCACAGCGGGATGTTTCCGTGCTTGCGGGGGGCGAGCGTTTCACGCTTGGAGCGAAGCATCTCGAGTGCGCGGATCAGTTTGGGGCGGGTGAGGCGAGGCTCGATGACCTCGTCCACGAGCCCGAGCTCGGCAGCCCGGTAGGGGTTGTTGAATTGGTTCTCGTAGTCGCTGATCAGTTCCGACCGTCTCGCCTCGGGGTCGCTCGATTCCTTGAGCTCCCGGCGGAACACGACATTGACCGCGCCCTGGGCGCCCATCACTGCGATCTCGGCCGACGGCCATGCATAGACGAGGTCGGCCCGGATCCCGCGTGCGTTCATGACGAGGTAGGCGCCACCGTATGCCTTGCGGGTGATGACGGTGATGCGGGGGACGGTGGCCTCACAGAATGCGTAGAGCAGCTTGGCCCCATGCCGGATGATGCCGTTGTGCTCCTGCTCCACACCCGGGAGGAATCCCGGGACGTCGACGAACGTGAGGAGCGGGATGTTGAACGCGTCGCACATTCTGACGAATCGGGCAGCCTTCTCCGACGCCTCGATGTCGAGGGTCCCTGCCATGTTCGCCGGTTGGTTGGCGACGACGCCGACTGCATGACCGTCCATGCGCGCATACCCCACGACGATGTTCTTGGCGAAGTGCTCGTGGACCTCGAAGAACTCGCCGTCGTCGACGATCGTTTCGATCACATTGGTCATGTCGTACGGCTGGTTGGCCGAGTCGGGGATGATGGTGTCGAGGCTGTCGTCGGCTCGGTCCGGGCTGTCGGTCGGAGCGAAGTACGGGGCATGTTCCATGTTGTTCTGTGGGAGGAAGGACAGCAGGTAGCGCACCGCCTCCATCGCATCCTCGCCGCTCGGCGTGACGAAGTGGGTGACACCAGACTTCGAGGCGTGGGTGAATGCCCCTCCCAACTCCTCGAAAGTGACTTCCTCTCCGGTCACGGTCTTGATGACGTCGGGGCCGGTGATGAACATGTGCGACGTGCCGTCGACCTGGAACACGAAGTCGGTGATCGCCGGCGAATACACGGCCCCTCCGGCGCATGGGCCCATGATCACCGAGATCTGCGGGATGACGCCGGAGGCGCGAACGTTTCGCTCGAAGATTCGGCCGTAGCCGTCGAGGGCCATGACCCCTTCCTGGATTCGGGCTCCTCCCGAGTCCTTGAGCCCGATCACCGGTGCGCCGACCTCCATCGCCTTGTCGAGGAGTTTGCAGATCTTGTCGGCGACGGCTTGGCCGAGTGATCCACCGAACACGGTGAAGTCCTCGGCGAACACGAACACGGTGCGCCCGTCGACGGTGCCCCATCCGGTCACGACGGCGTCGCCTGCCGGTCGCTGATTCTCGATCCCGAATCCGCGAGCCTGATGGCGAACCATCATGTCGATCTCCTGGAACGAGTCCTTGTCGAGGAGGAGGTCGATCCGCTCCCGGGCGGTGAGCTTGCCCGCCTCGTGCTGACGGGCGATGGCGCGTTCGCTTCCCGAGTGGAGGGCTTCATCCCTCAATTGCCTGAGTTGCTCGATCCTTGCTTCGGTACCCACGCTGCTCCTGTCTAGGGTCGCGCCTGACGGCGGTCATCTTTCAGACGCACCGAGAGGCCCAATGGCTACATCGTATTCAGTGACACACCACGGACCGGTCCCATCGACCCAGGATCTCGCGCGGGATGCCTTCAACGGTCGGCCGATCCTGGTGACGGCGACCGAGCAGACCGCCGGGCGAGGTCGAGGTGGCTCGACCTGGTTGAGCGCGCCCCGGTCGATTGCGGTGTCGTTGGCTTTCAAACCCGGTTGGGCTCCCGCCGACCTGACGATCATCCCGCTCCTCGCCGGTCTTGCCGCGGCAGACGCAATGGGCGGCAGCGTTCACCTCAAGTGGCCGAATGACGTGCTCCGGGGGGACGCCAAGGTCGCTGGACTGCTCGCCGAACTGGTCGACGACATCGTCGTGATGGGGATGGGCGTCAACCTGTGGTGGCCGGCTCCGCCCGACGGAGCCGTTGGTTTGTTCGACGAAGACCCCGGCGAGGACGAGGGTCGCCGTCTGGTCGAGGCCTGGGCGGATGGGCTGACGTCGTCGGTCGAGGAGGGACCGGGATCGTGGCCGATCGATCGATATCGCGCGCGCTGCGTCACGCTCGGCCAGAGGATCACATGGGAACCGGATGGCTCGGGGTCTGCGGTCGACATCGGGCCGCGAGGCGGCTTGATCGTCGACGTCGATGGGCGTCGGACAACGCTCACGACGGCAGGCGTTCACCACATCAGAGCCGTGTCAGACGACAGCTGATCGCGATGCGACTGTGTCAGCCGAGGTCGATCTCTTCGGCTTTCGGAAGGCGCGCCATGAAGAAGTCGGACAGTCGGACGATGGCGTCTTCGAACGAGGCGGCGTCGAAGTTCTCGCCGACCTCGTTCAGGAAGCCGTGGCCGACTCCCTCGTACAGCAGCCATTGTCCACCGGTGTTCCTGGCCTGAGCCTCATCGACTGACTCCGGATCGATCAGCTCGTCTTCGTTCCCGTAGAGGCCGAGCACCGGTGTCGCCAGGTGGTTCAGCATCTCGGCGACGGGGAAGTCTCGATCTTCGTCGCCGGTCAGCGGCGTGTAGGCGACGGCGCTCGCCGCCACCCAGCTGCGGTGGGCTCCGGTCATGAGGGCGAACCGCCCTCCCACGTCGAGGCCGAGAATCCCGATTCGGTCGGCGTGTGCCCACTCGATGTCGTCGCTCGACAGGAACTCGTGTGCCTCGTCCAGGACCCGGAGACCCTCCTTGTCGGTGAGCTGGTTGTAGGCAAGCAGCCCGGCTTCGGGATCGCGCCCGGGGGACTCTGGATAGAGCTCGACGGTGAGCACGGCGAGGCCCTTGCGGGCGAGCCGGCGGGCGACGTACTTCTCGTGCGAGCCGAGGCCGTCGAGGTCGGGGGCGAGCACGACGACCGGCCAGCGCCCGGCATGATCGGGGCGAGCCAGGTACCCGCGTCGATAGCCGCTTCCGACCGGGACAGTCACGTGTCCGTTGATGACCGAGTATGTGCCCTCGTAGGGGAGCGTCGCCATGTGTCAGAATCCTGGAA
>CAVUYZ010000008.1:0-119517 GCA_963745865.1 uncultured bacterium | reverse complement strand
CGCAGCCCGATCAAGAGCCTTGCGGGCCGGTGGGCCGCCGGTACCGGCATCGCCGTGAAGTGCTGGTGACATTGGCCTTCGTGGTTGCGGATCGAGCAGCCGGCCCACTCGTCGTCTCGGGAGCGGGTCAGGTCACGCTCGGCAACGTCATCGGCTTCACGATCATCGGTGCGACCGTCGGAGCGACGCTGGCGTACCTGACTGGTCGTTTCGCCCGCAAACCACGGCTCACGTTCCTCGCTGTGGTGCTGAGTTGCCATCGCCGGCCTACGCCGTGGTCCCTTTCACCGCAGCTCACACCTCTCGAGACCGCCGTCTGGCTGAACATCTTCCACCTGGTCGTCGCAGTCCCGGTGGTCGGCGTACTCACCACGCCACCTATCTCGGGTCGGATCGATGCGAGAGCCTAGGCTCATCGTCGAAACGTCTTGACCCAGCTCCTCCCCCCACTCGCCGACGTCAACCCGCCCAGCTCCTCTCCGGATTCTGCGAGAGATGGGGTCTGGCAGAGTCTCATCGGTGTCACGTTCGTGGCGTCGATGGCCGTGGCCTACCGCCCGGTCCTCGACACGTCACGGGAGATCGTCCTCGCAGTGCTCCCCTGGTTGGTTCTCCTCGGATTGGTTGCCGCCTGGTCCGGTCGATCAATCGCACCGAGGCTTGCGGGAATGGGGATCGCAGTTGCAGCATGGTCGAGCCTCATCTTCAATGACGATCGTTGGTCGCTCCTCACTTTCGGCCTCTATGGGCTGAGCTTCATCGTCGACTCCACCCGGCCGAGAATCGGCGTGACCCTGGCTGGGGTCGTCACAGCTGTGTGGACTCTTGCCTCGCTTGGCGGCCCCACATGGACGGTGGTGATCCCGGTGCTCGTCTTCGGGGCCGCCTCGACCATCGCCTTCGCACTTCATCGCATCGGTCGCCTGACCGCACGCCAGGCCGCTCTCATCAGCGAACTCCAGGTAACCCGTGACGAGCTCGCCACCTCCGAGCGATCACGCGGGCACTCGAAGAGCGCACTCGGATGGCCGGTGAGATCCACGACACACTCGCCCAAGGCTTTGCGTCCATTGTTCTCCTGGCGGGAGTCGGTCGAAAGGCGATCACGCATAGAGACACCCTCGAGTCCATCGAGACTGCCGCCCAAGAGAATCTCGACACCGCTCGCCGGCTTGTCGAATCAACTCAACCAGGCGAGCTTCGAGAGGTGTCACTGCCAGATGCTCTGAGAAGGCACCTCCGCGACTCACGTCCCGACAACATCGACGGTGATCTGGAGATCCTCGGTCCACCGCGGCCTCTTCCAGGTTCAGTCGAGACGCTGGTCCTTCGCGCAGCACAGGAAGGACTGCGGAATGCATACACACAGCGCAGGCGACCCGCATCGGGCTGACCCTTTCGTATTTGGACGATGCCGTCACGCTCGACGTCTCCGACGATGGCGTCGGGTTCGGGACGGGCAAGTGAGTGACCGCGGTTCGCTCACCGGAGGCCAGGGCCTCGCCACGCTCGCTCGCCGCGTCGAGACGCTCTCTGGGCATCTCACCGTCGATCGAAGCGTCGGTGGAGGTTCGGTATTGACTGTGAGGTTCCCGACACCATGACGAGCGAGATGATTCGTGTGGTGGTCGCCGACGACCATCCGGTGGTGAGACAGGGGGTGGCGGCACTCCTCGATGCCGAACAGGACATCGAGGTGATCGCCGAAGTCGGTGACGGGCGGGCAGCGGTGTCCGCCGCTGTCAGAGAACACCCTGACGTCGTGGTGATGGATCTCAGGATGCCGGAAGTGGATGGCGTCGAGGCAACGGCGAATGTGAGAGATCGTTGTCCGGGTGTGGCTGTCCTTGTGCTGACCACCTATGACACCGACGAAGCGATCGTCCGGGCCGTGGAGGCAGGGGCCGCCGGGTACATGCTGAAGGACTCGCCTACCGAGGATCTGGTGGACGCGGTTCGGCGGGCGGCGGCCGGGGAGACCGTCCTCGCTCCGCCGATCACCAAGCGACTCGCCGACAGAAGGCACAGTGTGTCACCCGACGCGCTCACTCCAAGAGAAATCGACGTCGTCCGGGAAGTGGCCAACGGCAACACCAACGCTGAAATCGCCGAACGCCTCTACATAAGTGAAGCCACCGTCAAGACGCATCTGATCCATATCTACGACAAGCTCGGCGTGTCGGATCGGGCAGCCGCGGTGGCACGCGCCTACGAACGGGGCGTGCTCTCGTTGTAGCCGGGCTCAGCCGTACCAAAGATCCGAACCGCAGTCGGCGTGCCTCGATCAACCGATCGGTGGATGTGGAAGCTTGCTCTCTCCCCGAAACTGAACCCAGATGATCGACTCATCGACCGAGAGCGAACACACAGGAGATCTCATGGACACCCAACTACGCGACCACGCCATCCACCGAATCAGAGCTCGCCAGCATTTTCATGTGAACCTCGCGTTCTTTCTGGCGATGGCGGTCTACTTCGTCTTTCTCTGGGCACGGTCGGACGCCGGCTACTTCTGGCCGATCTGGCCACTCGTGGGCTGGGGAGTGGGACTCGCATTCCATGGCTTGCACGTGTACGGGTGGGACCGGCAGATCAGTGAGGAGCGTATCGACCGTGAGATCGACCGAATCCGCTGAGTCCCGTGCCGGATGGGGAGGAGACTTGGGCTTCGATCACACCTCGACTTCCCGGCCGAACGCTGGCGGCCATCGAGTTCGAGCTGCTAGCAGGAATCCCTGGCTTCGAGCGCGGATTCGACCGTTCGGCGACGCCTCCCGGACGCTTTTGCCCACAACCGGCCACACACCTGGCTCGATGCCGCTGCTGGTTCGCGATCCAGGCATGGTCGCGTCTCTCCTCGTCGGAGACGTCACTACGACGCAGACGCCGTGCTTGCCGACGGCACGATGCCCGGTACCGGTGATCGATCTCAACTCGCCGACACGGCCCGTCGCATCAGAGATCTCTCATCGGCGATGTCCGACATGCGGATCCTCGCCGCCCACGACCCCGCCACCATTCACATGCAGACAACCGGGCGACGGCAGCATCGGTTGATCCAGATGCGAAGCCGCCAGGCCTGAATGGCTCGCCAGTGTGGACGCTTGGGATGCCGAGGTTTCGAGAAGCCGTGACTCGTCAGCCGGCACACTCAGCCGCCGAAAGATCCACGGAAGGTTTCACGGAGACTTCCGCGTGAGTCCCGCCCGCCAGGCGTCACCCGAGGTCGATCTCGAGTCCGGTGTCGACGATCCTCCGTGCGGTATCAAGGACCGGAGAGTGCGCATCGGCCCACTCGACGATCTCACGCAGGAGGTCCGGTGTGGCTTGGTCCGAGGCGATCCGGACAGTGGCTCCAATCGACAGCGGAGCCGCCACGACAGCGTCGTCCACTCCCAGCATCCCGCGATCGTCGGATTCACTCCCGATCTCCACTTCGAGGAGGGACAACTCGACCTGTTCAGTGGCGGCTCTGATGGCGATCATCGATGCCAGGCAGGCCGCCGCCGCCGCCCTGAACATCGATCCAGGTGACGCCGCAGTCTCTGTGCCACCGATCCCGAGTGGCATGTCCGTCACGAGCACGTCCCCGTTCGCCAGGGTCACTGTGGAGCGGAGCCCGTTGACGACTGCGATGGCAGGTGGATCCGAGACTCGACCTTCCTCAGAATGCTCGGAGAGGTGATCGACTGCGGCCAGCACAGATTGACGAATGAGCTCGCTCATGAGGATCCTTCGTAGCCAGACAGAGGATCCTTTCGAGGGGTTGAACGGTGATTGTGAACCAGAGCGGCCCTGGTAGTGCCTGAGAGGAGCCGTCGTTCGTCAGCCGGTTCACTCTGCCGCCGATAGATCCCACGAAGAGTTCCTCGGTAGTACGGGTGCGGGACGCGATCTGGGGAACCCCTAGATCACCGACCCCGGGGGCGTGTTCCGGTACCCAGACCATGTCGAGCGCGCCTCGCCAAGTAGGTGTCGCGAAGGCGTTCGGCGAGCGCGCCGAATCGATCGATCTAGCTCATCACCGGGACTCGATCAATGTCTTCGCCGCCGTCCTCGCCTCTTCGATCAGTGCTCCGAACTCGACCTCGGGCGGCGTGCTCAGATCCGCGGGAAGAGATGCCAGGGTGTCGACGGCAAGGTCCCGGTACGGGTTGTGCTCGGCCGCGGCCGCCGCGGCGAGCAGGCGGCCGGCCGGCTCGAGGTCCCCGGCAGCGAACAGAGCGCGGCGGTCGGTCTGAGGCTCGTCAGATGGTGGAGCGGAGGTTCGTTGTCCTGCCGAAGAGAACGCCGGTGCTGCTCAGGCCCGACACCTCGAGGCACGCATGGTCGGCGAACGAGCCGGGCACTGGACGGCGGTCGCTGATCGGAGCATTGGACATGGACGCACCTAGCTACACAAGTACGGCTCTGACAGCCGAGCAGAGCATCGAAATTCGCTCTTCCTATCTCGGATACACAAGCCCGAGTCCGAGTTGGTCCCCCGCTCAGGGAGACTTCGGCCGCAGGCCCGGCTCAACGGCTATGGGCACTCGATGGTGAAGCTGGCCTCGATCGCGCGATCATCGACGTTGTTGATATAGGTCGCCGTCGCGCCAGTGAGCGTGTTGCCGCTGCGCTCCACCTCGTCACCTGTCGAGTCCTTCTGGAACCATTGGACGAACTTGTCGTCGAGAATCTGAGCGTAGGCGTCGTTTTCCGGACGGCTCTTGGTGGCGAGAACACGGAAGCCGTTGTCGGACACGGTTCCAGCATCGAACGACCCGTCATCCAGGACGCACGTTGCGCTCGTGATCTCGATCTCTTCACCGTCGACGATCAACATCCCGCCTCCGCCACCTCCCAGTGCGTCGTTGAGGGCATCGCCTGCATCGTCGTTGGCAGACGAGACGGCGGTCTGTCCGTCGGCGGTGGAGGAGGGCGTCGCCTCGTCGCCGCCGCACGCGCTCACAACCAGCAATAGCAGTGCCACACCGATCGAGATCCTGACTGTCGGCCGCTTCATGATCCACCTTCCACCCTCGTCGCTCAAGGAATGTACCGGAGCCCGTGAGCAAGATCGACGCCGAGCGCCGGGAATTCTCACTTCTGTGCGCATGCTCCCGACGGACGCCCGACACGATGCCCAGTTCGTCCCTTCCGCCTCAACGAGTCCGCGAAACATCGAAATGGCATGGCCGGCGATCGCGACGAAGAATCTGTATCACGGCATCTTGATCGCCAGCCCAGCGGTTCGGACTCCGCCGAACAAATGCCTACCCGAATGTCCCTCGCCATGACGACGCACACCCACCCTTTACAGAAATTGATCGCGGCGATGGCGGTCGCCGCGCTGCTCCCCGGTTCCGCGACGGCACCAGGGACGGGCGATCCGACCCCACCCGGATCCCTTGGAATCGTGCCGCGTGATCGTCACAGCTTCCGACCGGACGAGCCTCGCGCCGCGAATCGAAGGCACGGTGACCGCCATCGAACCCCCTCAGGATCGCGGACCTGCCGGTCGGAGTTGCGGTCGAAGCGGTCATCCCCGATCCGCTTCCTGCTCCTATCCATGAACCGTCAGCCCTTGCCCACAGGTGACTCCGGTAACGCCGAGGCGGCAGCCCGCACACCCATTTCGAACTGCATCGCAATGGCACCCAGATCAACCCGTTCCCGGCGCTCTCTGCTGCCTACCGCCACAGCAGCGAGCTTGCTGAGGATGTCGACGCGCGAACTCCGCTATTGGGTGCTCACCGAGACTCGCCGAATGACGACGGCATTCCCCTGAGCGCGGACGGTGATTCGACGAATGCTCATCCGTCGAGAAGGGCCGTCACCAGGTCCCGCAAGGTCGGCGAAGTCAGCTCCTCGAGGTCGTAGTAGACCCTCACCGACGGGATCTCGAGATCGAGGAGTCCGGCCAGATCGATCGGCGTCCCGATGATCACGACGTCGGCGGCTCCTGCGGCACTCTTCGATGGTCGCTGCCAGATCGCGCCGCTGATCGTCCCCGTACCCCATGGCCGGAAGAACCCGCTCGAGATGCGGCCAGCGCTCGAATACGTCGACAAGCGAACCGCGTGCGAATGGGCGCGGGTCGATGATCTCGGAGGCGCCGAATCGCTGTGCAGCCACGAAACCGGCGCCGAACGGCATCTGACCGTGGGTGGTCGTCGGCCCGTCCTCGACCACGAGTACCCGTTTTCCCGCGATCGCATCGGGGTCGTCGACTCGGATCGTGGAGGCGGCCTCGACGACGGTCGCATCGGGGTTGGTTTGCTCGATGTTCGCGCGGATCAGTTCGAGATCCTCGCTCGAGGCGGAATCGACCTTGTTGATGACGATGACCCCCGCCCTCCGGAGATTGGCCTCACCGGGCCAATAGGAGAGCTCGTGGCCCACGCGATGTGGGTCGAGGACGCAGATGTCGAGGTCCGGTCGGATGAACGGTGTGTCGTTGTTCCCACCGTCCCACAGGATCACGTCGGCCTCGTTCTGGGCACGATCGAGGATGGCTTGGTAGTCGGCTCCAGCGAACACGACGGCCCCCTCGAGAAGGTACGGCTCGTATTCCTCGCGTTCCTCGATCGTCACGTCTGCGTCGAGGAGGTCTGCGAAGCTGTCGAACCGCTGCACTCGCTGCCGGACCAGGTTTCCGTACGGCATCGGGTGCCTGATGGCCGCCGCCAGCCTCCCCGACTCGGCCACGATCGACCGGATCTTTCGGGATGTCTGACTCTTCCCCGAGCCCGTTCGAGCGGCAGTCACAGAAATCACCGGCTTCGAGGATGAGAGCATGGTCTCATCACCGGCGAGCAGGAAGGCCGCACCTGCGGCATTGGATCGTGCGGCGAGATGCATGACGTGCTCGTGGCTCACGTCGGAGTACGCGAACATCACCAGGTCGACCTGCTGGTCTGCGATGATTCGCTCCAATTGGCTCTCTGCCACGATCGGAATTCCGTCGGGGTAGCGGGGACCCGCCAACTCGCCTGGGTAGACGCGGTCGGCGATATCGGGGATCTGCGTCGCCGTGAAAGCGACGACGCGGTGGTTGACGTCGCTTCGGTACATGACGTTGAAGTTGTGAAAGTCGCGCCCCGCTGCGCCGAGGACCAGCACCCGGGTCTCTGTCCCTGTTCCTGTGCCCATGCCCGCGACGCTACGGCACACCGGCTCGGCCCGCTGCGGCTACAAGTCACATCGTTTCGGGTCCAGCCCTCCTTGCCAGCCGAACCTGTCGACGTAGTGTGTGGGACCATGGATAGTGGCCCATTCGGGGCGAGTGGAGCGGGGTCGTGGCACACGCTCGTCGAACCATTCGTCCCCGCATTTCTCGCAATTCACGGTGCTGCGCTGCTTCTTGTCGAACCCGAGACCCAGCCTCTCGAGTGGGGGTTGATCGGTGTGACATTCGCGCTCGGTGTTGCAGGTATGGCGGGATGGCGCTCGACGAGATCTGTCAGGATCCGCGCCTGGGCGCTTCCGATCATCACGATTGCATTGCTGGTGCTCTCGGGAGGCGCCGCCGCCTTCTTCTCGTTGTGGATGTTCATGATCTCTCCCGTCTATGCGCTCGCCCTGAAGGGCGCCGCGTCGTACGTATATCCGACAGTGATGGGTCTGAGCTACCTCGCCGTCGGCCTGGCCGGAAGTGAGCGAATGCCACAACAGTTGTCGATCTCCGGTGGAGAGCTTCCCGCAGCTGTCCTGTGGGGACGGATCGCAGTCATCACCGGAACGGGGTTGCTCGTCGCCGGCATCGCTGCCTCCCAGCGGCAAGCGCACCAGGAGATGATCGACTCCAAGGACCAGCTCGTCGCCTCGGTCAGTCACGAGATCCGAACCCCCCTCGCTGCAGTCGTGGGATTTGCCGCCGAGCTGAAGCGGCGCTTGGCCGATCACGTGGAGCCCGAGCTGGGAGAGTTCGCGGAACTGGCGCACGGTCAGGCGATCGAGGTGGCCAACATCGTCGAGGACCTCCTCGTGGCGGCGAGATCGGAGATCAAACAGGTCACCATCTATCCCGGTGTCGTTGACCTTCGGAGTCAAGCGGAGGCAGTGGTTCGAGAGTTCGTGGCACTTGATCCGGAGCGAGCCACTCCCCGGATTTCCGGATCGGGAACCGTTTTCGCAGACCCGATTCGGGTTCGACAGATCCTTCGGAATCTGCTCACCAACGCCTTCCGGTACGGAGGGTCGCAGATCGAGATCCGAATCGCGTCGAACCCGTCGCATGGCATCGTGGAGGTGATCGACGACGGACCGGGGATTCCCGAGGAGATCGTCGGGCGGCTCTTCGGGGCCTATGAGCGGGGAGGTGGACCCCGGAGCCAGTCCGGCTCGATCGGACTCGGCCTCTTTGTGTCGAGGACGCTTGCAGAGCTGATGTCCGGCCGACTGAGCTATCACAGTGAACCAGGTGAGTCAGTATTCCGTCTGGAACTCCCGCTCGGACAGTGAGTGTGTCGCCGGACGGTGACGTTCGATCGAGCGTCGTCTCGGCTTGATCATCAGCAGTCTTGCGAGGTCGACCGGATGTTCCAACGTCACGGCATGGCTGGCATCGAGGTGAATCACCGGGATACGGTGGCGCTCGGCGCTCGCGAGCTGCTCCTCGAGGGGAATCACGTCGTCAGCCTCCGCCACGATCCATGCGGATCGGGCGGGCAGTGTCAGCGGTGCGTTCGAGAGATCGAAGTGGGTCAGAGCGGCCGCCGACTGATTCAGGACGCGTCGACTCGGCCGATGTCGGAAGATCCATGCGACCATCTCACGCTTGCTGATCCGCGCCCGCCTCCACGTATCGCGAAGAATGAACGGAGAACGATCCCCTGCGCCGAAGATCCGGGCTGCCCACAGTTTCAGACTGACTGCCGGCACAGCGAAACGGTCGGCAGTGGCGACGGCTAAATAGCGGTCGACCCCATCGAGGAGGCCAAGAGAGAAGCCAGTGAGACAGGCCGCGCCACCCATCGAGAAACCGACGAGGGCGACCGGCCCGTCGAGGGCAGCCCAATCCACCACCGCCCCGATCCGCCGGGCAGCATCCTCGAGGTCGAAACCGTCACCGAGCGGAGCCTCGCCATGTCCAGGGAGGTCGATGGCGTAGACCGACGGTCCCCCTGAGAGCCGGGGAATCACGGCGTGCCATGTCACATCGGCACATCCCGACCACCCGTGGACGAGAACGATCGACCATTCGGCGCGACCACGAACATGACGGACGTGTACTTCGCCGAGTTCGCCGGCATCCAGAACCAATCGCGTGCCGTGGAGTGCGGGACCTGTGATCTCCCCGGTGACCAGGGGTCGACGGGCGAGCTCGATCAGTCCGCGTATCAGGAGCGGAATGCCGGCTGCGAGACCCAGGCCCAATTCCGCGACGATTGACCGGAAGCGTCATGTCGCGCTCCCGGCTGCTGTCCGGGCGGGTGAGCCCGCCCCGCGCGATATCGGGGCCGTCATCTACATATTGTCGGCGCCAGTCGCCACAACCGAAGCGGTTTCGGGGCTCGAGGCGAGCGTATCGTGGCTTCCCATGCTGCGACTCGGTACCACCATCACGCCGTTCGACGGCCCGGTCGAGGCGGCCGGAGGCGAACCTTCGGCCGAGGGCTGGACCCGTGGCGGAACGCTCGGCGATGCGCTCAACATCGCCCCGGGATCGATAGTGGCGGTCGTGCTCCCGTCGCCCACGACTGACGACCCGATCACCGAGTTCGAGTCCCTGATGAATGGTGTCGACGGTGAAGGGACACTGGCGATCCTGACCGGGACGGATGGGTTCGGCACGCTTGGAGATCTCGCGCTGCTCGAGCCGGACCGTCCATTCGTGCCGATTCTGGACTGGGCGTCGGTCGGCGGCGTTCCCGCCTCGCTGGAGCGATGTCGGGCCGTTCTCCAATTCGCTCAGGAGCACTTCACCATCGAACAGGTCTCGCCGTTTCGGACCCGAGTCGAAGCGACCCGACTCCCTGACCTGTCGGGGCTGTCGCTGGCAAGTCAGATGCTCGGGATGGATGTGGTGTTGATCCTCGACGGGCTCATGCCACCCTCCGGGGAGGTTGGGGTGACGGGGCGGAGGCTCGGCTCCGGTCCGGTGGATCTCACACCGGTGACCGTGTTCGCCGATGGCGATCGATGGGTACCGCAGGCGATGAGCCACACCGTGCGACTGTCGAACATCGACAAGCCGTTCTTCCCTGATGGGACGACGAAGGGTGACGTGATCGAGTTCTACGCAGGCGTGGCCGAGGTGTTGCTGCCCCATCTCGAAGGCCGGCCGATCTCGATGTCGAGATACCCGGACGGCATCGACGGTCCGTCGTTCTATGAGAAGCGGGCGCCCGGCCATCAGCCGGAGTGGATGCGAACCGGAACCGTCGACTCCGAGTCGATGGGGGGCGAGATCGACTTCCTGCTCGCCGAGGATCGGCCGTCGCTGATGTGGTTCGCCAACATGGGATGCATCGAGGTCCACCCATTCCACAGTCGCGTGGCAGATCTCGACCATCCCGACTACGCGATCTTCGACCTGGATCCCGCCGCCGGCTCCCAATGGGATCAGGTGGTCACTGCGACATCGATGGTGAAGACGATGCTCGATGCCCTCGGTCTCGATGGCTATCCCAAGCTGTCAGGTTCCACGGGGATGCACGTCTACGTGCCTCTGGCGAGGGGCGCTCACGATTACGCCCGCGTCCGTCGATTCGTCGCGGCGGTCGGTGACCTCATGGCGAAAGCGAACCCGGCAGACATCACCGTCGACTGGAAGATCCCAAACCGCGCCGGGAAGGTGTTCGTCGATGCCAATCGCAATGCGTCCGGTCAGACGATCGCCTCGGTCTATTCGGTCCGGCCACGGCCGGGAGCACCTGTGTCAGCGCCTATCGATTGGGACGAAGTCGCCGAACTCCACAACGGTGACATCACGATCAGGAACATCGGTCGAAGGCTGTCCGAAAAGGGCGATGTGTTCGCGCCTGTGCTGCGGTCCTCGCAACGACTCGATGCTGCCGAGGAGGCGCTCGGCCTATGACCCGGGTCCGAGCCGGGATGCGACGAAGTCGTTCCACGTCCTGCCGCCCTCTATCCGGTTCGGTGTCAGGGCAGCGCCCGCCCTCCAGGCGGCGCCCCGGATACCGGGATAGTTGACTCGGATCAGCCTGGCCCGGCTCCCGGTCGCCGCTTTGTGGGACCGGGCGAGGTCGAACGCCTCGTAGGCGTTCGGGCCACCGAGGGTTTCGATGCCGGATGAGGGACCCTGCTCGGCCCGATCCACCAGCACCCGGGCGACATCCCCGGGGTCGATCGGCTGGAGTCGGGTGTCCTTGGGGATCGGGACCGCCGGGAAGCGGCTGGCCCTGTCCAGGATCGACCAGATGAGCTGGTGGAACTGCGTCGCCCGAACGATGGATACCGGAACACCCGACCCGGTCAAGGACTGCTCTGCGGCCATCTTCGATCGGTAGTACCTCAACGGGACGACGTCTGAGCCGACGATTCCCGGGTACACGATGTGCGGTGACCCGGAGCGCCGGGCGATCTCGGCCAGCCGCGCGGTCCCAGCGGCGTCGACGGATCGGTGATCGTTCGGGTCCGTGGCGCAATGGATGATCGCGTCGACACCGTCGACCGAATCGGCCAGCGGCGCGCCGGCCGTGATGTCTCCGATCACCGTCGAGACCAGGTCGGGAGCGCGATCGGGGCGGCGGGTCAGGATGCGCACGGCGTGGACCCGCGCCAGCAACTCAGCGACGACGCTCCTACCGAGGAGCCCCGTCGCTCCTGTGACGAGGACCTGCACCGATCAGTCGAATCGCGTGCGGCTCTGCTCGCGCAGGTACGAGCGGAGATACCAGGGTCCGCCCCCGCCGGCGCCAGATGTTCCCGAGGCCTTCCAGCCTCCGAATGACTGGATGTCCGGCCACGCTCCGGTGGTCGAGCCGGCCCGACGGTTCACGTATGTGGTGCCGGCCTGGATTCGGTCGAAGAACGTCTGGATCTCGTCGTCGTCGCTCGAGAAGAGCCCGGCCGTGAGACCGAAGAGCGTGTCGTTCGCCTTCTCGAGGCCCTCGTCGAGCGAGCCGATCTTGGTCACGACCACGAACGGAACGAAGAGCTCGCGATCCCAGACCCACGAGGACTCGTCGACCACCGCCACGGTGGGAGCCACGAAGTGGCCGCCCGGCGTCCCCTCGAGGGCGGCGCCGCCGATCAGGATCTGCCCACCGGACGACGTCACCTCCTCAACCGCCGAGAAGTATCGATCGACGGCGGCCTGATCGATGACGGGTCCCGTGAAGGCACTGCGGTCGATCGGGTCTGCCACCGTCAGGGTCTTGGTGAAGTCCACGAGTTTGCCGACGAACTCGTCGAACACGCTCTCGTCGACATAGACCCGAGAACAGGCGGAGCACTTCTGTCCACTGAACCCGAATGCCCCGCGTGCGACACCCTCGGCGGCCTCGTCGAGATTGGCGGAGGCAGTGACGATCGTCGGGTTCTTCCCTCCCATCTCGGCCACGACCGGTTTGGGGACGGACGTGGCGAAGTTCTTGTAGATGCTCATACCGACGTCGTACGAGCCGGTGAACGTGATCCCGTCGACGTCGTCGCTCGACACCAGCGCGCGACCGGTGTCGTCGCCGCCGGTGACGAGATTCAGGACGCCGTCCGGGAGACCCGCGTCCTGCATGAGCCGGTGGAACTCGATCGCTGCCAGTGCCCCACGGTTGGAGGGCTTCAGGACGACCGTGTTGCCGGTGAGCATCGCTCCGATCGACGGTCCTGCAGCCAGAGCCAGGGGGAAGTTGAACGGAGAGATCACCGCCCATACGCCATACGGCCGCAAGACCGACCGATTCGTCTCATTCGGGGCAAGTGCACTGAGCGCAATGGCGAAGCCCTCGTGATCTTCCATCTGCTTCGCGTAGTAGCGAAAGAACTCCGAGGTCTCGGCGACGTCGCCGAGTGCTTCGAGCCGCGACTTGCCCACCTCGAACCCGAGGAGCGCCGACACCCGCATCATGCGCTCGTCGAGGAGATCTGCGGCGGTCCGCATCAGGGCGACTCGTTCTTGCCACGGCGTGTTCCCCCATGCCGGCTGGGCGGCGCGTGCAGCGGCGACCGCGTCCCTCACATCCGTTGGGGCCGCTTGTGAATAGGAGCCGACATGGATGGATGGATCGATTGGTGAGTACTCGTCGAACGTCTCGCTGGTGGTCCTCGCCTCACCGTTCACCCAGAACGGGTGGGTCTTGCCGAGGTCGTGTCTCGCAGCCTCGACGCCTGCGTCATATGCCGCCTGAAGTTCCTCGTCCTCGGCGTTCATCGTCGCATAGGTGATCTTCATGTGCGCCTTCCTGTGGCTTGGTTCGAGCCTACGTCTCGACCGGGGCTGATGTTCGTCGGGCCGACGGGCCCGGACGGTTTCGGCGACCTCAGTCGACCTCGTTGAGCAGACCGGTCGTCACGTCGTACACGAACCCACGGACGTGGTCCTTGTGGGGCACGAACGGCGTCAGTTCGATCCGCTTCATCGACTGGCGCACGTCGACATAGGGGTCCTCGAAGCTCTCCAATGCCCACCACGGCTTGACGCCGAGCTCGTCTGCGAGCTCTGCCTTGAATGCATCCTCGGTCACCTTCTGCAGGCCGCAATCGGTGTGGTGGACGAGGATGATCTCGCGGGTCCCGAGTGCGCGTTGTGACAGGCACAACGATCGGATCACGTCGTCGGTGATCACGCCCCCGGCATTCCGAATGATGTGTGCTTCTCCGTCGGCGAGGCCCAGGATCTGAAAGGCGTCGATCCGCGAGTCCATACATGCCACCACCGCCAGCCGGCGGGTCGGAGCCACCTGCAGTCCCGCATGCGAGAAGCCGTCGGCGAACTCGGCATTGCGAGCGATGAGCTGGTCAGCGCTCGGTGTGAAGTCGTCAGGGGTGGTTGCCGGCATCGTTGTCTCCTGTCGTGATCGGCCCGAGCGTAGGGTCGACCGAGGGACTCGGTTGCATGGCTAATGTCGCTGCATGGCTGGCGATCTCGCGCGTGGGATACCGCACCTGCCCGTTGTGTGAAGCGACCTGCGGGCTCGAGATCACCATCGAGGCGGGGTCCGTGAAACGGATTCGCGGCGACCGCGCCAACCCCTTCTCCGCTGGCTTCGTCTGCCCCAAGGGGACCGTCCTGGGTCGGCTGCATGAGGATCCTGATCGCCTGCGGGCACCACTGGTCAAACGCGGGTCCCGTCATGTCGAGGTTTCCTGGAGCGAAGCGTTCGCCGAGGTGAGCGATCGGGTCGGAGCGGTCCGCTCGGCGCACGGAAACGACGCGATCGCGATGTACTTCGGGAACCCGAACGCTCACAGCTTCCAGAACAGCCTGGCGATCCGGCCGCTGGCCAGAGCTCTCGGCTCCCGGAACGTCTATTCGGCCTCGACCCTCGACCAGATGCCCAAGCACATCTCCTCCGCCTACATGTTTGGTGCTGCCTCTGCCATTCCTGTTCCCGACATCGACCGGACCGACTTCCTGGTGCTCTTGGGGGCGAATCCGTACGAATCCAACGGGTCTCTCGCCACTGCACCCGATTGGCCCGGGAGACTCGATCGGATTCGCGATCGGGGAGGCACGGTGGTCGTCGTTGATCCTCGCCGGACGAAGACCGCAGCCAATGCCGATCGCCACATTGCCATCATCCCCGGGACCGACGCGGCCCTGCTCATGGCGGTGATCGCGGTGTTGTTCGAAGAAGACCTCGTCAATCTCGGATCCGTCGGCGACTACGTGACCGGTCTCGAGACCGTTCGCTCGACGGCGCTCCCGTACACCCCCGATCGGGTCCAAGCAGCGACCGGAGTCCCTGCAGGCGTCATCCGGGAGCTTGCTCGCGATCTCGCCGCCGCCGATCGGGCTGCCGTATACGGTCGCATGGGGACTCACACCTCGCGATTCGGCACCATCGCATCGTGGGCGGTCGATGTGATCAACGTGATCACCGGCAACCTCGACCGCGAGGGGGGCGCCATGTTCCCGATGGGCCTCCACACGAAGGCCTCCCGGCCTGCCAGACGCTTCCGGACGGGGCGATGGACGAGTCGGGTCCGTGAGCTCGACGAGGTGCTCGGCGAATTGCCGACCTCCACGCTGATCGACGAGATCACCACACCGGGGGAAGGACAGGTGCGGGCGTTCATCACGATCGGAGGCAACCCGGCGCTCACTTCCCCGGACGCTGCTGCGCTCGATGATGCCCTGGGGGCGCTCGAGTTCATGGTCTCGGTCGATCCGTACGTGAACGAGACGACGCGGCATGCCGACGTGATCCTCCCGCCGCCGTCTGCTCTCGAGAAGTCGCATTACGACCTCGCGTTCACGACACTGTCGGTCAGGAACTACGCGATGTGGTCTGAGCCGGTTTTCGAGAAGGACCCGACGCAGCCGAGCGAGTTCGAGATCCTCGTCACGCTCACCGGGATCCTGTCGGGGTTGGCTCCGGACACCAGCGCTGCTGGGCTGGCGGAGGCGTCCCTGGTTGCTCGGGTCGGCTCGGAGGTGAGCAACCCGTCGAGCCCGATCGCCGGTCGTGATGCTTCGGACATCATGAAGGCTCTGGCGATGCACGACGAGCTGCCGGATCGGTTCCTCGATCTGATGATCCGCACCGGTGCCAGGGGCGATGGGTTCGGCTCCGATCCGGGCGGCTGGACGCTGCAGCGCTTGAAGGACCAACCCCATGGAGTCGACCTCGGCCCCCTCCAGCCGCGAGTACCCGACGTCATCTCGACAGAGTCCGGGCTCATCGAGCTCGCCCCCGAGTCGATCGTCGAAGACGTCGCGCGACTCACAGCGTCGATCGAGTCCACCGAACAACCCGATCTGATGTTGGTGAGCCGTCGCGAGCTCAGATCGAACAACTCGTGGCTCCACAACATCGATGTGCTCGTCAGGGGCCAAAACCGATGCACGCTCCGCGTTCATCCCGCCGATGCCGACCGGTTGGCGCTGGTCGAGGGGGAAATGGCCAGTGTCACGTCCTCCGCAGGGTCGGTCGCAGTGGTTGTCGAGGTGAACGACGAGATGCGACCTGGTGTGGTGAGCCTGCCCTACGGCTGGGGTCACGATGCTTCGGGCACGCGCCTCGGTGTGGCGTCGAAGCGGCCGGGCGTGAACACAAACATCCTGACCGACAGGAGTGTCGTCGACGCTGTTTCCGGGAACGCGGTGTTCAATGGCATCCCGGTGGTCGTTCAGCGCACCAGTGCGTCGACGACGCCGGTCGGTCAGGGGACCGCCGAGCGCCCCGCGTAGACTTTTCCAAGTGAAACCGGACCTGCCCTCCTTCGACACGCTCTCGATTCACGCCGGAAGCCGCCCCGATCCCGAGACCGGAGCCCGGGCTACACCGATCTACAAGTCCACGTCGTTCGTCTTCGACAACACCGCCCACGCCGCATCGCTCTTCAATCTCGAGATTCCCGGCTACATCTACTCGCGGATCTCGAATCCGACGGTCGGCGTGTTCGAGGAGCGGATGGCTGCGCTCGAAGGAGGGGTCGGAGCTGTCGCCACCGCCTCGGGCCAGGCCGCACTCTTCCTCGCGGTCGCGACGCTGATGGGAAGCGGGGGCCATGTGGTGTGCAGCCAGGCGGTCTACGGCGGCACTGCCAACCTCTTCCTGCACACCCTGCCGAGATTCGGGATTTCGGCGACGCTTTGTCGATCCCCGGGACCATGAGGCGATCGAAGCCGCCATCACCCCCGAGACCCGACTCATCCACGGGGAAACGATCGGCAACCCGACGATGCCGATCCTCGACATCCCTGCAGTCTCCGACATCGCCCATCGTCACGGTCTTCCGCTGATGGTCGACTCGACATTCGCCAGCCCGTATCTGTGTCGTCCGATCGAATGGGGCGCCGACATCGTCATGCATTCCGCGACCAAATTCATCTCGGGGCACGGCACGGTGATCGGCGGGGTGCTCGTCGACGCCGGGACGTTCGACTGGGAGGGATCAGGGCTGTTCCCGACGCTCACCGAGCCGTACGCGGCGTACCACGACATCGACTTCGTCGACGAGTTCGGGCCTGCCGCCTTCTCAGCCAGAGCGAGGGCAGAGGGCTTGCGTGACTTCGGCGCGACGATGGCCGCCGACACGGCGTTTCACATGATCCAGGGGCTCGAGACGCTCTCGGTTCGGATGCAGAAGCATGTGGCGAACACCCGCCGGATCGTCGAATTCCTCGATGCAGCGGAGGAAGTGGCATGGGTGGCATACCCCGAACTCGACTCACACCCCGATCACGAACTGGCTGCGAAGCTGCTTCCCGAACGGTGCCGGCTCGATCTTCTCGTTCGGGATCGAGGGCGGTCGCCAGGCTGGGTCCCGGTTCATCGAATCGGTCGAGCTGTTCTCGCATCTGGCGAACGTCGGCGACGTGAGGTCGCTGGTCATTCATCCGGGCTCGACCACCCATCAGCAGATGACGAGCGAGCAGTTGGCCGCGGCCGGCATCGGCGAGGAACTGATCCGCCTGTCCGTCGGGCTCGAGGACCCAGACGATCTCATCGCTGACCTGCGGCGGTCGCTTCGCGACCTCGCAGCGGCCATGAAACAGATCGAGGTCGCCGGCGAGACCGTCGCCTTCCACACAGGCGGTGGATCCACCTCTGCGGATCGGCCGGTCGTCCTGATCCACGGTGCCGGCATGGATCACACCGAGTGGAGGTATCAGACCCGTCGCCTCGCTGGTCTCGGCCTGCTTCCGATCGCTCCCGATCTTCCCGGCCACGGTCGGTCAGGCGGCAAGCCGCTCGCCTCGATCGAGGAGATGGGTCGGTGGACGGGAGAGCTCATCGAGCATCTTGGACTCGCATCGGTCGCTGTGGTCGGCCATTCGATGGGATCGTTCGTTGCGATGGAGACATTCAGGAGCCGTCCGGATCTGGTCGATCGACTCGTTCTCATCGCGACCTCGGATCGGATGGCGGTTCATCCCGAACTACTCGACGCCGCCTCCGCCGGCGACCGTCATGCGGTTGACCTGATGATCGGGTGGATGCACTCCGGTGACCATCGCTATGGCGGACACAAGACCGCCGGCTCGTGGATGCAGGCCATGGTCCGGCGGCTGCTGGAGGAGCACCTCGACTCTGCATTGCCGATCGATCTTGCGGCGTGTGACGCCTATGACCCAGCACCGGTTGCCCCCGGGGTGATCGCTCGGACGCTCGTCATTCAGGGAGATGCCGATCGGATGACCGCGGTGTCGGGGGCGAGGCGACTGGTCGGCCTCTTCCCGAATGCACGACTGATCGAGATTCCCCACGCCGGCCACATGGTTGTGTCCGAGAGCTCCACGCACGCCCCCGATCTCCTCATCGAGGAACTGCTGGACCCGTGACATCGGTGCGACGCTCCAGCTCGGTGCTGGTGGTCGACGGTCGACATGACTGCGAATCAAGTGGTCGCCGATTCGATCGGCGCATCTATCGTTACCGATCCCATTCTGAAGATCAGGGCATGCACACATCGGAGACCGTAGGAGTCACAGAAACACAGGTCATTCGACTCGACGCGCCCTTCCGCACACAATCGGGGGCTGAGCTGCCCGAGGTCGACTTGGCGTACGAGCTCTACGGCGAGATCAACGAGCGGCGGGACAACGTGATCCTGGTGTTCCATGCGCTCACCGGCAGCCAGCATGCGGCAGGGTGGTGCGAGTCGGTCCCAGCAGCAGGAGAACTCTGGACCGACGAGATGTATCCCGGCTGGTGGGACGGCTATATCGGCCCCGGACGCGGCATCGACACTTCGAAGTATGCGGTGCTGTGTGTCAACTACCTGGGTGGGTGTTATGGCTCGACCGGCCCGGCTTCGATCGATCCGAACACCGGGAGCCCCTACGGCTCGTCCTTTCCGACGTTGACGCTCACCGATATCGTCGAATCCCAGGTGCGGCTGCTGGATGCTCTCGGGATCGAGCGGGTTCATGCAGTGATCGGGGGCTCTGTGGGAGGGCTGATGTGCGCGGTGTTCGCCACCCGGCATCCCGATCGGGTGGACGTCGTCATCCCCATCGCTGCGGGGTTCGATGTGACGTCGCTGCAGGTTCTGCACAACTTCGAACAGATGTTTGCGATCGTCACCGACCCCGAGTTCAGAGGTGGCGACTACTACCCCGGCGATGGGCCGGAACTTGGTCTCGGGCTGGCGCGGATCATCGGTCACAAGACGTTCGTGTCCCTCGACACCCTCCAGGAACGAGCACGGAGGCGAGATCGAGAGTCACGAGGATGTTGGTGGCTACGAGGTGGGTCACCCGCTCGAGTCCTACATGCTGCATCAGGCACGGAAGTTCGTGAAGCGGTTCGACGCCAACACGTACCTGAGGATCATGATGGTCTGGCAGCAGTTCGATCTGGTTGCCGAACAGGGCGCCGGGTCGCTGGCGGAGTTGTTGGCGTCGTGTCGCGAGCAGCGGTGGCAGATCTTCACGATCGACTCGGATGTGTGCTTCTATCCCGGACGAGCAGACCGCGATGGTCGAGACTTTGCGTGATGCCGACGTGCCGGTCCGAAGGTTCACACTGCATTCGGACAAGGGTCACGACTCGTTCCTGACCGAGCCAGAGCTCTATGCCGCCCTCCTCCGGGACGCCCTCGACGGACACTGGTGAGGGGTTGATCCGTTCTTGTCAGCCAGCCGTGGCCATATTGCCGTCAACCTTGACAAGAACGGGGTCACTGCACGGCGATGAGGACCACGCCGGAGATGACGAGGAGGACGCTGCCGATCAGGGCCGAGTCGACCTGCTCATCTCCCTTGAGGAAGATCAGGCCGAGGCCGATCGCCCACAGCCCTTGAGTCGCCTGGAGTATCCCCACGACCCATGCCGGGAGATACCCGAAGGCGGTGTACTGCGAGAGCAACGCCAGGCTGGCGGTGACGCCCGCAGCCACGAAGAACCACGGGATCGGGCGGATGTTCATCGAGATCCGCTCCCGTATCCGGCCGCGAGCGGCGTCGATCGACGTGAGCACCGTGAACGCGGCAGACGAACCGAGGAAGGCACCGACCACAGAGCTGTCGAACTGCTGTAGGCCCCATTTTCGGATGACGAAGGCAGTGCCGAAGAACAGGGGAGCGGACGCGGCGATCAGGTACGACGACAGCGGAACTCGTTCACCCGCCAGCATGCCTCTGGCGCCGGCCCGCACCCGCACCAGCCACAGCAGGCCGCCGATGACCAGCAACCCCCCGAGCGCCTCGATGGCCGTCAATGACTCGTCGAGGGCGAACCAGCCGATGATCGCTGCCGCCAGCGGGGTGCCGGTGATGAACGCGCTTGCCCGGCTCGGGCCGATCAGCCTGACCGCTCGGAGGTTGAACGACCGTCCGCCGACGGAACCAATGATGCCGCCCAGCAGCAGGGCCACGACGCCGGCGGTGTCCCACGGCGGCTTGGTGGCGAAGATCGCTGCGGCCCCCAGCACGATGACGTTGATGAACACGGTCATCAACACGCCGTCGTCGGCGCCGCGATGGCGCTGTCCGATCCGGACGAGGACGGACGTCGAGGCGAAGAAGAATGCCGATGAGATCCCGAAGACGAACCCCATCAGCGGGGCCGTTTCAGGATGTCGTCACCCCGAGCTTCTCTGCCAGCCACCGGAAGGTGGCGGGAGCCCAGTCGTCGAAGTATTTGAAGGCGCAGTGTCCTGCATCGGCGTAGATGCGCGCCTCCTTGCCGGTGACCGGGCCGTTCTCGAACATGAAGTAGATGTTGCCGATCGGGGCGAGATGGTCGAGCTTGCCGTTCACCATCAGGACCGGCATCGTGATCTTGTCGAGGATGCCCTGCTCCGACAGTGCCCAGCGTGAGAACTTCTCCTCTTCCTTCTCCTTGGAGGTCGGCTGGAAGTAGCCGTCGCCGCCCGGCTCCCCGAACCGCCACGATGCGCGCTTGTTGGCGTGATCGACGAATTCCTGCATCTCGTCGTCGGTCATTCGGTATCCGAACGGGTGTCCGGCGTTCGCCGCCACGGCTTTGACCTTGTCGGGGGCGGTGCCTGCGAGCTGCATCACCGAGTATCCGCCGCGTGAGATCCCGAAGGCTCCGATCCGGTCTGCGTCGACCTCGGGCCTGGCGGCCAGCCAATCGAGCGCCGCCTCCCACGCCGACACCGACTCCGGTGCCCACGGGAACGGGTTCTCCCCGGTGCCGGGCGCGTCCATCACCAGCGACGCCATTCCCTCGGTCAGACACATCTCGCCTGCCCAGCCCCGGTCCTCCTTGAAGACGTCTGCTCCGCACATGATGAGGACCGCCGGCACAGGGTTCTCAGCCGATGCATGCGTCGGTGCGCGAAAGTGAGACTTGATCGACTTCCCTTCGTGTGGCACGTCGACGACGTCGAGTGGGGGATCGAGATGCAGGCTCGCCTTCCGGTATGCCCGGGCGCATGCCTCGGAGATCTCCTTCTTGACATCGGTGATCTCGGCGGGGAAGCGGCCGATGGCATAGAAGGTCTTTGCCTGGAGGTACTCGCGGCGCGCCCCGTCGAAGTCTCCAGCCTCCTCCAGCTGATCTCCCGCGGCTTCATGGCGCTCTCCGGCCGCTCGCCAGACCGGGACCCACTTGTCTTGCGTGGTGCCCTCGAGTTGGGCCACGGTCGACGTGAGCTCTTCGATGTCGTCGACCATCGATAGCCATCGTCGATAGAAGCCGCCGTGCTGGACGACGAACGGGTCTTCGGATGGTGCGAAATCGAGCTCCACGCTCATGGGGGTCTGCCTCCGGTTCTCGGTTGTTTCCTCGATAGCGTACTACAATCGATTGCAGGATATTGTCCGAAAACGTCGTTTGAATCGGAGTTGTTGTGCAACCGATACCGCTCGAACCGTTGGACACCGACGGTCTCCAGGACAGATTCGATGACTGGATCGGGTTCATCGCTCGGTCGCATCACGGCTCAAATCCGAGGATCAACGAGCGCCGGGCGTTCACGGCGTTGACCAAGCCGCTCTCGGCGTCGCGGGTCGCCCTCGTCACGACCGCCGGCGCACATCTCGACACCCAGCCTCCATTTCATGTCGAGACGACCGCTGGCGATCCGACGCACCGGATCCTTCCCGACGATCTCGACCCGTCCGACCTCCGCTTCACCCACACCCACTACGACACGTCGTCGGCTTCCGAGGATCCCAACTGCGTATTTCCGATCGACCGTCTCCACGAGCTCGTCGATCGGGGTCGGATCGGTGAGGCCAGCCCGGTGCACATCGGGATGATGGGGTTCAACCCCGATCCGACCCCGATCAAGGACGAACTGGCCCCTCGGGTGGCCGGCATCCTCGCCGACGCCGAGGTGGATGTCGCCATCATGGTCCCTGGTTGACCGATGTGTCACCGGTCGGTCGGGCTGGTTCAAGGGACGATCGAGGAGAGCGGTATCCCCACCGTGACGATTTCGATGCGACCTGATGTGACGTTCGGTGTTCGGGTGCCGAGGGCTGCCTATGCGCGGTTTCCGCACGGCAACCCGTTCGGGGAGCCGAATCGACCCGATCAACACCATCTGGTGTTCGAAGCGCTCCTCCAACTGCTCGAGCAGGCGACGGAGCCGGCGTTCGTCGAGTTGCCATTCAGGTGGCGGAGGTGGAACAGATGGCTATGAGCGCATACGACCGGGTTTCGGCGGCAACCGAAGCGATGAGCGAGGCGATCTATTCCGCGCTCGACGCGCTCGACGCCTATACGGCGGTCGTCGAAGACATCGCACGTCAGCAGCAAGCGTCCGACGATCCGAATGTGGGTCTGGTGAAGCGGATGAAGCAGTTCTCGTCCCGGGCCGAAACGATGACCCGGGTGATCGAGGACGATGTCCTCACCGAGCTCAACCACTGCACCGATCGCCTGTTCTCGGTCAAGACCGCCGAACGCGGCGAGTTCATCTAGCCGCATATTCAGCGTCGAGACGCCAACCAGCCAAGAGCCAACAAGCCAAAGGCCAACAGCCTTCTTCTTACAACGACGCTTCCCTGAGCCGGTCGGCGAGGTCGGGCTCTGGCTCCAGGACGTAGACCCCACCATTGACCCGATCGGTGACATAGGTGAGGAGGTCCTCGCCGACCCACACGTCGTTGATCTGGCACGCCGGCTGACCGGGCGGGCACTCCGGGATCCAATGGGCGATGTCCCGGGGCGTCGAGGGCTCCGAGACGTCGTACGACGCGGAGTCCACCGTTGAAGTACGTCGTGAACACGATGTCGGCGCTCCGATAGCTGTGGGGTCGGTTCTCGTGGAGGCAATGGGAACCGAACCGCAAGCCTCGGTCGCAGAAGTCACCCTCGGGCACCGGGCAGATCGACACGATCTGGGGATTCGCCTCGTCGGAGATGTCGACGACCCTGCACCATGTGCGGGTCCTCCTCGCAGTTGTTCGACAGCGCCTCGTCGGTCACGACGACCAGATTCCGGCCCGGCATCGGGAGTGCGGTGTGGGTATGACCTCCGACCGTCCCACTGGAGATGGGAGACGACCGAGATGTCGTCCAGATCCGAGATGTCGAGGATGACCATCCCCGAGTCCCAGAAGCCGACGTAGGCACGATCGCCTTCGACCATCGCATGATGTACCGATCGGGACTCGTCTGCCGGCCACGAGGGCGTCTCGTCGTCGCCCATTCCCGGCCACCACCAGCGGGCGCGTTCGGTGGGATGCTCGGGATCGGACACGTCGACGATGACCCAGATGCGCTCTTCGAAGCCGTCTGGCCTGGCCGACACATAGGCATAGCGTCCACCCTCGTAGACGATCCGATGGACGCCCTTGCCGGTCGAGTTCCAGAACCCGATCTCCTCGGGGATCGAACGGATCTGACAGGTCGTAGATCGCCATCCCGACCCGCTCGGGCGTGCCACCCCGGAAGGCCTCGTGGTTCGTCAGGAGGAGGCCGTCGGCCACCTGCACCTTGTGCGTGTGGGCCCCGTCGGGCGATTTCATCTGTTTGACGAGTCGCAGGTCGGCCGGATCCGATGCATCGAGAACGCTGGTACCCATCCCGGACACGCCGAAGTGGGCGACGTAGAGAGCATTGCCGTACCGCATGACCTGCATGCCGTCGCCGTACCCACCGAGGTCGGAGTGACCGATCTGGCGGAAGCCTGAGATATCGGCCGGATGCATCAGTCGCTGACGTCTGAGGGCCCCGACACGGTGCCCGACCCGATCGCGGCGGAGAGCTGACCCTGGGATGCGTCCAGCGTCTTCAGCCAGCGTTGGCCCCCGAACGTGAACCCGATCCAGTACCCGAGCTCGACGAGCTCTGGCTCGGTGAACTCGGCATGGAGCTCAGTCCACATGTCGGCGTCGGCCTGGGCTGGATCCCACATGATCGCGTCGGCGTATCGGAAGGCGAGCTTCTGTCGTGCGGTGTAGTCATCCGACTCCCGGTAGGCGAAGAGGGCGTCGAGTTGCTGGCGGTCACCGCTGTATTGCCGGGCGACACCCTGATTCGAGCAGTACGTGCAATCCCCTGACAGGGCGATGTATGCCCTGACGAGCTCTTTCAGCTCGAACTCGAGTTCGCCGTTGTGGTAGAGCCATTCCCGGGACTTGGTGAACGATCGCATGACTCCCGGCGTGTGTGACCGGATCGACTGGAACTCGGGGCCGGGTTTTCCATTCTCCATTGCGGTTTCGAGCCACTCGCGGCATTCTGGGTCGTCGATGTCGGATGGTGCTCGAAACGTGATGTTGGCCACAGATGCTCCTCTGTATAGTGCCTTCCGGGACGCAAACGATTGTAGCATCGGGTGAAAGCGTCGATACACCGAGAGAGTCGACACACCGAGAGAGACGAGTGATGAGCGAGAGAACGACGCTTCGCGAAGTGGCGGAAGCTGCCGGCGTGCACACCTCGACCGCGTCACGGGCGCTCAACGCCGAGACACGGTCGGTCGTCAACCCGCAAACGGTGGCACGCGTGCTCAAAGCTGCCAAGAAGCTCGGCTACACGCCGAACCCGATCGCTCGCGGTCTCCGCACAAATCGGACCATGACCGTCGGCATCGTCATTCCCGACATCGGCAACCCGCTGTTCGGGCCGATCATCGCCGGTGCCGAGGAGCGCCTCGGCGCCGACGGCTATTCGCTTCTCATCGCCGACGCAGACAGCGACGACCAAACCTCGATCGCCTCCATCGTCAACACCCTCATCGACCGGCGCGTCGACGGCCTCATCCTCGCCACCTCGGCACGATCGGATGATCTCGTGACCGATCTGGCACGCCGGAACATTCCCGCAGTGCTCGTGAACCGGACGGCCGACGGATCACCCCTGCCATCGATCGTCGGTGATGATCACGCGGGCATCGGTCTCGCGGTGCAACATGTCGCTGATCTCGGACATCGCAGGATCGGCCACATCGCCGGCCCACTCAACCTGTCCACCGGCATGAGTCGGTATCAGGCGTTCCTCACCTGGACCAAGAGTGTCGGCATCGAGGTCGACCCGACTGCCGTCGAGGAAGCATCGTGGTATCAGATCGAGCCGGGAGCGGAGTCGGCCACCGCACTCCTCGAACGCCGACCCGACCTCACCGCCATCGTCTGCGCCAACGATCTCCTGGCTCTCGGCGCCTACCGGGCGATCAGACAGCGCGGGCTCGAGGTGGCCGTCGACATCTCGGTGACCGGCTACAACGACATAGCGCTGCTCGATCTGATGCAGCCGCCGTTGACATCGGTACGGGTGCCGTACCGGGAGATGGGCGAAGAGTCAGCGACGATGCTGCTGTCGATGCTGCACAACAACAGCGACTCCGCCAAGCCGGTCTCGATCCGGCTGGTGCCGACGCTGGTCGTCCGTGAGTCCACGCAGGCGCTCTCGGAGTGACACGAACACCGTGACGGGCGACAACCGGTGGGTCTCGCCCGCGATCACGTTCGCGCTCTTCACCATCACGGTCGCGGCGTTCCTGCGCCCACCGTTGCTTCCTGAGATCGGACGTGAGCTCGAACTGTCGTCGTTGGGGCTCGGAGCGCTCGGCTCGGTCTTCGCGCTCGGGCGGCTCGGAGCGGACGTTCCGGCAGGGCGGATATCGGATCGGATGGCGCCGGGGCGCATGATGGCCATCTCGGCCGGCATCGTCGCGATTGGAAGCATGATGTTGTCACTGTCCCCTGCGTCACCGTTCGCGTTCGTTTCGGTGTTCGTCCTCGGAGCGGGCTCGACGCTCACGCTCACGACCGGCCAGGCCTACTTCGCCACCGCGCCCCGCGCTCGGCGGGGAGCGGCAATGTCGATCTTCGCCGGCGGGCTGCTCACGGGCCAGGCGATCGGCCCCGTGCTCGGCGGAGCGATCGGCTCGATCGGAGGCTGGCGTGTTGCGATCGGCTTCGGCGCGGCGATCGCCCTCGTGGCAGCGTCTCCGTTCATCTGGATCAAGGGAGAGCCTTCGGCGGTTCGACTGGGGGGCCATCACGATGCGACCGCTGACGGTGAGGCCGGCAATGAGATCCCCCGTCGGATTCTCGTCTTCATCTACCTGCTCCCTGCGGTCCAATTCGCGATTGGAGCAGCGATGGTCCAGACCCTCGTACCGATTGTGGCGGACCAGGACCTGGCCCTGTCCGTGGGGTTCGTCGGTACAGCTCTCGGCGTGGGGGGTGTCGCTCGCCTCGTCGCCGCGCTCGGTGCGGGTCGTGTCATGGACACGATCGGGCGTCGGGCTGCACTACTCCCCGGGTTGGTCCTCCAACTCGCGGGTCTGGTCCTCTTCGGCTTCGTGGGGAGCCTGTGGGCATGGTGGCTCTCGATCGTGCTGGTGAGTCTCGGATCCGTATCGGTCAACGTCGGCATGGCGATCCTGGCCGACCTGAGCGAGGGTGGGCGTCTCGGACCCCGTCTCGGAGCATTTCGCTTCACGGGGGACGCAGCCTTCCTGGTGGCGCCCGTCCTCGCCGGCTGGCTTCTCGACCTGAACGGGCGGGCGGTGGCCACCGCCCCATTGGTCGCGTTGACCGCGATCGTGCTGATCGGATGCATGCTCTGGATCCCCGAGACCCGCACAGCCTGAGGCCGACGACCCCCTCCGGCCCGGACCAGTTGGGTATGGTCCGGCCGGTCCGGAGAGCAAGGAAGGCATGTCGATGAAGCGGTTTCTGATGGTTGGGATGGTGTTGGCCCTGTTCCTCGCCGCCTGTGGTGGTGACTCCGTATTGGACGCCCCGGCGACCACCGCCGGCGCGGCACCAGCGATCCAGCCGGCAGGCCACAGACCACCTGCCGCGGAGACGACGGCGGCATCTTCGACGACGGCGGAGCCGCCGGACAGGCCGAGAGCGCCGGCGTGAATCTCTGCCGTCATCACGATCGGCGACCGGACGTTCGAGTTCGATGTCACACCGGGACCCGTGTCACGATGCGATCCCGACTTCTTCGGAGCGTTCTGGGCGCTCGGCGGTGGCGTCGACATGCTGATCGTGGCCGACGAGAACCCCAACCACGATCCTCCATACGTGAAGGTGACCGATCCCGACGACAGTGACATCGACTGGTGGGCGTCGCCGGAGATCAACGACTCGCTGTTCCAGATCGAAGTGCCGGCGGGCCAGAGCCAGGTCGATTCGTTCACCGTCGAGGGCAACACGGTGACCGGAACGGCCACCTTCATCGAGAAGAGTGCACTGACTCCTGATGGCGAGATCCCGGCGTCGGTCCCGGGCACGTTCGAGGTGACCTGCGAGGAGAGTTGAGGCGACGAATCGCGCCAGCCGTACTGCGCGATGGCCGGCGCTTCAGTCCGCTACCAATATTCCTCGTAGTGGATGTTGCCGGGGGAGCGGCGTCGGTCAGGAACGAAGCCCATCGAATGCAGCACGGCCACGGCGCTGGAGTCGTCGGCGAAGACGGGCACTCCGTCCTCCCACTCTGGTGGGCCGATCATGGCCGGATTGCCGCACAGATACACATGGGTCCTGGTCGGGTCCATCTCGGCTGGCAGCAGATCGGCGAGTTCGCCTGAGCCGACGAAGTCCTGGACGTAGCGCTTGGGGATCTCCGGCTCGCGGGTCGGCAACGTGATGTAGTGGTAGTTGGGATGATGGCGCTCCAGGTCCCGGTGCGTCTGCTCGTATCCGAGGTCCTTCAAATTGCGGACCGACACCACCGAGACGATCCCGCCGCGGTGGCCCCGTCGAAGCAACTCGTTGATCATGGCGTTGTGGGGCGCCTCGCCGGTACCGGTCGAGAGGAAGACGACGTCGAGATCGGGGTGATCGACGTCTCTGAGGGTGTAGCGACCGGCGATCTTTGGTCCGAGATAGATCCGGTCGCCGACCCGCTTGGCGGCGAGCCGGGGTGTGAGGGCCGGCACCCGTTCGGCGGTTGGAGGGACCCTGACGATGTAGAACTCCATCCACTCGTGGTCGCGGGGGTCGAGGAGATAGCCGACCGAGTCCACGATCGGGCTCGAGATCGAATACGAGCGTCGGATGAGACGCTGTCGCTTGTCGTCAGTCAACTGTTCGTCGGCATCGTCGACCCGGGGCTCCCAGTATCCGAGGCCGAGCGTCGTGTACTGACCGGCTCGATGGGTCACGTCCGCTCGATCCGGACGGACCCGGATCACCCAGAGGTCGTCGTGGGAATGGTCGAAGTGCGTGATCGTGGCGTTGTAGTGCTCGAGGCGGAGCTGCTCGATCTCTCTGGTTCGGGGGGCCTGGCGGTGACCACCCGATCCCCGCCGACGCCTCCCGGGAGGCCCACCAGCGTGTCCCAGACCCGTGCGGGACCGAGCGCGTGCTCCTCGTCTGCGAGCGGGTCGACTTCGAGGATGGGTCGTGTCGGTTCCTCATGGCTGTGATCGTGGGCCGCAGGGGAGACGGTGACGACGTGGTCGAATTGGAGAGCCGGCGTCATCCTGCCTCGCCAGTACACCATCGGGAATCCGTGCGAATCGACGATCTCTTCGACCTGCGACCCCCACAGCACGGTGACCTCCCGCCGGTGCTCGAGCGTGGCGATGGTCTCTCTCGCCAGACGGGAGAGGCTCGTCACCCTTCCGGAGAAGGACAAGACGACGTTGGCCCCTGACGCCAGCAACTCGACGACCGCTGACACCGCTTCGTCGCCGCGACCGACGATGAGGACGTCCGTTCCTGCGAGCTCTTGTTCGGCTTCGATTCGTCGAGCCCAGATCTTGTGGCCGATGGTGCTCTCGACGGGGAACTCGGGTCCTGCATAAGTCGGCTGGGTGATACGAACGACCATTCGAGCGGTGAAGCTCTCTTCGGCCGTCTCGACCAGTGCGTTGCCGGTTGCCATCACCTCGATGTTCTCGACGGGCGCCTTGTACCGCACCGCGAGAGCGAAGCGGCCGACGGCCTCATGGGGAATGGCGGTCTCTCCCGGGCTCGAGGATCAAGACGTGGTCGAGGCCGGACTGGATTGCATCGCTGGCGACGGACAGGCCCGTGGGCCCCGCCCCGATGACGATGAGGTCGTGGATCACCAATGCTCCGTTCTTCGGCTTCTCGGCAGCGCGTCAGTGCCCGGAATCGATCCGATCTTGACAGACGCCGCTCTCGAATACACACTACAATCGTTTGCAGCAGGTTGGCGCCGGGGGGCGCAGAGAAGGAGAAAAGACGATGTCCACAGGGAATTTTCCCCACAAGGTCGGTTGGATCGGAACCGGTCGGATGGGATCGGCCATTGCGACCCGTCTCCTCGATGCCGGCGTCGATCTCGCGGTGTGGAACCGCACCCGTTCGAAGGCTGAACCGCTCGCCGAGAAGGGCGCAACCGTGGTCGACTCGCCTCGGGATCTGGCCGATCGGGACATCGTCTTCACCATGGTTGGCGGGCCAAGCGACGTGCTCGAAGTGGCGTTCGGCGACCAGGGTGTGTTGTCCAGCCCCGACGCCCGGCCGTCGATCCTGATCGACTCGACCACCATCGACCCGGCGACATCCCAGGAGTTGACCGACCGGGCAGCCGAGATGGGCACTGCGGTTCTCGCATGCCCCGTGTCCGGCAACCCCAAAGTCGTCAAGTCCGGTCAACTGACCGTGGTCACGTCCGGCCCAGAGGCGGCGTTCCAGACCGCCAAGCCCTATATCGAGCAGTTCGGTCGCAAGGTGACCTATGTCGGTGACACCGACCAGGCTCGGCTCGTGAAGATCGCCCACAACCTGATGCTCGGCGTCGTCACGCAGTCGATGGCCGAGATCGCCCTCCTGTGTGAAGCCGGCGGTGTCAAACGCTCCGACCTCCTCGAGTTCCTCAATGACAGTGTCATGGGTTCGACCTTCACCAGATACAAGTCCCCTGCCTTCGTGAACCTCGACTTCACGCCGACGTTCACATCGCACCTGCTGCGCAAGGATCTGGAGTTGGGCCTCGAAGCGAGTCGCCAGTACGACGTCCCGCTCCCGGTGACCGCGCTCACCCACCAGATCGTCATGGAGAACATCGGGCTGGGACACGGCGATCAGGACTTCGCGAACCTCCTGATCAAGCAAGCCCAGAACTCAGGACGCACCCTCGAACCCGAGAACATCGATGTACCGACAGGGCTCGAATAGGAGACCTCAGGATGACACTGCTGCAGGATCTGTCCAACAGCGGCCATACAAACCTGTATATCGGAGGGGAGTGGAGGGAGTCCTCCGACAACCAGCCGATCGAGGTATTGGACCCTTCAACGGGGGACGCGATCGCCTCTGTGGCTTCGGCCAGCGCCGAGGACGCGACGGCTGCGGTCGACGCTGCCTACGAGGCGGGTGCCAGGTTCGCGGCGACCACCCCCCAGGAGCGGTCCGAACTGCTGAGACGCGCCTTTGAACTGATGATCGACCGCTCCGACGAGCTGGCTGAGCTCATCGTTCGTGAGATGGGGAAGGCGCTCGGGGAGGCTCGATCAGAGATCGAGTACGCCGCGGAGTTCTTCCGGTGGTACTCGGGAGAGGCGGTCCGCAATCTCGGCAACATCTCGATGGCGCCTGGCGGGGACAAGCGCATCATCGCCATCCAACAGCCGATCGGAGTCTCGCTGCTGATCACTCCCTGGAACTTCCCGGCTGCCATGGTTACACGGAAGATCGCCCCGGCGATCGCGGCCGGATGCACCATGATCCTCAAGCCCGCCTCGGACACGCCGCTCACCGCACTCGCCATCGCCGATCTGCTCGAGGACGCCGGCCTCCCCAAGGGCGTTCTCAACGTCATTCCCTCGAAGCGCTCCTCCACGGTGGTGCCGGTGATGATGAACGACGAACGGGTTCGCATGCTGTCGTTCACCGGGTCGACCGAGGTCGGCAGGGTCCTGCTCGAACAGGCTGCGGCGACGGTGATGAAGACCGGGATGGAGCTCGGCGGCAACGCCCCGTTCCTCGTGTTCGACGACGCAGACATCGAGGCGGCGGTCGAAGGGGTGATGCTTGCCAAGATGCGTAACGGCGGACAGTCGTGCATCGCCGCCAACCGGATCTACGTCCATGAGGCGGTCGCTGCCGAGTTCTCCGAGACGTTCACGACGGCGATGAGCTCGCTCCGGATCGGTCCAGGTCTCGACCCCGGCACCGACCTCGGCCCGGTCATCAACGAAGGAGCTGTGAAGGACATGTCCGACACCGTTGACGCCGCGCTGGCGACCGGCTCCCGGATTGCCACCGGCGGCGCCCGTATCGACCGTGCCGGCTCCTTCTTCCCTCCGACCGTCCTCACCGGCGTCGATCCGGCCGCGGCGATCCTCTCCAAAGAGGTCTTTGGCCCGGTTGCCCCGATCGTCACCTTCTCCACCGAGGACGAGGCGATCGAGATGGCGAACTCCTCCATCTACGGCCTCGCCTCCTACCTCTACTCGGGTGATCTGGGCCGGGCGATGCGTGTCGCCGAGGCGATCGAAGCGGGCATGGTCGGAGTCAACCGCGGTCGGATTTCGGACCCGGCAGCTCCGTTCGGTGGCGTGAAGCAGAGTGGTCTCGGCCGGGAAGGCGCCCGTGAGGGCGTTCACGAGTTCCAGGAGACCAAATACATCGCCGCATCCTGGTGATCCGAGCCGATTTGCCGGGCACGCTGGAGAAGCCAATAGGCACTGGCGGTATGATCGAAAGAGACGCAACGTTTTCCGACCGAAATCGATTCGGGCCGCGCCACGTATGAGGAGCTGAACAGGACATGACGACTGAGACCTTCGAACCGGAGCTGATGGATTACGCCAACCGCGCTGTCGCGGCTCCCGGCTCCCGTCGACCAGTCCAATGCCCAGCTCGACATTCCGATCGACAAGCGGCTCGAGCTGTATGAGACCCAGCAGGTCCTCCGCCAGTTCGAGAAGCGGGCCTACGACATGTTCCTGCAGAACCTGGTCAAGGGAACCAGTCACCTCTCGCTCGGCATGGAGGCGGTCTCGGCCGGCTTCGGTCGTGCGATGCGCTCAGACGACTACACGTTCGCCACCTACCGGGGTCATGCGCACACCCTGTCACGCGGGGTCGGCCTCGGTCCCGTCCTGGCGGAGCTACTCGGTCGCGAGAACGGTCTGCTCAAGGGCAAGGGCGGGTCGATGCATCTCACGTCGGTCGAGCACGGGATGATGGGGAGCTACGCCATCATCGGAGCCCACCTCACCATCGCCAACGGCGCTGCCTGGTCGAGCCAGATCCGGGGAACCGAACAGGTGACCGTCTGTTTCTTCGGCGATGGCACCACCAACATCGGGGCGTTCCACGAGGCGCTCAACTTTGCCGTCATCTGGGACCTGCCTGTGGTGTTCGTGTGTGAGAACAACCTCTACATGGAGTACACGCCGATCGATCTGATCACCGCCGTACCGAACCCGGCGGCGGACCGGGCAGCCGCCTACGGGTTGCCCCGGATCATCGTCGACGGGAACGACGCCGATGCGGTGTATTCGACGGCGGTCGAGGTGATCGCTCAAGCCCGTCAGGGTGGCGGCCCGTCTCTCGTCGAGGCAACCACCTATCGGGAGCAGGGACACAGTCGAGCAGATCCGGGCAAGTACCGACCCAAAGACGAGGTCGCGGCCTGGAAGGCGAGAGACCCGATCCCGATGTATCACCAGCGGCTGCTGAGTCTGGGTGTGCCCGAGGGCGATCTGACCAACATCCAGCAGGATGTCGCCCGGCGGGTGGATGAGGCGACCGAGTTCGCAAAGGCGGGCAAGCCGCCCGGCGACGAGCACCTCATGACGGACATGTGGGCTGATGGAGGTTCCTCATGGCGCAACTGAGCTATCGCGACTCGGTGTCGCGAGCCATCGCCCAGGAGATGCGACGCGATTCCAATCTCGTCATTCTCGGCGAGGACATCGCTGGAGCGGGCGGTGTCTTCAAGACCACGGTCGGCCTCCTCGATGAGTTCGGTCCGAAACGGGTCAGGGACACCCCGATCTCGGAACAAGCGATCCTCGGCGCCGCGATGGGTGCTGCAATGACCGGGGTCCCGACCATCGCCGAGATCATGTTCTCAGACTTCCTCGCAGTGTGCTTCGACATCATCGCCAACGAGATGGCCAAGTCGAGATACATGACCGCTGGTCAGATGTCGGTTCCGGTCGTCGTCCGCACGGCCAACGGTGGTGGCTCGCGGTTCGGCGCTCAGCATTCACAGAGTGTCGAGAACTGGTGCATGATGATCCCGGGGCTGAAAGTCGTCGCCCCATCGTCGCCCGCCGACGTCGTCGGGTTGCTCGCCGCTTCGATCCGGGACCCGGACCCGGTGATCTTCTTCGAGCACAAGTCTCTGATGGCCACGAAGGGCGAGGTCCCCGATGGCGAGGTGATCGACGAGCTC
Source organism: uncultured bacterium (assembly GCA_963745865.1). Classification (GTDB taxonomy): domain Bacteria; phylum Actinomycetota; class Acidimicrobiia; order Spongiisociales; family ZC4RG35; genus JAHEDH01. The sequence continues at coordinate 85,693 of CAVUYZ010000008.1, read as the reverse complement.
GGTGTCGCCAAGGTCCTCCGCGAGGGAACCGACGCCACGATCGTTGCTCTCGCCTACATGGTTCCACGAGCGATGCAGGCGGCAGAGCAGCTGGCCGAGCACGGGATATCTGCCGAGGTGATCGACCTGCGGACGCTGGTCCCACTCGACACGGCCGCCATCTTGACCTCGGTCGCCAAGACGAGTCGGCTCTTCACCGTCGAGGAGAACCCGAGGCTGTGCGGATGGGGAGCAGAGATCACCTCGATCGTCGCTGATGAGGCCTTTTGGGACCTCGACGGGCCGATCGTCAGGATCACCACCCCACACATCCCTCTGCCGGCGGCGGAAGCACTCGAAGATCTGGCGATCCCCTCAGTCGAGCGGATCGTGACCACCGTGAGAAAGTCGATGGATTGAGATGAAACGCATCGTTGTAGCTACCGACCTGACAGCAGAGTCGGACACCGTTGTCGCCAAGGGCTTCGAGATCGCCGGTCCGTTCGACGCCGACGTGACAGTCGTGCACGTGCTCACCCCGGCGAGGCTTCAGGACCTCCGCGAGGACATGCGTTCGACCGACTCTGGCGAGGCCTATCTCGATGAGGTCCTGACCTTGATGGAGGACGCCATTGCCGAGCAGGTCGAGCGCGTGGCCGGATCGGCCGATGCCGCGACCTCGGTCGTTGCCCGGGGCACGCTCGCCGAAGAGATCTTGGGTCGGGCACGCTCCTCTGGCGCCGACCTGATCGTTCTCGGCCTGAAGAATCGGTCCCGGGTCGGCAAGTTGATCATGGGCAGCGGTGTCCAGCAGATTCTCCTGTCGACACCGTGCTCGGTGCTCGGCGTGCCGATCTGAGCTGAGGAGACAGACGATGCAGTGGGTTCGCTTCGAACACGACGGAAGCGTGAGCGCCGGGTACCACGACGACGGGCGCTTTGTGGAGGTCGAAGGCGACCAGATCCTCCCGTTCTTGACTGGGGCAGCCGATCCCGTCGAGACCGGTGCGACATTCGCACCGGATGACGTCGACCTCCTCGCGCCGCTGGTCCCGATCCGGAACGTGATGTGCGTCGGGTGGAACTACCTCCCGCATTTCGAGGAGGGGGCCGTCATCCATGGGGATCGAGAGCTCCCCGAGCGTCCCTCGTTCTTCTCCAAGACCACCACGACGGTGGCCGGGCCATTCGCAGACGTGTCCAGCCATGCTGCGGTGACGTCAGAGCTCGACTACGAGGTCGAACTCGGCATCGTCATCGGATCGCAGGTCTCGAACCTCAGTGAGGACGACGCTCTCGACGCGATCGCCGGATACATGGTCGCCCAGGACATTTCCGCCCGCGACCTTCAGCGGGGTCATGGTGGGCAGTGGTACAAGGGGAAGAGCCTCGACGGGACCTGTCCAATCGGCCCATGGGTGGTGAGTGCCGACGAGATCGACGATCCCCAGCAGCTCGACATCTCCTGTTCGATCGACGGTGAGGTCCGCCAGTCATCGAACACCCGTCACATGATCTTCCCGATAGCCCGGCTGTTGGCTGAGCTGTCGGCCGGGCTGACCCTCCTTCCCGGTGACATCTTCCTCACTGGCACGCCTGAGGGCGTCGGCATGTCGCGGCAGCCTCCCGGTTTTCTCCGTGCCGGTCAGGTTCTGGAGAGCACGATCCCGGGCATCGGAACCATCCGAAACCACATCGTCTGACGAAGAAAGGCGGTGGCGGGCGGCCCGGTGAGGGACTTCTCGGGCCGCCCGCGAGAATTCAGCGCTCGTCGGGGAGCTTGCGAACCCAACGCATCTCGGTCTTGACCCCGGCGTCGGTGACCAGGTTGAAGACGGGGCACCGCGTCTCGGTCTCTTCCACGACCTCGCGGAGCCGTTCCTCCGACTCGGACGTCGTCACCACTGCATCCACCCGGATGGTCTGGAAGTGCGGACGAACACCGCGGACGCCGAGACGGCCACGGATGTCGATCGTGAACTCCGCCTCGAACCGGATTCCCTCGTATGAGAACTCGTACTCGGATGCCGTCCGGTTGAAGGTCACGGCCTCGCAGCCACACAGGGCTCCGAGGACGGTCTGGAGCGGGGACGGGCCCTCGCCGGTTCCCCCGTGCGCCTCCGGCTCGTCGGTGGCGAAATACCCGAACTCTCCGAAGTCGATCTCGGTCATCATGCCGGCATGGTTGGTCGCCACCAGTTGCTTGCGCCGGACGATCGGCTCGGAAACGTCGAACCCGCTAGCTACTTCGGTTGCCATGGTCAGCTCCTATCCCGTGATCCGGTCTCGAGCAGGCCGGTGTCGGTGTCGGCCAGGATCTCCTTGTGTCCGATGTCGAGTGTCTTGATCCACCGCTGTTGACTCGATGTCAGAGCCACGAACGAGCCGAGCTCGACGATCTCGGCCGGTGTGAAGTTGGCGTGGAGTCGATCCCAGACCGCGTCCGTGGCGAGATCCGGATCCCATACGATGGCGTCGGTGTAGGCGAGTGCAGCCTTCTCGCGGTCGGTGTACCGGTCGGATTGCTCGAAGGTGAGGAGGTCGTCGTAGTGATCTTCCTCGACGCCGGCGTCGGTCGACCGTTGAGCGGCGCAGTATCCGCACTTGACGGTCTTGGTGACATAGACCCTGCACAGTTCTTTGAGGTCGTGCTCGACGATGCCGTCCACGAAGATCTGCATCCACATGTTCGTGAAGGTCTTGAGCACGGCCGGGACGTGGGAGCGGATCGCCTGTGATTCGGGGCGGGGCGTGCCGACCCGGCGGGCTCTGTCGAGGGCGGCGAGGATCTCGGGGTCGTCGATGGCATCGAGATCCGGGTACGGAATGCGTGGCATGGGTGTCCTCCTGTCCTCGCAATCGATCGAGGTCTGCAATCGATTGTAACCATGGCCAACCGACTCAAGCAGGGATTTTGTTCCGGCTTGGTCGAGGAATAGGCCCGCAATCGATTGCAGTATGGTCGGATTCGGCATAGTGTCGGGGAATGATCATCGACGTTCACGCCCATTGCATCCCCCAATCGTTCAAGGACTGGTTGGTTGCCAGCGGAGACCCGTTCGGCGCCACCGTGGTCGGGACCGACCGCGGCCCTGCGGTCCGACTCGGCGACAAGGTCACGACGAACGCGCTGCGCGACGACCTCTCCGATGCCGAGCTTCGCCTGGCTGCGCTCGATCGGATGGGTGTCGACAAGCAGATTCTGTCCGGATGGATCGATCTGACCGCCTACGAGTTGGAGCCCACCAAAGGGGTCGAATACTCGAGAGTCCACAACGAGTGCCTTGCAGCGGAGGCCGCAGTCGCACCGGATCGGTATGCCGCGATCGGAACGGTGCCGCTCCAGGACCCGGGTTTGGCCGTGACCGAGTTGGACCACGCAATGCGAGAGTTGGGGATGGTCGGCGTCGAGATCGCAACGACCGTCGACGGGACCTTCCTGGATCAGGCGGGCCTCGATGACTTCTGGGCAGCGGCGAAGGATCTCGAGGCGTTCGTGGTGCTCCACCCGATGCGGCCCCTCGAGGGCGTCGACCTGAGTCGGTACTTCATGGAGAACCCGGTGGCTCGGCCGATCGAGAGCACGATCGCGTTGGCCGGACTGATCTTCTCCGGGGTGTTCGAGCGTCACTCCGGCCTCAAGATGTGCATTGTCCATGGCGGCGGGTTCGCGCCCTATCAGGCGGGTCGCTTCGACTCTGCGTACACCCAGAAGCCGGGTCTGGCCGGCGCCCACATCTCCAAGCCGCCGTCCGAGTACCTCAAGGAGTTGTATGTCGACACGGTGCTCCACAACCCGCTGGCATTGCGATACGCGGTGGAGTTCATGGGCGCCGACCACGTGATGCTGGGCACCGACTACCCATTCGAGATGGGCGAGTCGGACCCCGTCGGCTTCATCGAGTCGGCTGATCTCGGCGAGGAGACCACCGCCGCCGTCCTCGGCGCCACCGCCCACTCCCTGATCTTCGGGTGACGACCCCGTTCTTGTCCGGGTTGACCGCGATATGGCCTGCCAACCTTGACAAGAACGGTAGGTTCGCGGGTCATGAGCTTCGTTCCCGGTGACTTCGATGTTCCCCGCCGGTTCTCCGGTCCTGGGTTCCGGCTAGAGCCGCTCGGCGCAGAGCACAACGAGCGGGATCACGAAGCCTGGATGTCGAGCGTCGATCACATCAGAGCCACCCCGGGTTCCGAGGTATGGGCGGGTGAGTGGCCAGTTCCGATGACGCTCGAGGACAACCTCGGCGACCTCGAGCGCCACGCCGCCGAGTTCGACGCTCGCAGCGCCTTCGCCTATTCGATCCTCGATGGCGATGCGGTCGTCGGATGCCTGTACATCGATCCGCCGACCCGGGACGATCACGATGCGGAGGTGACGTCGTGGGTTCGGGCCTCCCGGGCCGGGCTGGACATAGAAGTCTGGCGGGCCGTGTCTTCGTGGTTGACCGAGGTCTGGCCGTTCGAGAGCCCCTTTTACGCACCTGCGGGACTGACAGGCCGCGTCAGGCGGTGATCTGAGCTCGGGAGAGTCGGGCGTAGAGCCCGTCTGCCGCGATCAGATCGTCATGGGTGCCCTCTTCGGCGATGACGCCATCGGCGATGACGATGAGCCGGTCGGCGTTGCGGACCGTGCTGAGGCGATGGGCGATCACCAGCGTGGTCCGACCCTGCATGAGCCGCTCGAGTGCTTCCTGGACGAGCGTCTCGGACTCCGAGTCGAGTGAGCTCGTGGCCTCGTCGAGGATCAGGATGCGGGGATCGGACAGCACGGCCCGGGCGATCGCCACCCGCTGACGCTGACCACCGGAGAGCTTGACCCCGCGTTCGCCGACGATCGTCTGATACCCATCGGGGAAGTCGACGATGAAGTCGTGCGCATTGGCGATCCGGCAGGCGTCGGCCAGCTCGTCGTCGGTGGCGTCGGGCGTGCCGATCCGCAGGTTCTCGGCGATCGTTCCACTGAAGAGTTGGACCTCTTGGGGGACGGCGGCCATGGCACCGCGCAACGACCCGAGTGACCAGTCGCGGATGTCGACGTCGTCAACCGTGATGCGGCCCGCGGACGGATCGTAGAAGCGGGGGATGAGTTGGGTCAGGGTGGACTTTCCGGCGCCACTCGGCCCGACCAGCGCCACGGTCTCACCCGGAGCGATGTCGAGGTCGATCCCGGTCAGCACCTCGATGTCCCTCCCCGGATAGGTGAAGTCGACGGAATCGAAGCGAACCGATCCGTCGATTCGGGCCGGCGAGTGTCCCCCGTCCGACTCGAAGAGCTCCGGCGGTTCGTCCAGCAGCTCGAAGATCCGCTTCGATGCTCCGAGCGCCTCCTGGAGCTGCGAGTAGAGCCCGGTGAACGATCCGATCGCTCCTGCCACGACCAGCGTGTAGAGCAGGAACGTGACCAGCTCACCCACGGTCAGCGATCCTGACAGCACCTGTCTGCCTCCGATCCAGAGCACCACCGCCAGGGTGCCGAACGACACGAAGGTGATGAACGGAACGAAGATCGCCCGCAGTCGCGTCCGCCGGATGGCGATGTCGTACGAGGACCGGATGTCCCGGTCGTATTGCCGGGCTGCGGGCTCCTCGGCTGTGAACCACTTGATGACCCGGATCGAGGCGATCGTCTCGTCAGCAAAGGCGTTGGCAGTGGCCACCTCGTCCTGGAAGCTCGTAGAGATCCGGCTCAGCCTGCGCCCGAAGAACGCACCCCCGACGATCACCACCGGGAGGAAGGTCAGAACCGCGAGCGAGAGGACCGGGCTGAGCACGATGAGGAGTACGACTCCGCCGATCATCGAGATCCCCTGGAACAAGGCTTGTGCCAGCGAGGTGGAGACGGTTGCCTGGAGGACTGCGACGTCGGATGTGAGGCGCGATGTGATCTCTCCGGTCTTCCTGCCGTCGAAGAACGGGACGGGCAGGCGAACGACCCGGGTGAAGACGGCTCTCCGCAAGTCGGCGACCACGCCTTCTCCCACGACTCCCAAGGCGTAGATCCGGAGATAGTTGAAGGCTCCTTGAATGGCGAACACGCCGAGCAGGATCAGGGCGATCCGGTCGAGAGCGGATGTGTCGGTCTCGCCGAGTGCCGAGTCGACGAGGGTGCCCATGATTCGCGGGAACACCAGTCCGAGGGCGGCAGAGATACCGACGCCCACCGTTGCGACGAGCAGCCATTTGCGATAGGCACGGAGGAATCCGAACAGCCGGCGAAGTTGCCCGATCTGTTCGCGGTCGATTCGGACTCGCTCGGTCTCTCGGCCGACCGCGCCTCGTCGGCGTCCCATTGCACGCATCGGGAGAGGTTACGGCCGACGGTAGGCAACGCCGTCGGGCGATGGATTCATCCGAGAGCGCTGAGTTTCTTGTCGGCGTCCCTGAGGCGCGAGGTTTGGATCATCAGGAGCTTCCTGACGATCGCCGGATTACCGCCGAGGAGCTTCAGGAACGCGGTCCTGTGGAGAACGATGGCCTCGATCGGCGTCTCGGCGATGACCGAGGCCGAGCGGTGATGGCCATCGATCAGCCCCATCTCGCCGACGGAGTGACCGGGTCCCACCGTGGCTAGCGTCTTTCCATCGCGGATGACCCTCGCTCGACCGGAGATGAGGGTCACCATCAGTTGGGCGTCCTCGAGTTGACGGACGATCACGTCGTCCTTGTCATAGTGCTTTTCGAAGCAGAGCTTGGTCACTTCTCGCACGTCTGCTTTCGACAGCGACGCGAACAGGGGGATGTTTCGGATGACCTCGATCAGTTCGGATCTCGAGCGAGTGGAGTCGGGGTTCATGCATCTCCGCTGGACTTGATCTCGACGTTAGCTCTTCCTGCTGTGACGCGCCCGACAAGTACGGAGTGTTCGCCGGTTCGCCGGCGGCCCGAACGTTCCCAGGCAGTGTGATCGGCGAGTCCTGCGACATCGAGGGCGGAGCGCCCGCCGGCCGTCCCACGCTGCGTCACACGCTCGCAACGTTGACTGACGTGTAGTGCTCCGTCCGGAGCCTGTGAAAGGAGAGGCGATGCCTCTGTACATGGATACCCATACGATCGAAGGCGGTGTCTCGGTGAGCGATGTCGCCGGTGCCCACGTCAAGGACCTGGAGACGCAGGCGGGACATGGTGTCGAGTACCTTCGCTATTGGGTGGATGAGGCCAACGGCAAGATCTTCTGTCTCGTCGAGGCACCCAGCGCTGAAGCCGCCAACACCGTCCATCGAGAGGCCCATGGGTTGGTCGCCGAAGCCATCTTCGAGGTCACCGAGCACGAGTAGGCATCACCGCCTGGGCCGGGCCGAGTTGGCCCGGCCCAGATGACGATCGTCACCAGGCGATCAGTTCCGGATGTTCCAGCAACTGCCTGAGTGTTGCACCGAACCGCCCCGCCGGCCCGCCGTCCACGATGCGGTGATCGATCGAGACACTCAGGTCCAGGATCGTGCGTGGTCGGATCGTGTCGTCGACGATCCATGGCCGCTGGCTGGCCCCACCGACGATGACCGTGATCGACGCCACCGTGGGGAGCCCGAACGCGAAGCCGTTGCCGTCGATCATCATCCCGACCGACGAGAGCGTCACTGTCCCGAATCGCCGCCGGAGCACGGTCGATCTCCGCGCTGCCATGAACATCGCCGTTGCGAGCCCGGGAATGCGTCCTACGATCGTGCCCCATCGCATCAGCGATACGCCTTCTGCAGCCGTCGCCGGATCCCGGCTGACCCTGCGAAGCTCCTCGGACAAATCCGTGACCGTTCTGGTGTCGGCATCACGCATGAGGTGGGCGAGGGGGAACGATCCGGTGGGCGTATCGACTTCGACCATCGTTGCGACGCCGACGGTCGGATGGACGACAAGTCTCCCGAGCCAATCCTTGTAGGCGTGAACGTCGGGATGCATCGACACTGCCCGACCAACACACGCGAGGACGAATGCGGTGGGCGACAGACCGTCCTCATCGAGATGGTGCCACGCCTCGGTCACGTCGACCTGAACGAACGCCACCATCGGCGACACACGATGTCCCGCCCGGATGGCACCGAGCACGAACTGGCGATTCGGCGGCGACGGCTTGTGAATGACCACTCACACAGGGTGTGACGACACCCGGGCTGGGTGAAGGGTCGACGGTCACCTCTTGTCGGTACGCGTGGCCGCGCGAGTCGCAATTGGATCGGCCTCCTGTCCCTGCGTTCCTTCCTAGCGGTCAGAAGACGCGAAGCCCCGCGTCGGTGATCTGACGTGACCACCAGAGCATCCCTTCGGCGTGCTCCGATGCCTGCGACCCACAAGGCGGATCGAGTCCAGTGCCACCGGTCGTAGTCGCCGTAGACGAAGTCCGAGGTGGTCGACACCCACATCCTCGAATTTGGCGATCAGCTCGACGACCTGTCGGAGGTCCCGAGCGATGAGTGATCCGCCGAGCGGCCCTCGCGGTTGCTTCGCAAGTGGGGGGAACCGGCGAAGCACCGGGAGATCTGTGACTCAGCGCAGCTTGGGAATGACCTGCTCGCCGAGAAGGCGCACCGCTTGTATTCGTCAGCATGCGCCGTAGGCGCAGCTCGCACTTCGAGGCGATGTCTATGGCTCTGTTGTTGGTGTTGCTTGCTTACCATGTCCTGGCTGGCCGACGACGGTCCCGTCCGACCAGACGTCGACGCCACGGACCAACGTCCGCTCGACCGACCCGCGGATCGTTCGCCCGTCGTACGGGGTCCAGCCGATCTTCGAGAGGACCGAGTCATTGGTGATCGTCCATTCCCGATCGAGGTCGAGGAGCGCGATGTCGGCATCCGAACCCGGGGCGAGTGTTCCCTTGGTCTCGAGCCCGAACACCCGCGCCGGGGCGGTGCTCACCAGATCGACGAGTCGATCGAACGAGATCAGCCCGTTGTGCCAGGCGTCGATCATGAGTGGCAGCTGGTACTGGAGGCCGGGGGTCCCGGTATGGGCCGCCCAGGCGTCCTCCCACCCGATCTCCTTCTCCTCGCGAGTGTGCGGAGCGTGATCGGAGGAGATCATGTCGACAGTGCCGTCCTCCAACGCCTTCCACACGGCCTCGCGGTGATGGTCGGGTACGTAGTAGGACAGGACGTAGGAACCCTGCTCGTCGATGTCGGACATCCGGCCCAGGAACAAGGCCCAGTGGTTGACCTCGCCGGTCACGTCGACACCGCGTTCGCGGGCCCGTTTGAGCATCTCGACCTGGCGGATCGTCTGGACATGGACGATGTGGAGCTTGCAGCCGGTCGCCTCGGCCAGTCGGAGTAGCAGCGCCGTAGCGGTGTCCCAGATGATTCCGTCGTCGACGGCGAGGGTCTTGCCGTATGCCTGGGGCGAGCGGTCGCCGGCTGCCCAATACGCCTGCTCGACGGTGTCCATGATGGCCTGGTCGTGAGGATGGACCATGAGCCGCAGGCCGGTCTCGGCAACCGCCTTCATCGCTTGGTAGAGCTCACCGTGGTCGTGCACGCCGATCGCCGACGGATGTGGATACGACCGTCCCGTGTCGACAACCATGTAGATCTTGTAGGCGGTGATGCCACGTTCGGCCATCGGAGCGATCTGGTCGAGGACCTTGGCTGCCGGGTTGTGGTTGTAGTCGACGATGCTCTTGGAGGCGTAGAGGTCGAGCACGCTGTCGAGGTCCTCGGTGGTCATGGTGGGCGGGTCGAGGTTGGGCATGCCGAAGATCGTCGTGTATCCGCCTGCGGCTGCCTGGCGGGTGCAGGTGATCAGGTCCTCTTTGTGGGTGTATCCCGGTTCCCTGGTGTGGACATGCACGTCGACTCCGCCGGGGATGGCGACCAATCCGGCGGCGTCGATCACCTCGGCGTCGGTCGGTCCGGTCCCCCTGGCAACGAGGCCGGTGATGGTCTCGCCGTCGATCACGATGTCGAGCGGCCGCAGTTCGCCTTCGACGAACACGTCTGCGCCAGCGATGAGTCTCGTCATATGTTGCGACCGCGGAGGTATTGCCGAGCACCCACTGGCAAGAAGGACTGCGCTTCGCAGAATTGATCGGAATCAAACATTAGTGCGTACTTTCCCATCGTCAGATCCTCTCATATCGTGTCCTTCGGTGGGTTGTTGAGAGTTGACATGATACCAGCTTGTGAATAAAATATACAGTACCGTTGGTGTTGAGAGGGTTGAGAGGAACGACAATGGACGATCGACTTTCCGGCGCTGATTCTGAAATCCCGACAATGCAGTCGATCGCGAATCGGGCTACGCGGACGATACAGAACACTGGAGGAAATGGTCATCGAGGCGGTCAGAACTGCGATTCTCAGCGGGGTGTTCGCTCCCGGCGCGAAGCTGCCGCAGGATCAGATCGCCGAGGCGTTGGAAGTGAGTCGGATTCCTGTTCGCTCGGCCCTTCGATGGCTCGAGAGCGAAGGCCTGGTGGTGTTCCAGGCTCACAAGGGAGCGACGGTCAGCACCCTCACCCCAGAGGATGTCGCAGAGATCTATGAGATCCGTGCTCGCTTGGAGAAGTTCGCATTGAGATCGGCCTGCGAACGGGTGACGCCGGAAAACCTCGCTGAACTCGAAGCCCTTGCCGAACAGATGGACCGGGCCGCCGGTGGCGAACGTGAGGGTTGGTACGCCGCGCGCCAGCGCTTCTACCGGCGTCTGTATGAGATCGGCGAGGTGCCCCGAACGGCGACGTTGATCGATCGCTTGCGCGGCGAAGTTGGACGGTACCTCGACCGGCTCAGAGCCCCTAACCCCGAGGGACACAAGATCATCATCGAAGCGATGAGAAGCGGCGATCCCGCCACGGCCGAAGGGTGGCTCGACGACCATCTCTCGCAGGTTTCGAAGAGCATCCAAGAAACGGTGAGAGCCGCCCATGCGGAAAAACCCGTAGAGTGATCCCACCGCGCGCCCCGTTAGGTCTTATCTATGTCGTAGCGGGGTCGGCGCTGGCCGGGATCCAGGCCATACTTCCCGCACTTCCTGCCATCCAGGCTCATTTCGGGCTCAGCGAATCGGAGGTGGGCTTGGTCACCGGTGCATTCCTATTACCGAGTGTGCTCCTCACTTTGCCCATGGGGATATTCGCAGATCGGGTGGGGAGGCGACTGGTGCTATCCGGCTCACTCGCCATCTTCGGGCTATCTGGCGTGTTTCTGAGCCTGGGTCCGGCGACGTTCTCGTTGTTGCTTGGCGCAAGGATCATTCAAGGTGCCGCCTTTGCTGCGATCCTTCCGCTGACCGATCACCATTATCGGCGACACCCGGTCGGGGGCCGTACAGGTTGCCTCGCAGGGTCGACGCTCGGTATCCATGTTTGCAGCCGAGGCGATGTTTCCTCTTCTCGGTGGCGCAATGGTTGCCATCTCTTGGGCGGCGCCATTCGCACTGCAGGCGCTAACGCTGCCGTTGGCGGTTGCGTGCTGGGTCACGATTCCAAGTGTTGTTGGCTCCCCCACGCGGCATCGAGGGACTCTTGTACGGCTGGCGTCGTTCATCCGACAACCGCCCGTCCTGGCACTGGAGGGGCTGACGTTCTCACGCTTCTTCCTGAAATTTGCGTTCCTCACATACCTTCCAATCCTGCTCGTTTCGCGTCGCGGGATGACTGAGTCATTTGTCGGGCTAGTGCTCGGAATCTTCGCCATCAGCGGTATGGTCGCCGCACTCCTCACCGGTCGTTTGGCGCTTCGAATGGCAGCATTCCGATGGATCCGCGTGAGTCTGGTTTCGTTGGGCGCAGCCCTTGTGCTTCTGTCGGTCGACCTGGGTCCGGTTGTTGTCATTTCGCTGGCACTCGTCTTCGGTTTCGCTGATGGCCTATTTGGCGTGTTTGTGAACGCCCTTACTGCAGGGGTTGTTGGAGTCGAGATGCGAGCATCGTTTGTTGGCGCTAGCGGGACGGTCCGCAACGCCGGGAAATTCCTTGCGCCATTGGTTGTGGCCCTGTTGATCCTTGCGGTGCCGCTCGAATTTGCATTCGCGGTTGTTGGAGTGAGCGCCTTCGCAGCATTGATCCTCGTCCCGTGGCTTCGGCGTCTTGAGGGGGCGAGCGGCCTCGATGGTTCTGCCATGGACCAGCCGGCAGCGGGTCTGGCGTGATCCTTACACACAAAGTTCCGAGAGAGACAACCCAAGAGGAGGAGACACAATGACACGGAAATATGGGCTGCTCTTGCCCCACTTCGGACCACATGCGTCCAAGGCCGCGCTGGTCGGAATGGCACCGCGCATCGAGGAATATGGTTTTGACTCGCTGTGGGTTCGAGACCACATCATCTTCCACCCACACGGGTTCGAGGATCCGGATCGCACCCACGTGGAGCCGTTTGTGGTCCTGTCGGCCATCGCTGCTGTTACGGAGCGCATCCAACTCGGGTTTGGTTCGTTGATTCCACATCGTCATCCGATCTATACGGCTTTGACGCTTGGTTCTCTTGATTGGATGGCGGGAGGCGGTCGAGTGATCGCCGGTTTTGGACTCGGAACATACGACCACGAATTCGAGGCGATCGGGCTTGCCGAGCCAGATCGTCGAGAACTGCTCCCCGAGCAAATAGAGATCATGCGGAAGCTCTGGACGGGCGAGGAAGTCAGTTTCGAGGGTAAATTCTACTCCTTCGAGGATGTCGACGTGCATCCTGAGCCGTCAGGTGGCCTCCCGATCTGGTATTGCGGTGGATCTGCGGCCGCGGTCCGGCGGACCATCGAGTGGGGACTCGAAGGATGGATGCCGGGCAGGATCAACTTCGCCTCGTTCGAGAAGCGGATGGAGCGGCTCGACGACCTCATGGAGAAGAACGGTGTCGAGGAACGCCCGGAGATCTCTGCGATCCCGATCACGAGTCCCGGGCGCACGTTCGAGGAGGGGGCATCGAAAGTCGACGCGGAAGGCATGCTCGAATCGGCTCGGTCGCGCAAGTGGGTCCCCGGTCCGTCCGGTGAGTTCCGGGTACCTCGGGACTTGGATGGCGCCTTGATCGCTGGCACGGCCGATGATCTGATCGAAGGTGTCGAGAGGTATCACGAGTTGGGTCTCGATCATCTGGTCTTCGACCTGCGAAACCGTTTTGACGAATGGGAAGAACTCGTCGGCTTCTTGGCAGAGGAGGTTCTGCCGGAGGTCAGAGGTGGGTGACAGTCGGGGCTCCGATCAACTCGACTCGAATCGCAGTCGCTCAAACACTCATGGTTCTCTCCGATTGTCGCAGTGCTCTCGCCGATGAGCGGAGGCGGCGGGGTGTCCGGTGACGGTTTGTCGTGGTGATCGTGTCGCGCTGCCGGGTTTGTCGGAAGGCCGAACTGCTCTGATCACTGGTGGTACCGGCGCCATTGGTGGCGCAGTTGCAGAAGCGATGGCTTCGCTCGGAATGTGGGTCGGGATCATTGGCCGGTCGGAGTCCAGACTCAGGGAGGTCGCTCACGAGATCGGCGGCGGAGCGGTGATTGCGCTGACCGCTGATATCGCGGATGCTGGCGCCGTCGAGGATGCCGTGTCGGCCATGATGGAGCACTTCGGGTCGATCGATGTCCTGTCCACGCCGCCGCAATCAGCGAGGGTTCGGTTCCCCTCGTTGATCTCGACGACGAGCAGATCGACGAGGTCATCCGCGTCAATGTCCGAGGGTCGATAGTCGTCGCCGTTCGGTCGCATGGACGATGATGCAAAGACGCGGTGGCCGCATCGTGAACGTGGCGTCGGTGGCTGCTCATCAGGCGATGGCCGGACGCAACGTATACGGCTCGACCAAAGCGGCTCTCGTCCAGTTCACGCGACAGCTTGTGGTGGAGTTGGGTCCGTCAGGCGTCACGTCAACAGCGTGAGTCCTGGCCAGACGCCGACCCAGATCGCACTGGTCGGTGAAACACCCGGAAGAACCCCTGCGGTCAAGTCCGCGGCGGAAGGTGAGGCCGGTCTCGAGCGAATTCCCCTCAGAAGACGGGGCGAGCTACAGGACTATGTGGGGCCGATCCTGTTTCTGGCCTCCGACCTCGCCCGTTACACAACCGGCGTCGACATCACCGTCGACGGAGGGGTTTCGGTACTCAGATGATCCCGACGAGAGGCTCGAGAGATGACTGATCCAGTGACACACGCTCCCGACAGGGTCGACTTGCTGGTGAGATCACACCAGATCCTGATGGAACATGACGACTTCGATGGATCGATCGGCATCGTGGGGGAGAAGATCGTCGGGCTGTATCCCCGCGGCCTCGAACCGGCTGCAGATAGAGAGATCGATGCGCGCGGCCGGGCTGTCGTCCCTGGGTTGGTCGACTCCCACGCACACTTCAGGGATCCGGGATTCACCCACAAGGAAGACTTCTCTCACGGCTCCAGGGCCGCGGCATTGGGAGGTGTGACGACTGTCATGGACATGCCAAACGTCGATCCACCGACGAACACCGTCAGCGGTTCCGGGCCCACATAGACGCGCCCGCGGGAAGTCGATCGTCGACTTCGGCCACAACGCGGCGGGACCGACCCTTCCGAGATCCGTGGCCTGCTGACGCCGGAGCCACCGCCTTCAAGATCTTCATGATGCGAGATGTTGGTCGGGACTATCCGCACATGCCAGGGACCATGATCGAGGACCATGGTCTCCTGTATGAGCTCTTCGGTGAGATTGCCGGAACAGGGCGCGTTCTGATGTTGCATCCCCACGACCAGAGCCTGTGGGAGCGGTTCGTCGGCGATGCATGGGAGCATGACGGCCGGGGGCCGGGCTCTTACGCTAAAGCCTGGTCCGTGACGACGGGCTGATCTTCAACTCAGGGGTCGCTACGGCCTTGGAATTGCAGCATGCCACGGAGTTCCGTTGCACCTGCTGCACACGACCAATGCGAGGACGCTCGCCCAAGTTCGTTGGGCGAAGGAGGCCGGTCAAGACGTGACCGCCGAGCTCAATCCGCACTGTCTGTTCCTCGGAGGCAGTTGGGAGAACATCGAGCGTCTGGGTCCCTATGCGCTCGGCGTGTGGGTCTCGGATCCCCATGTCGAGGCTTTGTGGGAGGCAGCTCGTGACGGCGGGATCGACATCATCATACCGACCACGCTCCGCATGCCCGCGATGAGAGGAGCTCGGATGGAAGGACATGTTTGCGGCCCCGGGAGGAAGCCCTGCCATCCAGGAGTACCTCTCCCTGTTCCTCACTGAGGTGAGCCGCGGATTATTGGCCTCAGGCGAGTGGTCGAAATGTCTCTACAGCCCCGGCCAAGCGATTCGGTCTCTATCCGCACAAGGGCGTGATTCGTTGGTCTGACGCTGACCTGGTCGTGATCGATCTCGACCGCGATTTCACCTTCAATCACGAAGACGCCGCTTCCAAGGCGGGCTACTCGGCCTACGCAGGTCGGGTGGCGACCGGCGCCGCCGTGATGACGATCCTTCGGGGAACGGTGATTGCAGAGGAGGGTGAAGTGAAGGTTGAAGATGGCTTCGGCCAGTTCCTGGGCGATCGATCGAAACCCATGGAAACACTCGAATCGGAAAGGAATTGAGTCACGCAAACCGGACATGTCGAGTCTACAGTGACGGAGTCGTGGTCGAGGACTGTTTCGCTCCCCGGACACCCCGGCGAAGCCCCCGGACCCGCCCTCGTGCAAGGGCCAGGGGCTGGACCTGCCTCGGCCGAGAACTACGTCCGATGGGACGGGGGCCGACAGCTCCGGATACCCCGTTCTCGTCTTCGACTACCGAGGGCTCGAAGAGAGTGACGTAGACCGGTGGGTTCGACCGGAGTGGCAACTCGAGGACATCTCAACGCCGTCACGTATCTCAGATCACGGCGGGACGTGGATGCGGATCGAATCGGAGCCTATGGGATGGGTGGGACGGTGGGGGCAATGCGGTGCTCGCCGAGCCCACGACGAGAGAACGAATGTGTGCCGCCCCGTCCGTCGTCGCCGACGGACGAGCTGGCTCGACCGGATGCGCGGCGAGTACGAGTGGGTTGAGTATCTCCAGCGATCGAGGCGGCCGCCGCCGATGGGTCGCCGACGGCACGGTCAGACCGTCGATCCCCGGGAGGGTTTGATGATGGAGACTCCCGAGCGAGGGGCGATTCCCCGAGAAGGACGTCGATGCGAAGATGCGAACGGACTTCTTCTTGCGAAGTGCCGAGTACATCATGGATAATCGGCCGATTGACGTTGTTCACCGTATTGAGCCGCGAGCGCTCCTGATAACCCGCGGTGGAGGAATGACGTTGTTACGCTTGAAGATCATGCCGTAGTTTGTTTGAGCGGGCAGGTGAACCGAGAGCAAGTGTGAGTTTGACAATGCTAGACGATGGACTATTGTGCTGATAAGGAGATGATTTAGATCCTTCGAATTGCGAATCGTTCGATCTGTACGAAATCAGCATCGACAGAAACGCGTCTGTTCGCACGGAGCAGATTGGGTCCATTCCGGCGAGTTTCGCATGGATCGAGGGAGGTGGTCGAATCAACGAGGTCGATCTGGTTCTCAGAGGCCGGACGAAACGGGTCCCCGTCTGGGGTTATTCTCGCTGATCTGAGCATTGTCTTACGGACGCATCGTCTCCATCAGCGACGCTGGACGAGCGTCGCCAGCGAGGGGTCGTCGACGTAGAGGGGGCGAACGACGACTCCAGGTGGCATCTATATGCATACGCATCGTACGCTTCCTCGCCGTACGACAAAGAAGATATTATGATCGGAGCCGCGCAGCTGCAACAGCAGGCGGGTACACTGACTGTGGTCGGAAATGCCCGATGTTTGATTCCTTCGAAGAACACCAGTGGAAACATACCGAGAAAATGCTGGCATGTACTGAAGAAGAAGGAGGGATTCAACGAGACTCCGTCTAGACTCAAGCCCTCGGAAGGTGGCGTCGACGGCCTGCTGAAGGTGCTCCCGCTTCAAGACCCACACCAACGCAGATACTGGCCGAAACCATCCGTACAATCCGGGGCATCGGTGCTTCACGATGTGGATGGCATTTCTCGAGTCGCTGAGGCGGTCGGCGGGAACTGGTCCGGCCCTCTGATGGTCTTCATTCTGTATGATGAGTACGCTCATGGAGAAATGATCGAGCAGTGTCCCTCGGATGGGTGAAGTGAGACGATCGGGCCTACGCGGAAGTGTTCGCCTGGGACGAGGGAATGGTCTGGGATCGAGCGAACTGCATTCGCCATCCGATCGCAGGAGGAATCCGGCGTGCACATGCACGCGCTCCATGTGAGCAACCCGGATGGTGGGAGTCATCAGGGAGGCCGAGGACCGTGTCTGTGGGTCACCGCCGCACTGATCCTGTGGTGATGTTTCTGTGGAACGACTGGGAGAACGTGGAGAGGCGGGGGGTCCGATGCGTCGTCGACCTGGGACTTGCTCGAATGCGATTTATTGTTGCTCTGGCAGCGTTCTTCGACGGCACGATCGATGTTATCCAAATGGGAGTGATCATGTGGATTTCTGGGAGGAGAGAAGGAGATCGGTCCGACGGATATGTGGCAGGTCGATGGCCGGCGTGCCACAGATCCAGCACCGTCCTCGTTCTTCCCGACCCGAAAACGGCAGCGGAGGATTTTGCTCGAAGCGCTTCGGTTCGATCGCATCCCAACTGTTCGGCGCGGACCCTTCGGCAGGTTGTACCGAAGACAAGGGTGTCATTGAGGTGGCCGCAATGTCTATCTCGTGGTCAGGGATTCGGATGAGGAGGGCATGATCATGGAGGAAGTAGGCGCTCGTCGAAAGTGTGGGCGGACGCCGACCGAGGGCCGCAAGGTCACGGGACGTCGATCGACACCCTAGTTCGGTGGCTGAATTTGTTCTGAAGAACGGATTAATCGTCGTGATCTTAAGGCTCGGGACAGGCTTGTTCCGTGGGGTGAAAGTGCGCGATGTGCCGTGGTCAAACGTCGTGAACGCCTCAGACTGCACAGATGACTTTTTCTTCGATCAGTCCTGACACCGGTGCCGCAGTTGCTCCGAGGAAGTCTCTGGCTGCGCTCGAACCCGAGAGTCCTGAAGCGCGGGAGACCATGCGCGAGGTCCTCCGCGATGCGGCCTGGGATGGTGGAGTAGTACGACGGACCGGTCAGAGAGTAGACGGTTCGTCGACCCAGCGTGCTACGAAGTTGGCTCGTCGAGAATACGCAGGAGCCGTGCCGGATCAGCATCTTCTGGGTCCGGCGAATCAAGGGGAGGCGAAACGGGTTGTTCCATCAGGAGGAATGTCGGGCTCGACGGCGAAGTGCCGAAGCGAGATCGATGTAGTTTGTCGGATGCCGTTCTTTGAAGATCCCGAGCGGGAGCGTCTTTTGAACCCGTAGAGTCAGATGAAGTTTGATAATTCGATGGCACGTAGTCGCGGCTCGAGTCCTTCGACTGCCGCGGAACTTCGAGGCCGAAAGTCACGCTCCGCAGGATGTCTTGCTAGGGAAGAAGGCCGTCTCGTCGAAGGAACGAACCCGCGTACCGAGGAGGGTCTCGTTCGACGGGTCCGCCATCTACGATCGTTGGCCTTGGTTGGGGGAACGGAGCCCGATGAAGGACTTGGAGGAAGGGGGTTGTTTCTGCGAGAGCCGAGTCGCTCGACGAACCACGAACTCTTTCTTTCGATCGAGAGGTCGATGTCGTGGGAGGACGATGAGTTCCTCGTGCTCCGCTGAATCAAGATTGTGCAGGTGGTGTGTCTCGAGCTTGGCGTTCATTCGTGACCTCGATTGGTGATCGCTTGTTGAATTCTCGATCTCATCTTCCTGGCTCGTCCCTGAAGCGCTAGGTTAGAAATGTATACTATATGCTCATTGCTGTGATTGGTCCTCGATCTGCCGATGAAGTCGCTCGGAAGAGCCAGCGGATTCCGAACAAGCCATGATCTGCCGTGATGACATATGGCCGTAACTCAAGGAGGAGAACGTCATGATACGCAAGGGACGGCCTTCAGTTCCGTGGCTGGCACTACTGATGGCATTCGCCATCGTGGTGGCTGCGTGCGGAGACTCTGAAGGGGAAGAAGCTACGACGACCGCCGCACCCGCCACGACCCAGGCGCCGGATGACGCGACTGGGGATACGGCGGCGGCGACCACAACCACAGCAGCTCCGAGTGCCGAGGAGGAGCTCATGGCGAGCGCCCAATCTCGCTCCTGGAGAGTGGGTATCACCGGTGAGGGCGTTTTTCACCGGGATGGCACGATCACCGGCTTCCAGCTCAACAAACTCCCAATGGCGATGGCCATCATGGAATTGAACGCGCAGGGTTGGGATGTTGCTCCGATCTTCCTGAATCAGTCTGAGGCTCCCATTCAGGCGTTGATCCAGGGCTCAATCGACGTTGCAAACAGCTCTGTGACCCCCGTGATCACCGCCTTGGCGGCAGGCGCCAACCTCAAGTCCTTCGCCAAGACCCGTGGAGTCGAATACGTGATGCTCACAACGAGCGACATCGAAGGCCCGGAAGATCTCGATGGCAAGCGAGTCGGGCTGCATGCAAATGCATCGACCACGACCCTTCTCACCAAGCTCTATCTCAAGGACAATCCTGAGGTGGAGCCGGACTACCTGATCATTCCTGGTTCTGGCAATCGCATTCAGGCGATGCTCGCTGGCGAACTCGACGCAACCGCCGCCCAGTTCGGCGACGACACTGCAGCGATGGAGCAAGCGCCAGGTGAATTCCATGTGATCTTCAATTTCGCGAAGGAGCTGCCCGAACTGGTCGACTCCGTGCTGAGCTACAACCCAGATGAGATGGACGATGAGTCCCGTCTCTTCATGGAGTATCTGCTTGCGGAGAACGTCAAGTTCAACCGGATGGTGTATGACGATCCGGCGTGGGCACTCAGCACTGCCGAACAGTTCGAAGTCTCAGAGTCGGGAGGACTCGACCGCTATATCGACAGTGAGATCTTCCCCACTGACCACGGTCTGAGCGCTGAGGCGCTCTCGCTGACCATCCAGGGACTCGTCGACGCCGAGTTGATCGAGCCGGGTCTGAACATCACCGGAGATGACCTCTACGACGGGTCGATCTGGGAAGTCGCCCAGGGACTGTTGGACTGACGGTCGACGGAGGAGGTGGCGTGACCGCGGTCCGTCACCTCCTCCACACTCAACCGGTGGGAGTCAGATGACATCACTCGCCCAAATTCAGAAGATCGAGAGACGGGCCGAGGCCCGCAAGTTGAAGGCGTATCGCTATACGTCGTTCGCCGTTGCTCTGCTGTTCTGGGAGATCGCTGGTCGGGCGACGTCAGACCTGTTGGTCCCATCGGTCACTCAGACGCTTGGGGCCTTGTGGCGGATGGCAATCAATGGCGATCTGGTCTCGGCTCTTCTCGTAAGCAACCAGTCCTTGGTCGTCGGCGTTCCGTTGGCCTTGGCGGTCGGCATCCCCATCGGGATCCTGCTTGGACGATCGCAGGTTCTCGACCGCATTTTCGGTGTCTACGTGGACATCCTCGTGGTCACGCCAATGGTGTCGATCATCCCCATCGTGATCATCGTTCTCGGGCTCAACCTGAGTGCCCGAGTCACCATCGTCTTCCTCTTTGCTGTGGTCACGGTGGTGGCAAACGTCAGGACGGGCTCGAGAAGCGTCAGACCGGAGTTGGTCGAGATGGCGAAGGCGTTCGGAACGAGAGGCTGGAACCTGTGGAAGATGGTCCTCATTCCGGGGATGTTGCCTGCCTTGGGCGCAGCTCTGCGGCTGTCGCTCTCGCGGGGTGTTGTCGGGATGGTCATCGTGGAGTTGACGCTCGTTTCAGTCGGGCTCGGTGGATTGGTCTTGAATGCTCGGGCCGTATTCCATGCAGACACTGTGTTCGCAGGAACCGTCGTCATTCTCATCGAAGGCCTATTGCTGATCCGATTGGGTCGCTACTTTGAGCGGAAGCTCGCGCCTGCAGGACTGCACGGGAGCGGGGCATGAGTGACGGGTTCTCTGCGCCGACTGACTCCGACATTCCCTCGCGGGCTGCGGAAGGAGCCGGAGATGCCGCCGAGTTGGCGTTCCGGCGCCCGGCAATTCAGACCACCAAGAGTCGAGCCTATGGCTGGCTGATCCGAGCTCTTCCGATTATCTCGATACTGACGTTTCTGGGTGTGCTCGAGATTCTCGGGCGTATGGATGTGAGTCGCGTGATTCCTCCTTTCAGCGTGGTGGTCGGCACCATTTTCGAACTCATCGAGGGTGGGCAACTCGAGAGTTTCACCGTCTCGCTACAGGCCCTTGCGATCGGATTCGTGGCGGCGCTCGTCTTTGGCTTGGCGGTCGGCATCCTCACGACCGTCTCCAAAACCTTCGACTACATCACCGAGCCATACATCAACGGGTTCATGTCGATGCCGACGAGCGCCCTGATTCCGGTTCTCATGGTGATCTTCGGACTCGGGCAGACGACCCGAATCGTGGTTGTCTTCCTGTATGGGTTTTTCGTGATCGTCGTGAACACCCAGGCCGGGCTGCGCCAGGTCGATCCAGCACACTCCGAGATGGCGAGAGCATTCGGCGCAACCGGACTCATCTACCTGCGCACCGTCACGGTTCCCACGGCGTTGCCACTGATTCTCACAGGCATTCGGCTCGGTGTCAGTCGCTCGTTGAAGGGGATGGTCAACTCCGAGACGATCATCTCGATCACGGGAATAGGGGCGCTCATCATTCGATTCGGTCGAAGCTTCGACGTCGCCGGCCTCTACGCCGTGATCCTGATCGTGATCGTCATGGCTGTGTTCTTCACCTCGATCATCCAACTGCTGGAGTCGAGATTCGTCCGAGGGCAGAGTTGAGCAGAGCACACCCAGCTCGGTTCGTCCCTTGAGTCGAGCCGCAGGGGGCGGTGTCGACGACACGCCGACGTGGCGGGAGGCGATGGTCGTCATTGCTGCGCCGATCGTGGTGCTCAGCGGCATGCAGCTCATGTTGCCAGTGCTGCCGGTCATGCAGACGGCGCTCGGTTTGTCTGATTCCGAGATCTCCCTGGTTTCGTCGGCGTATCTTCTGCCCGGTGTTCTGATGGCAATCCCGGCGGGCATCATCGGCGACCGATTCGGGCGCCGTGTCATCTTCGGATGGAGTCTGATTCTGTTCGGAAGCGGAGGGACGTGGTTGCTCATGAGTCACGACTTCGTCACGATCCTGGTCGTGCGACTGTTCCAGGGTGTTGCGTTTGCAGCCATCTTGCCGCTGGCCATCACGATGATTGGAGAGTTGTGGGCGACCCATGGTCAGCTGCGGAACCAGGGGATGCGCGTGATCGGGATGAACGCGGGCAACGTTGGCTGGCCGATCATCGGAGGAATAGTGGCCGCATCAGCCTGGTACGCCGTGTTCGCGTTCCAGATCTTGGCTATCCCCATTGGCGTCGCGGCGCTCCGATTGCTGCCGCGAGACACGCCAAATCGGCGTGCCGGCCCTGGGTCTCATCGACATGGCCTGTTCGAAGTCATGCGGACCCGCCAAGCGCTCATCGTCGAAGGGACGGCATTCCTGCGGTTTCTTCTTCGCTTCGGTTTCCTCACCTACGGACCGATTCTCCTTGTTTCGCGGCAAAACCTCTCGGCTCTCTCGACGGGATTGCTGCTCGGAGCCTCAGCGTTGTGCGCCACGATCACCGCGGCCGTCACTGGCCGACTTGCAGGTTGGGTGCCTCCATCACGGCTGATGGCGACGAGTGGCGTTGGAATGGCAGTGGGGCTGGTGTTGCTGGCTGTCGGAGGCTATGGCAGCCTTGCTGGACCGCTGATATACGGACTCGCTGACGGTGTGTTTGCGGTCACCCATTCTGGGTTCATGACGCAGGCTGCCCCGAGGAGCGCTCGGGCCACGTTCGTCGCGACGACGGGTGCGATCAAGAATGTCGGGAAGTTCCTCGCACCTTCCCTGATGGTCGGTCTCCTGTTGGTCATGAGCCTGAACGTGGCCTTCGTCGCCCTCGCCCTCCTCGCCTTGATGATCGCGCCGATGGGATGGATGCTGAAGCAGTTGGATCTCGATCTGGCTCCGAAGCCGACCCGACTCGTGGTCGAGTAGGAGGAGGACGGTGTCAATACTCGGAGAAGAATCGTTGAAGCACGGACGGGTCGGTGGTCTTCGTGAGGGCGAGGCTGAGCAGGACACGGGCCTTCTGTGCGCTCAGGTTGTCGCCACGGACGTAACCGTCTATCTCGGCCGGGATTGGCATGCGCCCGTCGCCACCTCGGTTTACCAGTACGACGGGGACTCCTTGTTCGATTGCTGCATCGAGCGCGGGTCGTTGATCTTTGTGGGGTTTGCCGCTGTACGAGAACCCGTTGACGACGAGCCCCCGGGCCCCCGCTTCGCGGAATGCCTCGACGGCTACTCCGTCCGCACCGGCGTAGGTGGCAACGATGTCGACTCTGGGAAGCGTCGAGTGAGGCACAGCGAACTCCGATTCGGACGTGTGCCGTCGAGTGGGGGATCGGTAGAAGAAGACGTCGTCGTCGGAGACAGTGCCGAGCACTCCGGAGTGGTCGGACTTGAATCCGCTCGGACGCCGACTCGTCTTCGTGACTTCTCTGGCGCAGTGGATCTCTTCGTTGAGCAGCACCAGGACACCCTTTCCGCTCGCCATCGGATGGCATGCCACGCGGACGGCGTCGATGAGGTTCCGGTCACCGTCGTTTCCCACCGTTCCGTGTTTCCTCTGCGAGGCTACGACCACGATCGGCTTTCGCGAGGACACCGCGAGGTGGAGAAAATACGATGTCACTTCCGCGGTGAAGGTTCCGTGCGTGACGACGATGCCGTCAGTTGCAGAGTCATCGGCGGCGGATTGGACTGCGCTCGCAATCGTCACCCAGTCGCGAGGCGTAAACGTCTCAGCCCCCCGCAGCAGCACATCGTCAACGGAGATGTCAGCTGGCAGACGTGGATGCTCCTCTGGGTGATCACGTTGGATGTCATCCAGAACCGAGGCTATCGATACGCGTCCGTCGACCGTGTTCGCAATGGTCCCGCCGGTGGAGATCATTCGTATATGGGGCACGGGATCGCTCCTCAGTGTGGCGTCGTCGGTTCGGCGAGGGTAGCTACCTGGGGACCACCAGGAATCTGTGAGTGATGGGACATATCGGTGAGGGATGGGATGCAATGAGAGACGACGTCGTTGTGATAACCGGAGCCGGACGCGGGTTGGGGCGAGCCTATTCCTTGGCATGCGCATCGCGCGGAGCGCGAGTTGCGCTGTGTGACCTCGATCTCGGCTCTGTGGAAGAAGTCGGTCGCGAGATCGAGCGTCTCGGCGGTCGATCGGTGGCTGTTCACGTCGATGTGGCGGACCCGGAGTCCGTCGATACGGCCGTTTCGGCCGCGGCCAGTCAACTCGGTCCACCGAGTGTTCTGATCAACAATGCCGCGATGTTCGCAGACCTCCCTCTACGCCCCTTCGGCGAGATACCTCTCGAAGAGTGGCGCAAGGTGATGTCCGTGAACGTCACGGGCGCGTTTCTGTGTACGAGAGCCGTGGCGCCGTTCATGATCGAACAGCAGCGCGGGAAGGTGATCAACATCTCATCGAGCACCGTGTGGACTGGCAGGCCCGGATATCTGCACTATGTCACTTCGAAGAGTGCACTTGTGGGAATGACGAGAGCTCTCGCCAACGAACTTGGCCAGCATGGCATCACCGTCAATGCGGTGACTCCGGGTGCGACGCGCACTGAGATCGAGCGGTCGACAATGTCAGAGGACCGGTGGACCAAGGTCGCGTCTCAGACGGCTCTGGGAAGGCATGCCGTTCCTGACGACATTGTTGGAGTCGTTCTGTTCCTCGCTTCTCCTGCTTCTGGCTTCATGACGGGCCAAACTCTCAATGTCGACGGCGGAAGATCATTCCCATGACGAACAGTGGACACTTGGACGAGGCCTATTTTGGATCCGATATCGTTGCGGACTTCCTCAGTTCCGTCGGCATCGACTACGTCGCTTTGAATGCAGGGGCGACGCTGAGAGGTCTTCATGACTCGCTCTTGCGTCGTGAATCTCCTTCGATCGTGTCGACGTTGCACGAGGAGATCGCGGTCGGCGTAGCGCACGGCTACGCAAAGGCTTCCGGTCGCTTGATGGCTGCCGCTATTCACGATCACGTAGGCCCACTTCATGCCCACATGGCGTTGTTCAATGCCTGGGCCGATGATGTTCCGATTGTCGTGCTGGGCGGATCGGGTCCTCGTGATGTTGCGCTGCGGCGGCCATGGCTCGATTGGATCCACACCGCCTCGCCCACCTCATCGCCAATCCGTGATTCTGTCAAGTGGGATACTGAGCCGGCCAGTGTCGAGGCGATCCTTCCCAGTCTTCGTCGCGCCTACCGAGAAGCCGTCTCATTTCCTCGTGGGCCCGTGTTCGTAGCGCTCGATGCCGCTCTTCAAGAGACGTCGACCCATCGTCCCGAGATGCCCCCGATCCAGAACGTTCCACCACCTGTTCTCAGGGAAGCAGATGTCGACGATCTCGTGACTGAACTCGCCGAATCGGAATGGCCGGTATTCGTCATCGACCGGCCTCCCCCTGGTGCCATGGTGCCGCTCGTTCGGATCGCCGAGCGATTAGGAGCGGCGGTCATCGATCTCGGTTCGCGATGCTCATTCCCAACGACTCACTGGGCAGATCAGACTCAGCACCGAGAGCGCACTCTCGCGGAGGCTGATCTGGTGGTTCTGCTGGATCCTCGAGATCCCGTGTGGGCGGTGACGTCCGTAGACGAGACGTCCCGGTCGCTCAGTTCCCTGATTGCTGCTCCCACCCGGGTTGTATCGATCGGGTTGGCCGCGACCTCGAGCAAACCGGTCGATCGGAGCGCGGAGTTGGATCGAGCACGACATCTCGCAGCTCACGTTCCGTCAGCTCTCGAGCAAATCGACCAGGCTATCGCCGGGACTCGAATCGACCACGAAGTCACGATGAGGCGGACAGAGCAACTGAGGGAACGATGGAGCGAGTCACGGTTGGGCGCTATGACGACGGCCCACGCGTTTGCTGACCAGTCTCCGATCCACCCGGCTCACCTGTCGCTGTCGTTGAAGGACGCTGTGGCGGACGGCCCCTGGCAGATCTCGAACGGGCTGCTCGGTGGCTGGCTGCGGTCCCTGTGGGATTGGTCGACCGAGTCTGCGTATCTCGGGCGATCAGGAGGCGAAGGTCTCGGCTATGGCCTCCCCGCATCAGTGGGAGCGGCACTTGCGCACCGTGACGACGATACGCTGGTAGTCGATCTTCAGTCCGACGGGGACATGCTGTACACATCGCAGGCCTTGTGGACGGCATCGCATCATCGTCTTCCACTACTGGTCGTGGTGTACGACAACAAGGCATACGGCAGGGATCTCATCCATCAGAGGTTGGTCGCCCGTCAGCGAGGGTGGGAGGGCAGCCCACATCCCGAAGGGGTCGTCATTCGTGACCCCGATGTTGGATTCACACAGCTGGCAGAAGGGTTCGGTGTGGAGGGTGTCGGTCCAGTCGTTGATACAGAAGAACTGCCTCGCGTCCTGGTGGACGCGGCCCATTCAGTGCGCACTGAGCGGCGGCCAGTCCTCGTCCACGTGATCGCGAGCTGAAGAGTTGTCGGATGAAGGCGTCGGTCTTGAACTCCGCATGGCCTCCCAGACTCTGGCAGGGCGGAGCGGCAGTTCGAGATCGGTCACGCCGTCGAGAGCGAGAGCATCGAGGGCTGCATTGAGAATGGCTGCAGGGATGCCGGCTATTCCGGACTCCCCGACACCTTTGACTCCGAAAGCGGTCAGAGCCGGCGTCTCGTAGTAGTCCAGGTCGATCGGAGGAACATCCGATGCACGAGGGATCGTATAGTCCATCATCGAACTCGTGAGCAGTTGGCCAGTGGCGCTGTATTGGATCCCTTCGAACAGCGCTTGACCGATTCCCTGTACCAAGCCTCCGTGGAGCTGCCCCTCCACGGCCGCGTGATCGAGGATCCTCCCGCAGTCGTCTACGGCCACGATGCGCTCGATCCTCACTTCACCGGTCTCTCTGTCGATCTCCACGATTGCGGCATGGGTTCCATACGGGAACGTGTGCGAGCCGGGGATATGGAATTCCTCCTCGAACAGTTCGACATCGTGTTCTCTGGCGAGCGCTGGTAGTTCAGAGAGCTCCACCCGGTGACTCGGGGATCCAGCAATGACGAAACCGCCATCCACGATCAGGAGATCTCTCGGGGCCGCCTCCAAGGAATTCGCTGCAAGTTCCCTGGCACGTTCGAGCAGTCGCGTCGCTGTCCTCACGAGGGCCGCTCCGGCGGTCTGTGTGGACCGACTGCCGAATGTGCCTTCCCCTTGAGAGACCATGTCCGTGTCGCCACTGACTACGGCCACGTCCCGCGGCGCGATGTCGAAGATCTCGGAGACCAACTTGCGCCATATCAGGTCGTGTGGCTGGCCAGCCGGCGTTGATCCGACTCGAGCAACCACGCGTCCGTGGTCGTTCAACTCGACTGATCCGTACTCGCCGGACTTTGGTGGTCCCCCGGCGGGCTCGACGAAGGTGGCTAGCCCGAGTCCAACGGGATTCGTTCCGTTCGAACGAGCAGTGATCTGTCGATTTCGGAAACCGTTGAGGTCGATCATTTCGAGGGCTCGGTCCAGCGACTGTTGGTAGTTGCCGCTGTCGTAGACGGCGCCAGTCGGTGAGTTGTATGGCATCTCGTCGGGAGCCGATCGAGATTCATCCCTCGGACGTCGCTGGGCTCCATCTCGACGCGTCGGGCGTACTCGTCGATTGCCCGTTCGAGCGCCATAGCAGCCTCGGGCCTGCCGGCTCCTCGGTAAGGGCCGGTGGGTGCGGTGTTCGTCACCACCGAGGTGACAGTGGCACCAGTATTGGGAATGCGATACGGGCCGGATGCCATCATTGCGGCAGTCTCCGGCACCATGAATCCTGTTTGTGGGTACACGCCCAGGTCTGCGAGTACGTCGACGCGGAGCCCTGAGATTTCGCCTGTCCAGCTTCCTGACATCTGCACACGTTGGCGCATTCCGCGTCCGTGGGTACCGCCGGAGAAGTGTTCTCTGCGGCGTTCGCGCCACAGCACGGGCCGCTCATGGGCAATCGCTGCGGCCACCACCGCCACGTACTCGGGGTACAGAGGCCCTTTCTGTCCGAATGCTCCTCCGACATCCGGCACGCGCACCCTGAGCTCGCCGTTGGTGAATCCGAACACGGCATTCAGGCCGCGGAGCAAACGATGCGGCGACTGATGTCCACACCAGATCTCGATCCGGTCACCCGTGGGAATCGCCAAGATTCCAAGTGTCTCGATCGGCACTGCGGAGAGGCGAGAGTGACGGATGGTCAGGTCGATCGTGACATCGTCATCGGGCAAGGGCTCGGTGGCAAAGCCCCGCTCGCTTCTCTTCACGATGTTCGTGCCAGCTGACGGAAAGATGACGACTTCGTCAGCAGCGGCGTCTTCAGGATCGATCAGCGCTGTCAGCTCTTCCAGGTCAACCCAGACTCCGCTGCGGGCGTCCTCGGCATGCTCCGCGGAGGTGGCAAGGACCATCGCGACAGCCTCACCGACGTAGCGAACGCGGTCGATGGCGAGGACGTTCCGTTCCATGCCGGTGGCCGGGGGTGCAGTGGGCCGCAACTGGGCCGGGATCGGGGGAGCGGTCAGGGTCTCCGCTGTATGTATTGCCACAACCTGGTTCCCGGCAGGTGAGATATCGATGTCGCGGATGACGGCGTGCGGAAGGTCTGACCGAACGAAGGCGGCGATCAGCGTTCCAGGAGGGGTGTCATCACCCAAGAACGAGCCCCGGCCTCGTATCAGGTCGACATGGTCAGAAGGCATACGTATACAATATATGATGTAACGTATGGTTGTTGTCTAGAAGGACGGATCCAGTGCCCAGATCGAGCGCCGACCGTCGCGTTGGTATTCCTCTCGTTGCGCTCGGCGCTGCTCTCTGGGGCACGGATGCCATCTTCCGTCGCTCACTTGCCCTCGATCTTCCAGCGACGACCGTCGTCATGTTCGAACACCTCATACTCGTAAGCGTTACCGCTCCCATTGTGATTCGACATCGGACGCGATTCGCAATGCTCAGCCGACAGCACTGGATTTCGCTCGTCATCATCGGAATCGGGTCGTCGGCCCTGGCGACGGCACTCTTTACCGCTGCCTTTCGGTACGGCGACCCAACGACTCCCTTGCTCCTTCAGAAACTCCAGCCTCTGATCGCGATCATCGGAGCCCGACTCGTCCTAGGCGAGCGGATTCTGCCTCGATTCAGCTTGTTCTTGGGATTTGGTATCACAGGAGCGTATCTCTTGGCGTTTCCAGACCCACTCCGCATCAATGTCGCCAACATCATCCCCGCCCTTCTCGCGGTTGGCGCTGCGGCCCTGTGGGCGGTTGGAACAGTGCTCGGGAGGCACGTCATAAGTGTCCTGGATCACATGACGCTCACCGCGACTCGATTTCTGATCGGTCTTCCGGCGTCGGTAGTGCTCGTGTCAATCATGGATGGTTGGGATGCGGTCGATTCTGTCGGGTGGGCGGAGTTCCGTGCTCTCGTGTTGCTCGCGCTGGTACCGGGACTGTTGGCAATCATGATCTACTACTCCGGCCTGCGATCGACGCCGGCATCCACCGCGACGGTCGCCGAACTGGCGTTCCCCGTAACTGCCGCAGGACTCAACTACCTGGTATTCGGGACTGTCTTGACGCCCTCACAGGCAATCGGTGGCGGCCTCCTTGTCTGCACGATCACGATCATGGGCTATCTCGCCCGATCCAGCACGGAGAGCGTCGGCGTCATTGTCGATCCGATTCCTGTGCCGGCCTGACATCACGGAAACGGAGAAGCATGACCAAATTCGCCTATTTTGCAGGACACGAGCAGTGGCAGCCTGAAGTGCTCGTGAGGCACGCGCGTCTCGCCGAGGAGGCTGGATTCGACATGGTTGTGGTCTCGGAGCACTTCCACCCGTGGGTCGATGACCGGTCCGCCGCAGGCTTCGCGTTTGCGACCCCGGTGCGATGGCGGCAGCTACCTCCAAAATCGAGTTCGCCACGGGCGTCACCACGCCACTCTTCCGATATCACCCTGCAGTTGTGGCGCAGGCCGCGGCGACCCTCGACCGCCTGTCCGGGGGTCGATTCACCCTGGGAGTCGGTACCGGTGAGAACATCAACGAAGGGCCACTTGGGTACGAGTTCCCGGCATACCGTGAACGCAACGGGCGGATGACCGAGGCGCTTGAGATCATGCGGAGACTTCTGGACGGAGAGAAGCTGGAGACCGCGGGGTCCTATTACACGACAGACAGAGCGAAGCTCTATTCACCTCCGCTCGGACCCGTGCCTATCTGGCTCGCCGCAGGAGGGCCGAAGTCAGCCACCCTCACGGCCGAGATGGCGCAAGGCATCGTTACGTCCGTCAAGGACCCAGCTGACACCATCGAGAGAGTGGTACGCGCCAGCGAATGCCGCGGCAGAAGTGGCGGGCCGGCCCCGACCCACCATTCTGGCTACCAGGTGGTCGGTTCAAGCCGACTCCCAGGACGAGGCATGGGACACCTTGTGCAGCTGGCGGGGTTTGCGAGCCCCAGGGAGGCTAGAAGCCGTTGATCCCATGGAGAGTGAGGGAGAAAGCAGACCAACTGCCCCACGCGATGATGTGCTTGGCCGCTATTCGATAGTGAGCGATGGCAGCTCGATTGTGGAGGTATATCGCCCCCTTGTCGAGGAGATCAATGCCGATGTCGTTTGCCTCCAGATGGCGTCGCTCGATCAGGAACGCTTGATTGAGACCCTCGGGAGCAACGTGCTTCCCGCGCTGCGCAAGCTGCGAGCCCAAACATGAATTGGCGTGACACCATTCCGAAATCAGATCTTGAGATATACGAGGCTGCGGGTTACGGCCGAAATACCACTTGGGGCGCGTCCTGCGGTGATCGTGATCGACGTGACCTACGGTTTTGTCGGTCGTGAGCGCGAGCCGATCCTCGATTCCATTCGGACCTATCCCAACTCTTGCGGGGAGCAGGGATGGGACGCAATTCCGGCCATCGCCTCGGTGCTCGACACTGCGAGATCCGTCACGGCACCTGTCTGATTCACGGCAGGAGTCACCGACCACGCCATGCACCACGCAGGCCAATGGCGGGAGAAGCACCCATCGACGCTTCAGCAGCCCTCCGACGCACATTAGATCGTCGACGACATCCGGCCGCTTAAGGGTGAGGTCGTCATCAAGAAGACCAAGCCGAGCGCATTCTTTGGCACTCCTCTCGTCGCTTCCTTATCGATGAGGGCGTTGACACTCTGATCGTTCTGGGATGCACCACATCGGGGTGTGTACGTGCGACCGCGTTGGACGCGTTCTCGTTCGGGTTTGTCACTGTTGTGGTGGAAGATGGGGTCTTTGATCGAGGGTGGATGAGTCACGCTGTGAATCTGTTCGACCTGAGCCAGAAATACGCTGAGGTACTCGAGAGCAGGGAAGTGTCGACTATCTCCTTGGGCTTTCCGATCCGGTGTAAGACCCGACCGCGAGAATCGGCCACCTCTCCTGACTCTCGGCCGGCGCCTTCACCGGGTACCCGACGGCGAATCCGGTTCTCGTCGGGTCGTCCGATGGTGTTAGCCACCGTGAGCGCGCCTTCACTATCGAGTCTCTTCCTATCCATTCGTCCGATCTCGTGATTGCTGTGATCGTGCGGGCTTCCGGACAACACGTCGCTCCGATTCGCTGCGGAGCACCGGGTAGTGCCGCAGACTCAGATCGAATGGCCATACGCTGTCCTGCAATTCGGCTGTCGCAACGTCAATGGGTTTCCGCGTCTGTTTCACGGTGGCGGGGAGTTCAGCCCGAAGCACCTTTCCGTAATGCGAGCGGGGGATCGACTCAATGAATATGACCGAGCGAGGTTTCTTGTACGGAGCGAGCATCTTTTCGCACGCATCGACCACCTCTTGGGCAATGGGAACGACCTTGTTCCTCACGACGACCGCAACCACATTCTCGCCCCATTCATCGTCGGGGACTCCGATCACCGCCGCCTCAACCACCCCAGGGATTCCGAGAATGGTGGACTCGACCTCCTGAGGTTCAACGGAACGCCCGCCGGTCCGGATGATCTCTTTGAGGCGCCCGACTACGTGAAGGCGCCCTTGATCGTCAAGTCTTCCCAGATCTCCGGTTCGAAACCCCTGTTCGCCAACACGCGATCTGAAGCAGCCCGATCCTGCCAGTATCCGGCCATGACATGATCGCCGGTGATGACGACTTCTCCAACCTTGCCCGTGGGCACCGGCCCGTCATCATCGATCGAGACGCGATGGGTCCCGACGGGCCGGCCGACCGACTGCACGAGGTTCCCCGTCGAAGGCAAGGTCCTCCGGTGGCCGGTAACACGTCCACGGCGCCTCGGTCAGTCCGTACACCGTACCGAAGACTTTCCCGAACCTCGAGACGGCTTCAGTCATCTGGACATCCGGGACTGCTGCCGCACCGATGTCGATGGCACGGAGCGATCCCAACCCGATGAGCGAATGCTCCGGTCTCCTCAGCAATCGGATCAACATCGTCGGAACGAGGGATGTCATCGTGGCGCCCGAGGCTGCGACGACGTCGGCGAACGTCGAGGCATCGAAGGGCTCACCAAGTGTGACGGGGGAGCCGGCCAGAAGATGGATGTTCACCACAATCCCGCTGATCGGCCACATTGGCCGGACATTCAACAACGAGTCGGCTGGTCGCAGCTGTCTGGCAGAGTTGACCTCGCGCACGACAGACATGAGGTTGTGATGTGTGAGCGCCACCGCCTTTGGAGCGCCGGTGGTACCCCCGGTGAAGTTCAGTGAGGCGAGTTGATCGGCGCGGACTTCGGGAAGGGCACGGCGTGCATTTGCTGCGACTTGTGTCTCGAGCTCTTCCGAACCGAGATCGAAGCGCATGATGTCGAATTCGGAGACTTGCGCGGCCAACCCAGACTCAACGAGAATCGCCTTGGCTCCCGCGTGTTCCAATTGGGCTTCGATATCACGCTGTGGAGCTGATGGATCTATCGGCACACGCACGAGACCGGATGCCATGATCGCTTGATCGGCTTCGAGGTGGTGCCTGCTGAATCCACCTGAGAGAAGCGCTACTCGATCCCCAGCCGCCAAGCCACGAGCCAACAGGAGGCCACCAATCGACTCGATCCTCTCCCACAATCTTCTGTAGGACCAGGAGCTTCCCGATGTCTCAACGACCGCTGTCCGATCAGGCGATGTCTTGGCCAGGTA
Source organism: uncultured bacterium (assembly GCA_963745865.1). Classification (GTDB taxonomy): domain Bacteria; phylum Actinomycetota; class Acidimicrobiia; order Spongiisociales; family ZC4RG35; genus JAHEDH01. The sequence continues at coordinate 52,483 of CAVUYZ010000008.1, read as the reverse complement.
TCGCCATTGGCTTGCGAGCGTTCCGCGCATCACCATCCACTGAGCACAACACGCCCGAGAACCGTGCCTGCCGCGACGAGTTCATGCGCATGCGAGGCCGATTCGAATGGCATCGTCCTATCGATCTGTGGGCGGACCGATCCCGACTCCATCAACGCAATCCCTCGTCTGACATCGCCGAACGTGGGGTTTCCGGATCCGATGATGCTGAGCCGGCGCTCGATCACGAGTCCCGGGTTGATCGGGACCTCTCGCATTGAGATGTTGCCCAGAACGACGACCTTTCCGCCGGCTCTCACAGTCCACATCGTCTCGGCAAGTGTTTGAGACGTCACGTTCTCGATGACGACGTCCACTCCATCGACTCCGACCACCTCTCGGACCGAGTGGCGGAGCCGAATGTCGGGATCGATGACGACGACCTCCGCGCCCAGGGCTTCGAGTGCTTCGCGTTCTTGACACCGACCGCGTGACCGCGATGGCGCGCGCCCCCAGGGCTGTCGCTATCTGAATCTGATGGAGACCCAGGCCTCCCGTCGCTCCTGTAATCAGAACCACGTCTCCGGGCCCCACTTCGCCGATGTGTGACAAGGCCTTCATGCTGGTTCCTATCGGGCACACAGCGAGAGCCGCTTCGAGGAGAGACATGGAGTCCGGAATGGGTATCGCTGCCCAATCGGGTATGACCATCAACTCGGCATATCCACCTGGAGCGGTGCTGCCGAGGAGCGTGGAGGACCGACACAGGTCGTGGCGACCAGCGAGACAACTGCGGCAACGTCGACAAGACAGCCGGTTGTATGCGGCGATACGAGTCCCTGGAGCGATCGCTGCGCGCTCTCCGGCTTGCTCGACCACGCCAGACACTTCATGTCCGAGAATCACCCCGGGTTTCGACTTGGGGAGCGATCCGGCTCTGTGAAGCAAGTCGTGACGACAGATGCCAGTCGTATCGACCCTGATCAGGACGTCACCGGGGCCGATGACTGGATCGGGAGCTTCACCGACTCTGAGTACGTCCGGGCCCCCGAATTCTGTGAACTGCACAGCCTTCATCTATTCCCCGTTCTGAGGGCGCACATCAAGTGCTATTTGCGCACGTCATGGTAGCCTGGTGCCGCGTGGCTGATGTCTAGATCTCCAAAGAATCGGGTGCAATCGGTACAGCGGGCCCTGGTCGTATTGGGCGTACTCGGGCGGAGCGCGGGACCTCGGAGCTGGAGTGCATTGGAGGTTGCCCGACAGACCGGCCTTGATCGGACCGTGGTGCACCGCCTTCTCAGGACCCTTGCCGCAGACAGCATCGTGAAACGGTCCGACTTGGGCCGCTACTCGCTTGGACCCGGTTCCCTACTCCTCGGACAAGCGTGTTCCGATGCTCATCCCGGGCGTGTTGCACTTCTTCCTTATGCAATCGACCTCCATTCAAGGCTCGTCATCGACAAGCCTTGGATCATCTCGATATCGGTACCGGCTCTCGACCGGTTGGTCATTCTCGAGAGGGTGTGGGGGAGATCGACGCCACTGTCCATGCTTCTGGACGTCGGCACGCACTTCCCGATAGAGCGCGTGGCGAGTGGACGAGCGCTGCTAGCCGGCTTCGACGACGACACCGTTCGAGATTTGCTGGGGTCTTCGCGTTGGTCGGCAATCGAAGCTGACTTGGAGGACATTCGGCGCCGTAATGGCCTGTCGATCGCCCATGACGAATTGCACGCGGGAATGAGCGCAATCGCTATCGCGGTCGGGGACGATCCGAGCTCTGCTGCTGCCCTCGTGCTGGCAGGCACCGATCTCCGAGAACATGCTCATGATGGATCCGACATCGTGTCGGAGCTCAGAAGGGCGGTTGAGGCGGCCGGTCGTGCAGCACCGAGGTTCTCGGTCGTCACCGAAAGCGCTTCGTGAGCAAGTATCGACTGTCTCTTGCGATTGGTGACTACGACCGAACGCGAGCGATCTTCGACGGGTCCGTTTCTGCTTCCGGGATCGATCTCGTTCCCATGGCGGTGCGGTCTGCCGAGACGTTCGTCAGGATGCTGCGACATGAGGAGTTCGATGTCGCGGAGATGTCTCTGGGCGCGTTCTCCAATTTGGTCTCTCGTGGCGACGACCGGTTCGTGGGTATTCCGGTCTTCCCTTCGAGGATGTTCCGTCACCGGGACATGTTCGTGTCGTCCGCATCCGGAATCACGGAGCCATCTGGGCTACGCGGTCGGCGAGTCGGTATCCGCAGGTATCACATGACCGCGCTCGTGTGGCAGCGGGGCATGTTGGCGGACGAGTACGCGATTCAGCCTCATGAGATCACGTGGGTCAGCGCAGGCATCGAGCGGGCGGGCTCGATTCCTCCCCGCCTCGCTCTTAGGCTTCCTGACGGCATTCACATCGAGAAGGTCACGGATCGGACGCTTGACGAGATGCTTGTTAGTGGCGAGATCGATGCGGGGTTTCTCAACTTCTCACCCCCGAGCTTTCGACTCGGAGATTCCCGGATTCGTCGGCTCTTTGACAATCCGAGGGCCACGGAGGCTGAGTACTGGCGACGTACCGGAATCTTTCCGATCATGCACCTAGTGGTGGTGAGAAGGCGAGTGTACGAAGCGGCTCCTTGGGTCGCGCAATCTCTGATGCACGCATTTGAGATGGCGAAGGCCCTGGCAATGGACCGGATGTTGCACACCCACGGCACGTCTCCATCAATGCTCCCGTTCTTTCACCTGGACGTCGAAGAGGCTCGCAGCGGGGCCATGCCAGACTTCTGGCCCAGTGGCGTCAGTGCGAATCGAACCGCACTCGAGACGCTCCTCCGGTATGCCGCCGACCAGGGGATCACAGAGCGAGAGGTGGCTGTCGAAGAGTTGTTTGCTCCCACGGCAATGGAATTGTCTGGGTGGGAGGGGACCGTTGCGGTTCCATCAGCGGAGGTTGGTGAGGATCGAGTGTGGGATTGAGCGCGATCGACTTCCGAGTCGAGGCTGGTGTGGCATGGATCACGCTTGACCGACCGCACGTGCTGAATGCACTGGATGTCCGAGCGAAGCGAGAGCTCGCGATGGCCTGGTCGGCAGCTGCGCTGGATGACTCGGTGCGAGTCGCTGTTGTATCCGGTAGGGGGACTGCTTTCTGCGCCGGCTCGGATATCAAAGAGATTGCGAGTGCCGGGCCTGCCGACACGACGACTGTGCTGTCGGCGCTGCCCGACGTGATCGAGCCATTCCCCAAACCAACGATTGCTTCCCTCCATGGTCACGTGCTCGGCATGGGACTGAACCTTGCTCTGCATTGTGACATTCGGGTGGCCCATCCAGATACCAGTCTGGGCTTCCCAGAGGTGGAGAATGGGATGATCTCGGCGGCAGGATCCATCGCGCTGGCTTCCCTCGTCGGGCTTCAGCAGAGCCTTGAGCTGTTGCTCTTGGGGAGCAAGATCAATGGGATCCGCGCAGCAGAACTCGGCCTCGTGGCCCAGGTGTCGGACGACCCTCTCGAAGCCGCTTCACGCCTTGCCTCGTTGATCGCCTCTCTGAACCCCAGCGCCGTCTCCGCCACGTTGCGGCTCGCCAGGCTTGGAGCAGCGCTGCGGACACCCCGATTGATCGACGAGATAAGGTCTGCAAGGGACTCGCTGGATCAGGAAGCTCACTGAGAGCCTCTCTCCGTTTTGGCATTTAGATCGGGATTCTCGAGCATCTCACTTGCCGGGGCATCTCTTCATCCGTCAAGCAATGCTCGCAAAGCATTCCCACGATGTCTTCGGTCGCCGGTTCGCGCCGGGAACCCTTCCGGCGCAGCGAGCGTCGTACCTGCGTACACCCGGTCAGGAGACCTGCCATGCGAACCTTCTCGATCACTGTCACCCTCGCCGTCCTGGTGGCGGCGTGCGGCTCGGGTGCCATCGACACGCCGAACACCACCGACCCGCTGCTTCCTCCCACCGGATTCGGCGAGGAACTGGTCGTCTTCGAGACGTGTGACGACCTGCTCGACTACTACGTCGAACACGCCGTCGATCTCGTTGGCCCATACGGGCTCCCGGGCTCGTCTACTACTACGGCGGGCCGGTGATGGCCGAGGAAGCAATGGCCGACGATGCCGCGGCCGGCGCCGAAGGAGCCGTCAGGAACTCGACGGACACCAACGTTCAGGTTGCCGGCGTCGACGAGGCCGACATCGTCAAGAGCGACGGAAGCCGGATCGTCACCGTGCTCGACGATCACCTTCGGGTGTGGGAGGTCGGCGATGCGACCGTGACGCCGGTCGGGGACCTCCGCCTCCCGTTCTGGGGGCAGGCGATGTTCCTGCGCGGGGACACGGTCGTGGTCATCGGATCGGGTGGGCCCGTGAGCGTCGCTGCCGACGTCGCCCGGGACATCGCTCCTCAATACGGCTCTGCCGTGACCACCATTCTCGAGATCGACATCACCGGTCCCTCCGATCCAGAGATCGTGCGCACCGTTCAGTTCGACGGGAGCTATGCCCAGTCCCGCCTGGTTGATGGCGTGATGCGGGTGGCGGTGAACTCCCGTCCCGTCGGTCTCCAGTGGGAGCAGCCAGACGGGGGTGGCCTGCGGGCCGAGCGTGAGGCGATCGAGGCGAACCGGGAGATCATCCGGAACTCGACGCTCGAGAACTGGCTCCCCTTTGCGGTCGTGACCGAAGGCGGGTCGGACCGCGACGGCGATCTGCTCGACTGCACCCGGGTGATGGTGCCCGAGGAGTTTTCCGGCCTCGACACCTTGTCCATTCTCACCTTCGACCTCGACGCGGGCATCGACCTGTGGGACGGGGCGGGCCTCGTGGCCAGCGGTGCGACGATGTACGCAACCGCTGATCACACATACCTGGCGACCCAACGCTGGATCGACTGGTGGTCGTGGGAGGATTCGCGGATCCGTGACGAGTCCGAGGGGATCACGACCCACATCCACCTCTTCGAGACGATCGGCCGCAGCGGTCCCCGCTACGTCGCCAGCGGCGAGGTGACCGGCTTCCTCCTCAACCAGTTCGCCATGGACGAGTACGACGGTCGGTTGCGGGTCGCGTCGACGACCTCGCCGGTCGGACGTTGGTCGTCAGAGGACTCAGAGAGCCTCGTCACCGTCCTCGAGGTCGATGGCACCGAGTTGGCCGAGATCGGGCGGGTCGATGGCCTTGGCCTCACCGAGCAGATCTATGCCGTTCGGTTCATGGGCGATGTCGGATACGTCGTCACCTTCCGTCAGACCGACCCGCTCTACGTCGTCGATCTCTCGGTTCCCGATTCGCCCCGGGTGGCCGGCGAGCTGAAGATCCCTGGCTACTCCGCCTATCTGCATCCGGTCGACGCCGATCACATCCTCGGGCTCGGCCAGGATGCTGACGAGGACGGCCGAGTGACGGGAACCCAGCTCTCGCTGTTCGATGTCTCGGATCCTTCCAATCCGATCCGCCTCGACACGGTCACGATGGACGGTGGGCGTTCCCAGGCGGAGGGCGATCATCACGCCTTCCGCTACGTCGACGGGCTGATCCTGGCTCCCTATGAGCGCTGGGAGTGGATCGAGAATTCCGAAGGCGGCCGCTCGATGTTCGACACCGGCGTGATCGCCGCCACCCTCGACGGCGACGACCTGAGCCTCGGCTCGGTTCTGCGTCCGGAGGCCGACGGTCCCATCTCCGAGAAGGACTGGGGCCGGATCGACCCGTGGCGGTGGAGTCCACTCCGCACGCTGGTCATCGACGACGTCATCTATGTCGTGTCCCAGGGAGGCATCTCGGTCTTCGACGCCACCACCTTCGACCGTCTCGCCTGGGTCACAACCCCCTGACCGCACCATCTGCAACCCAGGGTTGCAGTGAAGACATACCGTGCTGCGGGCCCGAGGTTGGCGCCGATCGGAGCGATCGGCGCCGGCCGTAACATCCCCGTGAGCGATCGAGAGTGGTGAGGAACAGCGTGACACAGGCGGACTATCCACGGTTCAGCGAGTCGGAGCTCGATCGGCGACGATCGGCGATCGAGGAGCTGATGGAACGAGACTCACTCGATGCGGTCCTCGTGTTCGGAGCGAACCGCACCGGATCGGCGATCCAATGGCTCAGCGAGTGGCCGGTCACCAGCGAGGCGTCTCTCGTCTTCCTTCACGGAGGAAGTCCAACTGGTGGAGATGAGCGATCTGGGTGCGGCACCGACCGTTGGTGGGAGAAGCCGAAATCGTCGAGAGTCTTGGTTCGGGGGAACCGAACAGCTTGACCCGGTGTTCTTCACCCTGTTCTCTCGCTGCGACTTCTTCTCCGAACGCTCTGGTGAGGTATTCGAAGTCCCAGCTTCGCTGCGGGCTTGGTCAACGAAGGGGCGAGCTCTGGGCATTTGAGTTCTCGGGTGAGATAGGCGACATGCTGGTGGTGCTGCTCACGGTGTCGCCTCTCTGGCGAGCCGTAACGCTTGAGCATGCTGGGGGTCGAGGATGACCGTCGGCGAGAACGAACGAGCGGCGATCCGAAAGAACCGATCGATGAGAGAATGCTGAAGCGGCCGCCCATCAATCGGTTGCTGGGGGCAGAGATCGACGGTCGCTTGATCCAGACCTTGACGACACTGCGTCATTGTGCGTTCTGCGTGGGGTACCCCGAGAGGCCCATGGTCCGAGCAGCAAGACGGACAAATTCGTTGCCAACGCACCTTCCTCGAAGGTCACTCCGGAGACGTGACCGAAGGCTAACGGTTGAGATCGATCTGAATCGCCTGCCACGAGGAATCGATATCTCCAGCGTAGAAGCGTTCAGAGTTCTCAATCGCCCACACTTGTTTGCGGATAATCCAATTGTCGGTTGCAATGCGATACATTTGCGCCACTCAATGAGAGCCGACTCGATATCACCAGCTCTGTAAGCAGACATGCCCGATTCAAATAGGGCGGATACTTCGGTGTCAGCGAGGTACGCTCGGCCCTCAGCACTGTCAGCGAGTTCCTCTAGATCAGACTGGACGAGGAACTGCTCACACCCTCCGATATGCGGGTTTCCGAATGTCAAATGCGCCAAACTTCGTATATTGAACAATTCCAGTCTCGTCAACGAATATGCCATTCGGGATGGCTTTGAAGCCAAATACTCGGCCTAAGCGTTGTCGCTATCCAATAGGGTGGGAAAGCTGACCTCTTTCACGTAGGCTTCACTGACGCGGCGCCCTGAATATCCACGCTACAGCCAGCAGTTCGAAGTCAGCGCTCTTGTGTGAATCGTAAAAACTCTGCCAAACTGGCAATTGCTCCCGCACCTTCACCACGAGGCCCAAATGAACATGACATACTTTCTATCAGTTATGTCTTGCAACGGTATTGAGTTTCCTTGAAGGCTCCGAAGCGTTAACGATGGACACGTCGCCCACATGTACTCGATTCATGCGATCCTCTAGGTGCTTGCGACTTCCATTGAACCACTTCACCATTATGAATGTCAATGGTCGTCTATTCCTCCCCACTGCGCCCACGGGAGCCCCCCGTGGGTGGCAATGAGGACCCCTATGACTGGCTAGTCGGTTAGCGGTTCCACACTGCCCTGCGGATGCGGCGGCAAGTGTGATCAAGTCGCCGTCGATGTCTACAACGTCGACGTGGTACAACAGTCTGTCGCCAGCGCTGATTCAAGCTGGCGTCGATGCTGCGTTCTAAAGGAGGTTGGCTCCAATCGGAGCGACCGGCGCCGGCCGTAACATCCCCGTGAGCAATCGAGAGTGGTGAGGAACAGCGTGACGCAGGCGGATTATCCACGGTTCAGCGAGTCGGAGCTCGATCGGCGACGATTGGCAATCGAAGGGCTGATAGAACGAGACTCACTCGATGCGGTCCTCGTGTTCGGAGCGAACCGCACCGGATCAGCGATCCAATGGCTCAGTGAATGGCCGGTCACCAGGGAGGCGTCACTCGTCATCACCTCCGGCGAACGCGACGCCATGTGGGTGCAGTTCTACAACCACCTGCCCAATGCCCGGAAGCTGGCGCGCCGCTGTGATGTTGCCTGGGACGGACCGGACACGACGGCCGCTGCCATGACCGAGCTCGATCGACGCGGAGCACGAAGAGTCGGGTTGGTCGGCCCGCTCGGTTGGAAAGCGCACGCCAGGTTGGCAGAGAGATTCGATCTGGTCTCGCTCGACGCCGACTACGTCAGACTCCGGCTCATCAAGTCCGAGGAGGAGCTGTCGTGGATGCGCCGTGGCGCCGATCTCTCCGATCTCGGGATCCAGGCCGTCCGGGACGGCGTCGAGCCTGGCATGGCCGAAACCGAGCTCGGCGCGATCTGTGAATCGGCGTATCTCGCCACGGGCGCCACCAACCAGATCCACTACTTCGGGGTGACGTCCATGAGCGACCCGTCCCAATGCGTTCCCTCACAGTGGCCGTCGAATCGGACGGTGACAGTCGGCGACGTGCTCACCTGCGAGATCTCGGCCTCCTGGTGGGGGCACTCCGGTCAGGTGTTGAGGTCGATGACGATCGATGCGGAACCGACGCCGCTGTACCAGGATCTCCACGCCGCGGCCGACGCGGCGTACGACGCGATCTGCGACGTGCTTCGGCACGGCGCTAGCCCCGCCGAGGTGATCGCCGCCGCCGGGGTCATCGAGTCGGCTGGCTTCACGATCTACGACGATCTGGTCCACGGGTACGGAGGTGGCTACTTCCCTCCGATCCTCGGCTCGTCGAGCCGGATGAACGAGCCGCTTCCCGACATGGTCTTCGAGTCCGGGATGACAGTGGTCGTTCAGCCGAACGTGGTCACCCCCGACGAACGAGCCGGCGTCCAGACGGGCGGTCTGGTACACATCACCGAGACCGGCGCCGAGCCGCTTCAGAACGCCCCTCGAGGTCTCTGGCGGACCTGACCCGGTCGAAACCCATCGATCCCGTTTGTCGATGGTGGAGAGAGAGGAATATTCGATGGAACGCAAGCCTGAACATGCCGATTTCTGGAAGGTGGGCGACGATTTCATCGCCGAGGGCCGGGTCGAGGAGGGGACGATCATGGGTCACCACTGCCTTCGAGCGTCTGCCGGTGGAGGTTTCGTCGCCACCGTGGAGCGCTCGTCGGGCGATCTCGTCGTCAAGCTCCCCGCCACCCGCGTCGAAGAACTGATCGATCAGGGCGAGGGTCGTCCGTTCGCCCCGGCCGGGAAGGTCTTCCGTGAGTGGGTGGCGATCACCGGTCACGATCCTGACCGCTGGGCCGAGCTCATCGAGGAGTCGATCGACTTCGTCGAGACGTGATCGGGCGGGCTTCGCGTCGGCGGGCTGCCCACAAGGTGGGTCTCGAAACCGACGTCATGCGGGCGATCAGTTTCCCAGCGGAGCAAAGACCAAGGATCTCGGTCCCGAACGGGTCGGTGACCGGGCAGAACCTCACCGGGGTGAACATCAGCTGATCGGTTGGAGCCGTCCCCGAGCCGCCCGCATCGATGAACGCCTGCTGGAGTCGCTCGGCCTCCTCGGGCGTCGATGCGACGATCGGCACTTCGACTGACGATGGGGAACCGTCACCGCCGGCGAGCAACGTGAGCCAGGTGTCACCCACCCGCCACGACCTGGTACCGGCGCCTTCGATGTAGCCAGGATCCCCCAGGACCTCGGTGTAGTAGGCGACCGCTCCGTCGAACTCCTTGAAATACAGGGCGATGCCGTGGATGCCGGTGAGATCGAAACGCTGCACAGGGGCGGGATCGACGATGTTGGCTCTGCGGTACGCGTCGAAGTCCATCGTCACGGCCGTTCCCCGGGAGTGTCCGCCAACCTGGCGCGGTCGGCGGCCTGATCGAGTCGCTCGCGGATCACGGCCGGGTCGAGCGGCATCGGCTCGAGGGACTCTCTACTCCACATGGTTCTGGGAGTCGTGAAGAATTCTCCGCCATACACATGCAGGGCTGCAGTCCACTCGCGGGTCGGGTTGGCAACGGAGTGCACGACCTCGGGCCCGAGCGAGACGACGTCGTTCACGAAGAGGCTCTTGCCCGTGTGTGGCTCGATCCGCCCGTCATCGAGCCGTCGATAGATGCTGTTGTCCTCCCTGCCTCCATAGATCCCGATCGTCGCCCACATGTTGTGATCGTGGGCGAAGAGCTCCACGTCGGGCGGCCACACGATGTGGAGCACCGTGAGCTCGTCGGAGCGGTGCCAGATCGTCATCATCGGACTCTCGGTGCGGGGCCGGACCTCTGCATCGATCGCCGCGGGGTTCGACACCGATCTCTCGACCTGTTCTTCCACGGCGGTCGTCCGTTGCCCTGGGTCCGGACGGCCTTTAGGCAAGGGCTGACGAACTCGTCCTTGTCGAACAACGCGTTCTCCTCTCCTCGGTGAGCGGATCCTATGGCTGTCGACACCGATGGGTCGCGGTCCTCGAGATAATTGTCTGCTTCGCTCGTCCCGAAGGGCGATCGTCGGCCGCCGAGAGGCCGGCAGATCGGTAGCCTCGACCTCCATGCAGCAGTGTCCGTCTTGTTCCTCTCCTGTTTCCGCCGGTCAGAAGTTCTGCATGGATTGCGGTCACCGGCTCGAGGCCCGGTGCCCCTCGTGCGATAGCCCGCTCATCGACGGCGCCCGGTTCTGCGGTGAGTGCGGGACCGCTCTCGACCGGGATCCAGCGAGTCGCTCCGTCGAGCCGACCGATCACATCCCCGAACGCCGCTTGGTCACGGTGCTGTTCGCCGACATGGTTGGGTATTCGACGATGTCGGAGGCCCGCGACCCCGAGGAGGTGCGTGACTTCCTCTCGACCTTCTTCACCACCGCACGAGATGTGATCGGCCGGTACGGCGGAACGGTCGACAAGTTCATCGGCGACGCGGTCATGGGCGTGTGGGGAACGCCGGTCGCCCACGAGGACGACGCAGAGCGGGCGGTGCGCGCCGCGCTCGATCTCGCCGACGAGGTGGGGATGCTCGGGGGGCGTGCAGGGATCCCCGACATCGCAGTTCGGGTCGGAGTGGCCACGGGCGAAGCCGCGGTCTTCCTGAATGCCCCGGCCGGTGAGGGCATGGCCGGTGACCTCGTCAACACCGCGTCCCGTCTGGAGGGCGCAGCTCCGCCGGGCACGGTGCTCGTCAACGACGGAACCTATCGGGCGGCGAGCCGGGCGATCTCCTTCGAAGACGCAGGGGATCTGATGCTCAAAGGCAAAGTCCAGACCGTCCATGCCTGGCGGCCACTGCAGGTGACGGCCAAGGTCGGCGGGACCGGCCGGTCGGCGATGATGGAGCCGCCGTTCGTCGGCCGCAACCGCGAACTGCAAACGCTTCGTGACATCTTCAAGCGTTCCGCCGCGGAAGGCAGGGCACATCTCGTCTCGGTGATCGGCGTGGCCGGGATCGGCAAGAGCCGGCTAGTGGACGAGTTGGAGAAGTATCTCGACGGACTGGTCGATACGACCTATTGGCATCGCGGGCGTTCGCCGTCCTACGGCGAGGGGGTGACGTTCTGGACTCTTGGCGAGATGGTTCGCACCCGGGCGCAGATCGCCGACTCCGACGATCACGACACCCAGCGCCACAAGCTGTCCGAGACTGTCGATCAGTTCGTCGATCCGTCCGACCGGGACTGGGTGCTGTCGTCGCTCGAGGTCTTGCTTGGTCTCCGGGCCGCAGGAAGCGTTGCTGCGGGGGAGGCTGAAGCAGCGTGGCGCCGCTTCTTCGAGTCGATCGCCGATGACGCACCAACCGTGATGGTTTTCGAGGATCTGCATTGGGCTGACACAGGAACGATCGAGTTCGTCGAGTCGATGCTCGGCTGGTCGCGCCGCTCGCCGATTTTCATCGTCACCCTCTCTCGCCCCGAGTTGCTCGAGCGGTGGCCCACCTGGGGGGCGGGCCTGTCGGGTTTCACCGGGCTCTCGCTCGAACCGCTCGAGGACGACGAAGTGCACGAATTGCTCGATGGGATGGCCCCCGGGCTGCCGTTGGAGTTGAAACAGGCGGTGACCGATCGGGCCGAGGGCGTCCCTCTGTACGTCGTGGAGACGGTCCGGATGCTGGCAGATGCCGGGACCATCCAGTCGACGGGTGGATCCTTCGAGGTGACCGGGCCGGTGGAGCTGACGGTGCCCGAATCACTCCATGCGCTGGTTGCGGCCCGTCTCGACTCACTTGGGGTCGACGATCGACGACTCCTGCAGCATGCGGCGGTCCTCGGTCAGACCTTCGAGCTGAAGGCCCTCGCCGAGATCGTCGGTGTTCCGCCGGGTGACCTCGGTCCCCGGCTCGACCGCCTCGTCATTCGACAGCTACTCCGGGTCGATGACGATCCGAGATCGGTGGAACATGGTTTCCACCAGTTCGTGCAGAGCGTGATTCGCGAGGTGGCGTTGGGGACGATCGCCCGCTCGGAGCGTCGGGGACTCCACCTGAGGATCGCCGACCGCTACGAAGAGATCGGCGACGTCGAGTTGCTGTCCGTTGTGGTCCACCATCTGACCGAAGCCATGCGGCTTGGTTCCGGTGAGGAGGCGGCCCCGCTTGCGAGCCGGGCGTTCGGCCTGCTCAACCAGGCTGCCGAACGGGCCGGAAGTCTCGGGTCGCACGACCAGGAGCTCTCGTTTCTCGAGCGGGCGCTCCCGCTCGCCGCCGACCCGGTCACCCGAGCCCGCGTCACTCGGGCGATCGCCGGCTCGGCTCACCTGGCGGGCCGGGCCGACCGGTCGCTGGAGGCGTGGCGCGGTGCCCACGAAGGGTTCAGGGAGCTCGGTATGGACGCAGGACGAGGCCGAGGCGGCGTCCGGGCTCGGCAATTCGCTGTTGATGTCGGGTCGGATCGAGGAGGCGGGTGCGCTGCTGGACGAGGCGGTGTCCAGGGCCGCCCAGGCAGCGATCGATCGGGGGATAGTCGCCGAGTTGATCGCCCAGGTCGCCCGGGTCGGAGGGTTCCGTGGAGACGGAGAGGTGGTGCTCGATACGTCCGAGCGCGCCCTCGAGATGGCGTCAGAGATGGGGCGGGTCGATGTCATCGCCGATGCGCTCATCACCCGCGCCTGGGGGCTCAGCCTGATCGGGCGAGGACTGGAGGCTGGCGCCGTCAACCGTGGAGCGCTGTGGTTGGCGATGTCCCTCGGGCTGCCGTCGGCAGAGTTCCGGGCTCGGAACAACCTGGGAGCGTTCCTCCTGTGGAGCGATCCCGCCGAGATCCTGTCGCTCATGATCGAGGGCATGGAGCGGGCGTTGCGACAGGGAGATGTCGAGACGCATGCATCTCTTGGATCCAAGGCCGTGGACGCTGCCGATTCGCTCGGGGAGTGGGACCTCATCGACGAAACGCTCGACGGCATTGTTCGGACCGGGATCTCGCAGTTCGCGAAGCAGCAACTCGACTCATTCGAGGCCGCCTATCTGAGCCGAAAGGGCGACTTCGAGCGGGCCGATGAGTTGCTGCGCGAGGGGAGAGCGATGAGTCGAGAGACCGAGTCTTCCCAGGGGATCGGGGTGTTCCACATCTATGCCGGGGTCGCCGAATGGGCGCGGGGTGACTTCACCGGGTTCCTGGAGAACGCGATGGCGGCCGAGCGGTACGTCCCCGGCTACGACGAGCCTCGCGTGGGGCTCGCCGCCGTGGTTGCTGGAGATCGGGATGTGCTCCGTTCGACGATCTCGAGCATCGGGGGTCGGGCGATTCTCGACGATCGGACGGCCGCATGGCTGGAGGCGATGAGGAGTAGCGCCCTGGTCATGGACGGCGATCTCTCTGGAGCCTCTGGTGTCATTGAACGGGCGCAGTGGATGAAGAAACATCGCCTTGTGGTCGATGCCGGGGATTGGCTGACGGCGCTCACGTCGATACTCCCGGACGGCAATCCGGACGCCGCGGAAGCCAGGGCAGAGGCGCAGGAGATCTGGTCGTGGCTCGGGGCCGGGGCGATGCTCGATCTACTCGAACGAGAGTCGCCCGCCTGAGATGGCGAGATCCCGTCGACTCCCCTCTCGTTCTGCCGGCGCGATCCGGTGGTTCCGATGGTGACGAGATGATTCCGGACGGACTCATCGGCGACTGGTCGATGTCGGGTATGGACGTCTCCATAGTCGAGACGGCATCCGGGTTGGCCGTCCGCTTCCCTGAGGCGCCGAATGGGTTCGAGAACGTGCTCGAACGCTCGACGGAGTCGTCGTATGTCGTCTCGGGTGGCCCGTTCGGCGGCGCCGTCATCGAAGCCTCGGCCGATGACACCGGCACCGTGACTGCGACGATCGGAGGTATCGTTCCGCTCACCCGCCTCGATCGTCCGGCCGCCGCTCCGCCGGGGTCGGGCTTGGTTGCTCCCGAGCTGACGCTGACGACAGCGGAGGAAGCCGGATTCGAGGCTCTGTGGCAGTCGCTCAACCGTCATCCGGACGGTCGAACGATCGACGACGAGATCCAAGGTTCGCCCCATCGGTTCGTTCAGTGGCTGATGACGCAAGACACGGTGATCTTCCACGGCTCGAACCGTCGAGATATCGACGAGTTCCGCCCGCAGCGCGCGTCGATGGAGTTGAACGACACCGGCGGGCGAGGAAACCTCGGCGCCGTCTACGGCACGCACGACGGCCTGTGGTCGATGTTCTTCGCCATCGTCGACCGAGACCGACTCCGGGGCAGTATCCGCAACGGGTCGATGCGGTTCGAGACCACCGCCCGCGACCGGTGGGTCGACATGTATCACTTCTCGATTCACCACGAGGTACTCGAAACCGCCCCGTTCACGACAGGTGCGCTGTACTTGCTTCCGAGGTCTGCCTTCGAGCGCTTGTCGTTCTACCCCGGCGGTCCACTCTCGAACGAGTGGGCGTGTCACGAACCGGTGCGGCCGCTCGCTCGTCTGACGGTGGCTCCCGAGGACTTCCCGTTCCTCTCCGGCATCGGTGGTCACGATGACGGGCTCCTGCTCGTCCTCGGAGACCTCGGGGACCTGGTCTACGACGCTGTGACCTCTGCGCATCGAACCGGGAATGGCTTCGAGATCGTGACGACTGCCGAGGAGGCGGTCGTCGATAGGTTCATCGAATTGAGCGCCCAGTTCTATCCGGACGTGGCCCGCGCTGCGTGACTGACCGACGCCGGCATCCGGATCTCGATGACGGGTCCTCCTGCCTTCCTCCACAACATCGCCAAGGTGCTCCAGGCCCACCTCGACGGCTGAGCGGCGCACCTCGAGCCGGGCCGACCAGAACCACCCAGTTCGGGATGATGGTCTAGATTCTGGGCGTGGCTTCCTACTGCCCCGGTTGTGGTGATTCGCTGACCCCACAGGCTCGCTTCTGCGCCTCGTGCGGGACTGCGGTGGCGCCCGCGTGCGTCTCCTGCGGAGCGGAATTGCCAGAGGGTGCAGGATTCTGCCCCACGTGCGGCGTTGCCCAGGTCCAACAGGATGGCCCGGCTGAGACAGGCACTGAGGAGCTTCGGGTCATCTCATGTCTATTCGCCGACCTAGCAGGATTCACATCCCACACCGAGCGGTCCGACCCGGAAGCGGTTCGATCGCGATTGTCCGTCTATCACCGCAAGGTTCGCACCTCGGTCGAGCGCTGGGGCGGAACCGTGGAGAAGCTGATGGGCGATGGCGTGTTCGCGGTGTTCGGAGTACCGAGCATCCACGAGGACGACCCCGAGCGGGCGGTGCGGGCGGCCCTTCGCATCCACGAGTCCGTAGCCGAGCTCAACGCAGCCGACCCCGACCTCGATCTCAAGGTTCGGATCGGGGTCGCCACCGGGGAGGCGATCATCCAGCTCGACTCGAGTGACCAGAACGAGCGGATCATCGGGGATGTCGTCAACACGGCATCGCGGCTCGAGGGGATCGCCCCCCACGGTGGCACCGTTGTCGACGAGCGGACCTACCTCGCTGTGCGGAGCGTGATCGACTGCGACCCGCTCGAACCCGTCGAGCTGAAGGGCAAGGCTGCGGCCGTGGCAGTGTGGAGCGCCCGGCAAGCTCGCAGTCGCTACGGGGTTGCGGTCGAGGAGTCGGGGTCCGTCCAGTTCGTCGGTCGGCAGGAGGAGCTGAGCCTTTTGGTCGACGCGTTGGATCGCTCCATCGCCCGGAGTCGGCCGCAGCTCGTGACCATCAGCGGCGAGCCTGGCGTTGGCAAGAGCCGGATGATTCGCGAGTTTCGGGAGAGCCTCGACGACCGGCCGGACCTGGTGGTGCGATGGAGGCAGGGCCGGTCGCTGCCGTATGGCGAAGGTGTGACGTTCTGGGCACTGGCTGAGATCGTGAAGTCGGAGGCGGGAATTCTCGAGTCGGAGCCACCGGAGGAGGCGCGCACCAAGCTCGACGCGTCGATCGACGGTCTCACCCTGGGCGTCGACGTCGACGTGGTTTGGCTCCGTCAGCGGCTTGGGCCCCTCGCCGGCCTCGGCGCCGCAGAGGGGATCGAGCGTGCGGAGCTGTTCTCGGCGTGGATGACGTACGTCGAGTTGCTGGCGTCGCAGCACCCGCTCGTTCTCGTCTTCGAAGACCTGCACTGGGCGGACGAGGCACTCGCCGACTTCCTCGAGCATGTTCTCGACTGGGCGCAGGACGCTCCGGTGTTGATCGTGTGCACCGCCCGCCCCGAGTGGTTCGAGCGGAGGCCCGGATGGGGCGGCGGGAATCGTGAGGCGGTCACGATCGGTCTGTCACCCCTCTCGGCGGATGAGACGGCTCGCCTGGTCGCGTCGCTGACGGGTCGTACGGTGATGTCGGCCGACGCCCAACAGGCCCTCCTGGAGAGATCCGGAGGCAATCCGCTCTACCTCACCGAGTATGTCCGTCTCGCGGACGAGAAGGGTTGGCTCACCGGAGCCACAGCACCCGAGGTGCTGCCGCTGCCCGATTCGGTCCAGGCGATCATCGCTGCCCGCCTCGATCTTCTCGATCCCGACGATCGGGCGTTGCTGCAGACGGCTGCCGTCGTCGGCCGCGTCTTCTGGACAGGAGCGCTGTCGTTCCTGATGGGCCGTGCTCTTGACGACCTTTCCGAGGCGATCCGGAGGATCGCCCGTCGGGAACTGGTGCGCCCGGTTCGTCGGTCATCGATGCAGGGCCAGGAGGAGTTCCTGTTCACGCACGTGCTCGCTCGTGATGTGGCCTACGGTCAGCTCCCCAGGTCTGAGAAGGCACGCCTACACCGGGAGACCGCTCGATGGTTGGAAGCGGTGAGTGGTGGCCGGGCGATCGACGTTGCCGAACTGCTCGCCCATCATCACACCACCGCGCTCGAGCTGGAGCCGTCGACCGACCCCGAGCTGCTCGGCAGGGTGTATCGGTTCTTGACACTTGCATCCGAGCGAGCGGAGAGCCTCGACGTCGAGTCGGCCGCCCGCTGGGCTCGCAAGGCCGCCGATATCGCCCCCGACGACGTCAGTCGAGCTCGGGCACTCGTGACCCTCTCCAGCCTGACCTCGGGCGGATCCGAAGAGGTGCTCGCGATGCTCGGCAACGCGATTGATCTATATGCCACAGCAGGTGACGATCTGGGCCGAGCGGTGGCCCTGGCCCATCGCTCCCGGGCCGCGTGGTACGGCGGAAACCGTGAGTTGGCAGACTCGCAAGTGTTGGCCGCTCTCGAGTTGATCGATGGGATGCCCGATAGCGTTGAGGTGGCCTCCGTCTGGGCAGAGCACTCGGCCATGCTCATGTTCGCCGGGCGCGAGGAGGAGGCGGTCGAGGTCGCCGAACGGGTGATTCGGGTCGCTCGCGATGTCGGTGACGTGAGGCTTCGGGCCCGGGGCCTGCGGCTCCGGGGAACGGCGCTCAACCTGGTGGGGAACCTCGACGGCGGCGGCGACGGCGACCTGGCGGATGCACTCGCCATCGATCTCGACCTGGGCAACACCGTCGGCGCGATGGTCGGATACAACAATCGCGCTTCGTGGATGAACGAGGTCGGGAGGTCTCGTGAAGCGCTCGACATCATCGACGATGGCATTGCGTACGGGGAACAGCGGGGACGAGACACGACATGGCACAAGCACACCAAGTGTCTGGCGCTGCTGCAGCTCGGTGAGATCGCTGAGTTCGACCGGCTCACCAGCGAGATCATCGAGGCGTCGGCCAGCAGTCGCATGTCACAGGTTGCGACCTTCGGCCGGGTCCTGGACGCGCGGATCAGCTGGATCAACGGCGACGCTGAGGAGGCATGGAGAAAGGCGCTCGACTTCCTCGGCGCGTGCCGCGACATCGGCGACCCGCAGGTGATGCTCCCCGTCTTGGGCCAGTTGATTCGCTACGCCGATGACGCCGGCCATCTCGACGACGTCAGGGACCTGGTTCCTGAACTGCTGCAGTTGGCGAAGGACAATCCGACCCTGGCAGTGAGTGGGTTGGACCTGAGTGTGCCCGCGTTGATCGATTTGGGGCTGGCCGACGGGTTGATCGAGGTCCTCGAGCGAATCGTCGTCGGCAACAGTGAGTGGCTGGGCGCGCTGGTGCAGTCGTGGTGGGGCCTGGTGGACGAGGCCAACGGTGACGTGAGAAGCGCACTCGATCGAATGCTTCCGGCCCTCGAGATCGGTGATGATCTGGGACTGGTGTTCCCCACGACGCTGATCCGGATCCATGCCGCCAGGTGCGCGGCCGCCCTGGATGACGCCGAGCTCACCGAGGAGCTGCTCGATCGTGCGAGAGCGTCGGCTCAGCACATGGGTGCGAAGGTCGCCATCGAGATGATCGAGAGCGTCGAGGACATCGCCGCGGAGGGTGAAACCGACCTGGGCTGCGTCCGAGGGTCCCCGGTTTCGGTCAGTCGGGGTCGAGGAACACCACCGGAATCTCTCGGTCGGTTCTGCGCTCGTAGACGGCGTAGCCGCGGTAGGCCGAGACCGCCGTGTTCCACCATCGGTCACGCTTGCCTGCCGGGGCCGTCCTGGCGATGACCTCGTGGCGATCACCGCGTACCTGGGCGATGGCCTCGGGATGGGCGATCAGGTTGAGATACCACTCCGGGTGCTCGTCTCGGCCACCCCAGGACGCGTACACGATGAACCGGTCGCCGTCCTCGAGGAACAGCAGTGGCACCGTGTGGGGGCGACCGCTGTGGCGACCGGTGGTGGTCAACAGCAACATGTCGTTGTCGACCAACCGTCCGCCGATCCGGCCCGAGGACAACCGGTACGCGGCGGTGTGGAGATGGGAGAGGAGTTCAGCGGTGCCGTCGCGGATCAGGCGCAACGTACCCGTCAGCCGCTGGAGTGAGAGATCGGTAGCTTTCCGAGAATCACTGGAGGGTGTCGAAAACGACACCCTTTGATCGTCGCATGGGTGAAGGACCGAGAGTCGGTCTTCGAGTCAGAAGGAGACACCACGATGGCGAAGTACTTGTTCACCTACCACGGCGGGCGCATGCCGGAAACCGAAGAAGAGGGCGCGGCGGTGATAGCGAGATGGGGCGCATGGATGGGGAGCCTCGGCGCAGCTCTGGTCGACCAGGGGACCCGGTCGGCGAGCGGCGACGATCGCGTCGGATGGCACCACGACCCACGGTGGCGACGTGACCGTGACTGGCTACAGCATTGTCGAGGCCGATTCGGCACGAGGACGCGCTGGGGCTGGCGACCGACTGCCCGATCCGCGAGGACGGTGGCGCCGTTCAGGTCGCCGAGATCCATCCGATGTGACCGAGACGATCGGAGCGGCAGGCCGGCGGACGTCCGCCCGGTCAGCCCGTCTCCTCGTCGTACGGGAACCAGACAATTCCCTCCGCGACGTTCTAGTCTGCGGCTGAATCCGAGAGGAGGTGCTGTGGCTGATCGGACTGCAACACAATGGGGCGTGTACGACGTCGAGACCCGTGCAGGGCGCATAGATAGCGTCACCCCGATCCCCAGCGACGCCGACCCCTCCCGATCGGGGATGCGTTACTCGATGGGATCCAGCATCGTGTCCGGATCGACCGTCCGGCCATTCGCAAAGGTTGGCTCGAGGGCGGCCCGTATCGTGGGCGGGATCGTCGTGGCGGTGAGCCGTTTGTCGAGGTCTCTTGGGAGCAGGCGCTCGATCTGGCGGCAGGTGAGCTTGGCCGGGTCATCGCCGAGCACGGCAACACTGCCATCTACGGAGGCTCGTACGGATGGGCGAGCGCCGGACGCTTTCATCACGCTCAGTCCCAGCTGCACCGCTTCCTCAACTGCATCGGCGGTTGCACCAGGTCGGTCAACTCCTACAGCACGGCGGCAGCGCAGGCCATATTGCCCGATGTCGTGTCGCCGTGGCCGGAGATGGAATTGGAGCAGACGACCTGGAACGAGATCGCCTCGGGTCGCGACTGGTGGTGAGCTTCGGTGGGCTGCCGCTCCGCAACAGCCAGGTCTCCTATGGGGGGATCACCCAGCATGAGGTCCGGTCGGGGATGGAGCGGGCCGCCGCTCGCGGTGTCCGGTTCGTCACGATCGGACCCCTCGAAGACGACACGCCGGATCTGGAGCATCGCTGGATTCGGTGCCGGCCTGGCACCGACGTTGCGCTGATGTTGGGGTTGGCGTTTGTCGTCGAGACAGAGGACCTGGCGGATGCCGACTTCCTCTACCGGTACACCGTCGGATACGACCGGTTCCTCTCCTATCTGCTCGGAGAGACGGATGGAACGCCGAAGACTCCGGCGTGGGCGGAGGCGATCACGGGCGTCGACGCCGACACGATCGTGGGCCTCGCCCGGGAGATGGCTTCCCAGCGCACGCTGCTCAACGCCGCCTGGGCGTTGCAGCGTGCCCATCACGGCGAGCAGCCCTACTGGATGCTGGTGACGCTGGCCTCGATGCTCGGCCATGTCGGGCTTCCCGGGGGAGGGTTCGGGTTCGGCCATGCCGACGAGGGGCACATCGGGAGCACCGGGAGGCGGTTCGGCCTGGCCGGTTCTTCCCAAGGGCGTCAACCCGACCGGAACCGCGATCCCGGTGGCGAGCGGATCGCCGACATGCTTCTGCACCCTGGGGAGTCGATCGACTACGACGGAACCCGCATCACCTTCCCCGACATCAGGTTGATCTACTGGGCGGGTGGAAACCCGTTCCATCATCACCAGGATCTGAACCGGCTGGTCCAGGCATGGAAACGACCCGACACCGTTATCGCTCACGAGCCGTGGTGGACGCCGTTGGCGCGGCACGCCGACATCGTGTTCCCTGCCACCACCGCACTGGAGCGTGAAGACATCTGTGCGTCGAGCCACGACCCGTACGCCCATGCGATGCGGCAGGTCATCCCACCCCACGGCGGGGCACGCTCGGACTTTCGAGATCCTTGTCGGGCTTGCCAGCCGCATGGGTTGTGAGGCTGAGTTCACCGAAGGTTCACGACGTTGGCGGTTGGCTTCGACATCTCTGGGACGAGGCCCGAATACAGGGCAGTGCAGAGGGCATCGAGATCCCCCAATTCGATGCGTTCTGGGAGTCGGGCACCTACCAGCTGCCTTACCCTGATCCTCGGCCCGGGTGGTTGGCCGAGTTCCGCGAGGACCCGACAGGGCGTCCCCACACGACGCCGTCTGGGAAGCTCGAGATTCACTCGGAGACCATCGAGAGCTTCGGGTATGGCGACTTCCGGGTGATCCCCGCGTGGATGGAGCCGTTCGAGCGCCTCGGAGGCCAGGGGAGTGAGCACCACCCGCTGCAGCTTGTCAGTCATCAGCCGGCCACGCGCCTGCACAGCCAGCTGGATCACAGCGAGCACAGCCAGCGTCACAAGGTGGCCGGGCACGAGAGGTGCTCAGAATGCATTCGGCAACCGCAGACGCTCGAGGGTTGTCAGATGGTGACACGGCGAGGCTGTTCGACGACAGGGTTGCGTGTCTGGTCGGTGTGGCCATAGACAATCGGGTGATGGCGGGCGTGGTGGCGATGCCGACGGGAGCCTGGTTCGACCCGCTCGAACCCGGAGTCGCCGACTCGCTCGAACTCGCCGGCAACCCAAATGTGCTGACCCGCGACATCGGAACGTCCTCGCTCGCCCAGGGCCCGAGCGCCCACACCTGCCTGGTCGAGGTCGAGCGATACGACGGCGAATTGCCCAAGCCCCGGGTGTATTCGCCACCACCGATAGACAGGCTCGGCGCAACCTGACACCCATCCGCTCGACCACGCGCCGTGCCGGCGCCGGCTGAGGAGCCCGATGGTCTCATGGCTAGGCTCGTGATGAAGACGCCGAACGCGATCGGCGGATGAACGGTGAAGGCTGAACCCTCGGGGACGGCCTCTGGCTCGGAGCATCAGCGAATGGTTGGCACTGGAGACTCCGTCTGGAGAGAGCTTCTGGTAGAGGGCAACCCCGGCAAGGAGAAGTCGAGGGCTGTCTTTCGAGCGATCCCCCAGCGATCCCCGGTGCATGTTCTGTCATGCACCGTTCGAAGGGCTCGGGCGTCGCGTGATGCCGCTCATCGGGAGAGGCCAGTCCCACGAGGACCCACGCTTCTGCAACTCATGCATCAACTTTGGGCGCAAGCATCCTGGTGGAGCCGAGGTCGAAGTGGCGACCATGTTCGCTGACGTTTTGTTTTCACTACCACTCGCGGAGAGAGATCGGGAACAAGGCGTTCAGGGATCTCATCGACAGGTTCTTCAGGACATCCTCGGAGGTCCTGGTCAGATCGGGCGCCTTGCTGGGTCGGCTGGCCGGTGACGAAGCCATCGGCTACTTCGTCCCTGGAATCGCCGAGTCCCCTTAATGCGCGAGCCCGCGTTGAACAGCGCTCGTGAGCTGCTGATCGCCACCGGACACACCGACCCGAAGGGGCCATCGGATTCCGCTCGGGGTCGGGTTGCACGCCGGGCGTGGCTATGTCGGAATGCTCGGGTCACCCGGCGAGCCGATGGAGTTGACCGCGCTCGGAGATGACATCAATGTGGGAGCTCGTATCAGCGATGCTGCCGGTGTCGGCGACCCACTGGCCAGTCTCCAACTGGCAGAAGCCGCGGATGTGGCCATTGACGAGTTACCGAGCGGCACGACTTGATCCTGAAGGGAAAAGAAGGATAGATGGAGGATGTGTGGTCCTCACCGTCAGGTGACGACGGACCATCAATCGGCGGTGGTACGCCGCGGACTGCACGCCAGGGGGGCTGCGAGCTGTAGTCGATGTACTTGACGCGTTCGATGACAAGCTCTTCGGGGGCTCCCACACCGTGGGGGAGGACGCCGTTGCTCAAGCGGATCGTGCTGTAGTACGGCGGTGAGATCTCGGCGACAGTGTCGCGATGGATCGGGGCCTCGAACCAGTGATCCTTCGCATCGGGATCGGTGAACAAGACGAGGTTGGCGAAATTTCCATTCGCAATGCGCACCGTGCTGAGGCTCAAGAGGCCCCGATGCTTGTGGAACTCGGATTCGAATCGCTTGTCGGCGGCGAGGAGCGGCTTGATGTCGGCACCCGGCCGTTTCTCACCGAAGAACCCGACGACGGTGAGGTTCTCCGCGGTGAACAGTCGGCTCGGCTGGACGTAGTAGATGCGGAAGTGACGGCCCTGGGGATCGGATTCGCACACCGGTCGCTTTCCCGGAGCGAAGTCGCACACGACCGGATCGTCATAGGTGTCGACCAACTGGCGCACCATCCGCTGGAGCCGTTCGAGGTCGGCGTCGCTGTTCTCTGCGTCTGTGAACGGTCGCCCGGGGACGCGATCGGTGCTCGAGAGAACGGCTGGCTCCGGCATCGGGTCAGGCGGTACCGGGGTCGGGGGATCGCTCCTGACGGTTCGGGCCTCCTCGATGGCCCTGTGAGCCGAGCGGGCAGCCACCAGGAACGACTCACGCATCAGCGTGTCGATAATCCGGTTGCCCTGCTGGGAGTCAGGTTAGGGCGCGGTCCAGGCTGGCGGTGGCGTCATCGGTGCGCCCTGCCGCGGCCAGCGCCACGGTGAGCAAGGCCCAGGAGCCGCCATTCCAGCCCGACCATCCCCATCTGGGCGGCGTCCTCGGCTCCCTGTTCCAGGGTGGTTGCGGCTTCCTCATGACGTGACTCGGCCAGCTGTAGAGCACCACGGGTCGAGAGCAGCGAGCGGTCGGTAGACCGCCATGGCACGGTCCCGCGGCGAACTCGGCTCCCTCCGTGGCGAGGTCCCGAGCAGCGTCGAGATCCCCCTGGGCGATACGCACGGCGGCGAGCTCGAACTTCACTCCGGGTAGTTCGAGGTTCTTCACAGCCGACGATCCTGCGAGGGCGACGGTGAGCATGTCTGCCGCAGCGGGCAGGTCGCCGCGGATCCGCTCGATCCGGGCGAGTTCGAGGAGCACGGTCGTGGCGAGCATCTCACCCAGCGGGCCCTCCATGAAGGTCGTGGCATCCGTGCGCAGTGCCGCGGTCTCGTCATCCTCGATCCCGAGCTCGGCGTAGATCCGCGCCATCGACGCTGCGGCTGACGCCGAGTTGAACGTCTGGCCGGATTCCTGGCCGATGCGGGAAGCCTCGGCCAGGTAGGACAGGGCGTTCTCGGGGTCGCCCAGAAGGTCGGCTGCGATGCCAGCCATGAGCGCGATCGTGCTGGCGGTCGAGGAACCCTGCGTGGTTGCCTGGTCGGATGCACTGCTTGTTACCTCCCATGCCTGGCGGATGTCGCCAGTCCCGCAGGAGGAAGAAATAGTCGGCCACGGACAGCATCGTCGACAGGTTGGGGTTGGTGGACCCAGCGATCGCTTCGCGTGCCTTGTCGAGTGTCCGCTGCGCCTCGTCGTATTGGGTGGCATGCACCAGTGACAACACCCGCTGGAGCAGGCCATGGGTCATCAGCATGTCCGAGCCGACCTCGGTGCCGCACTGTCTCGGCGTCGTGGGCCGCCGCCTTCTCCATGTCTCCCCGGGTGGTGGCGATCAGGCAGCTGTTGATGTGGTATTCGGCGAGCCCCGCTCCGTCACCGAACTCCTCTGCGAGCCGTCGGGCCTCTTCGAGGTGCTCGGTAGCTCGTTCATAGTCCCCGCCGAGGGCCGCCACGGTGAATCCGAGCCGGTTGAGGGCGGTGATCTGGACCGACGGCTCGGAACGTGCCTGCCCGAATTCGAGCATCTGCTGATACGAGCTCGAGGCCTCGGTGAGATCGGGGATGAGGGTGTAGGCGGCACCGAGTCCCTCGTAGATCCGTTTGACGACGTCGAGGTCCTCACCGTCGGTGGCCCAGTTGAGTGCCCGGTCGTAGTAGCGGATCGCATCGGCCAGCGACATCGCCCACGATGCCCGGTCGCCCGCTTCGGCGAGATAGGGAGCCGCTCGACTCTCCTGTCTCGATTCGAGAAGGTGGCGAGCGATTTCGTGGGGTTCGCCATCGCGGGCAATCAG
Organism: uncultured bacterium; assembly: GCA_963745865.1. Lineage (GTDB taxonomy): Bacteria > Actinomycetota > Acidimicrobiia > Spongiisociales > ZC4RG35 > JAHEDH01. The sequence continues at coordinate 27,245 of CAVUYZ010000008.1, read as the reverse complement.
ATGCTCGACAACCTGGGCATGGAGCTCTCGTCTGGTTCTGAGCAGAATCGTGTTGTAGGCGGTCTCCTGGATGAGGGCGTGTCGGAACGCGTAGCTGCGGCTGGGGATTCGACTCTGCTCCACCAGCATGTCGCGTCGCATCAGGTCGGAGAGGGCGGCGTCGACGTCGACTGTGCTCCCGGCAACGTCTCCCAACTCGGTGAATCCGAACTCCCTTCCCAACACCGACGCCAGTTGCAGCACAAACCGCGGTGTTTCGTCGAGACGGTCGAGTCTGGCAGTGAGCAGTCCGGCGATCCCGCCCGGGATGTCGATCGAGGAAGCGTCACCGACGAACGTCCAGGCGCCATCGGGTTGCGTCAAGGCGCCGGACTCCATCAGTTCGCGCAGAATCTCTTCGACAAAGAACGGATTGCCCTCGGCTCGCTTTTCGATCACTTGAAAAACCGACGGGGGGAGGTCACCGCCGAGCAGTTCGCTCACCATCGCCCGTGACGATGACTCGTCGAGCGGCTGCAGCCGAATCGAGGTGTATCGATGCGAGAAGGTGCGGGCTGCGGATTCGTGGAAGCCCCAGGCGGCGTCCTCCCGATACGGGCGCATCAGGGCGATGACCGCCAGCATCGATCGGTCGGTCGCTCGCATCAGTTCCTCGAGCAGCGCCAGCGACACTGCGTCGGCCCAATGGAGGTCCTCGACGACCAACACTCCTGGCGACGAGAGCGAGCACGCCTCGACGTAGTCGACCACCGACGAGAAGATCCTCCGCTGCAGCACGGGCGGATCCAGCTCGGCTACGAACTCGGCCCTGTCGTCTGCCGGCTCGATGCCCAGCATTATCGACAGATACATTGCCGCCTGGGTGTCGCCCGGCAGAACCGCGGCGACGGCGGCTTCGACCTTGGCGCGGCTCCCGGCGGCATCGTCATCGGACTCGATGTCGAACAGTGCCGTGAACATCCGGATGAAGGGGGCATAGGGGACGGCGGTGTCGTAGGAGAGGCACCTGGCCTCCGCCCACCGCACGATGCTCGGATTGTCACTGCCACCGGTCAGCCAGGGGGCCAGGCATTGCTGGGCCGACAGATCCGATCGGAGCGTCGCGGCGAGCTTCGACTTTCCGACGCCCGCCTCTCCGATGATCGAACAGATCTGTCCCTTGCCTTGCTGCACGTTCTCGATGACGCCGCGCAGCGTCTCGAGTTCGGAGTCACGGCCGACGATACGAGCATCGTCGCCGAGGATGCCTCGGATGGTCGTGGGCCGCTCACGAACACCGGTCACCCGGAAGGCCGGCACCGGTTCGGACTTGCCTTTGGCTTCGACCGGCTCGAGCTCTTCGAAGTCGAAGAGTTGGTCGATGAGACGGTGGGTGGTTCCGGTGACCTGGAGCGTTCCCGGAGCCGCGGTCTGCTCCATTCGGGCGGCGACGTTCACGGCGTCGCCCAGAGCGCTGTATTCCACCCGCAGGTCGGAGCCGACTTCGCCGACGACGACGAGCCCGGTGTTGATTCCGACTCGCAGATCGAAGTCCACGCCCCAGCGGGCCTTCACCTCGCGGGCGTACGGCTTTGCGGCGCTCAGCATCTCGAGACCGGCCATGACGGCTCGCTCGGGGTCGTCTTCGTGAGCGATCGGAGCGCCGAAGAAGGCGAGGATGGCGTCGCCCATCAACCGGGCGAGCGTGCCCTCGTATCGGTACACGGGCCGGATGAGTCGTTCGAACGCCCCGTTGACCACCTCGGCCCACTCTTCGGGGTCGAGCTTCTCGGCGGCGGCGGTCGATCCCTGAACGTCGGCGAACAGCATGGTGATGGTGCGCCGCTCGCCGGCCATGGTGCGCCCCGCACGGGCCGCCTCGAGCTTTGCTTGGAGTTCGGCCGGGAGGTAGCGGGCGAGCGAGTCGTCGGCTTGGGCCGCTTCAGCGCCGAGCTTGGCTCCGCAATTGGAGCAGAAGGATGCGCCGGCGGTGTACGGGGTCGAGCAGACAGGACAGGTGAGTGCCAGGGCGGTCCCGCAGTTCGAGCAGAACGAGGCCCCCTCGTCGTTGATGTGGCCACAGGTCGTGCACTTCATCGGTGTTCCTCGATTTCCGGTTGAACGATACCGAGTTAGATGGTGCTTTCGTCGTCTCGATTGGCGTTGTTTCGGAGCCGGACATGACCGGGTCGAGGAGCCGAATGCCGGGGTCGGACCGTGGACGCGGGTCGCGTTCGACCGAGGGGTGTGGAGATCGGGTCTTCGGACTCTGGGGCGAGCTTGGTCGGTTTTGAGATGATCAGACGATGACCGATCAACAACAGGCAGAGACCGAACCGGGAACCGGGCGTCCCGATCGCGACCGAACCACTATGGCCGGCTGGGTTCTGATCATCGCCGGCATCGGGTTGTTCGGCCTCCAGTACTTCGAGGGGTATGGGGAGGCGCTCGTGCTCCTGGTGGTCGGGACGGTGTTCTTGGCGGCCTACTTCATGCGGAGGACGTACGGGTTGCTGGTGCCGGGAGGCATCATCATCGGCATCGGCCTGGGACAGCTCGGCCAAGAGCTCTTCGACACGACCGGCGACATCGAGGCGCTCGGACTCGGTGTCGGATTCCTCCTGATCTATGCGATCGACTCGATGTATCGAGGCTCGAGCCACTGGTGGCCGCTGATTCCGGGAGGAGTCCTGGTCGTCGCCGGAACGTCGTCGGTGGTCGACGCCGACGTCGTGAAATTGCTGTGGCCGGCACTGTTCGTGATCGTCGGAGTAGCGATGCTGGTCGGCGTCAATCGCCGTCGGACATGACCTCGCCGGGGGCGGCGCCGTTGCCGACTCCGGGACGACCGAGTTGGTCCCCGTTCTCGGCGCGGGTCGGGCTCGCATGGCTGTCGATGATCGGTGTCGACCTGTTCTTCCATGCCGGGGTGTTCTCGGCAGTGTTCGATCAATCCCGTGAGCCTGCGCTGCTCGCCGACGAGGTCCTCTTCAAACGAATCCCCTCCACGTATGCGGCGTTGCTCGTCGGGACGATGTCGCTGGCATGGATCATCGACCGAACCGGATCGTCGGGTTCGGTCAACGAGTCGCGAGCTCGGGATTGGTCGTCGGAATCCTCGGGTACTGGGGGTTGTGGGTGGCGATCGACATCGCCGGTCTGCTGGTCCTGGTCGCCATCGTCGTCCTGGTCGTTCAGGGCGCTGCTGCCCGCGACGGTGCTGACGTCGCCGCTCGAGAACCGGAAGCTGTCGATCAGAGTCGGTTTGATCGTGATCGGTCTCTTCGTCCTCGGACAGGTGGCGGCGAACCTCATCGGTTGAGATCGTGACCGTGATCGGACCGCAACCGACTTTGCTCCTCTGGTTTCCGATCCGTCGGGTCGGTCTGATGGAGGTGACCCAACGAGGGGCGAGACATCACGGAGAAAGACCCAGGAGCGCTGGTCCGAGCCGAGCACTACGTCAAGATCGTCCGTGACTTCTGGTATCACTTCATGGTGTTCGTGTTGGTGAATGCGATGTTGGTGATCATCGATGTGGGTAGCGGAGCCAATGCCGGGTTCCTGGGAATGGATTACGCCTATTGGGTGATCCTGTTCTGGGGCTTCGGCATCGCCGGTCATGCCGTTTCCGTGTTGCCGGAGCAACCACAGTGTGGCCAAGGTGTACGCGGGAACGGGAGCGGGAGAACCACTCCAGACGTCGAGTCCTCGTGGCGGCCTCCGCCTGACCTGCGACCACTGACTCCGGGCATCGCCGCCATAGCGGTCGCTGTCACCGCAGGCATTCTGATCGGATGCGATCTGCGATCGTCGTGACGTCTCGGTCTGGCGCGCTCAGCCCGACAGGCGAGATCGGATCTCGGCGAGGCTGTCCTCGCTGGACAAGAGGAGGACGTCGTCGCCGGTCCGGAGTTCGGTGTGGCCGTGCACCACGACAGTGGTGTCCCCCCGAATGATCTGGAGGAGGAGCACATCGGTGGGAAGGCGGAGGTCGCGCACCGGCGTGCCATCCACGTCGGTGTTGACCACCGTGACCTGGCTGACAGCCCGGTCGGGGTCTCGTTGAAGCAGCAGCGTTGCTGATTGCGGCGAGGTGACGGCCCTCTCGAGGAGCGACACGACGGCCGTCCCCGGGTCGATCGTCACGACGTCTTCGATCCCCGAGAAGCTGTTGTCGGGGACCCGGCTCGACTGGCGGGCGACGAGCCTCTGGACCCCCATTTCGGTGGCGAACTGGAGTGCCTGAGCGTTTGCCGTGTCGTCGCCCAGCATGGCAACCACGGCCTCGGTCCGGTCGGTGATCAGCTCCCGCATCGTCTCCTCAGTCACCGCTTCGATGTGTCGCTCGTCAACGTCCTCCCACCTCAGCCGGGCGATCTGGTCGGCATCGCGTATCGGCCAGAACCGTCGACCATCCGTGACTCTGCAGCGCTCTGGCCAATGCGATCGACTGGCCTTCGACTCCGAGAATGACCACATGACAGCCCCACCGCGGTCTGCGTCTGGTTCGTGTACTTCCGGGCTCGTCGAAGGCCCCACTTGAGGAACAGCGGTCCAATGATCTCGTTGATCACGACGACCGAGATGATCAGAGTGGCGAAGGCATCCCCCAAGGTGGGGAACTGGACCGCGACCTCTCGGGCGAGGCCCAGTGCGATCCCGGCCTGGGTGATGTTCGACCACCCAGTAGATGGTCGCGAGTCGGTTCGGCTCACCGGCCCACTTGCTGCCGAGCAGTGATCCTCCGGCGATTCCGAGTGCTCGCAACACGAACAGCGCCGCCACGATGGGGAGCACCGACCACAGCACGTCGAGTTTGAGCGACAGTCCGGTGATGGTGAAGAACGCGACGTACACCATCGGGCCGATCCGGTGGAGCAGCTCGTCGAACTGCTCTCGTTGAGCTGTGAAGTTCGTAACAATCCAGCGATCAGTGCAATCAGCAGCGGTTCCATGTGGACCTCGAAGGAGAGTGTGTCCTTGCTCCACTGGGTGATGAAGTCGCCACCTTCATAGATCGCAAATCCGGTGACAAGGATCAGGGCGCCCTTTGCGGCGGCCGGAAGCGACGTGTCGAGCACAACGCGAAGGATCTGACCGGCGGCATATCCGAGGGCGACCGCAACTGCCAGGTCGAGAAGCAACAGCGGTCGAACGGACAGCTTCAGCGACGTGTCTGTCGGCGCGGGGAGACGCCACGGAGGTAATCGTCGCGAACAACACGATGATGGCGACGTCCATGGTCACGGTGACGCCGAGCACTGTTCGGGTGAAGCGCCCTCGAGCCGACAGCTCTTTGATCACGGCGATGGTCGACGGCGGGGACAGAGCGAGCAGCACGGCTGCGCCCAACAGCGCGGTCGCCGACCTTGGCGCCATCGCCGAGATCGGAGGTGAATGAGATCAACCCGGTGAGCAGAAAGACCCCCACCGCCAGAACGACATAGGTCACCGCAATGATGCCGCTGGCGATCCCGAGGATCGGTCGGAGCCGTGGCTTGATCTCCTTGAGGTACAGCTCGCTGCCGGCCACGAACACGATGACGGCCAGTGATATCTCGTCGACGAAGCGCAACTGCTCGCTCGCCGACGAAGAGGGATCAGATCGAGGGCGAACGAACCTGCGATGGCGCCGGCGAACGGTTCTGCGGGTGATAGTCAGCAGGGGGAACCAGGCAAAGACGCCGAAGGCCGGATCCCGCTCGGATGCAACCGCCAGTAGCCCGAACGAGGCGAGAAGGATGACGGTGTCCATCACTCTGGCCCGATCGTGTTGGTCACCGGCGACTGGAAGCCTTCCGGCTTCACGGCGATGACAGAGGTCGTGATCCTTCCCAACACCTGCTCGGCTGTGTTGCCGATGATCATCCCGCTCAGGCCGGTCCTGGCGATGGTGCCCATGACGAGGGTGGTTGGCGCGATCTCGTCGACCAACTGCAACACTGTCTGGCCCGGCACCCCTTTCGCGAGATGGATCTCGACGGGGACCGGCAACGGTTCGACCCTCCGAGACGAGGCGGTCGATCTCCACCTGCGCCTCAGTGCGCTCCTTTGACAGCATCTGGTTGACCTCCTGGTGGGTGAACGACGATCTGGAGCTGCGGAGCATCGACTCACCGTGAAGGCGCCAGGCGCTGATCACATGGAGCGTTTCCTCCTTCTGCGCCGCCAGCGACGATGCGATCTGCATCAAGGTGCAGTTAAGACCCATGTCGACGCCGTTCGGTGTCGAACAGTCCGACCGCCACCGCGACACCGTGAGCTGCGATCGAGCCTGCCGAGTGGACCCATACCGGGACCGGTGACTTTCGCATGAGATGCATCGTCGTCGCGGCGCCGGCGAAGAAGTTCCTGCGCGGCTCGTCGGGTGCGGTGATGATCAGATCGTGGTTGTGAGCCAGGGCCCTCGCGGATGATCTCGATGTAGCCGGTTCCGTGGGCCGAACGAACGCTCGATCCGGGCGGCGTCGAGCTCGGCTGCGATGGATCTCAGTTTCTCCAGTCGATCCTCGGCCATGGCTTCTTCGACATCCACTCTGGCTCGTCTCGTTGTTGAAGATCCGACGTCGGACGGGCAGGGTCGGAACCACATCGAACAGCGTGAGGGTGGCGTCGTTGCGGCGGGCGATATCGGCGGCGGCGTGGAGCTTGCTCTGGAGCGGCTTGTCGGTGGAAATGTGGACGAGGATGTTCTTGAACCTCTGCACGGTCGTCTCCTTTGTGGGGTCGAGTTCTTGCGACTGCCAGCTAGTGGCGTGAAAGACGGATGCTGCCAAAGCTCTCACCGACGACTGAGCTCCGATTCCCCAGGCACCTTGTCGCCTTCTTCGGAGATCGGAGCAGCTGGGCATCGAGCATCAGGGGATCGTCGGCGAGTCGATGGTCGGTGTCCCGGGAGTGAACGTCACGGCATTGGCCACGAGGAGCGCAGCCTGTGGGGAGGCGACCGATAGCGGTATGCCAACGATGGCCTCGTCGATGTCATCGTGGAACGGCGTGGCCCCCGCCCAGGCGACCCGTGCATTGGTGCGTGCCAACGCAGCCAGATAGAACAGCGAGAAGCGGGCGAGAGCGAGGACGTTTTTGAGCCGGACCGGGTTCGAACACGCTCCTGCGGCTCAGTTCGACCACGAGGCCGACCACAGCCCCCCACACGATGGAGCCCACGGAGAGGTCGCGCCACAGCAGCACCCAGTACGCGATCAACCCGATCCACCTGAGGGTCGAGAAGTCGGACTTCACGGCGCGGTCGCGGCTCAGAGCAGTCGGTCGAGAGTCCAGCGAGGGCGTCGAACCGGTAGCGATGCGCCCCGGTCAGATAGGAAGACCCGGCCGAGGAGATGTCCCGAGATCGGGGCGGTGAGGAACAGCAGAGGCCGAGGTCGACGCGCCGATTCCGACGATCCCGGGCGACGACGCCGCCAACCCCGAACCGAGGACCACCAGGGCCAGGCCGAGTGACGCGGATTTGGTTGCGGCATGCATGCGAGAGATCGCGGATCGAGAACCTCCACACGCCAAATGCCGACAGCACGGAGAGGGCAGTGCCGGCCAGCAGCACGACGGAGCCGACCACGGTCATCCGACATCCCTCCACTCGACGAAGCGGGCGACGAGAACGGTGCCGACGAAGGCGATCAACGCCACGACGATGGCGATCGCCGAATAGAGCTCTGACCCCGATGTGGCAGCCTCGGCACCGACGCCGGCAGCCAGCAACAGCAGAATGAGGTCGACGGCCACGATCCGGTCAACGATGTCGGGGCCTTTGATGGCTCGAGCGATTGCCAGAAGACGCGGCGAATCCGAGCGAGATCTGGGCGATGGTGACGATGGTCTCCATCTCACCAGCCTGCCATTGACCACGGCAACGTAGGTGGCCGGATCTTTCAGATCCGCCGCCGCTCGCAGGCTGAGCTCACTCAGCGGTCCACGGGTCGCGGCGACCAGCCAGGCTGAGCACCAGGACGACGCCCGTCGTGGCGATCTCCATGCGCCCGGCCCGCCCGTCCGATTCCTTCTCTTCACCCCAGAAGGTCGCCCCCCAGATTTTGGTCATCGAGTACAGGGTCAAGACGCCCACCACGAGACTCACCGCGACGATCGCCCCCTGTCCCAGCGCCAGACCTTCCTGAACGAGCGCCAGTTTGGCAACGAAGCCGCTGAACGGCCAGATCCCGCCAGGCTGACCGCGAGTGGTAGGAGGAGCGCCACGACCGGCCGTCGATGGAGCAGGCCGCCCGTGCGATCCAGGCCGCCTCCGCCGTATTCGGCCTCGACGACGCCTGCCACCAGGAACAGGCCGGTCTTCACGATGATGTGGTGGGTGATGTCAAGGACGGCGGCGGCGAGGCCGGCGACAGACAGCAACCCGAGGCCCATGATCATGTATCCGATCTGGCTGACGATGTGGAAGCTAGGAGCGCTTGACGTCGTTCTGTGCGATCGCACCCAGCACCCCGACCGTCATCGTCGCCCCGGCGATGACGAGGAGCAGGGTCGACGGCTCGTCTGCTGGAAAGAGCAGCGTCTGGGTGCGGATGATGACGAACACGCCGATCTTGGTCAGCAGGCCGGCGAAGATCGCGGTGACCGGTGTTGGCGCGGTGGGATAGGAGTCCGGGAGCCACATGAAGAGGGGAAACAGCGCGGCCTTGATGCCGAAGACCACGATCATCAGCATGCTCAACGTGTCCCTGGCCGCCGGGTCCACCTCGGCGAGTCGCATCGACAGGTCGGCCAGGTTCATGGTGCCGCTGATCCCGTACGTGAAGGCGATCGTGACCAGGAAGAGAGCTGATGCCAGCAGGTTGATCACGACGTAGCTCAGCGTCGATCGGATCTCGCGCTCGGTTGAGCGGACCGTCAGGAGGACGTAGCTCGAGACCAGCATGACCTCGAACCCGACGAACAGGTTGAAGAGATCACCGGTGAGCAGCGACAGCGTCACGCCGGCGGTCAGGTCAGGTACTTGGTGTGGAACCACCAGTCGACGGCGTCTCTCCCCAGCTGCGCCATGGCGTACACGAGCACTGCGACGAGCATGAATGCGGAGACCGTCAGAACGATTGCGGAGAAGCGGTCGGCGATCAAGGTGATACCCAGCGGTGCGGGCCAGCCGCCCATCTGGGCGGTGACCGGCCCTTGGCTGTCGACATGAAGCAACAGCGCCAACGACCCGGCTGCGGTTCCCGTCACGATGCCCAGGGTTGCGATCCGTTGGGGGACGAGGCGACGGCCCAGCACCAGGGTCAACGCTGCGCCGATCAGGGGAGCAGCAACCAGGATCGGTAGGAGCCAGCTCATGAGTCTTCCGCCGAGTCCGCGGCGATGCGACGGTCCTCGAGGTCGTCTTCGACCTCGTCGGAGCCGGTCAGCACGAAGCTGCGGAGCGCCAACGCCAGGAGGAAGGCGGTGACCCCGAAGGTGATGACGATCGCCGTCAGCACCATGGCCTGGGGGAGCGGGTCGGCAACCGAGGCTGTCGCGACTCCATCGGAGAGGATCGGCGGCGCCCCGGTGCGGGTCGAGCTCAGCATGATGAAGAGATTCGCCCCGTGCGAGATCAGGCCGAGGCCGATGATCACTTTGGCGAGGGAGCGCTGCATGAGCAGGAACGTGCCCGCTCCGAACAGGATCGAGACCAGGACGAGCATGACGAGGCTCATTGCTGATCCTCCCCGGCGGTCGGGCTTGTCTCGCCGAGCGCGCGGACCAGGCCGAGCGACATCCCGACGACGAGCAGATACACCCCGGTGTCGAACAGCGTCGCCGACACCAGCTTCACCGTCCCGATGAGGGGTATCGTCACCTCGACGTAGCCGGACTCGAGAAATCCGAGGCCCAGCAGGAGCGGGGCGATCCCGGTCAGGGACACGACCAGCAGCCCCGTGCCCATGAGAGCGGACGACCGGACGGGGACGATGCTCCTGACCAGCGCCGTCCCACCGCCGGCCCACGCCAATAGCACGGCGACACCTGCCACGAGGCCACCGGCGAACCCACCTCCCGGTTGGTTGTGTCCGGCCGCCAGCAGGTAGATCGAAAACACGAGGATCGGACCTGATGTCAACGTGATCCCGGCATCGAGGATGGTCGAGGGACGCGCGGCTCTCATGCCTGCTCCTTCCTCGATCGGATGGCAGGAACCACGAGACCGGCGGCCCCGATCGCCGCAACTGCCAGAACGGTGATCTCTCCGAGGGTGTCGAGGCCGCGGAAGTCGACGAGGATCACGTTCACGACGTTCTCGCCCGCCGCTTTGGGAACGGATTGTTCGAGGTAGCCGTCGGTGACCGTCGGCTCCGGTGCGATCGCGCCGAATCCGAGTCCCAGTCCGAATACGAATACGGCGACGGAGGCTGCGACTGCGAGCCGGAGAGGCTGCAGTTTGAGTCGGCCGAATCCGGCGGGGAGCTGTCTCAGCACGAGCGCGAACAGGCCGATGACGAGCGTCTCGACGAGTAACTGTGTGACCGCGAGGTCGGGGCCGCCCAGGATGAGGAACAGGCCGGCGAGACCGTACCCGACCGCTCCGAGCAGGATGATGGCTGCGAACCGGCGCCGAACCAGCAGGAGGCCGACTGTGGCTGCGACGATCATGACGGCGATGAGGGCCTCGACCGCCGATCCGGGCTCGGGAAGGCCGACGCCGTTCAGTCTCCAGAGAGCAGAGGCTGGCAGAAGCACGGCGACTGCGAGGATCGTCGCCAGGTAGGTGGGGAGTGAGCCGTTCTGAATGACCCCGCTGATCCGGTCGGCCCCACCGATCAGGCCTCTGATTGTGGTGGCGAACACCATGTCCGCCTGGGGAAGCCTCGGCTCAGAACGTCTGATCGGTTCGATCACACGCGGCAGCAGTGCGATGAGGGTGCCGATCGCAAGCGATGCCATCGAGAAGGCGAATGCCGGGACGAGCCCGGGCCACACCGCGAGCTTTGCGTCCAGTGCTCCCGGAATTGCGGATCCGGCCGACGTCACGAGGTCCTTCGGAAGGCCGGGAAGGAATCCGAGCACGATCCCGACCAGCGCCAGGGTGGTCGCCGGCGCTAGCAGGCCCCACCGTGCACCGGCGGGAGCGGTTGCAGTCTCGGCACCTGGCTCGCTGTTGCCGAACGCTCCAATGAGGAAGCGGATGGAGTAGGCCACGGTGAGCGCAGAGGCAGCCGTCGCGATCAGGATGAATTGCGGACCTTGGTCGATGAGAGCATCGAAGGCGGCTTCCTTGGCGGCGAAGCCGAACGTCAGCGGGAAGGCAGCCATCGACGCCGTCGCGGCGATCGCCGTCCAGAACACAGCCGGTTGGCTGGTGCGGAGCCCGCTGAGCCTTCGGACGTCGCGGGTTCCTGTGAGCTTGTCGATCACCCCGACGGTCATGAACAAGCTGGCTTTGAACGCGGCGTGAGCGATCAGCAGAGCCAACCCCCCGAATGCCAGATTGCGGTCGCCTGCGCCGATCAGCACGAACAGAAACCCGAGTTGGGAGACCGTGCCGTACGCCAGGAGCAACTTGAGGTCCGTTTGGCGAAGCGCAGCCCAGCCACCGAGCAACATTGTGGAGAACCCGATCGCCGCGATCGTCGGAAACCACCACGCCGTCGTCATGGCAGCGATGAACCCGAGCTTGCCAACGAGGAAGATGCCTGCCTTCACCATGGTCGCAGAGTGCAGGAATGCGCTCGCCGGGGTTGGGGCCGCCATCGCTCCCGGGAGCCATCCATGGAATGGGAATTGGGCCGATTTGGTGACCGCACCAATCAGGATCAGCGCGAATGCCGTCGTGGTGACTGGTCCGGCTTGGAGAGCTCCACCCAATTCGGAGATGAGGTAGGTCCCGGACTCTCGGGCGAGCAACACCAGTCCTCCGAGGAGGGCGAGCCCTCCCGCTCCGGTCACCGAGCGCGGCGTGTAGCGCGGCCGAGCGCGCTCGTGCGAGATGATCGGAGTATCCGATCAACAGGTATGAGGTGATGGTCGTGAGCTCCCAGAAGACGAACACCGAGAGCAGGTGGTCTGAGACGACGATCCCCGTCATGGCTCCGGCGAAGACGGTCATCGTGGCCGCGAAGGTGGCGGCTCGTGCGGAGCCATCGAAGTACTTGGCCGCGTGGAGGAAGATGGCGACACCTGCGATCCCGATCACGAGCAGGAACACCGAACCGTAGGCATCGAGCCTGAACGAGAATCCGAGCTCGAGACTCGGGACCCATGCCACCGCCTGGGAGACTGTTGCCCCGTCGAGCGTGGTAGCGAAATGCCGCAGCGTGTACGCCAGCGTCATGGCGGGACCGATGGATCCGAGGACGAACGCCATCCTCCCGACCTTGTGGCGGGTGAGGAGGAGGAGTGTGGCAAGGATCAAGTGCCCAGCGATGACGGCAGCCATACGACACACATTACACGATAAATAATACGTACTACAATTGTCGTGTATGGTGACTGTGTTTCAGAACGAGGTGATGTCATGAGTTGGACCCTTTTCACGAACCACGCTCACGTCCTGGTCTGTATCGCCCAGGACCCCGACCTCCGACTCCGGGAGGTTGCCGATCAGGTCGGGATCACGGAGCGAGCGGCGCAGAGAATCGTCGCCGAGCTGGAGGAAGCGGGTTTCCTGACCCACGAGAGGATCGGTCGGCGCAACCACTACGAGGTGATGCTCGAGACGCCACTCCGTCACCCGATCGAAGCTCACGTCTCGATCGGCGAAGTACTCGAGACGCTCCGCTCTCCCTCAGCGAGCTGACTGTTCCGATCGTCGCGCCTGATCGGATTCTCCGATCCGAGTGCAACGTGACCGACTGAGCTCCTTGCAATTGGGCACTCCGCCCAACCATGAGGAGTCGTGGGCTCCGTTCGGCGGTACGCCGTCCCGACCGCTATCGCGCCTGGCGCTCGGACAACCCGCGGACATAGTTGGCTTGTCCGGCATGTTGGAGACAGTCGCTGACCACGCTCACCAGCCGAACGCCGACCGACACCGGCGGATCCCATCGGTCGTCGATGATCCGATCGAGGTCCGACGCTTGCATCGAGCTGAGGTAGGCGCGGGTTCGCTCGGCGACCGCCGTGTAGTACTCCGCAAGGATGTCGGGGCTCTCGATGCGGACGGCATCGACGTGCTCGGATGTGTGTCCATATCCGGTGTCATGCTCGTCGGCAGGGAGGCCGAGTCGATGGGCCCACCCATCGGCGACGTAAGCCTGAGGCTGCCCGGCAATCTCCGATATGTGGTCGTCCTGGACGCGGCTGAGATGCCAAATGAGCCAGGCAACGGAGTTGGCATCGGGGTCCGCACGGAACACGAGGGCCTGAGCGTCGATGTCGTCGAGGGCGTGATCGACCTCCTGGTTGATGCGGCTGAATGCCTCGAGGAACACGGCTTGATGCTTCACGGGTCGATCGTACCGGTGAACCGGACCCACGGTTGAGGCTTGCACGAACTGACAGCGCGTCGCTGACCAGCCTCCAGGTCGGCGTGCGGCCTCGCTCGCGTCCCGGACCGTTCGTGGACACCATCTTGCCGTGGGTGTCCAAGACGGACCGACCAATGGACGAATGCCCACAGGGCACCGCGACACTCTGACTGAGTGAGTGCTCACTCAGCTAGGCTGGCCGAGATGCAGAGCAAGTCACGTCGGGCAGATCCCCTTCCCCCCGAGGAGCGCCGTCGAGAGATTCGTCAGCGCAGTCGTGCCGCTCCTCGTCCGCAAGGGAGCGACCGTCACGACCTCGGAGATGGCCGAGGCGGCAGGCGTGGCCGAGGGAACCCTGTTCACGGTGTTTCCCGACAAGCCGGCGGTGATCTTCAAGGCGATCGAAATGACCCTCGACCCGGCGCCCGTGTGTGATGCGTTGGGCGAGATCGACCCTCTGGCATCTCTCGAGACCCAACTGACGGAAGCCGCCGAGATCCTCCTCGCCCGGTTCGAGACGGTCTCGGCCCTCGTCGAGGTGGTGCGATCGATGCGCGATGCCGGGCGTGGCCGCTCGGAAGAGGCGCGTCGACTCGTCATCGAATCGAACGCAACGATCTCCGCAGCCCTGTCCGATCTGCTCGCCCGTCACCATGGGAGCCTGCGGGTCGAACCATCGCGTGCCATTTCGGCATTCCGGGGACTGATCTTCGCTGCCGCCTCGCCGTTGATGCCACCCGAGCACCGACTCACCTCGTCCGAGATCGTCTCGATCCTTCTCCACGGGACCGCCCAGGAGGCCGACGTCTGATGCTGCTCCGACTCCTCCGCCGCTATCTGGAGCCCTACCGGCGACCGATCACCATCGTGGTCGGCTTCCAATTGGTGGCAACGATCGCCTCGCTCTATCTGCCCAGCCTGAATGCGGACATCATCGACAAGGGCGTCGTCCTCGGTGACACCGACTACATCATCCGCACCGGAGCGGTGATGCTGGCGACCTCGCTACTTCAGGTGGCCTGTTCGGTGTCTGCGGTCTATTTCGCTGCCCGCACCGCCATGGGATTCGGGCGCGACCTGCGGTCGTCGATCTTCCGCCGCGTCGCCGAGTTCTCGAACCGCGAGATGTCACTCTTCGGCGCTCCGTCGCTGATCACCCGCAACACCAACGACGTCCAGCAGGTTCAGATGCTCGTCCTCATGAGCCTGACCATGATGGTGATGGCGCCGATCATGATGGTCGGCGGGATCTTCATGGCGCTGCGCGAGGACATGGGCCTGGCGTGGCTGGTCGCAGTCGCGGTCCCGGTACTCGGGGCGGTGGTCGGCGTGATCATCTCCCAGATGGTCCCCGCCTACCGGTTGATGCAGAAGCGCATCGACACCGTCAACCGGGTGCTGAGGGAGCAGGCGACCGGTATCCGGGTTCTCCGGGCGTTCGTTCGAGAGCCATTCGAGGCAATGCGCTTCGGCCGGGCCAACGCCGAACTGACCGAGGTGTCGTTGACGGTGGGACGGTGGATGGCCGCCATGTTCCCGATCGTGATGCTGGTTCTGAACGTTTCGAGCGTCGCCGTCCTCTGGTTCGGCGGCCAGCGGGTGGACATCGGGGCGATGGAGATCGGCTCGCTGACCGCATTTCTCTCCTATCTGTTGCAGATCTTGATGTCGGTGATGATGGCCACCTTCATGCTGGTGATGATCCCGCGGGCGTCGGTCGGCGCCGGCCGCATCACCGAAGTCCTCGACACCGAATCGTCGGTCGTCCCTCCGCCAGACGGCATCTCGACGGTCTCGGGGCACGGCGACCTCGAGTTCCGTGACGTGAGCTACAGCTATCCGGGAGCCAGCCACGCGGTGCTCGACGACGTGAGCTTCACCGCCTCTCCGGGTCAGACGACCGCGATCATCGGCTCGACCGGAGCCGGCAAGACCACGTTGCTGAGCCTGATCCCGCGCCTCTTCGACACGACGACGGGGGCGGTGCTGGTCGACGGTGTCGACGTCCGCTCTCTCGACCCCGACACGCTCTGGTCGAAGATCGGCCTGGTACCCCAGAACCCCTACCTGTTCTCCGGAACCGTCGCCAGCAACCTGCGATACGGCAAGCCAGACGCCACCGAGGAAGAGATGTGGACGGCGCTCGAGATCGCCCAGGCCAAGGGGTTCGTCGAGGAGAAGCCCGAGGGTCTGGAAACCCCGATCTCACAGGGTGGGACCAACGTGTCCGGTGGGCAACGCCAGCGTCTGGCGATCGCCAGGGCCGTGATCCGCAAACCCGAGATCTACCTGTTCGACGATTCGTTCTCTGCGCTGGACCTCGCCACCGACGCCCGGCTGAGACGGGCACTCGAGCCGGTGACGGTCGACGCAGCGGTCATCATCGTGGCACAGCGGGTCTCGACGATCACCAACGCCGATCAGATCATCGTCCTGGAGGACGGACGGATCGTCGGAGTCGGCACCCACGACACACTGTTGGCCGACTGCCCGACCTATCTCGAGATCGTCGAATCCCAGATGACGGTCGAGGTGGCCTGATGGCTGACAAGACGATGAAGACCACCGAACGAATCCAGGGGCAGGGAGGTCCGGGTCGGGGCCACATGGGCGGTGGCATGATCGGGCAGAAGGCGATGACGTTCGGCCCATCGCTGAAGCGGCTGGTTGCTCACCTCCGGCCGCAGCGGGCAAAGGTGATCGGCGTCCTCGTCGCCGCGGTGGCGAGCACTGCGCTGTCGGCAACCGGACCGAGGGTTCTCGGTAGCGCCACCGACCTGATCTTCGCCGGCGTGATCGGCAAGCGGCTGCCGGCGGGGATCACCAAGGAGCAGGCGATCGAGGCAGCCAGAGCCGGCGGCAACGCACAGGTCGCCGACCTTCTGAAGGGCGTCGATCTCGTGCCCGGCCAGGGCATCGATTTCACCGCTGTCGGCCGGGTGCTCCTCATCGTCGTGGCGCTCTATCTCGGTGCGAGCCTGCTCTCGTTCCTCCAGGGCTATCTGCTCAACGATGTCGTCCAGTTGACCATCTACCGGTTGCGGTCTGATGTCGAGGACAAGCTGAATCGGCTGCCGCTGTCGTTCTTCGATCGGCAGCCTCGCGGAGAATTGCTGAGTCGGGTCACCAACGACATCGACAATGTCTCCCAGACCCTCCAGCAGACGATGAGCCAACTCCTCACGTCGGTGCTGACGATCGTCTTCGTGATCGGGATGATGCTCTCCATCTCCCCGGCACTCGCCCTGGTCACCCTGTTCACGATCCCTGTCACCATCATCGTGGCCGGCGTGGTGATGAAGCGTTCCCAGGTTCAGTTCGTCACCCAATGGCGGCGCACCGGCACGCTCAACTCTCAGATCGAGGAAGCCTTCACCGGACACGCGCTCGTCAAGGTCTTCGGGAGACAGCGAGAGGTCCAGGCATCGTTCGACAGCGAGAACGAGGAGTTGTTCGAGGCGAGTTTTCGGGCCCAGTTCCTCTCCGGGCTGATCATGCCGATCATGATGTTTGTCGGGAACCTCAACTACGTGGTGATCGCGGTGCTCGGCGGCCTCCGCGTCGCGAGCGGCACGTTGAGCCTCGGCGACGTCCAGGCGTTCATGCAGTACTCGCGGCAGTTCACCCAGCCGGTCACCCAGGTCGCCTCCATGGTCAATCTGCTCCAATCCGGCGTCGCCTCCGCCGAGCGTGTCTTCGAACTCCTCGATGCAGAGGAGGAGATCTCCGACGAACACCACACGCTGGTGATCAAGGAGTTCCACGGTCGGGTCACCTTCGAAGACGTCTCGTTCCGCTACGACGAAGACCGTCCGCTCATCGAGGACCTCTCGATGGTGGTCGAGCCCGGTCAGACCGTGGCCATCGTCGGCCCCACCGGGGCGGGCAAGACCACGCTGGTCAATCTGATCATGCGCTTCTACGAGCTCGACGCGGGTCGGATCACCCTCGACGGCATCGACATCGCCGAGATGAACCGGGCCAACCTCCGATCCAGGATCGGGATGGTGCTCCAGGACACGTGGCTCTTCAAGGGGACGATCCGCGACAACATCGCCTACGGAAGACCCGACTCATCCGACGACGAGATCCTCGAGGCTGCCACGGCCACCTTCGTCGACCGCTTCGTCCACAGCCTTCCCGACGGCTACGAGACGATCATCGACGACGAGGGCGGCAACGTCAGTGCCGGCGAGCGGCAGCTGATCACCATCGCCCGGGCATTCCTGGCCGACCCGGCGCTGCTGATCCTCGACGAGGCAACCAGCTCGGTTGACACCCGAACCGAACTGCTCCTCCAGCACGCCATGGCCGCCCTTCGCTCAGACCGGACCAGCTTCGTCATCGCCCATCGGCTGTCGACGATCCGCGATGCCGACCTGATCCTGATGATGGAGGAAGGTCGGATCGTGGAGCGGGGCACCCACCCCGAGTTGCTCGCCATGGGCGGGGCCTATGCCGCCCTCTACAACTCGCAGTTCGCCGGGCCCGATGTCAGCCTCGACGAAGACCCGCAGGTCGTCGGCGGGCCGCCGGTGCGTGGGCCGAGCAGCACCTGACGCCCGATGTGCCAGCGGTGACATCCTGATTCAGACGGACGCGCCGATCAGGTCGTCGAGGCGCGCGTACGACTTCTCCATCCCGTCGGTCATCCCGGTGGCGAGAATCTGTTCGCGCAGATCCTCGCTCGGATAGGTGACCACGATCGTCAGAAGCGTGCCACCCGACACCGGGCTGAGCGTCATCTCATTGGTGGTCGTGGGCTCATCGGTGCCGATCATCCGCTCTGTCGTCACCGAGCGATGCGGTGGCTCGGACTCGGTGAGCTCGCCCTCGAAGCCGAAGCGATTCTCCCCGTCGATCGTCTCCCATTCGTAGCGATACCGCTCGCCCGGCTCGCGTGCTACCTGACAGACCGGCATCGTCCAGCCGTCGGGGCCGAGCAGCCACTGTCGCACGAGGTCGGCATCCTGATGGGCGTTCCAGGTCTGTTCGACGCTGCCGCGAATCACCCTGCGGAACATCACCCGATTCCGGTCGAGCAGGGTGGTCTCCACTCCGGTCCTCGGGGCGAACGACGCAAGATCGGCGAGGACGTCGTCGAGTTGGCCCACGGCGGACGTGGCGCCCTCGACCATCCCCATCTCGAGCAGCTGCTCCATGGAGGCCAGGTCGGAGAACCTGGTGACTGCGATGAATCTGGACCCGGTGTCGGTCGACTCGAACGAGAACTCGGTCCGGCTTCCGGGCAGCTCGTCGTTCGGCGTGCCGTCGTCGTTGGCGAAGCCGTCCACGATCGTGAAGCCGCGACCTTCGTCGAGCGACTCGAAGATCCAGAAGCCCGACGAGTGGCTCCCATCGGGGCCGGTCATGAAGTATTCGGAGCGCCCGCCCTCAGCCATGTCGTGTCGGGTGAACGTCGCTGGCCAGGTTGGAGGCCCCCAGAACCGTTCGAGCTGACGCGGGTCGTTCCACGCCTGCCAGAGCCGCTCGACGGGCACGTCGTACTCGCCTTCCATGGTGAGGGTGAGTGTCTCCGGGTCGGTCGTCACGTCGGTGATGGGCATGATTTCTCCTCCTGTGGGGTGGGTCTGATCGGCGAGGACATCGTCGAGTTGGTTGAATCGGGTACGCCACAGCGCTTCGAGTTCGGCGAGGATGTCGCGCGCCCGGGCTATCCGGTGAGGATCGGTTCGGACGAGACGCTGCCGACCGACGGCCCGCTTTGTGACCAGGCCCACATCTTCGAGCAGCGCCACATGCTTCTGCACCGCAGCGAAGCTCATGTCGTAGGCGTCGGCCAACTCGGTGACCGAGGCGTCGGATACGAGCGTGCGGCGGATGATGTCGCGTCTGGTCGAGTCGGCGAGAGCCTTGAACATTCGATCGACGTCGGCTTCAGACAGGATGCTATCTACAACCATATGGTTGTAGATTATGTCACAGACGGAGCAGCGTGGCAAGTCCGAATCGCGTCGAGGGGTTCGGGGCCGAATGCCTGCGGAGGTCGCCCGTCGCACTCGCCGACGGAGTGATCACGTTCGATTGAAGGAGATGACGGGACGCATCGCTGTTGTTAGCGTCGCCCAACGAGCGGCGACTCGATTCAGGCCCACATCGGTTACACCCGGGTGAGTGCGAGGGGATGGGCGTGCATCGATTCGCATCCATCGGCGGTCACGACGCACAAGTCGCCGGTCTGCACGCCG
Organism: uncultured bacterium; assembly: GCA_963745865.1. Lineage (GTDB taxonomy): Bacteria > Actinomycetota > Acidimicrobiia > Spongiisociales > ZC4RG35 > JAHEDH01. The sequence continues at coordinate 7,639 of CAVUYZ010000008.1, read as the reverse complement.
ACCCGCTCGTCCAGGGTGATGACATTCGGCTGGATGACGACGGTCTGGCCCTCCTCGAACACCCACGGATCATCGATCTGGGTGGTTGCTCGGGTGCGGAGGCTCGGAGGCAACAACCCGATGCCGAAGCCGTGGACGAGGCCATCGCGGATCGTGAACCCCGAGTCGTCGATCAGATCGGATGCGGTCCACACGTCCTCGTGGGTCGCTCCCGGCCTGATGGCCGACTTCACCTCGTGGTAGACCCGCTCCGCCACGTCGTGGAGTTCGGCGATGATCGGGGTCGGCTCCGCATCCACCGTGAACGATCGCAGACCCTGTCCGGCATACCCACCGTGTGAGATCGAGATCTCGCACGAGACGAGATCCCCCCGCTCGATCTTCCGCGACGAGAGGACCTGTGCGGGCACGCATCGGTCGGGGTCGGCCATCGGGGTGGCCGCCAGGTAGTAGAAGGTGGTGAGACCGCCTGCGGCCAGATAGGCGGCCTCGATCGCCGCCGCCAGCTCGAACTCCCTGACTCCAGGAGCGATCGCGCCCTGGAGTGCCAGCAGCGCGGCGTCGGTGTGCTCGGCTCCGCGACGGAGCCAGGCGAGCTCCTCCGTGCTCTTGGTGACCCGCAAGGTGCGGAACCCGTGTGTCACGTCCTCGAACCTGCACCCCGGAGCTGCACTCGTCATCGACGCGTGGTGCTGATACGGCATGTTGCCGACGACGCCCACCGAGGTCGAGCGGCGCCGCACCAGCTCGTCGCCGATCGTCTTCCCCGAGTCGGTTCCACCCCAGCGGACGTCGTCGAGATGGCTGACCTCGCTGGCGTTGGGGACGTGGTTGTAGCTCTGGACCAACAGGGTCGGATCGTGGTCGAGTGAGACCACCACGTAGTTGTCGCGCATCCCCAGATACGTCGACAGGTAGTGGACGTCGGCTTGGACTGCTCGGCCCATGGCAGACCAACCGAATACCACGAGGGTGTCGACGGAGATCGATTCCATGAAGCGACGGACTCGATCCAGCCGGGCGGCGTTCTCGGCGTCGCTGAAGTGTAGGTATGGCGTCTCTGAGGTTGGTGTGGTCATATTGAGCGGAGAATACCTGCGGTGTGATCGCGTAACCCGGCGCCAGATCAGCCAGCATTCTTTGTCGGCCTGATCGGATCTCCGCTGATCGGATGGACCTCAGTCGCCGGTGGCGCCGTCGATGGATTCGCGGATCAGATCGGCGTGGCCAGCGTGCCGGGCGTACTCCTCGATGAGGTGCACGAGGATCCATCGCAGATTGATCTCACGTCCGGTACGGGATTTCTTGGCTGCTCGAACATCGAGAGACTCGGCCGCTTCGACGACGGCTCGACTTCTCGACAGCGAGCCCTCGTACTGTGCGATGATCTGGCTCTTGGTGTACTCGTGGGCGTTGTGGAACTCCCAGTCGGGATCGGAGTCCCAGTCGAAGCTGCTCCACGGCTCGCCGAGGTCACCGCCGAGGAACGTCGATTGGAACCAACTGTCTTCGACGAGCGCGAGATGCATCAGGAGTCCGCCGAGCGTGAGATCCGACGGCGGCAGCTCGACCGCCAACTGATCGTCGGTCAGATCCTCGGCCTTGCGCACCATGACGGTCCGGTAGTAGTCGAGCATCTCGATCAGAGCTGTTCTCTCGTCTGGTGCTCGGTCGACCTCGGGCAGATCCGTCATTGCCGGGACACTACCCGTGGCACGGGTGCGGCGGCTTCGGGCTCGGGACATCGAGCACAATGACGGTGATCTGTGGCGGTAGTCAGAGAGGGCGACGACGAAACCACAATCCCGCTGCAACGAGTTCCCGTTCCGGCCCGGTCGAATGGTGCCGACCGTGTTCTCGGGGAGCGTCACCACTCTGTTCTCTACGTCGGAGGTGCTGGATCGAGTCCGTGCGGATCGGTATCGAGAACCGCCTTGATCCGCTGGAGACTCGCTTCGCGGTGATCGGTGAAGGCCGCGACCGACCGCCTCCGTGTCTCTCTCAACGAGCGTGTCGAACATGTGGTCGTGTTCTTTGTGAATGAGTGAACGCTCGGTCGACATCATGAGTCTGATCGCGAACGGGGTCGCAGACTCCCAGAGGATTCTCAGCGTTCGGCTCAGAACCGGCTTGTTGCACGCCTCGATGGCAGTGAGGTGGAACCGAGTGTTTGCATCGATCGTCTGCATGATGTCGCTCCCGTCGTCATTCTCCAGATCGAGCTTGGCTTCTCGGATGACTTCGATGCCTTCCCCGGTGAGGCGAGGAACGCCGTAGCTCAACGCTTCCGATTCGAGGAGCTCTCGCGATCCGGTAGATGTCGAAAGAGGTCGTCTATCTGGAGGTCCGCCACCTCGAACCCTTGCCGTGGAATGTGTCTGACCTGGCCCCTCACCCTCGAGAATCTTGAGAGATTCTCTCACCGGTACTCGGCTCACGCCGAGAGTCGATGCGATCTCATCAGTGCGTATAGGTTGGCCAGGCGAGCGTCCCCCGGGCAGCAATCATGTTCCGGAGTGCCCCGAGGACTGCAAGCTCGACGCTCTTCGGTCGCTCAAACCCTCTCGGGGTTCATAACCATCCCCTCTCTTCCGACGTGTCGAGGGATCGCTTGTCTATCCGTGTGTCCCCGCGTGAGTATGCCGTCGATGACTCTGTTTGCGCATGGCTTGTCTCTCTCTCGCTGTATTCCAGCGTCGGCTGATCGTGGCCGTGAGTGCCGGGCTTGCGAGCTTGAAATCGGTTCGTGGTCTAGCTCAATCGTGGGCTTTCGATATCCAATATATTTATCCTGTCATTTCGCTACATATCCAATATATGCCGTGTTAGCGTTGAGCCACCAAAGAGGGAGACAACGTCATGAGACGATACGCGACACACTCGTCGTCCAAACCAGGGAGGCGGTCGGTCACGCCATGGTAGCTCCGCAGACCGCAACGGCTTCAGCACGTCAGTGATGGGGCGACTACGACCACCGCCGGATCTTCGGATTCACCAACCACGACATCGGGAACAGACGCCCCGCAAACAACTGCAGGCGAGGAACAGCCCGACACCACCGAGGGCACCGTTTCTGATGGCGACGACGCCGACGAGACACTGGTCATTGGAATGGGGTTCAGCCCCCGCAAGCTATGGGCAAATAGCTCGACTACCCAGCAGGAGATCAACATCTCCGAGCAGATCAGCGAGAAGCTCATCGAGTTCAGCCCAGATGCACAGAGCTTTGAGCCTCGCCTCGCCGAGTTGTGGGAGCAGATCGACGACACGACGCTCGAGATGAAGCTGCGCGAAGGTGTCACGTTCACCAATGGTGAGCCATTCACCGCAGAGAGTGCTGTGTTCAGCATCGATGTGATGAGAAACTCCTCGGCGTATACCCTGTTCACTTCGGCTGTTGCGGGCGCTGAAGTAGCTGGCCCGATGACGATTCGCATCAAGACCACGGAGCCCACTGGTCTTCACCTTCCTGCTTTGGCTGTTGGCAATGCTCCCAGTATCATCCTGCAGTATTTCCAGGAGGTCGGCGAGGAAGAGTTCGGTAGAATGCCGATCGGAACCGGTCCGTACGTTCTGAACGAATGGATCCTGGGCGAAGAGGTTCGTCTGGATGCGAATCCCGACGACCGGGGTGGAATGCCGGACATCGAGCATGTCACATTCCGCTCGATTCCGGAAGAGACGTCCCGGATCGCAGCTCTCGAAACCGAAGAGATCGGCCTTCTCCTCGACCTGCCTCTGGACGCCGCTGACCGCATTGAGGAAGACGCCGACCTTCAAGTGCTGGGTCGACCCGGCAATCGGCTGTACCGACTGACGTTCGGCACGCTCATAGACACACCGATCGCAGCGGCTGTTCGTCGGGCGCTTCAGTACGCCATCGACGTTGACTCGATCATCGCTGGACCACTCGAGGGGCGTGGAGAAGCGCTCCAAGGTCAGGCGCTTAGCCCGTCGTACTTTGGCTTCGACCCTGATCGCGAACGGACGCCGGACCATCCCGAGCGAGCCCGGGAGCTCTTGGCTGAGGCAGGCTATCCCGACGGTTTCAAAGTCACGCTGAAATACCCTTCCGGTCGATACACCAAGGATCAAGAGGTCGGTCAGATCGTGGCAGCGAATCTCCAAGCCGTTGGCTTGGAAGTCGAACAGGTCGTTCTCGAGCCCGGAACGTTCCTCGACCAGCTGAATCAGAAGGAGTTGAATGACATCTTCTTCAGTGGGACGCTGCCGCCGCCGGACGCCCATTTCGTCTACTTCCAGCTCGAGTGTGCATGGCGGTACTCATACATCTGCCGCCCTGAGCTCGATGCACTCATCAAGGCCGGCACCCAGACGGCTGACCTCGATGAACGTCTCGCCATCTACGACGAGCTGCGTGCGTTCCTCGATGAGGATCCAGCAACGATCCCGATGTACGTCACCGAGGATCTCTATGGGGCCGTCGATGAGCTGGCAGGCTTCGAGCCCCGAGCCAGCCAGTTCCTCGATGTTCGGTCGTTCACGCTGAACGAGTAGGTCCGAATTGCCGAACGCCGGTCGGGTGTTGCACGCGGCGCAGCACCCGACCGGCTGATCCGGGAAGTCGCATTCTGCGAGCCCAACCCATCTCACCGATCGTGGAGGAAACATGACCGACACCGAAACCAGGTTCTCGCGACCTGTGACCGATGAGGCGCTCGCGCTTCACTATGACTCTGTTGTGGTGGACGCCACCTCGTTCTTCATCGAGGGCCATTCCGAACAGCTCGAGGTCGGCGGACTCACCGCTCTCAATCTCACTGTGCCCGACACCGAGGACGATGCCGGTGGCGCTATCATCAAGATCGCTGAGCTCTACGAGATCGCAAGACACGATCCGAAATTGACGATTGCCTTCACTGTGGATGACATCCTCACTGCCAAGAAGGACGGAATCGTCGCTCTCATCATTGGCGCCCAGAACGCTCGGCACATGAGGTCGAAACTCGGCCTCGTGCAGGCCTTTTATCGGCTGGGCATGCGTGTGTCGCAGTTGGCGTACAACGATCGGAGTTTCGTGGCGGACGGTTGCGCGACTGGGGCCGATGCTGGTCTGAGCGCCGAGGGCCGTCAGGTTGTGGCCGAGATGAACCGAGTGGGGATGGTCGTTGATCTGTCACATGTCGGCGAACGTTCAGCGCTCGAAGCAGCTCGGATCACGGAGAAGCCGCTGGTGTGTTCGCACTCGAACCCTCGCGCCATGGGAGCCGACGTACCACGCAACATCGGTGACGAACTCATCAAGCTGGTCGCCGACAAGGGCGGCGTGATCGGACTCAGCCCGTTTCCGTCACTCGTCTGGCGTGGAGACGACTCACGCCCGTCGGTGGACAGTTCTTGGAGAGCATGCAGTACGTCATCGACTGGTCGGTGATCTTGATCACGTCGGAATCGGTACTGACAAGGTAGCGACGCTCGGTGCATATCCGAGGGCCGTTCGAATGCGATGGCCGAGGCGTTTCGCGTCCGCAACGGGCGGGGCCTCACTCAAGTTCGACAACCCCGATGGGAGTCCTGAACTCGATGGGTTCAAGACACTTGCGGACATGCCCGTGATCACTCAAGGGCTTATGGACAGAGGGATGGACCTCGACGATATTCGTAAGGTCCTGGGCCTCAACTTCCTGCGAGTATTCGAAGACAACTGGACGTAGCGAGCGGCATTGCCACATTCTGGACAGCAGCCGAATAGCACGGGAGCCGATGCGGGCGGATCGGTTGGCGGCTCGCAGCGATCCCGTCTTTTCGATCTCTGGTCTTGTGACCGACTTCGTCACCGAGGCGGGCAGAGTTCGTGCCGTCGACCACGTGAGCTATGCGTTGCATGCCGGCGAAGTGCTTGGCGTCGTTGGCGAGTCTGGGTCGGGCAAGTCGGCCACAGTGCTTTCAGCGCTGCGATTGGTCTCCGAGCCCCCTGCCCAGATCCTCGCCGGCGAAGTCTGGTTCAAAGACACCAACTTGCTGTCGTTGCCTCCCGAGGCGCTCCGTCAGATCCGCGGCAACAACATTGGCATGGTGTTCCAGGACCCGATGACGTCCTTGAATCCGGTACTGACCATCGGTCGGCAGATCGAAGAGACCATCGCAGCGCATCGTCGCGGATCGTCGAGGTCCGACCTGAAAGACGAGAAGCAATCGAGCTGCTCAAGGTCGTCGGCATACCCGACCCCGATCGCAGGATCAGGCAGTACCCACATGAGTTCTCCGGGGGGATGCGGCAACGTGCAATGGTGGCGATCGCTATCGCCAATGAACCAGCCGTGCTCATCGCTGACGAACCGACTACTGCGCTCGATGTCACGATTCAGGCTCAGCTGGTCGACGTGCTCGAGGTTTCGCGTCGTGAGAGCGGAGCGGCTGCGATCTGGATCACTCACGACCTGGGTCTCGTGGCCGAGATCGCCGATCGCGTCGTAGTGATGTACGCCGGACGGTGCCCGTCGAGATCGGAACGGTCGACCAGATCTTCAATGAACCCAAGCATCCATACACGGTCGGGCTTCTCGAGGGGCTTCCGGTGTTCTTGACACCGACGCTCACCGGCGTCCTGATCCCCGGACAGCCCCCCAACCTGCAGTCACTTCCGAGCGGATGCGCCTTCAGCCCGTGATGCTCACTATCCAACGGCCGGGCTGAATGCGGCGCGGTCGGCACCCAGCTCGAGCTCGTGGGTCCCGGACACAGTGCTGCCTGTCACTTCGCCGATGAGGTCTTGATCGATCTCGATCGGAGGCCGGCATGACGGACTCGGTGCCGGCAGGGTCCCTCCGCTTCGAGGGCCTTGAGAAGCACTTCGAGAGTCCGCGGCTTTCGGGTGCCCGCGGCAGGCCGATCAAGGCCGTTGACGGCATATCTCTGACCATCGAGCCTGGCGAGACGCTCGGTCTGGTTGGAGAGTCCGGCAGCGGAAAGTCGACAGTCGGGCGACTGATCGTTCGATTGCTGCAACCCACCGCCGGGCGCATCTTCATCGACGGCGTGGAGACGACACATCTATCCCGGTCAGCGCTTCGTCCGTTCCGTCGCCAGATGCAGATCGTCATGCAAGACCCATATGCATCGTTGGATCCCCGGATGAAGACAGGCGACATCGTCGCCGAGCCGCTCAGAAACTACGGCGAGTTCAGGCGAGCAGAGCGCAAGAGGCGAGTGATGGATCTCCTCGAGCGTGTAGGACTCAGCGCCGATCACGCAGATCGCTTCCCACACGAGTTCTCTGGCGGTCAGCGCCAACGCATCGGCATCGCACGAGCGCTGGCACTCGAACCTCGCCTTGTGGTGCTTGACGAGCCGGTTTCAGCGTTGGACGTGTCGGTCCAGGCGCAGATCGTGAACCTCCTGCAGGATCTCCAAGCCGACCTTGGTCTCGCCTATCTCCTGATTGCGCATGACCTGTCCGTGATCAAGCACGCATGCGACGAGGTAGCGGTGATGTATCTGGGGCGCATCGTCGAGTCCGGCAGTCGGACCGACATCTACGAGTCTGCAACCCATCCCTACAGCCAGGCACTGCTCTCGGCGGTACCGGTTGCGAACCCGTCTTTGCGCGGCAGTCGCGAGCGGATCCTCCTCAAGGGCGAACCTCCAAGTCCCGCTGCGTTGATCAGTGGATGCAATT
>CAVUYZ010000007.1:0-22986 GCA_963745865.1 uncultured bacterium | reverse complement strand
GTCAGGGAGATGGCCGGGCCTGGTGCGTGATCACGCCGGTGGGTCGATGGATTTCCTGAGTCGCTTCTTCTCGGATCGGCGCCGCTTCGACTCGAGGCGCCGGCGCTGAGACGCCCGGGTCGGCCTCGTCCGCTTCCGCCGTTTCGGCGGTCGGGCAGCCTCTTCGATCAGCTCGCCCATCCGCTTGCGGGCGATCGACCGATTGCGCCACTGTGATCTCGACTCGTCTGAGCCCACCGTGAGCACCCCATCAGTGATCCGGTTGCGGAGGCCGTCCGTCACGCGTTGCTTGACGTCGGCGGGCAGGACGTCGGAGCCGCCAATGTCCCAATGCAGGTCGGCGCGTGTGCTCGCCTTGTTGGCGTGCTGGCCGCCAGGACCACCCGAGGTGCCGAAGGTCCACTCCAGCTCGTGGTCGGGGATCGTCCACCTGCCTGCAGTCACGTCGTCCTGTCCCATGTCGTTGGTGACGATAGGTCCCGCACTCGTGCCTGCCCTGATTCGCGGCGACCGGGCGGGTGGCTCGAAGCAACGTTTCGGGGTGTCGTGCCCGCCTGGCCCGCGACGCCCTACAGTTCCGTGCGTGGAAGAGACAGAAATCCAACCAACCGTTGACTATGCACTGCTGGCGGACGCGGTCCAGGTTGTTCACGGGAAGCTGTATGTGCTCGGCGGCGGCTGGGACAGCCTGTTCGTGCCGGGGTTCCCGGCGAGATACCCGTCGCTTGGCGTCGGACTCCGTGTCAAGGTCCCGTGGAGCTGGACGGACCGGGTGCTGGTGATCGGTGTCGACCTCCAGGACCAGGATGGTTCCCGCATCCTCCCCACCAAACCGCTCAAGCAGGGGGTGCGAGTCGCTCGCCCCGAGGGCGTCCCCGAGGGCACCGACGTCGGCGTTGCCCGGTCGTTCACGTTCAACAACCTCACCTTTCCGGCAGCGAGTGCCTACTCGTTCGTCATCTCGCTCAACGACGAGCCGGCATCCCGGCTCCGATTCGCCGTTCGCCAGCGCTCCACGTAGCGGGTGCGATCAGGGTGACATCGGTCACCGTCTGTGCATCGTTCGAATTGCCTGCGGCTGCAGTGTTCGGTGGCCTCGGAGGCGGCTTTCGGGTTCGGTGGGGGCAGTTGTAACGTCGCTCTGTGGCCGTTCGCCTTCCCATGTTCCCGCTTGGCTCCGTCGTCTTCCCGTACAGCGCCGTTCCTCTCCGGGTATTCGAGCCGCGCTATCTGGACCTGCTCGAGCGGGTCGAATCGGGTGACGGGCAGTTCGGAACCGTGTTGATCGAGCGAGGATTCGAGGTCGGCGGCGGTGACTCCCGGTTCGACATCGGGACGAGGGTGCGGGTGGTCGGATCCACTGATCTCCCCGAGGGCCACAGGGCGATCGTCGTCGCCGGCGTCGAACGCATCCGAATCCTCGATTGGCTGGAAGACGACCCCCATCCCTGGGCGAGCGTCGAGACGATCCACGACACGACCGAGACTTTCGACGTGTCGGACTTGATCGAGACTGTCTCGAATCGGCTCGAGCGGGTCATGGCCCTGGCATCGGAGCTGGGTGCGGACACGTCCGAGGTGGACCTCACGGTGTCACAGGACCCCGTCGCTGCGTCGTACCAGCTGGCAGCGCTGAGTCCGGTGGTGTCGCTCGACTCATACGCCCTGTTGGCCGCAGTGAGCGTCGATGAGCGACTCGAGCTCACGATCGCTCTCCTCGATGATCGGATCGAGATCATCCGCTCCGAGCTGTCGGGACAGGCGTGATGGGAACGCACCCGAATGGCGTCGTGTTCGATTTGGGCGGCGTGATCTTTGAGTCCCCACTCCCGCGCATCGCCTCGTTCGAGGTCGAGTCGGGTCTCGAGCCGCAAACGATCGCCGGCCTGATCGCCCGTGGAGGCCCCGACGGCGCATGGAGCCGCTTCGAACGGGGAGAGTCGACCCGTCACGAATTCCTCGACGAGTTCGCAGAGGAGGGCCGTGGGGTCGGTGTCGACATCGACGTCGGATCGTTGCTCGAAGCGATCGAATCGGCGTTCGAACCGCGTTCGACGATGCTCGATGCCGTCGATCGCCTGAGGAACGGCGGAGTGAAGGTGGCAGCTCTCACCAACAATTGGTCACCGATGGGTGGTCTCCCCGTCGCTGCCCACTTCGACGTGTTCGTCGAATCGGTCACCGAGGGGGTTCGCAAGCCCGAGCCCGAGATCTACGAACGGACGCTCGGCAGACTCGGACTCGAGCCGGGCGAGTCGGCGATGCTCGACGATCTCGGTGAGAACCTGAAGACGGCCCGGGAGCTCGGCATGGTCACTTTCAAGGTGACCGACGAGACGTCGGCGCTGGGGTGGATCGAAGCCACATTCGGGTTGGACCGATGACCACCAGGAATCTCTCGGACCCGGCCGCCCGCCGAGGACTCAAGCTGATGCTCGGCTTGCTCGGCCACTACCGACGCGATGCCGTGCTGAGTGTGATCAGCGCCCTGGTCTGGATGGTGGTGGTCGTGGCCACGCCGTATGTCGAGAAGCTGGTCATCGACCGGGCGATCGCCGGTGAACGCCGGGAGTTGCTCGGCCCGCTCGTCGGACTGCTATTGGCGGTTGGATTCATCAAGGCGCTCGGCGTCGGAGGTAGACGCTGGTTCGCCTTCCGCTTGTCCTATCGGGCCGAGACCGATCTCCGGAATCGGATCTTCGAGCACGTGCAGCGGCTGGCCTTCACGTTCCACGACCGCACCGCCACCGGTGAGTTGATGGCGAGATCGTCCAGTGACCTGAGCCAGGTGAGGCTCGTGTTCGCGATGCTGCCGATCACCATCGCCAACATGGTGATGTTCGTGCTCGTCGGCGCGGTGCTGCTGATCCTCGATCCCGCGCTGGGCGCTGTCACCGACCTGACGATTCCACTGATGGGATTCGTTGCACTGACATACGCACGACGGGTGCTGCAGGCGTCGTTCGAGGTACAACAGCGCCTCGCCGACATGTCGTCGGTGGTCGAAGAAGGTGTCTCCGGTATCCGCGTCGTCAAAGCATTTGGCCGAGAAGACCGCGAGATCGCCCGCGTCGACACGGTTGCCGAGCGCATCTACGAGAAGACGATGGAGTTGGTTCGGGAGCGATCCACCTTCGTTCCCATGTTCGAGGTCATTCCCTCACTCGCCACGGTCGCAGTGTTGTGGCTCGGCGGCCTTCGCGTGATCGACGGCGCCATCTCCCTCGGTGACTTCGTGGCGTTCACCCAGTATCTGCTCATCCTCGTGTTCCCCCTTCGGCTGACCGGCTGGTTCTTCGCGGAACTGCCGCGGGCGGCGGCTGCTGCGTCCCGCGTGGTCGACCTGCTGGCGAAGGCTCCCGACATCGACGACCCGAGTGACCCAGCCGATCTGCCCTCCGGTGGCGGAGAGATCCGCTTCGTCGATGTCGTGTTCGCCTATCAGGACGGTCCCAGGGTTCTCGACGGCCTCGACCTGACGGTGAAGTCCGGCACGTCGGTGGCGCTGGTCGGCTCGACCGGTTCGGGGAAATCCACGCTGGCGTATCTCGTCCCGAGGTTCTACGACCCCGACGCCGGTCGGGTGATGATCGACGGGGTCGATGTCAAAGAGCTCAGCCTGGATGCCCTGCGGGGAGAGGTCGCCGTGGTGTTCGAAGACACGTTCCTGTTCTCGGCGACGGTCGGCGAGAACATCAAGTTCGGCGATCCCGAAGCCACCGACGACCAGATCCGGTTGGCGGCCAGGCTGGCCCAGGCCCATGGCTTCATCGCCGTACTCGATGACGGGTACGACACGATGGTCGGGGAGCGGGGGATGTCGCTGTCCGGCGGGCAGCGCCAGCGGATCGCGCTCGCTCGCGCCATCCTGCGCGACCCGCGAATCTTGATCCTCGACGACGCCACGTCGTCGGTCGATGCCGCAACCGAAGCCGACATCCGCGATGCGCTCGAGACGGTGATGGAAGGCCGGACCACGCTGATCATCGCCCATCGCACCTCCACCCTGAAGCTGGCCGACCGTGTGGTCGTCATCGACGGTGGCCGCGTGATCGGCTCCGGTAGCCACGAGGAGCTGCTCGCCACCGTACCCCGGTATGAGGAGATCCTCGACGAGGTCGTCGGTCCCGACGAGTCCCTCGAGCAGGGAGTCACATCATGAGATATGCGCGCTTCGGGTCGGATGAGAAGGTAGAGGACCCGGTCGGATTGCTGCGGCGAGCCGCGGCAGAGGGATCCGATCTCAAATGGGCGGCGGCCGGTGCTGCCTTCGCAGCGCTGGTGGCGACCATCGCCAGGCTGGCCGGTCCGCTGATCGTCCGATGGGGCATCGACGACGGCGTCCTGTCAGAAGACCGGACGATGGTCACGACCGCCGCGCTCACCTATCTGATGTTCCTGGTTGTGCAATACACATCCAACCGGACGGCACTAAAGGCGGTGAACACGGTTGGAGAGCGGTACCTGCGGGCGCTCCGTGTGCGAGTCTACGAGCACCTCGTCGGTCTCGACCTCGACTTCTTCGGCAAGTCGAAGGCCGGCGTGCTCGTCTCGCGTCTGACGTCGGACATCGAGGCCCTCACCACGTTCTCCAACGAGGGGGCCATCAACATCATCACCTCGACGCTCACGGTGATCGGCGTGGGTGTCGGCTTGTTTCTGGTGGACACGACCATGGCGTTGGTCGTCCTGGCGGTGATGCCGATCCTGATCGCGGCGTCGGTGGTGTTCCGGATCTTCGCCGATCGTGCCTATCGACGGGTTCGCGAGCAGATCGGACTCGTGCTCGGCTCCCTGCAGGAGGGGATCAGCGGCGTCAGGGTGGTCCAGGCCTACAACCAGGAGCAGTCCCAGCTGCATCGTTTCCACCGGGTGAACCATCGCTACTACGCAGCGAACATCGATGCCGCCAAGGCGATCTCGATCTATTTCCCGGCGGTCGACTTCCTCCGGACCGGATCGGTGGGGCTGGTGCTGTTCGTGGGTGGGGGACGGGTGTTGGACGGTGCGATGTCGTTCGGGTCACTCGTCGCCTTCCTGCTGTATCTGGCCTGGTTCTTCGAGCCGATCATCCAGCTCTCGAACGTGTACAACCTGTTGCAAGGCGCAATTGCCGCCCTCGGCAAGCTCTTCGGCCTGCTCGATACCCGCCCGCTCGTGTCCGAGGCAGATGACGCAGTCGATCTCCCCGATCAGGTCGATGGTGAGATCCGGTTCACCGGCGTCACCTTCGGCTACGACCCGGAGATACCGATCATCGGCGGCCTCGACCTGGTGATCCCTCCCGGTCAGCGGGTTGCCGTCGTCGGTGAGACCGGGGCAGGAAAGAGCACGATCGCCAAGCTGGCTGCCCGTTTCTACGATCCTCAAGAGGGATCGGTCGAGATCGACGGGGTCGACGTTCGCAACGTCACCTTTGCGTCGCTTCGCCGGACGGTGGCGATGGTGCCCCAGGAGGGGTTCCTGTTCGCCGGGTCGGTGAGGGACAACATCGGGTACGCCCGGCCCAGCATGTCGGACGAGGAGATCTGGGAGGTGTGCCGGGTCCTCGGCATCGAAGACTGGGTCCGGAGCCTCCCCGAGCGCCTCGACACCGAGGTGCGTGAGCGGGGCATGCGGCTGTCATCGGGTGAGCGTCAACTCGTTAGCCTGGCGAGAGCGATGGCAGCGGATCCGTCGATCATCCTGCTCGACGAGGCAACCTCGAATCTGGACCCCGAGACGGAGGCAACCGTTGAACTGGCCCTCTCTCACCTACTCGAGGGTCGCACCGCCATCGTCATTGCTCACCGACTCCAGACGGCCCAGCGGGCTGATCGTGTGCTCGTCGTTTCGGACGGACGGGTCGTCGAGGAAGGTGCATTTGACGACCTCATCGCTGCCGGCGGAGTCTTCGCCGACCTCCAATCGATCTGGGAACTCTCCGAGCAGGCATCCCCCTGATTCCGGCTATTTACCACAGAGAGTGGGGGATTTGGCTTCAGTTCGCGCCGAAAGTGTCGAAGACAGGGGTGCGTTCCGCAGCCAAATAATGGGGGCGAGTGGGATGCAGTCGGAATCGCCGACCCGTCGATGACGGGTCGGCGATTTTGATCCTGTCCATCCAGGTGTCACACTCCCGGCTCGAATTCCCCACACGTACGGAGCTCTCCAGCCGTGTCCCCCACCCCCAATCCTCTGCATCGCCGCGCGTCCATTGCGTCCGTGATCCTGGTACTCCTGATGGCGCCGACCGGAGCCGCCATGGCATCGCCGCGTGGTTTGGACAGCCTTCGGCTCGAACCGGTGGTCGACATCATGACCGCGGTCCAGATGCCGGACGATCTCGACGACCTTCCTCTCGTCTTCCCCCAAGACCCGTCCGTCACCCACTTCGACAACACGTGGGGAAATCGGAGAAGTGGGGGACGACGACACACCGGCACCGACCTGATGGCTCCGAAGATGGGCCCGGTCTACGCGGTGGCTGATGGGATCGTCACCACGATGAAGCGCGGCGGGAGTGCCGGCTGGTGGATCGGGATCGAGCATGCCGGCGGGTTGGAGAGCTGGTACATGCACCTCAACAACGATGCACCCGGAACCGACAACGGCCGCGCCGATCGAACCGAGACCTACGCCGCTGGTCTGAACCTCGGCGACTTCGTCACTGCCGGGCAGCTCATCGGTTATGTCGGTGACTCCGGCAACGCCGAGGGGAGCGGGTCACACACCCATTTCGAGCTGCATGTGAACGGGACCGCCATCAACCCCTACCCATTTCTCGTCGCGGCGTACGAGCGGGCGACTGTGGTCCAGTTCCTCGAGGTCATCGAGAAGGTCACCGAACGCGTCGAGTGAGCGGTGGCCCGTCACAGGGTGGCCGCATCGTCCAGACGGACGACCTCGGCTACGGGGTCGCCGACGCCACGATGGACCACCGCCGTCTCGATTCCCTCGATGGGGGGCAGCTCGGCCTGATCGGTGACCCAGATCACCCGGGCGACCGCCGCATCACGCGCCGCTTCCGCCCAGCCTGCGATCACCACCCCGGCACTGGTGGCGAACGCACGCTCCCGGTCGTCGGCGGCTGCCTCGGTGATCAGCACGACCGAGAAACAGTTGGTGCAGGCACCGCCGACGTGTGACGGGTCGGAGACGTCGCCGAGGGCGACCTTCACGCCGATCGCCTTCAGGCGTTCCGCACTCCCGGGGTCACTGACGAAGGCCCGTACCTCGCGTTCTGGCTCCATCATCGTCTCGACGATTCGGGTGCCGATCTCGGTGTCTGCGCCGACGATGATCACTGGCATGAGGCGGAGGATACGGCCGCACCGGAGATGCGTCGATCTCTCGATCTCGGTCGTTTCCGGTAGCATCCGACCTTCCGACACCCCCATGGGAGGACCTTTCATGGACGCATTTCCGCTATATGACGCCTCGTTCGAACACGAGGCGTGTGGTGTCGGCTTCATCGCAGCTCGCGACCTCCAGTCCTCCTTCCGGATGACCCGCCTCGCAGTCGAATGCCTGGTCCGTCTCGATCACCGTGGCGCCCGAGCCGCCGACGGCACGGGGGACGGCGCCGGGATCATGACCGAGCTTCCCTATCGATTGCTCGCCAGAGAACTCGCCGCGCTCGGACTCGACCCGGTCGACACCGATCGCCTCGGGGTGGTGATGGCATTCCTTCCGAGAACCGACCCAGAGCCGGCGAGGACGCTCGTTACTGACGCCCTCGCCCATGAGCGGATCGACATCATGGCGTGGCGCAAGGTTCCGGTCGACCCTGGCGTCCTCTCGCAACGAGCCGATGAGCTGCTCCCCACCATCGAGCAGGCGATTGTGAGAGCCCCCGACGGTATGGATGCCGACGCCTTCGAGCGTCACCTCTTCCTCGCCCGCAAGCACATGGAACGTCGCGGCTCGGAGTTCGACGCCTTCTCGATTCCCTCGGCGTCGGGCCGAACGATCGTCTACAAGGGGCTGTTCAAGGCGGCCGACATATCGAACTTCTACTGGGATCTGGCGGATCCCGACTTCGAGACGTCGTTTGCGATCTTCCACCAGCGCTATTCGACGAACACCTTCCCTGCCTGGAAGAACGCCCAACCGTTCCGGTCACTCGCCCACAACGGCGAGATCAACACGGTGCGTTCTAACCGTTCATGGATGGCGTCCCGCGAGCGGGACGTGACATCTGAGACGTGGGGTGACCGGGCCAGGGACCTCCGTCCGTTCCTCGAAGACGACCTCTCGGACTCGGCCTCGCTCGACAACGTCTTCGAGCTGTTGATCAGAACCGGTCGCCAGCTCCCGCATGCCAAGGAGATGCTGATCCCTGCCGCATGGGAGAACGTCGCCGATCTCGATCCTGCCCTCCGCAGCTATTACGAGTACCACGCCTTCCTCACCGAGCCGTGGGACGGTCCTGCAGCGATTGCAGCAACCGACGGGATCTCTCTGCTCGCAGGAATGGACCGCAACGGCTTGCGGCCCGCCCGCTGGGCGATCACCCCGAACGTGATCATGGTCAGCTCCGAGGCAGGGGTGTGTCCCGAAGAGGAAGCTCAAGCGATCGAAACCGGGCAACTCGGCCCCGGTGAGATCATGCTCTTCGATCGCACCAGTGGCGAGATCAAGTTCTCCGATGAGCTCAAGGCCGAGCTGGCGTCACTCAAGCCGTACGGAGATTGGATCGAGACGGAGACGGACTACGTCCAGCGGCCGTTCGATGCAGATGCCGACGATCGGTTCGACTCAGACGCCCTGTGCCGGGCCTTCGGGTACACCTCCGAGGAACGGCGGATGATCCTGGCGGAGATGGCGGAGGGCAAGACTCCGGTCGGATCCATGGGGTCGGATACCCAGCTCGCCGCCCTCGACGAGCGCCCCCGGCGGCTCAGCCAGTACTTCCAACAGATGTTCGCCCAGGTCACGAATCCGCCGATGGACCCGATTCGCGAGCACTGGGTCATGTCGCTGCGGACCTATCTCGGTCGGCGCGGATCCCTCTTGTCCGAGACCGCCCAGCAGGCCCACCTCATCGAACTCGGCTCGCCGATCCTGTCCGATGCGGATCTCGAGTCGATCGTCCGCTCCGGTGATCCCGGGTTCTTCAGCCACTGGATCCCGACGGTGTGGGAGGCCTCTGAAGGTCCCGAGGGCATGCGCCGGAGGCTCGAGGAGATCAGGGCAGAAGCCGCCGAGGCGGTCAGGCTCGGCGCGTCGATCATCGTGCTCAGCGACCGTGAGGTCGATGCCACCCATGCCCCTGTGCCGATGCTGCTGGCAGTCGGTGCGGTCCACCACCATCTGATCACCGAAGGCATTCGCCTGCAGGCGTCGATCATCGCCGTCTCCGGCGAGGCACGCGACTCCCATGACCTGGCGACATTGCTCGGATATGGGGCATCAGCGGTAAATCCCGTACCTGGCGATCGACCAGGTCAGGTCGCTTGCCGAGTCGGGGATCGTCAAGCTCGACGCCGTGATCGCCCAGGAGCACTATCGGTCGGCGCTCATGAGCGGCATGCTGAAGATCATGTCGAAGATGGGGATCTGCACCATCTCGGCCTACCGGGGGAGCGAGCTGTTCGAAGCGATCGGACTAGAACAGGATGTGCTCGACCTGGCGTTCCGCAACACGCCCTCCCGGATGCACGGGCTCGGATTCACCGATCTCGCCTCGCGGGTGCTGCAACTCCACGCCGATTTCGCCGATGGCGAGGAGTTCGTCGGCGGCTTCTACAAGAACCGCAGGGGTGGGTCGCACCATGTCACCTCCCCCGGCGTGGTCCTGTCGCTCCAGCGGGCGGTCCGCTCGGGCGAGATGGAAGCGTGGGACACCTATCTGGAGACGATCGAGGACCGTCCCCCGGCCCAGGTGCGCGACCTCTTGACGTTCAAAGAGCGCAGGTCGGTGCCGCTCGACGAGGTCGAGCCGGTCGAATCGATCATGCGGAGATTCGTGACGGCTGCGATGTCGCTCGGTGCGCTGTCGCCCGAAACCCATGTTGCTCTGTCCGAGGCCATGAACCTGATCGGCGGTCTGTCCAACTCCGGGGAGGGTGGAGAGGACGCCGGGCGGTTTGGAACGGCCCGCAACTCAGCCATCAAGCAGGTCGCTTCTGGCAGGTTCGGGGTGACCCCTGGCTACCTGGCGTCGTCCGAAGAGCTTCAGATCAAGATGGCTCAGGGCTCCAAGCCCGGCGAAGGCGGTCAGCTCCCGGGTCACAAGGTCACCGCCCAGATCGCTCGAGCTGCGGCACACCGAGCCCGGCGTGTCGCTGATCTCCCCGCCCCCGCATCATGACATCTATTCGATCGAGGATCTCGCCCAACTCATCTACGACCTCAAGGCGTTCAAGCCGGGGGACGCGTGTCGGTCAAGCTCGTATCAGAGCCGGGCGTAGGGACCGTCGCCGTCGGAGTCGCCAAGGCGCAGGCCGATGCCATCCTCATTTCGGGTCTGGACGGCGGCACCGGCGCTTCACCGCTCGAATCGATCAAACACGCCGGCTCGCCGTGGGAGCTCGGTCTCGCCGAGGCCCACCAGGTGCTGGTCGCCAACGGATTGCGGTCGGTGGTGGCCCTCGAAACCGATGGGGGTCTCCGCACCGGACGTGACGTGGTGATCGCGGCGCTGCTCGGGGCCGAGCGGTTCGGGTTCGGGACGCTTCCGCTGCTCGCCCTCGGATGCAAGATGGTCAGGCAGTGCCACAACAACACGTGCCCGGTCGGGATCGCCACCCAGCGTGAGGATCTCCGCGCCAAGTTCTCGGGCTCAGCCGACCAGGTCGTTGCGTTGTTCACGATGCTGTCAGAAGAGATCAGACGGCACTTGGCCTCGCTTGGCGCCCGATCGATCGGTGAGATCATCGGCAGGGCCGATCTGCTCGAAGTCGTCGATCACCCATTGTCGAAGTCGTTGGACAAGCTGCTGGTCAGGGCCGAGGGTCGACTCCGCCACCCGGGATTCCGGAAGATGGAGATGTCGAAGCTGTCCGAGCGTCTGTCGCACGACGTCGAGCATGCGGTGGAGACGGGCGAGCCCGTCAGGCTCGCCTATCCGATTTCCAACGTCGATCGAACGATTGGCGCCAGGGTCTCTGGCATGGTTGCCGCCAAGTATGGCGATGTCGGCCTCCCCGCCGACACGATCGAGATCGATCTGTCAGGTGTGGCGGGTCAGAGCTTCGGAGCCTTCCTCTCGAAGGGCATCGCGCTGGATCTCAACGGGACCGCCAACGACTACGTCGGCAAGGGAATGGGCGGTGGCAGGGTCATCGTCCGTCCGAGGAGGGTCGGCGATCAGATCCCTCACGCCGGGGGCAACGCCGTCCTCTACGGAGCGACCGGTGGATCCGCCTTCCTGGCGGGCTCGGTCGGCCAGCGGTTCGCGGTTCGGAACTCGGGAGCGCTCGCCGTGGTCGAAGGATGCTCCGATCACGGTTGCGAGTACATGACCGGTGGAACCGTCGTCGTGCTCGGTCCGGTCGGGAGGAACTTCGGTGCCGGCATGACCGGCGGCGTCGCCTACGTCTGGGATCCCAAGGTCAGGCTGAATCGCCTCATGGCTGACACCGCACCGTCGAACCAGCGTCTCAGGGAGATCGATGCGATCGAGGTCCGTGCCCTGATCGAGGAGCACCACCGACAGACCAGGAGCCCGATCGCAGCCGAGATTCTGGGCGACTGGGAGCGTCAGATGGATCGGTTCTGGGTATTGCGGGCGAGCCGGCCGATCGAGATCGTCGAGCAGACGTCCTCGACGTCCAGTGTCGACGCGTAGCGACGCAATTGGGCGCTTCGAATCTGCGCCTACGTCTAGGCACCGCCGGCAATTACACTATGGGCATAGTGCAAATTATTCGAGGAGTGATTCGTCATGGCGACCGTTGATATCGATCTCGGTTCGTACAAGCTCGGCTGGCATGACTCTGAAGATGATTACGTCTTCAAGCCCCAGAAGGGCTTGACGGAGCAGGTCATCCGGGACATGTCGAAAATGAAGGACGAGCCCCAGTGGATGCTCGACTTCCGCCTCAAGGCATACAAGCGGTTCCTGAAGAAGCCGCTCCCGACCTGGGGCGGTGACGGAGCGCTCGAGGAAATCGACTTCGACAACATCTACTACTACGTGAAGCCGACCGAGGGTCAGTCCAAGGACTGGGACATGGTCCCCGAATCCATCAAGGAGACCTACGAGAAGCTCGGAATCCCGCAGGCCGAGCGCAAGTATCTGGCCGGCGTCACCGCCCAGTACGAGTCGGAAGTCGTCTACCACCGCAATCGCGAAGACCTCGAAGAGCTCGGCGTCCTGTTCTGCGACATGGATACCGCTGTCCGAGAGTATCCCGAGCTGGTGCAGGAGTATTTCGGGACCATCATCCCGCCGAACGACAACAAGTTCGCTGCGCTGAACTCTGCGGTGTGGAGCGGCGGCTCGTTCATCTATGTCCCACCGGGCGTTCACGTCGACCAGCCCCTCCAGGCCTACTTCCGGATCAACTCCGAGAACATGGGTCAGTTCGAGCGGACGCTGATCATCATCGACGAGGGTGCGTATTGCCACTATGTCGAGGGCTGCTCGGCACCGACCTACAGCTCCGATTCGCTGCACTCCGCGGTAGTCGAGATCGTGGTCAAGAAGGGTGGGCGCTGTCGCTACACCACCATCCAGAACTGGTCTGACAACGTCTACAACCTCGTCACGAAGCGAGCCGCTGCCTATGAGAACGCCACCATGGAGTGGATCGATGGGAACCTCGGTTCGAAGCTGACGATGAAGTATCCGGCCGTGTGGATGATGGAACCGGGCGCACACGGCGAGGTGCTGTCGATCGCATTCGCCGGCGCCGGCCAGCATCAGGACGCCGGAGCCAAGATGGTGCACGTCGCCCCCGACACCACTTCGACGATCGTCTCCAAGTCGATCTGCAAGGACGGCGGACGAGCCGGTTATCGCGGTCTCGTGCGAGTGGAGCCCGGCGCATACAACACCAAGAGCTTCGTGCGCTGTGATGCACTGATCCTCGACGACCACAGTCGCTCTGACACCTACCCGTACATGGAGATCGAAGAGAACGACGCCGAGATCGGCCACGAGGCGACCGTCTCGAAGGTCGGCGAAGAGCAGCTGTTCTACCTGATGAGCCGCGGTCTGACCGAGGACCAGGCGACGTCGATGATCGTCGCAGGGTTCATCGAGCCGATCGTCAGAGAGCTCCCAATGGAGTACGCCGTCGAGATGAACCGCCTGATCGAACTCAACATGGCCGAAGCCGGCGCCGTCGGCTAACCGAGGTGTGTTTGTCCCCCCTCGGGGGGACGGCGTTCGCCCTGCGAACGCAGGGGGGCGTGTGTTGAGAGCGAATCCCCCTTGTCTCGCTGACGCTCGCCTGTTCCCCCAAGGGGGAACAAACAGAGAGCTCCTCAAGGCCGTTGTTGTTGTTTGTCCCCCTTGGGGGACAGCGTCGCCCTGCGAACGCAGGGGGATTTGTGCCCGGTTTCTCGAGAAATCCCCCTTGTCTCGCTGTTTGTCCCCCTTGGGGGGACGGCGTTCGCCCTGCGAACGCAGGGGGGATTGCGACTCGCGTCAGCTCGGGTCGAGACGCTTTCGCAGTTGGTCCATGATCTGATCGGGGAACATCGTCTCCCCGTCGATCGCGCGGGCGATCCGGTCGCGCTGGTCGAGGATGAAGCCGTGATCGACAACGTCGCCGTGTCCCGGGACCACAGTGCCGCGCACGTGGGTTGCCAGCCGGTCGAGGGTGTTGAGCCAGTCCCGGGGGTAGGCATCGCCGAACTGGGGCGGTGCACCCTCTTCGACCAGATCGCCGGCGAACGTCACGTCGTCTACATCGATGATGATGTCGTTGTCGGTGTGGCCCTTGCCGAGGTACTCGAGACGAACGATCCGATCGTCGAGTTGGATCTCGAGTCGATCGTCGAAGACGTGATCGGGTGGCACGATCTCGACTTCGGCGAAGTGGGGTTTGGCTTCCGGAGGAATCCATGCGGCGTCGAGGAGCTTGCCTCGCATGGTCTCGCCCTTTTCGATGAGAGTTTCCCGGCATCGGCGGTGCCCGAACAGGTCCGCACCGGCGAATCGGGCGTTTCCGAAAGTGTGGTCCCAATGGTGATGGGTGTTGACGAGGTGGGTCACCGGCCGCGACGTCACGAGCCCGATCTCGGCGATGAGCTCGTCGGCCTGTCCGTGGGTGGCGCGGCTGTCGATGACCAGCACCGATTGTTCGCTGAGAACGAGTCCGATGTTGAGGTCGAGCGATTCCCAACGCCGCCGGAACACGCGGTCTCCCAGCTCCTGCCAGTTACTCATGCCGTGTCGAGACCGAACCATGGTTCGCGGGCGAGCTCGACCTCGAGGACCGCCCGATCGTCGTCGTCGGCGACCGCTGCAGTCAGCTCGATGGCGGTGGAGCGATGGCCGGATGCGTCCTCGGTCATCCCCTTGCCCGCAAGCGCCCGTGCGAGTGCCTCATGTGCGAAGGCGAGATCCCAGTCTTCGACCACATCGGGATTGGATGCGACGAGGTCGAGGCACCGCTCAGCATGTACCAGGCCCTCGTCGATGAACCCGAGTGCGCTGGCGATGCGGGAAATCAAGTGCTCACCTCGTGCCCGGTTGGCAGCGGTGCCCACCTGGATCCAGTGGTACGTGGAGGTGTAGGCCGCGTAGAGGATCTCCAACCGTTCTGCGATCGGGAGATCGGGTGAGAGGGAGCCCTCGTCGATCCTCTGCCAGAGCGAGTTGTTGAGCTCGACTCCGATTCGGCGATGATCGACGGTGTCCATCGCCGTCAGGTCACTTGTTGGACGCCGTGACCACCAGGCCAAGCAACAGCCCGCCCCCGGCGGCGTAGAGATATGAGAACCCCTCGCCGGCATCGAAGATCGGGTCGACGTTCACGATCCGGAAGATGGCGGCGAAGGCGATGCCGCCGATCGCCCCCATCAGGATCGATCCGACGATGCTCGCCCGGCTGGAAGCGAGCAACCCTCCGAGGAGACCTGCGACGGCGCCGACGAGCGCCACGAGCATGACGGCGTTGATGATTGCTTGATCGATCGAACCCATGGGGTTCCAATCTAGCGGTCGGTGCCCATCATGGAAGGGCACCCGATCGTCACAGGAGGCTCTCGAGGTCGACCATGTTGGCGGGGTGGCGGAGGCGGGCCAGTGCTCGGCTCTCGATCTGCCTGATTCGCTCCCGTGTCATCCCCATGTGTTTGCCAACGGCAGACAGCGTCCACGGATCGTCGTTGTGGATCCCGTATCGCAGCTCGATGACCGTCCGTTCGGAGTCATCGAGCAGCGAGAGCGCATCATCGATGTACTCACGCTTCATCGTCTCGAGCGTTTCGGCGAATGGATCCTTGGAGTTGAGGTCGATGACGAACTCGTGGAGCTCGGTGTCGCCCTCCTCTCCGACCGGCCGATCGAGTGAGACGGTGTCGGTGGGGGCGTCGAGTGCGGTGAGCACCTTGGAGACGTCCAACCCTGAGCGCTCCGCGATCTCCTCGGGGGTCGGTGACCGTTGGAGTTGCTCGCTGAGAGACTGGTAGGTGTCGGAGACGGTGCGGACGATGTCGACCATGTGGACGGGGAGTCGGATCGTCCTTGCGCCGTTTCCCAGACCGCGGGTGATCGCCTGGCGAATCCACCAGGTCGCATACGTCGAGAACTTGAAGCCTTTGCGCCAGTCGAACTTCTCGACGGCGCGAATCAGCCCGAGGTTGCCTTCTTGAACCAGGTCGAGGAGATCGAGCCCACGTCCGGAATACCGTTTGGCGATCGAGATGACCAGCCGAAGATTCGAGCGGATGAACGTCATCTTCGCCTCGTCGCCTCGTGCGATCAGAATCGAGAGCCGGCGACGGTCCATCATCGAGAGGTCGGTCTCGGAGGCGAGCCGAATCTGGGCGGTGCGGCCGTCCTCGATCGCCCGGGCGAGACGAACTTCATCCTCAGCCGTGAGCAAGTCATGACTCGACACTTCGTCCAGATAGAGGCCAACGGTGTCTGCCACCGAGGCGTTCACATGCTTGCGAACGGCCATATTGTCGATCCCCCAAGATCCACGTAGTGCAACGCTATCAGTGACTAGACCATCTGGCAATGGGAATCCGACCCTTCCCGAAGGTCTTCCGGCGATGTTCGCCAGTGGTTCGCGTGTCGTACACTCCCGCCATGACCCGGCAGAAGCAACAGCGTCTGCTCCTCTTCACCACCATCGCCTGGCTTGCAGTCGCGGCCTGGTATCTCATCGGTGGGTCGGGGGTGGTAGCGCTCACAGTCGTCGACGAGGACGGCCAACCAGTCGCGGGTGCAGTCGTCGGCTCCGAAGACGGCGAGCTAGCCAGGACCGACGCGGCCGGAGAGGCCGAGTTCAATTGGTCTCGCTCGCTCGATGAGGTGCAGGTCGACGCTCCCGGGTACGCCGGGCGAACGGTCTCGCTGCCCGAGACCGCCGACGAGCCCCTCACGGTGCGACTCGACTCTCAGATCCTCAGAGGGGTCGTTCGCGACTCGGAAGGACGGCCGGTCCCCGGCGTCTATGTCGCATCCGGATACGGTCAGGCGGTGTCCGGCGACGATGGGCGGTTCCTGGTTCGTTTGGCTGAGCCAGGGGAGGTCGACGTGTTCCGGCCCGCGTGGCTGCCGGCCGGCTACACCTGGGACGGAAGCCCCGGCGAGACGACGATCGTCATCGAGCCGAGAGTGGTGAGGGCTGTCCACATCGCTGGAGACGTCCCCTCTGATCCACAGCGCTGGGCCACTCAGCTCGATCTGGCGGATTCGACGGAACTGAACGGCGCGATGCTCGATCTCAAGGACGAGGACGGCCTGATCTTCTACGACTCGCAGGTGGCGAAGGCGCGTGAAGTCCGGATCAGTGCGGGCCGATTGGGATCTGAGCGCGGTCGTCGCCGAGTTCGACAAACGGGGCTTGTACGTGATCGGTCGGCTCGTTGCGTTCCAGGATCCCCGAGCAGCCAGGGCCTTTCCCGACATGGCAGTCGGCGATGCCAACACCGGTGGTCAATACCAGAAGGGCGGCCAGTACTTCCTCGACCCGAGCGACGCGGATGCCCGTCAGTACGCCCTCGACCTGGCGCTCGAAGCCTGCCTGGCGGGCGTCGACGAGATTCAGTTCGATTACATTCGGTTTCCCGACGGTTTCCCGAACCACGCTGTCTTCGATGCGGGGACCGGGACGATGATGCGGGAGGACCAGAGCGCCCGAATCGCGACGATCGAGTCGTTCATCCTCATGGCGCGTGAGGTCCTCCATCCACATGGGTGCGCGGTTGGGGCCGACATCTTCGGCTTCATCACCACCGCCCAGGACGACGGTGGCATCGGACAGAAGTGGTCGTCGGTGACAGACGCCCTCGACGTGGTCTCACCGATGGTGTATCCCGCCCTGTACAGCCGCGACTGGTATGGCTACGAGCGCCCCTTCGATCACCCGGGTCCGATCGTCGACAACGCGCTGTCAGACGGTCTCCAGCGGCTCGACTCGGGGGCGGTGATCCGGCCGTGGCTTCAGGACTGGGCGTACACCGACGAGCAGGTCCGTGCGCAGATCGATTCCGCCGAGAAGTACGGACTCGGTTGGATGCTGTGGAATCCGTTCTCGAACGTCTCGTCCGGGGCGCTCAAGCCCACGCCGTGAGCATCGTCGAGGTCAACGCGTCGTTGGTGGAGTGTCGGAGGTGCCCGCGTCTGGTGCAGTGGCGTGAGGAGGTGGCGGCTACCAAACGTGCCGCCTATGCCGATGACGTCTACTGGGGGAGGCCGGTCCCCGGATTCGGGGACCCCCAGGCGTCGGTGCTGATCGTCGGCCTCGCGCCCGCCGCGCATGGGGCGAATCGGACCGGACGGATGTTCACGGGTGACCGATCAGGCGACTGGCTCTTTCGTGCGCTCCATCGTGCCGGGTTCGCCAATCAACCCATGTCGATCTCTCCCGACGACGGGCTCGAGCTGACCGACTGTTATGTCACCTCATCGGTGCACTGTGCCCCGCCTGCCAACAAGCCCACTGCCGCCGAGCAGAACGCCTGCTCGGACTGGCTGGAACAAGAGATCGACTCGTTCGACGGGCTCACGGCGATCGTCGCACTCGGAGGCATCGGATTCGATCGGGTGCTCCGCATCGGTCGCCGCAGGGCGTGGGCCGTACCCGTCCCGAAGCCGAGATTCGGCCACGGTGTCGAGCTTCCCCTCTCCGACTCGCTGACCCTGATCACCAGCTATCACCCGAGCCAGCAGAACACGTTCACCGGACGGTTGACCGAGGCGATGCTCGATGAGATCTTCGAACGAGCCCGGGAACTGGGTGGCTCGCCTTCTCGAAGCTGACGTTAACGGGCCGTTCCGCCATACCGAGGTCCCGGTCGCCGCTGAACCCCGACCCCCGGGTCCGGGAAGGTCAACGGATCGACGTCAGGCTGATCGGCGTGCTCGGGTTCGGCTCCTGAGTCCGAGCACCGATGGCTCCCGAGGATCGACCAGGCGCAGCACCCGCATTCGGCGGATGGCGATGCTGGTGACCACCGAGACGGCAACGCCGCCGAGCGCCACGAACAGCACCGCAGGGAGATTGCTGCCGAGCAGGATGGAGCCGACCTCGCGCACGGTGGAGCGCCCACCACGTGGGTCCACCGCCCAGGCGCCGATTCGGAGGAATACGGCGAACGTCAACGCCGAGACGACGAGTCGGTTGCCGAGTGAGCGCACCATTCGGATTCTCTCGTCGCTCAACCAGGTAGCGGCGGCCCCGAACGTGGCAATGCCCGCCGCTCCTGCGAGGAGCACGAGGGTCAACGTCGATCGGGCCGACGTCACCGGCTGATCGGCAACTGCCCGTTCGGACGACGTGAGCACCAGACGTTCGATCTGGCGGAGGAAGCCGTCCACCTCGGCGGGTGACGCGTCGACCGAAGCCGTGGTGAATGCTTCGATCAGCGTCGGTCGGAGAGGCTCGAGGGCGGTGGCGACGTCGATCGTCGTCTCTGATCCCGGTGGTGCCGAGGCGGCGGCGACGAGATCGGTGACGATCGCCTCCACGGCGATCCGCGCCTGAGGCGATTCCGCTGCGGCCCGGAGGATCGGGGCGACTGTTGCCCCTCGGCACGCCAGGCACCGACGCCGCTTCGCTCGCCATCCATTCGGTGATCTGGTTGGTCACTGCGTCGGTATCGAGAAACGCCAGCGCCGATGCGGTCATTGTCACGTCGTCGCCTGTCACCGATCGGCCCCATACGCCGACCAGCAGCGTCGTCGTCGAGAGACCGAACGCCCACAGGACGACGGCAAGGATGATGGCGCGCGAGCGCCCAGGAGTGGGAGAAGAGGAGAGGGTCATGGGAGAGTGCAGCAGGAAGCTGCGAGGTATTGATGGTAGCCGGGTTCCGGACGTGCGAATCCGTGACGGAGGTCGCCTGCGGGGATTTCTCCTATGGCGATAGTGACAAGTAGCCTCGGATGACCGCACAAACCCTGGGAGACCACCTCGTGAACGCGCCAGATCGCTCCACGTTCGAACGCATCAGCCAGACGCTCGAAGCCGGTCGAGCCGATCGTCGGAAGACCGCATTCGACACCTTCGAGTCGACTCCGATGCCAACCCAGAAGCTCGAGAACTGGAAGTACGTCGATATCGATTCGACGTCAAGGACATCGCTGTCGCCGAATCCGCCGGCACGCCGATTGCCCCTGGCCCGTTCCTCGAGAACCTGGGGGACGAGAGGCAACCATCACGATCGTCGATGGAACCGTGACCGCCATCGAGGGGGGTGCCAACATCACCATCACCCGCCTGGTGGATGCTGATGCTGAAATCGCCGCCATCGCTGATGACCTCATCGCTCCGGATCGTGACGCCTTTGCGGCCGCCAGAGCCGCATTCGGTGCCGACGGAGTGATCGTCACGGCCGCACGAAACACCAACATCGAGTCGCCGGTCGTGATCGATGTCCAGACGACATCGGAGACGGCCAGCTACCCCTCGATTTCGGTTGTGGCCGAGGAGAATTCCGAGATCCCCGTCATCTTCATGCTGCGGGGGAACCCAGGGGTGGCGTCGGTGATATCTCCGCAGATCGGGCTGCACGCTCGCGACGGGGCACGCATTCGCTACGTGGCGGTCCAGAACATGTCGTTGGAGTCGACCGGGGTCATTCACCAGAAGATCGAGATCGGCCGAGATGCCACCGTCAAGATGGGTGAGGTCGGGCTCGGAGGCAAGGTGGGCCGTCTCGATCTGCACGTGGAACTGGCGGGTCAGGGCTCGTCTGCCGAGGTGGTCGGCGTCTACTTCGGGGAGTACGACCAGACCCTGGACTACCGGTTGACCGTTCATCACGTCGGTAAGAACACCAAGTCGGACGTGTTCCTCAAAGGGGCCGTCGAGGATGAGGCTCAGTCCGTCTTCACCGGCCTGCTCAAGATCGACAAGGGCGCAGAGCGCACGTCGGCATTCGAGACCAATCGCAACCTGGTGCTGTCCGAGGGGGCCAAGGCGCATTCGGTACCCAACCTCGAGATCGAATGCGACGATGTCATCTGTGGTCACGGTTCGTCCGTCGGCCCACTCGAAGAGGGGCACCTCTACTACCTGCAGAGCCGCGGTCTGTCGGCTGAACGCGCCGAGCGCCTGATGATCAAAGGCTTCTTCAATGAGATGATCGAGCGTCTGCCCGTTGACGGTCTCGCCGAGCCGGTCCGTGACGAGCTGTTCGGTCGCTTCATCTCTGCTCAGCAGGAAGGGCGGGTTGCGTGACCTGGGTGCGAGTCGCACCGGTGACCGACCTTCCCGACGACGGGGGTCTCCGCGTCGAGATCGGTCCACACCGCGTGGCCGTGTTCCGAGTCGAGGACGACGTGTATGCCCTCGGTGATCGGTGCAGTCATGCCGAGGCGTCGCTGTCCGAGGGCGAGGTGTTCGACACAGAGGTCGAGTGCCCGCTGCACGGGGCCGTCTTCGATCTCACTACCGGTGATCCGCAGTCACTGCCTGCGACCAAACCGGTTCCGACATACGACGTGAAGGTCGCCGACGGTGTGATCTTCCTGCAACTGGAGTCCACATGAACCATGCGCTTTCCATCAGCGGGTTGACCGCCTCGGTCGGCTCGATCGAGATTCTCAAGGGTCTTGATCTCGAGGTCCCGTTCGGCGAGATCCACGCAATCATGGGGCCGAACGGCTCCGGCAAGTCGACGACGTGTCACGTGCTGACCGGGCACTCCGCCTATGAGGTCGGTGGTTCGGCCATGATCGACGGGACCGAGATCCTCGGACTCCCGATCGAGAAACGTGCTCAGCTCGGTCTCCTCCAGGGTTTCCAGTATCCGACAGAGATTCCCGGCGTTCCGCTGCGCGATCTCATGCTGGAAGCCGGTGAAGAAGCCGGGATCGAACAGTCGCTGCTCGAGGAGCGGATCGCCACCCAGGCAAAGCGGTTCGACATGAGCCGCTTTCTTGATCGAGCAGTGAACAACGACCTCTCGGGTGGGGAGAAGAAGCGCTCGGAGATCTTCCAGATGGCGGTGCTCGAGCCCAAGGTGATGCTGCTCGACGAGATCGACTCGGGTCTCGACATCGATGCGGTCAAACAGGTCTCAGAGGCTGTTGAGGCGGCCAGAAGCCCTGACCTCGGAGTGGTGATGATCACCCACTACAACCGGATTCTCCGACACCTGACACCCGACCGGGTCCATGTGATGCTCGATGGGCGCATCGTCGAGTCGGGCGGTCCCGAGGTTGCAGACCAGCTCGAGGAGGGTGGCTACGAGGCGGTGCGCGAGCGCCTTGGTCTGGAAGCACCAAAGGTGGCAGCCCAGAAGCGCCCCGCCGACTTCTTCACCGAGACACCCTTCGACGTGTGAAGCCGTCCCACCGCTGGCTCGTCGATCTCACTCACCTTCCCACCACATCCGGCCACGAGGATCGGGTGGCTCGATGGGTCGCCCGATGGGCAGCGCGTCGGGATGAGATCAAGCTCAAGACCGATCGCGCCGGCAACATCCTCCTGACCATCAAGGGTCGGAAGCGCCGGGGTCCGGTCATTGCCACCGCCCACATGGATCACCCCGGCTGGGTGATCGAGGGCTTCGACGGCGCTCGTGTTCGTGCTCGCTTCATGGGGGGCGTGATGGAGCAGTACTTCGAGGGTGCTCCGGTTGTGTTCTTCGGCTCCGGCGACGGCGAGCACCCGGGGAAGGTCGAGGACTACACCGACGGGATCGGCACGATCAGGCTGGCCCGGCGGTCCGATTCGCTCGCTGTCGGTGACATCGGGCGCTGGCGGTTCGACAAGCGAACGCTCGGCATCAAGGCGGATCTACTTCGTGCCCCGGGATGCGACGATCTCGCCGGGGTCGCTGCGGCGTTGACGGCTCTCGACCGTGCCAGGAAGAAGCCCGAGCTGAACCACTACGGGGTGCTGTTGACCCGCGCCGAAGAGGTCGGCCTGGTCGGGGCGATTGCGGCCGGCGAGTTGGGCACGATCCCCGATTCTGCTCGGCTGCTGTCGATCGAGACGTCGCGCACCTTCGCCGACTCCCCGATCGGTGATGGCCCGATCATCCGCGTGGGGGACCGATCATCGGTCTTCGACGCTCCGCTCACCAACGCGGTGACCAACGCCGTCCGTGCTGCGGGGATCACCCACCAGCGCAAGCTCATGGCCGGCGGATCGTGCGAGGGCACCGCCTTCGGGGCGTACGGATATACCGCCACCGGCTTGTGCCTGGCGTTGGGCAACTATCACAACATGTTCGACATCGACGGCGTCCAATCGGGCGAGGTCGCCGCCGTCGTCGCCCCCGAGGAGATCGCCCTCGCCGACTACGACGGCCTCATCGACCTCATCCTCTGCGCCGCCCGCGACATCGACGCCTCCGCCGACACCATCCGCGACCGCCTCTCCCAGAACTACGAGACCCAGAAAGCCCTCCTCGGCCTCTAAC
>CAVUYZ010000006.1:0-46777 GCA_963745865.1 uncultured bacterium | reverse complement strand
GGTTGTTCGACATCGATGTGGTGATCTCCAAGACGTTGGTGTTTGGTTCGTTGGCGGTGTTCATTGGGGTGGTGTATGTGGCGGTGGTTGTGGGGGTTGGCTCGTTGATCGGTTCGGGTGATGAGCCGAATGCGGTGTTGTCGGTGGGGGCGACAGCGTTGGTGGCGGTGGCGTTCCAGCCGGTACGTCGACGTATGGAGCGGGTGGCGAATCGGGTGGTGTTCGGTCGTCGGGCGACACCATATGAGGTGTTGTCGGAGTTCTCCCGCCGGGTTGCCGCGACATCGGACAGTTTGTTGGATGATGCTGCCCGGTCACTGGCTGAGGGAACCCGGGCCGAGCGGGTCGCGATCTCGATCATCGTGGACAATGAACCAATCGTGGCGGCTTCCTGGCCTGTCGAACCGCATGAAGGATCGGCAGAGCCGGTGTCGTTCCCGATCGCCGACGATGATCTCACGTTGGGATCGTTGGATGTGTATCTGGCTGCCGGCCAAGAGCTACGACAGGACGATCAGCGACTCGCCGAACAGTTGGCGTCGGGGATGGGACTCGCCCTTCGCAACCAGTTGCTGACCGAACGGTTGGAAGTCCGAGTGGAGGAGTTGCGGGAGTCGCGTCGGCGTCTCGTGGCCGTCCAGGACGAAACCCGCCGACGGTTGGAGCGGGATCTCCACGACGGCGCCCAACAACAACTCGTCGCTCTCAAGATCAAACTCGGACTGGGGACGGGCATCGCCCACCAGGACGGCGCCACCCAAACAGCCGCCCTGTTGGAACAGTTGAGTAGCGAGGCAGAACAAACCGTCGACGCCATGCGCGACTTCGCCCGAGGCGTCTATCCGCCACTCCTCGAGGCAGAAGGCCTCACCGCAGCGATCGCCGCCCAAGCCCGACGGACACCCCTCACCGTCACCGTCGAATCAGACGGGATCGGCCCCTACCCCCGCGAGGTCGAAGCCACAACCTATTTCTGCGTCCAAGAAGCCGTCCGAAACATCGTCCAACACGCCAACGCCACCCACGCGACCATCGCCCTCAACCAATCGAACGGGGCCCTCGAGTTCCACATCACCGACAACGGGGTCGGGTTCGACCCCACCACAACCCACGGGATGGGTCTGGTGACCATGACCGACCGACTCGACGCCATCACCGGCCAACTCACCATCCACACCCAACCCGGCGCCGGCACCGGCACCACCATCGCAGGCACCATCCCCATCCCCATCCCCACCGAAACCCCCCACCCACATGATTCCCCTCACCACCACCACCCGACGCCGCATCGGCTACGCAGTGACCGCCATCGCCGCAAGCGCAGTGGTGATCAACGTGGCAGTGTCACTATCGATCGGACAGACCGACGGCATTGCAGAACAGATCATCCTCGGTGCCAGTTTCTCTGTCGTCATGGTGGTGGTGATGCGAGCCGCCCCGGACAACGGTGCGGTGTGGGCATTTGTGTGGGGAGCCTTCTGCGGCGCATGGGGAGATGCGCTGGAAACCTTGGTGCTCCAGAGAACAGGTTACGGCCTGGCCCAAATCGAGGCGGGGGCGTTGTCGGCCACACCCGTGTCGCTCGACCTGCTCACCGCTCTGACGATCAACCTCGCCGAATGGATCTGGATCGGCTACTTCTTCCTCCCGATCCATCTCCTGCTCCTCTTCCCGACCGGGCGCGCCTCATCGAGAGTGTGGCGGCGGGCCATGTGGGCGGCCGGGATCACCATGGCGGCCTCGTCGATCGTCAGCTTCGTCAGTTTGGGACCCTGGGCTCAAACGCCGTACGACGAGATCTTCACCAGTTCCCTTCTAGCGACGGTGGGGTTCGCTCAGCTGTTGCTGCTGTTGCTGGTACCGGCCTCGGTCGGAAACCTGATCCTCCGCTTCCGGAGGAGCACCGGTGTCGAACGGCTTCAGTTCCGCTGGCTGACCTGGGCCGCTGCCGTCCTCGGACTGTCGCTCGTGTCGGACATCGTGCTCTATCCGCTCGGTGTGGACCACATCATCCCTGGGTGGATCTCAACGGTTGCGTTAGCGGGCATCCCGGTCTCGATTGGGATCGCGATCACGAAGTATCGGTTGTATGACATCGATCTGGTGATCTCTCGGTCGGTGGTGTTCGTGGTGTTGGTGGGGTTCATCACCGCGGTGTACTCGGGGCTGGTCGTTGGGGTGGGGTCACTGGTGGGTGGTTCGAGCGTGGGCTGGTCGATTGGGGCGACGGCGTTGGTGGCGGTGATGTTCGAACCGGTCCGGGACCGGGTGCAACGGTGGGTGAACCGGTTGGTGTATGGGCGACGAGCAACCCCCTATGAGGTGTTGTCGGACCTGACCGGCCGATTGGCAGCAACCGAACGCGGGGAAGGACTGTTGGATCGGATGGCAGTCCGGTTGGCGGAGGGAACCGGCGCCGACCGGGCAGTGGTCTGGACCACTGGGGGCTCGTTGTTCCAGCCGGCAGCCTCCAACCCGGGCACGGACCTGCCGGCCGGACCGGTGCGCGACCGTGGACGCACTGCCAGGCACGGTCGTCCCCATCATCCACGACAACGAGACCCTCGGTGCCCTCACAGTGGAAACCCGACGAGGCGACACGCTGACACCCACCGAGTTGCGGCTGGTCGAAGACCTGGCGGGATCGGCCGGGTTGTTGATGCGACGGGTGCATCTCGATACCGAACTCGAACAGAAAGCTCACGAACTCGAGGGATCACGTCGTCGTCTGGTCGACGCCCAAGACGTGGAACGACGCCGGCTGGAACGAGAACTCAACGAAGGCCCCCAACAACGAGTCATCGCACTGAAACTTCGGCTCGGACTCGCCGAACACCTCGCACGAGAAGAAGGCGCCGACACCATCGTCACACTGATCGATCAGATGACCACCGAAACCCAAGACGCCATCGACCAGATCACCGCATTGGCCAACGGTATCTATCCACCCGTCCTCGAAGCCGAAGGACTGAACGCCGCAATCACCGCACTCGCAAAACAAACACCAGTCGACGTGCGCGTCACCATCGACATAGCAACCCGCCATCCCCTCCCGACAGAAGGCGCCGTCTACTTCTGCATCTCAGAAGCACTCACCAACGCCACCAAACACGGCCAACCCCCAATCACGATCGCACTATCCGACCGGTCGGGTGAGCTGTCGTTCACCGTCACAGACACCGGCCCCGGCTTCGACACCAACACCATCACCCGAGGCGCCGGACTCAACAACATGGCAGACCGCCTCGACGCCCTCAACGGCACCGTCACCATCAACTCCACCCCCGGACAACCCACCACCATCACCGGACACATCCCGCTCCGAGTATCAACCGACGCCTGACGATCGGCCCTGGGCGAACTACCAACCCGGCGGTCTCACACCCTCAAGAGATCAACGCGCCGCAGACCACGACGCGGCCAGCGACGCCGGGCCGAAGTCGGACTTCGAGATGAAGGCAACAGCACCCGCGTCGAGCGCCGCCTGTTCGAACTCTCCGGCCTCGTAGGTCGAGAGCACGACCACCTTCGCATCAGGGTCGTTTGCCACGATGCGTCGCGTGGCTTCGAGACCATCCATCCCCGGCATCTTGATGTCCATGAGGATCAGGTCGGGTGAGAGCTCATCGACCAGCGCCAGTCCATCCTCGCCGGATCCCGCCTCGCCGGCGACCTCGAACCCATTGGTCAACTGCACGACCATTCGAGCAGCTGAGCGAAACGGCTCTTGGTCATCAACGATGAGAACTCGCACTGTCTGGGTCATGATGGGCACACCACCATTATCGACTCAGGACGTGCTCGACACCAGCGAGCAAACACGTGTCCCTGAGGTGTGGATTTCCACACCATGGGTCACGACTCGGCCAGGTACAAGAGCACTGCGAGCACCCGCCGGTTCGTTTCGGGCTCGGGAATGAGGTCGAGCTTGGTGAAGATCGAGTTGATGTGCTTCTCGACGGCCCGCTCGGAGAGGAAGAGTGTCTCGGCAACGGCCCGATTCGACTTCCCCCCTGCCAACTCAGCCATCACCTCGCTCTCGCGTGGTGTGAGCCGATCGAGCTTCGACTCCTGCTTCCCCCGTCGGCCCTGGATCAGCGCGTCGACGACCTTGGGATCGATCTTCGATTCGCCGACGGCCACGCGCTCCACAGCGTCGGCGAGTGCACCGGCGTCGCCCACCCGCTCTTTCAGCAGGTAGGCCAATCCGGCAGAGCCATCCTCCAGCAGTCGCAGCGCGTAATCAGGCTCGACGTATTGGCTCAGGACGACGACTCCGATGTCGGGATGCTCAGCTCTGATCTGCCTGGCAGCTCGGATGCCTTCGTCTGTGCGGGTCGGAGGCATGCGGATATCGGTGACGACGACATCGGGGAGATGCTCCTCGACCGCAGCCAGCAGCTCTTCGGCGTCCTCGGAAACGGAGACGACGTCGTAACCCTCTCGTTCGAGCACCATTCGCACTCCCTCTCGAACGATATAGGTGTCATCGGCGAGAACAACCCTGCGGGACATGTCGGCACGATACCCACTGACGGTGCGGCACCGGTGCGCACACGCACTTCACCTTCCTGACCATGCCACGAGGTTCGACATGGGGTGGGATTGCATCCGACCTCTTGCGTGGGCTACCCGGGCTGCACGGAGCGCAGGCGTTCCACCAACGGGGTCCACACCTCAGACATCGTCGGGAACGGGGCGATTGCGTGGCGAAGCCGTGCGAGCGGTACCTGACCCACGATCGCAATGGTCGCGGCATGGACCATCTCTCCCGCCTCGTCGGCGACGAAGGTCGCTCCGACGAGCAGACCGGATGCCGCATCCACGACCAGCTTGGCCCATCCAGGGTGCTCGAGCCCGCGTGCGTATGGAGCCGCAATGGTGGACAGATCGCGTTCGACCACCCTGACATCGATGCCCGCGTCCCTCGCCTGGCGTTCCGTCATCCCGGTGGCAGCGAGATTTGGGATCGTGAACATCACCCTGGGCGTGGCCATCCGGTCGCCGATCGCCCCGCCGCCGGTGGTCCTACCCAACAGGTGATCGGCTGCGATTGCTGCCTGATAGTTGGCCCCGTGCGTGTACGGAGCGCGCCCATTGACGTCACCGATCGCATACAACCAATCCTCGGCACCCTCGACGCGAAGCCACTCGTCGGTCGCAAGTGAGGTCGGCTCGATCCCGATGGATTCGAGCCCGATAGCCGACGTTCTCGGGACCCGGCCCACCGCAACGAGGACGTGATCGCCGACGACGGTGGGGCCTTCGCCCAGCACCACCTCGACTCCCTCGGGGATCTCCCCGAACCCCGTTGCTCTGCTGTCGAACAGGAACTCGATCCCATCCCGCTCCAACTCGGCCCGGATCCAGGCCGACGCCGTCGGCTCTTCGAGCGGAACCGGTCGGGACGCCATCTCGATGACGGTCACCTTCGATCCCAGGTGTCGAAAAGCTTGGGCGAGTTCGCACCCGACAACACCCGCCCCGATCACCACGAGGTGCTCGGGGATACTCTGCCGGATTGTCAGAGCGGCTGCCGGGCCGACCCGACGATCGTCGATCCCCGGCAGGTCCGGCATCGCCGGCCCGGCGCCGGTGGCGATCATCACCGCTCGGCGAGCCATGACGGTGCGACCATCCTCGACCAGCTCGACGGCTCGCTCACCGACGATCCGACCGTGGGACCGCGACAACTCGACCCGATCGGACCTCAGGTCCTCGGCGTGCCCTTCATCCGAGCCGCCTTCGGTCACGCGATCACGCAGGGCGAGGACGGCGGCAGGGTCGACGTCGGGCACGGTGACGCCGGGTGTCTGCGCTGCCAGTCTCCGCACATGCACCGGGGTCAGAAGGGCTTTCGACGGGATGCACGCCGTGAACGGGCACTCCCCTCCGACGTGATCCGGCTCGGCCACGAGGACCGACCAGCCGGCGTCGCCGAGTGCGGCCGCCGCCACTTCGCCGGCGGAACCGGCTCCCAGGATGATGACGTCAAACAGATCGATTAGCCGACATGACGGGAAACTACCCGGTGAACTCCCCTACCTACCAGAGGAGCTGACCAGCGACGAGTTGCGGCTCCGCCAGGCGAGTTCTCCAGGATCTATCGTGGGGCCATGGTGCAGGAGGCATACCTCGTCGACTACGTCCGAACCCCGATCGGGCGGTACGGAGGACAGCTCGCCCGCGTGAGGCCAGACGACCTCGCGGCCATTCCGATCCGGGCGTTGCTCGAACGGAATCCCGATCTCGATCCTGCTGCGATCGACGACGTCATTCTGGGCGCCACCAATCAGGCGGGTGAGGACAATCGGAACGCCGGGAGGATGGCGGCACTTCTCGCCGGTCTGCCGCACACGGTGCCGGGAACGACGGTCAATCGGCTGTGTGGATCCGGCATGCAGGCAGTGATCGACGCCGCCAGGGCGATCAGGAGCGGAGAAGCAGATCTCGTCGTCGCCGGCGGTGTCGAGTCGATGTCGCGAGCGCCTTTCGTCGTACCGAAAGCCGACAGCGCCTATCCCACCCAGGCCCACATCGCCAGCACCACGCTTGGATGGAGGCTCGTCAATCCCGAGATGGATCGAATGGGGCACACCGATGCCCTCGGCGTCACGGCCGAGAACGTGGCATCCGAATACGGCGTGTCACGGGCCGACCAAGACCGGTTCGCCCTGACGAGCCAGGAGAAGACCGCCACGGCAGTGGCCAACGGCCGTCTCGACGAAGAGATCGTCCCGGTGACCGTTCAGCGGAAACGGGGCGACGCGGATGTCGTCGCCCGCGACGAGCATCCCCGCCCGGAAACGTCGCTGGAGGCGCTGTCGCGTCTCCGGCCGGCCTTCGCATCGGACGGCTCGGTCACGGCCGGAAACGCGTCGGGCATCAACGACGGCGCGGCGGCGCTGCTGGTCGCCTCAGAGGATGCGGTCGCACGACATTCGCTGACACCGCTGGCGAGGATCGCGACGTCGGCCGTGGTCGGTGTCCCGCCCCGGATCATGGGAATCGGCCCGATCCCGGCGGTCGCCAAACTCGAGGAGCGCTCGGGGATTTCGATCGGCGATGTCGATGTCATCGAACTGAACGAGGCCTTCGCGTCTCAGGCCCTTGCCTGTCTGCGAGCGTTCGGGATCGATCCGTCGGCCGAACACGTGAATCCGAACGGTGGGGCGATCGCTCTCGGGCACCCCACCGGCATGAGCGGCGCTCGGATCACCGGCACGGCAGCGCTCGAGATGAAGCTTCGCAATGCATCGAACGCCGTGGCAACCATGTGCATCGGCGTCGGACAGGGGATCGCCCTGCTGCTCGAGCGCCCCTAGAGAGCGAGCGACAGTATCCGGCATCACCCGTCGAAGTGGCGCTCCAACCCGTGCCACACGCTCGGGTAGTCGTCCTGGAGAGCCGGGATCGAACCTGCATAGGCGGTCGGGATGAGTGGGTATCGCGTCTCGAACATGAACGACATCGTGTCTGCGAGCTTCTCCGGCTCGAGATCCGATGTGGTCGCCTTGATCCATGCATCGTGATCGGGCCCGTGAGGGAAGTACATGTTGTGGAGACTCATGCCGCCCGGGTTGAAGCCTTCCTCCTTGGCGTCATAGACCCCGTACAGGATGCCCATGAACTCCGACATGATGTTCTTGTGGTAGTACGGGGGCCGGAAGGTGTGCTCGGCGACCAGCCAGCGATCGGCGAACACGACGAAGTCGACGTTCGCAACCCCTTCGTCCGCCGAGGGCGAGGTGAGGACGGTGAAGATCGAAGGATCGGGATGGTCGAAGCTGATGGATCCCATCACGTTGAACGAGGTCAGGTCGTATTTGTAGGGCACGTGATTGCCATGCCATCCGACGACATCGAGGGGCGAATAGTCGAGTTCGACCGAGAAGAGCCGACCGTCGAACTTGACGAACATCTCCCCCGGTCGCTCGATGTCCTCGAATGCCGCGACCGGGGTCAGGAAGTCACGAGGATTGGCGAGACCGTTGGCGCCGATCGGGCCCCGCTCTGGCAACTCGAACAACGTCCCGTAGTTCTCACAGATGTACCCCCTGGCGGTCTCGTCGAGCAAGTTCGACCCTGAACACCATGCCTCGTGGCATGACCGCGATCTCGCCGGGTGAGACGATCATCACGCCGCACTCGGTCGCAAACCGCAGCCGCCCTGACTGCGGCACGATGAGCATCTCGCCGTCGGCGTCATAGAAGTAGGTGTCCGTCATCGATTCCGTCGCCAGGTAGACGTGAGCCGCCATGCCCGTCTGGGTGTGGGCATCGCCGTT
This sequence comes from uncultured bacterium, assembly GCA_963745865.1. Taxonomy (GTDB): domain Bacteria; phylum Actinomycetota; class Acidimicrobiia; order Spongiisociales; family ZC4RG35; genus JAHEDH01. The sequence goes on along the minus strand of CAVUYZ010000006.1, from coordinate 38,489 downwards.
GGTCGCGATCGTGCGAATCCCGGTGAGGAACGTCGTCGGCTCGTCCGGAAACGGCGGAGGGTTCCAGCGGAGTTGCCCGATCGGCGGGTCCGACTCCCGATTGGGAGCGGTCCGGATGTGGTGTCGGCTCGTCTCGGTGAACCGCCACGCATGGCGCACCGACGGCCGGATCCTGTACATCCAGGTCCTCCGATTTCGACTGCTCGGGACCGTGAAGGCCGTTCCAGACAGCTGCTCGGTGTACAGCCCGAGGGGCGGGGTCTGTGGATTGTTCTGACCCTCGGGGAGGGCGCCGGCGACGGCCTCCGACGCGAACTCGTTCCCGAATCCCGATTGATAGGCGGGCTGGTCCGATGACTGTTGGTTCATGGCCCCAAAGCTACCGCCGCCACTCCCGACAGGGTCGGCATCCCGACGTTCCTGAAAGGTCGTTGTCGGCCGGGCGTTGGATCGGGCATGAACATCTCATCTCGCCCGTGGCTCGCAACACTCGGATTCGGACTGATCTGGCTGATCGCGATCATCGTCTCGGACGCCACCACGACATTCCATCTCGCCCCGGTGATCGTGGGCGCTTCGGCCGGCGTCGTAGCGACCGACCGGCATCTCTGGTGGGCGATGGCCGGCACATCGGTAGCAGCCGCGGTGTCGATCGCACTCGCATCGGCGGGACAGATGCTCGGTCCCTCGGTTCTCCCGATCGGTGGAGCGTTGTTCGAATCGCTGGTCGGTTCGGCTCTGGGCGGCGTGATCGGCCTGGTGGCGGCGTCGTCCGCATCCGCCGCCCCGACGCCGACCTGAGCGGCATCGACGGTCGGTTCGGCTGGCCGCGATCAGGCTGCCTGGCGGAGCATCTCCCGTTCGCCCGAGATGACGTCATCGATGCCGCGGGACATCAACACCCGGGACCCGATCACCGGAGCGACCAGTGCGGCGAGTCCGAGATGCTCCCAGGCTGTCCAGTCCACGAGCATCGAAGCGGCGACCCCGGCGAACGACAGCCACACGATTCCCGAGACGATGATCGCGATCGATCCCCGCCACTGGGTCGCCGACCAGGTCACTGCAGCCAGCATCGCGACCGGGACCACCATGACGAGCGAACGCCCGCCGGAAGTGAAGTCGAATGCGCCGAGACCGAAGACGGCCACGGTCAGGGCGGCCAGATAGCCGACTGCGAGGATGGGGGTTCGGATGTCGTTCATCGAGGGCTCCATGGTTTGTACGACCATCGTCTCCGACTCGATCTCCGACGTCATCAGCCCGAGGGGTGAACGGCATGTCATCCGACAGGATGAGACGCGGCTGGGTAGCGTGCCGGGATGGACTTTCCGGTGGTCTACGAGCGCAAGGTTCGGTTCTCTGACTCCGACGCCCAAGGAATCGTGTTCAACGCCAACTACCTCGGGTACTTCGACGACGCCATCACCGACTATCTCGACGCGATGGGGGTGGGGTGGGATGGACTGGTCGCCCGCGACCTCGAGATGGTGCTCGGACACATCGAGGTCGACTTCCGGTCACCCGGTCGTTTGGGCGACATCCTGTGCACCGGGGCGCGAGTCGCGGCGGTCGGCACAACGTCGATGACCTTCGAACTCGTCACCTGGGAGCGGGACACCGATCGAATCGTGGCCCACGGCACCGAGATCCAGGTGATGGTCGATCGCACGTCCCTCGAGAAGACTCAGGTCCCTGACTGGTTCGTGGAACTGCTCGAAGCATTCGAGGGCCGCTCGATCGGCCGCGCCGCCAGTGGGACACACTGATCAGCCAACAGGTACGCCACCGTCCGACGTCGCTCGAACCGGAGGTCAGGTGCGCTTCTTGACGCCTGACCGGACCATCATGGCCCCACCGCCTGCCGCGACACCGGCCGAGACGAGGCCGATCAATCCGAAAGCTCCGTCGATCTCGACCCAGGCGGTGCCGTCACAGAAGGTTCCATCGGCACCCTCGATGCGTCCCCATGCCTCTAGCTTCCCGTTCAATTCGCCGATCACCCACTGCATCAACGTGTTCTGAATCTGATCGAGCCGATCTTTGATAGAGACCTGACCGGTGCTGTCCTGGGTCCTGGCGGAATTGTCGTCTCCACCATCGAAGAATTGCGCCTTGTTGCCACCGATGATCAGCCCGATGGCCCACGTGTGTTGTTCGATCGGTACGTCGGACCTGGCGTTCCACGCGACCGATCCCTCGAGATCGACCTTGAACGGGTTTGCCTCGGTAGCGGTCGCCACGGTCTTGCTGTCCAGCGCGGAGCCGTCTGCTCGAAACGACTCCCCTGAGATGCTGGCAGCGGAACAGCTTCCATCCATGGTGCCGGCGAGTGACGGCAGGGCCAGCATCATCACCGGCAATGCCGCAAAGACGACGACAGACATGATTCTCTTCATGCGTCGCCTCCCCCGAGAGGTGCCCAACCCGCCATCACGAGCCCCAACACGACGCCAACGATCGGGAGGCCGTAGACGGATGCAGGCTTCAGTGGGTAGACCCCTGCCTGTTGGAGCACCAGCGCCAATCCGATTCCAAACAACAGCCCACCAATGATTCCGATGATCGGCCTACCTCTCATTGTCACCTCCTGCCGGCAACCGTAACCGGCGGTGGCACGGGCTGTCGGTCAGAATCCAGGTGGAGAAAAGCGGGAACATGGCCGCAGAAGGAGCGCGACTTCGGAGTCCGTGGCGCATCCAACACTCGAGACACCAGAACACCGACAGGAGACCACCGTGACGCAAAAAGCTCTTACCCGGCCGCAGGTGCCCTCGATCCGACGGCGCGCATCGATGCTCGTCCTGGCGATGGCACTCGCCGCATGTTCGTCGACTGCGACCACAACTCTCGTCGATGCTCAAACGGCCGACGACCTCATTCACAACGAGGAGGGCCTCGTAGTGATCGACATCCGCACACCTGAGGAGACCGCGGTCGGCACACTTCCGAACGCGATCGAGCTGGATTTCTACTCCGACTCCTTCCGGAGCGAACTCGACGCACTCGACCGAACGGTGCCCTACCTCGTCTACTGCAGGAGCGGCAACCGAAGCGCAGAGGCGGTCTCTGCGATGGCTGACCTGGGATTCGAACGGGTCTACGAGTTGCGCGGCGGGATTGTGACGTGGGTGGACGCGGGGTTGTCGTTGTCGGCCGGTTGACCGCTGCTGCTTTACTTCGTTACTGGATACGAAGGGACACGATGCCGACAACGCGGGCACGAGAGCGCACTCCAGCTGCGTTCGTACGCGCGACCGGACAGCACTGATCGACGTGGCGAGCAGTCTGTACGTCGCATCACTGGAGCCGCGGAGCGGCAAGTCGGTCGTGGCTCTCGGTCTCATGGAGCTCCTGAGCGCCCGCATCGAGCGAATCGGGTACTTCCGGCCGGTCGTGTCCGGCGAGGACGACCCGCGGTCTGATCTGATCCATGCCCGCTATCCATCGGCGAGGATCGGGCACGCGTTCTCGTCGGACGACGTCGACGATCTGATGGCCGAGGGACACAGCGAGGATCTGTATCGCGGGATCCTCGAGCATTTCCGACCGCTGGCGCGTGAGAGCGACTTCGTCCTGTGCGACGGCACCGATTACACCGGCATGTCGTCGACGTATGAGTTCCCGTTCAACGCCGAGGTGGCAAACCATCTCGGTTCGCCCGTTCTGATTCTGGTCAACGGGCGAGCACGACACCCCGACGAGTTGGTCGAGAGCGTGGCTGTCGCTCGCGAATCCCTGCTCCGTGAGGGGTGCACGCTCGCCGCCACCATCGTGAACCGGATCGATCCTTCCGAGCTCGAGTCGATCGAAGCAGCGCTCGATGCCGTCCCTGGACGGGAGCCGACCTTCGCCATCCCCGAGCACCCTCTCCTCGGGATGCCGACCTTCGCCGAGATCGTCGATGCGATCGGAGCGACACCGGTCCGCACGTTCGAGGGGCGCCCAGAAGACCGGGAGGTGACCGATTACAAGATCGCAGCGATGGCACTCCCCCACTTCCTCGATCATGTCGGCCAAGGCGTCCTCGTGATGGTCCCGGGCGACCGATCCGATCTGATCGTCGGGTCGATCGCCAGCCGGATCTCCAGCGCCTATCCGAACATCGCGGGATTGATTCTCACCGGTGGCCTGCAGCCAGAGCCACAGATCCTCGCCCTCATCGAAGGTCTCGACGAAGCACGAGTGCCCATCTACGCAGTCGAGACCGACACGTTCCGGACTGCGCGGGACGTCGCTGACGTGGCGGCCGTCATCCGACCGTCGAGCGACCACAAGATCGCGACAGCGCTCGGTCTGTTCGAGAAGCATGTCGACCGCGAGGCGCTCGCCAGGCAGATCGACATCACGCGCTCGAGCCGCGTCACTCCGTTGATGTTCGAGTACGACCTCATCGAGCGCGCCAGAGCGGCGGACAAGCACATCGTCCTCCCGGAAGGTGAGGAGGAGCGGATCCTCGACGCAACCGAGTTGCTGCGACGCCGCAACGTCGCGCGCATCACGCTTCTCGGCAACCCTGACCAGATTCGGAAGCGGTTGATGGCGCACGGACTCGGCGTCGACGAGGTGGACATCATCGATCCGTCGACGTCGCCGCTCCGCGAACGGTTCGCAGCCAGGTACCAGGAGCTCCGCGCCCACCGCAACGTGACACTCGAGTTCGCCAACGACCTGGTACTGGATGTCAACTACTTCGGCACGATGATGGTCGAGGGAGGTCTGGCGGACGGCATGGTTTCCGGCGCCGCACACACCACCCAAGCGACCATCCGGCCGGCGCTCCAGGTGATCAAGACCCGCCCAGGCGTGAGCATCGTCTCGTCGGTGTTCTTCATGCTGCTCGCCGACCGGGTCCTCGTGTACGGGGACTGCGCGGTGAACCCCAACCCCAGCGCCGAGGAGTTGGCGGACATCGCCATCAGCTCTGCGAACACGGCAGCTGCGTTCGGGATCGAGCCGCTGGTGGCGATGCTGTCGTATTCGACGGGGGCCTCGGGCACCGGCGAGGACGTCGACCGGGTACGAGCGGCGACCGAACTCGTCAGGTCACGGCGCCCAGACCTTCGGGTCGACGGGCCGATCCAGTACGACGCTGCGGTCGACGCCTCCGTCGGCAGCAAGAAGCTGCCCGAATCCAGCGTTGCCGGTCAGGCAACCGTGTTCATCTTCCCCGATCTGAATACCGGGAACAACACCTACAAGGCGGTCCAGCGATCGGCGGGAGCCATCGCGGTCGGCCCGGTACTCCAGGGGCTCAACAATCCCGTGAACGACCTGTCGAGGGGATGCCTGGTCGACGACATCGTCAACACGGTCGCGATCACAGCTATTCAGGCCGAGGATTCGTGAGATCGCGCGTCCTGGTTCTGAACTGCGGGAGCTCGTCGATCAAGTACCAGCTACTCGACGGCGACGTGGTCGCCACCAAGGGCATCGTGGAGCGGATCGGGGAAGCTGGCAGCGACGTCTCCGATCATCGCGATGGCTTGCGCCGCGTGATGGTCGCACTCGCTCCGTTCACCGGTGACCGGAGGCTCGAGGCGATCGGACACCGGGTCGTCCACGGTGGCGAGCAGTTCCTCGAGCCGACGCTCATCGATGGCGCGGTCATCGAGCGGATCCGATCGCAGATCCCACTGGCACCACTTCACAATCCGGCCAACCTGATGGGAATCGAGGTCGCGGTCGAGCTCGAGCCCGAGGTCCCGCAGGTGGCGGTGTTCGACACGGCCTTTCATCGCACGATTCCGCCGCACGCCTACCGCTATGCCATCCCCGAGTGGGCGTACCGTGACCACGGTGTGCGCCGGTACGGCTTTCACGGGACGTCGCATGCCTATGTCGCCCGCATGGCTGCCATCCATCTCGGTCGCGAGCTCTCCGAGATCGATGTGATCACTCTCCACCTCGGGAACGGCGCAAGCGCGGCGGCCATCCGTGGGGGTGAGAGCGTGGACACATCGATGGGCCTGTCGCCGCTCGAAGGTCTGGTGATGGGGAGTCGGTCGGGTGATCTCGATCCCGCGATCGTGTTCCACCTCGAACGCTCCGCCGGCCTCGAGAGCTCCGACGTCGAGCGAATGCTCAATCGGGACAGCGGACTCATGGGGCTGTGCGGCGATGGCGACATGCGAGAGATCGAGCGCCGGGCGGGCGCGGGCGAGGCGGACGCCCAACTCGCCATCGACGTCTACTGCCATCGCATCAAGAAGTATGTCGGTGCCTATCTCGCCGTGCTCGGAGGCGCGGACGCAATCGTGTTCACCGGCGGGGTTGGAGAACATCAGTCCGGGATCAGACGGCGGTCGCTGGCCGGCCTCGAAAGACTCGGCGTCGACCTGGACCCGGCCACGAACGAGGCTGCCGAGCCGCGTGATGGCCCCGTGGCGATCAACTCCCCGAAGAGCGCAACCGCGGTCCTGGTGATCGCGACCAACGAGGAGTTGGAGATCGCCCATCAGGTGAGCAGCGTCGTCGCGAAGCGATGACCTCATGAGACGATCCGGTCGATCATCGGATACGCTCGCCGCCTCCTGACGATCGCCAGTGGCGTACTGTCCACCGACATGGCCGTCGAGTTGAACCACACGATCATCTCGGCACGTGACCCGGAGGTGTCGGCGCGCTTCATGAGTCAGGTGCTGGGACTCCCCGACCCGGCGCGTTTCGGACCGTTCGTCGTCGTCGAGACGGCCAACCGGGTTTCACTCGACTTCCTCGAGTCGAGCGCCGCGATCACGCCACAGCACTACGCCTTCTTGACCTCCGAGCCGGAGTTCGACGAGATCTTCGCCAGGATCCTCGATCGCGGGCTGATGTATTGGGCCGATCCGGGTAAACGCAAACCGGAAGCGATCAACACCAACGACGGGGGCCGAGGTGTCTATTTCGAGGATCCCGACGGACATATGCTGGAGATCATCACCAAACCGTACGGAGGCTGAAGCGGTGGGCGGCGCAGCCCGCATCGCGGCCGGGCACCACAGGAGCAGCGCGACATGGGAACACTGATCGGGATCATCATCGGATCGGCCGTGTTCGGCCTCGTCGTCGGGGCCCTCGGGAGACTTCTCGTGCCGGGCAAGCAGGACCTGTCGCTCTGGAGGACGTTCGTGATCGGGTTCGGGGCGCGCTCGCCGGCAGCGTCGTCGCCGAGATCTTCGACGTTCGAGACACGAACGGGATCGACTGGATCCAGTGGGCGCTCCAGGCCGGCTTCGCTGCGATCGGTGTGATCGTTTACCTGCGGAGCCGCGAACTCTCATCGTGAGCGAGCCAGACACTCTGGGATCGTCCGGTCCCTCCAGTCCCGAACCTGGGCACCCGGTCAGCGTCCACGAAGACATGACGGCGACGAGGACTAGCTTGACCGGCTGACGTGACCAATACGACGGCAGAGGGGCCGACAGCCCAACCTCGCAGGTTTGCTTCTCGTGGCTTCATCCGCAGCACCCTGATGGTCGTCGTCCTCGGGTTCGCGGTTCATGTGCTGCTTCCACAGGTTGCCGAGCTGAAGCAGGGATTCATTGCACTTCGCACCGGTCGGTGGCCCTACCTCGGGTTGGCCGTTCTCGGATCGATGGCGACATACGTCGCCGGAGCCTGGATGGTGCGAGCCTCAGTGGACGAGCCACCGCGGTGGCCGCGGACGATCATGGTCCAGATCGCTGCATCCTCGGCCGCGATCGTCACCCCGGTCGGGCTCGGTTGGGCCGCCGTCAACCAGGGCTACCTCCAAAGGGAGGGTGTTGAAGAGGCAACGGCCAGCGCCGCAACAGGACTCAACATGATCTTGACGCTGATGTCCCACGTTGGCCTGCTGCTGATCCTGCTTCCGTTTCTTCCCGCGCTGAGCCTCCCTACGGTCTCCCCACCGCAGCGGCGAGTGTTCGTCGACATCGCCGTCCTGCTCGCCCTGGTCGTCGGGGTCGTGTTCTGGGTCCCACGACTCCGCAAGAGAACACTCGTCGTGATCAAACCGATCCTCGATGCCATCCCCGGCGTCATTCGGGATCCACGACGGTCGATGTCGATGGTCGCTGCCGCTGGGACCGCAAACCTGGCGTACGGTCTCGCTCTGTACGGCGCGGTCGCGGCCTTCGGTCCGGCGGCGCCTCCGTTGGGGGTGGTCGTTGTGTACCTCGTTGCCGCGACAGTCGCCTCGATTGCCCCGACACCCGGAGGCCTCGGAGCAATGGAGGCCGCGCTGATCTCGGCTCTGACGCGCCTGGCAGTTCCCGGAGGCCAGGCGGTCGCTGCGACCCTGGCGTTTCGGATTGCCACCTTCTGGTTGCCACTCGCGATCGGCGGGATCGTCCTCCATCGACTACGCAGGAAGGAGAGGGTGTGACGCGGCTCATCGCTGCAGTGGGGCCCTTTGCTCCCATCGTCGTGTTGGTGCTCGCCGCCGCAGAGAGCGCCGCCTTCGTCGGCGTGGTGGTGCCGGGCGAGTTGGCGGTGATTCTGGGAGGCGTCGCTGCCGGAACCGGTGGCGTGTCTCTCTGGCTGATGATCCCGGCAGCCGTCGCCGGTGCGATCGCCGGCGATTCGATCGGGTACAGCCTCGGGCACAGGGTCGGTCCCGCGCTGCTCGACAGACCCAAGATGGCAAGAGTCTCCAAGCGGATGGACGCTGCCGCAGAGATGCTCTCCGAGCGAGGTTGGTGGGCGCTGGTCGTTGCCAGATTCGCCGCGGTGCTTCGGGCGGTCGTTCCGTTCGCGGCGGGCATGGCGCGGATGCCGTACCGGAGATTTCTGCTCGGCAACGCCATCGGAGGCGCCCTGTGGGGCACGACCTTCACCATGGTGGGTTACCTCGCAGGGGCCAACTATCCCCGAGTCGAGCGATGGATCAGAACCGGCGGTCTCGCCGTCGTCGTTGTTGCAGCGTTGGTCGGCGGCATCGTGTGGGCCACCCGGTGGATCGAGAGAAATCGCGACCGTGTGACTGCGCGACTGAGCCGTTTCGCTTCCGCTGGTCCGGTGCGAGTCCTGGTCGCTGGCATCCGACAGTCCCGCCTACCGGCCCTCCCGCTGGCGTTGAGCGGCATCAGCGCCATCGCCGGGATGTGGGTCTTTGGCGGACTCGCCCAGGACGTCATCGGAACCGAGGAGTTCTTCATACTCGATCTCTCGGTGATCAGATACCTCGAGGGCAACCAGATCCCGGTCCTGATCGCCGTCGCCCGGGCCCTGAACGCCGCGACTCAGCCCACCGTGCTGGTCGTCGGTCTCCTTCTCGCTTCAGTAACTGGCCTGATGTTCAAGCGTCACCGTCTCATCGCGGCGGCATTGACTGCCTGTGTCGGCCAGTGGGTGATCGTCGAGCTGACAGCTTCACTCGTCGATCGCACTGCACCCAATGTCGAGGCGCTGGTGACACGCGTTGACTACGGCTTCCCGTCAGAGCACGTTGCTCTGATCGCCGCGGTTGCGGTTCTCGCTTCGTGGCCGTGGTCGAGACCGAGCTGGAGCGCGATCGTGACCAGGTTCGGCGCTGCGATCATGACCGTGACCCTGGTCGGCACAGCACGGGTCGTGCTCTTGGCCGAGTACCCCAGCGACGTCATCGCCGGGGCAGCTGTCGCGGCAGCATGGACACTTCTGGTGTGTCTGGTGTTCGATCCGGGAACAGTGGAGCCCTCGCCGGCGGCGGCCATCACCGACCTCGACGCTCCATGACATCGACCTGATACCCCAGGCCCGCTCGGGTGAAGCACCTGGGACCTGACATCGATACAGTCAGCGGTGTCGACCCTCGGAGTTTGACGTGCTGCACAACACCCAGGACACACACCGCCCCCCGGTGCATCTCCATGCACCGTTCGGATCCGACTCCTTCGGCCGGAGAGCAGAGTCCTTTGCGCGGTTCTTCGGCACACCGAAGTTCCTGATCGGTCAGACCGTCCTGGTGGCGGCGTGGATCGCGGTCAATGCCATCGGCTTCGCCCTCAAATGGGACCCGTACCCATTCATCCTCCTGAATCTCATGTTCTCACTCCAGGCGGCCTACGCGGCGCCTCTGATCCTCCTCGCACAGACGAGACAGGCCGACCGGGACAAGGCGATGTCCGAGGCCGATTCGACGCACCGCGAGTCGCTGGCACTGGCAGCGCTCGACCGCCAGGAGATCGCCGGCCGTGCAACAGCACAGCTGCGAGAGCTTCTCGACATCAATACGAAGCTGACCGAGGAGATTCAACGACTCACGTCGGAGATCCATTCGACAGTCGTCTCGACGACGCCACGCGAATCATGACATGTCGACCGCGGTTGGCCGCGTCGTCAGACGTCGATGACGACCTTCCCGATCGCGTGTCCCTCCCCCAGATACGACAGGGCGACCGGAAGCTGATCGAGCGGATAGGTCCGTTCGATGACGGGGGCGATCGCACCTGACTCGAGAAATCCGGCGAGGGTCTCGAGATCATCCTGGCTCACGTGGGCGGTGAACCAGGTCATCCTCTTGCTGCTGAACCTCGACGCCAGCTTCCGAGCGATGTTGTTCCGCAGTGGCCCGAAGAACGTGTGCTTGGGACCGGTGACGGACACGCTGATTCCATCGGACCTGAGCACCCGGCTCGTCTCCCGCCAGGGTCGATTCCCGACGTTGTCGAAGAGAACGTCGTAGCCCCGCTCGGTGCGGGTGTAGTCGTCGCGGGTGTAGTCGATCACCTCGTCTGCGCCGATCGAGCGGACCATGTCGACCTTGCCGGTGCTGCAGACAGCAGTGACCTCGGCGCCGAGCGCTTTGGCGATCTGGACTGCGAATGTCCCCACCCCGCCGGATGCCCCATTGACGAGCACCCTGTGGCCGGACTGGATCCCGGCGACGTCCCGAAGGCCCTGCAGCGCGGTGAGCGCAGCCAGTGGGACTGCGGCCGCCTGTGCGAAGCTCACACCCGAGGGCTTCCGGGCGATCGCTCTCGGATTGACGGACGCGAACTCGGCGAACGCTCCCCGCCCGATGTCTCCGAACACCTCGTCGCCCACCTCGACGCCGACCACGTGGGATCCAACCGCCTCGACGATGCCGGCGACGTCCGCTCCGGGGATCGGGTACTTGGGCCTGGTCAGCCCCGCCACAACCCGTGCCAGGTAGGGGGTGCCGGTGGTCATGTGCCAGTCGTAGATGTTGACGGATGCGGCAACGACTCTGATCAGCACGCGCTCGTCGTCTGGCCTCGGACGCTCGACGTGCCGGAGCTCCAACACGTCTGGTCTCCCGTATTCATCCTGGACGATGGCTCTCATCGTGTCGGCCCGACTCTCGTCGAGGCGTTGTGTGGACGGCCGGTCTGCCGTCTCTCCGGCGGACTCATCCATGTGGGCTCTCTCCTGGTCTGTCACTCGGCTCTCCTCAGCAGGTGTCGTGGAATTCTCGTACGCCGTAAGATAACCATACACTGTAAGCCTGTCAAGACTTACTGTGTACGGTACGATGGCGCCGCCGGACGACAGGACGTCTCAGGAGCCGACACGATGACCGAGACTCGCATTCCGCTGAGTAGAGACCGGGTACTTCAGGCTGCCATCACGCTCGCCGACGAACAGGGACTCGGTGCGCTGACCATGCGCAACCTCGCCGGCGAGCTCGGCGTCGAGGCGATGTCGCTCTACTACCACGTCGCCAACAAGGAAGCCCTCTTCGACGGCATCGTCGACACGCTCCTCGGCGAGATCGAAGCCGAGTTGGGCGGCTTCGAACCACACGCTCCGGCAACAGACTGGATGCGGGCACTGCGCCACCGGATCCTCACCGCTCGCACGGTGATGCTCCGCCACCGGTGGGCGCCCACCGTCATCGAATCAAGGACGTCGATGACCCCACCCCTCCTCCGCTACTTCGACTCGCTCCTCGGCATCCTCGTCGACGGGGGCTTCAGCAACGACCTCGGCCACCACGCCATGCACGCGCTCGGCAGCCGCGCCCTCGGCTTCAACCAGGAGCTGTTCGCCCCAGACGACTCGACCGGCGGCGAGAGCGATTCGGGATCGTTGCAGGAACTCGCCTCACAGCTCCCATACCTGGTCGGGATGCTGGCGGAGGTCATGCACGACGACCCCGACTCCACGCTGGGATGGTGCGACGACCAGACCGAGTTCGAATTCGGGCTCGACATCCTCCTCGAAGGACTCGAACGGCGACGCGCCGATCACTGACCCGCCGATGCCGGCTCCGGCTGTGTGCGCCTTCCCGGACCGAAGAGGAGCCACAAACCGAACCAGCCTTCCCCGATCACCGATGGAACCGCCACCGCGACCAGGAGGATCGCCTCGACCGCCGCGTAGTCGGCAACCAGGGCGTGGGCCACAGTGTCGACGATGTACGCCGCCCCCGCGGCGATCAGGAGCCATCCGAGCACCTTCGGGGCGAGCCCGGATCTGAGGATCAGGTATCCGAGCAGGCCGAGATGAAAGCCAAACGCGACCAGTCCGACCAGCCAGGTGCTGTCGAACGACCCGAGGGCGAGCATGACATGAGCGGCGACCTGGTCGCTACCAAGGGCGGCGACACTCTCAGAGCTTCCGAGCAGCTGCAACACCTCGAAGAAGAACACCAGGGCAACGCCCAGGAACACCGTGTACACCAACCGCAGCCAGGCAGCAGCGAGCGACAGGTCGGCGTTCACCTCCCGGAACACGATGTGGAGCGCCCAGGCGATGATCACATCGAGGACGAACACCATCACGAAGGCCACCACACCGGCCCGGAACAGCCCGATCGAATCGGTGAGGTTGGCGACCGTGGCCGCCGCGTCGCCCGCGACGATGAGTCCTTCGCGGACGATGAAGTTGGCGAAGATCGCCAACACGAAGATCGCCAGGTAGCCGGCTCCGGCGATCCGCGCAGCACTGCGGCGCGACACCGAGCGGATCAGCGAACCCGCCGGTGATGTGCCGCTGCTCGGAGCGCGTGCTGCGCTGATGTTCGGACTCGTTGTGGTCATGAACTTCTCTCCTGTGGTTGCTTTGCCGTACTAAGTACTGGTATGATTGCGCTACCGTACCCGTACAAAGTACGATTGTCAACAGGCGACACAAGGAGACTCGAGCGTGGCTTCCAACGACCGCTCCCAACTGACCCCAGACCTCGTGCTCACCGGCGCGGTCGAACTCGCAGATGAGATCGGGATCGAGGCGTTCACGATGCGAAAGCTCGCAGCCGCACTCGGCGTGAAGCCGATGACCATCTACCACCACGTCGAGAACAAGGAGTCGATCATCGACGGGATGGTCGACATGGTCTTCAGTGAGATCGCGCCACCACCAGCCGGCGAGGACTGGAAGACGGCGATCCGGATCCGGTGCATCTCGGCCCGGGAGGTCCTCAATCGCCACCCCTGGGCACCACCCCTGATGGAGTCCCGCACATCTCCCGGCCCCGAAACTCTCGCCCATCACGATGCCGTCCTCGGGTGTCTCCGTCGTGGCGGCCTTTCGCTCGAGATGACAGCTCACGCCTACACGATCGTCGATAGCTACCTGTACGGATTTGCGCTCCAGGAGGCCCAACTCCCCCAGGGCGGCAGGGAAGAGATCGGAGAGCTGGCCGAGGTGATGGTCGACGCCTTTCCCGTCGATGCCTACCCCCACCTCGTCGAACTCGCCACCCAGCACGTCCTCCAGCCCGGCTACAGCTTCGGCAACTCCTTCGAATTCGGCCTCGACCTCATCCTCGATGGGCTCGACCGGGCATCGAACTCCGGGAAGTGACGAACCCCCTCAGCGGGCTCGGATCCGACGGCATGCGGTGAACGAACCACCCTCGTGCGGGATAGGATCCACGGACAGGCACGGCATCCGACGTCGGGAGAAACTGGGATGACCGCAGCGATCGCAGTGGACAACGTCTCGAAGCGATACGGCGCCGTCGTGGCGCTCGACGGGATCGACCTCGAAGTGCAGGAAGGATCGATTCTCGGACTGGTGGGATCCAACGGAGCCGGCAAGACGACGCTGATTCGGATCCTTGTCGGAGCGCTCTCCTCCGACTCGGGAACGGTCTCGGTCCTCGGCATGGACCCGTTGAAGGACCGCCGCTCCGTGCGTTCTGCCATCGGATACATGCCGCAAGCACCGGTTCTCTATCAAGACCTGACCGTTCGAGAAAACGTCTCGTTCTTCGCGCGGGGACATCTGACCTTCGACGTCTCCGAGCGAGTGGCCTCTGTCCTCGACTTCGTCGACCTCACGGACACGGCCGACCGGCCGGTGCAGAAGCTGTCTGGCGGCCAGCAGCAACGGGCATCGCTCGCCGCCGCCCTGGTACACGAACCGCGGATTCTGTTTCTCGACGAACCGACCGCGGGGGTCGATCCAGCCCTCCGACAGTCGTTCTGGCAGCGGTTTCGCACACTGCGGACGCAGGGGTGACGGTGGTTGTCAGCACCCACCAGATGGACGAGGTCGTCCATTGCGATCGAGTGGCACTCATCAGGGCCGGCAGTGTTCTATCCGACTCGACCCCACAAGAGCTGTTCGCCGGCGGTGGCGCCACCGTGACGATCGACACGACGAACAACACGGTCGAACATCATGTGGACTCGCTCGAGACGGACCTCCCGCGCATCCTCCATGGCATGGGGCTCGATCCCGCCGTGCGACGGATCGATATCGAGGGGCCGACCCTCGAAGATCTCATCCTCGGGCTCATCGAGGATGAAGGAGAGGCTCCACGATGAGTGCTCGACGCACCCACGCCGTCGCGCTCCGCGTGCTCCGCCAGATCGGCCGGGATCGCCGGTTCGTGGTGCTCGTGGTTGTCGCGCCGATGCTCCTCGTCTTCTTCATCAAGACGCTGTTCGATGCAACCTCCGTTCCCACTCCAGATGCAGACCCGCTTCGTCGTGCCGTTCGGGGCTTACCTCGTCCATTTCGCCACGTTCATCCTCACCGCGATCGTCCTCGTCCGTGAGCGGGTGGCAGAGACGCTCGAGCGGATGTTCGTCAACGGATACCGACAGGGCGAGATCGTCGCCGGATACCTCGCCGGGTACACGGTCCTGGCGACCGCGATCTCGCTCATCGTGCTGGTCACCCTGCAACTCTTCTTCGACCTCGGATATGGAGCGGGACGACCTGATCGAGACGTTCGTCGTGCTGTGGATCCTGGCGGTCATCTCGATGGCGTTGGGAATCCTGGTGTCCAACCTGGCACGAACCGAAGGTCAGGTGATCCCGTTCATCCCGCTGGTCATCATCCCCAGCTTCCTGTTCTCGGGAATCGTCGTCGCCGTCGATCTCCTCCCGACCTGGTCACAGGTGATCAGTCGGGTTTCGCCGATGTACTACGCAAATGAGATCCTCCAAGAGGTCGTCGCCGGTAACTCGCTCGGAGCGAACCTCGTGGGAACCCTCGCCCTGCCCGTGTATGGCCTCGTGATCCTCGGCGTTGCGACGATCACGCTCCGCGAACGGCCGTAGCCCACGCCCTATTGTCTGGCCGGGACCCATGCAGATCACGGACATCGACGGCATCGACATCGCATATGAGCAGCTCGGGAGCGGGCCACCACTGCTTCTGCTCACCGGGCTGGGAGGCGTTGGGCGAGCGTGGGGCGACCTGGTCGAACGGTTCGCCGCCGACTACACCACCATCGTCCCCGATCATCGCGGGACCGGCTCGTCGTCCCAACCCTCCGTCGGGATACACGATCGAGGCGCTCGCGGCTGACATGGCAGGACTGGTGCGCCATGTCGGCCTGGGACCGGCGCACATCATCGGCTCATCGACGGGCGGCGCCATCGCCCAGGTCATGGCGCTCGACCATCCGGACACCGTGCGGTCGATGGTCCTCGTGTCCTCCTGGGCAGGCCCCGACCCCTATTTCCTCACGCAGTTCGAGGTGCGCAAATCGATCCTCGAGCATCAGGGTGCGGCCGCCTACGCCACCTCGTCGTCGTTGTTCCTGTTCGCTCCGAGCTTTGCCGCTGCCCACCCTGACGTCATCGGAGCCTGGGTCGAGAAGGCGACGTCACACCCGGCTGTTCCCGAGATCATGCGTCAGCGGATCGACATGATCATGGCCCACGATCAGCGCCAACGCCTCGCCGATGTGAGCGTTCAAACCCTCGTGATCGTGGGGGACGAGGACATCTGCACTCCCCCGCATGCCTCCGCGGAGCTCGCCGGACTGATTCCGGGATCGCGCCTCGAGGTCATCCCGGGTGGTCATCTCATCTATCTGGAGCGACCCGACGAGTTCACCCGCGCGGTCTCGACCTTCGTATCCCACGTCGACCAGCCGACGACAACGCCGAGGAGCAACCATGACCACCGACGTCGTCGACGCCTTCTACACGGCTTTCAACCAGCGGGACGCCGAGGCGATGGTTGCCTGCTACCACTCCGCGATCGTCTTCGAAGATCCCGTGTTCGGTGAGCTGAAGGGCTCTGACGCCGGCGACATGTGGCGCATGCTGTGTTCCAACAGCCGCGATCTTCGGATCTCCCACACGATCGACGCACCATCGGAACCAACCGCCGTCCATTGGGTTGCCGAGTACACCTATCCGCCGACCGGGCGACCCGTCCGCAACGAAGTGACGGCACGTATGAAGATCAGCGACGGCCTGATCATCGACCATCGGGACGACTTCGACCTCTGGAAGTGGTCGGCCCAGGCCATCGGGACCACCGGCACGCTCTTCGGATGGACTCCGTTCCTCAAACGGGCCATCCGCACGAGAGCGCGCACCTCCCTCGAGCGCTTCCAATCCCGCACCTCCTGACGCCGCCTCGGCTGCGATACTCACCCGATGGCTCATGTTCCCGCGTTCTACGTCAAGCAGAAGATCACCGTGATGGTGAATCGATACAGCATCATCGAGGCACTCCCCGATGGAAGCGAAGGCCGCCTCCTCGCGTTCGCCCAACAGAAGCGAATGTCGTTCAAGGAGAAGGTCTTCTTCTATTCGGATGAGTCACGGACCGAAGAGCTGTTCAGCTTCAAAGCGCGTCAAGGGCTCGACGTCCGGGCAGAGCACGACGTCTTCGATGAGACAGGCAACGCCATCGGCTACTTCAAGAAGGACTTCACCGCGAGCCTGATGCGGTCAACGTGGCACCTTCGATGTGGAGAACTCGAGGCGGTGGGCCAGGAGCGCAATGCGACCGTCGCCGTCCTCAGGAGGTTGTGGGACTTCATCCCCGTCATCGGCGACATCTGGGTGCCGTTCCTGTTCCACTTCGACTTCGTCGATCCAACAGGCACGATCGTCATGAGCAGCGTACGCAAGATGCAGATCCGCGACAGCTATACGGTGACCGTCCCCGACGAGCGGCTCGACTTCCGGGTTGCGGCGTCGATGGCCGTTGCCCTCGACGCCCTCCAGAGTCGCTGATTCAGCGAGGTGCTACCGTCCGTTTGAACTCGTTCATGTCCTGCCAGTCCAGCATCGTGAGCGCACGGTCGAGACCCTCCACATCACCCCGACTCATGAACCGCATGAACGTGGCAACGTCATCCTGGATGAAGGTCGGAACCCCGAAGACCTGCCATCGCTCGACCGCTTCGACGTGCTCGGCTTCGAGTGTCTTGGCGGACGTCCCGGAAGCGACGAGGTCGGCGATCGCATCGACATCGACCCCTGAGTCAGCGACCGCCGATCGGATCACGGCTTCGTCGGTGATGTCGAGGCCCTGGTCGTGTCGCGCTGCGAACGAGCGCGACGTGGGCAGCCGGAAATCTCTTCGGGATCGGAATCCCTGATCGCAACACCCCACTGGAGCGCGAGTATGCCCGATGCCGTCGTATCGGTGAACACGTCGGACTCGCCATTCTCGACGTGGACCTGAGCCAGCGAAAACGGCCGAAAGGCCACATCCCACTCTCGTCCTCGACGGAGGCCCTCCACCACCGCCTCGTTGGCGTTGCGGGCAAACGGACACAAGTAATCAAAGGTGATTTCGAATCTCATACCTATGCCAACGGGCTCCGGCGACCGAACATTCCGGGTGTCACGACTCGACAGGCGCCTCGGCCGGTTTGTCTGCGTATCTGACGTCGGGCAGCCACAACGAGAGCAGGAACCCTGCCACCACGAAAGCCACGGCGACCAGCCCGGTCTTCCTGGCCGCATCGGCGAAGGCTTCCGAGACTGCGGCGACCACCGGCTCCGAGCCCGGTTGCTCACCGAGAGCGGGAAGAGCCTGGCCTGCCGAGCTGGAGATCACTTCGACGATTTGAGCCCTGGCCGGTTCCGGAAGCCCGGGAACCCCGGCAAGCGCCTCCTCGGTGCCGCTCCGGAGGCTGGCAGCCAGGATGGTCCCGAGCAGCGCGATTCCGACCGCGGCACCGACCTGTCGGAACGTCGATTGCATGCCCGACGCCTGGCCTGACTCCTGAGGTGGGATCTCGGCCAGGATGACACTGGTCAGCTGGGCGCTCGCCAACCCGACCCCGATGCCGTAGATGAACAGACCGGGGACGAACGCCCAGGCAGTCCGGGTCGGAGACAGGAGGACCGCGATGGTCGCGATAGCGGTGGCCTCCAGCGCCATGCCGGCACTCACGACCCTGCGAGGCCCGACGCGAGATGCCACCGCTCCTGCGGTTGGCCCGGCCAGAAACGCTCCGATCGCCAACGCCATCAACAACAGTCCGGTCTTGAATGCCGTGAAGCCGAGAACCGCCTGAAGGAACAGCGGCAGCACGAAGATCAGCCCGAACTCTCCGAGGGCCAGGATCATCGCCGTGGCATTGCCGATCGAGAATGTCGAGAAAGCGGAACAGGGCCAGATCGAAGAGCACCGGTTGGGCCGCCTTCGCTCGGCGGCGCTGGCTGACGAGGAACACCCAGATGAGCAGTGCTCCGACGACGAACGCCACCACCGACGGGGCGACCGAATCGAACGGCCAGCTGAAACTGCCAACCGTGAATGTGTCGGTTGGGGCGAAGAACCCGTATCGAGGGCCCTCGATCAACGCGAAGACGACACCCGCCATACCGAGACCGGAGAAGAAGACACCCGGCACATCGAAGCCGCGAACCGGTTGGCTCTGCTTGGTTTCCCTCACCCACAGCAATGCCCCTGTCAGCGCCAGCGCTCCGATCGGCAGGTTGATGTAGAAGGCCCACCGCCAGGAGTGCTCGGTCGTCAGCCAACCACCCAGGAGGGGCCCGACCGCAGCCATGCCGCCGATCACCGAACCCCACACACCGAATGCGATACCGCGGTCGCGCCCCTGGAATGTGGCGTTGACGGTCGAGAGCGTCGACGGGAGAATCATGGCAGCGCCCACTCCCTGCAGCAGACGGGCGATGATCAACGTTCCACCGCTCCCGGAACGCCCGGCCAACACGCTGGCAACGACGAACACGACCAGGCCAATGATGAACAGACGCCTGCGCCCGTAGACATCACCGAGCTTCCCGAGGGTGATGAGCAACGCGGCGAACACCAATGAGTAGATCGAATTGACCCACTCGGCATCGGAGAGCCCGAAGCTGAACTCCCTGATGATCGACGGGATCGCGACATTCACGATCGTGGCGTCGACGATGATCATCGACACGCCGAGGCTGAGCACTGCCAGCCCGAGCCACCGAGTTCGGTCTGACATCTGTGCCACCTCTCTCACGCCCTAACAGCCGATCATCCGCTCACGCACCCCCTGAGCGACAGAGTCGAAAGGACCGGGGACGACGCGCATCCTCGCTGCCATGACTACCGGTCCGAGGATACGCTGGCGCTCCCAGCCACACCGATCATGCGGGTTCCGCCCGGAGCAAGTGATACTCGTGGCGGTCGAGACGGAACCGGACGTAGGCGATGAGGACGAAGATCACCGTTCCCATGATCGGCCAGGCGACCACGGTACGGGTGACCACGAACTCGGACGCTGTTGAATGTCAGGAGATGTATGCCCTCCCATCCTGTCATAGCGAGCTCTGTCGAGAGCCCATGCGACCGTCACCTGGGCAGCAACCCGTCGATAGACAGGGTGATCAGGGGTGAGGCGTCGGTACGGGGTCACGGCAGGCAGGAAGAACGCCGCGAGCGGACGGCGAGTGAAAGCGGTTGCCCCGACCGCCAACGCGACGAGCGCGCTCAGGGCAAGCCCCACGCCGAAGTACACCACCTCGGACTCTGTCAGTACACCTGCGATCCCTTTCACCACGACATAGACAACCGAAATCGGGAGAAGGAAACCGATACCTGTCCCCCTTCGCCCGCCGCCAGAGGATCAACACGAGCGACGCTGCACTTGCGGCCGCCATCGCAACGATGAGCCCGAACTGGCGGTCGAACACTAGAAAGAGTCCCGTCGGGATCAGCGATGTCAGGACCCCGGAGAGACCCGGGCGCGCCGCAGTGGCCGCAATGCGTTCGAATGGCGCCACTGAACTCACGCTGGATTCTTGCTCGTGACATCCTCATATCGTACTCCGGTTGGTGACTCGGTGCGTGCTGTCGACTCGAATGCTACGACGTCGCAGTCCCTGCCCGCATCGTCTCCAGGTCCGATTCGCCTCTCGTTCGCGAGGAGGAGGCACGGTGCCACAGGCTTCATCGCACCGTGCCACCGGATAGCGTGAGGCGATGCACGTCGCTGACAGCCATGACCTCATCCGAGTCGCCGGAGCGCGACAGAACAACCTCGACAACGTCAGTATCGAGATCCCCAAACGACGTCTCACCGTGTTCACCGGAGTCTCGGGATCGGGGAAGAGCTCGCTCGTATTCGACACGATCGCCGCAGAGTCTCAGCGGATGATCAACGAGACCTACAGCGCTTTCGTGCAGGGATTCATGCCGACCTTGGCCCGGCCCGATGTCGATGTGCTCGACGGTCTGACGACGGCCATCATCGTCAGTCAGGAACGGATGGGCGGCGACGTCCGCTCTACGGTCGGCACCGCCACCGATGCCAACGCCCTGTTGCGCATCCTCTTCAGCCGGCTCGGACAGCCGCACATCGGCGCACCGAATGCCTTCTCGTTCAACGTCCCTTCGATCCGAGGGAGTGGAGCGATCACGATCGAGAAGGGCGACACGACGAAAACCGAGAAGCGCTCCTTCACGCGGACCGGCGGAATGTGCCCACGCTGCGAGGGCCGAGGAACCGTCTCTGACATCGACCTGACTGAACTGTTCGACGATTCGAAATCGCTCTCCGATGGGGCAATCACGATCCCCGGATACAAGCCGGGCGGATGGGCGGTGCGAGAGTTCATGGAGTCGGGGTTTCTCGACCCCGACAAACCGATCCACGAGTATACCGAGGCCGAACTGCACGACTTTCTCCACAAGGAGCCGGTCAAGATCAGATTCTCCGGCATCAACCGGACATACGAAGGGTTGATTCCACGAGTACAGAAGTCCTTCTTCTCCAAGGACCCCGACTCGCTCCAACCGCACATCCGGGCGTTTGTCGAGCGGGCCGCCGCATTTGCGAACTGCCCCGATTGCCACGGCACCCGACTCACCGAAGCGGCGAGGTCATCGAGGATCGACGGGACTCAACATCGCAGACGCGTGCGCGATGCAGATCAGCGACCTGGCCGACTGGGTAGCGCACGCTGGATAGACAGTCGGCAGCGCCGCTGCTGGCGGCGCTCCAGCAGACGCTCGACTCGTTCACCGAGATCGGGTTGGGCTATCTGTCGTTGGACCGGCCGTCCGGAACGCTGTCGGGAGGCGAGGCTCAGAGAACCAAGATGATCCGCCATCTCGGCTCGGCGCTCACCGACGTGACCTACGTGTTCGACGAGCCAACGATCGGACTGCACCCGCACGACATCGAGCGAATGAACACGCTGCTGCTCCAGTTGCGTGACAAGGGCAACACCGTTCTGGTGGTCGAGCACAAGCCCGAAGTGATCGAGATTGCCGACCATGTTGTCGATCTCGGCCCGGGAGCCGGTACTGCCGGGGGTCATGTGGTATTCGAGGGAAGTGTCGAAGCGCTTCGGGCAAGCGACACGCTGACCGGGCGACACATGGATCACCGGGTATCGCTCAAGCCATCGGCGCGGGAGGCGTCGGGGGTCCTGGAAGATTCGCGGCGCCGACACCCACAACTTGCAGAGCATCGACGTCGACATCCCGCTCGGTGTGCTGTGTGTGATCACCGGTGTTGCCGGCTCCGGCAAGAGCTCACTGATACACGGTTCGGTCTCGGCCCGAGATGGCGTTGTCGCTGTCGATCAGACACCCGATTCGCGGGTCACGGCGGAGTAACCCGGCGACCTACACCGGGATGCTCGATTCGATCCGCAAGAGCTTCGCCGCGTCCAACGGCGTGAAGCCGTCGATGTTCAGTGCCAACTCGGAGGGTGCCTGCTCGTCATGCAACGGGGCCGGCGTGATCTTCGTCGACCTCGGGTTCATGGACACGGTTTCGACCCCGTGCGAGGACTGCGACGGGAAGGGGTTCGAGTCGTCGGTGCTGGAGTACACCTTCGGAGGCCACAACATCGCCGAGGTGATGGCGATGCCGGTCTCCGAAGCGCTCGACTGTCTTCGGCGACCGGGGAGACCAGGATTGCGAAGGCCCAGAAGATCCTGACACGGATGTCCGACGTCGGGCTGGGCTACCTCGCACTCGGCCAACCGCTCACGACTCTGTCGGGTGGAGAGCGCCAGCGACTGAAACTCGCCATCCAGATGGGCGAGAAGGGCGACGTCTATGTTTTCGACGAGCCCACGAGCGGGCTCCACCTCGCCGATGTCGACCACCTGCTCGGCCTGCTCGACCAACTCGTGGACGCGGGCACGTCGGCCATCGTGATCGAGCACCACCTCGCGGTGATCGCCCACGCTGACTGGATAATCGACCTCGGCCCTGGTGCCGGCCACGATGGAGGCCAAGTGGTATTCGAGGGCACACCGGCGGATCTGGTTGCTGCCCGCTCGACGATCACCGGCCAGCATCTCGCTGAGTACGTTGTTGAGTCATGACCACAACTGGTACACCGAGTCGGGGTTGCCCCCTCGGGGCGGACCAGCCACACCATGGGCGAGCAGAGGACACGTACAAACGATGAGTGACGACCAACCACAACCCGAATCCCCCTCGGATCTGATCGACGCCAGGATCGAAGAACTCGACGATTGGAGGGGCGAGATGCTCGGCACGGCTCCGCTCGCTCGTCAAGGAGGCCGACCCCGATGTGATCGAGGAGGTCAAGTGGAGGAAGCCGATGAACCCCCTCGGAGTTCCCTACATGGTCTCACGACGGGATCATCTGCACTGGCGAAACGTACAAGGACAAGGTGAAGCTGACGTTCGCCAAGGGCGCATCTGTCGACGACCCGGCTGGACTGTTCAACTCCAGTCTCGAGGGCAAGGTCAGACGGGCCATCGACTTTCACGAAGGTGATCAGGTGGACGAGGAGGCTCTGAAGGCTCTCTTCCAGGCCGCAGTCGACGTGAACGAGGCGAGCTGCAGCCCGCTGAGCCTCATCCACAATTCACTCAGGGCGGCAGAGCCCCAGGCGGCGGCTGGTGCCCATCTCCGGGATGACGATCATCCGGCTGTCGTAGCCGGCCTGTCACGAACATCCCTCTGGTCGATGTGACACCAGTTGGTCGGCGCCGCAGAACATCTAGGCCGGCACCTGGGCGCGCTGCTCGGCCAGGTGCTCGACGATGTGCTGTACGTCTGGCTGCACCCCCGTGATCGTCTCCGACCACATTGCGTGGAGGAAGAAGAGCCCGACGAAATAGAGACCGTCGATATCGGTGACACCCCGACGATGGATGGGCTGGTGATGCTCATCGAATACCGGTAGATCTATCCAGTCGAAACCGTTTCGATAGCCCGTACACCAGATGACGCTCGACACGTCCATCGCCTGCCCATCGCTGACGACTGGCCTTCCATTGCGGATGCCCGTGACCCGACCCACTCGCCTGACTCCAGCCGCTATGAGTTCTCTGGGTCTCACGCGAACGAGCGGCGGACCCTGTTTCATCAGCTTGGGCCGAGCCCGGCGACCGATCGGTGTCGACGTGTTGAGCACGTGAACCATCACGAACCGAACGAGCCGTGTGCCGATGGTGCGCCCGAACCAGCCCTCGAGTGCGAACGGAACACTGGCGGACTCAGTGCCCGCGACGATCGTCTCATGGGTCTTCGAGACGTCGAGGGCGATATCGGCTCCGGAATTTCCGAGTCCGACCACCAGCACCGGCCCCTCGGGGAGTTGGCCCGGGTTTCTGTATTGGGATGAATGCATCTGGGTGATGCCCTCGTCGAGGTCCGGTGCGAAAGACGGGATAGCGGGCTTCTGGTAATCGGCCATCGCCACGATCACATTCTGTGCCATGATCGTGGTCTCGCCTGCCTCGATGAGGAATCGGTCGCCGTGACGCGAAAGTCGTTCGACTCGCGTGTTCAGACGGATTGGCAGCCTCATCGACGTGGCGTACTGCTCGAGGAAGTCGGCAACTTGATCCTTGGAGACGAAGTCGTTGGCGTCGCCGGGGAATGCCATGCCAGGAAGCCCGTTCATGAACGCCTGGGTGAAGAGCCGCAGAGAATCCCACCGGCTGCGCCATGCATCTCCGGTCCGGGCACTGGCGTCGAGAATCACGAAGTCGACACCACGCTGCTGGAGCGCGTATCCCGTGAT
Source organism: uncultured bacterium (assembly GCA_963745865.1). GTDB lineage: Bacteria > Actinomycetota > Acidimicrobiia > Spongiisociales > ZC4RG35 > JAHEDH01. The sequence continues at coordinate 13,903 of CAVUYZ010000006.1, read as the reverse complement.
CAGCCCCGCCTGACCGCCCCCGATCACCACCGTGTCGAAATCCCTCGTCGTGTCGCTCATCCGGTGCTCCTCATCGCGCTCCTCATCGCGTCCGTGACCCATAGACGGTTGTGTATACTCCTAACGCTAGTAACCATACGCTCGCGTTAGGAGTATGTCAATCGTGACCAGCTCAAAGGATCACCGGCGACTCACAGTCACGTCCTACTCCCTTCTGGCGCAACTCTCTCTACGCCAATGGTCGACGTACGAACTCGCGCAGCAGAAGGTCAGGTACTTCCGCTATGTGTGGCCACGCGCCGAAAGCGCCATCTACCGGGAGGTCAAGCGACTCGCCGAGGACGGGCTGGTTGCAGCAACCCGTGAACACACCGGCAAGCGGGCACGTTCCGTCTATTCGATCACAGAGACGGGCCTCGATGCACTCAGAGCGTGGATCGACACGCCGGTGTCTCCGTTCGCGATGGAATTCGAGGGAATGATCCGGCTCTTCGTCGCCCACATTGGCTCGACGGACCAGATCACCTCCGCGATCGAACAGGTCCAAGATGATGCCAGGCAAATGCTCGAATTCGGCGGAGAAGTGAAGCTCGAGTATCTCGAGGGACGCGGGGCGTTGCAGGACCAGGTCTACATCCGTGCCCATGCCATCGACTTCTTCATCAGCCTGCTCAACATGATGGATGACTGGAGCACTCGAACACTCGAAGAGATACGATCCTGGGACTCGCGGTCGCTCGAGGAGAAGAACGAGCGAGCCCTCCAAATTCTCGCCGGCGTTCCCGTCCCCACACCGGACACGACGACCGACGAAACCCCCGTCGCCCCTCGCACTCAAACTCGTCGACGTCGCCGTTGATCGTGGGCGGTATGCAATCCGCAGCCACCGTCCGACGGTGGATTCTGGAGGAGGCGAAGCCCGAGGCAACGAGCCACGCGTGACCCACGGCCGGACGCTCGTGAGCAGCCTGTATAGGCTGGGATGGGTGGAAACCGACTATCTGGTCGTCGGTGCGGGGGCGATGGGCATGGCCTTCACCGACGCCTTGATCGACCACGCCGATGTTCACGTCACCCTCGTCGACCGTCGTCACGTCGCCGGTGGGCACTGGGAGGATGCGTACTCCTTCGTCCAACTCCATCAGGCATCCCTTTTCTACGGCGTCGCGTCGACGAGACTGGGGAGCGGCGCCGTTCAGCGGCGAGGGCCAGAAGCCGGCCTGCACGAGCGAGCCCGTAAGTCCGAGATCATGGCGTACTATGACGACATCTTGCGTCGCCGCTTCATCGGCTCGGGACACGTCTCCTTCCTCGGAGGCAGCGAGTACCACGCGGAGGACACGTCGCACCTCGTGACGTCGTTGGTGTCGGGCGAGACCACGCGGGTTGATGTGCGACGGCGCGTCGTCGACGCCGCGTACCTGTCACCGGCGATTCCCGCGACCACCCCTCCGCCCTTCGGCGTAGATGACGACGCGCCTGTCATCCCCATCAATGACCTCACCAAGATGGCGGCCGCACCGAAAGGCTACGTCATCGTCGGTTCCGGTAAGACTGCGACCGACGCGATCGTGTGGCTGCTGAGTCATGGCGTCCCACCGGATCGTCTCATCTGGGTGCGCCCGCGAGACCCGTGGATGCTCAACCGCGCCGTCGTGCAACCCGACCCCGTGGTCGGCCTCGGTTTGGCTGCCGACACGATGGAGGCAGCCGCCGACGCTGTGTCGCTCGACGACGTTTTCCTGCGGCTCGAAGCGGCCGGTGTGATGCTTCGGATCGACCCTCAGGTCGTGCCCACGATGGCCAAGACACCGACGCTGGGCAGGTGGGAGCTCGATCTCCTTCGGACGGTCGAGCATGTCGTCCGCCTCGGGCACATCCAACGGGTGACGCGCCACGAGATCGTCCTCGACGGCGGCTCCGTCGCTCTCCCCCGGGGCTTCGTCGTCGTGCATTGCGCCGCCTCCGGGCTGCAGTACCCGCCGCTGACCCCCATCTGGGAGCCAGACCGGATCCGGCTGCAGACGATCCGGGCCGGATTCCCCTGCTTCTGTGCGGCTCTGGCCGGATATGTGGAGGCACTCGAGACGACGATCGGGAGCGCAACCGATTGTGTCCACCCAATATCCTTCCCGACAACGCTGCCAACTGGACGCAGATGCAGGTCCGCGGAACACTCGCAGCGCGTTCCTACGGCGCCGAGTCGGATATCGCCGCGTGGGCCGACCACTGCGCACTCAACCCGGCGAAGGTCGAACCGCCCCAACGGGACGACCCTGCCGTGCTCGCCGCCGGGTCGCGACTTGCCGACCACGCCGACCGTGGACTCGCGCGGATGGCCGAGCTCGCCAATGAACCGCTGCCCGACGCCGACTGAATATGACCCCGAGAGAACCGCCGCGCTCCCAACCCACCAACGACGACACCATCGCACCCCATCGGGGAGAGCTGCTCTCTACGGAGAAGACACACACCGAACAGCGCAACGAACGCCGTATCCGTTCTACGATCTACCTATGACGTCGAATGTCCTGGCCGGCGCACAGTCGGAGCTTCGCAGGGTCTACCGATCGACGTCGGTGGGACAGATCTACTCCGGGCTGGTTTGGCTGGCCTCGGCAGCCGCTTGGACGGCGTTCGGCACCACCCCCGGGGTCCTCGTGTTGCTCATCGGGGGGTTCTTCATCTATCCGGTGACAGCACTCGGCGTGCGGCTGCTCGGCAGCGCCGGGACGCTCTCGCCCGACAACCCGCTGCGGGAGGCGAGCGTCACCATCCCCATCGTGGGTGCGATGGGGATTCCTGTCGCCGGTGCAGCGGCCCTCTACGACATCGACTGGTTCTACCCGGCATTCATGGTCGTGATGGGCGCTCACTATCTCCCCTTCTCCCACCTCTACGGCATGCGAATCTTCCTCCCGCTGGGAACCGCCATGTGGCTGGCAGGACTCGCCCTCGGCCTGTGGGCGCCAGAGTGGTCACTGGCAGGTGCCTGGCTCACCGGCGTGTCCCTCGTCGCAATTGGTGTTTGGGCTGTCCGTCGCCACAGCATCGAGTTCGCTGCGACCAGATGAGATCCCACGCCTCCGATGGCGGACAGCGGTCGAGCTGACCGGATCACGAACGACCAGACCCGCAGCGTGCACTTCCCGCGTCCAACACACTCATGCCCACCCCTGCTCGCCATACTGTGCCATGTGGAGAGTCCCAAGATCATGCGGAGTGTGGTCGTCCTCATGCTGCTGGCGGCTCTCGTCTCCGGGGCCCCTGCTGCCGGTGCCCAGCTGACGCAAACCGGACGGGTGCTGGACGCCGACGGCGACCCGCTGGAGGGAGCCGTCGTACGGGGTGGCGAGGTCACGGCGTCGACAGATGCGAGTGGTCGATTCGATCTCAGCGGGTTCGACGCCGGAGCATTGACCTTCCAGCGGCCCGCCTACGACTCCAGGACGGTCACGTGGGACGGCACCACCGGGTTCACGCTCCGACTCGCTCCTCGGGTCATTCGCGGCCTCCACGTTGCGGGATGGGTTGCAGCTTCCGAGGCGGGTTTCTCCGAGATGCTCGACCTCGCAGAAGCCTCCGCAGTCAATGCGCTGGTCATCGACATCCGAAATGAGAACGGCCTGATCTATCACAACTCCGGCGTCGCTGACGTGGCGGCGATCGGGGCGCAAGCCGATGAGACATTCGATCTGGACGAACGTGTGGCGCGAGCCCACGCCGCCGGACTCGTCGTGATCACCCGGATCGTCACGTTCCAGGATCCGATTGCGGGACGGGCACGACCATCCTGGACGGTGACCGACACCCGGACCGGAGGGCCGCTCACCAAAGGTGGCCAGGTGTTCCTCGACCCCACCGATCCGGCACCGCGGGCCTACGCCATGGCGCTGGCGGCGGAAGCCTGCGCGGCAGGCGTCGACGAAGTCCAGTTCGATTACGTTCGGTTTCCCGACGGCGGAACCGATCACTCCGGGTTCGACGGTCCCGCAGACGCGGCGTCTCGGCTAGCCACGATCACCTCCTTTCTGACCGATGCGAGAGCGCGCCTGCTGCCCGAGGGTTGTGCCACGGCCGCCGACATCTTCGGATGGATCACCAACACCCCGACCGAAGGTGGTATCGGTCAGCACTTCGAATCGATCATCGGGGCGGTCGATGTCGTTTCGCCGATGATCTATCCCAGTCACTATTCGAGCGGCTGGTACGGGTTCACGGACCCGAACGCCCATCCCGGTGAGGTGGTGACCTACGCGAGCCGCGACGCCCTCGACCGGATGCACGATTCCACGGTCGTGCTCCGCCCATGGATCCAGGACTTCTGGTATGAGCCAGACGATGTGCGAGAACAAATCGTCGCGCTCGACGGCCTCGACCTGGGGTGGATGTCGTGGAACATCCTCAGCAACTTCACCGCCGGCGCATATCCCACGGACGGGGAACTCCATGCGGGTGAGGCGTCTGCACCCACCGAACCGGAGCTTCCGCCCCGATCGGGGTTCTGGGATGTCGACGACAGACACATCTTCTCGGACGACGTCGCCTGGCTGGCCCGGGAGGCGCTGACCCGTGGATGCAACGCCCCCTGGAATGACGACTTCTGTCCGGATGCGCCGGTGACTCGCGGCCAGATGGCAGCCTTCTTGGTGCGGGCATTGGACCTCCCGTCGGGCGAGTCGACGTTCGTGGACACGACCGGCTCAGGTTTCGAATCCGAGATCGGATCTCTCGAGACCGCGGGTATCACGAGAGGCTGCGACCCGACCGATCCAACCCGGTTCTGTCCGGACGATCCGGTCACGCGCGGCCAGATCGCGGCTTTCCTGGTGCGGGCGTTGGATCTACCGACGGCGGAGTCGACATTCGTGGACACGGTAGGTTCGGCGTTCGAATCCGAGATCGGGGCGTTCGCGGCGGCCGGAGCGACCAAGGGCTGTGATCCGCTCGACAACACTCGATTCTGTCCCGATGCATCAGTCACACGCGGCCAGATCGCGGCGTTTCTCCACCGCCTGCTCGGTTGACAGCACAGCACACCGCCATCGGTGGCCCTCCCACCCTCGTAGTCCGCGATCAATCGGGACTCGTCGAACCCGGAGCGAGTCGACGTCCATGGGGCCACTGGGTCGCGTCAGAGTCGCAATTCGCACTCGGCACACCAGCCTTCTCCGTCGCACCTACCCGCAGCCCACATCGGGTTACGATCCGGCGGTGACACTACGAATCGTTCTTGCGGAGGACAGCTTCCTGATGCGTGAAGGCATCAGTGCGTTGCTGGCGCTTGACGAAGAGCTCGAGCTGCTCGAGGAATGTGAGTCCTTCGACGAGCTGCTCGCTGCGGTAGACGATTACCGGCCCGACGTGGTCATCACGGACATCCGCATGCCACCGACGCAGACCGATGAGGGAATCAGGGCCGCCAACCAGATCCGGGCGAGCTTCCCCGACATCGGTGTCGTGGTGCTCAGCCAGTACGCAGAGCCCGGCTACGCGATGAATCTCTTCGAACAGGGGTCTGAAGGTCGGGCGTATCTGCTCAAGGAACGGGTAGCAGACCTCGACGAATTGGGCGCGGCAATTCGGCGGGTGGCAGAGGGCGGCTCGGTGGTCGATCCGCGAGTGATGGATGCACTGATCGAGTCCAAGACCGGCAAGGCGTCGTCGGTACTCGACCGTCTCACCGGACGGGAGCGGGAGGTTCTGGCCGAGATGTCGAATGGCGGGAGCAACGCTGCCATCGGCGAGGCGCTCTTCATCTCGGCTCGCTCGGTCGAGAAGCACATCAACGCCATCTTCACGAAACTCGACCTCCCTCCCACCGACGACCTCAACCGTCGAGTGCGGGCGGTGCTCATCTACCTGGGCATCGTCGCGGAATAGCCCGTGCCAGCACCACCATCATCGGCGGGACAACGAGGTGGGCAGACACGGGATGCTGTGCCAAGATGAACGCATGGAATCAGTCCGTGTTCTGATCGTCGACGACCAGCAGCCCTTCCGTGAGGCTGCCCGCATGGTGGTCGAGATGACCGACGGTTTCGAGGTCGTCGGCGAGGCCGAGAACGGCGAGCAGGCGGTCGATCGAGCGGCTGATGTGCAGCCCGATCTGGTCCTCATGGACGTGCAGATGCCGGGCATCGACGGCATCGAGGCCACCCGCAGGATCATGGCGCTCGCCGTACCTCCTCGTGTGCTGGTGATGTCGACGCACGAGTCCGGCAGCTACGAACAGCCAGCACTCGCCGCCGGCGCCGTTCGGTTCCTCCCCAAGTCGGAGTTCAGCATGGACGCGCTCGAGGAGACGTGGGCCGCAGCCGTCGCCGATTTGGCCTAGACCTCTATCGATTCGAGGACGGGGATCGATCCGGTGATGGTCGTGCCGGCTCCAGGCACGGATTCGATGTGAATGGAGCCGCCGACGGTGTCGAGTCGGTCGGCGATCCCGTTCAGCCCAGCGCCGCGTGTCACCGTGGCCGCGTCGAATCCGTCGCCGTCGTCGACAACCTCGAACGTGAGCATCCCGGCGGCGACAGCGAGCGTGACCGTGACCGAAGGGGCGTTGGCATACTTGGCGGTGTTCTGCATCGCCTCCAGGACCGAGAAATACACCGCGGCCTCTACCTCCCGGGAGAATCGGCCCACCCCTCCCCCGACTACCGAAACGGGAACCGCCATAGCACGTGCCTGCTGGCCGATCGCCACCACGAGACCCTCAGCCTCCAACAATGGCGGATAGATTCCCCCCGCAAATTCACGTACTGATCTGATGGCCTCACCAGCCTGCTGTTCCAACTGAGCCAACAAGCCAGCAGCCTTCACCGCCCCCAACTGCTCCGCCCGCTTCCGAGTGGGACCCAGCTTCACTTTCAACGCCACCAACTGTTGCTGCGGCCCACTGTCGAGCGTGTTCTCCAACTCCCGGCGGGCTGCATCAGCCGCCGCCAGCACCCGCTCCCGCGACGACTCCAACTCCGCGACCTGGCGACGCAACTGACCGGTGAGCTGTGCGTTTCGCAACGCCAATCCCAAACCCGACGCCAAATCAGCCAGCAACGCCTGTTCGGTAGGAGTCACCGACTCACCCTCCGCCTTCACCAACGACAACCCTCCCAGCAACTCACCGTCGTGAAACACCGGCACCGAGAAGTCCGCCACCGGATCGTCGAAAGCACCACTGCCATCGAGCGCCCGAGGGGCAACGCCAGCCGGCCATGACGACCCCGTCCGGAATCCATCTTCCGACCTCGTCCACAATGCCGCCGATGTCGCTCCCGTCCCATCCACGATCAGACGGGGAATCCGATCCATCAACTCCTCGTCGGACAACTCAGACGACCGATGCGAGAACCGCACCAACACTTCATGAGGTGTCGCCCGCTCCCCGTACACCAAACGATTCGCCCATTGCTCCACCCGCCGCCGTACCGGCTGAAACGCCAAAGCGACCATCACCGTCGCCACCACCGACAACCCGAACCCAGCATCCCCACCGAACAACTGGCCGAGTCCAACGACCACAGCGACATACACCCCGGCGATGAACACCGCCAACCCGCCGAACGTCACCGACCGGGAGAGAATGCGATCGATCTCGTACAACCGATAACGGAAGATCGCAATCGCAATCGCAATCGGGACCACCAGCACCACCACTGCGTCGAAGAAGGAAAAGCCGCCCTCGTACGCTCCGAGCGGGTCGAAGATGCCGTTGGAGATGCCGAGCACGAAGTACACACCGAATGCGAATCCAACCCATCCGATCTGTCGTCGCTCGACGCCGTCACTTCGGCGACCTCTCATGATCAATCGGATCGCTGCTACGAGGAAGGCCAGAAAGAGAGGCAAAACCGTCAACGGTTCCAGGACGCTCCCCAACGCGTCGGCGAACTCGGCGTCGAGAAACGGATGGGGATAGCCCATTTCCGTTGGATCCGTAAGCGAGACGTTCCGCGCAAACAATGAGAACAGCGCCGCCAGCGACGTGTAGAGCCCGGTGCCCCAGAGGAACCTGCGGTCCCAGGCCGATTCAACCCGACCGTGGGGAAAGAGGAGGATCATCGGTATCTGGATCCAAATACCGAACGGGACGAGCGGGCTGAACACGAATGTGATCCAACTGGCGACTTCGACGTCACCCGTCTCCGCGTACCAGGCTGCCGTCACATCGGCAGCGTGGATCGAATTCCACAGCACCCCGAACGCCACGAGCAGCAAACCAACGACGTTGCCGGGCTTGCGCACGACGATGAGCGCTCCGATCGCCATGAATGCGCCGTTGGCGACGGCCTGTCCCAGATCGAGTGGCGACGCCCAAGAGAACGATTGTCCCGGCTGCGGCGAGATACACGGCCACCGCGACCAGCAGTTGGAATTTCCCTCTTCGCGTGATGGTGGCAGTCACGAGGGCTCCGATATGAGATTCGAAGGCGATGGCGCCACGGCGGTCGCAGCGGACATGGGGAATCGGGCCATGAGTGCGGTCCCGCCGTCGACTCGATCGATGGTGAGCGTCCCACCGGCCGCATCGACTCGGTCGGCGACGTCGGTGACGTCGATGTCCGTCACCCGATCCAGACCGACACTCATCACCAACTCGTCGTCGAGCACACCGAGTCGGGCAGCTACGTTCGTTGCCCCGGCCATTCGGGCCCGTTCGACGGTTTCCAGCACGGAGAAGTAGACGGTTTCTTCGATCGGACGGGCATACCGGGTGAGCCCGGAAGCATCAACCGCGAGTGGTATCGACGACGAGCGTTCGGCGGCGCGAAGCGCCGCCTCCAACCCGTCCGACTCCAACAACGGTGGATAGATCCCATGCGCCACCGCCCGCAACGAATCCACCGCCTGCTGGGTCTCATCAGCCAAGGCAGCCACCCGGCCAACGATCTCGTCAGCACCCTCGCGCCCGGCAATCGTCTTCGCTATACCCAATTTCACCTTCAACGCCACCACTTGCTGCTGCGCACCGTCGTGCAGATCGCGCTCCAGGCGATGACGCTCAGCATCCTGCGCCGAAATCAAACGCCGCCGTGACGCCCGCACCTCATCCGCCCGCATCTCCAACTCGCGATTCAAGCCGATGTTCCGCAACAACAACCCCGCACCCGCCGCAACGTCTGACAACAGCTCGCTGTCGCCAGGTGTGATCGGATCGTTTCGGGACTTCGTGATGCTCACCGCTCCGAACAACTCTCCGCGATGCGAGACCGAACGAGACTCCGTGAACTCGTCGTCGACCAAACCACCAATCGGTACCGACTCCATCGAACCTGCCGACTGAGGCGGGAACACACCCTCGGGTCGGAGTGCGCCACCACTCCTGAACCACACGATCGAACGCTCCGCTCCGGTCCCTTCGACCAGCAGCCTGGCGAGACCATCCACACCGTTCTCGACAGAGGTATCCGACAGTTGCGCTGTGACACTCGACAACACCTCGTACGGGCTCGCGCGATGTCCATACACGAGTCGATTCGCCCACCGCTGCAGCCGAGACCGGATCGGCTCGAAGACGACCGCCACCACTGCAGTCGCCACGATCGGGAGCAGGAGGCCCGGGCCGGCTTCGTCGGGTGCTCCGATGATGAGGAGAGGACCGACGACCACTGCCGCATAGAGCAGTGCGATCGTCGCCGCCAATCCGAGGTAGGTGACCGATTTGGAGACGATCAGGTCAAGGTCGTAGAGCCGGTACCTGAAGATCGCCACCCCGATCCCAAGGGGTATGAGCACCAGTCCCACGGCGTCGATCATCAGGAACGCGCGATCTTCCGTGCCGAGCGGAGCCAAGCTCACATTGCCGATCAGAATCGTGATGTTGGCGATCACCGACGCCGCTATCCAACCGACCTGCCGACGTTCGATCGAGTCACCATGCCGCATTCTGAAGATCAGCTTCCCGGCAGTGACATACGTGAAGAAGAAGAAGAGGACGGTCACGACCTGCGTGATGTTGTAGAGGGTGCGCGCGAGTTCGTCTGCGACAAAGGGGTGCGGGAACGCCTTGGTCTCCGGGAGGATCTGCGGTGTGGAGAAGATGCCATGACCGTCGCGACGGCGGCGAGCGCGCCGCTTCCCCACAGCAGCCTCCGATCGCCCACCGTACTCGTCCGCCCATCGGGGAAGACGAGCCACATGGCAGCGAGCAGCCAGATCGTCGAGACCGAGGCGACCATGGCACCGAGCGACACCCAACTCGCGGCACCAGTGCGTCCCGATTCGTCGAGGGCCTCCGCAGTGACACCCAAACTCGACACCATGGCCCAGATCGAGCCGTACGCCACCAGCATGAGCCCAAGGTTGTTGTCACGCCGCATCACGATCAGGCCGCCAACCAGGACGTACGCTCCGAAGGCGATCAGCGTGAAGATCTCGTAACTCCGCCACTGCACCCCAACAACGACGGCGACCGATACGAGGTAAATGGCGACGCCCGCGACCAGGAGGCGTCTTGGCCACGCCCGACCATCGAGGAGGTCGTTCATGTCGGCTCCACATGGATATCGTCAAACGCCATCACCACCGCCGTCGACACGACCTTCCTGATGCCATGCCAACAGCCATCGGTCAGGGTCATTTCTGCCTCGGCGGGAATCGATATGCGCCCACTGGCGTATCGCGGCCCTTGACCATCGCCGGTTCGAGCGGGTCCGCGTCGGGCGTGTTCTCGATGGCGCTCCATGTCGGCTCACTCAGAACCGTCTCACCGGGCTCGGCCCATTGCTGGAGGCGTTGGGTGAGGTTCACCGTGTCACCCACCACCGAATACTCGAGCCGCTCCTCGGAGCCGAGAAGCGCCGCCGCCACCAGGCCGGTGGACACCCCGATGCCGAGGCCAAACGGTCGGAGTCCATCTGGTTCCCACTGTGCATTCAGCTCGGACTGAGCCGCATGCATGGCCATGGCGGCCGCCACCGCCCGCTCGGCGTGGTCGGCCTGGGGTACCGGCGCTCCGAACACCGCCATGACCGCGTCACCGACGAACTGCATCACCGTTCCGGACTCGCCGATGATGGCGCGGTTCATGGCGGCCCGATGCTGGTGGAGCTGGCCGGCCAACACGCTCGGCTCGGCGTGTTCGGCGATAGTGGTGTAGCCGCGGATGTCGGACATCAAAACCGTCACCGTCAGTTCCTCCGTCTCCCCAGGCCGCCGCCCTTCACGGATGATCTGAGCCGCCACACCACCGGGCAGGAGCCGACCGAGCGCCTCACCCTGCTCTTTGCCATCGACGATGGCCTGTTGCAGCATCTTGAGCCGGTCGAGGCTGTCCGAGCGCCCCGCGGCCAATCCTTCGGCGAGCTTGCTGAACAGCGACTCGATGGCAGCATTTGCATCGGAGGCCGTGGTGTCGAGACTCGCAGCGATCGCCTTCACCGACCGTCCCTCGGCCACCAGGCGAAGCAGCTCCTCTTCACGGTTCGAGAGCGCCCCATCGACGAGTACCGGGTTCACCAGTCCTTCGACGATCTTCGAATCGAGCAATGACCCGCCAGCGGCCACCTCGCGCACGGCCCTCGCCAGCTGGTCACCTTCTCCCACACGATCCTTCAGGAGATACGCGTACCCGGCTGCGCCTTCGGACAACAAGGACACGGCGTAGTCGGGATCGTCGTACTGGGACAGAATCACGACTCCGGTGCCCGGGTGCCGTTTCCGGACCTCCTTGGCCGCCTCGATCCCCTCGCGTGAAAAGTTGGGCGGCATGCGAATGTCGGTGACGATCACCTGGGCTTGGGTAGCCTCGGCGCCCCCGACCAGCTCGTCGTAATCGGCACCCTGACCGACGACCTCGAAGTCATCCTCGAGCTCGAGGAGCGCTTTGACACCCTCCCGAACAATGAGGTTGTCGTCGGCGAGGAACACGGTTATCGGCATGGCGGCCCCTTGGACGAGTCAGACGTGTCACCAGCATGGCAAATCGTGACCGGGATGCCCAGCGTGTGGACGCCCAATCCTAGGGTGGTGCCAGCACCCACATTTCAAAGGGAAATCACCCTGGCTCGGAGTCGAATGATGACGCACACTGGAACCCGAACCAGGAGGCCAACAATGCGTATCGAACACACCATCGCCACCGTGTCATGGATTCCGTCGGACCTGCTCGAAGGGATGGGCAAAGCCGCCACCCTGATGAAGTTGGCGCATCATGACCAACCGCCGCCCGACAGCCTCGGCGACGACATGCACGCCACCCTCGATGATCTGCGGGCGAATGACCGTTTCCGCTTTGCCAACGAGCTGAGGGCCTACATCGACGTCGATGAGAGCGGGGCCATCACCGATTTCGGCTATTCCGGCGGAGGCCTGATGGGGGCAACCACGGTGGGACTCGGACTGGGTTCGATCACGGTCCCTGCTGTGAGCTTGCCGGATCTGCGATCCGAGCCCGACGTCACGCCTGGCGCGGTCCGGTTCACCCAGACAACGGGCGGCAGAACCGGTGCTCCCATGCCTCGGGCGGTCACACGCCCACCGTTCATCCAGTTCTTCGCCCCGAATGTGTGGACGACCGTCGAGTTGACGATCCACGCCGACGGCACCCATACGGGTGGGCTGATCGGGGCATCCGGCTTCCCCCGGCACTGGGTGTTCAACGACGGAACGCTCGTCGCCAAGAGCAGCGTTGCGGAGTACAAGAAGTGGATGAACGAGTCCTTCGGTCGACGGACCCCGTGGGGTGATGAGGACTCGCCGGCGCTGGTCACCGAAGTGGAGACGTTGCTCGAGCGCCAATTGCAGGAGCGCATCATCCGCGGCGACCACAAGCCCGAGATCCGGCGAGTGGCTGAGGGGACCACGCTCGTGGAACAAGGATCGCCGAGCGAGGATCTGTTTCTCCTGCTCAACGGCGTGTTGGTCGTGGAGGTCGACGGCGAGCAGATCGCCGAGGTCGGACCGGGTGCGGTGCTCGGCGAGCGGGCGGCACTCGAGGGTGGATCTCGGACTGCGACGCTGCGGGCCGTCACCGACTGCAAGGTTGCTGCGGTCCCACCCGACGGGATCGATCGCGAGAAGCTGGCTGAGCTGTCGACTGGCCATCGCCGCGAGGAACAGTGAGGATCCATCTGTGCGGCGTCCGGGGCTCCACCCCGGCGCCGGGCTCCGAATTCGTAGGGGTCGGCGGCAACACCTCGTGCATTGCCATCGCCCACGACGACGAAGTGGCGCCGCGTCTGATCCTCGATGCGGGAACCGGGCTTCGGAACGTCGATACGCTCCTCGATGGTCAGCCCTTCGCAGGCTCGATCCTGTTGGGTCACCTCCACTGGGACCACACCCACGGGCTGCCGTTCTTCCGGGGCGGCGACCGCCCTGACGCTCGCACCCGGTTGCTCGTGCCCGAACAGGGTGCACCTGCGATCGAACTCCTGAGCCGATTCATGTCGCCTCCCGCCTTCCCGATCGCCCCGACCGAGCTGCAGGGATCGTGGTCGTTCGACTCGATCGACCAAGGGCACCACACGATCGAAGGCTTCGAGGTCATCGCGCGCGAGATCCCCCACAAAGGCGGTCGCACGTTCGGGTACCGCATCAACGACGGCAATGGCAGCCTCGCTTATCTCTCAGACCACGGTCCTGCCGGAGCCCTCGGGCCCGGACCCGACGGTCTGGGCCCGTATCACCAGGCTGCGTTGGACCTGTGCGCAGGCGTCGACGTCGTCGTCCACGATGCCCAATACACGGCTGTCGAGCTTCCGATCCGAGCCGATTACGGCCACTCCGCCGCCGAATACGCCGTCGAGCTCGCTCGACGATGTGGCGCGAAGCGAGCGTTGCTCTTCCACCACGATCCGAGCCGAACCGATGCCGAAGTGGCCGAATCGAACAAATACTCGGCACCAGTAGTGAGGTCATCGTCGAGGCCGCCCGCGAGGGGACGTCGTCGATATCGGTCGAC
>CAVUYZ010000005.1:0-208941 GCA_963745865.1 uncultured bacterium | reverse complement strand
ACACCAGCCTTCTCCGTCGCACCTACCCGCAGCCCACATCGGGTTACGATCCGGCGGTGACACTGCGAATCGTTCTTGCGGAGGACAGCTTCCTGATGCGTGAAGGCATCAGCGCGTTGCTGGCGCTTGACGAAGAGCTCGAGCTGCTCGAGGAATGTGAGTCCTTCGACGAGCTGCTCGCTGCGGTAGACAATTACCGGCCCGACGTGGTCATCACGGACATCCGCATGCCACCGACGCAGACCGATGAGGGAATCAGGGCCGCCAACCAGATCCGGGCGAGCTTCCCCGACATCGGTGTCGTGGTGCTCAGCCAGTACGCAGAGCCCGGCTACGCGATGAATCTCTTCGAACAGGGGTCTGAAGGTCGGGCGTATCTGCTCAAGGAACGGGTCGCAGACCTCGACGAATTGGGCGCCGCAATTCGGCGGGTGGCAGAGGGCGGCTCTGTGGTCGATCCGCGAGTGATGGATGCACTGATCGAGTCCAAGACCGGCAAGGCGTCGTCGGTACTCGACCGTCTCACCGGACGGGAGCGGGAAGTTCTGGCCGAGATGTCGAATGGCGGGAGCAACGCTGCGATCGGCGAGGCGCTCTTCATCTCGGCTCGCTCGGTCGAGAAGCACATCAACGCCATCTTCACGAAACTCGACCTCCCTCCCACCGACGACCTCAACCGTCGAGTGCGGGCGGTACTCATCTACCTGGGCATCGTCGCGGAATAGCCCGTGCCAGCACCACCATCATCGGCGGGACAACGAGGTGGGCAGACACGGGATGCTGTGCCAAGATGAACGCATGGAATCAGTCCGTGTCCTGATCGTCGACGACCAGCAGCCCTTCCGTGAGGCTGCCCGCATGGTGGTCGAGATGACCGACGGTTTCGAGGTCGTCGGCGAGGCCGAAAACGGCGAGCAGGCGGTCGATCGAGCGGCTGATGTGCAGCCCGATCTGGTCCTCATGGACGTGCAGATGCCGGGCATCGACGGCGTCGAGGCCACCCGCAGGATCATGGCGCTCGCCGTACCTCCTCGTGTGCTGGTGATGTCGACGCACGAGTCCGGCAGCTACGAACAGCCAGCACTCGCCGCCGGCGCTGTTCGATTCCTCCCCAAGTCGGAGTTCAGCATGGACGCGCTCGAGGAGACGTGGGCCGCAGCCGTCGCCGATTTGGCCTAGACCTCTATCGATTCGAGGACGGGGATCGATCCGGTGATGGTCGTGCCGGCCCCAGGCGCGGATTCGATGTGAATGGAGCCGCCGACGGTGTCGAGTCGGTCGGCGATCCCGTTCAGCCCAGCGCCGCGTGTCACTTTGGCCGCGTCGAATCCGTCGCCGTCATCGACAACCGCGAACGTGAGCATCCTGGCGGCGACAGCGAGCGTGACCGTGACCGAAGGGGCGTTGGCATACTTGGCGGTGTTCTGCATCGCCTCCAGGACCGAGAAATACACCGCGGCCTCTACCTCCCGGGAGAATCGGCCCACCCCTCCCCCGACTACCGAAACGGGAACCGCCATAGCACGCGCCTGCTGGCCGATCGCCACCACGAGACCCTCAGCCTCCAACAATGGCGGATAGATTCCCCCCGCAAATTCACGTACCGATCTGATGGCCTCACCAGCCTGCTGTTCCAACTGAGCCAACAAGCCAGCCGCCTTCACCGCCCCCAACTGCTCCGCCCGCTTCCGGGTGGGACCCAGCTTCACCTTCAACGCCACCAACTGTTGCTGCGGCCCACTGTCGAGCGTGTTCTCCAACTCCCGGCGGGCTGCATCAGCCGCCGCCAGCACCCGCTCCCGCGACGACTCCAACGCCGCGACCTGGCGACGCAACTGACCGGTGAGCTGTGCGTTTCGCAACGCCAATCCCAAACCCGACGCCAGATCAGCCAGCAACGCCTGTTCGGTAGGAGTCACCGACTCACCCTCCGCCTTCACCAGCGACAACCCGCCCAGCAACTCACCGTCGTGAAACACCGGCACCGAGAAGTCCGCCACCGGATCCTCGAAAGCACCAGTGCCATCGAGCGCCCGAGGAGCACCGCCAGCCGGCCATGACGACCCCGTCCGGAATCCATCTTCCGACCTCGTCCACAATGCCGCCGATGTCGCTCCCGTCCCATCCACGATCAGACGGGGAATCCGATCCATCAACTCCTCGTCGGACAACTCAGACGACCGATGCGAGAACCGCACCAACACTTCATGAGGTGTCGCCCGCTCCCCGTACACCAAACGATTCGCCCATTGCTCCACCCGCCGCCGTACCGGCTGAAACGCCAAAGCGACCATCACCGTCGCCACCACCGACAACCCGAACCCAGCATCCCCACCGAACAACTGGCCGAGTCCAACGACCACAGCGACATACACCCCGGCGATGAACACCGCCAACCCGCCGAACGTCACCGACCGGGACAGAATGCGATCGATCTCGTACAACCGAAAACGGAAAATCGCAATCGCAATCGCAATCGGGACCACCAGCACCACCACCGCGTCGAAGAAGGAAAAGCCGCCCTCGTACGCTCCGAGCGGGTCGAAGATGCCGTTGGAGATGCCGAGCACGAAGTACACACCGAATGCGAATCCAACCCATCCGATCTGTCGTCGCTCGACGCCGTCACTTCGGCGACCTCTCATGATCAATCGGATCGCTGCTACGAGGAAGGCCAGAAAGAGAGGCAACACCGTCAACGGTTCCAGGACGCTCCCCAACCGGTCGGCGAACTCGGCGTCGAGAAACGGATGGGGATAGCCCATTTCGGTTGGATCCGTCAGAGAAACGTTCCGCGCAAGCAATGAGAACAGCGCCGCCAGCGACGCGTAGAGCCCGGTGCCCCAGAGGAACCTGCGGTCCCAGGCCGATTCAACCCGACCGTGGGGAAAGAGGAGGATCATCGGTATCTGGATCCAAATACCGAACGGGACGAGCGGGCTGAACACGAAGGTGATCCAACTGGCGAGTTCGACGTCACCCGTCTCCGCGTACCAGGCTGCCGTCACATCGGCAGCGTGGATCGAATTCCACAGCACCCCGAACGCCACGAGCAGCAGACCAACGACGTTGCCGGGCTTGCGCACGACGATGAGCGCTCCGATCGCCATGAATGCGCCGTTGGCGACGGCCTGTCCCAGATCGAGTGGCGAGCCCAAGAGAACGATTGTCCCGGCTGCGGCGAGATACACGGCCACCGCGACCAGCAGTTGGAACTTCCCTCTTCGCGTGATGGTGGCAGTCACGACGGCTCCGATATGAGATTCGGAGGCGATGGTGCCACGGCGGTCGAAGCGGACATGGGGAATCGGGCCATGAGTGCGGTCCCGCCGTCGACACGATCGATGGTGAGCGTCCCGCCGGCCGCATCGACTCGGTCGGCGACGTCGGTGAGGTCGATGTCCATCACCCGATCCAGACCGACGCTCATCACCAACTCGTCGTCGAGCACACCGAGTCGGGCAGCTACGTTCGTTGCCCCGGCCATTCGGGCCCGTTCGACGGTTTCCAGCACGGAGAAGTAGACGGTTTCTTCGATCGGACGGGCATACCGGGTGAGCCCGGAAGCATCAACCGCGAGTGGTATCGACGACGAGCGTTCGGCGGCGCGAAGCGCCGCCTCCAACCCGTCCGACTCCAACAACGGCGGATAGATCCCATGCGCCACCGCCCGCAACGAATCCACCGCCTGCTGGGTCTCATCAGCCAAGGCAGCCACCCGGCCAACGATCTCGTCAGCACCCTCACGCCCGGCAATCGTCTTCGCTATACCCAATTTCACCTTCAAGGCCACCACTTGCTGCTGCGCCCCGTCGTGCAGATCGCGCTCAAGGCGATGACGCTCAGCATCCTGCGCCGAAATCAAACGCCGCCGTGACGCCCGCACCTCATCCGCCCGCATCTCCAACTCGCGGTTCAAGCCGATGTTCCGCAACAACAACCCCGCACCCGCCGCAACGTCTGACAACAGCTCGCTGTCGCCAGGTGTGATCGGATCGTTTCGGGACTTCGTGATGCTCACCGCTCCGAACAACTCTCCGCGATGCGAGACCGAACGAGACTCCGTGAACTCGTCGTCGACCAAACCACCAATCGGTACCGACTCCATCGAGCCTGCGGACTCAGGCGGGAACACACCCTCGGGTCGAAGTGCGCCACCACTCCTGAACCACACGATCGAACGCTCCGCTCCGGTCCCTTCGACCAGCAGCCTGGCGAGGCCATCCACACCGTTCTCGACAGAGGTATCCGACAGTTGCGCTGTGACACTCGACAACACCTCGTACGGGCTCGCGCGATGTCCATACACGAGTCGATTCGCCCACCGCTGCAGCCGAGACCGGATCGGCTCGAACACGACCGCCACCACTGCTGTCGCCACGATCGGGAGCAGGAGGCCCGGGCCGGCTTCGTCGGGTGCTCCGATGATGAGGAGAGGACCGACGACCACTGCCGCATAGAGCAGTGCGATCGTCGCCGCCAATCCGAGGTAGGTGACCGATTTGGAGACGATCAGGTCAAGGTCGTAGAGCCGGTACCTGAAGATCGCCACCCCGATCCCAAGGGGTATGAGCACCAGTCCCACGGCGTCGATCATCAGGAACGCGCGATCTTCCGTGCCGAGCGGAGCCAAGCTCACATTGCCGATCAGAATCGTGATGTTGGCGATCACCGACGCCGCTATCCAACCGACCTGCCGACGTTCGATCGAGTCACCATGCCGCATTCTGAAGATCAGCTTCCCGGCAGTGACATAGGCGAAGAAGAAGAAGAGGACGGTCACGACCTGCGTGATGTTGTAGAGGGTGCGCGCGAGTTCGTCTGCGACAAAGGGGTGTGGGAACGCTTTGGTCTCCGGGAGGATCTGCGGTGTGGAGAAGATGCTCATGACCGTCGCGACGGCGGCGAGCGCGCCGCTTCCCCACAGCAGCCTCCGATCGCCGACCGTACTCGTCCGCCCATCGGGGAAGACGAGCCACATGGCAGCGAGGAGCCAGATCGTCGAGACCGAGGCGACCATGGCACCGAGCGACACCCAACTCGCGGCACCAGTGCGTCCCGCTTCGTCGAGGGCCTCCGCAGTGACACCCAAGCTCGACACCATGGCCCAGATCGAGCCGTACGCCACCAGCATGAGCCCAAGGTTGTTGTCACGCCGCATCACGATCAGGCCGCCAACCAGGACGTACGCTCCGAAGGCGATCAGCGTGAAGATCTCGTAACTCCGCCACTGCACCCCAACAACGACGGCGACCGATACGACGTAAACGGCGACACCCGCGACCAGGAGGCGTCTTGGCCACGCCCGACCATCGAGGAGATCGTTCATGCCGGCTCAGCATGGATATCGCCAAACGCCATCAGCATCGCCGTCGACACGACCCTCCTGGTGCCATGCCAACAGCCATCGGTCAGGGTCATTTCTGCCTCGGCGGGAATCGATATGCGCCCACTGGCGTATCTCGGCCCTTGACCATCGCCGGTTCGAGCGGGTCCGCATCGGGCGTGTTCTCGATGGCGCTCCATGTCGGCTCACTCAGAACCGTCTCACCGGGCTCGGCCCATTGTTGGAGGCGTTGGGTGAGGTTCACCGTGTCACCCACCACCGAATACTCGAGCCGCTCCTCGGAGCCGAGAAGCGCCGCCGCCACCAGGCCCGTGGACACTCCGATGCCGAGGCCAAACGGTCGGAGTCCATCTGGTTCCCACTGCGCATTCAGTTCGGACTGAGCCGCATGCATGGCGATGGCGGCAGCCACCGCCCGCTCGGCGTGGTCGGCTTGGGGTACCGGCGCTCCGAACACCGCCATGACCGCGTCACCGACGAACTGCATCACCGTTCCGGACTCGCCGATGATGGCGCGGTTCATGGCGGCCCGATGCTGGTGGAGCTGGCCGGCCAACACGCTCGGCTCGGCGTGTTCGGCGATGGTGGTGTAGCCGCGGATGTCGGACATCAACACCGTCACCATCAGTTCCTCCGTCTCCCCAGGCCGCCGCCCTTCTCGGATGATCTGAGCCGCCACACCACCGGGCAGGAGCCGACCGAGCGCTTCACCCTGCTCCTTGCCATCGACGATGGCCTGTTGCAGCATCTTGAGCCGGTCGAGGCTGTCCGAGCGCCCCGCGGCCA
The DNA here is from genome assembly GCA_963745865.1 of uncultured bacterium. Taxonomy (GTDB): domain Bacteria; phylum Actinomycetota; class Acidimicrobiia; order Spongiisociales; family ZC4RG35; genus JAHEDH01. The sequence goes on along the minus strand of CAVUYZ010000005.1, from coordinate 202,808 downwards.
ATCCTTCGGCGAGCTTGCTGAAGAGCGACTCGATGGCAGCATTTGCATCGGAGGCCGTGGTGTCGAGACTCGCAGCGATCGCCTTCACCGACCGTCCCTCGGCCACCAGGCGAAGCAGCTCTTCTTCACGGTTCGAGAGCGCCCCATCGACGAGTACCGGGTTCACCAGTCCTTCGACGATCTTCGAATCGAGCAATGACCCGCCAGCGGCCACTTCGCGCACGGCCCTCGCCAGCTGGTCACCTTCCCCCACACGATCCTTCAGGAGATACGCGTACCCGGCTGCGCCTTCGGACAACAAGGACACGGCGTAGTCGGGATCGTCGTACTGGGACAGAATCACGACTCCGGTGCCCGGGTGCCGTTTCCGGACCTCCTTGGCCGCCTCGATCCCCTCGCGTGAAAAGTTGGGCGGCATGCGAATGTCGGTGACGATCACCTGGGCTTGGGTAGCCTCGGCGCCTCCGACCAGCTCGTCGTAATCGGCACCCTGACCGACGACCTCGAAGTCCTCCTCGAGCTCGAGGAGCGCTTTGACACCCTCCCGAACAATGAGGTTGTCGTCGGCGAGGAACACGGTTATCGGCATGGCGGCCCCTTGGACGAGTCAGACGTGTCACCAGCATGGCAAATCGTGACCGGGATGCCCAGCGTGTGGACGCCCAATCCTACGGTGGTGCCAGCACCCACATATCAAAGGGAAATCACCCTGGCTCGGAGTCGAATGATGCCGCACACTGGAACCCGAACCAGGAGGCCAACAATGCGTATCGAACACACCATCGCCACCGTGTCATGGATTCCGTCGGACCTGCTCGAAGGGATGGGCAAGGCCGCCACCCTGATGAAGTTGGCGCATCATGATCAACCGCCGCCCGACAGCCTCGGCGATGACATGCACGCCACCCTCGACGATCTGCGGGCGAATGACCGTTTCCGCTTTGCCAACGAGCTGAGGGCCTACGTCGACGTCGATGAGGGCGGGGACATCACCGATTTCGGATACTCCGGCGGAGGCCTGATGGGGGCAACCACGGTGGGACTCGGACTGGGTTCGATCACGGTCCCTGCCGTGAGCTTGCCGGATCTGCGATCCGAGCCCGACGTCACGCCTGGCGCGGTCCGGTTCACCCAGACAACGGGCGGCAGAACCGGTGCTCCCATGCCTCGGGCGGTCACGCGCCCACCGTTCATCCAGTTCTTCGCCCCGAATGTGTGGACGACCGTCGAGTTGACGATCCACGCCGACGGCACCCATGCGGGTGGGCTGATCGGGGCATCCGGCTTCCCCCGGCACTGGGTGTTCAACGACGGAACGCTCGTCGCCAAGAGCAGCGTTGCGGAGTACAAGAAGTGGATGAACGAGTCCTTCGGTCGACGGACCCCGTGGGGCGATGAGGACTCGCCGGCGCTGGTCACCGAAGTGGAGACGTTGCTCGAGCGCCAATTGCAGGAGCGCATCATGCGCGGCGACCACAAGCCCGAGATCCGGCGAGTGGCTGAGGGGACCACGCTCGTGGAACAGGGATCGCCGAGCGAGGATCTGTTTCTCCTGCTCAACGGCGTGTTGGTCGTGGAGGTCGACGGCGAGCAGATCGCCGAGGTCGGACCGGGTGCGGTGCTCGGTGAGCGGGCGGTACTCGAGGGCGGATCTCGGACCGCGACGCTGCGGGCCGTCACCGACTGCAAGGTTGCTGCGGTCCCACCCGACGGGATCGATCGCGAGAAGCTGGCTGAGCTGTCGACTGGCCATCGCCGCGAGGAACAGTGAGGATCCATCTGTGCGGCGTCCGGGGTTCCACCCCGGCGCCGGGCTCCGAATTCGTAGGGGTCGGCGGCAACACCTCGTGCATTGCCATCGCCCACGACGACGCAGCGGCGCCGCGTCTGATCCTCGATGCGGGAACCGGGCTTCGGAACGTCGATACGCTCCTCGATGGTCAGGCCTTCGCAGGCTCGATCCTGTTGGGTCACCTCCACTGGGACCACACCCACGGGCTGCCGTTCTTCCGGGGCGGCGACCGCCCTGACGCTCGCACCCGGTTGCTCGTGCCCGAACAGGGTGCACCCGCGATCGAACTCCTGAGCCGATTCATGTCGCCTCCCGCCTTCCCGATTGCCCCGACCGAGCTGCAGGGATCGTGGTCGTTCGACTCGATCGACCAAGGGCACCACACGATCGAAGGCTTCGAGGTCATCGCGCGCGAGATCCCCCACAAAGGCGGTCGCACGTTCGGGTACCGCATCAGCGACGGCAACGGCAGCCTCGCTTATCTCTCAGACCACGGTCCTGCCGGAGCCCTCGGGCCCGGACCCGACGGTCTGGGCCCGTATCACCAGGCTGCGTTGGACCTGTGCGCAGGCGTCGACGTCGTCGTCCACGATGCCCAATACACGGCTGTCGAGCTTCCGATCCGAGCCGATTACGGCCACTCCGCCGCCGAATACGCCGTCGAGCTCGCTCGACGATGTGGCGCGAAGCGAGCGTTGCTCTTCCACCACGATCCGAGCCGAACCGATGCCGAAGTGGCCGAGATCGAACAAATACTCGGCACCAGTAGTGAGGTCATCGTCGAGGCCGCCCGCGAGGGGACCGTCGTCGATATCGGTCGACCCTGACCGTGATCACCCTCGTCGTCGCCCGTCTCGTGAAGATGCGGCACAGTCGCCCAAGCCAGAGACGTGACGATGCTGCTCTCCACCCTGTCCGCCGTTCACAGCGGGCAATTCTCATCCCTTGTCCACCAATACGGGGGCGTTGGCGAGGAGCCGAGCCTCGATCACGCCATGGCGTGGTGCGAGGACCGAATCCTCGAAGATTTCGATGTCTCTGTGTCACATCGGCGTCCACGTCCGGACGAATTGCTCGACCAGCTGGACCCGTACCTCGAGTCGAAGCGCATCGCTGCGGGCGACAATCTGATGGTGCAGGGCGAGGAAGCACCCGGGATCTTCTTGATCACCTCCGGCAGAGCAACCGTGCTGCTCGACGACCGAACAGGCGAGCGAGTCCGACTTCGCACGCTTCTCGAAGGAACGGTGCTCGGGGAGATCAGCCTGTACCGAGGGGAGCGGTGCACCGCGACGGTCGTGGCAGAACGCGACTGCGAGGTCCTCCATCTGTCACCGGAGTCCTTCGACCGACTGTGCCTCGACGACACTGCCGCCGCCGCACAGCTTCACGTCTTCGTCGCCCGAACGCTCGCCGGTCGCGTGAGCCTTGCCAACCGTACGATCAGAGCGTTGCACGGCTGAGCGCCGAGCTCCGTTCGGCGCCGCGAGTCGAGACGGAGCGCGATCGATGCAACACGGGGTCGGTCGATTGTTGGTCCGACGGCGTCACATGCCGGCGGACCACCCGTCGATGATCCCGAGAACGGCCTGCTTGGTGCGAGACGCTGCGAAGGAGTTCTCCATGGCTCGTCGCTGCAGCATCGTCAGATCGTCGAGAGACAACCCGGCAACCCGCGCAAAGTGAGACAACTCATCGGTGAGCGTCGTAGCAAAGAAGGGCGGATCGTCGCTCGAGATCGTCACGTTCAGACCTTCTTCCCAGAACCGCGCCATCGGGTGTTCTTCCAGCGATGGGAACAACCCGATCGCCACGTTCGACGACGGACACACGTCGAGTGGGACCTGATCACGAGCGAGCCTCGACATGAGGTCGGGGTCCTCGATCGCGGTGACACCGTGGCCGATCCGGTCGGCGCCGAGGACGTCGAGAGCCTCGACGATGCTCGACGGCGGCCCCATCTCCCCGGCATGTACCTCGAGGCCGATTCCGAGAGACGTGCTGGTGTCTCGGAGCAGGGTGAATTCGGACATCGGAACTGCGCCTTCGATCCCGGTCAAACACAGCCCAACGATCGGGGCATCCGCATCTGCTGCCACGCGAATGGTCGCCTCGGCTTCGCTCCGGCCGAGGTCGCGGATCGCATCCACAACGATGCCGATGCCGATACCAGGACCGGCAGAGGCAAATCCTTCGCGCAGCGCAGCCCACATGTCCGAAGGCTCCATGCCGTTCCGCACGTAGATCATCGCGGTGAAGATCACCTCGGACCAGACGATCCCCTCGGCCGTCTGTCGTCTGGCGAACTCAGAAGCGACCAGAGCGAGGTCGTCAGGAGTGCGGACCAGCGCGTTCGACGCAAGGAAGGTGTCGAGGAAGTGAGGGAAATCCCCGTACCTCCGGGGATAGCGACCGTCGACCAGGCGGAGAACGGACGAGGGCTCGACGCCATGCCGGTGGGCGAGATCCACGGCCAACTCCTCGCGGATGGTTCCACCGAGATGGACATGGAGCTCGACCTTGGGGAGCGACAGGATCTCACTTCGGGCGGGCGTATCCGGCACGACATCTCCTCCAACTTCGCGGCGTGACTAGCCGTCTGATCATGTCACTGGATCGTATCGGCGTAACCACACTGACGTCTCCGTCAGCCACCATCTGACGTTGGTTGGTGTGATGGTCGGACGTTTGACCCTGGCGCGCTCCTCGATCTCCGTAGAGCCTGGGTACGAACCACATGCAATGAGGGAGTAGCCATGACGTCCACATCTGTCGACACGATCGACCGGGAGGCAGCGAGCAGCGAGAGCTGGATCGCCAGGCACCCGATCGTCGGGTTCGTTGCGCTGACCTATGCCATCTCCTGGGGATTCTGGCTCGTCTCGTTCCTCTCTGGAGGGGACGAGTCGGTGGTTGGCCTCGTCCTGTCCGTCTTGGGGGGATTCGGGCCTGCCGCCGCGGCGTTCATCGTGCTGCGCTCAACCGGCGGTTCGATCCGATCGTGGGCGCGCTCCATCGTGCGCTGGCGGGTGCCGGTCCGCTACTGGCTGTATGCCCTGGGGCTTCCGGCAGCGCTGATGGGGTTCGCCAATCTGGTGCTCGTCGCGCTCGGGGAGCCGGTTGAGTGGTCCCTGTTGGGCGACCGGATCCTGCCCTATCTCGGGACCTTCCTGATCACGCTCTTCTTTCTCGGAGCACAGGAAGAGCCGGGCTGGCGCGGGTACGCACTGCCCAGACTCCAGGAGCGATACAGCCCGGCCAAGGCGACTTTGGTCCTTGGGCTCATCTGGGGGTTCTGGCACGTCCCGCGGTACGGGCCCGTCGGCTTCATCGTGCCAATGGTGCTCGCGTTCTACTACACCTACCTGTACAACCGGACTGGCAGCGTGCTCATGGCGATCCTTCTCCACGCCAGCATGACCCCGGCACAGGACCATCTGATCCTTCTGCGGGAGGAAACCCACGGGACGACCGATCTGGCGATGGGTATCGCCTATCTGGTCGGTGTTCTGCTGGTCGTCGGTCTCACGAAGGGTCGACTCGGTTTCGACCGGAACCTCAATCGGGAACTCATCGGAGGGGACCTGGCCTCGGCGGACTCGGACTGACCCGACCCGGATCCGCCAGGTGTTCCACGCCCTCGGGTTGGAGCCCAACCTCTCGGTCATCTACAGGCCGAACTCGGGACCTTCGCCCCTCATGTCCGGTCTGCGGATGGAGGGACGATGCATCTATGAGTTCAACGATTCTTGAATCAACGACACTTGAAGAGCGGGCGGCCGTGTTGTCGGCGCTGGGAGATCCGATCCGATTGCAGGTCCTCGACGAGCTCGCCTCGGCGCAGAGGTGTGTCTGCGAGTTGCAGGAGACCATCGACGTCGCCCCCAACCTGTTGTCCTATCACCTGCGGGTGCTCCGGGATGTCGGCCTGGTCGAAGGGTCCAAGCGGGGCCGCTGGGTCGACTACCGACTGGCAGCAGCGGCAGCCGACCTGGTGCGCGACTCCCTCCCGGTCGAACTCATTGAGGGAGCGAAGTGAGCACCAGCCTGCGGTCTCCGCCCATAGCACGTTCCCGGTGGCGACTGTGGGGTCGGTTACTGGCCGCGGCAGGGGCCTGGCTCGTCGCATACCAGGTGAACGGGCCTGTGTGGGAGTGGGCAGTCTTCGACCTCGCCGGGTTCGATTCGGTCGGCCGCTGGGGTTCGGCGGTCGAGTTCTTCTTCTACGACACCGTCAAGATCCTGCTGCTCTTGGGCGGGATCATCTTCGCCGTCACCGTTCTCCGCAGCTTCATGAGTGTCGAACGCACGAGGGCACTGCTCGGAGGCCGACGGGAAGGGGTTGGGAATGTCGCAGCTGCCGGCTTGGGGGTGGCCACGCCCTTCTGCTCGTGCAGCGCCGTGCCGGGGTTCATCGGATTCGTCGCTGCCGGCGTCCCGTTGGGGATCACGATGAGCTTCCTGATCGCCAGTCCGATGGTCAACGAAGTCGCCATCGTGTTGTTGTACGGCCTGTTCGGTTGGGAGGTCGCCGCCCTCTACGTGGCTGCAGGCCTGACGGTGGCGATCGTGGCCGGGTGGGTGATCGGTCGACTCCGCCTCGAACGGTGGGTGGAACCCTTCGTCTTCGAGACGACCCTCCGAGGCCAACCGGTGGACATGGAAGGTTCGCTGAGTTGGGTAGACCGTTTCGCTATCGGCCGAGAAGAGATCCGCACAATCATCGGAAAGATATGGCCCTACCTGCTGGTCGGGATCGGGATCGGCGCCGCGATCCACGGCTGGGTGCCGGAGGGGTTCTTTGTTGAGTACGCCGGACCCGACAACCCGCTCGCAGTACCGGTGGCGGTCGGTCTCGGGATCCCCCTCTACTCCAACGCCGCCGGCATTCTGCCGCTGGTGGAAGCCCTCTACGACAAGGGCCTCGCCCTGGGGACCGTCCTGGCGTTCATGATGTCGGTGGTCGCCCTCTCCATCCCTGAACTGGTCTTGCTACGACGGGTCCTCAAACCCCGCCTTCTCGGCGTCTTCGTCGGGGTGGTCGGTGTTGGGATCCTGATGGTCGGATTCCTGTTCAACTCGATCCTGTAAGGAGGCTCACATGAACATCAAAGTGCTCGGCTCCGGTTGTGCGAATTGCAAGGCCCTCGAAAGCCGCACCAACGAAGCAATCAATTTGCTCGGACTGGAGGCCGAGATCGAAAAGGTCACCGACGTCCTGGAGATCGCCTCCTATGGGGTGATGTCCACACCAGCGCTGGTCATCGACGAACACGTGGTCATGACCGGACGGGTTCCGAACGTCACCGAACTCCAGCAGCTGCTCACCGGAGCCCTGACCTGAACGCCATCCCCGGTCGCACCCGCGGAGCCGGCTCGGGTTCGCCTGTAGTCGACCGCCATTGCATCGGGTATCAGACACAGGATGCTGGTTGCGGATTTCTGCTCAGAAGAACTGGTCAATGAGGATGGAGTTTCCATCCGGATCGACCAACGTGACATGAGCCGCGCCGGCATCCCCAGCCTCCTCAGAGACGGCTTCTACCAGCTCGATCCCTGACTTTTTCAGGCGAGCCTCGATTTCGCGCACGTCCAAGAACTGTTCGATTCGCTCCATCCGGTTCGTAAGACCGGGGTTGAACGTGAGGACGTTGCCTTCGAACATGCCATGGAACAGACCGATAGTCGTTTCCCCATTCTTGAGGATCACATAGCCGTGAGCGGGGTCGCCGCCCGTGACCTCGAAGCCGAGCTTCTCGTAGAAGTCTCGCGACGCCCCCAGATCAGCCACGTTGAGCGAGATCGAGAATGCCCCCAACTCCATCGAACCGGGCAGCGTTCCGTCACCCGCAGCGGGAACGGTCGGCAGATCATCGAACATCGTGGCTCCTTCTTCGGCTGGATACTCGAGGATACGAATAGACGAACAGATTTGTCACCAACCGACGGGGCAGAGGGTTCATGGGTGCGGAAGGCGACGGTGACGCCGCTGACCCCAGGCTCTTCGACAAGACCGCACACCATGTGACCTGGTTTGGCATCTCGGCTGGAGGCGATAGGTGAGTGAACGAGGCTGGCGAGAGTTCCTAGCGGCCGATGGCGTCGACGACTGGGTCGTGCTGCACGGCGGTGCTACCGCAGTGTTCAGAGTTGGGTCACTTGGCGGCTCAGCTGGCGGAGGCCGTGGCGAGCCTCTCTCCTGTGGATCCGGGGATCCTGATGACGGTCGCATCTGACCGTGTCACCTGTGCGGCTCACCCGCGACGTCTGGCGACTCGAACCACGGCACATCGAGGTTACACGAGCCGTTTCTGCGCTCGCCCGCAGCTTTGGCGCTCGTTCTGATCGCAGCATGGTGCAAGAGGTGCAACTGGCCATTGCGGCAAAGCCCGATGAGATCGACGTTGACTTCTGGCGGGCGGCGCTCGGCTATGCGCCGAGCGCCGACGATGCTGGCGTCGATCCGCGCGGCCGTGGATCCACCGTGCGGATGCAGGACCTCGACTCATCGAGACCGCGTCGCCACGCCATGCACGTCGATGTGTCTCTTGCTTTGAAGGCTCGCACCGATGCTTGGTGCGAGCCTTCACCCCTGGTGTGTCGGGGTCTTGTTGCTTGGTTTCGGTATTGGTTCAGTAGTAGTGGACGCGAGGTCCGATCTGACGACCCATCGCGCCGAGAATCCAAAGAACGACGCCGACGACGGCCAGGATCGCTCCGATTGTGTACAGGATCCCCACATCCAACAACATGCCCAGCAGAATGAGTACAACTCCGAGAACTATCAAGGTTCCTCCTTGGTTGACTGTCTCACACAGCCTCTACCCGTTTCCGGGGACGGGTAATCTCGCCAGCTGCCTCAAGTGCGTCGTCCACATGCCGCTTGGACGAAGCGACAGTCAAGCCCCTCGGAAAGATCACAACGTCGAGGGGCGCGATCTTCTTCGCGGACTTCCAGATCACGATTCCGAATCGGGTCGTAGCCAGTGCAACGGATCTGCGGGTCCGAGCGGCGGTGGGTGTCCACAGTGATGCCCAGAGACAGCACGACCCCCTCAGTCCGGGAGGAGCAGTCCTCGAATCGTCTAAGAGGGCTTGGGATCGATCGATCCCAAGCCCTCATATCTGTGGCCGACGAGTCGTGACCCAGGTCGTCGGTCTGTCGTCTAGACAGTCACGGCTTGGAGGGTCGCGGGGGCCGGGGTCACCGACGTCCATGGGTCTGGCGACCCGCGTGGCGTCTATGTGTTCTCGACGATTTCGCTTGTTATGGCAGCGTCGATGTCGCGGTGGTATTGCTCGCCCACCAGGCCACCGATGCCGCCACCCAGGACGGCTGCGGTGATACCCGCAGCCGCGCCTGCGATGGACTTCAGCGTCACGTCATCGGCTCCGAACTGGGAGAACCAATCTGGTAGTCCCACCCCGGCGAACGCGTTGTACTCCGAGCCGAACCATGCGCCGAGGAGACCAAAGACAGCGACGAGAAGGACGAACCAGAGGGCGACGCCGACACCGTTGATGCCGCCGTCGTACCTGGCCATCCGGCCTGCTGTCCAGCCTCCCACAAAGAAGGCGGCGAACACGACTGCGATCGCAACGAGCGCACCCACCACCTCGACGTCGCGAAGGTTGCCGTCGATATCGATCTGATTCAGCTGGTATGGGATCTCCCCGGCACCGGCTGCCAGCAGCGCACCGAGGAACACCAGGACGCCGAGCGCGGCGAACATCCCGTTGATGCCCGCCACCACGTCAGCACCGCCAAATCGTTCCTTGATTGCCCCAAGATTGGTTTCTGCCCCGCGCACTCGACGCGGCGACACTTCTCTGGTTTCTGTCATCGTCTAGCTCCTCGCCGTCCAGTAGGGTTCCACGTCGTAATAGACATAGACCTCGTTGAGCCAACCGACATCGCTCGGGTCGGGCCAGTTGTCCTTGTCGAATCCGGGGGCATTCTCAATGGTTTCCTTATCCAGATCGACCACGACGTCGTGGGCGTCGGTGTCGATCGTCAGCACGCTCCACGGCACAGCGAAATACTTGTCGCCGATACCGAGAAAACCGCCCGCGGCCATCACGACATAAGCGATGTTGCCTTGGTCGAGATCGATCATGATCTCTTCGATGGTGCCGAGTGTCTCGTCTGCTTTGTTCTTCACTGTGTCGCCGGTCAGAGTGCCGGCGGAAAGTGCATGTACTGTCATATGCGGGTCTGTCCTTTCGATTGACTCGCGTCCCGACACGGGATCCTGCCCTAGAAGATGAGGATCAGGATGAGAATCAGAAGGATCAGTCCTCCAATGCTGATATACATGAATCTCCTCTCATAACTTCTGGATTTGCCTACCCGGCTCGGCGACCCCTCAAACCACAGGTGCGACGAGTTCCGAGAATCCTGAACGAACCGATGGTCTTGCATTTCATCGAGGCCTCGGTCAAGCGGCCGTCTCAGTTCCGTCTCACGTTCTCCAGGGCAAACACCGTCGTTCGTTCGTCGGGGTCGATGACAGTGATGCTCCCGTCGGTCTCGAGGATCGCTGCCGCCCGATCGTGATCGGTGACGTTGCTCTCGCGCATCGCAGCCTTCACTTCATCAGGCGTGACTCGTTCGCGTTCCAGAGCATCGTCGAGAAACTCGCCACGCCAATAGAGAAGCTGGGGACTCCCCTTGATCACCGACTCGAACAAACGCGATCTGACATACAACGCAGAAACGATCCATTGCAGCCCGACCAGCAATGCGAGCGCGGTCACTCCTTGTGCGAGAGAAACAGAATCGGAGATGACGAGCGACGCGAATACCGACCCAAGAGCGATCGTGATGACAAAGTCGAAGGCGTTCATCTTCGACAACGTTCGCTTTCCCGATACTCGAAGAATCGCAACAAGCGCCACATACCCGATGCTCCCCTGGATGACCGTTCGTGCAACCGGTTCCCAGCCGTCGAACCACATCTCAGGCGCGAGCCCGAAGATGATCACGACCTTGCCGTGCAGTCGCGGCGATGCCACGAGCCAGAATGAAAGGCTTGGATCCCTCGCTGCCAGACACCACACGGGACGCGGCTGTCCGCCCAGGCGGCGGCCCGCGTCATAGACAGTTCCGTCACTGCGTTCCATGCGCTACACATCCACGAGGAGATACCCGGTTGTCGAACCGCCAAACCACGCCGCTCGTCCGTTACCCCTAAGGGCTGCACCGTTCGGTTTCGATTGGCTACCTGTTGTCGGCCATAGCCCTGTTCGTTCGCGGCGATTACATCGTGGACAACATCGTGATCGAGTCGTTGATGAAAACTGGTGCGTGTCGTGGCCTCGCCGTCGAGGCTGCAGAGGGCCTGAGGTTGCGGGGGTCTAAAGGCGGGAAGCCTTCACGTCCCTGGAGGGTTCTCGCCGGTTGCGCTCGTCCACGCCACCGCCGCCCCTCTCCGACCCAGGACCCTGGCGAGGCCAGCTGATAACCCGGCCAAGGCCGCCCAGCCGAGAGCCTGCGGCCACGAGGCGTTTCTGTCAGCCGGATTGACCGGGGCTTCGGTATCGGACACGAGTGACCAGAGGGCCACGGCGGCCCGCCTGGCCGCCCATCCCATCGTTACGGCAAAAACCCAGGCGAGTGCCTTCCAGGCGTTTTCTTGTTTCATGGATTGTCCCTTCGTTCACCCGGGTTTCGCCTCGCAATCATGTCGGCGCGTGAGCAATGAACCGGTCGATTGGCGACGGCGCGACTATACCCACCCTCGGCTCGCCCCACACCCGAAGGAGTGGACCACACCACGCCGTCAAGTTTCAAAGCACCCCGACTCAGCGGTGCCTTCGATCATTGTGGGGCACACGACCATTCGTTCGATCATTGTGGGGCACACGACCATTCGTTGCGGAACAGGGGGCTGGAGAGGCGCGGATTCCTTGAGGTTGGAGCCTCGCAGCCGGGTCCCTCCCGCCGTCTGCCGCGGGGACCGTCAACCTATGGCAACCCAGCCGTGGCTCGCAAGCGACACCTATCGACGCTCAGCGCACAACGAGCTCGGGCTCGCCCCGAACCCCCCAAAGAGCTCTCCGGATGTATGTCTGAGCGGGTCCACGGGTATCACTGTTGGGAGAGAAAGAGGAGTGAACAATGAAGCAGACTATGAAGAAGACACTGATCATCGTCGTCGCGTTCGCCTTGGCGCTCACTGCCTGCGCATCAGACGACACCGCAGGCTTGTCGACCGAGCAGGTCGGGGCGACGATTTCCGACCTGGCTTCAGAAGCTCAATCCACGCTGAACGGTGCAGACGTGGATGCCCGACTGGCGAGCGCCGTGCAGGCAGTTTCTGACCACGCGACGACCGTTGGCCTTGCCGCTACCGCCGGTGAGGTCTCCGATCAGGATCTCGACGCCCTGGTTGGTTCACTCGATGACTTCGAGTCCCAACTCGACGCCGCGACCGATTCGCTCGATCCGGCGGTTCAGGACAGTCTCGATGACCTCGCCAAGAACCTCCGGGATGCGATCGATCAGCTGAACAGCTGACGACCAATGCGTGAGGGGCCCGCGGATCCTCCATCCCGGGCCCCTCCCCGAGCCCCTCGTCACATCGACTCTGGGACGCCTTGCCGTTCCCGACGACTCGGGTCTGATTTCGGTCTCGACAGCCACACACGCGATCCCAACGCCGAGGGGTGGGGCATTGTCGAAGGTGAGAACACGAGCGGAGCCCTCCGACATGAGGATTGGCGGCAGATGACCGGCTGAGACGACTCTCAATCTTCCCGAATCCGGGCGTGCCTCGACACAGACCGCAGTGGTTCCCATCGCCGAGGCCTCGACACTCGCCAGCCGATTCAGCTCCTCGAACGCGTCCTCAGGGGAGTAGCCGACTTGCAGGAGCATCCTGAGGGATGACTTTCGGTCTGGTGGTCGCCGCCCTCATCATCGGCTCCTCACTCCTGGTTCGGGTCGAAACCAACTTCACACTCTTCGGCTACCCGGGCCTGGCCGCGATCTTCCTCCTGATTGGCGCTCTCGCCGGGTTGTGGTTGATGTTCAGCATTTGGAGAGAACGCCGTTTCCGGTGACCCCCACCGCTGGAACCGAACTCGTCGGGTTCGGTGGGGAGCTTTCGCCGGCATCGCCACCCTGACCGGCCGCGAGCAGATCGATCTGGGAGGCGACCCAAGCCCGGGCAGAGACTTCGTATATGAGAACGTCTGGCAGACACACGAACAGAGACAGCCCGTATGTCAGGTTCTCAGATGCGGATGCCCCCAACGAACCGCTTCAGTGACGGGGGCCTCAGGCGGATGTGCGACACGACGGGCGCGACGTCGAGGATGCCCTGCTCTCGAACTCGATCCACTGGCTGGCCTCACCTACGCCTCGAGCTTCGACGGTGAGAGACGTGGGTGTCACGCAGCTTGTGGAAAATTCCGGGCGACACCCGCATCGTCGGCCCTCAGAGGAACCACTTGTCCGTCGACCCAGTGAGGCGGAGCCACCGATATCCGTGCCCGGAGAGGCGGATCGCGTCGACGTCGACCTCGCCGTAGTTGCGGTCGCTCCACACGTCCACAACCGGGCGGTCGCCGCACTCGGACTTCACGTCCACCTCTACCGGCTCATCCGAGAAGTTGTGCAGGGCAATGACTCTCCGGTCGCCCCAGTCAGACCGATGGGCGAGCACCTCGGAGTGTCCGAGATCCAGAAGCGTATGACTTCCCATGCCGAATTCCGGCGTTTCCCTTCGCATCCGTATCAGCCGCTTCATCCACCCGAGTATCGATTCGGGATCTCGGGCCTGATCGAGAGCGTTGACGTTCGCGGGGCCGAACGGCCCCTCGGTGACTGGCCGTCGCACTTCTTCGGTCGGGGCAGTGGAAAACCCGGCGTTCCGGCCCGAGGTCCATTGCATCGGGCTCCGAACCGCACGCCTCCCGGGGATGTCCAAGTTCTCTCCCATCCCAATCTCCTCGCCGTAGAACAACACCGGCGTGCCCGGCAGCGAGAACAGGACCGTGTAGGCAAGATGGAGCCGGGCGAGATCGCCGCCCAGCATCGACGGGAGGCGACGCCTGATCCCCCGTCCGAAGAGTTGCATGTCGTCCTGCGGCCCGAACTCGTCGAAGACCTCTTGGCGCTCGGACTCGGTCAACTGGTCGAGGGTCAGCTCGTCGTGATTCGTGAGGAAGTTGGCCCACTGACAAGTGGAGGGAATCGCCGGGAGGCGTTCGAGAGCCTTTCTCACCGGGTCGGCGTCGTTACGAACGAGCGACAGATGCAGGAACTGATTGACATGGAAATTGAACAGCATTTGCAGTTCATCACCCTCGCCAAAGAACTTCAGGGCGTCCTGTGGTGGGAGATTGACCTCTCCGAGAAGGATGGCGTCTCCTCGACGACGGCCGAGGTACGCCGCCATCTCGCGCAGAAACCCGTGAGGCGTCATCTCCGTTTGGGCTTCGATCCCGCTCAACTCGATGAGGAAGGGGACCGCGTCGACCCGAAAGCCAGACAGCCCAAGCTGAGTCCAGAGACCAAGAACGCGTTTGATCTCTTCCTGAACGGCCGGGTTCGTCGGGTTGAGGTCCGGCTGGTGGCGATAGAACCGATGGAGGTAATAGCGACCCGCCTTGCGATCGTACGTCCAATTCTCGACCTGATCGCCCGGGAAGACGAGCGCGGTCTCCCAGTCCTCCGGACGCTCGTCGCTCCACACGTAGTAGTCGTGGTAGGGAGAATCTGGCCCGGTCCGGGCTTGTTGGAACCAGGGGTGCTGGTCGGAGGTATGGTTGACCACCAGGTCCGCAATCACCCGGATTCCCCGCTCCGACGCGGCTCTGACAAACTCCGCAAGGTCGCCCAGGTCCCCGAGGTCGTCGTCGACGTCGACGTAGTCAGTGACGTCATAGCCGTCGTCGCGGTTCGGTGTCGGGTAGAACGGCATGAGCCAGATACAGGTGATTCCCAGCCCTGCCAGGTAATCGACCCGCTCGATCAAGCCCCTGAAGTCTCCAATGCCGTCACCGTCTGTGTCCAGGTACATCTCCACGTCGAGGCAGTAGATCACCGCGGTCTTCCACCAGAGGTCGTACTGGTCGTGATCGACCTGTTGATAGCTCATGATTGTCCTCTCGAATCGTTGGGCCAGTCAGGACGGTCGACGAGCGATAGGGCGATGCCATCGCTGCCGTCTCGTAGATTGCCCGCGACGGCCCATCTGCCTGCGGCCCGTCGGGGACGAGTAGCTCCACAGTTGAAACCGTTCCCTGTCCGGTTTCATACCCGTTGGCCGCGAATTCAATCCGCGACCCATGTTTCGACCGGGGCGGTACCGGGAAGTCGATGAGGCGAAGTCGATGAGTCTTGGCGGTCATCGGATGTCATGCGTCCACGAACAACTCAGTCAACTCAGTCGCGCGCGCTGCTGTCCGCGGTGCCGGGGATCATTCCGCGAACGCAGTGAGGGCCGCAAGGAGAACTGAGTACACGCCCACCCGGCCAAGAACGCTCGAAAGCTCGACGATCGTCCGGCGGGGAGTTCCTCTCTAAAGACGTGGAAAAAATTGGAGCCGCTCAGGAAAGCGCTCAGAACAGAAACTACGAGCGTTCGACTCGGAGCGGCCATGACCGCCAAGACCCACCAAACGAGCAACGATGCCGCAAGGAGCGCACGCCCAGCGCGATGGAACGATCGGGGTGATGCTCCCGGAGTTGTCGATCGGTGAGAACAAAGTGAAGCGCCTCGCAACACTGAACAATGCTGCGAACGATGCTGCGAACGAAAGCCCGGTTCGATTTCGAAGCGGCATCGTGTACGTGATCGTCGCGTTGTGGACGCCGAACGCTGCCAGGTGAGTCCAGAACATTACCGGTGATGACGCTTCGCCAGCAGCGTCGCCCCGATCTTTCCCTGCGGCGAGGAGGTCGAGACCGTAGAAGGTGGTGAAGCCGGCAAGTGCCACTGCGAAGACTCCGAGGTCAACCAGCGGTGTGAGTGCGAACTGCTCATTGAGGGCCTCTGCAACACCCCCGCTGCGATCGGACAATTCGGGGAGAAGATGCAGAACACCTACGCCACGCTGATGCCACCGGCGAAGGAACTGATCACAACCGGGCGAACCCAGCGCAAACGGTCCATCATGTCGGCGTTGCCATGCACAATTGCGAGGGTGACGCTTATCGCCAGCGCCACGACCAGGCTCCCCTGCGAAGACATCACACGGCGTTACAAGCCCAGCGAGACATGCCCGCCTTCCCGAGGCCCCGGCTCAGGCATTCAGGTTCCATTTGGACGTCAGGCTACGGCGGAAGCTGAGGGCGTCAATCGCGTGTTGAAGGGCTTCGGCGACACAACGGCCGCATGTGTGGCCGGGACCGGTGCGCTCAGTTGTGCTGCCCCCGCAACGAGCGCACCGGCCTTCGAATTCCGCCACTCTCTCCGTGTTACCCATGTGCATGTCTGTCATACCTATACGTACCTATGCCCGATTGCATACCTATGCCCAATCCATCGGCGGAACAAACTATGTCGCGAGGATCATCCTGGATCTTCCAGAAGGTTTAGTTGCGGTCACGACAGCAAGCGATGTTCCTCGAGAATCTCATGGCATAGCTTCCGATGTGGTGTCATACATTGTGGAAGCCCTGTGCCGGCCCGGGCTTCACTCTCAAGCAGAGAAACGCCCGACAGATCTTGTCGCTTCGACGATCGTGTCGGCGATCTCGAGGTGGATGTCGGGGATCGATCTGCGCAAGCTGGCGATGCCGCGTTTCAGTCCGTCAGGTCCGGTGTAGGGAAGCCGCGTTTGCGTCTCGGGATCGGGCGCTCTCCCGAGTTTCTATGGATGCCCCCGTTTGGCCCATCGAACCTCGGGTACAACATGTGAACAGCGGACATCACCGTGGACCCGAAGGAGGAGCACAATGAACGACGAACTGATTCCGTATGGAGCAAATGTGAGCGGCGGCGCCTTCGCATGTGCGGATTGTGGAGAAGGTCTGCAGATCTCCTCGACGCAGTCGCTTCCGCCGTGCCCCAAGCACGACGAATCCCACACGCTCAATGGGTGGAACACGCTCTATGGGAGGGGTGAGGCGGGGTCGGATAGCTGAGATGGGTTCTGATCCCGTTGCCTCTGGGCCGATCGTATGACGTCCCGCGAGACGTTCAGCGGAGCCGACTCTGCCTGGCTACGTATGGATACCCCAGAATCACCGATGGTGATCGTCGGAGTGCTCCAACTAGACGGACATTTGGATCCAACTTCACTTCGCGAGTTGCTCGGCGAGCGGCTCCTGATCCATGAGCGATTCATCCAGCGGGTCGACCGCTCCGCCGCTCGTCCCGTATGGGAACGTGACTTGGATTTCGACATCACGCACCATGTGCGGGTCATCCAAACGCCGGCGGACGAGAAGCTGTTTGCGGACAGGGTCGCGTCCTTCATGGTCGAACCCCTGAATCCAGATCGACCATTGTGGGAGATACTCGTGGTTCCCGCCTACGCCGGCGGAACGGCGCTGCTCGTCAAGCTGCACCACGCCATAGCAGACGGCATCGCGCTGCTCCAGATATTGCTGACGATGGCCGACGATGTGGAGGCTGCGGATCTGCGTCGACCACGTATTCCGTCGCAACGGTCACCAGTCGCGCGACTCTGGACGCGAATCTCCCAACCCTTCAGGCTCTTGGGTGCGGCGTTCCGTCTGGCGGCGCTCCCACCAGACCCTCGGTCCGCCCTCAAGAGCGATCTCAGCGGCATCAAGGACGTCGCATGGAGCGATCTCCACGACCTCGAAGCGATATCTACAGCCAGTCGCCATCTCGGAGCGACCGTCAACGACGTGCTCCTGGCATCGGTCAGCGGCGCGATTTCGGACGTGCTAGCGAAGACCGGCCGAAAGGTGCATCGCGAGATTCGCGCAATGGTTCCCTTCAACCTGCGACCGCCAGAGGTCGGCCGTCCACTCGGGAACAGGTTCGGTCTCGTGCTACCCGCCCTCCCCGTCTCACAGCCCAACCCGCTTCGGCGGCTCGATCGGGTGCGGGAGCGGATGACGCAGATCAAGCGCCGCCCCGAGGCGGCAGCCGCCTACACGATTCTGGGCCTAGCCGGTATCAGCTCCGAGGCCGTCGAGTCACTGATCGTGAAGTTCTTCGGCACCAAGGTCTCACTCGTGCTGACGAACGTGCCCGGTCCCGACGAGCACATCTCCCTGGGCGGACACCGGGTCGACCGCATCATGTTCTGGGTGCCGCAGGCGGCCCGTCTCGGTCTAGGGATCAGCCTGCTCAGCTATGCGGGCTCAGTGACCGTAGGTGTTGTTGCCGACCAGGGTCTGGCTATCGACGCCGGTGACGTCGTCGACGAGATTCAGCGCGAACTCAGTCGATATCTCGACATCGGCACCGCAGCGGGCCCTCGCCCGTTCAGTCCACTGATCTGAGCCCGTCGACGCCCAAGAGCTCGCATCCACTCGCGGTGCTGTTGGCCCAGCCTGCCAATGTCGCCGACAAACGGGAGTGAACTCATCGACTTCGAGGGAGGCGCACAGTCGACCTCGCGATGGATCCGCGTCGCCTGGGTCAACGCCGTGACGAACGCCGGCGGGTTGACTAGGCATCAACCACCTCGGAGAGCTCGTCGAGATCGACGCCTCTGTCCGCAGCGCCCGTCTCGCCAACGCCCGTGGCGGCGAGTCGATCACCGACATGTCGCCCATGTCGCCCGCGCTGACGGTTCGAGATCGATATCAGCCATATCCGATACGTGTGACCAGGCACTACCGGTCCGGCACCGGTTTCGGCACTCTTGGCAGCGAGACGAGCAATGCCGCCGGGTAGACCCACATATGTTCGGTTGCCGGAGTAGTGATGGCGACACGACATCTCTAGGTTACGCATGGCGCGGGTTGCCCGGATCTGGTTAGGGCACCACCGGATCGGGTCGCATCCGGAGACGCTGAAACGCTCCCGTGAGAGCACTCCGGGCGAGCGCTCCCGTGCGTGCACCAACTCGCAAGTCGGAACTGAGCGATCACCTCGAAGTTTGTGCCCGCCGAACTCGGGTAATCCAAGAAGAGATCGAACGGAGTCAGCGTGGGTAAGAAGAAGAAGAAGAAGACCAAGAAACTCGCCAAGCGGATGCACAAGATCATTGACAAGGCCGATGTCAGTTTCGATGACGTCGTTCACGCCGGTGTCGATGTGTTGGTGAAAGCCGCGAAGAACAAAGACCATCGATCCTTCGTCAAAGCCACCAAGCGCGGAGAAAAGGCGACGAGAGCTGGCATTCGACCGCTTGCCGATCTCCTCGAGGCTCCCTCGGGCATTGAGATAGACGATCCAGTGATCTCGTACACGCATCGAGCCGGCGGATGGTACGACGTCGATGTCGACGGCGTGATCGTTGACCGGGTACAAGGTGAAACGACTGCCGCAGCCCGAGCCGGCGAGCTGCTCGAGTCCTTCGCTGAACTCGATCCGAAGGCTCAAAAGGCGCGGAGGACTGGCGTCTACCCCTCAGGGGGAGGTTGGTACGAGATCTTCCAGAACGGGGTACCGACAGTGCGAGTACAAGGGGAAGAGAAGGCCACCGAGCAACTCGCCGAACTCCAGGCCCTCAACCAGCCGGAACCAGGCTGAGCCTGGCTAGTCAGTTTCAACTTGGTCCGCCGACTTGTACGAGCCACGGCTGTGACGAGGTCGCTCCACCGACTCGCCGCGGAGGGGCAACTATCAATGGTCCTTGCTGACGGTGGCAGCGGCCAGGGCTGGCACCGTTGGGCTCGGCGGTCAGGATGACGCCCCAGCTTCCTCGCCGAGACCCCACGAGCCGTCAGTTTTCGAGCAACGGCTCAAGTATCGCCGGCCTCGGCGGTGAGAATGATCGATCTCGTAGACGGCGTGGCTGGACAGGAGTAGGGAGTCTCTCCGTATCTGCGTTCGCCTCCTTCGACGCCTCGGGCGCGAAGGGGCTGGGGGGTATTCCGTTGGTGCTCAGCCTCCGGGCGGCAGCGCAGAACGCCCCAGGCGTAGCCAGTAGGTGTACCGTCAACAAGGTGTCGGCGCTTGGCGTCTCCGGGATATCGCAACGGGTCACCGAATGAGACCGATTTCCACTCCACACAAGGAGAATCAATGGGTCGTCCACGCTCTCTCGTAATGGTCTCAGCAACGATCTTGTTCATCGCGGCATGCTCGGCGGGCGGCGACGGAACAGACGACACCACGACTGCCACGGATGCACCGGGCACCACGACAACGGCTGCGACCGCAGCGCCCCAGACAACCGCAGCGGCCGAAACGACAACCACCACTGCGGCCACCACCACGACCAGCGAGCCCGCGGAGACGGTATTCGAGGCTGACTGGGACCCGCCGTTCACCCTCGCGACACCGCCCAACTGGCGCGAAGAAGATCATGGTTCGATCATGTTCGTGTTCAAGGCCGGTTCGTCGTTTGTAGCGTTCTCCACGGAAGGCCCCGACTCGGTTGACGGGTGGCTCGAAGCATTGGCTTCCAACAGCGACATCGTCACCACGGAACCAACACCGATCGAACTTGGCTCTGCCCCCGGCTACGTCGTCGATGTGCGGCTGAGCGACACTCCCGAGGAACTGTGCGGCTTCGGAATCGGTCCCTGCTCCACCCTCCTAACTTCAGGAGATGGTTGGGTAGTGGCGGAGGAAATGCCGAATCGGCTCTGGGTGGTCGACGTCGACGGCGAGACAGTCGTCATCGTCACCGAGGCAAGCGAGGGATTCTTCGAGACCTGGGCCGCCGAGGTCAATGAGGTTCTGTCGACAATCACCTGGGGGTGAAGCGACTGGACCGCGTCCCGTGCCGGCGAGCGATCGCCTGGATGTGGCGGTCAGTGTCGGGTAGCTCCATCGTCGGAACGTATCGGGCGAAAGCGACGGACTCCACCAACAAGAAGGACCAGAACCCCGTTCACACCTGGCCCCTCTAGCTAGCCGGCTGCGGTGGATACGGCTTTGGCCGGAGGCCGTTCTTGGTCACAGCAACTAGCCATGGCGCGGGCTCCTGACTGCGCTCTTCGATCTTGTCCCAGTATCGGAGCAGAACCCGAACGGACGGGCATCCGGCGCACGAGTTGTCATCCCACCGCGCAAAGGCATGTACCGCATCCAGATCTGATGTATCTGTGTGGGTACTACCGACGTTCGGAAACGGTCGCGGGCGGATTCGACGAAGATGTCGCAGCTTCAGCTGGCCCATGACCGTGCACACCCCGTATGCACACCCCGGGCGACGCCTCGATGCGTTTGTCCTCCGAGAAACTATGCATGCTGACCTGGTCCATTGACCGTGGAGGACACAATACCCACAACCAGGACAGGAACGACAGGCTGCTCAAGGAGAGCATGGCCTTCACAACGCTTGCCGGGAGATGTCCCCGATCACTGGCCTCGGGCCGTGTTCGGTGCCCGACACAGGCCGGGCTTTGTCCCCGTCTGATCAGTATCGGACCGAGCCGACAGCGACGACACGTCTATAGATGAACGTGCACCTTCAATTCCGTGGCTGGGCTGGAATCTCCCGGTGTCGTGTCCTCGAAGCACTGCCCTCAACGTTGCCCTCGGTTCTGTCGGTCACGGGGTTAGCTCCACAAGCAACTTCGGCCACCAGATGTCCCAGGGCCAGCTGGCCCTGGGACCTCGGTTGGGTGCGGTGGTAAGGGCCGCTAGGGACAGCTCACTTCAGGGTTCCAATCCTCGAACATGCCCGCCGGGTTGTGGCGCCAGACCCACGCGTGGTGGATGTACCAACCGAGCATCGGGTTGAGTACATGCATGTCGATGCCCAGAACAGTGGGCGGAGTCTCGCTCGGCACCGGTGGCACCGGGCCGGGCACCACCCACTCCACCGCAGCCAGGTGGAGCTGGCCGTTCGGCCCAGGGGCATACACGAGTCCTTCGGGCTGGAGTGGGTCGACGGCAGGATCGTCGATGAGATCCGCTCGGAAGTAGTGGTATCCCATCGCGCCGGCGGTCGGATGGGCGATGCACCCCGTGATGATTCCGTTGTATCCCAGTTCGTAACCGTCTGCGATCGCCGTTTCCACACGGTGATACCGTGCCGTCGCCGCCCGTACTTCGGCTAGGTCCTCGGGGCTGGCTGAGGCTGTCGCAGGAGCGACAAGGATCACCGCAATCAGCGGGAGTGCCCAACGGCGTGCGATTCCAAGGCGGGATCGTGGTTGTGTCTTCATTGCATTCCTTCCCGATGGATGCAGGCGGGCGCGGTGGCCATTGATCGTCGCCTTCGTCTGCTGGGTCGTTGCTCGAGTCCTTTCTATCCTTGGCCAACCCATTCGCGGTGGCGCATGCCTGTGCCACTCGCGCTCAGGTGTCCACACCGTTGCATACCTCGCTTGGAGTCCGCTCAAAGACTGCCCCAACGGTCGAGTGCCCAAGTCACAGCGTTCTCTGGATCATGAACCGCAGACGGGAGCGACCGGCGCCCGCTCATCGAGGGGCCGGATGACAAACTCCGGAGAAGGGGGCAGTCAGCGGCGAGTGCTCAGGCCACTACCGAACCGACCGGGCCGCTGCTCGTCATGGCAAACTGCAGCGATCACGCAGATATCGCACGCACTCCTCCTCGGTCATCGTTCTGGTCAAACGTCCAGAGACGATCGACATCAGTTCGTCGAGGACGAGAGTGTGAACCCGGACCACGTCCGGGGGATAGGTCACGGCGATCCACGGCTCGGTGGGGTGAAACGCGGCATCGTGGATCGAACCGGCGAGGTCGCCGCCGCCGAACTCAGCAACGAGCGCTCCTGTCGCAACGTCCCACAGTCTGAGCGGCTCGTCCCACGCCGAGGTCGCGACCAGCCGGCCGTCTGGCGAGATTCGAACGCGGAGGATGAGGTTGCTGTGTCCTGAGAATGAACGCAGCTCTGCGTCGGCTTCCGTGGCTCCGGCAGCCAACGCATCGACGTCGTAGATGTGCACGTTCCCCTCCGACGCCCCGACGACCAGGGTTCGCCCGTCGCTCGAGATATCGACGGCGATCCCGGTACTGACCGTCCCGACCTCCTCGCCGGTGCCGGTGTCGTACACCCGGGTGACCTCGCGGCCGAAGTCGAAGAGGGCGAGTCGGGTGCCGTCGGCGGAGAAGGCGGCCTGGCCGACGCACTGGATGCCTCCGGTGAGTTCGACGGTCCGCCCTGCCCCCCGATACACGATCCTGACGTCTGATCCGGGATCGCACACTTCATCGCGTGGAACGCCGGATGTGCTCTGCTCGAGCACCTGCAATCCGTCGTTCGAAACGGCGTTGATCGCCCAATCCTGCTGCGCCGAGTAGACGACCTCTCCGCTAGCGGCCTGATAGACCTGCCAGAGACCGTTGTCCCCGTACATTGGGACCCAGCCGCCAGTGTCGCTCGGCCATGCGAACCAGGTGTCTGTTCCGCCATGCGTCGTCGAGGTCGAATCGTTCCCGATCCATGCCACCGCGTACGAGTCCGGCGACCTGCCGAAGTTGTTGCCCTGTGCCCCGACGACGACTCCGTCGCCGTCCTCCAGGAATCCAACGGTGTAGGCGGGCACATCGACCCGCCAGGTCCCGATCTCGGCGGCCAATTGCTCGAAGAGGATGATCTCCTCACCTCCTACCACGGCACGTCCGGCCACGGCGAGCAGGCCCGTCTGTGGGACGACGGCCTTCGAATTGATCGCGCCGCGGGCACCGAGCAGTTCGGCGGTTACTGCACCGGTGGTCGCATCGATGATCCGCCCGTTCGACTCGGCGCCGAAGAACACCGACTCGTTGTCTATCCAGATAGGGGCACCGGGGCGGTCGATGGTGGAGGTCGAGACCTCAGTGCCATCGTCGGCGTCGAGGATGAAGAACTCAGAGTCGTTGCTCACGGCGAGCAGTTTCTCGTCCGGCGACCAGGCCATCCACACGACAAGGATGGGAATCGGGAAGCTGCGCTGTACGGTCAGGTCGGCTTCGAGCACCTGTGCTTCGCACCCGCCACCTCCTTCGCAGACACCGACGATCAGCCGGCCGGTGTCGGAGAAGTCGAAGGTGTCCGCTTGTGATATCTCCGCTTCGAGTTCCAACCGTTCGACATCCCAGAACTGAACGGTTCGCGTCTCGGTCTTGACCCCAACGAGCCTTCCGTCCGGAGTGAAGTCGGCGTCCCACGTTGACTCGGTGTTTCCGAAGTGGCGGCCCTCCCCCGTCGTGCGGTCCCACAACGTCGCCGCCGGATCGGCGCCGAAGGCAACGGAGAGGATGGTGCGACCGTCGGGGCTGAATGTCACTTGCGACACCTCACCCTCGCCACGTTCGTAGCGCTCGACGATTTCGCCGGAGGCGATGTCGACAACGATGACGTCTGATCCATCTCCAGCGGCCAAGAGTGTGCCGTCCGGATGGGCTGCAACCGCAACCGATCCGGGGAGTCGCTTGACGACATGATTGGCGGAATTGGCCTCTCTCAACACTCGCACCACCGAAGGGGTCTCTTCACCGAGCTGGTCCAGGGTCTGGGCGGCCTCGAGCGACAGGAGGACCGCGAGTTCGGGGTCATCGGCAATCATCCGCTCGGCCTCCAAGACGAGTTCTCGCGCTTCGGCGTGCGCTGCGTCCCGAACCGCAGCGGAACGCTGAACCAGTGCAAACACGCCGAAGATCGTCGCAACCACCGCTGCTGCGGCGAACCCTGTCGCAATCGCCTGCCGGCGTCTGTGTCGTCGAGCGGCCTCCTGGGTTCGAAGGTCGATCGCCTGGTGGAAGAACGTGCGCTCTTGCTCGGACAGCCACGGTTCTCCGCGGGAGAACCACTCCTCGAATTGTGCGAGTCGTCCGCCGGTCGGAAGGTGACCCTCGGACTCGGATGTAGCTCGCCACTCCTCCATTGCAGCGGCGAATCGGCGGTGGATGATCAGGTCGCTGCGCTGTTCATCCACCCAGACCCGGAACCGACCCCATTCCCGCAGGAGAGCCTCGTGGGCGACCTCCACCGTCGGGCCGCGTGTCGTCGGGTCCCGGTCGAAGGTCAGCAGCCGGGCTGCGGCGAAGGCGTCGAGGACGCGATCCACCGATCCGGCGTCCGCCGTGAGTGAATCCAGCTCGCTTTTGCGAATCCGACGTCTGACATCGTCGTTTTCCTCGGACACCGAGACGAGTCGCAGCAGGATTCGTCGGGCGACCGACTGATCCGACTCGCCCAGGAGATCGAAGACCTCGTCGGCCCGTGCGGAGAGTGCTCCGGTGACCCCGCCGACGTCGGCGTAGTTCTCATGGGTGAGCCAACCCGGAAGCGACACATCTGCCAGGGCCTGGAGCGTGAACTGCATGAGTGGCAATCCGCCCGGCTCGGACCGAACGTCCTCGACGATGCGTTCGGCGAGACCCCCTTCGAGTTCCAGGCCGGCGGCCAGCGCCGGTCCGGTGACGGTGTCGAGCAGCTGGTCGGGTGCTGGCGTCGACACGGTCAGATTCGTCTGAGCAACGAGCGGACCCAGCTGGTCGTCGAGCAGGGGCCGGTCGAAGAAGTCGGCCCGAATCGTGATCACGATCCTGAGACGGCTGTGCGGGTCGTCGGTCGCTGCGATGAGAGACGCCACAAAGCGATCACGAGTCTCGTCGCTGGTGACCAGCGTATAGAGCTCCTCGAACTGGTCGATCACGAGAAGAAGCTCACCATCGAGGTCCCGCATGATCCGTTTGCACAGCCGGAGCAGACCATGATCGTCTGCGCTGAGCATCGCCAGCATCTCGCCGAGGTTCTCGGTCGCCACCGAACCGAGGGCGGTGAGTACCTCGTCGAAAGGGTGAGCTCCTGGGACCATCACAACTGGAAGCCAGCGGTCGGACCCTGCGAACGCTCCAGCCCGCAACGCCGGCAGGAGACCGGCCCGAACCAGTGACGACTTCCCGGAGCCGGATGGCCCGACCACGGTGACCAACCGGTGTGCTCGGGCCAGCTCGGCGAGTGCGACGATCTGCTCGTCTCGCCCGAAAAAATCTCGGGCGTCTGCTTCGTCGAACGCCGCCAAGCCCTTGTACGGGTTGCGGCTCGGAGAGGCGTCCTGTGGGCGCTCTGCGCCGTCGACGGGGAACGCAGCAATGAAGTCGTCGATCGAGGAGAACCGCTCGTCGCATCCGGGGGCGGTGGCGCGGGCGAGCACGTCACCGGCCGGAACCTTCGAGAGCTCGACATCGTGGATCGTCTGGCCGGTGATCAGGTAGGCGGCGATTGCCCCGAGCCCATACACGTCGGTTCGTGCGTCGGACGGTTCGTCGGTCGATCGTTCCGGGGCGCGGAAGGTGTTGTAGGGGTCGGGGATGTGATCGTCGAGCGCTGCAGTTCCGATGCGGAATCCGCTCAAGTAGGCGTTGCCGTCGGTGTCGAACAAGATCGAGCCGGGGTCGAGGTCCCGATGGAGCACGCCGTGTCGATGCGCGTACTGAGAGGGCGCTGCCCACTTGGTCGACGATCCTCCCCACCCTCGCCATCGGCAGCCTCGTTTCCGGGGCGGGCCGGGTTCCTGGCAGCAGCGGCATCACGAAATAGGCGCCGAGCTCGTCACGCCAGAAGTCGAAGAGCGGGACGATATGGGGATGGGCGAGTTTTGCTACGAGGCGGGCGTCCCGTTCAAACGTGCGGATGAACGACGGGTGGTTCGAGACCGCCTCAGGCAGCACCTTCACGGCCACCTCTCGCCCGATCGACGGCTGATAGGCCCGATACACGACCCCGAATCGGCCCGCACCGATTCGTTCACGGAGTTCGTAGCCACGGATCGTGTCGCCGAAGGAACGGCCGTCGGCGTCGGCGCGTCTTCCGTCGAGTCGCAAATCGGGAAACTCGGACGGCAGGTCTTCGGCAACCAGCTGGAACACGCGCTGAGGCGTGCCGATCCCCTTGAATCGATACTCGCCAAGGTTGCGCGTCTGGATACCTGCAAGACCGGCGAGTCGCTCGTGCGCCACCGACGACAGGACGATCTGACCGCCGTGAGCCGCCGCCTGAATTCGGGTTCCACGGTTCATCGGTATCCCGAAGTAGTCGGCGTTCCTGACTTCCACGTCGCCGGCGTCGACAGCCATCCGCACGTTCAGAGGACCCATCACACCCCAATCGAGCGCCATGAGCTCTCGTTGGGCGTGCTCCGCCGCGCCAACCGCGTCCTTCACCGAGGTGAAGACCGCGATCACACCGTCGCCGGTGTGTTTGGCGATGGTCCCGGAGTGGCGTTCGACGGCGTCGGCGATGACAGAGTCGTGGCGTGCCAGCGACATCCGCATCCACTCGGGCTGGGACTCCCACAGCGGCGTGGATTCCTCGATGTCGGTGAAGAGGAACGCCAGATCCTCGGTTCGTGACTCCCGAAGCGAGTCGAGCTTCGGGTCGTGTTGGAGGATCTGGTCCTCGAGTTCGAGCAGTGCCGGTGTCGGGTCGACACCCAGACCTTCGGCGAGCCGGGCACGGAGCTTGCCGGCGACTCGGAGCGCCTCCGCCTGACGGCCGTCTCGATAG
This sequence comes from uncultured bacterium, assembly GCA_963745865.1. GTDB lineage: Bacteria > Actinomycetota > Acidimicrobiia > Spongiisociales > ZC4RG35 > JAHEDH01. The sequence continues at coordinate 175,500 of CAVUYZ010000005.1, read as the reverse complement.
AGCGCCAGCATCAATTTGGCGTGCAGTCCCTCATTCAATGGATGCTCGGCGACGAGCGCTTCCAGCTCTCCGATCACGCCACGGTGTCTGCCCAGTTCGATGTCGGTCTCGATGCGCAACTCGACGGCACGCAAGCGGGCGTCGTCCAATCCGCGCATCTCCGATTGGAGACCATGGACGTCGGCGAGATCGGCATAGGCGCGACCGCGCCACAATGCCAACGCCTGGCGGGCGAGGCGCGATGCGGTGGCCGGGTTGACGGACCGTTGGCGTTCGGCGTCTTCGACCATCCGTTCGAACACGGCAGCATCGATCGCATCTGCAGGCACCCGCAACCGGTATCCGTCACCGACCCGCTCGATGTCGTAGCCGATCACCACCCGCAGATTCGAGATGTATGTGTGGACCGAACTCCGCAATGACGGAGACGCCTCTGGACCCCACACCCCGATGATGAGTCCCTCGAGCGCCACGAGCTCGCCGCGATTGGCCAGGAGGTGTGCGAGTACCGCCCGCTGCTTCGGGCCGCCCAGAGCGACCGCGGTATCGCCGACCCGGTACTCCAACGGGCCCAGCACGAAGAACTCCACCCCCGAAACATACGTGTCGGCGGCCGGGCGCTGGCTGGTAGACGCTGAAACGAGAGCTCCCTCTTCGATCATGGGGCCTCACCTTCGAGCCCCTGACTCAAGAACCGCTCAAGAACTTCGAATTGATCGGGCCTTCGCGCCAGTGGTGCGGTGTCTCTTCAATCATCGAAGGTACCGATCCAGAGTGTGCGCGGGCCGCTGAGCGCGTGCTCGCAAGAGTTCTGCGTCCTCTGCTTGAGGAGCTCATGCCCTACACCTTCGCCTCAGGACACCAGCTGAGACCGCTCGTTCTCCTATTGCCGGGCGACGAGGTGATCGACTACGTAGCCGGCGTCTCGGCGGACGGCGAACAACGTATCTGACAGCACCGAGTAGAGGAACTTCAAACTCACGAAGTAGAGACCGGGCACCTGGTCGACGACGCCCCGATTGTGGATGACGTCACCTGCTACATCGAACACGGGGAGATCGATCCACGAGAAGCCGGGAGCGAAGCCGGTGCACCAAACCACGTTGGGCACCTCGAGAACAGTCCCATCCTCCAGCTGCGGGTAACCGTCGACGACACCCGTAGTCCGACCCACTCGCTGCACTCCGGCGGCGACCAGGTCCCTCGGCTTCACACGAACCAGCGGCATCGCCTTGTGACGCATCTTGGAGTGGAACCTCCTGCCCATCGGCGTACTGGTGGTGAGCACGCGGTTGAGTATCACCGGCCCGACGAACGGCATGAGGATCCTCCCGGAGAGACGTTCCGGTCGGAAAGGCTGCACTGCGCTGGGTTTGCCCGAGAGCCAAACCCGTCGCTCCTCGGCCAACTCCTTGGTGATTTCGGCGCCCGAGTTACCCAAACCAACGACGAGAACATCACCATCCTCAAGCTGCCCTGGGTTCTTGTATTCCTCGACATGGAGTTGGACGATCCTCGAGTCGAGTTGGTTGGCGAAGCCAGGTCTCTTCGGTACCTGGTATGACGCCATGGCCACGATCACATTGTCGGCTTCGAAAGACATGCCACCGGAGGTGGCCGAGAAACGATTGCCGTCGTGGGTGAGATGGTCCACCTTCACGCCGTGACGGATGGGCAGCTCAAAGTGCTCGGCGTACGACTCGAGGTAGTCGGCGAGCTCGTCTTTGGTGGGGAAACCCCAATCCTCGCCGGGGATGGTCATGCCCGGCAGCGAGTTGTATCGGTTGGGGGTGAACAAGCGCAGGGAGTCCCATCGGTTTCTCCAGGCGTCACCAGTCCTCTGGTTGGCGTCGACGATGAGAAATGGCACTCCCGCCTGGGTGAGGAGATACCCCGCGGCCAAACCGGCCTGACCTCCCCCGATGACCAACGTGTTCAGTCGCTCTGGTGCTCCGTCGCTCATGTCACTACCTCCATGCCTTCTCGCATGTCTCGAAGGTAAGGACAGAACCCCGGACTGTGAATACGGAATACTCCCCATATGGGAGTGGCCTATCTGGAGACCAACCCGTTCTCGGCGGCGAACAGGGTGGCGGCCGCCCGCGACGACACCCCTATCTTGCGATAGCTGTTCTGAATGTGACGGTCGACTGTCTTCGGGGAGATTTCGAGATGACGGGCGATCTGCTTGGTCTGGTGTCCCCGGGCCAATAGACCAAGCACTTCCAATTCGCGCTCGGTCAAACCGCCGGGGCGCTCGATCGTGGGTGGCTTCTGCCCGGCAGCCTCGGCGACTGCCGTGACCATCGCCGGGTCGAATCCGCCCTGTTTGGCTTTGTCGGCCAGAGTCGAGGTCGCCTTCTCCGGAGAGAGTGCTTCCCGATAAGGGCGTGGCTCGATCTTGGACTGGAAGGCATCCGCCGCCGCCAGCAGCCGGGAAGCCGGCGACAAGGAAGTGACGTCGAGAGCCCGGTGGTAGCCGGACCCGTCCGAACGCTCATGGTGGGCCATGGCGATCGAGCCGATCTCGGCGAGAAACGGTGACCGGGACAGCACACGCTCGGTGTGATACGGGTGAAGCCGCGCTTGCTCGCGCTCGTCGGCCGTCAGAGATCCCGGCTTGTTCCAGACTCGCGACGAGACGGCCGTCCTCCCAATGTCGTGCACGAAACCGGCGCGCCGAATCGCTTCCACCTCGTCGTCGGCGAACCCGTGCAGCTCCCCCGCAGTCGCGGCCAGGTCGGCTACGCCCGAGGAGTGACCGGAGAGATAGGGGGATACCATGTCTGAGAACGCACCCATCGCCCTCAAGGCCCGGTCGATTTCTGGCCCATGCAGCAGCAGCTGCGGCTGCGGCTCGGCGTCGAGGACGTCCTCCCACGCGGTGCCCGGAGGTTCGGTCGGCCCCAGCACCTCGTCGGCGTTGTCCAGGAATATCGACACCACATCCGGATCGAAAGCCTTTCCCGATCTGGACCTAACCACTTCCTTCACGTAGGCGTCGTCGCCGATCAGTCGCTGGTATGCGGCGTCCCGGCCCACGTGGATGATGCGCAATGGCAGCGGGATCTCATCGCCACTGGCGCGTTTGAGGACGCTCTTGCCGTCCCAACGCTCAGTGAGCACCGGGAACATCTCGTGAATCGCCTTGGGCACCCCGAGACGCTCGGCGAGCATTCCCGCGACCTCGCACAACGGGGCGAAATGCCCGCTGATGAACCGGGCTGCCCGAGGGAGCCCGGTGACTACCTCCCACGCTCGGTGGGGGAGGTTCGCATCCGGAGATGGCACAGCCCCGACGACTCCGAAGAGACTCTCAACCCAGGAGCCGAACTGCCGGGGCGTGTGGTGCGCGGTCAGGCTGCCCGCGAAGATCTCCGATCGCACGTCCCCGTCGACGGTGCAGCCCGCATACATGAGGAGGCAGGCGTAATAGGTGCGCGACAGTGTCTCCTGGTCGGCTTCGAGGGCCTTGCAGAGCCGCATGGTGACCAACGTGGCGTGGAGGCCATGCTCGAAAGGGAACCCCATCGCGAGGTCGGTGGCGAGGCACAACGAAGCGATCACCTCGGCGGCCCGGACCTGCTCGGTGGTCTGGGGTACGGTCTCCCTCACCTGGAAAACAGTAGTTCGAATCTCTTCTGCCTGGGCACGTCCACCCCGTGCACACCCCCATCGGTGGCAGAACACGGTGCGACCGGGGTTTGGAGAGGGTGTGTGCAGGGGTGGGCTGCATAGACAGATGCACATCCGATAAGCCACAACGGGACGCCCCCGATCCGAGATACTCGGGGTTTGGGGAGATCTGGACAACAGAAAGGGCCAGGCAGTGCCTGGCCTTTTCGTCTGACGATGTCAGAATTCTGGTAGCGGGGGCAGGATTTGAACCTGCGACCTTCCTATACCCACCGAATCGGATATCTGTGAGAAGGAAAGGGTGATGCTCTCTGCGCCCTTGTGAGTGAGAAACTGGCGGAGAGGATCATATTTCGCCATTCGTCACCCGAACTCCTGCTTTCTGGTCCATCGACGAGTTCTGGCTGTCCCCTCTTCTTGAGGAGCGAGCCGACTGCGGAGGGGAGAAGGTAGAGGATGCTCGCGGAAGGTGTTACTCGGTCCTGAGTGGGACGGCGCACACCATTCCCTCGCTGAAGCCTGCAGCTCCGATTCCGAGTCCGATACCGAAACGCCCGCGCATGTTCTCCATCGCGACCAGATGCGTCAACTCGAGGATCTGTTGATCGCTGAATCGGTCGCGCAGTCTTCCGAACAGCTCGTCCGAAACTTCTGCGGGTGTGCTTGTCAGGCCCACTGCATAGTCGATCACCATTCGGTCGATTTCGTCGAACAATGGACTGATCATATATCTCGGGAGGTCGAGTAGTTCGGCGTCTGTGAGGCCGAGCTGACGGAAGATCTGAGATCCAAGATCTATGCAGTACTCACATGTGACCATCGTCGAGGTCTTCATCGCAGCGAGCGCCATGTACCGCTGGTCCATGGTGCCCAGCTTCCCGGTAGCTTTCTCCAGACGGCCGTAGGCGCGGAGCAGAGCCGGCACATGGGCGTACATCTCGAGGGGCTCGAGCATGCGTTCCGGCGTCTTACCTGTAATGCGGGACAATTGACGTCGGGTGAAGAAGTAGACCAGCTTGGTCCCGACCCCGCCCTCGCTCGCCGAGATGCTTCGGATTCGTGACATGTCCCTCCTACCGGACGGCATGAACGCATACCGCCAGAAGGCCATGTCCAAGGCGTCGACGACGAGTTCGGTTCGGAGTCACCAGGAATGCCAGCCGGGGCAGTCTCCTGCCCACTGGGTGTTGCGAGTTCCACATCACATGCTCCTCGATATCCGCTGCGGCCTCATTCATCGTTGCCTGGGCCGCAAGCACTCAGTCCAAGGTCGGCCGCCATGGCAGAGGCGGTGGACCACGGGTCGTCGTCGCTGCCAAAGAACTCGACGCCGGTCTGGGCCGCGGCCTGGTCGGTACCGTCGTTCAGGGCGGCGACTAGAGCGTCGACATCTTCAGCCAATGCCGGTGGTATGGCCAGGGCGTCGATGTCGTCGGCAAGGCCACGGCTGAGGGCGACAACCTCGTCCAGAGCGGCCTGCATGTCCTCGGGGGACGGTTCGTCGCCACCAAAGAGTGGGCCGATCGTCTGTCCGATTGCGGCGGCTTCCTGAGCGCAGAGTCCGTTGACCTGGTCGATGAACTCGGAGTCGGTGGGTGCGCCCTCGGTGTGGGTAATGGTTCCGGTGCCGGCATCACCGCCGCATGCGGACAGAATGACACTGACAACCATGCTCAGCACGGCCGCGCGAAAAGCTTGACGACTTGGGTACATCGGTGATTCCTCCTGATCCGGGTTCATGCCCCTCAGTGTTTGGTTGGTGGGCATCCCGCGTCTAGAGGTGGTGTTCCCCATACGGGGGAGGATCACCCGGTTTTACCGGGAGGGCCGCCGATGGACTCGCGGCTAACGGTGGGTTCGGGGGTCAGCCGAGCCGGGTCGACCGAGTCCGGCTTCGCGGGCGAGGACGATGGCCTGTCCTCTCTGCGTGACCTGCAGCTTGGTGAGGATGATGGAAATGTTGTTGGCGACGGTCTTTGTTGCCAGGTGGAGGTTGTCGGCGATCTCGGCGTTGGTGAGCCCGGCGGCGAGTTGGTCGAGAATGTCGCGTTCACGGTCAGTGAGATCAGGGAAGACCAGAACGTGGTCGCGTGGTGACCCTGAGAGCCATGCGGCGAGACGGCTGGTGAGCGCAGAGCCGAACACGGCTTGCCCGGTCGCTGCGGCGCGGATTGCGGCGAGGATGTCGTCGCCATCTGAGCCTTTGAGGAGATATCCGACTGCCCCAGCCTTGATCGCGGTGATGACAGAGTCCTCGTCGTCGAACATCGTGAGCACAAGAACTGCAGTCGAGCGGGTTTCGGCCACTATTCGACGTGTCGCGTCGATGCCACGCAGTTGCGGCATTTCGAGGTCCATCAGAATCACATCGGGCTCGAGTCGGAGTGCCTCGGCGATCACCTCATATCCGTCGGCGGCTTCCCCGACGACTTCGATGTCGGTAGCCCCGGAGCACACCGCTCGCAGGCCGCTCCGAACGAGGGGATGGTCATCGGCAATTAGAACACGGATCATGTGTCGGCATCCAAGAGCGGGTACCGGGCGCTGACGAGGGCTCCGCCGTCTTCGCTGGGACCTGCAGAGACGTTGCCACCCAGTTCAGCAGCCTGCTCTCTCATCGAGAGCAAGCCCACTCCCGGAGTCCATGTTGCTGACGGGGTGCCGTCGTCTTGGACTTCGACGGTCAGCGTCCCCGAGTCGACGCGCAAGCGGACCGTGCAGTCGTGGGCATGGCCATGACGGATGGAGTTGGTGACCGCCTCGACGACAGTTCGATAGGCGGCCACCTCAACGGCCGCTGGCAACGCCGGAAGGTTTTCGGCATCGAGCGTGACACGGCAGCTGTTGTTCGAGAGCTGCTCCATCTGGTGTTGGATTGCACCAAGGAACCCGAGGTTGTCCAAGGCGGGAGGTCGTAATCCGTAAACGAGGCGACGCACCTCTGCGATCGCATTCGTGGTCGCTGTCTTGGCGTCCTGGACCAACCTTTCGGCGTCATTCGGGTCGGCGCGCAGTTGAGCGCGGGCAGCATCGAGGTTGAGCCCGATGCTAGTCAGAGTTGGGCCGAGACCATCGTGGAGGTCCCGGCGTAGCCGACGTCGTTCCTCTTCTCTGGTCGTCACGAGCCGTTGTCGCGATGCGATCAGATCGGCGGTCACCGTCTCGGCATGGACGACGGCTCCCGCATGGATGGCGACATCGGCGAGGAGCTTGCGATCCCTCTTGTCGAACTCGTCCTCACCACGCCGGGGCTGTGCGATGAGTACTCCCTCGTCCGCACCTTCGAAGACCAACGCCCAGCGCTCGACGTCAGCTTCCTGGATACCGTATGTGGCCAGACGGGACCCGTCTGCCCGATCGACGGCGACAAATGGCAGGCGTAGGGATATGCCAATGGTCTCGACGATGGCCGGGAGCACTTGGCCCGGTGCGGCGACCTCGCCGAGGCGACGGTCGAGGTCGCTGATCGTCCGATAAGGGTCGCGGCGACCGCCGTAGGCGACGCGATCAACCATGCCTTGAACCCGGGTACGAAGTGGCGCGAAAGCCAAGGCGACGGCGACCGCAGCCACTGAAGCTCCAACCCGCTCAGAGACGATTCCTGATCCCAACCAGGTGAGGGCTATATACATCCCAACGAGCGTTACCGTGACGACCGCGTAGACCACGGACCGGCGTACCAAGGTATCAATCGACCAAAGGCGATACCGCAGGACCGGAATCGCCAAGGTGAAGACAAACAGGAGAGGATCCAGCGCGTCGATCCATCCAGTCACCTCGGCGACGGCGAAAGGGAAAAGCGCCAGGGCTGCCAATACCCCAACCGCACGCCATTTCAGCTGCTGGCGCTCGATGCCATGCGCTTTTCGATATCTGACAACGACACCGATCCCGGCAACCAGACCCAACAGGACCACCATAGGGACAAGTGTCTGGAGCACAAGACCCAGCCTCCCAAAGCCGCTGTCTGGAGACAGATCGTCGAACGGTGTCGACGTGGTTGTCGGGAGGTCGGCGACCGACGCACCCAGTATCGCGCCTCCGACGAGGGCCAGCGTCGTGCTGGCGATAATGGCCAACTCGAGTGCTCGAGAGGCGCGGGATGTGGGGCGACCAGACGGGAACCGCACATTGACTATTCCCTGAACGGCGACAGGAAGGAACAACAGTGTGGTCGCGGCTCCACCCAGACGCACCATTGGACCAGTACTGCCGGTCTGCCAGGCATCGAAGGCAACGGTCGAGGCGCCCACAGCGATTACTTGAGTAACTGCAACTGCGGCGAGCAGCCAGCCGAAGACCAGGTCAGGTCTGCGATCAATCAGCACTGCACCAGCCATGCCATACGACAGCACGACAACCATCGCGGTGACCAACACGCGGGTCGAAACGGGAGGCATCTGCAGGGCGTTGGTGGAAAGCATCCAGACGATCATCACCACACCCGCGCCGGTGACTAGCCAGGTAGCGGTGGCCCACAGTCGCGAGCGATCGTCGACGGAACCTGCGCTCACCATCTCGTCACGAGCATGCGTGAAATCTACCTCCGATGGCACAGCCCCTCCTTGCCCGGCAAGGCCGGGAGCTCATCCACTAGTCGGGAGCTCATTTCACCTTGGGAAAGCAGTTCTTGTCAGGCAGGTGAGGCTTCCCCATGCCCGACATGGCAGCCACCCGCAGGAGCACCTCCATCAGCCTATCAGCCGACGGACTCCTGCGGGTGCAGCAACACAGTGTTTCAACTTCGGAGGGGTGCCTTGAAGAGGATGTCGCCTCCGACGAACCCTGTCGGGCTACCCCCGTCTGGCCAGAAGCACCACACTGTGACGGCGTCTAAGCCCTTTCCAGGGCGATCGAAACCCGCCGCTATCGGGTTGCCGTCTGGGTCGGTGATGTATAGCGACTTGGCCACGCCAACGATGTTTCCTTCCAGATCATGGCCAGCCGGGGAGCTTTCCGACCCGATCCAAATCGTCCCGAAGAACAGTTCCGCATCAGGGCAAGTCACACTCGTCAACTCCACCGCGTTGGGATTCTGGTCGACGCTCGCAAACGCCGGAATCGCCACTACACCGGACAGCGCCATGCAAAACACCAAGACTGTCAAGGTACGTTTCATGGTCCTTCTCCTTCCACTACTCGGCCGCTCATCTAACGACCCCTTGTACGTCGATCATCCGAACCCGGGCTTCCCGTGTCCAGAGGCCGGGTTCCCGATGCCAGGGAGGGGTACCCGATGAGTTTGGGAACCCAGCCGCTCCAGGTCATCGAGGCCCAACTCGATCGGCCGCGACCGGGTCCCGCACCATCATCACCTGTCCATCGTGACTTGATCCCTGCTGAGATGACGGAGTCTTTGGCCCCACCCTTGTGAGCGGGTGCGTGCCTGAGCATGCGCCTCTTTTCGGGTTAGGGGTTTGACCTGGCTCGCCCCTAGTAGAGGTAGGCCTTGTGAGCATTTCGAGTTGGTGACTCATGGGCCAGGGACTGAGTCGATCCGCCGGTCTCCGATTTCAGTACGGCATACGGGAGCCAGCTCCATGACAGAGCGTCGGCGTGAGATTTCGTTAACCCAGAATTGGCCAAAGCAGGCCGCTCCCGACCACATCGGATCGCCTGGATGGTCGTGGCTGGGCACATGAAGAGAGCCTTGTCAATGGGACCGCCATCGAGGCGACGGTTCCCCAACTTGCCGGATGTACCACACCTGATTGCCGTCAAAATGTCCAGTCTCACTGCGCTTCTCACCAAGTCTCGCGAACATGCTTCCGCGGATGTGCGAACTGACTTTGGTCGTTTACACCGGGTTCTGGGTCTTCTGTTTTAGTCGTTCGTAGGGGGTTTGTCCGTCGAGGCCACCGTGGGGTCGGTTGAAGTTGTAGAAGTCTTCCCATTCTTGGAGCTTGTCGTTGAAGAGTTTGGTGTCGTCGATGACGATGCCGTCGAGCATCCGATAGAACTCCTCAGCGTCGATGCGGTGGGATCGTTCCACCTTCCCGTTGAGCCGAGGGGTGGCCGGTTTGATGTAGACGTGTCTGATGCCCCGGTCCAGCACGTGGTAGTGGAATTGGGTTCCGAACTCGCCGCCGTTGTCCGTCTGGATGGAATCGACCCGAAACGGCAGTCTGGCCAGGAGGTAGTCGAGGAATTGGATGGCGGTCTTCTGGTTGCAGCGCGGGTAGACCCTTAGAACCCGAATCCGGGTGCAGTCGTCAATAGCGGTGAATTGGTAGTACTTCTTGCCGGCGGCCCCGATTGGGGTGATGAACTTGACGTCGACCTGGACCTGATGGCCCGGCTGGGGTTTCTCGTAGCGTTTCCACCGTTGCTGATGCGGCTTATGCCGCTGCGAGTTGGGCAGCCGATTCATGTCGAGTCGTTTCAGGATCCGCCACACCCCCGACGGGCTGATCGTGATGTCGTGGTAGCGCTTGAGATACATGGCGATCTTGTGCGGCCCAAAGTGGTAGTTCTGTCGCAGATACATGATTTTGCCGACCACTTCAGCATTGGTGGCGTTAGGACTCTGATGCGGTCGCGACGAACGGTCTCTCAGCCCTTCGAGTCCTTGCTCCTCGTAGCGTCGCAGCCACTTGTAGAAGGCCTGTCGGCTGATCCCGTAATACCGGCAGGTCCGAGCAACGTTGCCGGTCACCTCTTCAGCATGCTGCAAAACCGCCAGACGGTGATTCACCAAACGGCGCTGTTCGTGTTCAGTCATCGGTTCTCCTTCCCAATTCGGAGAACCCTATGTGTCAACAACCTCTGTCAGTTCTATACACAAAGTGGAACCCACCTACTGGAGCCAACGTGTCCATCATGAACCGAAGCCGCACATTGGCTCGCGGTATGGACGCGGTATGGCGGCTCGCAGCGGCCGATCCCAGGGAGCTCAGAAAAGCCGAAAACCCCTGTGGACACAGGGGATTTCGGTCGTAGCGGGGGCAGGATTTGAACCTGCGACCTTCGGGTTATGAGCCCGACGAGCTACCGAACTGCTCCACCCCGCGTCGTTGTCTGATCAATGTTAGGACGCCCCCCGGATTCGTCAAATGGGGTTTCTCCGATCCGAGGGCGGGTAACGGCTCAATGAGCAAGGAGATTGAATGATCATTGGACAAGACATCGAGAGCTTCAGAGCCCCGGCGAGTACCGGCCAGACCCTCAGTTGGGATTCCTTTGCCGGAAAGCTGCCGGTCGTGATCGCCTTCATCCCCTCGGTACGAGACGAGCGAGCATGGCACTGAAAGAACTCAGCGACCGTCACAGTGAGTTCGCGAAGCGGCGCATCCAGCTACTCGGGGTCGCCCCGGAGACCGCAACCGACCTCAGGGACCTGGCTGACCGCCTCGACATCACCTTCCCGATCCTCGCCGATCCCTCTGAGTCGATGTTCCGAAGCTTCGACGCGATAGGCTCGGACCGACAACCCAGAGAACGCGTCGTGATCGTCGACCGCAGCGGAGCAGTCGCCGACGTCCTCGAAGACAGGATGTCGGCTGATGACATGTTGTCCGCCATCGACGTTCTCGACGACTCGAACTTCGAAATGGCGGTGAACGGCTGATGGCAAAATTGATGGTCTGGATCGACCAGGACCTCTGCACCGGCGATGGAATCTGCGAGGAGATCACTCCTGACGTGTTCCATGCCCGTGACGACGGACTGTGGGTGGTGAAGGAGGAATCCTCCCACTTCGACAAGACCGTCGTCTTCGACGGCGAGGAAGGCGATGGACACGGCCCCGACGGCGCACGCGGTCTGGCCCGGGTTCCTGAGAGCCTCCACGACGACGTGATCGAGTCCGCCGAGGAATGCCCCGGCGAATGCATCATGCTCGAGCCGTTACAGCGAGGACGCAGTCTTCACCGGTTGAACGAGCAGATCTCAACGAATGAGGCCCGCACCGATCGGTGCGGGCCTCATCGCGTGTATCGCGTCCACCTCAACCGAGGGTGACCGGTAGCCCCGCGTCCGTCTCGGGAAGAAGCAGACTCGAATGCTTGATCGATGAAGCCTTGCGCGTCCTCGACGAGACGCTGGTACTCGGCGAGGTCACCCGCCCGCAGAGCGGCATTCGCCTGCTCGAACGCGACACTCGCCTGCTCCAGCAGTTGCTCGACGGTGCTCGGCAATGTCGGGTCGCCGGTGCCCGAACCGTTGGGGTCGGGAGCTTCGCCGCCGACTGGCTCGCCGAATACCTGTGCGAGCGCCCCGTCGAGCGTGGTGTCCCAACTGATCGTGTCACCGAACACCACGATCACGAAGCGGAACTCCGGCAGCGCGCTCGGAATCCGCCGACGCCAGATACACCGGCATGACGTACAGGATCGATTCCTCCACCGGCACCACCAGCATGTCACCGAACAGCACCCGGGACCCCTCCTGGCCGAGCAGGGTGAGCTCTCTGGCGATCACCGGATCCTGCTGGATCCTGGCACCCACCTGTCCGGTTCCCTCGACCAGACTGCCGGACGGAAGCCGGAAATCGATCAGACGGCCATACCGCTCGGGCGTCGAGTCGGCGATCAGGAACGACGACATGTTCGGCTTGTTCTCCGGGGTGAACGGCTGGGTCAGGGTGTAACTCTCGTTGTCCTCGCTGGGCAAGCGGTAGAGCAGATAGTTCGGCAGAAGCTGATCGAGGAACCGGCCGTTGGTCCCCACCTGGTCGCCGCGGAGCAGCGTCTCACCGATCCTGAGTGGCGATGCGGGATCGACGGGAACCGACCATGTGTCCGACCCTGAGAAGAAGTCGTCGACATTGGTCACGTGATAATCGAGGTAGAGCTCGCCCTGGATCTTGAACAGGTCCTGGGGGTAGCGGACATGGTCACGGATCTCGTCGTTCATATCAGTGATCGGAACGAACATCTCGGGAAAGACCTTCGACCATGTCTCGACCACAGGATCGTCGGGATCGATGATATGGAAGCGCATCGTCCCGTCGTAGGCGTCGATCGTCACCTTGACCGAGTTGCGGATGTAGTTGAACCCTGCCCTCGGCAGCGTCGACGTGACCGTCAGCCGATTGGTCTGATCCGCGGTGACGGGCTGGCTGTATGGATACGCATCGGAATAGGTATAGAGATCCATCACCCATGTGATCCGATTGCCCTCGAGAACAGGGTATGGATCTGAATCGATCGCCAGGAACGGTGCGATCGACTGGACCCGCTCGCGGATGTTGCGGATCATCAGGACACGGCTGTCCTCTCTCAGCTGGCCCGAGATGAGGACGTTGAGGTCCGCGATACCGCAGCGCGAACGCCATGCGCTTGAAGATGTTGTCCATCACGACGCCGGCTTCGCCGTCGTAGGAGTTGAACGAGATGCTGTTGCCGAGCGGGAAGTCGACTTCCTGATCCGCCGAGCCCGTCTTCACGATCACCGGGCTCGAACGAGCCGTCTCCCCGAAGTAGATCCTGGGCTGTGACCCTTCGCCGAACGGCAACGCGGGCACGTCAGAGACCGGGGGTAGATCGCGGATCAACAGCTCGGGTTGTCCGTCACTCTCGACCGTGTTGGCCGGTGACAGGACGGCGCCGAAGCCGTGGGTGTAGATGAGCCGCTGGTTCTGCCAGTCGCTCGGGATGTTCTGCGACGTCTCCTCGAGCTCGCGGGCGGAGACCATCACCTGGGTCAGCTCGCCGTCCACCATGTATCGGTCGGTGTCCACCCGATCGACCCGGTAGAACGCCCGGATCTCCTGGAGGTTCTGATAGGTGTCACGAAGAACCCCCGGATCCCACAACCGCAAGTTGTCGATCGTGGCACGGTTGGCCTCGATGTCGTCGACGGTCAGATCGCGTGAAGCGGCGAAAGTCGCGGATCTCCACATCGGAGAGCCCGTAACCGTCACGAGTGAACTCGATGTTGCGGGCGATGTACTCGCGCTCGACCTGCAGCGGCTCGGGAACCACCTGGAGGCGCTCGATGATTGCCGGATAGACGACACCGGCCGCGAGCGATACGAATGCCCATGCTCCGAGTCCGACAAGCGCAACCGTCCAGTCACGCCGCCGGATGTTCCAGAGGAACAAGACCGCGGCGAGGACCGAGACCAGTGCCAGCAGGTTCAGAGCGGGGATGCGGGCGTTGATATCGGTGTATCCGGCACCGGCGAACGAGCCGGTATTCGCATACAGCAGCTCCCACTTGTCGATCAGATACGAGCCCGCCCTGAGGAGAGCGATCAGCGCAACCAGGATCGAGATGTGGGTCTTGACCCCTGAGTTCATGGTGGGCCGGTTCGTCGTCGGGTCCAGGCGGATACCACCGTTGAGGTAGTGGACGGCGACGATCAGGAGCAGCGTCAGGATGAACAGGTTGAACAGCCAGCTGACGACCTCGGCGATGAACGGGAGCTGGAACATGTAGAAGCCGACGTCCAGACCGAACTGAGGATCGGTCACACCGAAATTGGTCGAGTTGATGGCGAGGAAGAAGTCGTCGCGCCAGGCGGCCAATCCGGCTCCGATGAGCAGGGCGAACAGTGCCGATGCGCCGAGCCGCACGAGCCGGAGTCGCGGCTCCACCCATTCGCGGAACCGCTCGATCAGCTCCTCGTCCTCCTGTTGATTGAACAGCGAGAAGCGCGGAGACAGCCGATCGGTCAGAACCAGGTTCCCGAAGATGAAGATGAAGACGATCACGACACCGGCCGCTGACAGGCCGAGCGTGGTCAGGAGCCGCGTCCACCACACCGAGACGAAGCCGACCGAGTCGAACCACATGTAGTCGGTCCAGAGCGAGGCGAGGCCCGTCAGTATGAGATATGAGACGGCAATGACCGCGGCGACGATGACCAGGAGCCGTCGTCGAGCGTCTTGGGGGGCGGGTTCAGCGTTGCGTACGAACATCGGTTCAGGAGTCTACGAAAGATAGACAGCAATCATCGAAGTGGCCGGCCCTGCCCCGATCAGACAATGACAAGTGTGCACCCACAGCCGCTGTGCGCAGGAGGCACGGATGTCCACTCACTGGGCACCGATTCTGCATTCGTCCGGCATGTGGGACAGCCGCGGCCCGCCACCACCCACTCGACCGAATACCCGGACGCGATCAGGATGTCGGACAGAGCGGAGTGATACGCGTGCGCCGCAACGTCGGACACCCTGCGCTCGGCCTCATCGGTCCGCCACGAGCGGAACACACGTGACACCGAGGCGCCGAGCTCTCGCGACCCTTGGCCCTGGCGACGCCCCTCGCCCAGCGTGGTGTTGAGATCTCTGATCAGCGCCGACACCCAGTCGTTCTCCGATTCTCCCTTCGGCGTCGATGGCCGTTTGACCCGCTCGCCCGACATTTCGACAGCAGCAGCATGGCCCGCTGCGAAAGACTCGGAGGAGAGCACGGTCAGGTCCGGTCGGAGCCTCGCTCCGAGCGAAGGCCCGTCGGGCTCCCACTCGCCGTCGGTCAGCCTGAGCTCCTCGAGGGCTTCGTTCTGGGCTTCGGTCAGCTGACGCTTGATGTTGCGCAAGGCTCGATTGGTGATCGGCATCAACAATCGACTCTTCAATTCGAAGACGTCCTCGGTGTATCGCACCGATGGTTTGACCGCCTCCCGATCTGCTCCCCCGTCGGGCTCGGTTTCGGCTGCAGCCGGCTCTTCGTCGCCGGGGGACGACACCGCTGCGTCCTGTGGCTCGCCAGGCTCGCGGAGTCGGTCGAACAACCCCGACAACTCGGCAAAGCTCCGATCGAGCTCGTCGGTGCCGGCGTCCGATTCATCAGACCCGGACTGAATCAAAGCGACATGGTCGACCTGGGCATCATCTGGTGGGCCGTCCACAACCTCGTCTCTGAGCGGCGTCAGCGGTGGCGTCTTCAACGTCGCCTGATACGGCGTCGTCGCTGACCTCGGGGATCGGCTCGACGTCAGCCTCGTCACTCTGTTCGGGGTCGACGTCACTCTGCTCAGAGTCGACATCGGTCTCATCGGCGGGAACCTGGTCGTCGTCATCGGCATCCGCTGCCGGTTCTCCGCTTCCGAGCCAAAGACATCGAGCGGCTCGCCGGGAACGGCCTCCACTCCAGCCTCTTCCGATGTGCGGCGGGCGAGCTCATCGGCGGTGAGGACGGTGATCTCAGGCATCGCCGGCGACACGATGTGGGGTGACTGGGCGGGATCGCCCGACGTCGACGGGCGAACAACTCGCACCGTCTCTCCCGGGGACCACTCAGATGGGTCGTCATCGCCGTGGTCGTCGTCCGACGTCTCCTCAGCGACCTCCTCGGTGGCCGGCGACAACGCCAACGCGGCCCGGCGGTCCTCCAGCTCACCTTCGACGGTTGCGAGTGAGTGGCGGATCTCATCGAGCTCGGACCGCAGCTCTTCCCGCCTCAGCTCGAGAGCCCGAGTCCGCTCCTGCGCCGCCTCGGCAGCACGGTTCGCCTGCTGAATGATCTGATCGTGATCCTCTTGCCCTCTGGTGAGAAGCCGATCCGCCTCCATCCGCGCCGTCCGCATCAGCTCCTCGGACTCCCGTCGGGCGGCGGACACGAGGCGGTGCGACTCGCGTTCCGCCTCCCCCACCAATCGAAGTCGCTCCTGCTCAGTGGCGCCGTTGATCCGCTCCGCTTCGGCTACCGCCTGCTTCAAGAGCTCGTCACCAGTGGACCATGCGTCGCTGCGCAACTGCTCGGCATCGGCCCTGGCCCGACGGAGCACCGCCTCGGCCTCGGCGACCGCCTCCGACCGCCACCGGGTGGCGTCACCGGACGCGCGTTCGCGCATCTGATCTGCAGCATCGCGTGCCGACTCCAGCACCTCGGCTACTTCGCGACCGACCGCCTCGAATTCCCGCTTCAGATCCCGCTCCCCCATGTCGACGAGTCGCGCCTGGAGCCGGTCGCGTTCGACGACGAGCTCGGCGACCGCATCGGCCATGGACGCCAGGTACTGCGCGACCTCGTTCGTGTCGTATCCGCGGAACGAGGAACGGAACCGCTGATTGGCGATGTCGTCCGGTGTGAACTGGGGCATGGGTGGCTCGAACGATACCGGCAGGGCCGATGCGGTCCGCGCATCCTCAGGCTGCGGGCAGGGCTTCCAGAGCGGCCAGGGCGTCGTCGATCGAGGAAATCGGTATCAGATCGATCGATTCGCGTTCGGCGGTCAGATGCGTCCTCGTAGTTCCGCTCGGGTACCAGCATCAGCTCGGCTCCCGCTGCCTCGGCGGCGACCACCTTCTGCCGAATTCCGCCGATGGGGCCGACGGAACCATCAGGGTTGATCGTCCCCGTGCCTGCGACCACATGGCCGTTGGTGAGATCGCCGTCGATGAGCAGGTCCATGATCGCCAACGTGTACATCATCCCGGCCGACGGGCCGCCGATGTTGGACGCTTCGATGCTGATCGGATATCGAGGGTTGGCCGTCGTAGCGGTGATGCCGATCAATGGCCGGGAACCATCGGCAGACGCAGTCAGCTCGACGCTGACGGTCATTGACTCGCCGTTCCGCTCCAGCTCGATCTCGACAACGGCGCCGGGACTCAGCTCACCGATCACGACACCGATGTCGGCTGCCAACTGGACCGGGACTCCTCCGACTGCCGTGATGACGTCACCGGGCTCGAGCAATCCCTCCGAGCCCGACCCCGGAACAGTGTCGACCACCTGGACGCCGTCCGATTCGATCGCCATCTCCACACCTGCACGATCGAGCGCGACCGCAACCGCCGTCTCGATCGAGCGGTCCATCGAGTTGAGATTGCGCTTTTTGAAATCCTCGTCCGACTCTTCGTCGGAGCGGACGGCCTGACGGCGAACCAGATCCACCGCCGGGTCGAGGGCGGCGGCGATCGCCTCGTAGACATTGACTTCCTGAAGGGACACGGTGAGAAAGAACAGCTCTCCGTCGGGCTGGAACACTGCGACAGAGTCGTCGGAGGTGACCACGTCGAGTGCATCGCCGACCGGACCGGGCGAGAACGCGTAGTACGGAAGCGAGACCGACCAGGCGGCGACGGCGCCGGACGCTGCCAGGACGAGCCCGACGAGCATCGCGATCACCCACCGTGGGAGCACAGACTTCATCGGCGATGATCGTATCCCCGGATTCGCCGTACCTCGTCGATGCCCCTCGTAGACTCGCACGACCAAACGTGGAAGGTACGAAATGCAGACGTTCGCCCCATCGGTCCTGACCTCCAGGGTCCTACCCAGGAGTCGTGTCGCTGCCGTCGTGGCGGTCACCGGCTTCGCCGCTTTGACCGCGGTCGCCGCCCAATGGGTGATCACCCTTCCGTTCACACCGGTTCCGATAACAGGCTCGACCTTCGCCGTGCTGCTCTCCGGCGCCGCTCTGGGCTGGCGCCTCGGCGCGGCGAGTCAGGCGCTCTATCTGATGGCGGGGATTGTGGGTCTACCCGTCTTCGCCGATGGCGGATCGGGGATCTCCACCTTCGCCGGGAGCACCGCCGGGTATCTCGTCGGGTTCATCTTCGCCGCTGCCCTCGTCGGTCGGCTCGCCGAGAACCACCAGGACCGCCACGTCGCCACCACCGTCTCGGCGTTCCTCGCCGGATCAGGCGTCATCTACGCATTCGGGGCCGCCGGGCTGATGATCAACTTCGGATGGGACATCAACGAGGCGATCCTCAAAGGTGTCGCTCCGTTCGTCTTCGGAGACGTCCTCAAAGCCGTCGCCGCCGGCATCCTGCTCCCAACGACCTGGAGACTCCTGGGCGAGAAATAGGTCAGAAAAGCCCTACTCGGCTCCTTCGAAGTCCTCACCCAGATAGGCCCGGATGACATCGGGGTTCTGCTGGACCTCCGATGGTCTGCCCTCTCCGATCTTCCGGCCGAAGTCGACGACCATCACCCGATCGGCGATGTCCATCACCAGGCCCATGTCGTGCTCGACCAGGATCATGGTGATCCCGAGCTCGTCCTGGATGTCAAGGATGAAGCGGGCCATGTCCTCGGTTTCTTCGAGATTCATCCCTGCGACCGGCTCGTCGAGGAGCAGCAGCTCAGGGTCCATGGCCAGCGCCCTGGCCAGCTCCACCCGCTTCTGAACGCCATAGGGCAGCAGCCCGACCGGGTACTTGCGCCACTGCTCGATCTCGAGGAAGTCGATGATGTCTTCGACCCGCCGCCGGTTGGCGATCTCTTCCTTCTTGGCCTTGCCGACCCAGAACGCACCTGCCAGCCATCCTGCCTTCATCCGCACGTGACGGCCGGTGAGGATGTTGTCGATCACGGTCATGTGAGAGAACAGAGCGATGTTCTGAAACGTCCGAGCGATTCCGAGCTCGGCCGTCTTGTTCGGCTTCAGCCCCATGATCGACTCGCCCTTCCACAGGATGTCGCCTTCCTGGGGCCGGTACACCTGGTTGATGCAGTTGAAAATGGACGTCTTGCCGGCGCCATTCGGGCCGATGATGGCGAACAGCTCCCCTCGATCGACGTGGAACGAGACCCCATCGATCGCCCTGACGCCCTTGAACGACAGCCGGACATCCCTGAACTCCAACAGACGCCCACCCGCCTCAGTCACAAGACCCCTTCCCGCTGACAAACAACCCGCTGTTTGTTCCCCCTCGGGGGAACAGGCGAGCGCCAGCGAGCCAAGGGGGCTTCATCCAAGCAACCCCAACAAGCGGTTGCAACATCACTGTTTGTTCCCCCTCGGGGGAACAGGCGAGCGCCAGCGAGCCAAGGGGGATTCAAAAGCCCACCCCGCAAAACCCCCCTGCGTTCGCAGGGCGAACGCCGTCCCCCCACTGGGGGGACAAACAACCCGACGCCAGCGAAACAAGGGGGCTTCCGAGAGCCACCGCGCAACCAAGGCCCCCCTGGGTTCGTAGGACGAACCCCGTCCCCCCTGCGGAGGGACAAACAGAGACAGTCATTGTTTGTTCCCCCTTGGGGGAACAGGCGAGCGCCAGCGAGCCATGGGGGATTCCTCACGAGAGCCACCGCTTTCGGCGCTTGTAGTGCTTCACATCTCTGAATGATTTGCGCTCACCTTCGCCGTGAAGCCCGAGATAGAACTCCTGGACGTCTTCGTCCTCGAGCAGCTTCTTGGGGTCGCCGTCCATCACGACCTTCCCGGTCTCCATGATGTAGCCGTGGTGGGCGATCGACAGCGCCATGTTGGCGTTCTGTTCGATCAGGAGAACCGACGTTCCCTGCTGGTTGATCTCGACGACGATCTCCTTGATCTGCTGCACCAGCTTCGGGGCGAGGCCCAGCGACGGCTCGTCCATGATCATCAGCTTCGGGTCCTGCATCAGCGCACGGCCGATCGCCAGCATCTGCTGCTCGCCTCCCGACAGGTACCCGGCGATCGACTTCCGGCGTTCGCCCAGCCGCGGGAACAGTGTCATGACCCGGTCGTACTGTCGCTTGACGCTCTTCGAGTCGTTGTTGGTGTATGCGCCGGCGGTCAGGTTCTCGTCGACGGTGAGCTCGGCAAAGATCCGCCGCCCCTCCATCACCTGAGCGATTCCCCGCCTGACCCGCTATGACGGGTCGAGATGGGAGATGTCCTCGCCATCGAAGAGGACGTGACCTTTGGTGATCTCGCCTTCGTGGACGTCGAGCAGGCCGGTGATGGCCCGCATCGTCGTCGTCTTCCCGGCACCGTTGGCGCCGAGCAAGTGCCACGATCTGGCCGTCCCCCACTTCGAGTGAGATGCCGCGCAGCACGAGGACGACGTCGTTGTAGACGACCTCGAGATTCTCGACTGCGAGCATCCTCTCTCCTTCTCTCGTCGTGGTGGGTGGCAGCCGAAGCCGCCACCCACCACCACGTGGTTTGTCTATCCGAACGCTGCGAAACAGGCGCCGTTGAACTCGTATCCCTCCGTGATCGGATGGGTGTAGTCCGACTCGAGGAGCTCGAGCCCGGAGCCTCCTGCCTCGAGGTCTGCGACGTTCGGGCGGACGATGTAGGAAGTGCGGTTGACGATGTCGTTCGGCGCTCCGACATATGTCTCCTCCGGCCACAGGCCGTCCCAGTTCACGGACTCGAGGCTCTTCGCGGCCGCGAGCACCCCACCCCTCGTGAGATCGCCCGACTCGTAGGCCGCGTTGAGAACGCGTTCCATCAGGATCGGCTTCGCCAACGCCTTCGAGGAAGTACTCGTACGAGGGCGAATCGGGTGCATAGGCACGGATGGTCTCGATCGCCGCCTGCGTGCCGGGGTTGTCCGAGCTCCAGTTGGCGAACGGCAGGCTGAAGATCATGTCACGCTGCACCGCGTCCTTGAGCGGTGAGTCGGGGCCGATCAGCGGGAACTGCCATGCGACGAATCCGCCCGACCACACCGTTGGCGTGAATCCACCGGCGAGGGCCTGACCATAGATCCCCGCAAAGGCCCCGGCGAGGTCGTGACCCACACGATGTCGGCACCCGAGCTCACGATCTGGTTGGCGACGGCTCCGAGCGTTGATTCGTCACCGGGATTGATCTCGCCCTGCCCGTCATACACGACCTCAAAGCCGAGTTGCTCGGCGGCGAGCTTGGCGCCGACCGCCGAGTCCTCGCCGAAGTCGCCCGGCTGTGATGCGATCGCGATCGTGGTCGCATCCGGCATGTTGTCCGAGACATATCCGAGGACGTTCATCGCCTCGAGGCAATACGGGATCCCGTGTGGGATCAGATTGGCGTTGAGAGCCGGGTCCGACCACCCCGAATACCACGTGAGCGGGACGGCGAGCATCGAGTCTTCCGCTAGCTGCGGGGCGATCGCGACCGAGTGCGGCGATCCCGTCGAGTGACCGATCGCCACGACATCGTCCCGGATCTCGCTGTACTGCTGAACGTGGGTGTCGACGGTGTAGACGGTGTCGCGGACCTCGAGCACGATGTCGAGTCCGTGGATGCCTCCGTTGGCGTTGATCTGCTCGACCTGAGCCTCGTAGCCGGTCACCACCGGGTTGACGAGGGCCGAGAACACGCCGGTCAGGTCGGACAGGAGCCCGACCGTGATCGTTCCGGCTTCGAGGTCGACCCCGAAGTCGGTGAGGACCATGTCGCCCATCGGCTCGGTGTCGCCTGTCGGTTCGGTGTCGTTCGTTGGGGCGGTCGTGGTCGTTGCGTCGACCGGTGCCGCCGTAGTCGTCGTCTCCTCGTCAGTCCCGGAATCGCCGCCGCAGGCGGCGACTATCAGAGACAACACGAGCAAGACGGCAAGCCACCTGCTGTTTGATCTCATATCTCTTCCCTTTCCTCCGTGACGGCCGGGATTCCCGGTCGTCTGCCGTTCCGTACGTCTCCGCCGGAACGAAACCTCAATATGTGAATGGCCAGCCCTTCCAGTAGTTCCTGATCCGGATCCAGATGCCATAGAGCCCCAACGGCTCGAAGATCAGGAACCCGATGATCAGTAGCCCATAGATGACCTGGTTGAGCTGAAACACCGACAGGCCCGGCCCGACTCCCGGAAGGGTGTTCACGAGGCCGAAATCGGTCGAGTCGGTGGCCACCACCAGGTCGAGCACCGTGGCCATCGGGCTGTCGGCTGCATCGACGATTCCCTGGACCCATTGGGTGAACTCCTGGACGACTCTCGGCAAGATGGTCACGAACGCTGCTCCCAGCAACGTCCCGGTGACCGTTCCCGCTCCACCGATCAGCACGATCGCGATGAACTCGACCGAGAGGAACAGGTCCCATCGCTCGGGGATCACCGAACCGACGAACGACGCCAGCAGTGCTCCGGACACCCCGGCGAAGAACGAAGAGATACCGAATGCCAGCAGCTTGTAGCGGACTTCGTCGACGCCCATGATCTCGGCCGCGACGTCCCGGTCCCTGATGGACATGAAGGCGCGACCGACCCGGGTGCGCTGGAAGTTCTTTGCGAACACCACGAACATGATCGCCAGGACGAGCAACGCAAAGTAGGTCTTGGCCTCCGAGGTGAGATCCACCCCCAACCAGGATCCATCCGTGGACACGCTGATGAGCGGCGTCTCTTCCTTCCAGAGGCGAAAATCCAGCGGCGGGAACGTCCGCCCGAGTTCCGATCCACCGGTGATCGTGTCGAGATTGCGGAAGGCGTAATCGCCGATGAAGACCAGCCCCAACGTCACGACCGCGAGATACAGGCCCCGCACCCTCACGGCGGTGGGGCCGATGGCAACGCCGACCAACGCGGCGACGACTCCCGCGGCCGGAAGCCAGATCCAGATCGGCAGACCCAACCCGAAGTAGCGGCCGGCGGGGTCTGCGCCGAGAACGGCCGCCACGTAGGCACCCACTCCCATGAAGAAGGCGTGACCGAGCGACACCTGACCTGCCAGGCCGAACAGGATGTTCATTCCTAGGCCCCCGATTGCGAAGATCGCGACGTTCGAGAGGATCCTCAGCCAGCTGTCGTCCGCCAAGAACCCGAAGCCGGGAAGAACGCCGAAAGGGATGAGCGCCAGGAACACCAGGAATGCGAGGGCGAACACCCGCTTGGTGGTCGAGTTGAGGAGCGCCTGATCGGCCTCGTAGCTGGAGAACAGCAGTGGGCGACCTCTCACGAGTGACCTCCCACGAAGGTCCTGCAGCCCATCGAAGAGATGCCGTAGGTCCTCATACGCGTCGGATCTCCTCGGTCCCGAACAGCCCATACGGCCGGACCAGCAGCACCAACAGCATCACCACATAGGGCATGACGCCACCGAATCCGGTGCCGAGAAAGCTGAAGGTGACGTAGCTGCTCGCCGCAGATTCGGCCATCCCGATGACGAGTCCCCCGACGAGGGCACCGAACACCGAGTCGAGACCGCCGAGGATTACCGCCGGAAAAGCCCGGAACGCGAAGAAGGCGGTCAGGTTGTCGACCCCGCTCGGCCGGCGAGGGAACATCGAGATGAACATTCCCCCGACCGCGGCGAGAACGGCCCCGATGGCGAATGAGAGCGCGAAGATCCGTGCGACGCTGATGCCTTGGGCGCGTGCCGCCTCCTGATCGAATGCGGTGGCCCGCATCGCTACGCCGGTCTTTGATCTGAAGAAGAGCGCAACCGCTGCGACCAGCAGCGACGTGAGCACGACCTGGAAGATGGTCGTGTGAGGAATCCGAACCGAGCAGACGTCGATCAGATCGACGCTCGGCACGAAGCCGTCACTGGCGCATCCGATCCCGAGTTGGCTGATTCCGAACGGATCCGCCATCGGACGGGCGCTGAGACCGATGAAGTCATTGGTGATCGTCCTGATGAGGACGTCTGCCCCGAGCGTCACGACCGCGAGCAGGATCAGTGCTTCGCCAACCATCGGGCGGAGGAACAGTCGCTCCATCAACATCGCCAGACCCGCTGTGACGAGGAGAGCAAAGACGACCGACAGCCCCCACTGCAGCCAGGTGGGCGCACCCTCCATCCACCGTCCCGGGATGTTCACGATGGTGGCTGCCGAGGAGACCAAGAACGCGCCGAGCGCCGCGATCGCCCCGGTGGCGAGATTGAAGACCTGGGTCGACTTGAAGATGATCACGAAACCCATGGCCAGCACCGCATAGATCGCACCGAGGCTCACCCCGTTGACGACCATCCTCCAGAACGCGGACGGCACGATCTCCGCCGATTGAGCGAGAACCGCAAGCGGAAAGCTCACGTGGTGTACATCTCTTCGATCAGAGCGTCGAACATGTCGGCCATCGATGCACGCTTGAGCTTCTGTGTCGCCGTCAGCTCCCCGTCCTCGTGGTCGAGCTCCTTGGGGATCATGCGCCACTTGCGCACGTTCTCGACTCGAGCGAACTTCTCGTTCGTCGTGTCGACGACGGCCTGGATCAGCTCGTGGACCTCCGACTTCTCGGTGAGATCCCGATACGTCGTGTACGGGATGCCCCGGCGTGTTGCCCAGTCGCCGACGGTGTCCATCTCGATGCCGATCAGCGCAGCGATGAACTTCCGCCTCTCGCCGATGACCATCGCCTCTTTCACGTAAGGAGACGTCTTCAGGCTGTTCTCGATCTCCGATGGCGAGATGTTCTTTCCGCCACTGGTGATGATGATGTCCTTCATGCGGTCGACGATCTTCAGGTGGGTCCCATCGACCCACTCCCCGACGTCGCCCGTCTTGAGAAATCCGTCTTCGGTGAACGTCTCGGCCGTCTTCTCCGGCTTCTTCCAATAGCCCGAGAACACACCGGGATGCTTCGTGAGGATCTCGCCGCTCTCGGGATCCAACTTCACCTCGATCCCTGGGTACGGCACTCCCACGCAGCCGAGTTTCATGTTGCCGATCGGGCTGTAGGTGGCGACTGCGGCGTTCTCGGTCATCCCGTACAGCTCGTACACGTTGAGCCCGATTCCGTGAAAGAACTGAATCACCTCCGGGGCGATCGGCGCCGCACCCGTGCCCGCCCACCGACAGAACCGCAGTCCGATTCGCTCCCGTAGTGCCCGGAATACGAGCGGGTACCCGATCGCGTACAACACCCGGCTGAGTGGGGTGTGGCTTCCCCCGTTGGCGACCCGCTCCTCACCGATCTTCTGGGCCAACCGCATCGAGAACCCGAGCCATAGGCGCTTGAAGAGCGTGGCGTCCTTCCCACGGATCAGGATGCCGGCGTGCAGTTTCTCCCAGATACGCGGGACGGCAAAGAAGAGCGTCGGCTGGATCTCACGGAGATTCTCCTGAACGGTCTCGATCGACTCGGCGAAGTTCAGCACCGCGCCGGTAGACGCCATCGACCATGTGGAGAAGATCCGCTCGGCGATGTGGCACAGCGGAAGGTACGTGAGGATCTGGTCGTTCGGCCCGGGCTTCACGTTGCCGGGGAGCCGACCGTCGGCCAGAACCACCGTCTCGATACAGAACGCAAAGTTCTCGTTCGTCAGCATCGCCCCCTTGGGCGGGCCGGTGGTTCCCGACGTGTAGACGAGCGTGATGATGTCCTCGGCAGCAGCCCGGTCCATGCGCCCGGCGAGGGCATCCGGGTTCGCCTGCCCGATGCCGGCGACCGATCTCGAGGAAGTCGTCCCAGAAGACGAACCGATCGTCATCGCGAACCTCTCGGAAGCCGCGTGGCTCGACGTGGATGATCTTCTCGAGCGCCGGAAGTCGCTCGATCACCTCCAGCACCTTGTCGGACTGCTCCTGATCCTCGGCGAGGTGGACCTTCGATCCCGAGTCGGCGAGCAGGTATTCGACCTCTGCAGCCGGGTTGGTGGGATAGAGGCCGACGGTGGTCCCCTGGACGGCAACGGTGGCGATGTCGAGGATCACCCACTCGGGCCGGTCCTCAGAATGGATACTCACACGGTCTCCGACCTCGACTCCGAGGGCAATGAGTCCGTGGGCGGCGTCGACGATGGACTCCCAGAGGTCTGCCCACGTGATCTCCTGCCAGATCCCGAGGTCCTTCTCGCGCATGGCGACCCCACTCGGCATGTCCCGCGCCCTGTCGCGCACATACGAGGCGACGGTGTGGAATCCGGTACTGGCGTTCGGCGCTGTAGACCGATCCATCGTCGTGGTCACACGTGTCCCTCCTCCACGTCTGGTGCGAAAGGCTATACGAACGGATCTGCAGCCACCCCTGGATTCCGGATATTTGCGTCGGGCGCCCCAAGCAGAGTGATAGTCGGCCGATTCGATACCATCTCGACATGGATCGGGACCGACATCTCAGGGTCGCAATCCGCGATGAGACGATTGACGCAGCAGCGCTGCTCGACGAGGTGGGGCGACCGGATTCCGGAGCGACCGCGCTGTTCCTCGGAACCGTTCGTGACCACTCCGCCGGACGCGATGGTGTCACCCATCTCGTCTACGAGGCGTACACCGAACACGTCGAGGCTCGCATCCGCGAGATCGTCGACGAGGCGGCGAGCAGATGGCCGATCCTGTCGGCAGTGGTCGAGCACCGGGTGGGTCGAGTCGACCTGGCAGCGACGTCGGTGGCAGTTGCGGTTTCGACCGCGCATCGCGGTGACGCTTTCGAAGCCGCTCGTTACCTCATCGACGAGCTCAAGAACCGCGCACCCATCTGGAAGCAGGAGAACTGGCCGGGTGGCGAGGAGTGGATCGAGGGTGCGTGACCGGGGCCCACCGCCGCAACTCGCGACGCGGCATAGGCTTGGGCGCGACATGAGTGACGACATCTTCTCGAGGCTCTTCGAGCTCTTCAACCAGCCAGGCGACGTCAACCTCAAACTCGCCGCCGAAGTCGCCCATCACCTGGCCGGCGAGCGCCAGCCGGTCGAGCCATGGGCTGCCGAGGAGTTCCGCGAACTGACCCGCCTCGCAGAGTTCCGTCTCGCCGAGACCGCCCCCTTCCCCATCGACGCTGCTTCAGATGTGCTGCCGGTCGACGGACGGGAATGGGCGGACCGCAGCCTCGAGAGCTTCGTTGCGATCGCCGAGCCATTCGCAGACATGATCGATCTGGAGGGAGCCGGTCCTGCCGCCGAGATGCTCAAACCGCTCGGGCCGGCACTCATTGGTATGCAGGTCGGGACCATGGTCGGCTCGCTGTCCCAATGGGCGATGTCGAGCTTCGATGCGGGTGCGCCGATCGATGGCCCCGTCACCTTCATCGTCCCGACGATCGACCGGTTTGCAGTCGCTCACGACCTCGATCCGAAGAACGTCCGCCTCTGGGTCGCCCTGAACGAGGTCGCTCACCGAGGCATGTACCGGGTTCCGTTCACCCGCGAGCACCTCATCAGCCTGATCCGCGAGTACGCGGGCACGATGTCGATGGCACCGCAGGGGCTGATGGAGATGATGCAGGGGGTGGATCCGACCGATCCGTCCGCCATGGACCCCGAGAAGCTCGCCTCGATGTTCGACACCCCGGAGACCCGGGCCGCCCAGAACGAGTTGCAGGCATTCCTCGGGCTCGCCGCCGCCTACCGCCAACACCTCAC
Organism: uncultured bacterium; assembly: GCA_963745865.1. Classification (GTDB taxonomy): domain Bacteria; phylum Actinomycetota; class Acidimicrobiia; order Spongiisociales; family ZC4RG35; genus JAHEDH01. The sequence goes on along the minus strand of CAVUYZ010000005.1, from coordinate 148,032 downwards.
TCGGGGAGCAGGATCGCACTTGCTGCCGGATATCGAGCGGCTCGATGCGTTCCGGGACAGCGAGCGGGATCTGGGAGGCGAGGTCTCGGCCTCGGCCCTCGGCCCGATGCTCCCGTCGGCCGAATCGATCGCCGCAGGGCATCGGTTCTGTGAGGAAGCCCAACGGCGGTTTGGCGAGGAGTCGCTCAATTCGATCTTCACCCAGGAAGGCCGATTCCCGTCGGCTGCAGAGATCGAAGACCCCGTTGCCTGGGCCGCCAGGGTCCTCCTGGACGACATCGACCCCACCTGAGGGAGAGCGCCGGCGAAGTATCCGATCGGCGACTGGTTCCGGCTACCGCAGCGACGCCGCTTGACTCGGCTTCACGCTGATCGAAAGGACCGACCGATGCCGCTCCAACCCGGCGACCCGGCACCTGACTTCACACTGCCCGACCAGGATCGCACGCCGATCTCGCTAGCTGACTCAAACGGTCGGCGACGGCTCCTCGTGTTCATTCCGCTGCCCTTCACCAGGGTCTGTGAAGGCGAGCTGTGCACGATCCGGGACAACCTCACGGCCCTGTCCTCGCGGGATGCGGAGGTGCTGGCGGTCACGTGTGGCATGACTTCGACCAACAAGCGGTGGGCGACCGAGCAGGGATTCACGTTCCCGATCCTGTCTGACTTCTGGCCGCACGGCGAAACCACGAGGGCCTATGAGTGCTTCAACGAGACGATCGGAGTTCCAGAGAGGTCGACCTTCACGATCGATGAGGCCGGTGTGATACGCGACATCGTTGTCAGCGAATCGTTCGGTAGGGAACGCGACTTCGCCGAATACACGAGATCACTCGATCAGTTGTCGGGATGAACCGGATCGCACCGGCTCGTCCGGTCAGCTGGTCTTGTTCTCGGTGGTATCGGATGAGTCCGCAGACGTCTCCGTGACCGTCTCGTCCTCGGCGCCGGCATCGAGACCCTTGCGGAACTCCTTGGCGGAGGCGCCGAGTGAGCGCGCCAGCTCTGGCAGTCTCCGAGCGCCGAACAGCAGGATGATCACCGCAACGATGACGATCAGTTCAGGACCTTTTGGCATGGTTGGGAACTCCTTCGTTGACTGTCATCTTACCGGGATGTGGCGCTACTCGGACCGGCAACTCGCGTCAGCCGAGAGCCAGTGAATCGACGACCTTCTGCAGACGTTCTCGACTCAGGAACCGGACACGTGGCTCGCGACGCTCTTTGTCGTAAACGCTGAACGGTGCGAACTTGTCGGTCACGAGAAGCCCGCGTTCGGCGCCCGAAGACTGGAACTCGAAGAGGAAGCTGTTGATGGCCGAGTCCTCCAGCTCCGGGTAGTCGTCCTCGTTGTGCGCGACCTCACGGATGAATGTCCGCGTTCCGCCCTTCTCTGCGAACCAGGTTCCGTCGACGGGCCCCTCGGTCACGCTGTAACCCACGAGGGTCAGGGTCCCGGTGACGAGGTCGACCGACGTCATCGTCGCCGGATCGATCCCCTGCGCCCTCAGTCCCGTCTGGATCGCCTTCGGCAACCTGAGCTCGGCTGCAATCGGCCCGAGCGTGTCGCCGCGTGATGACGATTCTGTCCCGACCGGCCCGTCCGGCCCGCCCTCGAACTCGGCGGACAATGGGTCTGCGGCGATGGTCGAGAGGCTCAGGATCGAGGGGGCATCCGATGGCGGGGGGAGCTCGCCCGGGCTGGGGAAGTTGGTTCTGCCGACCTCGGACGGAAACGGCCGGCCTGCATATGCGATGACGGTCTCGACCGTTGAGATCGGAGTTGTGTGGCGCCGTTCGCGGAGCACCTCGACCGCCTCGGCGACCAGGAGCTCGGCGAGGATCTCGTCATCGCTGTCCGGCATCGGGACGTCGAAGGTGACGATCGCCTTCGGACCATCGATCTCGACACCGACGACCTGCGGACGCGGACCAGACAGATCGAGTTCAGGCTCGGCCGGCTCGGGCACGCCTCTCCGCGAGCGCTTCGAGGCCTGGGCCTCGGCCCGACGCGGGTCGGCCTCGCGGGCCCTCCGCAGGTACATGCCGACCCCGAACAGGACGATCGCGACGAGCAGAAGAGGAATTCCGAGTTCCAACGTTGACCTTTCCCTGGGTACGACCAGAGTGTACCGGCCGGGATGAATCGGTCGGTTAGGACGCTCGGCGGGCTGAGATCATTCGTTCGCGGCGCACTCGGCGACGCTCTCGTTCCGACATGCCTCCCCAGATTCCGAACTTCTCGCCGTTGTCGAGCGCATATTCGAGGCAGTCGATTTTCACGTCGCACGCCGAGCAGATCGATTTTGCCCGGCGGGTGGACGCACCACGCTCGGGGAAGAAGAGGTCGGCGTCCGCGCCGCGACAGTTGGCGAAGTCCTGCCAGGAGAGCCGATCCACCGCCAGCGCTTCGATGAGCTTGCTCTGCATTGGTGCGCCCTTCCATCGTTGTAATTACACCATTGTGATCATGGCAGAGCACGCGCGCGGCGTCAACCCCGAAGTACGGTGTTGCTACTCGACGAATCGAGGACCAACGGCCCTATCGCGGGCTGGGTGAGTCCGTCGAAATGGGGAAACCCCGACGTCGAGTACGGGAAACAGGATCGACGGCGCGATAATTGGCCGTCCGAGAGCGAGAGGTAACTGCGTGGCCGTGACCGCACCCCCCCAGCCGGGGAAGAAACTTCCATGGCCGGTCGAGTTCTATCGATCGGCCGTCGGCAAGAAGTGGGTGATGGCACTCACCGGGATCATCCTCCTCGGGTTCGTGTTCGCTCACATGATCGGAAACCTCAAGATCTTCATCGGGTTCCTGCCCGAGCGGGGAGCGTTCGAGATCGACCTGTACGGCGAGGCGCTGCGAGAGCTCTTCTTCCCGATCCTCCCCGAACACGTCGCGCTCTGGCTGCTGCGGATCGGGCTGATCGTCGCCTTCCTGCTCCACATCCACGCCGCCTATGCGCTCACAGTCATGAACCACAAGGCCCGACAGACCGAATACCAGGGCCCGCGGAACTACCTGGCTGCCGACTACGCGTCCCGCACCATGAGATGGACGGGGATCATCGTGCTCCTGTATCTCGGCTTCCACCTCGCCGACTTCACGTGGGGCCTGCCCGGCATTGCGCCCGACTCATGGGCGCAGGGTGCGGTCTACGCCAACTTCGTGGCTTCGTTCTCGCGTGTTCCCGTCGCGGTGCTGTACATCGTGGCCAACCTCGCTCTCGGCGTGCACATCTATCACGGCGCCTGGTCGATGTTCCAGAGCCTCGGCGTCAACAACCCGAAGTTCAACGCGTGGCGGCGGTACTTCGCGATCGCCTTCGCGGCCGTCATCGTCATCGCCAACGTCAGCTTCCCGGTCGCAGTGCTGGCCGGAATCGTCAGTTGAGGAGCCAGCCAATGCCAATCACACCCGACGCAGAGATTCCTGACGGTCCGCTTGCCGAGAAGTGGGACAACCACAAGTTCGGCATGAAGCTCGTCAACCCCAACAACAAGCGGAAGTTCAAGGTGATCGTCGTCGGGACCGGACTGGCCGGCGCCTCCGCGGCGGCGACGATGGCCGAACTCGGCTACAACGTCGAAGTCTTCACCTATCACGACAGCGCCCGTCGGGCCCACTCGATTGCCGCCCAGGGCGGCATCAACGCCGCCAAGAACTACCAGAACGACGGCGACAGCGTGTTCCGGCTGTTCTACGACACGATCAAGGGCGGCGACTACCGCTCTCGGGAGGCGAACGTCTACCGCCTGTCGCAGGTGTCGGTCGACATCATCGACCAGGCGACCGCCCAGGGTGTCCCGTTCGCCCGCGAGTACGGCGGTCTGCTCGACAACCGCTCCTTTGGTGGCGCCCAGGTGTCCAGGACCTTCTACGCCAAGGGCCAGACCGGCCAGCAGCTGCTGCTCGGCGCCTATCAGGCACTGATGCGCCAGGTGCAGCTGGGCAACGTCAAGCTCCACACGAAGATGGAGATGCTGGACATCGTCACCAAGGACGACACCGCGGCGGGGATCATCACCCGCAACCTCGTCACCGGCGAGATCGAGAGCTGGTCGGGGCACGCTGTGGTGCTCGCCACCGGTGGATACGTCAACGTCTACTACCTGTCCACGAACGCCATGTACTGCAACAGCTCGGCGATCTGGCGGGCCCACCGCAAGGGAGCGCTCTTCGCCAACCCGTCGTTCACACAGATCCACCCGACCTGCATCCCTCAGTCGGACGAGTTCCAGTCGAAGCTGACATTGATGTCGGAATCGCTGCGCAACGACGGACGGATCTGGGTGCCGAAAGACCCTGACGACAAACGGCCGGCGAAGCAGATCCCCGAGGAGGAGCGCGACTACTACCTCGAGCGCATCTACCCCAGCTTCGGAAACCTCGCACCCCGCGATGTGTCCAGCCGGGCGGCGAAGCGGATGGTCGACGCCGGGCACGGGGTCGGCCCGCTCCAGAACGGCGTGTATCTCGACTTCAAGGATTCGATCGCCCGCCTCGGCAAGGACGTGATCGAGGAGCGCTACGGAAATCTCTTCGAGATGTACGAGCGCATCACCGACGAGAACCCATACGAAGTGCCCATGCGGATCTATCCGGCCCCGCACTACGCGATGGGGGGCCTGTGGGTCGACTACAACCTGATGACGTCCATCCCGGGACTGTTCGCCATCGGCGAAGCCAACTACTCCGATCACGGCGCAAACCGTCTCGGAGCATCGGCGCTCATGCAGGGACTCGCCGACGGATATTTCGTGCTCCCGGCCACGATCGGCAACTATCTCGCCCCGATGCTCAACACCGACCCCGGTGGACACCGGCGATGCGGCGTTCCTCGAGGCCGAGCTCGAATTGAAGGACCGGATCAACGGCTTCCTCGAGTCGAAAGGAACCCGGACCGTCGACGACTTCCATCGCAAGCTCGGGCGGATCGTGTGGGACGCCTGCGGAATGGCTCGCGATGCTGCGGGGCTGGAGAAGGCGCTGTCTGAGATCCCGGCGCTCTACGAGGAGTTCAAGGCCGACGTCAAGGTGCTCGGCACCGAGAATTCGGTCAACCAGACACTCGAGAAGGTCATGCGCGTCGACGACTTCTTCCAATTGGCGATGCTGATGTGCCACGACGCACTCCAACGCGAAGAGTCCTGCGGCGCCCACTTCCGGGACGAGTACCAGACCGAGGAAGGCGAGGCGCTTCGCAACGACGAGGACTTCGCCTTCGTGTCGGCCTGGGGCTTCAACCCCGACGGCGATCCGATCCTCCACAAGGAGGAACTCGAATACGAGAACGTCGAGTTCAGCACTCGGAGCTACAAGTGACAGACGAGCAGATCGACGATGAACGATGACCGTCCGGCATCGGTGAGCGGAGCGAGCCTATGAACATCACACTTCAGATCTGGCGTCAGGACTCGGCCGACAAAGCGGGTCGGTTCGAGACCTACCAGGTGGCTGACATCAAAGAGGACATGTCGTTCCTGGAGATGCTCGACATTCTCAACGAGCGGCTCACCGTCCAGGGCGAAGAGCCCATCGCCTTCGACAGCGATTGCCGTGAGGGAATCTGCGGCACCTGTGGGCTGATGATCAACGGCTACGCCCACGGCCCACAGCTCGGAACCGCCACGTGCCAGCTGCACATGCGGAAGTTCAACGACGGTGACACGATCACGGTCGAGCCGTGGAGGGCAACCGCGTTCCCGGTGGTCAGGGACCTCATCGTCGACCGGACTGCGATGGACGTCATCATCGAGTCGGGCGGCTACATCTCGATCAACACCGGTGCGGCCCCCGACGCCAACGAGATCCCGATCCCCAAAGAAGTCGCCGACACCGCCTTCATGGCAGCGGCGTGCATCGGATGCGGAGCCTGCGTGGCCGCATGCCCGAACAGCGCGGCGAACCTGTTCACTGCGGCGAAGATGATGCAGCTCAACCTGCTCCCCCAGGGTCAGTCCGAGCGCTGGACACGTTCTGAGCACATGGTCGACACCATGGAGCACTACTTCGGCTCGTGCACGAATCACGGCGAGTGTTCCACGGCATGCCCGCAGTCGATCTCGATCGACTTCATCGCGATGATGAACGCCGACTACGTCAAGGCGAAGTTCAAGAACCTCAGAATGGCCTCAGCCTCGTCGTGACAAAATATGGCAGCTCAAGACTGAGCGATCTGTGACGATGTAAGGGCATGCCCCTGGCTGCTCAGCGCGAAAATCACCGCCTCATCGAACGCGGTCACCGCGCCGACGTTCTACCGTCTTGCGTGGAGGGTGGGTCTCGTCGTCGTTGCGCTCGCCCTCGTCCCCCACCCCGACCCCGACGACCCGGTGGCGTTCATCGTCGCCAGAAGCCTCGCACTCATCGCCGCCGCGATCTTTCGGCCTGGCGTCGAATGGGGCGATCGGGTCGATGATCGGGTTCGGTCTGTCGGTCTTGTTCATGATTCGATCCAGCTCCGGAGCCCGGTGCCTCCCGGCTTCAACCTGTGGTTCCTGGCGATGGCGTTGCTTGTCGGGATCGGCGGACTGTCGGGAGCCGCGGCGACCTCACTCCGCACGGCGAAGCGCACCGAAGACGCACTTGCCGCCGAGCTCGCCACGACCGAGCGTGGACGAGAGATCGACCGAGCGCTCGCGGAATGCGCCCAGTCGATCGCCCTGGCGGAGCGACTCACGGGAGCCACCTATGCGGCGTTTCAGCACTTGCTCGCGGCGTTGGCGCTCGACGTGCTCATCGTGCGAAAGAACGTCACGGACTCCGACGGCCGGCACGCGTCCAAGGTCAAGACTGTGGGTCACGCAACTCTGACGGGCCGATCAATCTGCATCGCACCGACAGCCTGCTCCAATGGGATCGGCTCCCGGCCGTCCGGGCACGCCTCGAACGCAACGAGTCGTTTGTATTCGCCTCCTTCGACGAGCTCCCTGACAGCGACAGGGACCACCTCTCCACCGGGTCAGGTCCGTTCGAGTCTGCCATGCTCCTCCCGGTCTGGGCGGGCGGAGAATGGCTGGGCCATGTCGCATTCGCACAGCGGGATCGTGGCCGGGACTGGACCCCCAAGGAAGTTGCGTCGCTGCGGGTCATCTCCGACACGATCGGAACCATGTGGCTGCGGGATAGTCACACCACGGAGCTACGAGCGTCGATCATGGAGCAGCGCCGCGCATTGAATGCTCAGCACGCGTTGACCGAGGGGACACGGATCCTCCTCTCCCCCGAGTCGGACCGCCCGCTGGCTGACACGCTCGCACTCGTGATGGGAGCTGTGGCGAGTGACGTCGCCTACATCGAACGGGTCGAACACGATCCCGATTTGGGACTCGTCGCACGACCGATCCATCAGCTGAGTCGAGATCGCCACAAGACAGTGGACGAGTGTGCGTGGCCGCTCTCGAGTGAACCTGCGGGTGCACAGAAGCTCATGGCTGGCGAGATCTTCAAGTTCGGAGACCAGGACGAACTGAACGCTTGCCGACCACGACCGGGTCGAATGGCTCGACAATCCGCTGACTTCTGAAATCAATGTGCCTGTCATGCCCGACGGAGAGACGACGTACATCGTGGGCGTCGGGAACCTGACCGACCGAGTACTGGAGCGACTCCGATATCGACGTGATGACCTCCTTCGCTCGCATGCTCGGCGCGTACTTCCAGCGTTTGGAGACGACCAGGAAGCTCGAGGGCCTGGTCTTGGCGAAGGACCGCTTCATCGCGTCGGTCAGTCACGAGCTGCGCACCCCGCTCTCGGTTGTGGTTGGCCTGGCCGCCGAACTGGACCGCCATGATGCCGACTTCACCGACGACGAGCGCCGCGAATTCATGGGCATGATCCGGAGACAGAGCCGCGAGGTCTCCGACATCATCGACGATCTCCTGGTCTCCACCCGGATCAACGAGACGAGCCTCACCGTCTTCCCCGAGGAGTTCGACCTCGGCCGACTCGTCGCCCAGGTGATCGACGATCTTCCGTCGGAGGTCACAACCCGTGTCACGATGGAGTCCCCCGACCACGTCTCGGTTTTCGCCGACCCGGTTCGCACCCGACAGATCGTTCGCAACTTGCTCACCAACGCCTATCGATACGGCGGGGATCGGTGTTCATCAGCATGGAAGCGGTCGACGGGATAGCGGCGCTGGACATCGCAGACACGGGGGCAGGCGTCCCACCTGAACGCCGTGAGTCCATCTTCGATGCCTACAACACTTCGGGCGAAGAGCGAATCGTGACGGCTGCTATCGGCCTTGGCCTGACGGTCAGCCGGCAGCTCGCCCAACTCATGGGCGGTGACGTGAGCTATCTCCACGAGGATCTCTCCACATTCCGGCTCAGCCTTCCGGCTGTCGGAGCCGCCAAGCCGACCGCACCTGTCGAGACCGGCATCAACGTCCACTGACCTCGACGATTTGGGACTATCGACCCCCATCCCAACTCTCAAGTAAGCCCCACGCTCGCGCCGACAGAACCAACATGGGCACACCATTGAACAACACGACCAACCGCGGTCCGAGACGAGCGCGGCGCCGCATTGGTCGAGATGGCACTTGTCATGCCCTTCCTGCTCCTGCTCATCGTCGGGATCTGGGCGACGGCACGAGCGTGGAACGTCCACAACGTCATGGATCACGCAGTGCGGGAAGCAGCCCGCCACGGCGCCACCATCGAGCCGTGGGATCGACGGGACCTCCACCGACGCCTGCTCGTCATCGTCCTCTTCCCAGCAGATTCTGCGCTGCGTTGCCGACGAGCAACTCCAGGCTGCCGCAATCGACCCCTCCCTCGTCGACACGACATGTATCGCACTCGCAGCTGATCCGTGCTCGGTCGGAAACTCATCCGGAAACGACAAGGTCGCCGTTTCGATCACCTATCCCGACTACTCGATCGACTTCGTCTTCTTCTCGATCACCGTCGATCTCACCGCCACCGCGGTGTCCCGCTTCGAGTCATGACGTCGTCTGCCGCCACCGAGCGGGGCGCGTCCGCGCTCCTCGTCGCCGGCTCGCTTCATCTTCATCTTTGGCGCCGCGGCGCTCGCCGTCGACGTCTCCAGCTTCTACCAGGACGCCACCGTCGGGCAGACCAACGCCGACATGACATGCCTCGCCGGCGCTGTCGAGCTTCCTGACACCAACGCCGCGATCGCAGCCGGCGCCGAGATCGCCAAATTGAACTGGCCCGAGGCGTCGCTCGTCGGCCCTTCGGTGTCCGGCGCCATCGGCGTGCTGACCGACGGGAACGGCAACGTCGTGACGATCAACGCATCCGTGAACGGCCAGGCCGAGACCATGTCGGTCACGGTGACCGAGAGCGCTCAGGCGGATTTCGGCAGCGTGATCGGAGCCAGCACCGTCAGCATCGTCGAGCAGGCCTTCTGCACCAGTAACGAGGTCACCTCCGGCGCCGGCATCCTCCCGATCGCAGCCCTGGGCGGGACCTTCTCAGGTGACCTGTTCGATTGCGCCAACAAGGTCACCGGGAATTGCGGAGCGATCAAGCCGGTCGGCAACGGCGCCAACGCCTGGCAGAACGCCCTCGAGAACGGCATCGACGCCGACCTGCAGAAGCACCACGGCAACTGGGGCGACGTCGACAGCGACACCGGCCTCGCCGGTGTCGAGTGCGCCAACCCCGGGGATGTCTGCAACGCCACCGACACCGAGCCAGGCAACATGAGCGGTCCCTTCAACGCCGGGATCGAGAACCTGCTGTCCGACACGAACGGCATGAGCTGCCCAGAGGCCTTCAACTGCGAGTCGTTCGAGGATGTGCTTGGCGGAACGACACCTCAGACGCTCAACGCGGTGTTCGGGGCCGGGGGCGTAACGAGTGGCTTCCCGAACGGGTTCACCAAGCCATCCGGCTGGAACGACAGTCTCTACGGACCGTATGCCGACGCCAAGAACCAGCAGTACTACTACAACGGCTCGGGGGTCGTCTGCGACTCGCCGAGGCTGGCCACCGTCCCGATCGTCACCTACAACGACAACTGGGACATCGGCACGACTGCCGGGTCGTGGCCCAACGGGTCGAACAAGCGAATGAAGATCATCGGCTTCTACACCGTCTACCTCAGTGAGCCCACCACGCTCTCCGACTTCGACACCGGCGGAGGCAAGGGCAAGGGTGGGGGCGGCAACGGCCTCGACGAAGTCCAGGCGTTCGTCGTGTGGTTCGGCCCGGATGCGACCTGCGAGGACGGCTCTGTCTTCGCCCCCCTCGGATCGATCGACGTGCCGTCAGGCGTGAAGCTGGTCGCCGGATAGCGGATCGAACACGCGAAAACGTTGGCATGACTAGCGGTCTGAGGGCAGTTACGATCATGTGGGTCGCTCGACTCATCCTCCCGATCACGGTTGAAGAGGCGAGCGTCAGTGTTAACTTGATCAGTGCAGGGAGCAGTCGCCACTCAGAGGCGACCTATTACAGGGGCCGGAAAGGTACTGGCATATGGGGATCCGAAAACCAGACCACAATTCAAACGAACGCGGCGCAAGCCTCGTCGAGTTCGCCGTGCTGGCTCCACTCCTCTTCATGCTCATTTTTGGGTCTTGAATTTGCCCGGGGCATGCACGAGTTCAATACGATCCGAAACGCAGCTCGTGAGGAGCTCGATTCGCGACAACATTCGAGAACACTGTCAACGGCATCCCCGGGTTCGGCGACTGTCGCGAGATCGAAGCTGCGGTACGCAGGCTCGCTGGATCAGCTGAACCGGCGTCTGTGACCATCGAATATTTTGCTGCGAGTGCCGACCCAGAAGCCGACCCTCCGAAGGCCGATTGCGATACCACGACGCTTGCGATACCCGATCCCGTCGATCAACCTCCCTTCGGCCCACAAGGTCCGGACCCAACCAGCCTTATCGTCGGATCAGGCGATGTCATCGTTGTAACCGCAGAACGACTATTTGACTCGGTCGTTCCGCTTCTTGAGAGCTTCCTGGACGGAGTCGATCTCACGTCATCTCAGGAGCGGAGCGTGTTCTTCAACGAGGTCGTCGATGGGTAGCACTGAACGTGGCGCCGTCGCCGTTGAGACTGTGTTCATGGCCATCTTTCTCCTCATTCTGGTGTCTGGAATCATCGATGTCGGCAGGGGCATCTTCTCACGGATTTCGATAGAGGATGCGGCTCAAGAGGCAGCAACATTCGCGTCGTACGAGAGTCCTTTGACGATCACCGATATCAAACAACGAGCAGTGGAAGCAATAGACAGTCCTGAAATCGTTGACACCGACGTCACTGTCAACTGCTATATCAAGGGCGGAAGCCAACGGGATACACGATTGATCGAGGTATCAGTGACATATGAGCAAGCTTGATAACTCCAGGGTTCTCGTCGATCGCAGGCCCACTGACCCTTTCGGCTTCGGCGATCTCAGAGCGCTTTATTAACGCCTTTCCGACCGGCACATGCCCAGTTTCGACTATTCCGTAGGAGACTGCAGTGAGAGCTAACAATTCCGACGGCAGCGCGGCCGTTCTCGTCGCTGTCAGCCTGCTGGTACTCCTGGCGGCTGCGTCCTTCGCGATAGATATCGGGCTCGGTTTCAACGAGAGACGCGACATTCAGAATGCAGCGGACAACGCTGCGCTGGCCGCAGCGTTTGAGCAATGCAATCCTAGGGAGGGCATCGGCAACGAGGACCCGACCACTGCGGCTCTTGAGGTTGCAGCAGAAAATGGATTCGCGGATGCCCCCCCTGATGTGATCGTGACACCCGCGGCGGTTCCAGGCTCGGGTGGTGACTGGGAGGTCACTATCGAGACGACTAACGCAACCGAATTGAATGTCAGTGGGCTTACTCCAGACCAACTCACAGTCACCGCAAGTGCCACGGCCAGTTGTGATTCCCTTGCCGCACCCGGGCCGTATGCAGTGTTCGCTGGAGCAGACGGTTGTCCTGGTGCCTCAAACGAACTCAGTATCAACTCTTCGGATGTCGACATTGTTGGTGGCGTCCACTCGAACGGCGAGGTGGCCGTTACAGGAGCGAGCATCGACATCCTCGGCAAAGCGACTCACCGAGAGGGAAGTCCAGTCGGTTACTCCGATTTCGAGCGCTTTTTTGGCCCGCCAAAGCCATACCCCATAAGTGTTGACATCTCGGACTTTCAAACCGGAGGACAGTTCGAGATTCTCGCACAAACACCTGTCCCATCAGAATATTTCGCCCTTTCGGGGAATGTCCGTATCGCAGACATCGCGGCGATTGGATCAAACACCACCGGGGCGGGCGGAAAGTTGATCATCAACCAGTCCGGCCTCTACTACATCGATGGTGATCTCACCTTCAACAAAGAGGTAGAGATTCCCATGGGAGTCAACGTGACTTTCGCGGTGACAGGTCAAATCGACTTCGCACGCACAACACACCTCGGCGGCACCTACTCGAATTTCCCAGGAACCACACCGGCCACGGGTATCTTCCTGTACTCCGAACATGGCGGGTCTTCTTGTACGGCTCCCGCGAGCATCAAACTGAACGGTGGCAATACCGGTATTCAATGGTCGGGTACGATCTTTGCGCCCAATGGACTCGTCAGCATTAGCACCAACGGCGCGTCTCGACGGATGGCGCAGTCATTGGGTATCGAGTGAACCTCTCCGGGGGATCAATCGAAATCACCAAGCTCCCCACCGTCTCGACGACCCCCGAGTTCTCGCTGAACCTCCTCGAGTAGGACCTAGGGCTCGGCGGTACAGGCGTACGCCAAGCGCAATCCATTCCGCGCTTGGCGTACCAATGGCCATCGAACAGATCTTCTCAAGTCTCTGGTGCCCGCGGCTCCGTTCTCCGCCGAGCCCTCTTGAACAGCGGACAACTCAGGTATCACATCTGAACCATGAAGCCATCACCATCCCGCACAAGGCTTCCACCACATCGCAGAGGAGTGCCGGGATCTTGGCTTTTGAGCAGCAGTTGACCTGATTGTCGAGAACTGCCGAGTTGATGCGACGATCCAGGCGCCTCCGATATCGCCGCAAACGGCGTTGCCATGAAGAGTTGTCTGATGTCGTACGGTCCCTCAAGTAGCTTGCCCGGAATCACGGCAGGTCGAGACCATGGAGGAGACAGATTCAGCGACTCGGTCGTGACGTCCCCGCCCCGGCTTGGTCTAGCACCTCAACTCTGGCCAGGGCTCGGAACTGGTATCTCATTGAGACCTGTGCAGGATTTGACATCGTCTATCTCCATGGGCTTTGGTACGACGACGACGACGCCGCAGATACTATCTTCTGACCGGGGGTGATGGCACCTCAGCGATTCCCTGAGTACCTTGAAAAAGATCACGGAGGTCACGCGCTACTCGCTCGATGACGACATAGTCTCAGCGAAGGTCCGCACCATGAATGGTGGCTCCACCCACGAGTTCCATCCGAAGATCTTCGAGTAGCGATCGTTCGTCCACTCGGAGGCGCTCTCCCTACGGAGTTGAGTCAGCCGAGCACGAGCCTTTCTCCAGTATCCGAGTCACCGTCGAGGAGAACTATTGGGTCGATGCACGCTGGACACTGGCATTGGGCTATCTAGACTTCGATCTGGGAGCGTGGGGATTGCGAGGATCATCGAGAGATCGAAGAGACAGCGACCTCGGAGCTGCGCTGGTCGAATTCGCAATCCTTGCTCCCCTGCTGGTCATGCTGTTGTTCGGCATCGTCACCGCAGGCCTTGCGTTCAACAACGCACTCGCTTTGACGCACGCCGCCCGGGAGGCCGGTCGCAATGCCGCCACACTTCCGGTGAGTAACTTCTTGACCCTCGATGATTGGCTGGATGCAGTCATGTCTCAGGTGGTCGCCGACTCGGACGGCTCACTCGCCAATGGAGTGGCGGGACGCGAGATCTGCGTCGCCTACGTCCACCCCGCCGGCAGCCTCACGACCGATATCACCAGCAGCGTTATCCGCGATGCCTCCGGCACTGATACCTATGGGAACAGTCCATGCCTCGCCGATGGGCGCCCCGACACCGAACGACGGGTACAAGTAACGGTCGAACGGGATGCAGAGTTGGATGTCATTCTGTTCTCGACGACGGTCACGCTCGACTCTCAGTCGGTGAGTCGATTCGAAGCGGGCCTGGGAGGTTGATTTGATGAGGCGTGAGCATGAGCAGGGAGCGACGATGATGCTGGTTGCGGCATCATTGCTCCTCCTCGTCGGAGTTGCGGCCATTGCCATCGACATCGGGAGCTTGAGGTTTGACATTCGTGCCGATCAACTCGCCACCGATGCATCGGCAACAGCTGGAGCGGCATCCATCAACCCCTTCGCCGGAAGTGAAGCCGACCAAGCATGTACCGTCGCCTGGGACTATCTACTACTGAACCTCGAAGACGAGGGATCCTCCCCGAGCGCGCCAACCTGCAGCACCTTCGCTGGCACATGCAACCCGCTCACGGCGCGTCAAGCAACGGGCACAGCCGGACCGTATTCAGTGGTGTTTACTCACCCCGTGCCTGACAGTCATCCATTGATGACCAGCCAAGCGATCAATGCCGTCTTCGACGGCGCCCCCTGTCAACGGCTTGGTGTCGAATTGACGAGGTCACGGGACTTTGCATTCGCGGGGGTCCTCGGCAGTTGGGCCGCGTCCACGACGGTGCACAGTGTCGCTCGGATCGGCGCAGGGATAGGTGCGGGTGAAGTGGTGCCACTGCTGGTGCTCGAGCCGATTTCGTGTGATGCGTTGTTCACGAGTGGCCAGGGCAAGATCACCGTGAGTTACTTCGAAGACTCTCCGGGGCTGATCGTGGTCGACTCGAATGCGTCGAAAACGACCAACCCAAATCGATGCGGAAACAACTCGTGGTCCATCGATTCGAAGGGGACGCAGAACGGCTGGATTCGCGCAATTCCCGTGCCTGCGCCCGACAACATCCCTTCGGCGATCCTTTCGTATGCACTGTCAGCAGTACCCCCCGCCAACGCAACCGCTTCCTACGATCCGGGTGATCTCACCCTTCCTGCGACCGGCGTCGACCCCTCAGATCCACCAGAGAGTTGGTTCCGGCTGTATCCACAACCGGTCGGCGTCTCGCGCCGGATCACCCGAGCACCGATCGATTGGAGATACAACTGCCAGACCAACTACCCCGACTATCCGCTCGTACCCGGAGCGACGAACCCAGGCGACATCACGATTCTCCCGTGCCCGAACACTCCGGCTCCGCACATCGACAATCTGATCACCGCGCGAGCGACGGGCGACATGACACTGCAGGGATTCTACGCGTTGGACCGACTCTCACTCGTGTTCTCCGGGCTCGTTGACGGTCTCGGCGGGCAACTGGTGGGTCGATTGCCCGAGTTTCGTGGTCAACGGCGTAGGGGTGGATGTCGTATTCCAGGGGGGCGATGTCGTATTCGATGGCGATGTCGACCTCCGATCCGGAGCCAGTTTGACGATCAACTCGGCAGCTTCTGGGGATACAACCGTCGTCGTGAGAGCCGGCGGCAATCTGCTCAAAGGCGCTCAATCGGCCATCACCCTGAATCGCACATTCGTCCTGCTGGATGATGGGATCGTCGACCTCGTCGGAGGAGATGGAGGTCTCACCTGGACTGCTCCCACAGGCGGAAACTTCGAAGACCTTGCCCTTTGGTCCGAATCCAATATGGCTCACCAAATCGGCGGTCAGGCCGGAAATACCCTCACCGGCACGTTCTTTACGCCAATGGCAGACCCGTTCTCACTCACCGGCCAATCTGGTCAATTCCAAACCGATGCACAGTTCCTCTCTCGGCGACTCGAAGTGAAGGGGCAGGGAGAAGTGCTGATGAAGCCCGATCCCGATCGTCAGACGCTTATACCCATTCGCGAGGTCCGACTCATTCGGTAGTTCCCCGAACTGACCCGTCGACAACTCCTAAAGCTTTCTCCTGTCGGCACCGATAGCTCATACGTAACCAATTTGGTTCGAATCGGAGAGATCGGCATGAACATTCGCAAGAACCCAGAACGGGGCGCATCCGCTGTAGAAATGGCGCTGGTGGCTCCGTTCCTCCTCATCCTGCTACTTGGCATCATCGAATTCGGCTACATCTTCGGTCAGTACAACGAGGTGCGTCACGCAGCCCGCGAGGGGGCTAGGTTCGCCGCGGTCAGCAACGTCGATCTCGACACCAATGCCGACGGCAAGATCGACGACGAGGACATCAAGAACATCGTGTGTGGCGCATTGAATCTGCCGGGGAAGGTCCAGATCGTCACCCAACTCAACGGGACGACGGCGATCGGTCAGACAGCCGAGGTCACCGTCACCGCATACACCTCGTCGCTCTCAGGTGCTCCGATCATCTCCAGTTTCGTGCCGGATGATCTCTCCAACACCGCAACGTTCCGGCTCGAACAGGTAGCGACCTGGAGCGGGGCGACCTTTGGAAGCTCGAGCACGGACGCATGCTGACACCGACAAGATCAGATCGTGGAGCCAGCGCGATCCTGGTCGCCGCTTCGCTTCTGCTTCTGGTCGGAATGGCGGCTGTCGCCATCGACCTCGGTGCCGGCTTCAATGAGCGTCGGCAAGATCAGACCGCTGCCGACCTCGGAGCACTCTCGGGTGCGCTCGCATTCCTCAGCCCCACCAGCACCGACAATGTCGCCAACGAAGTCCTGGCGATCGTGGAAGAGAATCTCGACACCTCGTACAGCCCCTCCGACTGGGAGACGTTGTGGTCAGCGTGCACCGACTCGGGGGCTCTGAATCCGGTCGCAGCCCCATCGAGCTGGGGGGCCTCAACGCTCCAATGCATCAGCGCCGACTATGAGACGCTGCGAGTCCGGATACCAACCCAGATCATCGACACGGCGCTCGGTGGCGCTATCGGGTTCGACACCCTCTCGACGTCTGCTGTCGCCGAGGCAAAGCTCCAGTTCATCGGCGGCGGACATCCGAAACCGTTCGGATTGCTCAACAGTCTGCCGGCAGGAGAAACCTGCCTCACACAGCCTGCAACGGGACAGGCAATGGACGCATGCGACGGGAGCGCGTCAGGCAACTTCGGCACCATTCTCTCGGACACATGGAACCTCTACGGCGATACCGTTGTCGACTGCGGAACTCCCGGCGCCGAGGAGGTAGCGCTCGCAGTTGCCATTGGTCTCGACCACCCGGTTGGAACCGTCCACTCGTCGCTCATTCCCGGTGCGGGAGGCGCCTGGCAAGCTCCGCCCGCGGCCGACACGCGACTCGATGCGTGCTCTCCCTCCGGGAGTGTCGGCGTGCCTTCGGACAACTCGCCGAATACGGGTCCTGTGAACACCGTGCTCGCCAGCACCGGCAACAACCTCGCCAGCGCGGTCGAGAAGGGACTGGTGACCGGCGAGGCCGCCGACTTCCCGAATGCACAGAATCCAGCGAACGTAGACCCGCTGCTCACCCAGACCGGGTTTGTTGGAGAAGCAGCAACCCGCAAGATCGTTCAAAAGATCACGGGAACGAACTACGAGTACACGGTCGACAACACGCCACTGTGGTGGTATCTGAGGGACTTCAATGACATCAAGAACGACTCTGGGAGTGACTTCGAAAGCTCTGACCGGGTCTCTGTGCAAGCGGTCGACGATCGAGGGGGCGGTCAACCAGAGCGACGCAATGACCGCGTGCCTCGTCGCGTACGAGACGCAAGTGAATTTGGGCGCAGACCTGACGTATCTATTCAATGACCAGATCAGCCTCAACCCCCGCTTCGGATGGGCACCTCAATTCCATCACACGTTGTGGGGACCCGGCTCGCATTGGGAGCCGATCAAGACCTTCCGACCGATCTACATCAACCGGCTCTGGTTCAACTGCAACGGCCAGTACGGGGGCCAACTGTCCGACTCGGACGCATGCAACGACAAGGGCAAGGGAGTCATCTTCGAACCAAACGCTCTCAGCGGAGAACCGGACCTGAAGGAAGGCAATGGAGCCTCAGTGAAGCAGCTCCGACTCGACCAGGTCACGGGCTTCCTTCTGCCTCCAGGCGCACTGCCAGAGAAGATCGAGAAGTCCTTCCCGGGTTCAGTCACCGGACCATTCGAAGTCGTGCTCACGAAGTAGCCGACCGAGACCACAGGAACCGACTCCTGGTAGATTCGCAGGACGCGATCTACCGGGAGCCAGTTCCTATGTCCGTCCAGTTTCTGTCCGACGAGTGGGCCACAGCCGTCCAAGCCGCAGTCAACGGAAGCGACGCGTTCCGTGCCACCGTCGCCAACGCCTCGCTCAAGCTCCAGTTCAACGTCTCGGATGCGCCGGGAGGCGAGATCTCCTACTACATGAAGGCCGAGAACGGCGAAGCGGACGTCTCCCTGGGCAAGCTCGACGACGCCGACGTCACCGTCGGCCAGACCTACGAGACCGCAACCTCGATCGCCAAGGGCGACCTGAACACCCAGACCGCCTTCATGACCGGCAAGCTCAAGGTCGACGGCAACCTCGCCAAGCTGATGATGCATCAGAACGCCATCCAGCAGTGGCAGGCCGCCACCAAGGACCTCGACGTCGAGTTCTGAGCGCTGGGGGGATCTCTCTTCTCGAATCCCCCCTGGTTTCGTAGGACGAAACCCGTCCCCCCGAGGGGGGACAAACAATCACTCGCCCACCCGCTGGGTTAGGTAGCACCCTCAGGGGCGCCTGGTCGGGACAGACAAATCCCTTGTTCACGCTCAAGTTCTTCGGGTGTGGTGTCGATACAGGTGACACAGGTTGCTAGGAAGGACTCCGCATGACGCTCGAAAGAATCAATCGCAAGCTCGGATGGGCCGTGCTCATCTCGGGTATCACTCTCGCTGTGCTCGCAGGGGCGTTCGCCCTCATGACTGGCAACGCCACTGTTGTTCTCGTGATCGGCTTCGGCGCCGTCGCCATCCAGGCCGGCCGCGTGGCTCTGCGTGAGAACGCCCCCACAACCACGACTTCGAGAGAGCGGATCCGCGAACTCGTCGCTGCCTGATCTGACCCAAGTCCCCACACGATGAAGGCCCCCACCGAGGTGGGGGCCTTCGACGTTGTTCAGTTGGTCGAGGTCACTTGCCTGCGACGGTGTCCTTGAGGCTCTTGCCGGCCTTGAATGCCGGAGCCTTGGTTGCCGGGATCTGGATCTCTGCGCCGGTCTGTGGGTTACGACCGGTACGA
Source organism: uncultured bacterium (assembly GCA_963745865.1). Lineage (GTDB taxonomy): Bacteria > Actinomycetota > Acidimicrobiia > Spongiisociales > ZC4RG35 > JAHEDH01. The sequence goes on along the minus strand of CAVUYZ010000005.1, from coordinate 128,891 downwards.
GCAGAGCGGTCACGGACCTCGAAGGTGCCAAAACCGGTCAGCTGAACGCTGTCGCCGCCCTTGAGCGTCTTCGTGATCACATCGACCACGGCATCGACCGCGCGCTGTGCGTCGGCCTTGGTGCCACCGGTCTCTTCGGCTACTGCCTCGACGAGCTCAGACTTGTTCATGTGTTCTTCCTTCCCTCGGGAACTACAGGTTTGTAAGTCTGGTCGCAAATGACCGAGAATCCAAGCCCCACAAGGGATTTCGTCGATCGGGCCGGATCCGGCTCAGTCGATCAGACCGAGCTCCCGGACCGCGTCACGCTCGTCTGACAGCTCCGCAGCCGACGCTTCGATGCGCGTGCGGGAGAACTCGTCGAGGTCGAGACCCTGGACGATCGAGTACTCGCCATTCGAGGTCGTGCATGGGAACGACGCAATGAGGCCTTCGGGCACGCCGTAGCTGCCGTCGCTCGGAACCGCCATCGAGACCCAGTCGCCTTCCGGCGTTCCCTGCATCCAGTCACGGACGTGGTTGATGGCGGCGTTTGCGGCGGATGCCGCCGACGACGCTCCCCTGGCTTCGATGATCGCCGCTCCTCGCTTGGCGACGGTGGGGATGAAGGTGTTCTCGACCCATTCGTGGTCGTCGACCATCGAATAGGCCTGGGCACCGTCGACCTCACAGTGGAACAGGTCCGGATACTGCGTCGACGAGTGATTGCCCCAGATCGTCATCTTCTTGATGGCGCTGACCGGGCGACCGACCTTGGCGCTCAGCTGGCTGATCGCACGGTTGTGGTCGAGGCGGGTCATCGCGGTGAACTGGCTCGGATCGAGGTCCGGTGCGTTGTTCTTGGCGATGAGGGCGTTGGTGTTGGCCGGGTTTCCGACCACGAGAACCCGGACGTCACGACTGGCGGCAGTGTTCAGCGCCTTGCCCTGGGTCGTGAAGATGGCTCCGTTGGCCTCGAGCAGGTCGGAACGCTCCATCCCGGCCTTGCGCGGCATGGCGCCCACCAGCACGGCGACATCGGCGTCACCGAATGCGACCTCGGCGTCATCGGTCTTGACCATGTCGGCGAGCAAGGGAAATGCGCAGTCCTCGAGTTCCATCGACACCCCGTCCAGCGCACCGAGCGCTGGTGTGATCTCCAGCATCTGGAGGATGACGGGTTGGTCGGGACCGAGCATCTGCCCGGAGGCGATCCTGAACAGGAGGCTGTAGCCGATTTGGCCGGCTGCCCCGGTGACTGCGACGCGAAGTGGTGATTCAGACATGTGTCCGAGCGTAGTGGTGGTGGCGGACAGTCCAACAGAGTCGAAAGTCGTTCAACGGCCCTTGACATTCAGATTGGTTGAATATATATTCAGTTGATCTGAATAAGGGAGCGCTGTGAGCGACGAGATCACCTACCAACCGGCCGAGACCTTTGACATCGATGATGTCGAGACGCTCCAGATCATCACCGACGAGACGCGGATCGAGATCATCGAACTGCTCAGGAAACCGCTGACGGTGACTCAGATCGCCGAGAAGATGGGCGTCCCCCGCACCCGCCTGTATCACCACATCAAGCTGCTCGAAGACATCGGCGCCATCGTGGTCGTCGACGAGCAGCGAGCCGGGGCGATGACCGAGAAGATCTACGGCGTCGCCGCCAAGAGCTTCCAGCCGAGCAAGACGTTCCTCGAGAGCGCCACACCCAGAGAACAGGCGTCTGCCATCGTCGACTCGCTCTTCTCGATCACCCGGAGCGACTTCCTGCGGGCGGTCGACAAAGGACAGGCCTCCCTCGACGAGGACCCGAACCGCCGAACGCTCTCGATTTCACGGCGCGTGTACCACCTGAGCCCCGACCGTCGCGGCAGAGATGGTCGAGAAGCTCGATGGGGTGCTCGCCGAGTTCGCCGACATCGACCATGAAGAATCAGACGACGACACCGAGGCATTCGGCGTCCTGGTCTTCGCCCACCCGAGCTCCAGGAGCACGCCGTGAAAGAGCTACTCAGAATCCGTGACTTCCGTCTCCTGTGGACGGGGCAGGCGATCTCCAATTTCGGTGACGCCCTCACCAACCTGGCACTGCTGCTGACCGCCCAGCGACTCACGGGGTCGACCGCCGCCGTTGCGACGACCGCCATTGCAGCCGCCCTCCCGACGCTCGTCTTCGGGCTCTTCGCCGGCGCCTACGTCGACCGCTGGAACAGAAAACGGGTCATGATCGTCTCCGACCTGTTCCGGTCCAGCTTCGTGCTCCTGTTCCTGCTCGTCACGACCGCCGACATGATGTGGCTCCTCTACATCGTGGCGTTCGTGCAGGCATCGCTCGGGACATTCTTTGGTCCAGCCAAGTCCGCTTATCTCCCCCGCATCGTCGGAAAGGACAACCTGCTGGCGGCCAACTCGATCTCGCAAATGACCCAGATCGTGCTCGGGCTCGCCGGTACTGCGGTTGCAGGCTTGATCGCCGCCACGGCCGACACACTCTCGCCGGCATTCCTGATCGACGCGGGCAGCTTCTTCCTGTCGCTGCTCATGATCGCCCTCATTCGCACCGACGCCGACCCAAAGGCGGTGCAGACACCCGAGCGGCCGAAGATCCTCGCCGATGTCCGAGAGGGCCTCTCAACCGTTCTCCGCTCCCCGGTCCTCAAAGGGGTTCTCGTCGGGGCCGGCGTCCTCATGTTCGGACTCGGCGCAACCAACGTCCTGCTCGTACCGTTCATCGTCGACGTACTGGCCGTCCGCGAGACCTGGTTCGCTGCCATCGAAGGCTCCCAGGTCGTCTCGATGGTCGCCGCCAGCACGCTGGTGGCGCTGCTCGCACGCAAGATCAAGGCCACGTCGATCATCACCCTCGGGCTGGTCGGCGATCGGCGTCGCCACGATGGCCATCTCACTCGCTCAGGTTCCGTGGCACCTCATGGTGATCCTCTTCCTGGCCGGGTGGGCGATCTCTCCGCTGCAGGCATCCATCTCCACGCTGGTCCAATCCGAAGTGCCCGACGAGATGCGGGGCCGGACCGGGTCGGCGCTGTCGACGGTCATCACCGGCGCCAACGTCGCCTCGATGGGGCTGGCGGGCGGTCTCGCCGCCTGGATCGGCGTTCGATCCGTGTTCGTGGTCTCAGGCGGATTCGCACTGGCTGCCGCCGCGCTCACCTTCGTCCTGTTCAGGGGCGTGACCCTGCGAGACGACGAGTCAATCGATGTCGAGGGCGACGTCGAAGTTGGGGGCGCTGTGGGTGAGAGCACCGACGCTGATGACATCCACCCCGGTCTCGGCGATGCTCCGGATCGTCTCGCGGTCGACCCCGCCTGACGCCTCGACGATCATCCGGCCGTCGATCATCTCGACGGCATCCTCGATCTCGCCGATCGACATGTTGTCGAGGAGCACGATGTCGGCTCCGACGATCAACAACTCGCGCAACTGCGCCAGGTCGTCCACCTCGACCTCGATCTTGACGGTGTGACCGACGTGCGCCCTGACCAGTGCGACTGCAGTGCCGATGCCGCCCGCGGCGATGATGTGGTTGTCCTTGATCATCACGGTGTCGAACAGCCCGAACCGGTGGTTCGACCCGCCACCCATCCGTACCGCGTACTTCTCCAGGGCTCGGAGGGTCGGCGTGGTCTTGCGGGTGTCCGCCACCATCGTCCCGGTCCCGTCGACCAACTCGACCATCTCTGCGGTCAGCGTCGCGATACCGGACAACCGTCCGAGGATGTTGAGGGCGGTGCGCTCCGCCGAGAGGATGCTCTTGGTCGACCCCGACAGCCCGATCACCTCGGTGCCCGCTTCGACCGTCGGCCCCCTCGCCGACGAGGACCTCGATCGTCAAATGGTCGTCGATCAGTTCGAAGACCCGGCGGGCAAACGATGCTCCTGCGATCACCCCCGACTGCCGGGCGACCACCTGGCCGGTGCTGCGATGCTCGGAGCTGAAGATCGACGCGCTCGTGAGGTCGCCGGCCGCTCCCAGGTCTTCATCGAGCGCCAGCCTCAGCAAGCCGTCGAATCGTCGCGGGTCGATCATGCGACCGGCACCGGGATCGGCTCCACCAGATTGCGGACCGCCTGGAACGGATCAGATTCGGGGTAGTCGGCCCGATAGTGGCCACCCCGGGACTCCGACCGGCGGAGTGCGGCTGCAACGAGCAGAGACGCAACGTCGTAGGCCACCCGTCCGGGAACCGACGTCTCGAGCGCCTCACGCATCGCCAACAACGTGTTGCGGGCGTCCCACAACCCCGGTCCTGTGCGAACCAAGCCCACGCGATCCCACATCAGCTGCCTGACCGCTGCGATCTCGACGCCCGGATCGACCGAGACATCCTCGATCCCCGGCGTCCACGCCCCCGCTCTCGGGTCGCCTGACCCGTCACGCTGAGACGTCAGCGGCGACCAGGGCCCCGAAGACGAGGCCCTCGAGCAGTGAGTTCGACGCGAGGCGATTGGCACCATGGACACCGGTCGACGATACCTCCCCGACCGCCCACAGGCCGGGCACAGAGGTCCTTCCCGACGACCCGGCGTCGATTCCACCCATGTGGTAGTGCGCGGCCGGCGACACCGGAAGCAGGTCGGTGCGCGGGTCCAGGCCGCTGTCGGTGGCCAGACCGAACACCGTCGGGAATCGGCTCGGGATGTTCTCGATCGATCGGGCATCGAGGTATGCGCCGGCACTCTTGTCGTGTTGCCACCAGATCGCCCGGGCCACCACGTCCCTCGGCGCCAACTCGGCGTCCGGATGGTGCTGGAGCATGAACCGTCGACCCTGGTCGTCCACCAGGATCGCTCCTTCACCCCTGAGCGCCTCGGTCAGCAGCGGCATCGGGTCACGGCCGACCATCAGCGCCGTTGGGTGGAACTGGACGAACTCGAGGTCGGCCAGACGCGCGCCCACCCGTGACGCCACCGCGATGCCGTCGCCGGTGACGCCGATCGGATTGGTGGTGTACCGATAGATCTGTCCGATGCCTCCGGTCGCAACCACCACGGATGGGGCATCGAACGCCACCCGCCGGCCGGACTCGTCCACCGCCAGCACTCCGGTGACGCCGGACTCGTCGCGCAGCAGGTCGATCATCCGCCACCCTTCGAGCACCTCGACGGTCTCGGCTGCATCGGCTGCACCCGACAGCGTTCGCTGCACCTCCGCCCCGGTGGCATCACCGTCGGCATGGACGATCCTGCGCCGCTGATGACCCGCTTCACGCCCCAACTTGAGCGCTCCGGTGTCTTCGACGTCGAAGTGCGCTCCGAGTTCGATCAGGCGCTCGATCGCATCCGCCCCGCCCTCGGTGAGGACTTCGACGGCCCGCTGCACCGCCAACCCCCCGGAGACGGTCATGGTGTCGGAAGCATGGAGTTGGGCGGTGTCGTCAGGTCCCATCGCCGCGGCGATGCCGCCCTGTGCCCACCCGGTCGACCCGAGCGAGCCGACGGTCAGCACCGTAGAACGAGGCAGCCCCAGCGCGACCGAGAGTCCCGCGACCCCGGATCCGACGACCAACGGCGTGCCGACTGCGACACGCTCGACGGTCACTGTTCGCTCCGACCAACCTCGAGCATGCGTTCGACGGCCCGCCTCGCCCGCACCGCGATCTCCTCGGGGATCTCGACCTGATGGGTCATGGTCTCGAGGGAGTGCCTGATGCCGTCGAGTGTGATCCGTTTCATGTGGGGACAGAGATTGCACGGGCGAACGAACTCGACATCGGGGGTCTCGAGCGCCACGTTGTCCGCCATCGAGCACTCGGTGATCATCATCACCTGCTCTGGCCGGTTCGACCGGACCCAGTTGATGATCCCGTTGGTGGACCCGACGTAGTCGGCCTCCTCCAGCACGTCAGGGGGACACTCTGGGTGAGCGATGACCGCGATCCCACCCAGCGACCGTCGGTGCTGGCGGATCTCTTCGCCGGTGAAGCGCTCGTGGACCATGCAGGCTCCATCCCACAGGATGAGCTCGACGTCGGTCTGGCTGGCGACGTACTTCCCGAGGTATTGGTCCGGGAGGAAGATGACGCGATCGACGCCCAGCGACTCGACGACGGCAACCGCGTTCCCGCTGGTGCAACAGATGTCCGTCTCGGCTTTCACGTCGGCGGAGGTATTGACGTACGTCACGACCGGGACTCCGGGGTACTGCTCCTTGAGGCGTCGCACATCGGCACCGGTGATGCCGTCGGCGAGCGAGCACCCGGCTCGCTTGTCGGGGAGCAGAATGGTCTTGGCCGGGTTGACCAGCTTGGCGGTCTCGGCCATGAAGTCGACCCCGGCGAGCACGATCACGTCCGCCTCGGTGTGCTTCGCCATCTCCGCCAGCTTCAGCGAATCCCCCGTGATGTCCGCCGCCAGGGCGAAGATGTCGGGGGTCATGTAGTTGTGGGCGGCCACGATGGCGTTCCGCTCGCGCTTGAGGCGCTCGATGTCGTCGATGATCGGTTGGAGGGCTAGTCGCTCCGCTTCAGGGAGCACACTCCCTCGCGGCGTGATCTCCAGTGTTGTGGCCATGTTCGAGAAGACTCCACTTTTGCTCGAATTGAGTATAACCCACGCCCCGGGGAAACGATTCCCTCGCTCACGCCTTGAATCCGGTGCGCGGGCGCTCGGTGAGCACGCCGGTGCGGAAACGGAACAGCTCGGCGGGACGACCGCCGGTGGTTGCCTGGTCGCCCGTCCCCTCGACCAGACCCTCGCGCTCGACCAGCCGACGGAAATTCTGGGTGTGCTGACGCTGACCGGCCAGGGCTTCGACGGTTCGCTGCAGATGCGACAGCGTGAACGTCTCGGGAAGCAGATCGAACACGACCGGCCGATAGGTGAGCTTGCCCCGCAACCGCGACAGTGCCGTCGCTGCGACCCGTCGATGATCCCGCCCCATCCGCTGGCCGTCGACGACCCCGCCGACCGTCTCGTCATGGTCGATGTACCACTCGGGGACGAGACGGGCTTCGTAGAGCAGTTCGTACCGGTCGAGCGCCCGAACCCCGTCCCACGGCGTCTCCCCGAGGCCGAATGCGATCTGGGCGCGCTGGGCTCGTTCGCTCGACTGCGACGACCACTCCCCGATCCGTGCGAGAACGGAATCGTCGTCCATCTCCGCCCGCCGGTCCTCCCACGGAAACAGGTGGTACCAATCGATCCATCGGGCCGTCGTCGATGCCTCACGGGTCAAGACGAGATACCCGACGCCGAGCGACCGGATCTCCTGGCTGACGCGGGGTCGGGCACGACTCCGGTCACCAAAGGTGTAGAGCTGCTCGACATACTCGGCGTCGAGACCCGTCTGCTCGTCGATCAGTCGACGCATCGCCGAGGTCGAGGCTTCGGTCGCCGTCGACATCGAGCGGGCCGGACGGCAACAACAAGCCATCGGGGGTGTCGATCGTCAGGATTCGGGGTCGGTCATCGGTCACAGCGACGATCACCGCCTCAAGCATCACCTCCACGCCGGGACCCGATTCAGCCCTTGGCACCGACGAACCTCGTGCCGGCGATCGTCGCGGAGCCGCCGGACGTCTCGAGCCACCCGACCCGAGGACGGTCGACATCGGCATCCACCAGTCGTATCAACCCTCCCGACCACCGATGATCCGAGTGGGCGGCGAAGGACCTGTGCTCAGATCCGAGAACCGTCGAGTAGAAGGCGTCCCCGGTCGTGCGATCCGGGGTCTCGATGACGATGCGTTCGAGGATGACCGGGTCGCCTGCCGGCTCGCTGACCGCCGAGCTGTCCCACCAGGCGACACCGTGAAAGAGCTCCAGCGTGTCGGGGAGGCCGGCGAGCCGCTCGTCGATCGGCGCATAGACCGCGTCGCTCTGAGCGATCTGGATCACCGTCCCGTGTGCGTCCTTGGGGTGAATGAACATCTCCTGCCAGAACGGATCGTCGAAGTTGATCCCAACCGGTTCGATCCCCACACCGCGCAGCCGAGCCAGCTCAGCCTCGATGTCATCGGTCTTGAAGGTCACGTGATGCGGTCCGGCCCCATTCGATGCGAGGAACCGCTCGAGGAAATCGTTGTGATGGACGTCAACCGGTTCGAGGACCTCGACGGTCATGCCGTCGGTGCCCCGCCCGAGCCGCACCTGCAGCGACCGGAAGCCGGATCGTGGCGGAGCCCCACCACTGATCAGCAGGCCACCCAGCTCCCCCGTCAACGCTGCCAGCGCCGGCCGGTGATCCTCCACCGCCACCGCCACATGATCGAGCCTCACCGTCTGTCACCGAGGTCTGTTTGTCCCCCCTGTGGGGGGACGGCGTTCGCCCTGCGAACGCAGGGGGGATTCGCGATCAGCCCCTGGAGCGGGTCCGAACCGACGCTCACGGCTCGGGTCACATTCTCTCGATCACCGCATCGGCGAAGGCGGAGGTCTTGACCTCGGTGGCGCCCTCCATCAGCCGCGCGAAGTCGTACGTGACGATCTTGTCGCCGATAGCTGATTCGAGCCCGGAGACGATGAGATCGGCCGCCTCTTTCCATCCCAGGTAGCGGAACATCATCTCACCAGAGAGGATCAGCGATCCCGGATTGACCTTGTCCTGTCCGGCGTACTTCGGAGCGGTGCCGTGAGTCGCCTCGAACACGGCGACACCGGTGTCGTAGTTGATGTTGCCGCCGGGAGCGATGCCGATGCCGCCAACCTGCGCCGCCAGCGCATCGGAGATGTAGTCGCCGTTGAGGTTCATCGTGGCGATGATGTCGTAGTTGGCGGGGCGGGTGAGGATCTGCTGCAGCATCGCATCCGCGATGACGTCCTGCACCAGGATCTTGTCGCCCGGGTCACCGCCCGACTCCTCCCACGAGACGGTCTCAGTCGGAGAATTCATCCTTGGCGACCTCGTATCCCCAGTTCCGGAATGCACCCTCGGTGAACTTCATGATGTTGCCCTTGTGGACCAGCGTCACCGACTTGCGGTCGTTCTGGATGGCGTACCTGATGGCAGCCCGGACGAGGCGCTTGGAGCCGGTGATGGACACCGGCTTGATGCCGATGCCCGAATCGGGACGGATCTCCCAGCCGTACTTCTCTTCGAGATAGTCGATCAGCTGCTTGGCGCCTTCGGTGTTCGCCTCCAACTCCTTCCCGGCATACACGTCCTCGGTGTTCTCCCGGAAGATGACCATGTCGACGGCCTCGGGGTGCTTCACCGGCGAAGGCACGCCGGTGAACCAGCGGACCGGACGAACGCAGGCGAAGAGGTCGAGCGTCTGACGGAGAGCGACGTTGAGGCTCCGGATCCCACCACCGACCGGCGTCGTCAGTGGGCCCTTGATCCCGACGAGGTACTCCTCGAAGGCTGAGACCGTCTCGTCTGGCAGCCACGATCCGGTGGCGTTGAAGGCCTTCTCCCCGGCGAGGACCTCGGTCCAGGCGACCTTCTTCGAGTCCCCGTACGCCGCAGCCACCGCTGCATCGAAGACCCGCACCGCGGCGGCCCAGATGTCCGGTCCGATCCCGTCACCTTCGATGAAGGGAATGATCGGGTCATTGGGAACGACGAGTCCGTCGTCTCCCATGGTGATGGGGGTGGCCATGTGGAGCTCCTTGTGGTGCGTTCGGTCAGTCCCATCGACATTAATCCACCCCGGTGACACCGCCCGAGTCGGTGACGCCGAAGGGGCTGTCATCATGGTCGCAATTTCGATGAGGGCGACCGATCGTCGAGGACTTGAGCGAGAGCTGCCGACAGCCGACCGGCGGCGAGCACGACCCACACGCCACCCGGACCTCCCCACCCGCTCCCACCGACCGCCACACCGAGCGCATTGCCCAATTCGACCATCCCGTCGCCGAGAACCAACGGAGGCTGGAGTTGCTCGACGCCGTGGCCGCTGCCGACGACGAGAGCTTCTGGCAGACGCAGGCGACCATCGATGGGCCACTGGCTCGATACCGGTAAAGGTCCCAGATCGCATGCCGCCATCCACCACCACCGCTGGGGACTGCAGCCGTGCCTGCGGTGAGGCGTTGTTCGGATTGGAGGCTCCATGGGACCAGCTCGAGGGCCATCGTCAGTGGCCAGGTGGACGCCGACGCCTACCTGGCCGCCATGGCCCGACCAGAGGCGGTCGGGCGTCGTTGCTCCTGCCAACTCCGGTCGGCGCCGACCCGGGACGGCGAGGACGCCCACCGATGGACGATCGCCGAGCTCGCGACAGCCCGTGAGAGATGCCTGTCACCTGGCCGCGTCGAGGAGCGACCCACGACACGGCCAGTGCGGCGACCGCGACGAGACCGCCATGGCGATGCCCTCGTCGAGATCGCATCACAGACGCGGTGGACGACTCCGACCACGAGCGAGCCACCATCCGTCGCTACCACCGTTCAGGCTGCTCGGCACCTCCGACGATGCGGCCCGTTTGGTCGACGGCCCGCTCATTTCCAATCAGACGCTCGAGCGACTGACGTGCGACGCCCGACTGCAGCTCGCCATCGAGGAACCAGGAAAGGGAACCGTCGGGGTCGGACGAACCACGCGGTCGATTCCCCTGGCTCGGTCGAACTCGTTGGGCGAGGGATGGCGGTGCCGATTGCTCCCGAGTGGACCGCGTCCGCTGGGCCCAGATCCATCATCCGTCACTGGTCGACGGGGGCCGACGGACGCCGACAACCCAGTCATACTCTGCGGGTTCCATCGCCGCCGAGCATATTAAGTGTGCCGATCTCGGGCGAGCCCCGACGGAGCGAGTACATCACCTCGTGTCCCGTGGCGGAGCTCCCTACCCCCAGCTCCGGGTGATCGATGGCCGGGTGGAACGGCCCGTAAGCTGCGGGCGATCCCACACACAGTGCGCCCACCCGAGCGAAAACCGTGTGGGAGCCCCCGCCACCGAAGAGAATCCGGTTCGAGTCAGGTTCGCGCCAGCTCGGCCGCTTTCACGGTGTTCGACATCAACATGGCGATGGTCATGGGTCCGACGCCGCCGGGAACGGGAGTGATCGCACCCGCCACCTCGCTCACCTCGTCGAATGCCACATCGCCGACGAGCCCCTGCTCGGTCCGGTTGATTCCGACGTCGATGACGGCCGCACCGGGTTTGACCCAATCGGCCCGGATCATCTCCGGCTGCCCCACCGCCGCGACCAGGATGTCGGCTGAGCGGCAGAGATCAGCGAGGTCACGAGTCCGCGAATGCGCAAGTGTCACCGTCGCGTCCCTCCCCTTCACTCCCAGCATCACCGCCAAGGGACGGCCGACGAGAAACGAGCGGCCCACGATCACGACATTCGCACCGCTCGTGGCGATCCCGTAGTGATCGAGGATCCGCACCACCCCGGAGGGTGTACACGGCGTCATCGTCGGACGATCGAGGATCAGACGTCCCAGGCTCCGGGGATGGAGCCCGTCGGCGTCCTTGGCGGGATCGATCAACTCGACGGCTGCCTCGCCGTCCAAGCCGTTGGGAAGCGGAAGCTGGAGGAGGATCCCATGGATCGCAGGATCGGACGAGAGATCGCGGATGAGAGTTTCGACGTCGTCCTGCGTCGCAGTCGCCGGGAGATCATGATGATGCGAGGTGATCCCAACTGCCTCGGCGGTCCGACGCTTGTTCCTGACATAGACGTGCGAAGCGGGGTCGTCCCCTACCAGGATCGTGGCGAGGCCGACCTCGGTCCCGAGGTCTGTGACCCGCTTGGCGACCTCACGCTTCACCTCGGCGGCAACGGCCTTCCCGTCGAGCAGCAGAGCGGACATCAGTGCCGGAACTGGCGTTCGTCGGTGAGAACCATCGAGATGCCGAGCTCGTTGGCTCTCGATATCACCTGGTCATCGCGGATCGAGCCCCCCGGTTGGACGACCACCGAGACACCGGCTTCGGCAGCCACGTCGATGCCGTCCGGGAACGGGAAGAACGCGTCGCTGGCGAGGGCGCCGCCGGTGCCCCTGCCATCCGCCTTGTCACGGGCGATCTGGCCGGCTTCAACCCGGTTCTGCTGGCCGGCCCCGATCCCCCAGGCGACACCGTCCTTGACGATCACGATGGCGTTGGACGTCGTCGCACCGCACACCCGCCAGGCGAGGACGGCGTCGGCCATCTCCTGTTGGGACACCGGGCGTTCGCTGACGACCCTCCACGACGCCGGATCTGATCCGAATCCGTAGTTCTCCTGGGCGAGCCACCCGGCACTGATCGGCCGATGGTGAATCGGATTCTGCTGGGGTGGCGGGGCGGAAAAGACCCTGGTGTTCTTGCGTCGCTGTTGGATCCGCTCCACCACGCCTGGCTCGAAGGACGGAGCGATGATCACATCTGCCTGGGCGGCTTCCTCGATTCTCGCCACCGTTGGCCCGTCGACAGGGGCGCTGAACGCCACGATGCCACCGAACGCCGACCGCGGGTCGCATTCGTATGCCCGCCAGTAGGTCTCATCGAGCGGCGAACCCACTGCCGCACCACAGGCGTTGGCGTGCTTCATGATGACCACTGCCTGATCGCCGGACGTGGCAGCGAGGTCGTGGACCAGATTCCACGCAGCATCGGTGTCGTACACGTTCAGATAGCTGGCTGCGGGGCCACCGAGCTGAACGGCCTCCTCCCACCAGGTGACATGGCCTGGCTCTGTGTATCGAGCAGCTGCCTGATGAGGGTTCTCGCCGTACTTGAGAGGCACGGGATCCCGCTCCAGGGTGATGGCCATCCGGTCTGGCAGTCCGTCATCGGTCCGTTCGAGCCAGGAGACGATGGCGGCGTCGTAGCTGGCGGTGTGGAAGAACGCGGCTTTGGCCAGGTCCTGGCGCATCGTGTCCTCGAGGCCGCCGGCCTCGACCGCAGCTGCGACCGCGTCGTACTGCTCGGGGCTCGGTGACGATCCCCACCCATGCGTGATTCTTCGCGGCAGCTCGCACCATCGCCGGTCCACCGATGTCGATCTGCTCGATGATCTCGTCGCTGGTCGCATCGCGCCGCATCACCGTTTGCTGGAATGGGTACAGGTTCGAGACCACGAGCTGGAACGGTGCGATCTCCTCGGTGGCGAGGTCGTCCTGGTGATCCTGCTGTGCGAGATCCGCCAGGATCCCGCCATGGATCCGGGGATGCAACGTCTTGACTCGCCCTCCGAGGATCTCGGGGGATCCAGTCACGTCGGAGACGGCGGTGACGGGGAGGCCGGCGGCGTCGATGGCCGCGGCGGTCCCACCTGACGACACGATCTCAACGCCGGCATCGACGAGGCGACGAACGAACTCGACCAGACCCGTCTTGTCCGATACGGACACGAGCGCCCGATCCACAGCGATTCTGGTCATGACTGGCGACGGGCGAAAGCGATCACGGTCTCAGGGTAGATCCGATGTTCCACGGCCTGAATCCGGGAGTGCAGCGAGTCGACCGGTGTCACCCGGCTCGATGGCCACCGGCTCCTGGCGGAGGATCGGACCGTGGTCCACGAGCTCGTCGACGATGTGGATGGTCACACCCGTCCACCCGACCCCGTGCTCCAACGCCTCCTCGACGGCATGAGCGCCGGGGAATGACGGGAGGAGCGAGGGGTGGATGTTGATGATCCGGTCGGGGAACCGCTGCACCGCCGTCTGCGCTGAGGATCCTCATGAACCCGGCCAACACCACGATCTCGCAGCCGGCAGCCTCGACCGCATCGCACACTGCCTGGGTGAACGACGGCCGGTCGGCGAACGCGCTCCAGTCGACGACCGAGGTGGCGATCCCCTTGAGCCTCGGCCTTACCGAGCCCTGCGGCGCTGGCTCCGGTCGGACAGCACGACACCGACCTCGATGTCGTCGACCTCGGCGACATGGTCGGCGATCGCTTCCATGTTGCTGCCGGATCCGGAGATGAGAATGGCGATGCGAATGGTCGGTCCTCCCGGCTGGCGAGTGTAGGAGCGGTTGCGGAACTGTCATGGGGTGTCCGTACCCTTGCCAGCGTGACAGCACCGGGTCCAGCAGAGCTAGGTCGTTCGGTCGTGGTCGGACCGGGACAGAGCACTCCCCCGGACTGGAGCGACGCCGACCGGATCGTGATCGACTCGGCCCTGCTCGGCGACGCCGCCGAAGCTCGAACGGGTCGTCGACGACCTGCAACGACGCTACGTGCAGCGGGTGCCGACGGTCATCGAGTTGGCCGTCGCGGCCGAGGTCGTCTCCGAGCCGGAATCGACCACCGCACCCCCCTACGAGTTGGGCGGAACCTTCACGTTTCTGCGGGAACGGCTCATGAAGGCGATCTGGCACAACTCCTATGACGCCAGACGGGATCCACCCGTGTGGTGGTGGGCGCACAAAGCCGTCGCCCGCCTCGAGGCGGAACTGAGCGAGGATGCCGACATCCGACTCGCCGACGGCACCCTCGCGTGGATCGACGGCGGACCGCGCCAGCCGCTCGACGGAGCCCCCGGAACCATCGTGATCCATCACGAATCGGTCGACCTCGGGCGCCCGACCCCGGTGCCTTCCGTGACACCGCCCACCGAAGACCTCGCCCCCGACCAACTGGCCGCAGTCGCACATCTGGTGGGGCCGGCACGGATCATCGCGCCGGCAGGCTCGGGCAAGACCCGGGTGCTCACCGCCCGGATCCGGCATCTTCTCGAAGACCGCTCGATCGAGCCGGCGGTGATCACCGCCGTCGCCTACAACCGGCGGGCCGCGCTCGAGATGGTGGAACGCCTCCCTGATGGGCGCCGACTGAACGTCCGAACGATCCACTCACTCGGCTGGGAGATCCTGCGCATGGCCAAACCCCATGTCAGGCTGATCGACGAGCGCGAGCAGCGACGTCGCCTCGAGCCGATCGCCTCGGCGCCACCTCGAGCCAACACCGACGTGATCGGCCCGTACCTGGAGGCGCTGGGAGAGGTGAGGATCGGGCTCACCCACCCCGACGAGGTGGAGGCGGCCCGCGACGACGTCCCCGGATTCGCCGACACGTTCCGCCGCTACCGGGACGGTCTCGACCGGGCCGGTGAGGTCGACCACGACGAGCAGATCTACGGAGCCATCGAGGCGCTGTGCCAGCAGCCCGACCTGCGCGCCCATTGGCAGTCGCAATGCCGGCATCTGCTCGTCGACGAGTTCCAGGACCTGACGCCTGCGTACCTGCTGCTGCTGCGACTGCTGGCCAGCCCGGGATTGAACGTCTTCGGCGTCGGAGACGACGATCAGGTCATCTATGGCTACGCCGGTGCCGATCCGGGATTCCTGATCGACTTCGAGTCGCTGTTCCCGGGAGCCGGATCACACGCCCTCGAGGTCAACTACCGCTGCCCGGCCGACGTGGTCACATCGGCTGCCACCATGCTCGAGTACAACCTGCGCCGGGTCGAGAAGAAGATCAGGGCCGACTCCGCTGCGTCGGGGCTCGAGGTGATCAGACGGCCTGGCGAGGATCTCGGCACGGTCGCCGCCGACCTGATCGCCTCGCTCGAAGCCGATGGCGCCGACCCGGCATCGATCGCGGTGCTGGCGAGAGTCAACTCCAGCCTGCTCCCGCTCCACGTCGCCCTGGCAGAGCAGGGAATCCCGTTCCAATCTCCGCTGTCCCCGTCGGTCCTGGACCGGACGCTGCTCCGGGCGACCCTCGCCTGGATCCGGATCGCCCTCGACCCGGGAGCGATGCGGCGCAACGACCTCTTCGAGGCGATCCGCCGTCCCGGTCGCGGCATCACCCGGCTGTTCGGCGAGATGATCGGCAAGCGGCGCGGGCCGTTCGCCATCGACGAGCTGGTCTCGATGGGGCGAAGCCTCGACGGCAGGAGGCGGGACCGCTGGGACGGGTTCTTCGAGGACATCTTCACCGCCTCTCGCGCCACTGGATCGACACCCCGGCTTCTCGACGTGCTCGCCACCACCGTCGGACTCGACAAGGCGGCCGCCGCCCTGGACTCGGGGCGCTCGCGGGCAGACCGGGCAGCGCAGGGAGACGACCTCGCCGCGCTCAGACGGGTGGCTTCCCTCGGTCCCGAACCGGCGTCGTTCGAGCCGTGGCTGCGGGAGAAGCTGGGAACACCATCCACCCCGGGCGGCGTCCTCCTGTCGTCGGTGCATCGGGTCAAGGGATTGGAGTGGGACCACGTCCTGGTCTTCGGCGCCGATCGCGGGACCATGCCGCATGACCTCTCCGACGATGTCGAAGAAGAGCGTCGCGTGTTCCATGTGGCACTGACGCGAGGTCGGACGTCGGTGACGGTACTGGTCGATGAGGACCGGCCATCGAGGTTCCTCACCGAGATCGACGGCAGTGCCCCGCTCCCCAGCGCCATTCCCCAAACACGCGAGGATCGGCCGGCGGTCTCGGCCCCCCGCCGACGGGTTGTTCGTCTCACTGGGCGACGAGATCTCGATCACCGGCGGATACACCGGCGCGGTGGACGAGATCCTCACGACCGGCGTCCTCGATCCGACTGGCCGAGACAGGAGCGACGATGGCGGTCCCCTGGGGGGAGACCGTGACGAAGGCGGGCGTCTCGGGGCGGTCTGGCACCGGGAGTCGGGCCCGCCGACCAGGATCTCGTCGACAGGCTCAAAGCGTGGCGGCTCGGCCAGGCCCGTGACCAGGGCGTGCCTGCCTACGTGATCTTCAACGACACCACCCTCGATGCCCTCGCCTCGAGGCGCCCGTCGACCGAGGAAGCGCTGCTCGACATTCCCGGCATCGGTCCGGCAAAACTCGACGCCTACGGCGACGAGATACTCGACCTACTGGTAGGTTTTCCTGATGTACACAGCGGATGATCTGATCGCCGATTTCGAACGAAACCGGGCCATCGTCCGGCGACATGCCGAAGGTCTCACCCACGCCGACGGGCTCATCCAGCCGCCGGGCAGTGGCAACTGCCTCAACTGGACGATCGGTCATCTTGTCGTCCATCGCAACAAGGCGATTCTGGCCGCCAGCGGTCAGTCGATGCTGTCGGACGACCAGATCGCCAGGTACACCAACGAGTCTGACCCGATCACCGCCGACGGCGATGACGTGATCGATCAGGGCACGCTGCTCGAATTGCTCGACGACATCACAGACGCGACTCGCCGAGACGCTGTCAGACGCCGACCTCAACGCGCCGTTCGAGACCAGCCGGGGCCCGATTCCGCTCCTGAAGCGCCTCCACTTCCTCTATTTCCACGACACCTACCACACCGGACAGACCGAGCTGCACCGCTCGCTGGCCGGCTTCGGCGACAAGGTGATCTGAGGGCGTCAGCCGGTCGACTCCGATCTGGCCAGCGACCCGATCACGACCGCCACACCCACCACCACCAGAGCGGCAGGGCCGACGTATCGAAGATCACTGATCTGCAACGTCCACCATTCGAGCGCCTCCGCGACGAAGGCGAGCCCGACCACCAGATAGATGATCCCGGCGAACAGCGTTCCCGTGTGCAGCTTCATCTCGTCACCTCGATCTTTCCGGTCGCAACGTCGAGATCCAACGTCAGCGTCACATCGGCGTCGGAGAATCCGGGGCTCTCGTACATGCGCGTGACCGACAAGCCGTCAGTCGACTCGTCGAACAGGACGATCTCACCGGCACCGACCGCAGCGTCGATCCGCACCGGGATGTCCTCCGGCACCTGAACCCGCATCTCCCCAGCCCCGACGGTGACGCTCACACTCGTGGTCTCCGTCAATGTCAGGTCACTCAGATCGAGGCTGAGATCACCGACCCCGACGTTGTACAACGGCTCGAGAGCGGTCTGCTGGCCGACCCGGAACGAGCGCTCGCCGATACCGCCCGTGAAGGCGTCCTGCGGCGTGACCGCCGCAGCGATGACGGCGATGGTCAGGAACACGCCGAAGACCACGAGTCCGCTGTGCGGGCCTGTCGATGATCCGAAGATCAGCGCCAACCCAATGATCGCGAGCAGCGACGGCAGGATCACGGCTGCCCTCAGTTCGAGGATGTCGACCGCATCCAGCAACCACAGACCGCCGGCAACCACCAGAACCACGCCGAGCACGATCGATCCGTAATCGTTGCTACGAGCCGCCCCTTGGCGCGTCTGCTCCGGAGCCGGTTTGGTGTCAAGTGCGCTCACGTCGACCTCCCATATAGATGAGCACCAGGCCCCCGGCGACGATCATCGCCGGCCACATGACCTTGTCGAACCACGGCAGGACGTTGTTCACCAGCATCATCAGCCCGGCGGCGATGAGGAGTACGCCTGCGATAGCCGGGCCCTGCGACCCGAGCGTGGCGCGTTCAGCAGAGAGTTCCTCGCCGAACTTCTTCCTCGGGGATGATCAGCCAGGCAACGATGTACAGCAGAACGCCTGAGCCACCACCGATGGCGAGCACGACGAAGGCCAACCGGAAGAACACAGGATCGACGCCGAAGTAGCGCCCGAGCCCGCCGCATACGCCGGCGATGACCTTGTCATCGGGGTCTCGACGCAGCTTCGGAGACATCGCATCTCGCTCGCCGTCGATCGGTGGCCCAGGATCCAGTTGTGTCATTGAGGTCCTCCTCCTGATCGAGACCCCGTGATCATCCGACACCGCCCACATGTCGCACAGAGTCCGAAGACCCGACCCGTATCCGGCAACGTGGAGATGTCCGCTACCTTCGCCGCCATGACCTATGACACACTCAGCGCAGAACTGACCGATCTCCTCGGACTCACCCGCTCACCGGTGGCCATCATCCTTCCACGACGATGCCGTGCCAGACGGCGTTGCGATGTTCGACGCACCGATGTCGGAACCCACCGCCGACGGGCGCGCAGGGCGGGTCCCGGCGTCGTGCGTGTTCTGGTCGCACGGTCATGATCAGACGTTCACGACCCTCCCCGGAGACCACGGCAATTGCTCGGTCGGTCTGTTCACCCATGGCATGGCTCAGGCAGGCGACATTCTCGACAAGCAGGACGTCGCCACATTGCTCGAAGTCGGCTGGGTCACGATGGAGGCGTTCGCAGGCGTCGCCGCCAAGGCCACGGCTCCCGCAGCGGTCACCTACGGGCCGCTCGGCGAGTCGAGCATCGACCCAGACGTTGTCATCCTGCGGATCACGCCGCGCCAGATGATGGAGATCTCCGACGCCGTGCAGGTCGAGTTCTCGGGCAAACCGCAGTGCCAGATCATCCCCCGGGCCCTCGAAACCGAAACCATCGCGGCATCGATGGGATGCGCATTGTCACGGGAGCGAATCGGCATGGACGACGGCGAACTGACCGTCGCCGTCCCCGCCGCTCGGCTGGAGGAATTGGTGACCGGCCTCCGGCGCGTGTGTCGCGCCGACGACGCCGTGGTTGGATACGCGGCCGACGACAAACAGCGGTTCGTCACCGCCTGAGTGTCAGCCCAGGGCTTCGACCATCGCCGTGCCCATGTCGGTCGGGGTGGGGGCGACCACGATTCCGGCCGCCTCCATCGCCTCGATCTTGGCGGCGGCGGTGCCCTTCCCTCCCGAGATGATCGCGCCGGCGTGGCCCATCCGCTTTCCGGGGGGCGCCGTGGTTCCGGCGATGAAGCCGGCGACCGGCTTGCGCATCTCGGACTGAACGAACTCGGACGCCTCTTCCTCGGCAGTCCCGCCGATCTCACCGATCATGATCACGCCCTCGGTGTTGGGATCGTCATTGAACAGCCGCAGGACATCGACGAAGTTGGTGCCGTTCACCGGGTCGCCACCGATGCCGACGGCCGTGGTCTGCCCCAGGCCAAGCCTGGTCAGTTGGTGGACGGCTTCATATGTCAGGGTGCCCGACCGCGACACCACACCGATCTTGCCCGGCTGATGGATGTATCCGGGCATGATCCCGATCTTGCACTCGGCCGGTGTGATCACGCCGGGGCAATTCGGACCGACCAGGCGGGACGGCTTGTCGGCCAGGTAGCGCTTCGCCTCGACCATGTCAGCCACCGGGATTCCCTCGGTGATGCAGACGATCAGCTCGATACCGGCTTCGGCCGCTTCCATGATCGCATCTGCGGCGAACGGCGGCGGAACGTACACCACCGAGGCCGTGGCCCCGGTCTCCTCCATCGCCTCGCTCACCGACGCCCAGATCGGCAGTGTCACGTCGTAGGTGTCGGACCGCCCTGGCACGCCCGAGTGGTCGGTCTCACCTTCGAAGCTCTGGGTCTCCCCCGCCCTCGACGGGTGGACCGCTCCCACCATCTGCGTTCCGTACGCGATCGCCTTGTCCGTGTGGAACTGACCGGTGCGGCCGAGCCCCTGGACGATCACCTTGGTGTCCTTGTTGACGAGGATGCTCACGATGCCAACTCCACGATCTTCTGGGCTCCGTCTTTCATGTCCTCGGCCGCGATCACGTCGAGACCGGACTCGCGGATGATCTGCTTTCCGAGGTCGACGTTGGTGCCTTCGAGCCTGACCACGAGCGGCACCTCGAGACCGACCTCGGTCACCGCCTCGACGATTCCGGTGGCGATCACATCGCACTGCATGATCCCGCCGAAGATGTTCACGAAGATGCCTTTGACGTTGGGATCGGCGGTGATGATCCGGAATGCCGTTGCCACCTGCTCGGCATCCGCGCCCCCACCGACATCCAGGAAGTTGGCAGGCTCCCCGCCGACGTGCTTGATGGTGTCCATCGTCGCCATGGCGAGCCCGGCTCCGTTGACGAGACATCCGATCGTCCCGTCGAGCGTGATGTAGGAGAGGCCGGTCTTCTTGGCTTCGAGCTCGGCAGGATCCTCTTCGGACTCGTCCCGCATGGCGGCGATGTCCGGATGCCGGAACAGGGCGTTGTCGTCGAAGGCCATCTTCCCGTCGAGGGCGATCACCTCCCCGTCGGTGGTGACCACCAACGGATTGATCTCGATCAGGTCAGAGTCCCAGTCGGCTGCCGCCTCGGAGAGCGCCGAGACGAACCGGACGAAGTTCTTCGCTGCGGCACCGTCGAGGTCGAGCCCACGGGCGAGCCTCGCAGCCTGGAAATCGGCGAGGCCGATCGCCGGGTCGATGGTCTCGCGCAGGATCCTCTCCGGCGTCTCCTCCGCCACCTTCTCGATCTCGACCCCACCCTCGGTCGACGCCATGACGATGTTCCTGCTCTGCGCCCGATCGAGCAGCACCGACAGGTACAGCTCGCGAGCGATGTCGATCCCCTGTTCGATGTAGAGCCGGTTGACCTGCTTGCCTTCGTCGCCGGTCTGGATCGTGACGAGGGTCGAGCCGAGCATCTTCGTGGCGAGGTCCCGAACTGCGGCCTCGGCCGCTGCGACGCCGCCCGAAATGCCATCGGTGACCACGTTCACGCCGCCGGTGTCAGGATGCTCTGTGAAGCGACCCTTGCCCCGACCACCGGCGTGGATCTGGGACTTGACGACGACGACCGGGTTGCCGGACTCGGCGACGAGAGGAGCAACCGCGGCGACGGCTTCCTCGACGGTGGTGGCAACGGTTCCCAACGGCACGGCGATGCCTTTGGCGGCCATCAACTGCTTGGCCTGGTGTTCGTGGATCTTCATGTTCGCCTTTGAGAGACTGCCTGCCCGACGCTAGTCGGACCGGCCAGATGGCTATCTCTCGGGAACGTTGCTCTCCACCCAATCGGTGATCCGGGACAACGGTGCCCCGGGCGTGAAGACGGCAGCGAGCCCCGCAGCGTGGAGTCGAGGGATGTCGACATCGGGGATCACGCCGCCACCGAACACGACGATGTCGCTCGCGTCGTTCTCTGCGAGCAGTTCGACAACCCGCGGAAACAGCGACATGTGGGCGCCTGACAGCGACGACAATCCGATGGCGTCGACATCCTCCTGCAGAGCGGCCTCGACGATCTGCGCCGGCGTCTGGTGCAGCCCGGTGTACACGACCTCATGGCCGGCATCGCGCAGCGCCCGGGCGATGACCTTGGCACCGCGGTCATGGCCATCGAGGCCCGGCTTGGCGATCAGAATCCGTCTCGGCATGTGATTTCCGATCGTAGCCATCCGGGTAGTGTCAGAGCACAGACCAAACAGAGGACACCCCCATGACTTCGAACCTTCACCAGGTCACCCTCGCCGGACAGAGCGTCTGGTCGGACTCGATCTCCCGCAAGATGCTCGACTCCGGTGAGCTCGCCAGGCGGATCGAGGACGACGCAGTCACCGGCGTCACATCGAATCCCTCCATCTTCGCCAAAGCGATCGTCGGATCCGACGACTACGAGACACAGTTCCGCGAGATGGCGGACCGCCAGGCCAACGCCGAAGAAGTGATCACCGCCCTGATGTCGTCGGACATCCAGCGGGCATGCGACGTGCTGCTCCCCGTCCATCAGCGCACCGATGGCCGCGACGGCTACGTGTCGGTCGAGGTCACCCCGACGCTCGCCCATGACACCGAAGCGACGATCCCGAAGCCCGCGAGTGGGTCAAGCGCATCGACCGCCCGAACCTGCTCGTGAAGGTCCCGGCCACCAAGGCGGGCATCCCGGCGATCAGGCGCCTCATCGGCGAGGGGATCTCCGTCAACGTGACGTTGATCTTCAGCGTCGACCGATATGGCGAGGTGATGGCGGCCTACCTCGATGGGATCGGTGACTTCATCTCCACGGGCGGCGACGCCGCATCGGTGGCGTCGGTGGCGAGCTTCTTCGTGTCGCGGATGGACGTCGAGGTGGACCGTCGGCTCGGGGAGATCGGCTCGGACGAGGCGGGCGCCTTGATCGGGACGACCGCGATCGCCAACACCCGTCTGGCGTACGAAGCGTTCCTCGGTGCGTTCGCCGGAGATCGCTGGCAGCGCCTCGTGGCCGACGGTGCCCGCATCCAGCGGCCACTGTGGGCGTCGACCTCCACCAAGAACCCCGATTTCTCCGACACGCTCTACGTCCAAGAGCTCATCGCCCCGCACACGGTCAACACCATGCCGCTCGAGACGATCGACGCGTATCAGGACCACGGGCCGACGCCGTCGGTGTTCGGGCCGGAGGAGATCGCCGCCGCACACACGACGCTCGAGAAGATGGCGGCAGTCGGCGTCGCCTACGACGACGTCATGCAGGTGCTCGAGGACGAAGGTGTCGAGAAGTTTGTCGACAGCTGGAACGACCTCGTGGCCGACGTGGAGTCACAGCTCTAGCTGGCAACACGTGAAGAGTCGAGGTCGACACTCGCCGCACCGTCACCCGGGTCATCTGGGTCGCCCTGGCGTTCCAGTTGGTCGTTCTCGTTGGTGACATCGTCTTCAACTACCTCGACGTGTTCGACCATCTCAGCATCCGACGGATCTTCAACATCGCCAGGGAGGAGAGCTTCCCGACCTGGTTCGCCTCGACCCAGGCACTCGCCGTCGCCCTGACCGCAGGCGGGCTGTGGCGGATGACCTCCAGGCGGGCGTGGGCGTGGGTCGCCGGCTTCTTCCTCTACATCAGCATCGACGACGCCGCCCAGGTCCACGAGCGGGTGTCATCCGCCCTGGCCGACCGCTTCCCGACGCTGCCCTTCCTGGCCGACTATCCCAGTTTCTCGTGGCATCTGCTGATCGCCCCGATCCTGGCAGCCGGGCTACTGGCGGTCAGTGTTCACCTGTGGCGCAGCGACCCGACGCGGCAGACGAAGCTGCTCGTCGTCGGCGGGCTGCTGGCGTTTGCGGTCTCGCAGGGCATCGATGTGCTGGAGGGTGTCGATGGCCTGTTCGATGGTTGGGCGGACGATCTCGGGGTCGCCGCCTACACGGTCGGCCACGGCTTGCGGACGGTCGAGGAGATGCTGGAGATGCTGGGAACGCTCGCTCTGTGGATCCCGATGCTCCGGCTCGTCTCCGACCGGATGGGAACGATCTCGATCGAGACGGTCAGCTGACCTGCTCGAGGGGCGCCCACGCCAACAACAGTCGCTTCCTGCCCTGCTCGTCGAACACGACGACGGCTTCGGCCCTGTCGCCGCCGCCGATCACCTCCTGCACCGTGCCGAGGCCCCACTTGTCGTGCCTGACACGGTCGCCGGCCGAGATGTCTCCCGACGACACCGTGTGCGTTGGCCCCGAAACCGATTCGGATCGTGCGTGGCGGTTTCTCCGCTCGGCCGATTCGAGAAGATGGGATGGGACTTCCTTGAGGAACCGACTCGCCGGGTTGTAGTTGGTCGCCCCCCACAGGGTGCGACTCCACGACGAGGTGAGGAACAGCTGCTCCTGCGCCCGCGTGATCCCGACGTAGGCGAGCCGGCGCTCCTCTTCGAGCTCGGCCGGCTCCCCGAGCGTTCGCATGTGCGGGAAGACTCCGTCCTCCATCCCGACCAGGAACACGATCGGGAACTCGAGGCCTTTTGCCGTGTGAAGCGTCATGAGCGTGACGGCCCCGGCACCGTCGTCGAGTGAGTCGACGTCGTTCACGAGTGCGGTCTGCTCGAGGAAGATCTCGAGCCTCCGCATCGTCGACATGTCGTCGAAGGCCTCACCGTCGATCGATGAGCCGGAGTTCACCTCTTCGAACTCGGAGGCCACCGACTGCAACTCGCGCAGGTTCTCGAGTCGGCCGAGTGCCTCGATCGTCCGTTCCGATTCGAGGTACCGGGAGTACCCGGTGTCGTCGATCGCCGCGACCACTGCAGACTCCACGGTGCCGTTCACCGCACGCTCGGTGATGAGATCCATCACGGCCAGGAACTCCTGGACCCGACGGACGGCACCCGAGTTGAGGGCGTCGATCTCTTCGACCCTCCGGAGAGCGTCGAAGAACGTGATCGAGTGCTTCTGTGCGAAGCGGTCGACATGAGCGACGGTCGTGTCGCCGATGCCCCGCTTCGGCTCGTTGATGATGCGCTTGATCGCCACCTGGTCGTCCGGGTTCACCACCCCCCGGAGATATGCCATGAGGTCCTTGATCTCGCGACGCTCGTAGAACCGAACGCTGCCGATCACGGTGTAGGTGAGCCCTCGCCGCACGAACACGTCCTCGAGCACCCGGCTCTGGGCATTCGTCCGATAGAACACCGCCATGTCGCCGGGATTGTGTCCGGCCTCGATGAGACGCTCGACCTGATCGACGACGTAGCCGGCCTCGTCGTGCTCGTCCTCGCCCTCGAAGCGGATGATCTTGGCTCCCGGGCCCCTGTCGCTCCACAGGTTCTTGGACTGACGCCGGGGATTGTTGGCGATCAGGGCGTTGGCGGCGTCGAGGATGGTCGTCGTCGACCGGTAGTTCTGCTCGAGGACGATCACCCTGGCATCGGCATAGTCCTTCTCGAAGTCGAGGATGTTGCGGACGTCGGCGCCCCTCCAGCGATAGATGCTCTGGTCGCTGTCGCCAACCACGCAGATGTTGCGGTGGCTGTCGGTGAGCATCTTCACCAGCATGTATTGCGCCCGGTTCGTGTCCTGGTACTCGTCGACCATGACGTAGCGGAACCGGTTCTGATACTGGGCCAGGACGTCGGGGAAGGCGCCGAACAACTCGACGGTGACCATCAGCAGATCGTCGAAGTCCATCGCCGACGCCTCGAGCAGTCGCCGCTGGTACAGCCGGTACACGTCGGTGACCTGCTCGTGGTAGAAGCCCGAGTCGGTGTTCGAGAACGACTCGAAATCGATCAGCTCGTTCTTGGCGTTGGAGATCGTCGCCTTGATGCTCTTCGGCGGGAAGCGTTTCGTGTCCAGGTCGAGATCCTTGACGCACTGGGTGATCAGTCGGACCGAATCCGCCTCGTCATAGATCGAGAAGCCGGAGCGGTACCCGAATCGGTGTGCTTCCCGCCTCAGGATCCGCACGCACGCCGAGTGGAATGTCGACACCCACATCTGGTTGACCGCTCCCCCGACGAGGTCGGTCACCCGCTCTTTCATCTCGTTGGCGGCCTTGTTGGTGAAGGTGATCGCCAACACGGACGACGGCGGCACCTTGAGGTCGCGGATCAGGTGGGCGATGCGGTAGGTCAGAACCCTGGTCTTGCCGGACCCGGCTCCGGCGACCACCACGACCGGACCATCCGTCGCCGCCACCGCTTCCCGCTGCGTCGGGTTGAGGTCCTTGAACAGCGGCGAATCGGTCGGATCGTCACCGATCCACTCGGGGTCGAACCATTGCGCTTGCACACTGAGAGGGTACACGTGGCCCGATGTCGAATCACATCGGTGTCGTTCCGGCTCAGCGGCGCGCCAAGGCTCCTTCGCGGGCCTCCTGGGCCTGCGCCGCCCGCTCGCCGAGGATCCGCTGCTGGGACTCGGGGGTCACCGTCACGGAGAAACAGAACCGGCTGCCGGTCGGGAACCGCTTCTCGTACCAGACCTCGCCGCCCATCGCCCTCGCAAGCTTTCTGGCGATCGGAAGTCCGAGCCCGATGCCGGTCGCAGACCGGGAGTCGCCCTTGGAGACCTGCTCGAAGTGCTCGAAGATCCGATTGATGTCGGTGTCGACGATCCCGGCGCCGTTGTCGGACACGACGACGACGAAGTGCTCGCCGTGCGGGAACCCCTCGATGAGCACGTACTGGCCGCCGTACTTGACGGCGTTGCTCATCAGATTGCGGAGCACCTGCTTGACCCGTCGACGGTCGCCGAATGCCCTGACCCCGCCGGGAATCGAGACATCGGCCTTCGACTCCTTGCGGCCGTCTTCCGACATGGTGATGTGGCCGGGTTCGGGGAACGTGATGTCGACGACCTCGTGGACCAGGTCGGACAGGTCGATCATCTCGTTGTTCAGTGGCAGTCGTTGGGCGTCGAGGCGGGGAATCACGAGGATGTCCTCGACCAACTCGCCAAGCACCTGGGCCTGATTGGTGATGATGGACAGGAACTCGTCGACCTCGGCCTGCGAGATCGACTCCCAGGTCGACTCGAGCGTCTCGGCGAACCCGGCGATCGAGGTGAGCGGGGTGCGGAGCTCATGGCTGACCATCGCTACGAAGTCGTTCTTGATGGTGTGAGCGTCGTCTCGTTCGAGTTGGGCGCGACGGACTTCCCTGCGCCAGACCACCGTGGTCCGGATCGCGTAGACGACGGCCACTGCGCCGAGGACGGCCAGGACGGCGCCGCCGATGAGGGCGAGGTCGCTGCTACTCACTGTCGGTGGAACGGTAGCGGGACATGGCGGGACGCTTCCTCACGCCGACACCCGGTCTTCGAGCAGTCGCCTGACGGTGCCGACCAGAACGCCCCGGCGCAGGTCGAACTTGTCGAGATAGGCGTCGACGCCTGCCCGGGCAGCAGCGGCCTTCTCCTCCTCGGTCGCCACGGCCGAGACCATGACCATCGGGATCTTCACACCCGAGCTCCGCAGCGCTCTCACCAACTGGATGCCGCTGGACTGCGGCATCGAATAGTCGACGATGAGAGCATCGAACTTCTTGTCCGCCATCTCGACGACCGCGTCGCGGGCGGACGCCGCCACGACCACGTCATACCCGCAACTCGCCAGGGTGGCGGCCAGGAGCCGCCTCACACCCGCGGAGTCGTCAACGACGAGCAGACGCTGCCGCAGGCCCGAATCCGGCGTCGGCTGGCGGGCCGTCTCGCCCAAATGGTTGTGGTCGACGACGACCAGGACCTCACCGCCCCCGAGGAACGCGGCACCCGTCAGGTGGCCGGCTCCTTCGAGGATCGGGCCGAGGCTCTTGACGGCGACTCGCCGCTGGTCGACGACCTCGTCGACGGTGACTGCGATCAGACCGGAGCGGGTCGAGACGATCAGGCCATCCCGTTCGAGACCGCTGTTCGGCATGCCGACGAAGCGACCGAGATCGATGACCGGGATGTTCTCGCCCCGGAACGCAACCGTTCGAAAGCCCTCGATCACGGTCACCTCGGACGACGACATCTCGATGCTGCCGAGCACCGCAGCGGTCGACAGCGCGAAGAACGCAGTCGTCGACTGCGACGATCACCACGTCTTGCAGAATGAGCGAGCGAGGGAGATCGAGCGAGATGGTGGTTCCCACGATCGCGATCGGAGTCGATTTCGACGCTCCCGCCGACCCGGTCGGCCGCGTCTGCGACGAGGGCCAGGCCCTCCCCGGTGCCGCTGAATTCGGTGGGTTTGCTGACCGTCGTGAAGTTGGGACGGAAGAGATGTGCCTCGATCTCCGATCTACCGGTGCTCAGTCCCCGCTTGCGAGCGAGTGCAGTCACCTCGTCCCAATCGATGCCCCGTCCGTCGTCGGTCAGGATGATCAACAGCCGGTCGTCGCGAAGCTCGGCGGACAGTCGGACCAGTCCCTTCGCCGGCTTCCCGAGCGCCAGCCGGTGGTCGGTCGACTCGATACCGTGATCGATCGCGTTCACGACCAGATGTCGAAGCGGTTCCCGGATCAGGTCGACGATCTGGCGGTCGATCATCACTTCGGTACCCGCCATCTCGAAAGACACTTCCCTCCCGAGCTTCCGCCCGAGGAAGCGGGCCAACTGCGGGAACGTGGCGGTCGCCTCCCCCACTGGGATGTTGGCAAGCGAGACGGCGCGGTTCTGCAGATCACCGACTTCGGAGGCGAGACGCTCGAGCTGGCCGCGCCACGCCATCAGCAACCGCTCCGGATCTGCGCCGTGGATCGAGACATGGGTCAGGTCGGCAAGGGCCTCGGTCTCGAGTGCGATCTCCACCGAGCGGTTGATCAACGAGTACAGGTCGCCGGTGTCGACTCTCGTCACCGTCGACGAGAGCTCGTCCTTGAGACCGGTCAGGAGCCCACCCAGCTCCGATGTCGAGAGCTCGGATGCGTCGACGGTCCCGGGTTCGGAAGCCGTGACCGAGCCCTCATCCCTGGGTGGAGTCGGTGACGGGATCTGGACGGGCGACTCCAGCGGTCGGGCGGAACCGCCAGAGCCGTTCTGGGAACGCTCGGCGATGAGCGAGAGCCGATCGGCGGCCTCGGTCAATTCGGCCGTCCGCCCGGCGTCCCGTGCTGCGAGCGGCAAGAGCTCGGCTGCGGCGTGGAGCAATTCGGCGACCTGCGGATCGGGATCGATCTCCCCGTCGCGGAGAAGCTTCCACACCCGTTCCATCCCGGCAGCGACCGACCCGATGTCGGCCATCCCGATCATCTGCGAAGAGCCCTTCAGAGTGTGGGCATCACGCACCAGACCCTCCACGAGGTCGCTATCGCCCATCGCGGAGGGGAGGTCGGCGGCACCGGCAACCAGACGGCCAGATCGCTCATCGATCTCGCCGAGGAAGATTTCCATCAATTCCGGGGATTCCGCCCAGTTCAACGACTCACCTCACAGATTCATCCTCGGTATCGGCGGGTCAGGAAGGCTTCTGAAGCTTCATTCCCTTTCAGCTTCATTCCCATTCAATCGTCGCCGGCGGTTTCGACGAGACGTCGTATGCGACACGGTTGATCCCATCGACCTCGTTGATCACACGGTTGGAGATCTTCTCGAGGACTTCGTAGGGCAGCCGGGCCCAATCGGCTGTCATCGCGTCCTCGCTGGTCACAGCCCGGATGATCAAAGGATGGGCGTAGGTCCGTCCGTCACCCTGCACCCCGACCGTGCGGATGGCGGGAAGCACGCCGAACGCCTGCCAGATCTCTCGCTCGAGCCCTGCCCGCTTGAGTTCGTCCCGCACGACTGCGTCCGCCTCGCGCAGGATCGCCAGACGTTCCCGCGTCACGTCACCGATGATCCTGACCGCCAGTCCCGGCCCCGGGAACGGCTGTCTCCAGACGATGTCCTCGGGCAGACCCAGCTCTTCGCCCACCGCACGCACCTCGTCCTTGAAGAGATCGCGGAGCGGTTCGACCAACTCGAATTGCATGTCGTCCGGCAGTCCGCCGACGTTGTGATGGCTCTTGATCTTCGCCGCAGAACCGGTCCCGGACTCGATCACATCGGGATAGAGCGTCCCCTGGACCAGGAACCGGGCATCGGACAGATCGGCGGCCGCGTCCTCGAAGACCCTGATGAACATCTCTCCGATGATCTTCCGCTTCTCTTCGGGGTCGGTGACCCCGGCGAGCGCGTCGATGAATCGATCGGACGCGTCCACATGGACGAGACGAACGTTGAAGTGGTTGCGGAACGTCTCCACCACCTGGATCGCCTCGTCCTTTCGGAGAAGCCCGTGATCGACGAAGATGCAGGTGAGCTGATCGCCGACTGCGGCATGGACCAGGGCGGCTGCCACCGAAGAGTCGACGCCGCCGGACAAGCCGCAGATCACGCCCTCGGTGCCGACCTGGCTTCGGATGGTTTCGACGGCGTCCTCGATGATCGAAAAGTGCGTCCAGGTGGGGCGCGCCCCGCAGCCGTCGTAGAGGAACCGCTTCAGGACCTCCATGCCCCGATCGGTGTGCGCCACCTCGGGATGAAACTGAACGCCGAAGATGCCCCGTTGGCGATCCTCCATGGCGGCGACCGGAGCGTGCGGGCTGGAGGCGGTCGACACGAATCCGGCCGGGACCTCCGACACCGTGTCGCGGTGGCTCATCCACACGTTCTGCGCCTCGGGCAGATCGGAGAACAGGAGACAGTCCG
Source organism: uncultured bacterium (assembly GCA_963745865.1). GTDB lineage: Bacteria > Actinomycetota > Acidimicrobiia > Spongiisociales > ZC4RG35 > JAHEDH01. The sequence goes on along the minus strand of CAVUYZ010000005.1, from coordinate 98,549 downwards.
TCGTGTCGACGGTCAGCTCCGTCTTGCCGTACTCCCCAAGACCGGTGTTGGCGACCGAGCCGCCCAGCAGGGCGGCGATGAGCTGATGGCCGTAACAGATTCCCAGCACGGGGATCCCGAGATCGAGGATCCCGGGGTCGATCGTGTGAGCGTTCTCGGCATACACCGACGCCGGGCCGCCTGACAGGATGATCCCCACCGGCCGTCGTTCCTGCACCTCGGCCGCAGAGATGGTCCGGGGCACGATCTCCGAGAAGACGTGCGCCTCACGGACCCGCCGGGCGATCAGCTGTGCGTACTGGGCTCCGAGATCGACGACGAGGACCTGGTCGAACTCGTGGCTCATCCCATCCCCACGCCCTGGCTCCGCTGGAGGGACTTGCCTTCCGTCTGGAGGCTCGGGGCGATCATGACCTCTGCCTTCTGGAATTCCTTGATGTCGGAGTAGCCGGTCGTCGCCATCGACACCCGGAGCGCTCCGAACAGATTCTTGCGCCCGTCGTTCTCGTCAGCCGGGCCGACGAGGATCTCGTCGAGCGAGCCGAGGTTCCCCACCTGGACCCTGGCCCCTCGCGGCAGATCGGGATGGAACGTCGCCATTCCCCAGTGGTAGCCCTTGCCTGGCGCCTCGTCGGCCGAGGCCAACGGCGAGCCGATCATCACGGCGTCCGCACCGCAGGCGATCGCCTTGGCCACGTCGCCGCCCTTGCGCATACCTCCGTCGGCGATCACGTGAACGTAACGACCGGTCTCGTCGAGGTAGCGGATCCTTGCGCCGGCGGCGTCGGCGATCGCCGTCGCCTGCGGGACCCCGACTCCGAGAACGCCGCGAGTTGTGCAGGCGGCACCGGGGCCGACACCCACCAGCACGCCTACCGCACCGGTCCGCATGAGATGGAGAGCCGTCGAATAGGAGGCGCACCCTCCCACGATCACCGGAACTTCGCAGTCGGCGATGAATTCCTTCAGATTGAGCACGCCACCCTTGGTGGACACGTGCTCGGCCGAGACGACGGTGCCCTGGATGACGAGGATGTCGAGGCCGGCCGCCAGCGCTTTGGGTGACAGCTCGACGACCTTCTGTGGAGTCAGGCTGGCGGCGGTGACGATGCCTGCCGCCTTCATCTCGGCGACCCGCTGGCCGACGAGGTCGGGGTTGACCGGCTGCAGGTAGATCTCCTGCATGCGCTTGGTGGCCTTCTCGTTGTCCAGTTCGGCGATCTCGTCGAAATAGGGTTGCGGATCCTCATACCGGGTCCACAGGCCCTCGAGGTTGAGTACCCCGAGGCCTCCGAGCTTGCCGATCGCGATAGCCGTCGCCGGGCTCAGCGCTCCGTCCATCGCCGACCCCATCATCGGGAGCGTGAACGTGAAGGCATCGAGCTGCCAGCTGATGTCGATGTCGTCGGGGTCCCGGGTCCGTCTGCTCGGAACGATTGCGATATCGTCGAAACCGAACGCCTGACGACCCGCTTTGCCAATGCCAATGGAAATCTCCACCGTGATCCTCCGCCTCACACAGGTGTAATTCACGGCGCAGGCTACCAGCGGCGCGGTCGGTAGCATCCACCCGATGCAAACCGCAGCCCCGAAGCGGCCCTCCTATCCCCACGCGCCCGAATGGACGGCCCGAGACTTCCTCCTGACCGTGCTCGGAGGGTTCGCCGGCGCGTTCGTCGGCGCCCTGCTCGCCTTCGGCGCAGACACGACAACCGTGCTGCTGGTAGGGCTGTTGTTCCAGAACCTCGGCCACATCGGGACGGCCTGGATCGTGGCTCGCCGTCGAGGGGCGACGCTCGCCGACGTCGGCCTTGTCGTCGAGCCGATCGACGGCCTCTTCATCTTCCTGGGGATGGGCCTCCAGCTGATCCTCTCGATCGCAGTCATCCCGATCGCCGACCGGCTCGACCTACCGGGACCGACGCAGGAGATCACCGCCGCCATCGACCCCGCCAGCTCCGCAGGCACGCAGATCTTGCTGATCCTGACCGTCGCACTGCTGGCGCCCATCGCCGAAGAGCTGATGTTCCGGGGCATCCTCTATCAGCTCTTCGAACAACGACGCGGGTTCCGGGTGGCGGTCTTCGGGTCGGCGGCGGTCTTCGCCTCGTTTCATCTCCTCGGGCTCAGCGCAGAGAACACGCTGGCTGCTGCGTTGATCACGCTTCCCCAGCTGCTGATCGTCGGTGTCATCCTCGCCAACACCGCCCGGCGGAGGGCACGGCTCGGTGTCGCGATCTTCATCCACTCGGGGTTCAACCTGCTGGCCGTCCTGGCCCTGCTCTACGCCACCGACCTCGTGGCGTGAATCAGGCCGAAACCCCACCTTGCGGCGAACCGAGATCATCTCCTGCTCTGCACGCTGGCGGGCATCCAGCGCCCCCCGCTGCATGATCCGGGAGATCTCCTCGTCCTCGAAGCCGTTGATGCGCTGACGGATCGGCGTCAGGGCATCGGTGATGGCCTCGGCGACGGCGATCTTGAAGGTGCCGTACCCGGCGTCGCTGTATTCGTCCACGAGCGAGTCGATGCTGCGGCCGGAGAACACCGAGAAGAGCTCGAGCAGGTTGGCGATCCCCGCCTTCTCCTTCCAGTCGTACGACACCTCACGACCCGAATCCGTCACCGCGGACTTGACCTTCTTGAGGATGACGTCCGGAGAGTCGGTGAGGAGGATCCGCGAGGCGTCGCTCGGGTCGGACTTCGACATCTTCGACGTCGGGTCCTGGAGCGACATGACCCGGGCCCCGATCTCGGGGGTGATCCGCTCCGGCATCGGGAACTCCTCGCCGAACCGAGCGTTGAAGCGCTCGACCAGATCGCGGGTCAGCTCGAGGTGCTGGGTCTGGTCGTCACCGACCGGCACCGCGTTCGCCTTGTGGAGGACGATGTCGGCCGCCATGAGCACCGGATACGACAACAACCCCAGGTTCTGACCGGCGCGGTCCGCCTTCTCCTTGAACTGGGTCATCCGCTCGAGCTGTCCGATGCCCGTGAGCGTCGACAGGATCCAGGCGAGCTCGGCATGCTGGGGCACCTGCGACTGGAAGTAGAGCAGCGAGCGGTCCGGATCGACGCCGGAGGCGATGATCGACTTGGCGAGGGCGATGCGCTCGGCGTGGAACATCGCCGGGTCGTAGGGCACCGTCATGGCATGGAGATCGACGACGCAGTAGATGCAGTCGTAGTCCTCCTGCATGGCGACCCAATTCCGGAACGCGCCGATGTAGTTGCCGATGTGCAGGTTGCCGGTGGGTTGTACACCCGAGAACACCCGTTTCCTGTCTGCCATGTTCCGATCCTCCAGCCAGACTCGTCTGGCCTGGTCATCTCTCTGTGTCATGTCGACTCCGTTGGTCAGGTGGGAATGTACCCATGAGTGCGTGACTCACCCCAACCTGGTCCCCGACGTCCAGTCCACGTGCATCGCGGCATAGACGCCGCCCACGGCGATCAAGCTCTCGTGGTCGCCCGACTCGACGAGCCTGCCGTGATCGAAGACGAGTACCCGGTCGGCGGCTTCCGCGGTCGACATCCGGTGGGCGATCGTGATGGAGGTCCGTCCGGCGATGAGCCGGTCGATCGCCCGCCGCAACGACACTTCCAGGGCCGGATCGACCGCCGAAGTCGCCTCGTCGAGGACGAGGAGATCGGGCTGCGACATCCATGCACGCGCCAGCGCCACCAGCTGTCGTTCCCCCGCTGACAGTGCCGAACCCCGTTCGCCCACCCGGGTCTCGAGCCCCTCGGAGAGCGAGCCGAGCCAATCGAGCAATTCGAGATCGGCGAACGCTGCGGTGACCTCTTCGTCGGACGCACCGGGTCGGCCGTATCTGACATTGCCGGCGACGGTGGTGTCGAACAAGAACCCCTCCTGAGGGACGTAGGCGACACGCGACCGGAGCGACCCGAATGCCACACGGTCGACCGGCAGGCCACCGATGCGAATGGCTCCGCCAGTCGGGTCGAGCAGTCGAACGAGCAGCTTGGCGAACGTGGTCTTGCCCGAGCCCGTCTCCCCCACGATCGCCACGCTCGCACCTGCCCCGATGTCGACCGCGACGTCGGTGAGGACCTCATCGCCTGTCGGGTAGCTGAAGCGCACGCCCTCGACGTTGACGTCCAGCGGGCCGTCTGGCAACGAGAGACCGTCCGGCGGATCTCCGAGATCGCTGTCACGGTCGAGAACGGCCAGGACGCGCCGCATCCCGGCGGCCGCGGCTTGGGCCGAGTCGAGCGTTTCGACGAGCGTCTGGACAGGCTGGACGAGCAGATTGACCAGGAACAGAAAGGCGAGCAGGGTTCCCGACGTCACCCCGGCTGTGGTGCCCAACAGCACACCGGCGGCGATGACCCCGGCACCGAGGCTCCCGGCGAACACTTCGGCTGAGCTGAAGAGGGTCGAGCCGAGCATGAACGTCTTGAACTCGGCGTCGAACTGACGGTCGACGGCCATCCGCACCCGCCGCGAGGTCACCGTCTCCGCTCCATACGCCCGCACGACCGGCAATGCGGTGATCGATTCACCGAGGGCGCTCATCGCGTCTGCCACGCGCTCGCGCACCCGGTCGTGGGCTCGGGAGAGGATGCGCTGGAACCAGAACAACGAGAGCCCGTACACGGTCACTCCGAGGACGACCAGCGCCGCCAGCTGCCACCGGTAGACGAACATCGCGATCACGGTGAGGATCAGCTGCGACACGCCGATGACCATCCCCATCCCGCCCCACCCCATGAAATCCTGAATCCGATAGACGTCGCTGGTGACTCTGGCGACGAGCGAGCCGCGCCGTTCGGATTGGACATGAAGCGCCGACATCCGGTGGAGATGCCCGAAGACCTTGATCCGGAGATCGGACAGCCCTCGGGCTGCGGTCGCCTGCAGGCGCAACGTCGAATAGCGCCGAGCGAATGCGGCAGCGACCATGAACACCAGTGCCACCGCGCCCTGCTGGGTGGTCGAGCCGAGATCGACGCCGCCGGCCCCGACGATCTCGTTGTCGACGATCTGCTGGACGACGATGGGGACGGCGACGTTGAGCCCGGTCCCGAGAAACGCCAGGAGCAGGGTCAGCCACAGCCCCTTCTTGATGACCGGCACCTCGGTGAAGAGCCGCAGCAGTGCCCGCCGGGTCGTCATCTCACTCATCGCGCGTCTCGCGTGCGACTGCGTCACGTTCGTAGGCCTGCAGCAGCCGGGCGTATCCCGGTTCGGCGAGAAGCTCGTCGTGCGTTCCCTGGGCGACGACCCGACCCCCTTCGAGGAAGATCACCTCGTCGGCCAGCGCGATCGAGGAGTGCCGGTATGCCACGACGACCACCGTCGATGGGAGGTCGGACCGCTTGAGGCCCGACAGGATCTCGGTCTCGACGGATGGGTCGATCGCCGACGTCGCATCGTCGAGGATCAGCAGACGCGGCCTCCTGGCGAGGGCCCTGGCGAGGGCGATGCGCTGCCGTTGGCCACCGGAGAGGGTGGCGCCGCGCTCACCCAACTGGGTGGAGTACCCCTCGGGGAGTTCGATGATGAATCGGTGGGCGCCGGCCAGGTTTGCGGCTTCCTCGATCTCGGGCTGAAGGGCGTCGATGCCGAAGGCGATGTTCCCCGACACCGTGTCGTCGAAGAGGAACACCTCCTGCCCAACGAACGCGACCTCGCCGGCCAGCGCCGATCGTGCGAAGTCGCGCAGATCGCGGCCGTCGAGGCGAATCGCCCCGTCCTGGGGATCCCACAATCGCGCCATCAGCGTGACGAGGGTCGACTTGCCCGATCCGGTCGGCCCGACGACCGCAACGGTGCTCCCGGCTCGGATCACGAACTCGACGCCGTCGAGCACCAACTCGTCGCCCTCGTAGGAGAACGACACGCCCCGGCTGTCGACATCGGCACCCGCCGACTCTCGCGAGGCGCTGGTCGGTCCGTACCGGACTTCGTCGGTCGTCCCCAGCACGGCATCGACTCGCTTCATCGCGGCCAGGCTTCCCGACATCTCCCAGAGCACGAAGCCGATCAGCCTCAACGGGAAGGCGATCAGCGACAACAGGTACGTGACCGTGACCAGATCACCGGCGGTCACGAAGCCGTCCGCAACACGCATCGCCCCCACGATGAGGATCGCCAGGGACGTCACCGCCGGGATCATGTCCTGGACCGAGTCGTAGAAGGTGAACTTTCTGGCGACGGTGATCAGCTGATCCCGCAGACCCTCCGATGCCTCGGTGAAGCGGACGACCTCCTCGTGCTCCCGACCGAGCGCCTTGACGGTCAATGCGCCGTCGATCGACTCGTGGGCGACCGAGCTTGCCCTGCCCTGTCGGTTCTGCACCTCGGCGAACTCGTCGAAGATCCTCTGGGCGCCCTTGATGTCGATGGTCACCTTCCCGACCAGGCCGATGAAGGCGACGACCGCCAGCCACAGGTCGGTGAAGGCGATGATCACGAGCGATCCGATCAGGAGCATCACGGCGCCGGTGGCGAACGGGAATGGACCGAGCACGTTGGTGCCGCGCCCGGCATCCGAGTCACTGACGGCGAGCAGGTCGCCGGTCGACTGCCGGCGGAACCAGGACAGCTCGAGCCGCAACATGTGGTCGACGAGCTGGGTTCTCAGGTCGGCCTGCATCCGACCCTGCATCCAGGTTGCCCCGGTTCGACGGACGACGATGCCAACCGCCTTCCAGACGGCGATCCCGATCAGAGCCAGCACGGCACCCCGGATTCGGCCATCGATCGGTTCGCCATCGGCGAGCACGGGGACGATCAACTCGTCGGTGATGCGTCCCACGACGATTGCCGACGCCACGATCGCAGCCGCGAAGTTGGCCGCGCCGAAGACACCCACCGCGAATGCCGCCGGGTGTGCTCGAACGAACCGGGCCATGAGGCGGGCTCCGTCGCGTGCGATCTGATGGACGGGAATGTCGGCCACGAGTGAGGGGAGTCTACGCCTGGACTTCCCAGCATCGACCGGTACGGTGTGCAGTGATGTCACGGGGGAAGATCACACTCGTCGTATTGGTGATGGTCGCCGCCCTTCCCGCCGCGGCGCTAGCCCCAGGTGGGACGTTCATCGACGATGACGGCAACCCTCACGAGCCGAACATCGAGGCATTGGTAGGAGCCGGGATCACCAATGGCTGCGAGCCGGACAGGTTCTGCCCGGCCGCCCCGGTCACCCGGGGCCAGATGGCGGCGTTCATCGACCGTGCGCTCGGGCTACCCGACGCTGCCCCGGCACCGTTCACCGACACCGGCGAAACCTTCACGACCGAGATCGACCGGCTCTACGCGGCAGGAATCACGGCCGGATGCGCCGCCACCCGCTACTGCCCCGACGAGATCGTCCTGCGGGGCCAGATGGCGGCGTTCATCGACCGTGCGCTCGGGCTGCCCGACGCTGCCCCGGCACCGTTCACCGACACCGGCGAAACCTTCACGACCGAGATCGACCGGATCTACGCGGCAGGAGTCACCGCCGGATGCGCCGCCACCCGCTACTGCCCCGACGATCCCGTGACCCGGGCGCAGATGGCGACCTTCCTGACACGGGCGCTCGGGCTGGACCCGGTCCCGGTAGAGCCCCGGCCGCTCCCGCCCGCCGGCAACCCCGCAGGCACTGCACCCGTCCCCGCTGCAGCCGGACCGGTCGACACGTCCGACCCCACGACGGTGGTCGGAACCGGGACGGCAGCCTCGTGCACGTCCGATGCCGTGGTGGATGCGGTGGCGACGGGCGGGATCATCACGTTCGATTGCGGACCGGATCCGGTCACCATTCAGATGACGGCGACAGCCAGGGTGTTCAACGATGCCGATCCGGACGTCGTGCTCGATGGCGGTGGCCTCGTGACGCTGAGCGGAATGGGCGAGCGGCGAATCCTCTACATGAACACGTGCGACCAGTCACTGGTGTGGATCACCTCGCACTGCCAGAACCAGGACCGCCCGCGGCTCGTGATCCAGAACCTCACGTTCATCGACGGAGACTCCACCGGCGAGACGATCGATGGTGGCGGCGGAGGAGCCGTGTTCGTTCGCGGCGGACGGGTCAGAGTCGTGAACTCCCGCTTCTTCTCGAACCGGTGTGAGGCTGCCGGCCCCGACGTCGGTGGTGGGGCGCTACGGGTCCTCTCCCAACACGAGGGGCAACCCGTGTATGTCGTGAACTCGACGTTCGGAGGTCGGGCAGACCTCGCCAACGTCTGCTCGAACGGCGGGGCGACGAGCAGCATCGGGGTCTCCTGGGTGATGCTCAACTCGGTGTTCAGCCACAATGCTGCCGTCGGGATCGGCGCCAACCCCCAACGGAGCGGCACACCAGGAGGCGGCAACGGGGGTGGCATCTATCTCGACGGCAATCAGATGACGCTGACCGTCCAGTCCACCGTGATGGAGAACAACACCGCCAACGAGGGTGGCGGAGCCATCTTCTTCGTCAGCAACAACCGAACCGGGACCATGTCGATCATCGACTCGACCCTCCGATCGAACCCGAGCCTCGGGTTCGAGACCTCCGGATACCCGGGGATCTTCGTGCTGGCCGCCGCTCCTCCAACGGTCATCGGATCGACGATCGAGTGACCTACCCGGTCGGAACCAACTCGAAGACATCGCCAACCATCGAGACGACGAAGAGCTCGCCTGACGGGTCGGCGGTGATGTCGAGTGGGGACTGGATCTCGACTCCGGTGCGCACGGCAGGCCCCGCCCTCCCCTCGAGCACCATGATCTCCGAGCCGCAGTAATCGGTGAAGACGTAGGAGCCGCCGAGCCCCTCGATCGCCGAGCCCCGATACACCTCTCCGCCCACGACGGCGCAGAACCCGCCCGGCCGCCCGTAGTCGAACACCGGAGCATGGTGCTCTCCGACCAGGTCACCCAGGAACGGGCGGTTGCCTTCGAAGATCGGCCAGCCCAGGTTGGCTCCGGCGTCCGTCGCCGGATCGATCACCGACACCTCCTCGACACAGGCCTGACCGACATCGCCCACCCACAGCTCACCGGTGAGTGAGTCGATCGAGAACCGGAACGGGTTCCGGATTCCCACGGCAAACGCCCAGGGATGGCCGTCTTCGGAGTCGAGGTAGGGGTTGCCGGGCGCGCCGCGGACCGAGAGGTCGTCCAGGTCGACCTCGAGGCGCAGCATCGAGCCGAGTGGCGTCGTCGGGTCCTGGGCGTTGCCGAAATTGTCACCCTGACCGCCACCGTCACCGAAGCTGGCCCACAACATCCCGTCCGCATCGAAGGCGATGCTGCCGCCATTGTGCTGGGCTGATGGCTGCTCGACAGTGAGCACATCGACCCGCCCGGTGAGCGTGGGTACCCCGTCGTCGAGCGGCTGCGCCACGATCTTCGAGGTGTCGTCTGACGTCGTGTAATGCACCAGGAGATGCTTGGCATCGGGTGTCACGGCAAGGCCGAGCAACCCTTGATCTCGCTCGGTCCCCGTCTCGGCGCTCAAATCGATCACCGTCTCGACGTCACCGGATGCGAGATCCCATCGCTTCACGATGCCGTCGCGTTGCCCGATGAACGCCACCGTGTCGTCGAGGAACTCGAGCACGGTCGGCGCCTCGAGGCCCGATAGCACCTGCCGCGCCTCGAACCCCCTCGGCTCATCGATGAACGAGCCGCCGAGTCCCCGCTCGCACCCTTCGTTCGCTCTGATGAACCCCGGGCGCTCGATCTCAGGCGTTCCGGCCTGCGGATCGTCCTTGACCGGGATGTAGGGAGCTTCACGCTCGCCGCCGGAGAGGCTGAGATACCCGCCGACTGCAACGGCCGCGAGCACGAAGACGATCACGAGGGTCCGGATGGTTGGCATGGACCGGTAAAGGTAGATCGGCCTGGGGCTATAGTAGAAAGCCGATGAGCAACGCGACTTTCATCATCATTATCGACTAGGCGGACACCACTCCCGGTGTGCGCCCGCATCCCTCTGCCGTCGGCAGGGGGTTTTTCATGCTCCGAGGGAGATGACACATGACGACGGAACTCGAGATCTACGACACCACGCTCCGCGACGGGTCCCAGCAAGAGGGCATTTCGCTGACGGTCAACGACAAGATGCGAATCGCCTCACTGCTCGACGACCTCGGGGTCGCCTACATCGAGGGCGGCTGGCCGGGGGCACTCCCCAAGGACGACGAGTTCTTCGCTCGGGCCAGGACCGAGATCGATTTCCGGAATGCGACCCTCACGGCATTCGGCTCGACCCGACGTCCCCGCAACACCGTCGACGACGACCCCCAGCTCGCTGCCCTGCTGGCGGCCGAGACCGAGGTGATCTGCATCGTCGGCAAGTCGTGGGACTACCACGTGCGAGAGGCGCTCCGCACCGATCTCGACGAAGGGATCCGGATGGTCGCCGAGTCGATCGAATTCCTGCGGCGCCACGACAGACGGGTGTTCTTCGATGCCGAGCACTTCTTCGATGGATACCGCTCCAATCCGGAGTTCTCCTTGAACGTCCTCAGGGCGGCCCGGGATGCTGGAGCCGAGCGACTGGTCCTGTGCGACACCAACGGCGGAACCCTCCCCGCGCAGGTCCTCGCCACGATCGACGCCGTCCATCGAGAGATCGACGACTCGAGCGTCGGGGTCCACTTCCACAACGACGCCGGGTGTGCCGTGGCCTCGTCGCTCGCTTCGGTCGGTGCCGGGGTCCGTCAGATCCAGGGATGCGTGAACGGCTACGGGGAGCGCACCGGCAATGCCGACCTGTGCACGATCCTGCCCGACCTGGTGCTGAAGATGGACCGACCCGTGCTGAGCAGCGCCCAACTCGAGATGCTGTCGCCGATCAGCCACCACATCGCCGAAGTCGTGAACATCAACCTCGACCCTCACCGCCCCTACGTCGGCGGGTCGGCGTTCACGCACAAGGCCGGGCTCCACACCTCCGCCCTGGCCCGACGACCGGACGCATACGAGCACACCGATCCCTCGTTCGTCGGCAACCACACCCGCATGGTCGTGTCGGAACAGGCCGGAAAGGCGTCGATCCTCTCGAAAGCGGCCGAGCTCGGGCTCGAGATGGACGACGAGTTGGCGCGGGTGATCCTCGACAAGGTCAAAGAGCTCGAACACGAGGGCTACCACTTCGAAGCGGCAGACGGCAGCTTCGAGTTGCTCGTGCGTCAGGCGACCGGCTGGGAACAGCCCTACTTCCGGCTCGAGTCATTCCGGACGTACATCGAGAGCAGGGCCGACGAAGAGGTGATCGCCGAGGCGACGGTGAAGCTGCACGTCGGCGACGACCGCTTCGTGACGACCGGCGAGGGCGTCGGTCCGGTCCATGCCCTCGACCAGGCGCTTCGGACGGCGCTGAGCAACGCCTATCCACAGATCGCAGACCTGCGCTTGAGCGACTACCGGGTGCGAGTCCTCGATTCGGCGGACGGGACGGGCGCCCAGGTTCGTGTGCTGATCGAGACATCCGACCACAAGGGATCGTGGGGCACGATCGGCGTCCACGAGAACGTGATCGAAGCCTCATGGGACGCGCTGAGCGACGGAATCATCGTCGGGCTGCTGCGCTCCGGGGCATGAGCGACGTCACCCCGATCGTCTTCTGGCGGCCCGGATGTGGGTTCTGTGCGATGCTTCAGCGCCGCCTCGACCGGGCAGACGTGTCGTACCAGCGCCGAAACATCTGGGAGGATCCCGAGGCGGCTGCGTTCGTGAGGTCGGTCAACGACGGAAACGAGACCGTCCCGACCGTCGTCATCGGAACCGATGTCTACACCAACCCACCCGTATCGCTGGTGCTCGAACGGCTCGGCATCGATCCCCCTGCCGGCCCGATCGGACGGCTCCTCGGAAAGTGACTTCCGGAGGTTTCCACGACCCCCTGATCGGGTAGATGCTCGGTGAGACATCGATCGGAAAGTGGGTGCCATCATGGCTACCAACCTCCTTCAGAAAACCGCACATGTTGCCGTCGGAATCCCGGTTTCGGCCGCGCGCAGCCTCATAGAACGAGCCAAGGACCTCAGGTCCGAGATCGCCAAGACCGGTGATCGAGTTGGCGCAGACGTCCGCAAGGAATTCGACACCTGGGTCGACGAGGGCGAAGCCCTGATCACCAGGATCACCGAGGCACGAGACGAGGGATACGACAAGGTCACGGCGCTCCGCAAGAAGGCAGCAGCCGAGGCCAAGGACACCAGAGCCGAGATGAAGAAGAGCTCCGCGAAGATCGCCGAGACGGCGAGAGCGGCCTCCACCACCGTCACCGAACCATTCGTGGCAGTGGAGGAGATCAACGGCATCGGCCCGGCAACGGCCAAGAAGCTCGCCAAGGCCGGAATCACGACGGTGAGCGGTCTGCTCGAGCGGACCGAGACCAAGAGAGAGATGCAGCTTCTCGCCGAGCAGACCGGGATCGCCCTCGATCAGCTCTCCGACTGGCGAAGCCAAGCCGACCTCACCAGGATCACGGGGATCGGCGTCGAGTATCAGGGCCTTCTCCAGGCCGCAAAGATCGGAACGATCCCGGCATTGGCCGAGATCAGCGCCGACGAACTCGACCGTCGCTTCGAGCAGTTGACGTCGATGGGATTCGACCATGTCCCGTCGAAGGAGCTCACCGGCGACTGGATCGTCCAGGCCGCCAAGCTCGTCTAGGTACCGACCATCAACAGTTGACGCCTGCGGGCAACCGCCAGGTAGAAGAGTGCCGCCGCGACCAGCGGCGGCACTTCTCGTTCCGAGTCGAACACCATGGTCCGCCCGAACAGATCCCGGAGCCCGAGCGTCCCGATCACCGCCCCCTCCGAGATGACATGGAGCCGGAACCCGATCCCGGCCCGAGCCAGTCGCAGGCTTCCGCCCTTCCACCGCACCTGCATCTGTCCCGCGCCGGCCGAGTCCACGCTCACCGGCCTCTGGCCACCGGCCTCGACGACCAGACCGGTTCCTGCCCGGCTGACCTCGTACTCGGTTCCGCCCACCGACACCGATCCGACCGACCGAAAGGCCCGGTGTCGAAAGGAGGCCACGATGGTCTCGGACTCGTCGAAGACGTCGAACTCGAACGTGAAGAGCGATCGAGGGCGAGCAACCAGATTCATGTCTCCATCCCGAGTAGTCGGCGCGTCATCCACGCAGTCGCCCCCCACAGCACGTCCCCCTCGATCTCGAAGAACCACACACGGCGCTCCTGCCACACTTCCGCCGTCCATCCCGAGTTGTCGGACAGCTCGTCGATCGTCGGGGTGAAGATGCGCACCACCTCACGCGGATCGGGGGTGATCACCGGCGACCTGGGCAGCCTGCCGACGACCGGGACCACCATCAACGAGAAGGACACGGTGTCCACCTGGGGCAGAAACCCGAGGACCTCGACCTGGTCGGGATGGATGCCGACTTCCTCGTGCGTCTCCCGGAGCGCAGTGTCGACCGGGCCCCGGTCGCCGGCATCCGGGCGGCCGCCAGGGAAGGCGAGATGACCGGCGTGGGTCGGCATCGTCAGCGGGCGCTTCGTCAGGAGGAGTCGCAGGTCACCCCGATCGTCCTCGAAGACCGGCGCCAGAACCGCCGCTCGCGGCTCGGAAGCCGGCGGGGGCGGATCCGAGACGTAGACGAGGCGATCCCACATGCCTGAGCATGGTACGACCAGATAGGCTCTCCCGTGCCATGCCACCACCGGACAAAATCGTGACAGACCGACTGCTGATCCGTCGCTTCGTGCGAAGGGACGCCGACTCGATCGTCGACGCAGTCCACGGCTCGCTCCCCGACCTCCAGCAGTGGCTCCCGTGGGCTCACACCGGCTACGCCCGCGACGATGCGTCCGCCTACATCCGGGACTCCGTCCAGTCCTGGAAGGAGGGCCGTGCCTTCGACTTCGCTATCCGGTCGACCGACGACCCGGGGCGCCATCTCGGCAATGTCTCCATCTGGCACGTGTCGCGCCTCGGCAAGGTCGGCGAGATCGGATACTGGGTGCGAACGGATGCCACCTCCAAGGGCATCGCCAGTGAAGCGACCGACGCGATGCTGAGCCTCGGGTTCTCGACGTTGCACCTGCACAAGGTGACGCTGCGGATCGCGGTCGGCAACGACGCCAGCATTCGCGTCGCCGAGAAACTCGGGTTCACCCGCGAGGGCATTCTGCGCGAGGAACTGCGGATCAACGGCACCTGGGTCGACCACATCCTCTATTCGATGCTCGCTCACGAATACAGTCCGCTCGGGAGTCGATCCCAAACGGCGTGACTCACCCGCCTGCGGCGGCGGCCAGCACCCTCGTTGCTTCCCCGAAGAACGTCGAGATCGTGGGATAGAACCCGATGACCACCGTGGCGACGGCGGCGACGCCGACGGCGAGGGACATCGAGCCAGACGGGACGGGCGTTGGATACTCCACACCCTCGGCCGGCTCGTCGAACCAGACGACCTTGATGATCCTGGCGTAGTAGTAGAAGGCGATCACGGCGTTGACCGCGGCGATCGCCGCCAGCACCGTTGCGCCGGTGGTCCCGGCGTTGATTGCTGCCCGGAACATGACGAACTTGGCGAACCAACCGGCGAAGGGTGGGATGCCGGCCAGTGAAAAGAAGAACAGTCCCGCCAGTGCCCCGAGTCTGGGGTCGATGCGGCCGAGCCCCGCCCAGCCGTCGACGTCGCCGGATCCGGTGCGGCGAGCGCCGAGGATCACCACCGAGAATGCTCCGAGGTTCATCAGGGCGTAGATCACGAGATAGATCACACTCGCCTCGAGACCGTCTCCAATGCCGTCTCCGGACACGGCGGCAGCCGCGAACGGGACCAGCATGAACCCGGCCTGGGCGATCGACGAGTACGCGAGCAGCCGGACGATGTTCGTCTGCCGCAACGCCGACAGGTTGCCGACCGTCATCGACAGCGCCGCCAGCGCCCACAGCGCCGGGCCCCACACATCCGATTCGCTCGGCACCGCCAGGTAGACGATCACGAACAGACCCACGAAACCGGCGATCTTCGACGAGACCGACAGGTAGGCCGTGACCGGTGTCGGAGCGCCCTCGTAGGTGTCAGGAGCCCAGAAGTGGAACGGCACCGCGGAGACCTTGAATGCGAACCCCACGATGATGAACAGGATCGACAGCCCGAGCAGCGCCTCTTGTTCGGCAGGCAGTTGGGTGACGGCCACGGCGATCTCGTCGAACTGCACAGCACCCGTCAGACCGAAGAGCATCGACATGCCCCACAGCAGGATCGCCGTCGACAGCACGCCGAGGATGAAGTACTTCACGGAGGCCTCGTTGGATTTCATGTCGCCCTTGCGCCAGCCGGCGAGCATGAACAGCGGAGCGGTGGTGAGCTCGAGCCCGATGAAGAGGACGATCAGGTCCCGCGACGACGACATCACGAGTGTGCCGAGGATCGATGCCAGCAGCAGGAAGTAGTACTCACCCTGGTAGTAACGGTCCGACTCGATGTAGCTGACCGACATCAGCACGACGATGTATCCGGCCACGATGAAGAGGCCTTTGAGGACGAGTGCGAAGTCGTCGACGACATACGACCCGTCGAACAACGACCGGACGCCGACGTCGCTGGTCGCCAGGATGACGAGCGGAAGGGCGGCGAGGGTCAGCCCCAGGACCCCAACGACAGCCGTGACGTACTTGTATGCCCGCGGCAGCACCAGATCCAGACCCACGACCGCGAGCATGGTGACGACGACCACCAGCTCGGGCGCGAGCGCCAGATAGTCGATGTCCCAGGTCATCGCATGGCCGTGATGTCGGTGTGGAAGGCCGTCTGGACGAGCGACGTGACGGCGTCGGTGGTGGCTCCGAACACGACACGCGGGTAGAAGCCGATGACGAGAATCAGGACGATCAGCGGCACCCACGCCATCATCTCGTACCGGTCGACGTCGTGGAACTCGTGACCGAGCCACTCCTCGTTCGGTTCACCCAGATTGACCTTCTGCAGCATCCACAGCATGTAGCCGGCCGTGAGGACCGTGCCGATCGCACCAAGGACCATCGACGTCCTGAAGATCCCCAGACTCGAGTCGGCCAGTGCCGCGAGCGGGTTGTATGCCCCGAGCAGAGCCATGAACTCGCCCCAGAAACCGGCGAGACCCGGGAGTCCGAGTGATGCCATCGCCGTGAAGGCGAGGATCCCACCCATGACCGGCATGAGCTTCTGGTTCCCGCCGAGACGGGCCATCTCCCGGGTGTGGTATCGGTGCGACATCGACCCGGCGACGAAGAACAGCAGGCCGGTGATCAGCCCATGGGCCACCATCCCGATGATGGCTGCGTTGATGCCGATGTCGGTGAGGGTCGCGATGCCGAGCATGACGAAACCCATGTGTCCGATGGAGGAGAACGCGATCAGGCGCTTCATGTCGGTCTGGGCGAGACACGCCAGCGAGCCGTAGATGATCCCGATCACAGCCAGGATGGCGATCGCCGGCGCCCAGATCTTCGCCGTCTCCGGGAGAATCGGGATCGAGATCCGGATGAAGGCGTACGTGCCGAGCTTCAGGAGAATGGCCGCCAGGAGCACCGAACCGACGGTTGGGGCCGCCGTGTGCGCATCGGGGAGCCAGGTGTGGAACGGCCACATCGGGACCTTCACCGCGAACCCGAGGAACATGGCACCAAAGATCAGCCACGCGGCCGTGCTCGACAACCCACCGGCACCGACGGGCACCGAGTCGAGACCGAGCGAAATGAGGGTGGGGATGTCGAAGGTGCGGACGCCGTCGTTGAGGCCGCCCGAGTTGAAGTAGAGGGCGAGGAATCCAAGCAACATGAATGCCGAACCGAACAGCGTGAACAGGAAGAACTTGATCGATGCATAGAGGCGGGTCTCGACCTCACGGCTGAATCCGGGGATCTTGCGCATCGACTTGTCGCCCCACACACCGATCATGAAGTACATCGGCAGCAACACGACCTCGAAGAAGATGAAGAACAGAACCAGGTCGAGGGCGACGAACGTCCCGTTCATACCGGTTCCCAGAACGAGCATCAGGATGAGGAAGGCTCTCGGGTTCCTGGGCTCCTCCCAGTGATCCCACGAGTAGATGATCGCCAGAACCAGCACGAAGGTGGAGAGGACCAGGAGCGGCAAACTGATCCCGTCGAGACCGATGTGATACCTCGCATCGATGGCATTGATCCAGTTGAGATCCGCCTCGAACTGGAACGTCTCTGCTCGTCCGAAGTCGAAGACCCCGACCGCCACGAGAGACAGGACGAACGTCACCAGCGCCGTGCCGAGCGCCACGATCTTGATGGCTTGCTCGTTCTCCTTTGGCATCGCCATGAGCGCGAACGCTCCCAATAGCGGGAGGAACACGATCAGACTGAGACCCCAGCCGCTATCAAACAATTCCATCGTTTTCTCCGTCTCTCACGTTCATCTGAAGATCACCACGACCAGCACGAGCACTATGGCGCCGGTGACGACACCCGTTGCGTACTGCTGCACGCGCCCCGATTGGAGTTTGCGCAGCGACGACCCGGCGGAGTCCGCCGCGGCCGAAATCCCGTTGAACACGCCATCGATCCCGCGTTGATCGAGTCCGCCATAGACGAACCGGCCGACCAGGCGCACGCCCCCGGCAACGCCATTGACGATGTTGTCGAGCACATACGTGTTGAACCAATCGACTGCCCGGGCGAGGGGGCCGCCGGTGAAAACGACCAGGCCGAGTGCGGCGTCGTCGACGTACAAGCGATGACGGAGCAGCGGATACAGGACCGGGATCTCGAACCGGTCGCGGGCCATCTGCGTCTCGGCATCGCGGCCGAAGAGGAGCCACCCGATCCCGATCCCGAGGATCCCCGCCGTCAGGCCGAATGCCGCGAGCGTCCAGTCGATCGCCTCGGGGTGATGATCCCCCATCGAGACGACCCTCGAACCGAGCCACTCGGTGAAGTTGCCGAGGCTCCCCAGCGAGACGCCGGGGATGTTGAAGAATCCGGCGATGACCGACGGCACCGCCAACAGGATCAGCGGTGTCGTCATGACACTCGGAGATTCGTGGGGATGGCCGTCGCCCTTGTAGGAGCCGTGGAAGGTGAGCGCGATGGCCCGGGTCATGTAGAACGCGGTGACGAACGCACCGGCGATCGCCACCCACATGAAGGCCGTGTATCCCTCGTAGTCGAGCGTGGCGAGGATCTCGTCCTTCGAGAAGAACCCGGCGAAGGGGATGATGCCTGCCAGCGAGACGGAGCCGATGACGAACGTCCAGTACGTCTTCGGCATCGCCTTACGGAGCCCACCCATGTCCGACATGTTGTTCGAATGGACGGCGTGGATGACCGAGCCGGCGCCGAGGAACAGCAGCGCCTTGAAGAAGGCATGGGTGAAGAGGTGGAACAGACCGGCGGTGTACCCGCCTGCTGCGATGGCGGTCATCATGTAGCCCAATTGGGACACGGTGGAATACGCCAGGACCTTCTTGATGTCGTCTGCCACGAGCGCAAGGAGGCCCATGACGAACAGCGTGATCACGCCGATGGGAATCATCCACTCCCGGATCCCGTTCTCCTCGGCGAAGGCCTGGTAGAGCGGGAAGGTTCGCGCCATGAGATAGATCCCCGCCGTCACCATCGTCGCGGCATGCATGAGGGCCGACACGGGGGTGGGACCCGCCATGGCATCGGGGAGCCAGATGTGCATCGGGAACTGGGCGGACTTGCCCATCGCTCCGAAGAACAGCAGGAGACCACCAGTGAACGCCACCGCGCCGAGCGCCTCGCTCCCGGCGACAGCGGCCTCGTTGATGGCAGGGAACGAGAAGTCGCCGATCGAGAGCCCGATGAGGATCGCACCCAGGATCAGACCGACGTCGGCGACCTTGTTGGTCAGGAACGCCTTGTTGCCGGCCTTCACGTTCTCGAGATCTTCCCAGTAGAAGCCGATCAGCAGATACGACGCCAGCCCGACGCCCTCCCAGCCGATGATCAACTGGATGAGGTTGGGGGCGCCGACCAACAGCAGCATCGAGCCGGCGAAGAGCGAGAACGCTGCGAAGAACCACGGCACCCGCACGTCGCCCTTCATGTAGCCAACCGCGTAGGTGAACACGAGCAGCCCGACGAAGGCGACCACCCAGTACATCATGATGCTGAGGCCGTCGACCATCCAGCCGAGCTCGAAGATGATCCGGTGTCCGTTCGACATCCCGATGTTGGCGATCTCGAAGTGGACCTCACGGAAGATCCCACCGGTCATGTTCTGGAAGAACAGCACCGATGCCCAGAACAGATTGATGGCCAGCGCACCGATCGCGAACTCGGCGCCCGAGTACTTGAGACGCTTCCCGACGGCGATGATCGCCACGAAGGCAACGAACGGCAGCACGAGCATGATCCCGGCCGTGTCGGCGAAGAACCCTCCCTGCGAGAGCTCGACTGCGGCGTGCCCGCCCTCTTCGGCGGCGAGGTGGAGGAGGTCGCTCGTCATCAGAACTTCATCAGGTTGTACTCGTCGACGTTGGCGGACTGGCGGTTACGGAAGATCATCAGGACGATGGCGAGACCGACACCGACCTCGGCGGCGGCGACGGTGATCACGAAGATCGCGAACACCTGGCCGATCACGTCCGGGGTGCGGAGATAGGCCTCGAAGGCGATGAGGTTGATGTTCACGGCGTTGAGCATCAACTCGATCGACAGGAGGATCGTGACGGTGTTCCGCCTGACCAGGATGCCGTAGACGCCCATCGAGAACAGCAGGGCAGCGACGACGAGAAACTGGTTGACGAGCATCAGACGCTCCCCCGTTCTTCCTCTTCGAGTGGGGTGAGGTCGCGGCGGGCGAGGGTGATGCCTCCGATGAGGGCAGCCAGCAGGACGAAGCCGACGACCTCGAAGGGGATGAGGAACCGGCCGATGAGCGACTCGGCGAGGTCGACGGTGCTGGTTGGCTCGCCCACCCGTCGGGATCTCGCTGGAGCCGAACGCCTGCAGCGATGTGTAAGCGAGGAGCACGAACAGACCGATCGACAGCACGGCGGCGAGGGGTCGGGCGCCCGGGTTGTCCAGTCCTGGCTCGACGTTGAGGGGTGCCCGGGTGATCATGATTCCGAAGAGGAACAGCACGACGACGGCGCCGATGTACACCAAGACCAGGGTCCAGGCCACGAACTCGGCGGACAGCATCAGAAACAGGGCAGCCGTGCCGGCGAGCGTGGCGACCAGGAAGAGGGCGGCGTGCACCACGTTCTGGGCCGTCACGACCCGGAACGCCGAGGCGACGACGGCTGCGCCGATCGCCAGATACGCCCAGTTCACCGGGTCCGAGATCCAATCCGCGAACGTCATGATTCCAGCGCCGGTGCGTCGGGAACGGTGGTCAACCAGTCCTGGAGTCGGTCCATGTTGTGGAGCATCTTGCCCATCTCGCCTTCGGCGTACTCGTAGTCGGGGCTCCAGAAGAGGGCATCGAACGGGCAGACCTCGACGCAGATCCCGCAGTACATGCAGAGTGCGTAGTCGATGTCGAATCGATCCAGCTCAGAGCGGACCTTGACCCGGCCACCGGGCTTGTCCGGCTGCTTCTCCTCTTTGTGCCCTTCGATGTAGATACACCAGTCGGGACATTGCCGAGCGCAGAGCATGCAGACCGTGCATGCCTCCTGATCGAGGGCGATCACGCCACGTGCCCGCGGGACCGGCTCCTCCTTGACCTTCGGGTAGTTGACGGTCTTGAGATGCTTCTTGGGGTTGAACAGAGTCTGGATCATCGTCACGAAGGTGAGCTTGAGACCGGTCAGCATCCCGCTCCCGGGAAACGGAGTCGCCATCAGAACACCACCTTCACGATCGCTGTCGCCACGATGTTGATCAGTGACAGCGGAATCAGCCACTTCCAGGCCAGCGACTGGAGCTGGTCCTCACGGAACCGGGGGAACGTCCAGCGGAACCAGATGATCACGAACACCAGGACCGACACCTTGGCGATCAGCACCAGCGGCCCGATGATCTGCAGCGTGTCGGCGGGCACGAACGGCACCCAATAGCCGCCGAGGAACAGGGTGGCGGCGATGGCGGAGAGGGTGAACATGTTCGAGAATTCGGCGAGGAAGAAGAACAGGAATCGGAACCCCGAGTACTCGGTCAGATAGCCCATCACCAGCTCGGACTCGGCGATCGGCATGTCGAAGGGGGTCCTGGTCAACTCGGCCAGGGACGCGATGAAGAAGATCACGAACCCGAGGAGCTGAGGAATGACGAAGGGGAGACCGCCCTGCCATCCGGACTCGGAGAACCATCCGGCTTGCGCCTGGACGATCCCGTCGAGGCTCATGGTCCCCGCCATCACGACGACGCCCACGGTGGCGAGCACCAGCGGAAGCTCGTAGGCGATCAGCTGCCCGGCCGCACGCAGACCGCCGATCAGCGAGTACTTGTTGGCCGACGACCAACCCGCCATGAGCACGCCGATCGTCGAGACCGAGGAGATGGCCAGGGCATAGAAGATGCCGATGTCGAGATCGCGCACGATGAGCCCTGGGCCGAACGGAACCACGACGAAGAGCGCCACCGTGCCGAGCAGGACGAGGGCAGGAGCGGCCTTGAACACCGGAGCGTCTGCGTCCTCGGGAACCAGATCCTCCTTCTGGAAGAACTTGATGCCGTCCGCCAGCAGCTGGGCCCAACCCCACTTGCCGCCGGCGAAGTAGGGACCGACCCGGTTCTGCATTTTCGCCGAGAGCTTCAGCTCGGCGAACCCGACGGCCAGACCCGCAGCCGGAATGAGCGCGGCGATGATCGCCACCTTTCCGAGCAGCACGATCCAGAAGTTGTCGAGCAGCGCATCCATCAGCGGCGGGCTCGGTCATCGATCGGTTCTCATCGATCCACGTCCCCGAGCACGAAGTCGAGCGAGCCCATGATGGCGATGATGTCGGGCACCAGCGCCCCCTCGAGAATCCATGGGAGGAAGGATATGTTCGAGAACGAGGCCGATCGTATCTTCAAGCGATACGGCCCCTGGCCCCCATCTGACACCAGGTAGTAGCCCATTTCCCCCTTCGGGTTCTCGGCGGCGACGTATGCCTCACCTGCCGGAACCTTGATGACCTTGGGGACCTTGGCCTGCAGCGGTCCTGACGGGATACCGTCGATCGCCTGTTTGATGATCTTGGCAGACTCACGGATCTCGAGCAGACGGATGTGCCACCGATCCCAGCAGTCGCCGTTCTTGCCGACCGGGACCGTGAAGTCGAACTTGTGATACGGCAGGTAGTTGTCGGTCTTGCGGATGTCGTACCGGACCCCGGAGGCACGGAGGTTGGGGCCGGAGACGCCGTAGGCGGCCGCCACCTCGGGCGGGAGCACCCCGATGCCCCTGGTCCTGGCGACGATGATCTCGTTCGTGGCGATCAGGTCTTCGAGCTGCTCGGCGGCGTGGAGAACCTCGTCCATCGCCACCAGCGTCTCGGCCAGGAAACCCTTCGGTAGGTCCTGGATGACCTTGCGCTGGGTCGAGCCCGACCCGGCCGCAGGTTTGACTCCGCCGATGCGATTGAAGTTCGGATGGAAGCGCCCTCCGGTCACGCTCTCGATCAGGTCGAGCACCCGCTCCCGCTCGCGGAGTGCGAAGAACAGTGGGGTCGCCGCTCCCAACTCGAGGGGATACGAAGCCATGAACACCATGTGGGACGAGATCCGCGCCATCTCGGAGAGAATCAGCCTGATGTACTGGGCGCGCTCTGGGACCTCGATCTCCATGAGACGCTCGGCGGCGGCCATGAACGGCACTTCGTTGGCGAACCCCGACACCCAGTCGATGCGGTTGACGAGCGCCGTGACCTGCGGATAGGTCCGCACCTCGGCGAGCTTCTCGTATCCGCGGTGCATGTATCCGATGACGGGCACGACGTCGTAGGCCCGCTCACCGTCGACCTTGGCCACGAGACGAAGCACTCCGTGGGTCGATGGATGCTGCGGCCCGATGTTGAGGGTCATGTCCGCGGTCTCGATCTCGACCGAGACGGAGACCTCGGACAGATGACGGATGATGTCGGGGTCGGTGGTGATCGAATTCCGGTCGATGGTCGTCATCAGGCCCCCGGATTCTCGGTCGATGGCTCGTCGGCCGCGTCGGGCTCGGGCATCGCCTCGACGTCGACCGTCCCGGGCCATGGCTTCACCTCGCGGCTCAGCAGCGGATAAGACTTCTGCAGTGGGTGGCCGGCGAAGCCGTCTGGAAGATACAGGTTCTCGAGATACGGATGGCCTTCGAAGTCGATCGAGAACATCTCGTGGGCTTCGCGCTCGTGCCAGTTCGCTCCGGGGAAGACGCCCACCAGGCTGGCGATCCTCGGATCCTCTTTCGCCAGATCGGCCGACAGCGTGACGCGCTTGCCGCCGATCAGCTCGGTGAGGGTGCACAGCACCTCGTACCGCTCCTCGACCTCGTCACTCAACGGGTCACCGACGGCGGGATCGTTCGACCAGTCGATGGCCGACAGGAAACTGAAGTAGACGAGGCCGAAATCGTCGCGGGCGGTGCGGGCGGCATCGGCCCACGTCGAGGGATCGACCTTGATCTTTGCGACCCCGAACGCATCGGCGACGGTGCCGCCGATGGCCTCGGCGACCGCGGCTCCGAACGTCTCGAGCTCGGTCGGCTGGTCTTCAGGTGTGGTCTCAGGCGGGCTGGTGGTCACGCTTGTTCCACTTCTCCTTGATGTCCTCGGCCTGGATCTTCTTCTGGAGCATCACGATGCCGTCCATCAGCGCCTCGGGCCGCGGTGGGCACCCTGGCACGTACACGTCGACGGGGATCAGTTGATCGACGCCCTTGGTGACCGAGTAGGAATCCCAGTACGGACCGCCGCAGTTGGCGCACGAACCCATGGAGATCACGTATTTCGGGTCGGGCATCTGGTCGTACAAGCGCTTCACGGAAGGAGCCATCTTGTCGGTGACGGTGCCGGCGACGACCATGAGATCCGCCTGGCGGGGAGAGGCGGGAAGCGGGATGATCCCGAACCGCATGAAGTCGTATCGGGGGCCAGAGGCGGCCATCATCTCGATGGCACAACATGCCAGCCCGAACTGGAACATCCACAGCGAGTACTTCCGGGACCAGTTCAACAGGGCGGATACCGGCTTGGGCACGCCGAACTTCTGAACTACTCCCACGTGAGCACTCCCTTCTTGATCGCATAGATCAGACCCTCGACGAGCGTCAGCATGAAGAGCACGATGGCGATCACACCGCCGATGCCGAGCGCCTCGGCGTGAATCGCCCACGGGAAGATGAAGACGGCCTCGACGTCGAAGATCACGAAGAGCAGACCGAAGACGTAATAGCGGATGTAGGTCTGCGACCAGCCAGATCCAACCGGATCCACACCGCACTCGTAGGTGAGCTTCTTGGCCGGCGTCGGATTGGTCGGCCGGATCAACGAGGCCACCCCGAGGATGGCGAGGACGAGGATCACGCCGACCGCAGCGAATGCGCCCACCGTGATGTAGTCCTGGAAGTACTCGGTCATCCCTCTCCGGATCTCGGTTGTGGCGAGTATAGGAAGCGCCGACGGGGTGTCGAAAGTTCATTCGCAGGGCCGTTTTCGACGGTTGAGCGGTAGTGTCGCGCCATGGAAGACCAGCGTATCCACGTCCACAACGCCGACGCGGACGGACGATGCTGGTGCCGGCCCATCCCGGCCGTCGTTGCTCGCGATTCTCACGACCTTCGCTGCCGTCGCCGTCACCTTCGCCCTGGTGACGGCCCGACCGGGGGAATCGGACGGAGTGGGCGTCGGGGCGGACGGAGCGGATCTGGCGGCGTCACAGATCGACGTAGAGGCTGGATTTCGGCAGGTCGCAACCATCCCGAGCGGCCCATGGGACCCGTACAGGGTCTCGGGCGCATATCTGTTCGAGTCGCCGGACGGGCCGATCGTGATCACCGACGACGACGTGGTGTCGCGGATCGACCTTCCGGGGCTCGAGGTCCTGTTCGGAGCCATCCCCACTCCCGGCGGCTCGCTGGCGTTCGGCCGATCCGACCTCGGCCCGACGCTGTGGTGGTCCCACGACAACGTCACGTGGACGACGGAGGTCCTCCCGTGGGACGGAACGGTGCGAGCAGCGTCGGCGAACGGTGGGCGGTTGGTGGTCATCGGAGTCGAAGTCAGCGGCTGGCAGCTTCTCTTACGTCGTCGCCACCGCCACGCGCACGCTCGAGCGATGGCGATTCCAGCGAGGAGTCGACGTCCCCGACTCGTTCCTCGTCTCCATCCCTGGAGGCTTCCTCGGGCGCGGCCGGTCCACCGACGGGACCGGGTCGGGAGTCGGCTATCTGTTCTCGAGCAACGGCACCGATTGGACGTTGCAGTCCGACCGGGCATCCGGAATCGCCGGGCCCGGAGGGATCGTCCCGTTCTTCGTGATCGAAGACGGCGACGGCAACCGACTCCGGATCGGCGGCGATCCCCGCACTGTCGAGCCGCCGACGTGGCCGGTCTCGGGCCTGTGGGTCGAAGGCGAAACGATCTGGATCCAGACACCGGATGCAGCGTGGTCGTCTGTCGATGGGATGACATGGACCGAGTTCCCCATGGGTGACGAGACCGACACCGGATTCTCGATGTTGCTGCCGGTCGGGGACACGCCCCGAATCGCAACGGTCGACGACGACAACGTGGCGCTCCTCCGCTGGGATCCCGGAACCTCTGGCGAATCGACTCCGTGAGCACGGGTCTCGCCAATCTCATCGCGGAACTCGAACACCGGCTATCGGGACGCTCGGAGGTCGAACGGCTCGAACCGACGCTCGCATCGACCATCCCCGAGGCGGAGACATACGTGCTCGCACTGTTCGATGGCCTCGGTTCGAGACAGCTCGGCCATCGATCCGCACAGTCACTGTCCGCGGATTCGCGCGGATCGATCTCGGCGCCCTTTCCCACGACCACCACGGTCAGCATGTCGACCATCGCCACCGGGACACATCCCATCTCCCACGGGATCATCGGCCATCAGATGTGGGTGCCCGAGCTGGAACGGGTGGTCAACGTGCTGAAGTGGGTGGCACCGACCGGCGCCCCGATCGACTTCGACACGTCCGGATACCTCCCGTCTCCCAACCTGTGGGAGCGACTCGGCAACGCCGGGGTCGAGACGGTGACCGTCCAACCCGGACACTTCACCGGATCTCCACTGAGCAGGATGCTCTACCGGGGCTGCAGATTCGAGCCGGCGTTCACCGACGCCGAGCGACTCGACGCAACCATCGACCTTGCCCGCGTCCCCGGCAGGCTGATCTTCGTGTACTTCGCAGAGATCGATTTCGCCGCGCACGTGGCGGGTCAGGGCTCGACCGCGTACGACGAGGCCATTTCCGGCGCGGACACCGCCTGGTCGATCCTGTCTTCACGACTCCCCGAGGGGGTGACGATGCTTGGCACATCCGACCACGGCCACGTCGACTTCGGGCACGACCAGAAGATCCTGGTGCGCGACCCGAGCTTTCGAGATCTCGTCTTCTACGGCGACTCGAGAGGGGTGATGGTGCGAGGCGAACGTCGTGTCATCGAGCGGCTGGCCGAGGAGACCGGAGCGGCCCTCGTCGAGCGCGAGGAGCTGATCGGGCGACTCGGGCCGGGGACGGCGCACCCCGATCTGGCCGACCGCATGCCGGACGCCCTGCTCGACCCGCCCGCCGACCGGCTGATCCTCCCTCGAGGGTTCGACAAGCGGCTGGTTGGCTATCACGGAGGCTTGACACCGGCCGAGCTCGACATCCCGCTGCTCGTTTCCTGACCGGATTCGACTCGGCGTGGTCGGAGGGGCTGTCGCATTTGCACTCCCGGGACGCCGCCCATACCTTTTGCACCACCGCCATAGTGTTTAGAAGTGTGTACCCCACGGTCGACGACGCCGGAGAGCTCCAATGACACGCACCATCGCATCCCTGCTGACCCTCGCCATGCTGCTCACGGCATGCGGCGGGGGCACATCGACCACCGCGGACGACGACGCATCGAGCGAGGCCGCCGGTGACTCCGGTCCGCTGACGAACACCGACGGGACCCTCGTCATCTACTCGGGTCGCAGCGAGGACCTGGTCGCTCCACTCATCGACCGCTTCACGGCCGAGACCGGCATCGAGCTCAGCGTTCGCTACGACGACTCCACCCAGCTCGCCACCACACTCCTTCAGGAAGCCGAATCCAGCGACGCCGACGTGTTCTTCGCTCAGGACCCTGCATCGCTCGGAGTGGCATCGCCGTTGCTTACCGAACTCGACGCCGAACTGCTGGCGCAGGTTCCTGATCGGTTCTCGTCGGACGACGGCACCTGGATTGGCACATCGGGCCGGGTCAGAGTCGTCATCTACGACACCGAGACCGTCGCCGATGCCGATCTACCGAACAGCCTCGAAGACATGATCGACCCGAGGTGGTCCGGTCGGATCGCAGTCGCACCGACCAACGGGTCGTTTCTCGCTTTCGTCGCAGCGATGATCGTGTCCGAGGGCGAGGAGTACACGCTCGATTGGCTCGAACGGCTCGCTGCGCTCGATCCCCTCGACTTCCCCGGAAACTCACCGATCGTCTCGGCAGCCGATGCCGGCGAGGTCGGGATCGGCCTCGTGAACCACTACTACCTGTATCGCCTGAGGGCCGAGGGCGCGGGCATGCGCGCGGCCAATCACGTTCCGACGGCCGGCGACGCATCCAGTTTGGTGATGCCGGCAGGTGCGGGGATCATCGCCACCACCGACCAGCCAGAAGCCGCACGGCGATTCATCGAGTTCCTGCTCTCCGAGGACAGCCAGTTGTACTTCGCAACCGAGACCTTCGAGTACCCCCTGGTTCCGGGCGTCGACGCGGTCGAGGGGCTCGTGCCGCTCGACTCGATCAATACCCCGGACATCGACCTGTCCGAACTCGCCGACCACCTCGACCGCGCAACCGACCTGGTGACCGAGGCAGGCTTGCTGTGATCCGGTGCCGGCTCGGTGACTGCGCCGACAACGGTCTTCGAGCCCGCTCCCACGCGCCCGGCTCGCTCGCTGCCGCGATGGTGGTGGGCGCTCGCAGCGGTCGCGCTCGCTCCCGCGTTGATCCCGACCGTCACGCTGGTGACATCGGTGATCGTCGGGGACGCCGTCAGCAGCGTTCCCGCCGCCCGGCTCGTCGAGTTGCTGTTCAACACACTGCTGCTGGCGGCGACCGTGACGGCGACAGCAGTGTCCATCGGACTGGGGACCTCGTGGGTGACGGTGCGGACCGACCTCCCATGGCGGCGGTTCTTCTCGGTGCTCGTGACCTTGCCGCTCGTGATGCCGTCGTATGTGGTCGCGCTGACGCTGCTCGGGGCAACCGGCACCCGCGGTGTGATCACCCGAGCGCTGGGGCTGAGCGACCTCCCGACGCCGCTGGGATTCTGGGGTGCCTGGATGGCCCTGACCGTGTTTGCGGTTCCCTTCGTCCATCTGGCGGCGGTTCCGGCACTCCGACAGCTCGACACCAACCTCGAGGAGGCCGCCCGCGGCCTCGGATCGTCGCGATGGGCCGTGTTCAGGACCATCACGGTCCCACTCCTCCGCCCGGCAACCGCAGCATCTGCGCTGCTCGTATCGCTCTACGCCATTTCCGACTTCGGTGCGGTCTCTCTGCTCCGGTATGACACGTTCACCAGGGCCATCTACACGCAATTCCAGGGTCGTGTCGACCGTCGCCCGGCGCTGACGCTGGCAGTCATCCTGATGGTCGTGGCGATCGGCGTCGTCGCGGCCGAACGACGGACCCGCCGCCGGGCGAGCTACCACCGCACGCGGCCCGGCCGACAACAGACGATCCAGCATCTGGGACCGGTCGGACGCGTCACCGCATACGTCGGGCTCTCGATCCTGGTCGGGCTCTCGCTGGTGCTCCCGATCTCGGTGCTGACCACATGGGTCGTGCGGGGAATGACCAGCGGTCAACCGGTCGGCGATGTGTGGATCGACGCCGTCCGATCGCTCGGCGTCTCGGGAGCCGCCGCGATCGTGACGGCAATCGCCGCCATCCCGATCGCCGTCGTCGTGGTCCGGGACCGCACGAAAGCCGCTCCTGCCGTCGAAACGGTGACCTGGGGCTCGTATGCGCTTCCCCACATCACGGTCGGCATCGCCCTCGTCACCTTCGCTCTCGAGGTGGCACGACCGCTGTATCAGACCTCGATGCTCGTCGTGCTCGCCTATGTGGCCATGTTCCTGCCGATCACGGTCGGCACCGCCTCCGACTCTCTCAGGCGGATCTCGCCGGACCTCGAGGACGCCAGTCGATCGCTGGGGCACTCGGCGCTGTCGACGGTGTTCCGAATCACCGTGCCGCTGATGGGGCGGGGCCTGATCGCCGGAGGAGCCCTCGTATTCCTCACCGCGATGAAGGAACTGCCGGCGACGCTGCTGCTCCGCCCCAACGGGTTCGAAACGCTCGCCATCCGCGTATGGGCGACGACCGGCGAGGGGTTCTACACTCGGGCGGGAGCGGCAGCACTCGTGCTGCTGGCCGTGTCGGCCATCCCTCTGACCTTTGTGACGCTGCGTGACCTCTACGACTGAACATCTCGCGATTCGGGCCAGAAGCCTGACGAAGCATTTCGGCGATGCCGTCGCGCTCGACCGCTTCAGCCTCGATGTCTGGTCAGGGGGGATCCTGACGCTGGTCGGCCCTTCCGGCTGCGGGAAGACGACGGCACTCCGGATCATGGCCGGATTCGAAACGCCGGAGAGCGGAACCGTCGAGATCCACGGGCGCCAGGTCGTCGGTCCCTCGACGATGGTCGCGCCCGACAAGCGGCGGGTCGGCATGGTCTTCCAGGACTACGCGTTGTTTCCACACATGACGGTGGCCAAGAATGTCGGATACGGGGTGATCGGTCGGCCGGACGACCGGGCCCTCGTCAGGGACTCCATCGAGATGGTGGGCTTGGCCGGCCTCGAAGAGCGACTGCCGACCGAGTTGTCCGGCGGTCAGCAGCAGCGGGTGGCGCTCGCCAGGGCGCTGGCACCGAACCCCGATGTCATCCTGCTGGACGAGCCGTTCTCGAATCTCGACGCATCGCTTCGCGACCGGGTGCGACGCGACCTCCGAACGATCATCGCCGAGGCAGGGACGACAGCGGTGTTCGTCACCCACGACCAGGAAGAGGCTCTCGCCATGAGCGACATGGTCGCGGTCATGCAGCGTGGTCGCGTCGTCCAAGCGTCGACCCCGCAGGAGCTGTATCGCTCGCCCATCGATGCCTGGGTCGGCGGCTTCCTCGGAGACGCCGACTTCATCCCCGGCCATGCGGCCAACGGGAGAGTCGACACGCCGTTCGGGACCTTTGCGACCGATCTCACCGGCGAGGTGATCGTGATGGTTCGACCTGAGGACACCACCGTCGTACCCGACGACGACGGAGATGCGGTCGTGGTCGATCGGGAGTTCTTCGGACATGACCAACTCGTCACCGTCAGCCTTCCCGGGGGAACGATGCTCCGCTCACGGAGCGGAACGAGCCCGATCGTCAAACCGTCCGACCGGGTCTGGGTGAAGGTGGGCGACGTCACCACCTTCCCCGGCTGATCATGGATGCCACCCTGGCGATCGTCGCTGCACTTGCAGCCAGCGCGTTCTGGCTCGACCTCGCCCGCGACTATCGCCGCAAGCCGCGCCCACACGTCGCCGCCTACGCCGTCGGCATCGGAATGTTCGCCATCGCCACCTGGGCCCTGGCCATCGCTCTTGCCACCGGCTGGAGTCCCATCAGCTATCGCGTTTTCTTTCTCTTCGGAGCGGTGCTGAACGTCCCGATCCTGGCGCTCGGGTCGATGTTCCTCGTGGTCGGGCCGAGAGCAGGCCACACGATGACAATTCTGGTGGGCGGGTTCGCTGCCATCTCGACCACCCTGGTGACGACCGTCGACTTCGAGCAGGCCCTCCCTGCTTCCGGCGTGCACCCCGAAGTGTTCGCCCCCATTTCGGACGGGTTCGGTCCCCGACTGCTCGCGGCGATCGGTGGAGGCACAGGAACGCTCATCCTGGTGGCACTCGCTCTCGTGAGCGTCTTTCGGTTGAGGAGGAAGATGCCACGCATCGTCGTCGGCAACGGCCTGATCCTCGCCGGGACCCTGGTCGCCGCGTGGGGTGGGAGCGGTCTGGCACTCGGCGAAGACGCCAGCTTCGTCATTTCGCTCTTCGCCGCGGCCGTCCTGCTGTGGCTCGGTTACCGAGTGACGAAGGGAGCCCGTCCCCCGACGCCGCAGAAGACCCGCATCGTCCTCCTGGGACCATCGACGGAGGCGCCCGAGCGGGCCCACGCCGAGTTGCTGATCTCGAAGTTGGAACAGGGCGGATACGAGGTGATCTGTCCGGCACGCGACATCGAAGCGTGGGGCGCAGTCGCCTTCTCCCCCGCCGAGATGATGCGCCAGACGTACGAAGCGATCGAACGGGCCTCCGCGGTTCTCGTCGATCTCACGCACGGATATGGCGTGGTCGCAGCCGGATATGCCCATGCCATCCGGGTTCCCGTGATCACCGCATCGCCCGCCGGGACCCGTATCCCTCGTCCCATCCGCGGTATCTCGGATCTCGAGATCTACTTCCATTCGGTTGACGACATCGCCGGTCAGTTGACCGCGGCGATCCCGTCGGCAGAATCCGCACTCGTCCCCGCCGGCTGACGCGATTCACGAACGGCCAGGACCGCCAGCGACACAGATACCGCTGCGAGAGCTGAGTGAACGAGACGGAACGCCATGCCGGTGGTCGGATCGGTCCATACCGAGACCAACGACGTCGACCAGACCACCCCGGCCACCACTGCGTAGAGCCAGGCCGCAGGGCCGAGCCACGATGCCGACGCCAGCAGGGCCAATCCGACGATCGCGGCGGTGGCGAGGCTCCCTGCGATCCGAAACCACACCACCAGATCACCCGACTCGGGCCCGGTGAGGAGCCCAACCCGTCCTCCCCACGACAGCAGCGCCCAGGCCAGAATGACGATTCCGAGGACGCGGCGTGGGATCATGGGGGACATGGTACGAACCGCACGCCACAACACGATCGGCGTGATCCTGGCCGGTGGGGCCAGCCGTCGGATGGGCCGCGACAAGGTCGAGGTCGAGATCGACGGCGATCGCATGGTCGATCTGGTCGCCGACGCCGTCGGCCAGGTCTCGACGCGACTGGTCGTCGCAGGCAGATCCCGCCCTCCGCCTGGCGTCTGCGCCATCGCCGTTCCCGATCCGATCGATGGTCAGCTGGGACCGCTCGCCGGGCTCACTGCGGTCATGTCGATGTCGCCGGTCGGCGCCCGCCTGGTCACCGTCGCCGTCGACCAGCCATGGGTTCGAGCCTCGACGCTCGCCGCACTCCTCGAGATCGAGACGGATCTCCCCGTGGTCCCCGTCCCAGACGGAATCCGACAAACGACATGTGCCGTGTTCCCTGCGGACCTCGCGATCGCTGCCATGGACGAGCTGAGAAACGGTGGCTCGATCCAGAGTCTCCTGGACCGGAGCTCCTTCCATCCCTTCACCGAGGAGGACATGGAGCGGATCGGCGAAGACGGGCGCAGCTGGTTCTCGGTGGACACACCCGAGCAGATCTCGATCGGGCTCGAGTCGTTCGGTCGACCTGGCCGGATAGGCTGATTTCGCATGAGCGAAGAGACCATGGTCAGACGGGCACTCCGCCGCTGGTGGAGGTCCGCCCTGGCGGATCAGGGCGTCGCCGAAGAGGTGCGCGACGACGACACCGGACTCTCCGACGGCCTGATCCTGGCAGCCATCGCCAGTCTCGTGATCGCACTGACCCAGTCACGCGATTGGCTCGTCTGGGCGCTGGCGGTGCCGGTCGGGGTGGCGAGCACCGCACTGCTGGGGCTCGTGTTGGCCATCACGACCCGCTGGGTCAAGAGCCAAGCCTCCTGGTGGGAGACCACCACCGTGGTCTCGATCACGATGCTCCCGCTTCTCCTCGCCGTGATCCCGGTCGTCGGGGTGTTCATCGGGGGGCTCGCCTGGCTGCTGGCGTCCATCCTGGCGCTGAGGCACATCAGCTATCTCGCCGTCAACGATGCGGCCGTTGCGGTGCTCATGGCGGTGGCGATCGTCGTGATCGCCACCCTCGGGCTCACGTTCGCCATCAGCGCCGCCGGGTAGCTCGCGCCGGAATCAGCCTCCGATGTAGGACATCTCGATCCGCCGCCGGCGCGTCGTGGCCTCGGAACGGATCTCCGAGTACCGGTCGGTCCTGGCGCCCCACACCTCTGAGATGAGCCGAGAAAGCTCGCGATCGTCGGCCCCATCCCGCAGCGGTGTCCGGAGATCGGTGCCGGTGACGGCGAACAGGCACGTGTACAGACGCCCCTCGGCCGACAGTCGGACCCGGGTGCAGTCGCCACAGAACGGTTGTGTGACCGAGGCGATCACGCCGATCTCGCCGGCACCGTCCGTATATCGCCAGCGATTGGCCACTTCGCCCCGATAGTTGGGCTGGGCGGCCTCGAGCGGAAACTTCTCATTGATGCGCTCGACGATCTCCGATGCTGGAACGACCGAACCCATGTTCCATCCGTTGGTGGTCCCGACGTCCATGAACTCGATGAATCTCACGATGTGGCCGGTATGACGGAAGTGCTCTGCGACCTCGACGATCGAGTCCTCGTTGACGCCCCGCTTCACCACCATGTTGATCTTGACCGGATTCAGACCGGCCATCGCGGCAGCCTCGATCCCCTCGAGGACGGACTCCACCGGGTACCCGACATCGTTCATGGCCATGAACACCGCATCGTCCATCGAGTCGAGGCTGACGGTGACGCGACGCAGCCCGGCCGCCGCCAACGATTTCGCTTTCCGCGCCAGCAGCGACCCGTTGGTCGTGAGCGTCAGGTCCGAGAGCCCCTCGATGGCACCGAGGGAGGCGATCAGTTCCTCGATCCCCCTCCTGAGCAGCGGCTCCCCACCGGTCAGCCTGATCTTGGTGGCGCCATTGGCGGCGAAGGCCGCCGCCACTCGTGTGATCTCTTCGAACGACAGCAGCTGCTCTCTGGGCAGAAACTCGTAGTCCTTGCCGAAGATCTCTTTCGGCATGCAGTAGGTGCAGCGGAAGTTGCATCGGTCGGTGACCGAGATCCGCAGGTCCCGGACAGGGCGTCCGAGGGTGTCGATCAGCTCCATGGGCGTGAGCGTACCTCGGCCGGCGGGATTCGGCTCGGGTCGACGCCGCCTACGAAATACGCGGGGCAGGACGTACGTTGCACTCCACATGGGACTCTTCACGAAACGCCTCAAGCCGGTGAACCTCGAATCGTTCGCCCACCTCACCGAACTCGTCGACAGCGGCAAGCCGGTACTCGTCGACTTCTACCAGTACGGATGCTCTCCGTGTCAGGTGATGGACGGGATCATCAACGAGTTGGCCGAAGAGTTCAGCCAGGAGGCGGTGGTCGTCAAGGCCAACATCCGCGATGTTTCCGATGCCCTCGAGACCTTCAAAGTCAGGTCGACGCCGACATTCGTCCTGCTGACGAAGAAGACCGACGCCACCACCTTCACCCAACGGTGGCGCGCCTCCGGTCTCGTCAAGAAGGACGTGCTGACCAGGTCACTCGTCAGCGCCGGAGCCACTCCCGACGCCTGACGGCTCGGCCATCATCCAGCCGCCCAGCCCGGTCAGGGCTGCCAGCAGCGTCAGCGGACCGCCAACCACCGGAACCGATGACAGCCCGATCAAGATGATCACCCCGATGACGAACCACGCGTAGACCGACCATCCCCGGTCGAAGCCGCGATCCGATCGCCGCCCCGATCGGCACCGGAGCCGTGAGGAGCGCCACCAGCAGCACCCCAAAGGCCGCCAGGACGAGCGGTGCGAAGATCGCCACCAGAGGCAGCCCGGTTGCCGGCGGGCTCAGCGCGACGAACACACCGACGATCAGCACCATCGCCACGGGGATCGATGCCAGACCGACTCCCCATGCCAGGGCGATGAGTGGGCGACGGGCCAGATTGCCCGCCGCCGACCGGCTGCGGTCGGGGGCAGCCCAGATGATCCCCAGGCCGAGGCCGAGGATGGTGAGCGCCAACAGGGTGCGGATCAGAAGGGCGATCGCCGTGACACGCACGTTGGGAGGAAGGGTCCGCTCGGCCAGCACCGAGCCCCCGATTTCGGCATCCGTCGAGATCGTCGCATCGTCGTCCCCGACATAGGCGAGATCCCCGGAGATGGCGGCCCCCGGCCCGACGACGAGGTTGCCGACCGTGATGTCGACGTCGCCCGACACCCGGGCGTTGATCGTGCCGCTCCGGAACTGCCCTTCGAGATTGCGCCCCACCGACCCGACGACGTCGACGCGATTCCCCCAGGCGAGCAGATCCCTGGCGATGGCGGCACCCGACCCGATCTCTGTCGCCCAGGCGGCAACGAAGACGTCCCCGCCCACCGTCCCATCGATCAGGACGTCGGGAGCCACGGCTCTGACCGATCCTCCGACGACGCCGTCGATGACGAGGTTCGATGTCAGTGCGATCACCGAGCCTTCGACCTCCCCCTCGATCCGCACCTCGGTGAAGGCAGCCACCACGAGATCCCCCTCGACCGTTCCCTGGATCAGCACGACGTCGCCTGCTGCGTACAGGTCCTCGGTGATCACGTCGTCCTCACGAATGAGGACCAGATTGGACTGGGTGCGCTCGGCGAGCGCCGGGAGAGGCGAGGACACGGCGAGCACCGCGGTCGCAGCCAGGGCGAACAAGACGAGCCGGGTGGAGCGGCCCATGGTCAGAGCGGAGACGTCTCTCCGGCGAGGAACAGCAGCGGCGCGGGGAGGATCCCGATCACGATGGTGAACAAACCCGCCAGGCCGAGCGAGACCTTCGTCACGAGCGCCGGAATCGGAATCGCCTCGCCCTCGGGCTCCTCCATGTACATCGCAACGATGATCCGCAGATAGAAGAAGAACGCCACCACCGATGAGAGCACGGCCACGATCACCAGCCACTCGTACCCGGCGCGCCACGCTTCGGTGAACACCCCGAACTTTGCGACGAATCCCGAGGTGAGCGGCAGCCCGGCCATCCCGAGGAGCAGCACCGAGAACACCGAGGCGAGGAACGGCATGCGTTTGGCGAGCCCTCGGAACGCCGCGATCGACGAGCCCGTCGCCGCACCCGAGACTGCCGCGACCACCCCGAACGCTCCGGTGAGCTGGATGGTGTAGACGCCGATGTAGAACCAGACCGCATCGGATCCTGCCGCACCCGCCACGAGCCCGGTGAGGATGAATCCGGCATGTGCCACGCCGGAGTAGGCGAGAACCCGCCGGACGTCGTCCTGCACCACTGCGACCAACACCCCGAGCAGCATCGAGAACGCCGCGATCCCGGCCACCATCGGGCCCCACGTGTCGATCTGAGCAGGGAACGCCGTGAGCAGGATGCGCATGAGGGCTGCGAACCCGCCGATCTTCGCTGCCGAGGCCATGTATCCGACGATCCCGGCGGGAGCGCCCTGGTAGACGTCTGGCGCCCACGAGTGGAAGGGGGCGGCGGAGATCTTGAACGCCATCCCGACGATGAGGAGCGCCAGTCCGATGAGGAGAATCGCCGGTCTGGTGAAGACAGTGCTGCCGAGGACCGAGCGGATCTCGACGAGGTTCAGCCGTCCAACTGCGGCGTAGGTCAGCGCCACCCCGTAGATGAAGATCGCAGATGCCACCGACCCGAGGAGGAAGTACTTGATGGCCGCCTCGTCCGACTCGTCCCGCTCCCTGGTGATCCCGGCGAGGACGTAGAGAGCGATCGATCCGACCTCGAGCCCGAGGAAGATCATGATCAGATGTAGCGACGAGGCCATGAACATGAAGCCTGCCGCCGAGAGGAGAACGAGCGCGAGTGCCTCAGCCGCCCGGGCGCCGAGTCGCTCGAAGAGGCGCCAGCCCGAGGCGATGCCGAGGCTCGTGACGACCAGCACGGCCAATCGGCCGAGCACCGCGGTGCCGTCCAGGACGATCATCCGGGCGAATGGGAAGGCCTGGGCGATCGCATCCGGGCCGACCGAGGTGAGTGCCGCGATGTCGTGTACCCGGAACCACTGGCCGATGGTGAAGCCGAGGCCGACCACGACCACGGCTCCGGCCCACCAGCCGAGCACCCGGGTCTTCGGCTTGTACTGAACGTCGATCAGCAGGAGGAGCGCTGCGCCGACCCCGAGAACGATCTCCGGAGCGATCGCGAACCACGAGACGGACGGGAAGGTCAGGGCTGTCTGGGCGAGAATCATTCTTCACCTTCCGGAGAGACCGCAAAGACGTCGGCCAGCCGCCCCGGCTCGGGGACCTCGTAGGTCGTGGCTGCTTCGATGCGGTCGAGCAACGCCTCGGTCGACGATGCCGTCCGGTCCAGGAGGATCTTGGGATAGAGGCCGAGCAGCACGATCAGCACCACGAGCGGAGCCATGATCGCGATCTCGCGGCCGGACAGATCGAGCAGTGCCTGGTTCTCGGGCTTGACCGGATCACCGGTGAAGACCCGCTCATAGGCCCACAGCAGGTAGATGGCGGCGAGAATCACGCCGAACGCCGCCACCGCCGTGAACCACGGGAGGGTCGGGAAGCTTCCGATCAGAACCAGGAACTCACCAACGAACCCGTTGAGACCGGGAAGGCCGATGGAGGCGAACGCCGAGAACAAGAACAGCCCGGCGAAGATGGGCATGACCTTGGCGAGCCCACCGAAGTCGGCGATCTTCTTCGTGTGTCTCCGCTCATAGATCATCCCGACGAGCAGGAACAGGGCTCCCGTCGTGAGTCCGTGGTTCACGTTCTGGATGACCGCTCCCTGCAGACCGGCGGAGGTGAGCGCCACTGTCCCGAGCACGATGAACCCGAGGTGGCTGACCGATGAGTATGCGACCAACTTCTTGAGGTCGGGTTGCACGATGGCGACGACGGCACCGTAGATGATGCCGATCACGGCGAGCGTGGCGATCACCGGAACCGCGTCGACCGTCGCCTGTGGGAACAGGTTGAGGTTGAACCGGAGCAGACCGTAGGTGCCGAGTTTCAGCATGACACCCGCCAGCAGCACCGATCCGGCGGTGGGCGCCTGGACGTGGGCATCGGGCAGCCAGGTGTGGAGCGGGAACATCGGAACCTTGATGGCGAACGCGATGCCGAACCCGGCAAACAGCCATCGCGCCTGCGCCACGGACAGATCGAGTGCCATCAAGTCCTGAAGTGCGAACGACGGACTCCCGAACTGGGTGTTGTGCAGGACCGACAGTGCGATGATCGACGCCAACAGGAATGCCGACCCGAACGCGGTGTACAGGAAGAACTTGACCGCGGCGTAGATCCGGCGCTCGGAGCCCCAGATCCCGATGATGAAGTACATCGGAACCAGCACCGCCTCGAAGAACACGAAGAAGAGGAAGAGATCGAGCGCCAGGAAGGAGCCGATCAGGCCGGCCTCGAGCAGCAGTGTGAAGACCACGAACTCCTTGACCTGGCTGGTGATGGAGGTGGAGGCGGCGAGTGCGAGCGGAACCAGGATGGTCGACAACAGGATCAGGCCGAGCGAGATCCCGTCGACGCCGACGTTCCAGGAGATGCCCCACTGCTCGTACCAGACTGCTTTCTGGACGAATTGGAAGTCCGCGACCCCCGTCTCGAAGTGCATGAAGAGGTAGATGCTGATGGCGAGCGGGATGAACGTCAACGCGAAGCCGACCGGCAGGATCAGCTCCCTGCGCTGCTTGGGCAGCAACGCCACGATGATCGCTCCCAACGCCGGCGCGATGATCAACCATGTCAGCATCAGACACCGCCCCCTGAGATCACGAGCCAGATGACGACGGCGAACAGCCCTGCGACGAAGGTCGCGGCGTAGTTGCGGACGAGACCCGTCTGGATCCCCCGGGTGCGAGATCCGATCGATCGAACCAACCGCCCCAGCCCGTTGACGGTGCCGTCGATCACGCCGGCGTCGAACGAGAAGGCTGCAACCTCGGATGCCTTGCGACCCGGCGCGACGAAGGCCGCACCGTAGAGATCGTCGACACGGTAGGCGTCACGCCATGCGTCCCAGACGCCTCCGAAGCCCTCCTGGAACCGTTCCCAGATCGCCTGCGGTTTCAGATAGACGAAGGCGGCAATACCCATGCCGGCAACAGCAGCGATCACGGAGATGCCCGCGAGGAGCAGGAACATCCCGGCGCCTTCGGGCGGATGCAATACCGTGACCAACTCGAAGCTCGGCTCGAGGAAGTGCTCGAACGTCAACCGGAACGGGGTGTTCAGGAATCCGGCACCCACGCTGAGGACGGCCAGCACCATGAGCGGAACGGTCATCGATCGCGGAGACTCGTGGGGTTCGACGCCCTCCTCCCATCGGGGGTCTCCGGTGAAGACCATCAGCCACTGGCGCGTCATGTAGAACGCGGTGATCAGAGCGGTGACGAGGCCGATGATCCAGAGCACGATTCCAAAGCCGCCGTATTCGAAGGCGACACCGAGGATCTCGTCCTTGGACCAGAAGCCGGCGAGCGGAGGTATCCCGGCGATCGCCACGGTGGCGACGCCCATCGTGATGGCGGTGACGGGCATCTTCTGCAGCAGCCCACCCATCTTGCGCATGTCCTGCTCGTCGTGCATTCCGTGGATCACCGAGCCCGACCCGAGGAAGAGCAACGCTTTGAAGAAGGCATGGGTCATCAGATGGAAGATGCCGGCGATGTATCCGCCGAGACCGACTGCGATGAACATGTACCCCAACTGGGAGACGGTCGAATACGCCAGCACCTTCTTGATGTCGCTCTGGGCGATGGCGATGGTGGCCGCCCACAGCGCGGTGAGCGCACCGATCGTCGCAACGGTCAGCCCGGCCGCGGGGCCGAGCTCGAAGATCGGTGCGGTTCTGGCGACGAGGTACACGCCGGCGGTCACCATCGTCGCCGCGTGGATGAGCGCAGACACCGGCGTCGGGCCCTCCATGGCATCCGGCAGCCACACGTAGAGCGGGATCTGGGCGGATTTGCCGGCGGCCCCGACGAGGAACAACAACCCGATGGCGGTGGCGGTTCCCTGGCTCAAGACCTCGGGTGCCCGCTCGAAGATCCCGTCGAAGGCGAGCGTCCCGAAGTTCGAGAAGACCAGCATCAAACCGATCATGAACCCGAAGTCGCCGATCCGGTTGACGATGAACGCCTTCTTGCCTGCCGCAGCGGCCGACGGCTTCGTGTACCAGAACGAGATCAGGAGATAGGAGCACAGAGCCCGACGAGCTCCCAGCCCAGGAAGACCATGGCGAAGTTGCCGCCGAGCACGAGGGTGAGCATCGATGCCACGAAGAGGTTCAGATAGGTGAAGAACCGCGAGAAGCGGTCATCACCGTGCATGTAGCCGATCGAGAACACGTGGATGAGGAAGCCGACCCCGGTGATGATCAGCGTCATCACGGCGGCGAGCGGATCCCACCCGATCTCGAGATTGGCGCCGATCGCCGGCATCCACTCCCACAGCATCACCGTCTGGTGGTGGCCCTCGCCCGTCACGAACGGAATCGCGGCAGCCAGGGCGAACACGAATGATGCACCGACCGTGACGCTGGCGATCAGCCCTGCGACCGGCTCGCCGATTCGACGGCCCAGGAAGTGCAACAGCACGGCCCCGAGCAGCGGGAACAGGATGACGAGTCCGATGAAGTCGGTCATCGTCATCCTCTCAGGCTCGCGAGCTCATCGACCGACGCCGAGGTCCGTCTGCGGAAGATGGCGACGATGATGGCGAGGCCGACAACCACTTCGGCCGCGGCGACGACGAGCACGAAGAACACCGCGACCTGACCCTCGAGGTTTCCCAACGCCCGACCGGCGGCGACGAAGGTGAGATTGACTGCGTTGAGCATCAACTCGACGCACATGAACATGATCAGCGCGTTTCGTCGGACGAGGATTCCGATCAGACCGATCGAGAAGAGAACGGCGGCGAGGGTGAGGTACCAGCCTGCAGTGACGATCACGACAGTGCCTCCTCGGAGGCCGAGTCAGGAGTGAAGTAGGCGAGTGCGATGGCGCCGGCCGCGGCGATCGTGAGGAGGAACGCAGTCACCTCGAACGGGAGGAGCCAATCGGTGAACATGATCCCGGCGATGTTCTCGACGGTCCCGTTGGGGATCGTTCCGCCTGCGGCAGCGCCGGTCGGGACCCAGGCGAACTCGCCGCCGACGATGAGGGCGATCACCGTGACCCCCAGCACTGCAACGAGGCCGAGGACGATCTGACGTTGGTGTGGGAGATGTTCCTCGAGGTCCTCGTCGCGGTCGACGCCCATCATCATGATCACGAACAGGAACAGGGTCATCACCGCACCGGCATAGACGATCACCTGAACGGCTGCGATCAGGTGCCCCAGGTTCACGACATAGAGGACCCCGAGGGAGAACAGTGAGCCGAGCAGCCCCATCGCCGCATAGACCGGATTGCGGGCGAGCACCACGGTGAGTGCACCCGCCAGCACGGACAGTCCCATGAGCGCGAAGATGACCAGCTCGACCATCAGCTGTCCCGCGTTTCCTGATCGGGCTCCGGCGACCAGTCGCCCGGCCCCGGTGTCCCCTGCCACATCTTCACGCCCTCGTAGGCGGCGTTGCCCGATGGCGCAGTGGCCCGAACCCATCCGTCTGCGGTGAGCAGCTCGTGCTGATCCGCCAGCCGATCGTCGGGGAACATGTGGGGCACGGATCCGTCCTCGCGCATCAACAACGTGTCCTTGGTGTAGATGGCGTCCTCGCGATTGGTGGTCGACATCTCGAAGAGCTGGGTCATCGTGATCGCTTCTGTGGGGCACGCTTCGACGCAGAGGGCACAGAAGATGCACCTGAGCATGTTGATCTCGTACACGAAGCCGTACCGCTCGCCCGGGGCTGACCGGCTCGTCGACGGGATTGTCGGCACCGCGAACGTAGATGCATCGCGCCGGGCATGCCCCCGCACACAGCTCGCAGCCGATGCACTTCTCCATGCCGTCCGGATACCGATTCAGGACATGGCGCCCGTGGAATCGCTGCGGCTTCTGTCGAAACTCCGCCGGGTACTTGACGGTGATACGCGGCTTGAACATCTGCGAGCCCGTGACTCTGAGCCCCTTGAACAGTTCGCTGATAACACCCATCACATCACCTCAGGTCCACGGAAGGCCGAATCGACGGACGCCGACCACTACGGCCGACAGGATGAGCCAGCCGAGCGCTCCCGGGATCAGGCGTTTCCACCCGAGCGTCATGAGCTGGTCGTATCGAAGCCGGGGCAACGTCGCCCGCAGCCAGATGAAGATGAAGAAGATGGCATATGTCTTGAGGAGCAGCCAGACGGTCGGCAGTATCGCCGAGAGGAAACCGGGCAGCACCGACTCGAGAGTCGGTCCGTTCCAGCCGCCGAGGAACAGCGTCGCCGCCAGGGCACACATCGAGAAGATGTTGACGTACTCGGCGAGGAAGAACATGGCGAACCGCATGCCGGAGTACTCGGTGTGGAACCCGCCGACGAGCTCCTGCTCGGCTTCGACGAGATCGAACGGGGCGCGGTTGGTCTCGGCGACGGCGGCGATGACGAAGATCACGAACGCGACGAACTGCGGAATCAGATTCCACCGGGGGATGAACTGGGTGATGAACCCGAGCTGAGGCAGGACCGATTCCAGCGAGCCTGCCTGACGTTCGACGATGCCGGCGAGCGACAGCGTTCCACCGCCGGTGTCCCCCGCAGTCGCCGAGTAGAGCACCACCGCCACGATCGCCAAGCCCATCGCCGCTTCGTAGGAGATCGCCTGGGCGGTTGCCCTGACCCCGCCGAGGAGCGGGTACTTCGATCCGGACGACCAACCAGCGAGGACGACGGCATAGACCGCCATCGAGGACATGGCGAGCACGAACAGGACGCCCACGTTGAGGTCGGTTCCCTGCAGTGGGATCGATCGGACCTCCCCGGCGATCTCGGCGGTGATCGGGGCGCCCCACGGGACCACCATGAACAACAGGAAAGCCGGGACGACGGCCAGAACGGGTGCGAGGATGAACATGCCCATCTGGGCCTTCGCCGGTGAGATCTGCTCCTTGAAGAAGAGCTTGAGCCCGTCGGCAACGGTCTGGAGGATCCCGAACGGCCCGGCTCGATTGGGCCCGACCCGGTTCTGCATGTCGGCGAGGACCTTGCGCTCGATCCACACGTTCAGCACGGTCACCACCATCAACAGGACGAAGGTGGCGAGGACACGCAACACGATGAGACCGAAATCAACGAGATCCATCAGAGGCGGGTCCTGGACGTCAACACTCCCTGGGAGATTAGGAACCCCCGGGTGCCTGCTCCAAGTCGGGGCTGACTCAGTCGGATGCGGTCACCTGCACCACCGGAGACGCTCCGAGCGAGGGCGTGCCGGGCTGATTGAAAGGCACGTAGACCACGCCGATCGCCAGCGAGTCGTCTCGCACGACTGGAAGCGTCACATCGATGCCGTTGGCGGTGAGAACAGCCGATCCATTCAGCCCGAGCCGGGTGACGTCGGCCGGATTCACATGGAGGGCGGCTCCCGGTGCCAGCTGGTGGAGCGACAGCCCGTTTCGCATGAGGACACCATCGTCATACATCACTCGAGCGCTGTGGAGGACGAGCTCCCCCTTCTCGGTGACACCCGGCGTGTTGGCTGGCACGTACTGCAGCGGCTGCCCCGCCTCGCCGTATGGCGCCACGACGCCGTCTGGCTCGTCCCACTCGAGGAGATCCCAGGTGATCCCGGCGTATGCGGGCGCCACCCGTGAGATCTCGATGTTGATCCCCTCCGCGGAGTCGAAACCCAGATCCGCCCCCATCCGGCGCGCGATGTCGTCGATGATCGACCAGTCGGGGCGGGACTGGCCGGGTCCGGGAGTGATCGCAGTGACGTTCTGGACGCGCCCTTCGAGGTTGGTGATGGTTCCGTCCTTCTCGGCGAACCCGTCGACCGGGAGCACCACGTCGGCGAGAGACGACGAATCTGTGAGGAACTGGTCGAACGCGACCGACGAATTCGGCGCCGGCGAGTCCCTCGGCGGCGGCGTTGCCATCAGGCACGTCCCGCACCGGATCGGCACCGAAGAGGATCAACGCCTTGAGCGACCCTGCGGCCGCGGCCTCGAGCATCTGACCGGTGCCCGCACCAGGAGCGCTCGGAACCTCGCCCCATTCGTCGGCGAAGGTGGACGCACTCGAGACACTCACTCTCCCCGGGAGCAGCGTCGGAGCGAGGCCCATGTCGAGCGCACCGAACACGTTCGACCGGCGAGCCAGCGGCAGGATCGTCGCGTCGTCGAGCGTGCGCACGAATGCGGCAATCGCTTCGGCCAGCTTCGGATCTTCGGTGTATCCGGCGCGACCGATCAGAGCGACCACCGGTCCGGCGTCGAGCGCCTCCCTGGCGGCGGCATAGGCGCCGTCGCCGGCGGCGAGGGCGGTCAGCGTCTCGGAGCCCGAGCCGGGGCGGTAGGTGAAGGTGTGCGTCGCCCGGTCTTCGAGCCCGGTGGCCCGGGGATGGACCACGATCAGCGTGGCCCCGAGCTCCTGGGCAGCCCGCCTGACCCGGAGGTACAGGGTCGGGTGCTCTTCCTTGAGATCCGGGCCCCAGACGAGCACGGTCTTGGCCCGTTCCAGGTCGGAGATCAGGCCGCGGTCGACCGTCGCCGCCAGGAACTGGGGGTCGAGGCCGTCATCGAGTTGGGCGTCGACGTTGTTGGTCCCGATTGCGACCCGCATGAACTTCGACAGCGCGTAGGCGTCCTCATTGGTGGTGCGGGCGCCGCCGATCGCGCCGATGGCATCGCCACCGTGCTCGGTCCGGA
The DNA here is from genome assembly GCA_963745865.1 of uncultured bacterium. Lineage (GTDB taxonomy): Bacteria > Actinomycetota > Acidimicrobiia > Spongiisociales > ZC4RG35 > JAHEDH01. The sequence goes on along the minus strand of CAVUYZ010000005.1, from coordinate 53,710 downwards.
TCGAGCCGAGCTTGGACGCGACGAGATCGAGTGCCTCAGCCCACGAGGCGGTACGGAAGTCTCCGTCAGCGCCCTTGATCATCGGGGACTCGAGCCGATCGGGCGAGTTGATGTATTCGAACCCGAAGCGGCACTTGTCGGACAGCCAGCCGTGATTGGTCGCCTCACTGTCGATCCCGAGGAAGCGCAGAACCTGGTTCTGCGACGACTGGATCGTGATCCGGTCGCCGGCAGTGCAGTGCGCGCAGGTCGACTCGACCGTCGTGAGGTCCCACGGCCGGGCCCGGAACCGGTAGGCGGTCGCCGTCAATGCCCCGACCGGGCAGATCTGGACGGTGTTGCCCGAGAAGTAGGAACTGAACGGCAGATCCGGGAACGTGTTGACCTGGGTGTTGTTACCGCGATCTTTGAACTCGATCAGCGGGTCCCCCGAGATCTCGTCGGAGAACCGGGTGCACCGGGCGCAGAGGATGCAGCGCTCCCGATCGAGGAGAACCAGATCCGAGATGGGGATCGGCTTCTCGTAATGCCGCTTCTCTTCCACGAACCGCGATTCGCCGGGCCCGTACGACATCGTCTGGTCCTGGAGCGGGCACTCGCCGCCTCGGTCACAGACCGGGCAGTCGAGCGGGTGATTGATCAGGAGGAACTCGAGGATGCCCTCCTGGGCCTTCTTGACCGTGTCATTGGCGGTGTCGACGACCATCCCGTCGGCGACCGGGTTGGTGCAGGCGGTGACGAGGGCCGGCCCGCGGGGGGTCTCGACCTGGACGAGGCACATCCGGCACATCCCGACCGGGTTCATCCTCGGATGCCAGCAGAAACGTGGGATGTAGGTCCCCGTGTCCTGAGCGACCTTGATCAGCATCTCACCCTTCGACACCTGGTGCTCGACACCGTCGATGGTGATCGTGACGAGCTCTGCTCCCTCGGTCATGCGTGCACCCCCGACTTCGAGAGCGGACAGGCACCCTCACGGATGTGGGCGTCGACTTCGTCCCGGAAATGGGACATGATCGAGGTGATCGGAGACACGGCCGATGGCCCGAGCGGGCAGATGGTGGTTTGTCGCGGCGGCCACGCCAGCCCGACCGAGATGTTGTCGGAGACGTCGAGAAGCAGGCCGGCGTCGATCTCGCGGCCCTGACCCGATTCGATCCTTCGGAGGATCATCTCGAGCCATGTCGTCCCCTCGCGACAGGGCGTGCACTGACCACAGGACTCGTGACTGAAGAAACGGACCACCCGCTCTGCCGCCTTCACGACGCAGGTGGTGTCGTCCATGACCACGACGGCGCCCGAGCCGAGCATCGAGCCCGCTTTTCCGGTGTCACCCTTGGTGATGGGTAGGTCGAGGTGCTCCTCAGGGTTGAACCACGGCGCAGAGGCTCCGCCGGGAATCCACATCTTCAGCTCGCGGTCGTTGGCGATGCCGCCTGCGACGTCATAGATCAGCTCGCGCCACGTGATGCCGTGCGGCAACTCGTAGTTGCCCGGCTTGTTGACGTGGCCGGAGATCGACGTCATGAACGTTCCGGTGTCCTCGGCATGTCCGAGCGCCCGGTAGGCCTCGACACCCATTTCGAGGATGTGGGGGATGTTCGACATCGTCTCGACGTTGTTGACGATGGTCGGCATCATGTACAGGCCCTTGGCGGCCGGGAAGTACGGGGGCTTGAGACGCGGTTCACCGCGTTGCCCCTCGAGCGAGTTGATGAGAGCGGTCTCCTCGCCACAGATGTAGGCGCCGGCACCGAGGTGCACCGTGACCTCGAGGTCGTAGTCGGAGCCGAAGATCCCGGTGCCCAGATACCCCTTCGCATAGGCCTCATCGACGGCGCGCTGGACCCGCCGGGCCGGCTTGGGATACTCGCCCCTGATGTAGATGAACGCGTGGTGCACCTCGTTGGCGATCGCGGTGACGATGATCCCCTCCAGCATCTGGTGCGGGTCGCGCTCGAGCAACTGACGATCCTTGAAGGTGCCCGGCTCGGACTCGTCGCCGTTCACCACCAGATAGGCGGGTCGGGCCGGGGCCAGGAAACTCCACTTGAGCCCGGCCGAGAACGCCGCGCCACCGCGCCCGAGCAGCCCCGACTCCTTGATCAGGTCGACGAGCTCGTCGCGAGTCTTGGCGGTCGCCGCCTTCGCCTGGACGTATCCACCGGTCGCCTCGTAGCGCGCCATGGTGTGACTGTCGGAGGGGTGGTCGGTCATTCGCGTGGTCAGGACCGTGGGATAGCTCATTCGGACTCCTCGAAGGCGGTCCCGTAGGGCTCGAATGCCGGAACGGGGCCTGCCGCCCCCGCCGACCTCGGTCACGGCCCAGTCGAAGCTGCGTCGTCCGCCGAACAACTCCTGCATCTCGTCGGCGTTGGCCGCCTCCGGCCGCGCCTTGCGGAGCCAGCGCACGAGTTCTCGTCCCTTTTCGGGAGTCACGCCTTCGATGAGCTCGTAGTTCACCTGCACCGCGGGTGCGCCTCCACAGGCGCCGAGGCATTCGGCGTGTTCGACCGAGAGGAGCCCCTCGTCGTCGGTCTCGCCGTGCGGCACTCCCGATTCGTCCTCGATGGCATGGAGGACGTCATCGGAGCCGAGCAGCATGCATGAGATCGATGTGCAGGCCGAGATGAGGTACCTGCCGGTGCGCTCGCGCTTGTACATCGTGTAGAAGGAGGCAACCGACTGGACCTGGGCGGGAGTGATCTCGACCCAGCGGGCCACTTCCGCCATCCCCTCTTCGGTCAGCCATCCGTCCTCGACCATCGCCAGATAGAGGAGCGGCATCACCGCAGAGCGCTTCTCCGGGTACCTCCCGATGATCTCCTTGGCGCGGGCTTGGGTGGACTCAGACCAGATGCTCATCGTGGCTGAATGGTAGGAGTCGCAAGGCGGCGCACGAAGTTCGGCATCATCGGTCGACGGGTCAGCGGTCGACGTCTCCCATGACCGGATCGAGCGATGCGATCGTGGCCACGGTGTCGGCGATCAACGAGTCGGACATCATGATCGGAAGCGCCTGGAGGTTGGTGAAGGACGGCGCCCGTGTGTGCATGCGCCACGGTTTCCCTCCCCCGTCGCTCACCAGGTAGCAGCCCAGTTCACCCCGGGGCGACTCGATCGCCACGTAGGTCTCGCCGGCGGGGACCGTGAAACCCTCGGTGAAGAGCTTGAAGTGATGGATCAGCGCTTCCATCGACTCGTCGATTCGGCCCCTCGGCGGTGGGGTGATCTTCCTGTCGTCGATTCGGTAGTCGCCGGACGGCATTCGGTCCATCGCCTGCTCGACGATCTTCATCGACTCCCTGATCTCCTCGACCCTGATCCGGTAGCGGTCGTAGACGTCGCCCTCCGAGCCGACCGGAACGTCGAACTCATAGGTCTCGATGCCCGAGTACGGGAACGCCTTGCGAAGATCCCAGTCGACGCCGGCAGACCGAAGCGTCGGACCGGTGATGGCGTATGCCCTGCACTCGTCGGCGGTGATGACCCCGACCCCCTGGGTGCGCTCGAGCCAGATCGGGTTGTTCTGCAGCAGGTCGTCGTACTCGTCGAGACGCGGAGGAAGGGTGGCGAGGATATCTCGAACATCGGAACGCCAACCCGGGGGGAGATCGGCTGCAACGCCGCCGGGCCGGATGTAGTTGTTGTTCATCCGGAGGCCCGAGGTCTTCTCGAAGAAGGCGAGGATCTGCTCACGCTCCCGGAAGCCGTACATCATCATCGAGAGCGCACCGATGTCCATGCCGTTGGTGGCCAGCGCCACGAGATGCGATGAGATTCGGTTCAACTCGGTCATCAGGACACGAATCACGCTGGCACGCTCGGGGACGTCGACACCGAGCAGCGTCTCGACCGCGAGCGAGAAGCACAACTCGTTGTGCAACGGGGCGAGATAGTCCATCCGGGTGACGTTGGTGGTCCCCTGGGCAAAGGTGAGGGTCTCGGCGGTCTTCTCCATCCCGGTGTGGAGGTAGCCGATGATCGGCTTGGTGCGACGAATGATCTCCCCGTCCAACTCCACCTGAAGTCTGAGCACGCCGTGAGTCGAGGGGTGCTGTGGCCCCATGTTCACGACCATCCGCTCGTCGTCGGAGACCGACTGGTCCATCATCGACTGGTCGTGGTCGACGACCGCCCCGAACTGGTCCTCACGTCGGGCATCGGTCTCGTCCCACGACATCTCCTGGGCGCCCTCATCGGTCGCCTCGATGCCCCACGACCGGCCGGGCTCCTCGGTTCCCGACATCCACAGATCGACGGTCTCGTCGTCCTCTGTCACGTCTGGGTTGTCGGCACGGGTGTCGTCGCTCGTCGTCATGTCACGTCACCTTGTGGGAGTCTTTGAACTGGACCGGCACCGAGCCGACCGAGAAGTCCTTCCGGAGTGGATGACCGTCCCACTCGTCTGGCATGAGGATCCGCGTCAGGTCGGGGTGCCCATCGAACACGATGCCGAACATGTCGTATGCCTCCCGCTCGGCGTACCCGGCACCCGGCCAGACGGGTGTCAACGACGGAATGGAGGGGTCGTCGCGCTCCACTCCTGCGACGATGCGCAGCCTGAGTCGATGCTGGTGGGAGAGGAGGTTCGCCACGACGTCGTACCGTGGCGCCTGCTGACGGAACCAGTCCACCACAGTCACGTCGGCGCACACCTCGAACCCGGCCTCTTTGGCTGCGACGCCGAACGCGGCGAAGTCTTCCTTCGGGACCCTGACCACATCCTGGCCGTGCGACAGGTGCCACGCGGCATTCTCGAACGCCTCGATCAGACTCCGAATCACCTCGTTCTCGGGGAGATCGACCGACCTCGGTCTCCGGCGGCTCACCTGCGGACCGGTAACATCGTCCCCCGGATGGGCCGAGGCGCCTCGATCGAGGCGGCACTCGCCGTGTCGATGCCAGCCGTCGTGTCATCACCGTCGGTCACGCCGCTCGGGCGCAGGGCCGCCGCCGGTCGGTTCGACATCCTCGCTCATCGGTTGATCTCCCCGGCCACGATCTTGTCGTGGAGCGTGAGAATGCTGTGCATGAGGCTCTGCGGTCCGGGAGGGCAACCTGGCACGTACATGTCGACGGGCACGACCTGATCGACGCCCTGGACGAGTGCGTAGTTGTTGAACATGCCGCCGGATGAAGCGCACGCACCCATCGAGATCACCCACTTGGGATCCGGCATCTGGTCGTAGACCGTGCGGAGCACCGGTGCCATCTTCTGGCTGACCCGCCCGGCGACGACCATCAGATCGGCTTGACGGGGCGAGGCTCTGAACACCTCCATGCCGAACCGAGCAAGGTCGTACTGGGCCGTGCCCGTGGCCATCATCTCGATCGCGCAACAGGCCAACCCGAAGGTCGCCGGGAACATCGATTGGGTCCGCGCCCATCTGGCCGCCTTGTCGATGCTCATCATCAGGAAATTCGGAGCATTCGTCTGGGTGACGGCCATCAGGCGGCCTCCCGATCGTGCGGATGCTGGTATCGGGGCCGCCGTTTGGTGTTCCAGTCGAGCGCGCCCCGCTTCCATACATAGGTGAGCGTCTCGAGGACGAAGAACGTGAAGATTCCGACCGCGGCGATCCCGTACCAGCCCAGATCGTTGAACCGCGATGCCCAGGCGAACAGGAAGATGATCTCGACGTCGAAGACCACGAACAGCATGGCAACGAGATAGAACTTCACCGGGAATCGCTGGGCCGGTTCTGAATCGGGAAGGATCCCGGACTCGTAAGGCGCCGACTTCTCCGGCGTGGCCCGAGACGGGGAGACGAATCGCGAGACGATCAGCGATACCGCGACAAAACCGAGTGCCAGCACCAGCATGACCAGGAGCGGCAAGTAGTCGTTCAACGTCACGGTGGTCAGGATAGATACGTCGATCTCGTTGGAGGAATCGAATGACTTTGGCTCTCAGCCAAGGGCAAGCGGCCAACCTCTAAACAGCCTTCTCTTGGGCTTCTTCGTATTGCTGGAGTGCGAAGAGGAACATCACGAACAGGATCGCCGACACCGCCATGAAGGTCATCGGGATGATTCTGACCTCGAAGGCGTTCAACCCCTCGATGTCCGCCGGACGCGGGCCACGTGGCGCATACAGCACGAACAGGAGACTGCCGATCGTGCCCCAGGCGAAGATCCCGGTCATCGTAACGAGGAAGGCCAGCTTCCTCCCGAGGTTGGTGTAGTTGATGATGTAGACGGTCCCGAAGAAGACTGCGATCGACGCAATCGTCAACAGGATCCCGGTCACGAACAGGTTCGCCGAGAGCAGGTCCCGGAAGATCTCTCTGGACATCAGTTGCCTCCCGCCGACAATGGCTGGTACGTCGCGTCGCCGAGACCGGTCAGATCGCCACCGCGCAGCCAGTCGGCCAGCAGTGCGAGATCGTCTACGGAGAGGATCTTGCCGAACGCCGGCATGCGGCCACTGCCAAACCCATTCACGCCGTAGGGCTGGTTGGGCTGGGCACCGACGATCAGGAAGTCGACCAGGTCTTGGTCGGTGAGGAATTGCACCGCCGGACGGCCCTCCCACAGGGCCGGGCCGAGACCGCCCGAGCCGGCCTGCTGGGCGAACGCCATGCCCGCCGAGTAGCCAGACGTGTGACATCGAGCGCAGTACCCGTTGAACAGGCCGACGACCCGCTGAGCCGTATCGACGTCAGCACCGATGTTGTCGGCAATCGCCTCGTAATCGAACGCCCACCGCTGGTTCTCGGCCGCCTGCTGGAGATTGGCGAGGCTCGCCTCGGCCGGTGGCAGGACTCTGTCGAGGTTGTCGGTCGTGATCCTGGCGTTGAGTGCCCGCGTCTGGATCGCCGCCACGGCCTCGTTCGCCGTGGTCTGGTCGGGCACGCCGATGTTGGTCTCCTCGCTCTGTGGATCCAAGGAGACCGGGTTGAGGTCCACCACCGAGCTGATGGCCACCTGGGCCTGGGCGGTGAGCTGTGTCTCCTGGCCGTCGGTCAATCCGTCACCGTCTGTGTCTGTCGGGTCATCGCCCGGCGTCTCGAGGACAGCAGCAACGGCATCGGCCACTGGCCCGAGTACCGGCTCGGCGCCCCCCGAATCGAGCGGTCGCGTCGAGAGATCCCGGAGCACATCGAGGAAGTTCTGGGCGGCGACCATGTCAGCGATGCCGTTCGACTCGGGGTCGTCGGACTGGAACGCCAGGTCAAGGCTCAGACCCTCGGGAGCGAGGATGGTGCGAGCCTCGGTCGTGAGCGCCACGATCTTCTCCTCGGACGTGTCCGACAGCCCGTCACCGTCGGTGTCGATTCCGTTGCCGGCACTGTCGAGGACCTGGCCGGCACGGTCGGCGACATCGGAGAGTGGCTGGGCCAGAGCCGGTTCGCGGTATACGTTGGCGACGGTCTGCTGCTGATCGAGTAGCGACTGGGCGACCAGAGCTTCTGCATTGTCGATCCTCGCCAGCTCGGTCGAGATGGTCGGCTCGACCTCGGCGAGAACGTCGTTCTGCGGGATCATGAACTCGTCTGATGAGAGGAAATCGAGCAGTTCCTCGATCTGGGCGTCGTTGAGTGGGCCACCGCCAGGGAGACCCCATGCCGGCATCGGCGAGTTGCCGCGGCCGTAGACGAGCCAATACTTGACCTCTTCCCGGTCGTACCGGTAGAAGACATCGTTGATGGACGGTGCGGCCCAGGTGACCGTGACACCGGAGCGCTTCTCGACGTACGAGGCGGCGCCACCGCCACCGTCGGCGCCATGGCAGCCTCCGCAGCCGTAGTCGATGAACCACTGGTGGCCGCGCTCGATCTCGACCTGGTCGAAGTCCTGGACGAAGCTCTCCTGCCGATTCGACTCGGTGAGGTAGTAGACCGGGATCGATACCGCCATGAATGCCGACAGCAGCACTGCTCCGATCTGGGTTCGCTCGAGTCGCTTGGTCTCCATCTCGTCGTCGGTCGTTCCGGGGGCGAGATTGGCCGGGATCTCCTCCGACCCTCGGCTCCGCAGTGCGGAGACGCCGAGGAACGCGACCCAGGCGATCGCCGCGAGCACGACGATCGTGATGACGATGCTCGAACTCATGAACCGCCTCCGATGCAGGAGGGGCCCTGCGGGTAATCAACGGATGGCTGGAAGGCTCGGGGTGTCTCGATCACGGTGCCGGTCTTGATGATGAGGTCCCCACCGTCGGTCACGTCGATGACGAACCGGTCCAGGTTGCGGGGCGCGGGTCCGGCGCTGTACTCGCCGATCCGGTTGTACTTCGAGCCGTGGCACGGGCATTCGAATCCTTGCGACGTGCTGCACCAAGGAACCCGACATCCCAGGTGAACGCACTTCTGCCAGAGGGCCATCACACCTGCCGCCTCGACGCTCTTGTCCTGGAACTGGTCGGAGAGGTTGACGGGGCCCGGCACGACGTAGGCGCGAGCCTCGGGGACGAAGACCGGAGTGATGCTCCCGTCGGCGTTGACGGCCCTTTCGAGAAGGTCGGTGACCTGGCCTGCGTTGACGTCCGCGCCGAAGCCACCAGAGATCCTGGGCCAAGCGAAGGCCAGCATGCTGGTGCCCAGCAGCGCGCCGTAGGTGCCGAATGTGACTCCCAATGCCCGGTTGAAGAACTGGCGCCTGGTGACGCCGGCCTCCTCGGGCGAGACCTCGACGACCCGCTGTTCGGTGGCGACAGCAACGGTGACCGGAGCCTCCTCCTCGACGTCCTCCTCTTCCTCGCCCATGGGGAGCACCGGCGGGGCGACGTCGTCGATCTCGTCATCGGCCACCGGGACCGGGGGGAGATCGATCGATCGGGCCCTGTCGGCGGCTCTGGGTCTCATCGGACATCCCACGTCGCCAGTCGACGCCCGATCGGCGAGCAGCGATGGCGAAGGCGCCCACCGCCGCAGCGATCGCGATCGGCGGCGACGCCGACCAGGATCCACGTCTCTGTGGTCATTCGAAGTTCACCCAGTCCTTCAGATCGTCGAAGAAGATGCCGTCACGCCACGGGTAGGAGAAGTTGAATCCGTGTCCACGGAACAGCACGCCGATGATCGTCAGCGTGGCGGAACCGGCCAGGAAGATCGTATAGAGCATGATCGCGAACTTACGGTCCGACGGCTTGGTGGATGGGTTCCGATCGACGTAGGGGATCATCATGAAGCCGACCAGGCCGATGATGGTCGGAACCGTCACCCCGGCGACCTGAGGATCGAAGTAGCTCAGCAGTTCTTGCAGCCCCAGGAAGTACCACGGTGCCTTCGACGGATTGGGAGTCGAGTTGAAGTTGGCCTGTTCGAGAAGCGGAGCCTGGAGGATCACCGACAAGATCAAGACGAACGCCGTCATCGCCATGAGCGCGGTGAACTCCGAGAGCATCAGGTGCGGCCAGGTATTGACCTTGTCCGTCGGATCCGACTTGACCTGCTGGATGGCACGGGCCTTGACGACGGTCAGCAGTCGCTGGGTCCGAACCCCTTCGGGGGCGTTGGCGTCCGCAGCGACCGGGCGGGGTTGAACCATCGCCGCCTTGGCGGCTCCGTTGGATCCCGAGCCATTCCCCGCAGCTGCGGGCTGGGGACGTTCCTCGACCGCGACCGCTGCCGCAGGTTGCTCCTCGGCAGGAGCCGCCTCCTCGGCCTCAGCGGGCAGCGGCGGGTGCGACGTGTCTGCGGGGGTCGGGGCCGTTCGGCTGCGGAGTCGCGGCAGCAGGCTGAATGGCCTCGCCCGCCATCTCCGCCAGGATCTCGGCGACCGGCACATCGAGTGATTTGGCCTTCGCTTCGGCCGAACGCCTCACGAGCGACTCCGGGAGGCCGCCGGCGGCGGCAGCCTTGGCGACCAACTCGTCGACGTCGGCCTCCGAGGCAGGTGCGGCAGCGGCCGACTTCTCGGGCTGTGCCTCGTTCCTCGGCCTCGGGCTCGGGCTCGGGCTCGGGCCGGGAGCTTGTGTCGATCGGGACGCCGGGCGTCGGAACCGCGGCGGGCTCGGGCTCGGGACTCGGTCGAGGACGCCGGGGGCGCCTCACCCTTCATTTCAGCGAGGACCTGCTCGACGGGGATGCCGAGAGCTTTTGCCTTCGCCTCGGCAGACCGACGGAGGAGGTCTTCTGGAATGTCAGACATGTCGCTTCCTCTCTCGGTCTACAGGGGTCCGGAGATCCCGCCGTCCTTGCGGACCCGCCAGAAGTGGACCGCCATGAACAGCACGATGATGAACGGGAAGAACAGGACGTGGAGGACGTACCACCGCAACAGGGTTCCGGCCGTGACCTCGGCACCGGCCAGCAGCGCGAACTTGACCTGCGCTCCGAACACCGGCACGAAGCCCGCCATGTTCGTCCCGACGGTGACGGCCCACAGCGCCAATTGGTCCCACGGAAGCAGGTATCCGGTGAACGAGAGGAGCAGGGTGAGGAGAAGTAGAACGACGCCGACCACCCAGTTGAACTCACGGGGTGGCTTGTAGGCGCCGTGGTAGAACACCCGGCTCATATGGAGGAACACGACGAGCACCATGAGGTGAGCACCCCATCGATGCATGTTGCGAACCAACGAACCGAACGAGACCGATGTCGAAGAGCCGCCACGTCGGTGTAGGCACTCTCGACCGTCGGGGCGTAATAGAACATGAGGAAGATGCCGGTGATCGTCAGCAGGATGAACAGGAAGAAGCTCAGCCCGCCGAGACACAGCGTGTAGCTGAGCTTGACGCCGTGCCGCTTCACCTTCACCGGGTGGAGGTGATAGAGCACGTTGTTCATGATCACGTACGAGCGGTTCCTCGGGCTGTCCGAGTAGCCCTTCTTGAACGGCGATCCCGGCCGCAGCACGGAGTCGACGAACTGGCTAGAGGCCAGCTTGTCGGTGATCTCCGACAACCGCTCCTTCAAACCGGTGCTTCCATTCGCCACTATCGAATCCTCCTACCAGCGCATTCCATACGAGTAACCGTTCTTCCAGTCCCGCTGACCGGTGTCGACGTCCCACGGCCGATCGTTGAGACCGAGTTCCGTCGCTTGATCAGCGAGTGAGCCTGAAAACTTCCCGAGCGAGATGACACCGGTCGGGCAGCGATCGATGCAGAGCGCACACCGGGTGCACTCGTTCTCGTCGACGACGAAGAACCCGAAGTTCGATTCGTCTTCGTTGGGATTGTCGACATTGACCGCATCGGTGATGGCGCCAACGTTGAGATAGTGGATGCACTTCCACGGGCAGATGTCGACGCAACCCTCGCAGAGGATGCACTCTGCCTGATCGATGTGCAGGAACTGCTTCGGGCGGAGCTTGTCGGAGAAGTAGTCCCCCTCGACGAGCGCGAGTTGGTAATCGTCCCTGAACGGTGGGGTCTCATCGACGACACCCTTCGGCATCAGCTATTCCCCTTGACGAGCGTGCGCCCGTACGGCGACGTCGCGGCCGCCTTCTGATCGGCCGACGCGGGGCGTCCGCTGTAGATGTCCTGGATCTTGTAGGCGAAGATGCCGCCTGCGGCGAGCGCTATGAGGTTGTAGGTGCCCGAGACGGCGTCCTTGATGACCGCCCAGCTGATGCTGATGTCGTTCCCCAGAACGAGGAACGACGGAATGGGATCGAGACCCGGGACGAAGCGCTGACTGCTCCAGTCGAGATCGGTCTGAGAGAAGTTGAGCCACTCGGAGGGGACGATGCCGAAGATGAGCACCATCTCGATCCAGGTCAGGAACGCGGCGATGGCGGCGACCGCCCAGGTCATCTTGCGCCCGAGCACAAAGAGGAACGCGGCTCCGACGACCATGAGCTGCGAGGCACCAAAGGCAATGATGTATCCGAGTGCCTTCCACCAGATGCCACGCGGCATCCAGTTCAGATGATCCACCACGACGGGAACGAACTCCCCATCGACGAATTCGGCCTGTGGAATCGACGCCCAGTGCACAACGACGACGGCGATGACCATCAACAGTGTCCCAACGCCGAGCAATGCGCTTCCATACGTGAGGCGCTGGCTGGCGTTCAGTTCGCCGAGTCGATACATGCGGGTGTGCTCTCCTGGTGGTCGGACTACTCGATTTCCGAGGTCTTTTCCCTGGTCGGGGCGATGTTAGCCACGGGTACCGGCGTTCATGAACTCGTTTGAGCGAGGGTGTTCGCGGGCCGGAGAGCCGTTATCCTCCCCATGCCATCGAGCCAGAGGACAGGGTGACTGCAACAGCCAGCCAAGAGACGACGGGCCGCCGGGTCGTGCCGGAGAACGTCGCGACGGCCCACTTGCTCGTGTCCTCCCTCTTCCTGGGTCTGGGGGCATTGCTCACCACGCTCGCGATGGCTTCGGTGTCATTCGTGCCCTTGAGCGGACCGCTCTCCTACGGGCGCCTCAGGCCGATGACGATGCTCGTCGTCATGCTCGGCTGGCTCGTTCCCGCCTTCGCCGGCGCCGTCTACTACCTCCTGCCTCGGCTGACCGGCACCGCGCTGTTCCAACCGAGGCTCGCCACGATGGGTCTGCTCGGGACCTCGGGGCTGACCGTGCTCGGCGTGGCACTCCTCGGTGCGGGGTTCGGGGACGGCGGCGAACCGTTCTCCCTCCCATGGTGGTTCGACGTGTTGATCTTCGGTGTCGTTTCCATCCCACTGATCATCACGGTGGGGACGATCCGCAACCGATCCGAGTCCGGCGTCTTTGCCTCGCTCTGGTTCGTGATGGCGGCCGTGATCTGGCTGCCGGGCCTCGCCCTCATGTCGGCCATCCCGAACCTCGGATCGATCGGCCGCACCCTCCAAGCACTGACCTTCTCTGCCGGATTCGAGAACTTGTGGGTGATTGCCATGGGATTCGGGGTCGCGTATTACGTCGCCGTCAAACAGACCGACAACCCCCTCGCCAACCGACAGGTCGCCAAGGCCGGTTTCTGGTCGCTGGCGTTTGCCGGCGCGTTCCTCGGTCCGGTGCAGATCGCGTACGGCCCCGGGCCGGACTGGCTCGACACGGTCTCATCGGTTCTGTCGCTCGCACTTCCAGTAGCAGCGATCGCAACGGCGATGGCCGTGTTCACCACCATCGACCGCACGTGGGAAGAGGTCGGTGAAAAGCCGGCGCTGCTCGCCGTCGGGTACGGGATGTTCCTGGCGATCGCAGCATCGGTGCTCTCTGCCTTCGCGGCGTTCTCGTCGTCCACTGCACTCGTCGGTCTGACTGCGTTCTGGGACGGGGTGCAGTTCCTCGTGCTGTTCGGGGTCGGGGGCAGCTTCGTCGCCGCCTTCGCCTATCAGTCGCTCCCCAACATGACAGGCCGGTCGATCTCGGATCTGCCGAGTGCTGGTCGCCAGGTCGAGATCACGGGCGTCGGCGCAGCCGTCACGGCTGCCGCATTGGCAATCGCCGGCATCCTGACCGGGTTTGCCTGGACCGGCGGCGGGTTCAGCGGGGCCTACTCGCTCACCGGTGACGGTTGGTCGGAGGCCATGGGACTGGCGAACGTGTTCATCGGCGTGTCGGTCATCGGTGCCGTCGTCACGCTCCTCGGCCTCCTCCTCCTGGTCCGCAACATCATCTCCACGATCACCACCGGCGAGGCGACGGCCCAGGAAGTCCTGGTGTATGAGGAGTCGGAAGGGAGCGAATCGTGAGCGATCTCGCCGCTGCCGCCGGGGCGATGAACATCCCCGAGGACCTCGTCGCGCGCTCTGCTGCAGCACGCGCGGCAGCAGCCGGATCATCGGCCGACGACGTGCTCGCCGCCTGGGCAGGCGGAGCCCCGGCACCCGCCGCCCACCCCCCGAAGCCCCATCCGAGCCCGAACCGGCAGCCCCCGAACCGGCGGCCCCCGAACCGACGACGGCTCCGGAGCCGAGCGATCCCCGAACCAGCAACCGCACCCGCTACCGACCAACCTGTTCCAGCGGACCAACCTGTCCCGCCCATGGCGCGACCGCCGGCCAATCCCCCGGTTCTCACGGGTCGAACCGAGCGCCCGTTCGCGCTCATGGCCGGGGCGATCGGACTGTTGGCCGTCGCCCTGCTCATCGGGTTCATTGCGCCGGCCATCCCGGCAGACGGGAACGGTGTGTACACATCTGCGGTGCCGCTGAACCAGGCCGGCATCGACGGCCGCGAGGTGTATCTGAGCGAGGGTTGCGGAGCCTGTCATACCCAGCTGGTCAGGCCGATCGTCGCCGACGCGGGACTCGGCCCTGTCATCGTGGGTGACAGCAACCAGATTCTCGGCAGCAGACGCTACGGCCCGGATCTCGCTCACATCGGCAGCCGGGTCGAAAGCGACGCGGCGCTCGTATCGGTTCTCACGAGCTCCAGCCGACATCCCTCGTATTCAGGGCTCTCGGACACCGATCTCGAGAACCTCGTGGCATATCTCTCCGAGTCGAAATAGGGCTGATCTGATGAGCGACCAACTTTCCGCAGCGGCACAGGCCATGGCCACCCCCGAAGACCTGGTGATGCGGTCGGCACGAGCGCGTGCGGCCGCGACAGGCGCCGACGTCGATGCCATCCTCGCCGCCTGGGCGGGCGGGGAGGCCGCGCCTGCCGGATCTGCCCCCGCCGCTCCAGAGCCTGCTGAAGCACCGGAGCCTGCCGCTGCGCCATCGCCTGAACCGACTCCTGAGCCATCCACCCCAGCCCCGGTGGCAGAGGACGAGCCTGCCGTCGAAACACCGGCAGCGGCGCGAGCCGTCACACCGGTTCCGGTGCCCGCCACCGTCACACCCGAGGAAGCGCTCGATCATGACGTCGTGATCTCGGTGCCGACGGCGGGACTCAAAGAGCGGACGTCGACCACCATCCCCCAGTGGCTGGTCGCCGCGCTCCTCATCGTTCCGTTGTTCGGTCTCCTGTATCTGGCCGGTAACGGCACGGCAGATGCGACCTGCGATGAAGGCGGTGTCACCTTGCGGGTCGATCGCGCCACCGGCGCACTCGAGAACTGTGACGGGTCTCCCTTCGAAGGGCGCGGCGGTGGCTCGGGCGGATCAGCACAGTTCCTCACGCTCGGCGCCGATCTCTTCACCACCTGTGCCGCTTGTCACGGTCCCAATGGCGGAGGCGGGGTCGGCCCCGCCTTCAGTGGGGTGCTCACCACATTCAGCAGCTGCTCAGACCACATCGAGTGGGTCCATCAGGGATCAGCCGGGTTCCAGGCCGCCGGACGGAACACGTATGGCGATATCAACAAGCCGATCGGTGGCGGCATGCCGGGGTTCGCGAACCTGACCGATGAGGAGATCGCGTCTGTGGTCTCGTTCGAGCGGATCCGCTTCGGTGGGGGTGATCCGACCACGGTCCTGACCGACTGTGGCCTGCTCGAGGCGGCGGCACCGGCCGATGCTGCGGCTCCAGCAGGGGGCTGATCATCGATTGAACATCGCCACTCGCAGCAGCGATGCGAATTCGATCCGCCCCTCGGCGATACCACTCCCCGATCGGTCGTCACGACCGGTATACGAAGCCCGTATTTCACGATCAACTCGTCGTCGGTCTCGATGTCGACGATCTCGAGCTCTTGCCTCGCCCATCGAGCTACTCGCCGGATCGCCGGGAGCGCATCCTCGCACAGCTGGCATCCGGGGCGGGTCAAGAAAATCACGAAAACCATTCAAGTGGCTCACGACACGATCCGATCTACACTATGGATGCCGGTTCTAACGATCCGGTAGAGAGTGGATAGGACCGCCAGTCATACCGAGGACATTTCGTCCATAGGTGTGATCGGATAGCCTCCCAGCCCGCCCCACGGCGGCACCCGCCACTCTCATGGATGAAGCCTCCCTTGCCCCGGGAGGCTTCATCAATTTCCGGACGGGTCGGCCCGGTTGGCCAACTCGGCGAGCATCCGCTCCAGTGACTCGTGGCCGAACCAGAAGCCGGGGAACCCGGCGAGGGTGCGCATCGGCATCGTCCCGATCACAGCAATCAGCTCCTCCGAGGCGAGCATCGGGGCGAACCCGTCGACCTGTTCGAGCAGCGAACGTCCGGCTTGATCGTCGGCCCACTCGTGGAGCGTCGACCAGTCGGTCAACGGTCCGGTGAGGGGAGGAGCTTCGACGGTGACGATCGTCGAACAGCGGGAGATCACGCGAGCTCCTTCCGACCGAGACTCGGAAGTCGCCAGTCTCGACCACCCATCTGCCGAGTGACTCCGACCAGAACGAGAAGGCCCGCTGATCGAGCAGGATCGTCACGGGTTCGGTCGCTCCCGGATCGAGCCGGATCTTGGAGAATCCCTTGAGCTCGGCGATCGGCCTCGACACCGTCGACTCGACATCGCCGACGTACACCTGGACCACCTCGGCTCCGGCGCGGTCACCCCGGTTGTGGACCGTCACCCGCACCTCCACCTCGAGGTCCCCGCCGGCGACACTGCCCCGCTGTGAGATCTCGAGCCGATCGAGCTCGAACGACGTGTACGACAGGCCGTGACCGAACGGAAACGTCACAGATTGCCCAAGGCGATCGTGGCTCCGGTAGCCGACGAAGATCCCCTCGCCATATCGGACATGACCCGAGTCGCCTGGGAAGTTGAGGAACGATGCCGAGTCCTCGAGCCGAACCGGGATCGTCTCGGCCAACCGCCCTGACGGATCGATCTCGCCGAGGAGCACGTCGGCGATCGCCCCGCCGGCGGCCTGCCCTCCGAGCCAACACTCGAGAACTGCGGGGACCGCATCCACCCATGGCGACACACGAACGACGGAGCCATTGACCAGAACGACGACCAGGTTGGGGTTGGCCACTGCCAGCCGTTCCAACAGCGCAAGCTGGTTGGAGGGGAGGTCGATGTGTGCTCGATCGAACCCCTCGGACTCGAAGGACCCGGGCAACCCGAAGAACCCGACGACGACGTCGGCCTCGCTGGCCGCCGTCAGTGCTTCGGCGACCAGTCGCTCGTCGTCTGCCGTGGTTTCCAAGCCGTAGCCCGGTGCGAACACGACGGCATCGGAGCCCAGCTGTGACATGAGCTCGTCGAGTGCAACGTCGACGCGAGTCGGGTTGACCTGAGAGCTCCCGGACCCCTGAAAGCGGGGAGACCGGGCGAACTCCCCGATGACCGCCACCCGGCCACCTCGCAACGGCAACAGGCCGCCGTCGTTCTTCAAGAGAACGATCGAGTCAGCTGCGGCTCGGCGTGCCAGCAGGTGGTGGTGCGTCTCGTCGAATGCCTCGCTGTCACCGGCCACAGCGGTCGCTCGAGCCACCAGGGCAAGCATCCGTCGCACGCTCAGATCGACGACATGCTCGTCGAGTACGCCTCCCTCGACCGCAGCGATGATGGCTGCGGGGCTTCGCGGCAGGTCTCGGCGGCATCTCCCAGTCGAGCCCGGCCTCCAACGCAGCGACGCGGTCGTGAACCGCACCCCAATCGGACACGACCACGCCGTCCCACCCCCACTCCTGTCGAAGCACATCGGTCAGCAGCCAGTGGTTCTCAGAGGCATGGACGCCGTTGACCCGGTTGTAGGCGCACATGACCGTCCATGGTTCCGACCCGATTGCGATCCGCTCGAAGGCGGCCAGGTAGATCTCCCGCAGGGTCCGCTCGTCGACGTCGGCGCTGACCCGGAGTCGATCGTCCTCCTGGTTGTTCGCCGCATAGTGCTTCAGCGAGGCTCCGACGCCGCTCGACTGAATTCCCGTGACCATGGCGGCACCGAGTTCGCCCGTGAGATAGGGATCCTCCGAGTAGTACTCGAAGTTCCGACCACACAGCGGCGAGCGCTTGATGTTGATCCCGGGGCCGAGCACGACGGAGACACCCCCGTGCCGCGCCTCTCTTCCCACGGCAGCACCGACCTTCCGTACGAGGTCGGGATCCCAGGAGGAGGCGATCGCCGACGCGGTCGGAAAGCAGGTCGCCGGGACGCTCCCAGACAGGCCTCCATGGTCCGCCTCATCGAGTTGGACTCTCATTCCGTGCGGCCCGTCGGCGCACATGATCGGCGGCACCCCGAGCCGCTCGACGCCAGCCGTGTGCCAGAAATCCGAGCCGGACAACATCCCGGCTTTCTCTGCGAGTGTCAGCTCTTCCAGGATGTGTTCGATGTCCATCGCGTCACCGTAGACCGAACATCAACTCCCTGAGACTGACGGGGCGCACTTCGAAGGTCTCGGGGTCGATCGTGAGCGAGCCCATCCGGAGACCCTGCATCCCCTCGCCGGCATTCGTCGACACCCGCAGTGTCCCCTCGTCGTATTCGAGGCGCCCGAGACCAAGGCACCCACCATTGCCATCCTGGATCCCGACCAGCAGCCCGTCGAGCCGTGCCTGCTCGAGGGCAGGCGGGAGTGTCGGGGCGAAGACGGTCGACCGCACGCGCCAGCGCTCGAGATCGGGCTGCGAATGCCCTCCGGAACGCATCGATCCGCAGCGCGGCACGCTCGTCGGGGCTGCTCGGGACGAGGTCTGGGTCCGCCGCCACCGACATGACCTCGGTCGAGAAGAACCGCTTGAGCATGCCGATGATCGGTTCCATCTCGGCACCGCGTTGGAGCGCGATCACGAGTTCGGGCCTGATCAGCTCTGCCTTGTGATACTTGAGCGTCTCACCGGTGACACCCGAAATGACACTCGAGGTGTCGATGATCACCAGGTCGGCGTCCGAGGCTCCCTGATTGGCGAGCGCCGCGGTGGCGATCACCTGCTGGAGGACCAGCTTGTTCGGTGAGATCGCTCCAACGAAATGCATGGCGTCCGCCTCGGCGAGGTGTTCGAAGTCGGCCGGCGTTGTGAGGTACTTGAGCCCGACGCAGGCGGGCGATCCGACCCGGCTGTTGGAGATGTCCGCATCGATGAATGCCACGCGTCTGCCGGCGTCGACGGACCGTCTCGCGCACTGCAGAGCCAGCGTGGTCTTCCCGATGTCCATCGCCCCGACGAACATCGCCGAGTCGACGTCGAGGGACCGCTCGATGATCCCCTCGTGCATCCCGCTCATCGTCCGCAGCCTAACGACCGGAGTCTGCGCCTCTCCCGGAGCTCATACACTGCAGGGAATGCGACCTGCGACCGCAATCGTCACCCTGGTGTTGCTGCTGGTGATCGCCGGCGCAGCCGTCTATCAGACGGTCGTCCTGCTCAACCCGCCAGAGTCAGTGCCGTCCCAGTTGCAAGACTGAAGTATTCGGTGGCAGACCCGCCACGCACGGCGAGCGCCATGAGACCACTCGAGTCGACGTGGAGCAGCGGTTCGCCGTCCTCGACCTCGCCATAGGCGTTCACCCACGGAACCTCTCGCTCGGTGCTCCCGATGCGAACGGTCACGGTCACGTCCTGGGTGATACCCGCCAGCGCGAGATCCTCGGGCCCGATGTTCGCCTGCACGTTTCCGAATCGGTCGACCCACCACGCCTCGCCGACGACCTTCGACGGCTCGACCTCGGGAAGCGGGATCAGGAGTGGCGTCACCGAGTCCGGCTCGACCGCCGGTCCCATGTCTTCGATCGGCGGCTTCGCCGCTGGCGAGCAGGGCCGCCGCAGGGGCGAATACATCCCGGGCCGCGAAGGTCGCCCCCGCACTCGGAATCCTCGCCTCTGGATTGGTGATCTCATGGATCCGCTCGGCGCCGCCCATCGTGGCCACCGCCGGTCCGAGGAGCCCGTTGTCGGGACCGACGAACGTCATGCCGTCAGCTGTGATCGCTGCGATCCCTCGTCGCGGCGTTCCGACGCCAGGATCCACCACCGCCAAGACCACGCCGTCCGGGAGATACTGGACGGAACGGGTGAGCGACAGCGCTCCTGCCCGCACCGAACCGGGTGGAATACCGTGGTTGACGTCGATCACTCGCACGTCGGGGGCGAGCTTGGCGATGACACCGTGTACGACGCCGACGAACTCGTCGGCATGACCGAAGTCGGAGAGAAAGCTGATGAACATGGGGTCAGGTTAGGGCCACTCGACCCCTTCGATAGAGCCTCAAGAATTCGCCAGAACTGCCGAATCAAACACTATGCGTGTTGGTACGACCACTCACAGTGCTCTCAATCGGTGTTTCGCGGCGGTACTCGCGGCCGCGCTGGTCGTCGCCATCGCCCTGCCGGCACTGGCGTCGGCCGAAGAGTCGGAGTTCATCGCGCTGATCAACCAGAGCCGATCGGCTCAGGGTCTTGGCACACTGAGCGAGTTCTGGGACCTCACCGATGACGCCCGGGTCCACACTGCGGCGATGATCTCGGCGGGCCAGATCTACCACAGCACCAACGGCGAGTTGTCGAACTACACGACGGGATGGGCGCGAATGGGCGAGAACGTCGGCATGGGGCCGAACCCGTCACTGCTCCACCAGGCATTCATGAACTCCCCCGGCCACCGGGCGAACATCCTCGGTGACTTCGATCGCGTCGGCGTCGGGACTGCCCGCAGCGGCGACGGCACGTTGTTCGTCACGGTTCTCTTCATGAAAGCGAGCCAGCCCGCACCGACCACGACGACAACGGCACCAGCTCCAACGACGACAACAACAGCTGCCCCACCGACAACCGCCCCGCCGCCGACGACACACCACCACCGCCCCCGTTGCCAGTCCGACCACCACGACCACCGTCCCGGTCACGACGACCGCTCCCGTCGCCGGCCCGACCACGACGACAACGACCACCACCACGACCGGCCCCGCACCGACCAGCCGTCCGGAGACGACCGATTCTCAGCCGGGCGCGCTCTTCACCCGGACGACGCCGCCCAATGGGATCCGTCCGGCCACCCGGGTCTCCAACATCAGGGCGGACCGTTCCGTCGACGCCTTCCGACCGATCTTCGGCTATCTGGACGAGGACCACAGCCAGACCCCGATCACCGTGGTCACGTCGAACGGTGTCGAGATCACCATCGAGTGAGGCGGACTCGAACCTCTGGCGGACCCGCTGGGACATCACCGAAGGAGCGATCGAGTGCGTTACGCTCATCACGGTCACATCCCTCCGAGCCCACGATGTCCATGAAACACGCGCCCGCTACCAGCGCCGCCCAGCGGTTCGAGAATCTCTTCGAGATGTCACCCGTTCCGACCCTCGAACAGGACTACACACGCGTGGTCGAATGGATGGATGGTCTCAGAGTGGATGGAGTCCACAGCATCCGCGACTATTTCGATCGAGACATCGAGCGAATACGCGATGCTGCCGAGAAGATCATCAACGTCGCCGTCAACCCGGCGGCCGTCGAGGTGATCGGCCTCCCCGAGAACGCGGCAACCGGCCCGGTGGACCGAGAGATCGTGAACCCGGAGGCGCTCGAGGCGTGGATCGAGCAGTTCGAGGTGGTGTGGGCCGGCCACAACCGGAGCGTGACGACGTTCCCTGCAGCCCGCCCGTGCGGAGAGAAGTTCGATGCCAAGCGCACGATCGCGATCCCCGACGGTCCGCACGGTCCGGACTATTCACGAGCGGTGATGACCATCGAAGACATCACCGAGCAGCGGGACGAGGAACGCCGGATGCACGAGGAGATGCAAGCTCGCACGCGCTTCCTCGCATCGGTCAGCCACGAGATCCGAACCCCGCTCACAGGAATACTCGGATTCGCCGAGGTTCTCTCAGAATCGCCCGAACTGCTCTCCGAAGCCGACACGGCCAGAATCATCACATCGATCTTCGAGCAGGCGAAGGATCTGAGCACGATTGTCGACGACCTCCTCCTCACCGCCCAGGGCGACATCGGCTCGCTCTCGATGGCAGACGAGCCGATCGACGTCATCGAGGAGATCACCGGCGTGCTCGAGACCGGAGCCAGCTTCACGGATTCCATCACGTGGAACCGATCGCAGCCGAGCACGATCGCACGGGGCGACGCCGGTCGTTTCCGTCAGATTCTCCGCAATCTGTTGACCAATGCCGAGCGCTACGGAGGCAGCGATGTCGCCGTGGACGTCTCCCGGTCGGGTGGGATGGTCGTCATCGACGTCTCAGACGACGGCGACGGTGTCCCCGACGAGATGACCGAGGAGATCTTCGAGCCCTACCGGCGAGGACACAGCCACGCCGCCAGTCCGGAATCGGTAGGCGTCGGATTGGCGATATGCCGGCAGTTCGCCCGGCTCATGGGTGGGACCCTCGACTATCAGCGGGTCGCGGGTCGATCCCGTTTCCGACTGGCGATCCCCGCAGGACCTGCCCCCGAATAGCGAGCGCCCGAGGAACCCCGGCCGGTCGATCACCGCACTTCCCCGAACGGATGATCCTCGGCCCAAGCACCTCGGGCGTCGCATGCGGAAACGTATCGAAGCCACTGCCTCGGTTCAAGCCCGGTGAAATCGCTCGAACTTGGAGCCGGCGGGGCGCCTGACATCCGTCATTCGTGCGAGACCCGCGTCCCCACCGCAACATCGGACGCTCTTGGCTCCTGAGCCGGCCTGTCCACATCAACCGACGCGAGAAACCCACAGGAGCTGTGGAGAAGTTTCCTCGCGCGATTCGAGAAAACCTCGCAGCCAGCGATCTACTCGCGACCGAACGCCAGTCTCACCAATGGGGGGAACGTCGCCTCGACCTGGTCATAGAGCTCACCGAGCACCTGGTCGAGCACCTCACTGGTCACGTCCCCGTTCGGAATCCTCGCCCGAAGGACGATTCCGCCGTCCGCGTCGAGCCCGTACCAGCAACGAAAGGCCGAATGGTTCCGATGGAGGACCAACCGGTAGCACGCCTCGGCATTTCGCTCGGGCGTCGGTAGCACGTACAACTCGGCTCTCAGGCTCCGCTGGCCGTGCGTCCACCAGACGGTGGATGCATCTCTCGCCTCCTGGCGCATCCGCACGGCGATGGATCCCTCGACGTGCTCTGCGTACTCCACCGAGGAGTCCGGATCGTCGATCCAGTGGCTGGATCGACGACCAGAGCAGCTCAGTGGACGATGGCACGACTCACTGCACCCTCGTACAACTCGAGGAAGCGATTCGCAGTTGCCTCCCAGCTGAAACGAGCCGACCACTCGATGGCGCCGACCGACAGCGAAGCAGCGAGCTCCGAGTCGGCGAGCACCTGGCTCATGGCGGCGGCATGATCCGTCGGATTCCAACCGTCGATGAGTAACCCGGACCGGCCGTGATAGACGACGTGTTCGAGGCCACCGACCTTCGACGCGACCACCGGAAGACCGCACGACTGCGCCTCGGCGGCGACCAGGCCGAATGACTCGCTGCGCGATGGCAGGACCAGCAGATCGGCTGCCCGGTAGTAATCGGGGAGATCCCTGTGAGGCATCGGATCGAAGAACTCGACGACGCCGGCGAGATCGGGCTCCGCGGCTCTCGCCTTCAGGGCAGCCAACTCGGCCACACCGCTCGGACCAGACGCCCCGCCGATCACGGTGAGACGGAATCCCGGCGTGGACGCCGCAACGAGGGCAGCCGCTTCGAGCGCGACATCGACTCCCTTCAATGGTTGGATCCGCCCGACGAAGAGCGCATGCGGGTCCGACGACCAACCGAGCCTCGCCCGAGCCTCCGCCTTGTCGCCGGGAGCGAACAGTGCATGATCGATGCCGGGTGGAGACGTACACAGCCTGGTCGGGTCGGCGCCGTAGTGCTCCATCAGCTCTTGCGCTTCGCGAGGCGTTGCTGCGACGACGCAGTCCGACTCCCTGATCACTTCTTCTTCGGTTGCGATCCGGATGTGTGACTCCGGGCTCTCGTCGAAGCGCCTGGTCAGATCCTTGATCCGACCGAGGGTATGGAAGGAGTTGGCGAGGGGGATCCCGAGCTTCCGCTTGACCGTCAGCCCCACGGATCCGCTCAACCAGTAGTGACTGTGGAGGATGTCCGGTGGATCACTCTCGAGGATGCCAACGACCTCCCGTGCAAAATCATCGACGTGGTCGATCAGGTCTGCGATCGGAAGCGCAACCTTCGGTCCCGCATCCACGTGGAAGACTCGGTAGCCGTCCGCCACCTCGACGATCGGCGGCGACGCGAGGATCGGCGGTCCGGGTGAAGACATCGACGGAGACCCCGCGATCGATCATCGTGCGGGCGAGCTCGTCGATATAGACGTTCATGCCGCCGGCGTTCCCGCTCCCTGGCTGCAGGAGTGGCGAGGTGTGCATCGAGATAAACGCCACCCGCCTGATGCTGCTGGAGTGGCGGATGTCGTACACGGTCGAGCTCACGCCCGGGCCTCCAGACGAAAGAGCGGCCGCTCGTCGGCTCCGAGCCGGAACTTGTACACCTCGTCGCCTTTCAGGAAGTCGAAGCGGGCGAGCCCCTCCTCGATCGCAGTCTCGATCATCGTCCCGACGATCGCTATCCCCGGCGACGCATCGGCGAGCTCAGGGTCGTACGAGGAGTTGTACAGATACACGCCGTCATCGTCTGAATACGAGAACAGTGCCGCAGAGGCGCGGTCGGTCCCCGGCACACGGAGCGCGTCGATGCGCCAGCCCTCGAGCGCCATCAGCGTGCGGAAGAACTCCTCCCGCGCCGGTGTCATGAAGTCACCCTTCTCCCCGTCGGAGAGACGGTGGAGACGGATGAACTCTTCGAATGCCCAGCCCGAGTCGGGGTGGGTCTCGTGAATGATCTCTCCGAGCTCGTCTTCATATCGACGGCGCTTGCGTCTCACCTCGTGCCGCTGCTTCTTCGACAGCATCGAGAGATAGCCGTCGAACGTCCCGGGAAGCGTCAGGACCGCCGAGACAGTGTGCTGCTCGAGCGACACATCGCATCCGGCCGCACGCAGCGCGGCGGCGAGCGGCTCGGCGGCTTCCTGCGGCAGCGAATCGAAATCGATAGCCCATCCGTCCTCTCGCTCCTCGGCCACGCGGGTCGCTAGGGCCTCGAGGGACTCGCCAAGCGGCGAGTGGTAGTCGGTGAGGTCGGGGTGTCCGGCCATACGAATGATCCCGTCGGCCCGGGTCACGAGGATCACGCCCCGATCGCCGCCGATCACTTCGAGGGTCTGGTTCACGAACGTCGTCACGGCGCGGAGGAATCCGAGCGTCGAAAACGGTCCGACCGCTGGGGCCAGGGGTTGGAGTTCGCCCACGTCGAACGGGGCGTCGGTGAGGAGGGTCATGGGTACACCAGGTCTACGAGCGGTTCCACGCTACCCACCTCCCGATCACCACCGGACATCGGGACCCTCGTCCGTGTCGAGAGCCGCTCCCCCATCGACGGCGTGACCCAACCGAGCTCGGAGAGCAGTGCTCCGGCCACCGGGCCGATCGCCCGGTCAGATCCATCGGAGATCTTGACGGCGATCGCTCCTCTCCCTCGCACGGCCACACCGAGATTGCCCTCGGCTCCCCACTTGGCGGCCGAGTGGGTGGCGATTGCGATCTCGGCGTCGGCATGGCCGACACCGGAGACCAGCCGTGGATAGCGGTGCATGACAGAGAAAACCTCATCGAACCGGCCGTCATTCCCGAGACGCGAGAACGCCCGTGCCAACCCGAGGGTCGAGACCGTGGCGGTCGGTGCCCCGCATCCGTCGACTCCGATGACCGGCTCGCTCACTCCGGTCACCTCGCCGAGTAGCTCCAGAACCCGCACCTGAAGTGGATGGTCAGGATCGAGATACGAGCTGACATCCCACGACGACGCCCGACAGCACCGAAGAAAGGCGGCGTGCTTCCCCGAACAGTCATGAAAGATGCGCCTCGGCTCGGACCGACCGGCATGCAGAACCCGCAGTCGACTGGCGGTCGCAGACGGCCACGACGGCGGACATCGGAGGTCCGACTCGGTCAGGCCTGCCGACTCCAGCATCGACCTGACGATGCCGACCTGCGCACGGGTGCCATCGTGGCTCGCACAGGCGACCGCCAGCCACTCCGGCGGGAGATCCGCGCCGAGCGACTGGGAGATGTGCGCTTGGAATGGCTTGACCGCCGAGCGGGCGAAGAAGACTCGGTGAATGTCGCCCTGGCGAGCAATCAGCCGCCCATCGACATCGACGACCGCGATCGCTCCGTCGTGATGTGATTCGGCCACCCCCGACCGGACGACCCGTGCGAGCACCCGACGATCAGTCGTCGGTGGAACCGGCCGACTCGGCCCGGAAGCGCTCTGTGATCAGCTCGGTCAAGCCGTCGATGACGCGTTGCGCGGTCGCGCGCTGCGCATTGATCTCGGTCACCTTCGACTCGTATGCGTCGAGCGACCGCTGCAATTCCTCATCGGTGACGTCGTCGGTTCGGAGCAGCACGTCGTCGGCCATCACCGCATCGATCTCGCGCTTGCCCACGTCGGGCAGCGGAGGAAGGTCGGTGACGATGTGCCGCTGACCACGCGATCCCGAACCGTCGGTCCGATCCGGATCGGTGAGGATGTCGACCAGGGCATCGACCAGAGACCGACTCTCCTCCCCGGCCCGCCGCTTCTGCTCGAACCGAATCAGATCCATCCGCCCGTAGAGCAGCCTGCGGTAATACGACAGTTCGTTCTCGACCTCGACCGCGACGCTTCGCCGCTCGCGCAATGCGTCCAGGTCCAGCGCTCCGAGCTCCTCCATGAAGTCGGGATCGAGGACCTGGTCGAGGCGTCTCCGGTGTTGCTGCATGGCGTTCAGACTACCGGCAGGCCGGGGCCACGGTCGGATATGGGTTGACTGCCGCAGCGCCACGGCCCCCCGGATGTATCTCGAAGTGGAGATGCGGGGCCCCGCCGCGGGCATTCCCCGAGTCTCCGTTGTATCCGACCACCTGACCGGCGGTCACCCGCTGTCCGCTCGAGACCGCATATGACGCCAGGTGGGCGTAGTAGTAGGCGTAGCCGTTGTCCGCCGACAGCCAGATCGTCCGTCCGCCGAGCCCGCCCTGACGAATCGAGACGACGCCGCTGGCGGCGGCGATGAGCTGCCCGTTCCACGGCCCCATCATGTCGACGCCCTTGTGCGTGCGACCGCCCGAGCGCGGATATCCCCACGAATCGATGAACGAAGAACCGGGGAACGGACAGGCGAAGCCGTTGATCACACCGACACCGGCCGAGCGACCCGACTGTTGAGCGGCCGCACGTGCCCGGGCAGCCGCCTGCTCTTGTTCGTACTTGAGTCTGAGCGCCCGGCAGTCCGAGGAGAGGTCATCCCATGCGGCACGTTCGGCCTCGGCCAGCGCCAGCTGGGTTTCGGTCATCGCCTCCTGCTCCGCTGCGATGTTGTCGAGTTGGGCGTCGAGATCCAGCAGCTCACCCTCGAAGCGGTCGAGGTCGTTTCTCACGGCAAGGAGATCGTCGAGGGAGCCCATGCTGTCGCCGGTCGCGGCGTCGAGAAACTCGGCTCCGGCGAGGATCTGGTCGAGGCTTCCCGCGAAGAGCACGACCGAACTCGATCCCCCGCTGTCCATGTACAGCTCCACGGCGAGTTGATCGATCTGGGTCTGGGACGACTCGATCTGGCCCGCCCGGCGATCGATCGACTCGGCGATGTACTCGCGCTGATGCTCGAGTGCGGCGATCTCCTCGAGCGTGTCCTCCCACGCGAACTGCGCCGACTCGAACGCGGCTTTCTGATCGAGGTACACCTCGTACTGGGCGCTCGAGCTGGCACACGCTTCATCAACCTGGCTCTTGGTCACGGAGTAGGCCGGGAGTTGGGCCACCGATGCGAAGAGGGCGATGGAGACGATGAACACCAGTCGGCGACGGACTGACCGGAAGGACATGGCTTCCAGGTTACCCCTGGTTGGCTGGAACGCCAGACGCGCCGACTCGATGGCCGTATGCTCCCGGCCATGGAACGAACCGACCGCCGAGAAGTATGAGGATTCTCGCCTTCGTCGCTCTTGGTGGGGGTATCGGCTCCGTCCTCCGATACGTCGTCTCGAGCGCAGTCAACGACCGGATGGCGCCGTGGGGAACGATTCTCGTCAACGTCATCGGATCGGCGGTGCTCGGATTCCTGGTCGGGTGGTTCCTGCGGCGCCCCATCGACACGGCACTCGAGATCGGAATCCTGACCGGAGTCCTCGGTGGATTCACCACGTTCTCGACCTTCACCACCGAGACGGTCGCCCTCGTCGAAGCCGGACGATGGGACACCGCCCTGATCAACGTCGGGTTCTCGGTGATCGTCGGGCTCGGAGCGGCCGCAGTCGGATTGGCCATCGCCCGAGCCGTATAGACCATCGGCTGTCCATGGGCCACCAGCCCGAGGACGGAGAGAAGTTTGCCTCTACCGCTCGATCGGGCACGTCGCGACCATCGTCGCTATGACGAGTCCGCAAGATCTCATGCATGAAGCCATGGCCGATCGCCCTCGGCCGAACCCCGGCACCGAGCTCCCCCGGGGTGCCCCGGCTTGGCTCGGGTTCGCACTCATCGCCTTGGGGGTCGGATCGGGCGGAGTGTCGCTGTTGGGGCCTCTCGTTGGCGGCGTGATCGAGTACCACGCCTCGGATGGGGCAATCAACCAGATCATCGGAGGAGATGTCGCTGCGCTCGTTCTCGTGGCTCCCGTCAGCATTCTCGCCGGGATCCTCATCCTGAGACGGCATTCGAATGGCGCATTGCTCGGTCTCGGTCCGGCGATCTATGCGCCGTACATGTACACCCAGCTGGCGCTCGGCAACGACCCCGGCCGCTACGCCGGAAACAGCGAGCAGTTCTTCGTGCTGTATCTCGGGCTCGTGGTGCTCGGATTGGTCATCCTGACCCGTACCTGGCGCCTGCTCCATCGGCCGCCGGTGACCGAGGTCTCACGAGGGCGCGATCGCGGGCTGGCGATCTTCCTGCTCACGGTTGCAGGCTTCTTGACCTTCGGCCTTCATCTGCCGGGCATCGTCGATGCGATGACCAACGCTCCGTCCAGTCCCGAATACCTGGCCGACCCCGTTGTGTTCTGGCTGGTGAAGATGATGGATCTCGGATTCGTCGTCCCGTTCCTCGTATGGGTGGGGGTTGGGCTCCTCGAAAACCGCCGTGCTGCCCATCGGGCGGTGTTCGCCGCAGTTGGCTGGGCAGCACTCCTCGGCTCGTCGGTGGCCGGCATGGCTGTGGTCATGCAAGCGACCGGAGACCCGGCCGGATCGACTGTCAACACCGTCGCGTTCTCGGCATTTGCAGCAACAGCCATCAGTTTCGCCGTCTCGGTGTATCGGCCGCTGTTCTCGAGCTCGGCCGTTGACTGAACGGCAGGTCTCAGCATTGGGATACCTCTTCTACGTCGCGGTGATGTCCGCTGGCTACTACTACAACCTGACCTTCGTCCAACTCGGGCTCATCGACCTCGGGGAACGGCTGGTCGGCATGAGCGGACAGCGGGTGTCGCTGGCGATGGCAGGGTTCGCTCTCGGTGCATTCGTCGCCGCGGTCTTCTCGGGACGTCTCATGGACGCCCGTGGCTGGAGCGCCGCCATCGATGTGAAGCTGAAGATGCTCGTTGGGGTCGTCGGTGTCCAGACTCTCCTGACTGTCATCGCCCCATTGGTCGCGACACCCGCCCAGTTTGCGTGGTGGGTTGGAATCTGCTCGGTCACCATCGGTGCCGGGATCCCGGTGACATTCAGCTTCATGAGCGACTTCATCGCAGTGCCCCATCGCGGAACCGTTGCGGCGGTGGTTGCGGGGCTGGCCTTCTTCGCTGCCGCGCTCTATCCACTCGAATGGCGACTCGAGGACTTCGCGAGAGTCATGACAATGGCGATGGTGCCGGCCTGGCTGGTTCTCGTGTGGGTGGCCTTCGGGCGATCGAGCATCATCGACGCCCTCGCGCATCAACGACAGCATCTCGGCCCGGGGCGATTCTGTCGGAACGAGCCAACTGCGAACCGCGGCTTCGAGTTCTGGTCGATCGTTCTCGTGATGTTCTTCGTCTTCTTCATCGACAGCCTCGGATTTCTGCGAATCATCGATGAGCCCGCCTACATCTCGACCTCCTGGCAGTCGATGGAGGTACCGACCCGGCTCTTCATCGCTCTCAGCCACGTGATCGGAGCAGGCATGGCCGGCGTCCTCTACACGGCGTTTGGACGGCGCTGGCTGCTCACGTGGGTCTTCGGCCTGTTCGCGTTTGCCCATCTCCTCTACACGTTTCACATCCGGACCGCACCGGCTGGTTTCGACCCACCGTTGGTCCTGCCGCTCTTTTATGTGTTGGCGGTCAGTTTCTACACCACCCTGAACTTCGCCCTGTGGCCTGACCTCTCGACATCCCGCAACGTCGGAACGAACGCCGCTCTGGGTGTGGGGATCGCCGGTTGGCTGGCGTCGTTCCTCAGCACATCCCTCGCCCTCTATTCGAAGGCGTCAGGCATCTCACTTCTCCAACACCTGACCTACGTCAACGCATTGGCGCTGCTGCTGGCCGTCGGATATCCAGTGGCGCTGTACGTCAGAGAGATGCGCAGGCTGTCCACTGCGGGGAGCGCATCGTGAATCTCACATCTGTTGCGCTGTTCGTCGTCGCTCTGTTGATGATGTCGGCCGCTCCTGGAACCGATTCGGCCCAACTTCTCCTCGATGGGAACCACCGGGTCGTCCGGACCGAGGGAGCGATCATCGTCGCCGAGGCGTCAGTCGAGATTCCCGCCGAGGGACAGGTCGCCGGCCCAATCTATGTGATCGGTGGGCAACTCGACGTCGCTGGTCGAGTCGAGACCGACATCGTTCAACTGGCAGGAACGGTGACCATCGGAGACGGAGCAGTCGTTGCCGGCGAGTTCCAACACATCGCCGGCGCGCGAGTGATCGACGCCAACGCCGCAATCGGCCGCATGACAGCTGTGGGTATGGAACAAACGAGCTCCCCTGGCATCGGTCGATGGTTGTCTCTGACGACGTCGGCGGCGATCGTCGCGGCGATATCGGTTGTGATGGTGCGGTGGAGACCTGCGGCGCTCGCCAACGTCAGCAACGCCACCATCCGCCATCCGGTGATCTCGCTGACAGTGGGAACGATGGTTTCGATCACGTTTCTCTCGCTCTTCGTGTTCATGGCGTTCACCCTGGTACTCATCCCGGTTGCACTCCTCGGGGCTCTCGCTGGGCTGGTGGTGATGGTGTACGGCGTCATCGGGTGGGGTCATGTCGTCGGCACCCGGATCCCGACGGCTTCGCGTCCGACGGCGACCGGGCTCGGGGTCCTCGTGATCCTCGTGATGATGCAGGTCGTGTCGCTCGTCCCTGTCATCGGTGATCTGATGGTCATGATCACGCTTCTGAGCGGCGCCGGTGCCGTCCTCGTCACGTATTTCGGCATGACCGAGTTTCAGCCGGCGGCGTCCGCACGGCGAGGGGACACGGTCAGAGGCGCGGGCGGGATCGACTGATCGCGGATGGACGACGGCTAGGCCACGAGCCTCAGGACAGGTAGGTACAGGGCCGCTGCCAGCACGACCCCGTCGAGGGCCGCGAGATACCCCGGCGAGCGATGGACCAGGCTCACGGTTCTGGTCCGCAACATCGACCCGAGACCACCCCCACCGATCAGCGCCATCGCCATGACCACGCCGGTGATGAGGAACGTCACGAGATCGAGATCCCACACCGAGGCGATGGCCAGCGAGGTGAAGATCGCGCCGAGGGTGGTCGCCGTGAAGGGATCACCGAAGGGAAGGTGGGAGAAGCGGTCGATCACCGAGCCGATGACGGTGGCAGCGACGGCGATCGCCAGGAACACGCCGGTCGCGCGATCGAACGGTTCGAACTCCCGCCTCGCCAGGAGCAAGGATCCGACGGCCGCCGACGAGACCAGTGCGATGAGGATCGAGGGCGCGAGACTGTTGAGCACCCGAGACTCGTCAGACGCGACCGACCAGGTCAGCGGGAGCACCACGGCGAGAGCGGCGCCGAGCGCGAGTCCCTGCGCCCCGAGCATCTGGGTCGCAGCCAGCATCGCTGCGATCGACAACAGCGTCGGTACGAGCGGAATGTCCCGGCCGCGAACCGAGGCGGTAGCCGAGACGTCGGCGACCCAGGCAGACACGACACCGACCACGATGGTCGACCAGATCACGTTTCCATCCGCCGAGTTGGCGAGGATCAGGGCCAGCCCGGCAACTGCAGCCGGGATCCAGGCGATCGCAGTGACAGTGGCGACGTCGCGACCGGAGCCCCCCGACACCGGCGGGATGAGGGCGATCTCGTCGTCCGGGCCAACCGTCGAGCCCCGCTCGGCCTCGTCACCGTTCACCCAGACCCTGGCCCGCTCGGCGGTGCTGGTGAAGTTGCTACCGAACTTCTCGCCGGCCGCGTCGAGTACCTCACCGACGGTCGCTCCGTCGACGTCCACGGAACCCGTCCCGGCGGCATCCCGGAGACCGGCGAACAGTCGGAGTCGAGCCATGCCGGACACCCTACCGTCGGACACGGCCGCGACACCGCGCGGTTCACGATCTCGCTCGGTTTCGGTACGCTCCCGACTGATGAGCGAGGCACCCATCGTCGCTGTCGAGATCCCCCAGGTCGGCGACGAACGCCACAAGAACTGGGCAAAAGTCGTACATTCCGTGGACGTCACCAAGTCCTCGGGATGGGCGTTCGTCGGCGACTTCATCGCCACGGGAGGAATCCAGGACGTCCCGGCCGGATCGGTGGTCCTGGTCTATGGCGAACGCGGCTCCCGGCGGAGTCCCGCAATCCGAGGCGCACCTCTATGTCGTCAACCCGGACTCCACGCTCAGCGCCCACGGATCCTCGAAGGGCCGAGCCTGGGCGCGGACGCTGCGAGACGTCGTCGAAGATCTCCTCACCGAGGAATTGCCGACCCAACGGGGCTGGGAACCCGACCTGCTCTCGTTCACCGATCACGCACTCGCCGAAGAGCTGACACGACGAGGCTGGGACACGACACCACCGGAGGAAACATGAATCACGGCATTCTCATTCGGACCACGGGCGGGCCAGGGGTCCTCGAACCCGCCCAACTCGACACCCCGATCGCCGGGGACGGCGAGCTGGTCGTCGATGTCGACGCGGCCGGACTCAATTTCATCGACACCTACCACCGCGAGGGCCTCTACCCAATGGAGGTGCCGTTCGTGCCCGGCGTCGAGGGAGCAGGAGTCGTCACCGCGCTCGGTCCCGATGTCGAGGGATTCGCCGTCGGCGACCGGGTGGCATGGACCGGAGCGATCGGGTCGTACTGTGAGACGCGGGCCCTCGACGCATCCAAGGCCGTCACGATCCCCGCTGGGGTGAGCACGAAAGTTGCAGCCGCGGCGATACTCCAGGGTCTCACCGCCCACTATCTGTCACATGACACGTTCCCGCTCGCATCGGGCCACCGTGCGCTGATCCATGCGGGAGCGGGCGGCGTTGGGCTCCTCCTCACGCAGATGGCCAAGCTGCTCGGCGCAGAGGTGTTCACGACGGTTGGGACCCCCGAGAAGGCCGAGATCTCCAAGAGAGCCGGCGCCGACCATGTGATTCTCTACCGAGATGTCGATTTCGTCGTTGCGGCCGAGGCGATCGCCGGTCAGCGAGCATTCGATGTGGTGTACGACGGTGTCGGCAGCAGCGTCTTCACCAAGAGCCTGGGACTGCTGCGGACACGTGGCATGATGGTCACCTTCGGCAACGCATCCGGTCCTGTCGACCCGGTGTCGCCGCTGGATCTGATGCGAGGCGGATCGCTCTTCCTCACCAGGCCCACGCTGTTCGACTACATCTCCGAACGCAGCGAGTTGGAGTCGAGAGCGGCGGATCTCTTCGAATTGATCGGATCGGGCAGGCTCGACGTCCGTATCGGCCAAGAGTTCCCGCTCGGGAGAGCTGCCGACGCGCACCGGGCGCTCGAAGGCAGGAAGACGATCGGCAAGGTGATCCTGATCCCGTAGACGAGCTGTGATGCCGAGTCGCTAGAGATCAGCCAGCTTCGAGAGGGCCTCATCGATCACGGCGTCGTCCTTGCAGAACGCGAACCGTACCAAGTGTGATCCCTCGTCCGTTGTCTGGTAGAACGCCGACGGCGGGATCGCGGCCACGCCGACTTCTGTGATCAGATGCTCGACGAAGGCGACGTCGTTGGGGAACCCGAATCGCCGATGGTCCGCCAACGCGAAATACGTCCCTTCCGGCTCGAAGACCTCCATGCCGATCGAGCGCAGCCCGGTCACGAGACGGTCCCGCTTCGCCCGGTACAACTCGGTGAGATCCGCGTAATAGGAGTCGTCCATCCGCAGGGCGGCAGCCGATCCGTACTGCATCGCATTGGGGGTGGTGAACGTCAGGAACTGGTGGGCCGCCCTCACCCCGGCTGTCAGGTGCGTTGGTGCGATCGCCCACCCGGTCTTCCACCCGGTGAACGAGAACGACTTGCCGATGGACGAGATCGTGATCGTGCGATCCCGCATTCCCGGCAAGGTCGCCAGCCGAACGTGCTCCGGCACGTAGACCATCCGCTCGTAGACCTCGTCGGTGATCGCAATGAGGTCGTGGCGGACGCACAGATCGGCGACGGCTCCCATCTCCGCTCGATCGAAGACCCGCCCCGTCGGGTTGTGGGGGCTGTTCACGAGGATCGCCCGGGTTCGCGGAGAGATCACCCGTTCCAACGCTTCCGGTTCCAGCCGGAAGCCGGGAGCCTCGAGCGTCACGAACCGGGGAACGGCTCCCGACAGGGCGCAGCCGACCGGGTAGGCGTCGTAATAGGGCTCGATGAGGATGATCTCATCGCCGGGGTCGAAGGTGCCGATGAACGTCGCAGCGAGCGCCTCGGTGGCACCGGACGTGACCGTGACCTCGTGATCAGGATCCACCCGGATGCCGGTGTCGAGATGCCAGCGGTCGGCGATGGCCGTCCGCAATTGGGCGAGACCCATCGACGGCGGGTACTGGTTCCAGCCGGTCCGGAGCCCTTCGATCGCAGCTTCCTTGACCTCTACGGGGCCCTCGAACGTCGGATACCCCTGACCGAGATCGGTCGCCGCGTGTTGTCTGGACAGGGCCGATATCTCGGTGAAGATCGATGAGCCGAACGGTTGGAGTCGCTGTGAGACCATGGAGGTCACGGTAGCGCCCGGTCGATGCCCGGTTCGGGGCCGGTCTGCATACGCTCCCCGCCCATGGAGCGCTTCTCACATCTGGCTCGCGTCATCGATCCACGCCTCCGATCACACCAACTTGCGATGCTGGTCGGAGCGGGATCGGCCGTGCTCTCGTTCCTCCTCGACCGCGACATCGGGCTGGCGATCCTGGCAGGAGCGGCCGCAGCGCTCGGCTGGGCGATCGCCCGCGAACTGGCTCCCGACGACGGGATGGCGGCCATGATCGCTGCCATCGCCGCTGGCGTCTTCGAGGCGTTCGACGGCGGCGTCGGCATCGGAGCCGCCTATGTGGCCATCACCGCGCTCCGGGTCATCGTGCGAACGACAGGCGCCGAACCATTGCCGGCTGATCTCATCATCCATCTGCCGATCGTCTTCTTCGTGTCGCGTTCGGCGGGCGGGCTCGGGATGTCGCTGGCGCTCGCCGGGGCGCTGTGGCTCTCTCCGACCCTCGCTCTCCCGGGAACGCCGTCACAGAGACGGTGGTCGGCGGCTTACGTCGCAGTCGCCGCAGCCGGGTACCTGATCCTCGCGTCCGGGACGACTCAGGAGCCGACGGTGGCGAGCTGGGTCGTCGTGGCGATCTCCGCGGCGTTGGCGCTGGCTCTGGTCCGCCCCACCACACCCCTGTCGGTCGGCGACATCGACCGTCGACCGCTCGATGGCCATCGACTTCGACTGGGTCGCATCGGGATTCTGGCGGCGCTCGCCGTCACCACCGTCGCCAGTCTCGGCGGTTCGAATGCCCTCCTCGCTCCCGTCTGGCTGGCTGCAGGGGTGTCGGGCCTCCGCGAGCTCACAGGTCGATCCGCATCCTGAGGTGCGGTCCGATGCCATCGACGTCGTACTCGTCGGAGACCGCATTGAATCCTCGGTGGAGATAGAACCCCGCAGCCGGTGTTCTGGCGCTGCACCAGACGCTGTCGACGCCCTGCGATCGGGCGTGGTCGAGGACAGCATCCATCAACATGCCGCCGAGCCCGGATCCCCGGATGATCTCGGTCGTGGCCATGCCCCGCAACCGCATACGGCTGTCTCCGTCAGGCGAGTCCTCCTCGAACAGCCCCGCCGTTCCGAGGACCTCTCCCCGGTGGAGGACCCCGAACCAGACGGCAGCGCGGTCGCCGGGGATCTCGACCGTTTCGAGCGGCATCCCCGCCCGGAGCACTGCGTGCCTCACGGCGACGGTGTCTGATTCGGCCACCGTCCTGACGAGGTAGACCGCGTGGTCCAGCCGGGAGGCTCGACTCACCATCACCGATGCCGGGCACACCCGGTCGGACAGGGCAGCGGCCCGCTCCACCCGATCGAGCGCTACCTCCCCGCGGAAGTGGTAGCGGACGAGGACATCGCTCCAGACCCTCGGCGGGCTCTCGGCTCTGGTCGCCTCGACCGCGACGACGAGATCGTCAACGGCGAGGCGCATCTTCTCGGCGACCGATTCGACGGTCGACGCTGCGCAGGTAGCGAGCGAGGCGAGCAACAGCTCCATCGGTGCAGGGCCGGGATCGGCAGCCGAGGTGGCGCCCGCCCGGACCACGAACGAGTGCTCGGATCGCGTGGTGACATCAAACGTCTGCGGCTCTGTCCGATTGGCGGTGACGATGCGGTTCATCTCCGCCACGGTAAACCACCGTCAGACGGGATGGAGCCATGCCAGACTCCCACCGATGTCTCTCTCCCCGCTCGTTCGCGTCGTTGCCGCGCGCCTCATCTCCCGCACCGGGGGCGAGGCGGCCTTCTTCGTGGGCATCTGGGGGAAACTCGCCTACGAGTTCGAAGGTGACCCCGGCGACATCGCTGCGGTGATGGCCGTTCTTGGTGTCGCCGCCTTGCTCGGAGCCGCGATCGGTGGCTCACTCGTCGACCGGTACGGACCTCGAGCAGTGCTGGTCGGAGCCGAGTTGCTGTTCGTGCCAGCCGCGTTGTCGCTCATCTGGGTGTCCGATCTCCGACAGTTCTCGGTGGCGGTCATCGCCCTGGGTCTCACCAGTTCCCCGGCGTTCACCGCCATCGCCGCGCTTCCGCCCTTCCTCACCAGCGACGACGACGAACTCCAGCGCATGAACTCTCTCGTCGAGGGCGCCTCGATGGCGGCGCTGATCACCGGTTCGGCTGCGGGCGCAGCGATCGCAACGGTCTTCAGCATCGACGCGATCTTCGTGTTCGACGCGCTCACGTCGATGGTCGCCGTGTTGTTCGTCGTGACGCTGCCGGTACGAGTGACAGCCGCGATCGACCGGCCGCGGGCCGGGATCTCGGGCATCAAGGACGGCTTCTCGTTCTCGTGGCACCATCGACGGCTCCGCTTCTACCTGGGTATGGGCTCGGCGCTGTGGGTGATGTTCGGGTTGTTCACCGCAATCGAACCGTTGTTCTTCCGAGATGTCCTCGACGTCGGGCCCGAAGTGATCGGGATCGTCAACGCGCTCCTCGGAGTGGGGTTGGTGATCGGGACGATCATCGCATCCCGGCTCGGGCCCCGGCTCCGCAGCGCCCGGGCCGTTGTTGCGATGCTGGCCGTGAACGGAGTCGGAGCGTTGGGCTACGTCGGCACGTCGATCCTCAGCGTCGTCCTGACCGCAGCCCTGCTGTGGGGTGTGCTCATCGGCGTGTTCGCCCCGGTGGTCCGCACGATGTTGCACTTGAACTCCCCGCCGGGGATGGTGGGGAGGGTGATGGGAACCAGTCAGGCCCTTTCGGAGATCGCCAAGCTCGGGCCTCTGGCGGCTGCGCCTGCGCTCGCCGCGGCGCTCGGCATCCAGGCCGCGCTCGCAGCATCGGGGCTGGTGACCGCGGCCATCGCTGCGGCCTCCTGGCGGACGGCGGCGCGTCTCGACCAGACCCGCTCCTTCGACGTCACATCGGACGTCGATCTCCCGCCGCCTCCTCATGAGGCAACCCTCCACAGCGCCGACCGGCTCGACTGACTACCCAGATTGCGGGCAACGGCGTAGCGTGTCCCGGTGACCACACCACCTCCTGTCTTCGAGGCGCTTCCTGGCGTCGACTACGACCGAAAGTGGCACGTGATGGCGACGGTCGCCTCCGGCGTGATCCTCGCGACCATCGACGGCTCGATCGTCAACGTCGCACTCCCGACGCTGGTCAAGTTCTTCGACACGTCATTCGCCACCATCCAATGGGTCTCGCTCGGCTACCTGCTGACGTTGGCCACATTGACGCTGGGGGTCGGCCGCGTCGGCGACATCATCGGCAAGAAGAAGATCTACACCTCCGGCTTCTCTGCGTTCACACTCGCCTCGGTCATGTGCGCCTTCGCTCCGACGGTGCAGCTGCTCATCGCGTTCCGGGTGATTCAGGCCATCGGCGCAACGATGGTCCTGGCGCTCGGGATCTCGATCCTGACCGAGGCATTCCCCCCGACCGAGCGCGGAAAGGCGCTGGGATACATCGGGACGGCCGTTTCGCTCGGTGTCATCACCGGCCCGGTCGTGGGCGGCGTCCTCATCGAAGGCTTCGGCTGGCGGTCGATCTTCCTCGTGAATCTGCCGGTGGGAGTGATCGGAACCATCCTCGCCATTCGGAACGTCCCGAATGTCCCCCCGGCGAAGGGGCAGCGGATGGACTTCCTGGGGGCGGCGATCCTCAGCGCCGGGCTGCTGTGTGTGTCGCTCGGTCTCACCCTCGGACAGGAGCGAGGCTTCGGCGACGGTCTGATCGTGGCGCTGCTGGTGATCGCCCTTGTCAGCTTCGGCGCGTTCGTCAAGGTCGAGCTCGCGGTCGACAGCCCGATGTTGGAGCTTCGCTTGTTCCGGAGCCCGCTCCTGGCGGTCTCGGTCCTGTCCGGGTTCCTGGTGTTTGCGGCGCTCGCGGCCACGTTCTTTCTGCTCCCCTTCTATCTGGAGGACGTGCTCGGCTACGAGGTCGGTCAGGTGGGCTTGCTCCTGAGCGCAGCGCCGCTCGTGCTCGGAATCATTGCCCCGGTCTCGGGAACGCTCTCGGACAGGCTGGGTGTGCGGCCGCTCACCCTGGCAGGCCTGTTCCTGCTCACCGGCGTGTACCTGGCGTTCCAGACGCTCGGCACCACCACGCAATGGTGGCAATACGTCCTGGTGGCGATACCGCTCGGAGCCGGACTCGGTATCTTCCAGTCGCCCAACAACAGCGCCATCATGGGATCGATACCTCGCGAGTATTCGGGGGTGGGCGGCGGCCTCCTCAACCTCACCCGACTTCTCGGCCAGATCACGGGGATCGCCGTCCTCGGATCGCTGTGGGCGGGACGGGTCATCTCGTTGGCTGGAAACGACCTCATCGGGTCCGACGCGGCCAACGCTCCCGCAGGGCTTCAGGTCGAAGCCCTTCACTTCACCTTTGCCATCGCTGCGGGACTGATCGGCCTCGCTGGCGTGATCGGGCTGTGGGCGCCGCGGCGAGGCGCGCCGGGATCGATGTAGCCCGTCGGGTCAGACCCAATACCCATCGAGCCGGGCCAGCACCTGGAGCATCGTCTCGTCCGAGCCACCGCCGATCGCCCCGAGTCGCTGATCCCGGTAGAAGCGCGCGGTCCACGTCTCCTCCATGTATCCGACGCCACCGTGGAACTGGAGACACCAATCCGCCACCTCGCGTCCCAGGCGACCGCTCTTGAGCTTGGCGATCGTCGCCATCCGGGTGACATCCTCGCCTCGCCCATAGGCGAGGGCGATCGTGTAGTTGTACTGCTTGAGCAGATCGACTTCGGCAGCCAGTTCGGCGAGACGGTATTGCAGATACTGGTTCTTCATCAAGGGCCGGCCGAACGCGATCCGTTCCTTGAGATAATCACGGGTCCGGTGCAGGGCTCGCTCGCAGGCGGCCGCGGCGCTGTAGGCAGCCCACATCCGTTCGATGACGAACTGCGCCATCTGTTGTTGGAATCCCTGTCCAATCTCACCGATCGTGTTGGCGACCGGCACCCGCGCATCCGTGAACGCAAGCAGCCCGGTGTCCGATGCGCGCATCCCGAACTTGTCCAGCTTGCGGGAGACCTCGAATCCGTCGGCGTCGGTCGGGACCACGATCTGGCTCATGCCCCCGTATCCACCCTCATCCGATGTCCTTGCGAGGACACACATCCAGTCGGCCTGGAGCGAGTTGGTGATGTACATCTTCGAGCCGTTGATCACCCACTCGTCGCCATCGCGAACCGCCCGGGTCCGTATCGAGGCGACATCGGAGCCCGCGTCCGGCTCGGTGACCGCCACCGCC
Organism: uncultured bacterium; assembly: GCA_963745865.1. Taxonomy (GTDB): domain Bacteria; phylum Actinomycetota; class Acidimicrobiia; order Spongiisociales; family ZC4RG35; genus JAHEDH01. The sequence goes on along the minus strand of CAVUYZ010000005.1, from coordinate 13,612 downwards.
GCCACCATGTCGCCTGCCAGGGCTGGAGTGAGATAGCGACGTTTGAGCTCCTCGGTTCCGAAGCGGTGCAGCGACGGCGTGGCCATGTCGGTCTGGACGCCGAGCGCCATGCCGATCGAGCCGTGGTCGGCCAGGCCGAATTCCTCGGCGAGAACCACCGTGAACAGATGATCGGCGCCTCCCCCTCCGAACTCGGGGTCGTACTCGAGCCCGAGCATCCCGAGGTCGCCCATCTTCCCGAACACGTCGTGGAGGGGCATCATCCCGTCCGCTTCCCACTGATCGACATGGGGGTTGATCTCGTTGCTCACGAACTCCCGCACGACCGTGCGAAACTGCCGATGCTCCTCGCTGAACATGCTGCTCCCCGCTTTCGATCCCACCATGCTACGGCCGAGGAGGCGGCTCGATCCGGCCTTCGGCGTAGGCTCTTGGCCACATGAGCGACACACCGATGCTGGGCCGACAGGTCGACGATTCCGAGTATGGCCGCCTCGACCGTTTCCCGGTCGAAGCGCCGGTACGGGTCGAATTCCGAACCGACGAACTCCAAGCGCTGTGCCCCGCCGTTGATGGTGTCCAGCCGGACATCTATCAGGCGACGATCACCTACACCGCCGTGACCCACGCGATCGAGTCGAAGTCGTTGAAGCTGTGGCTGGTGACCTATCGCGATCGGCGAATCTTCGCCGAGCACCTCGCCAAGGAGTTGCACGACCACATTGCCGCGCTCGGTGACGAAGTGTCTGACGTCGTGATCACTCTCTCGCAGAACGTCCGCGGGGGGATTGCGACGCAGGTGACCTATCCGGCCGGGTGATCAGGCTCGCTTGGCGACGTAGTCGTTGAGCTCCGGATCCCAGTACAAGTCGACGATGCCTCGGGTCTGGCCGGCTTTGCAGAACTGCAGGAAGCTGCCGTATCCGAATCGCTTCTCCGAGAAGTTCGGGATCCGCTTGCGGAGGTGGTTCTTGAGACCCGACAGAACCGGCGGGCCGTTCTTGTCCTGCAGCTCGGCGACCACCTCTCCGAGGACCCTGAATGCATCTGCTTCATCGGGGTTGGAGGCAAGCTCGACGAGCGGATCGCCCTTTGCCGGCCCCTCGGAGAGTGCGACGATGCTGCGACTCTCGAGGTTGGTGAGAAGCTCTCCGAACGCCCGGAATCCGTAGTCCGCCTCGGTGAAGGTCGGATCCTTCCTGAGCAGGGCGCGCTTGAGCGACGACGCGAGCACCGACCCGCCGGCGGAACGCTGGAGGCCGGTGATGGTCGTGCTGATCAGCCGATCCAGGTCTTCGACCGATGTGCTCTCGCTCGACGGCGTCGACGGCTCCTGCTTCTCGGTCGGCTCTCGCTTGCTGCTACCGCGTGATGGCGCGGTTGCCCTGACTTCGACGCCTTCGAGATTCTCATAGAACAGGAACTCGTCGCATGCCGGCGGCAACAGGGCCGATGTCGACGCCTTGATACCGACGCCGATCACGCGCTTGTTCAGCTCGCGGAGCTTGTAGACGAGCGGTGTGAAGTCCGAGTCCCCGGTACAGATGACGAAGGTCGTGATGTAGTCGCGCTCGAAGGCCAGCTCCATCGCGTCGACCGCCATCTTGATGTCGGCGGCGTTCTTGCGCACCGCCCCCATCCGTTGCGGGATCTCGATGAGCTCGACGTGGCTTCTGGTCAGCATGCGGCGGTCTTCTTCGAAGTAGCTCCAGTCGGCGTACGCCTTGCGTGTCACCACCCGGCCGCGCTCGGCAAGGGCGTCGGCTACCGGCTTGAGGTCGAATTGCATGCCGGAGAGGGCTTCGCGGGTTCCGATCGCCAGGTTCTCGTAATCGAGAAAGAGGGCGATCCTGTCTTCATCAGAAATACTCATTCCGTCACCCTACCTGGCGGCAGGGTGAGGGTCTCAGGCTCCCCTCGACATCACACCATCAGGTCTCGACGATCGAAGAGTCGGAGCCCGATCGCCCCCACGACGACCGGGATGATCGCCAGCATCGCCAGACTCCCCAGATCCCAGCCTTCGAAGAGCGGGCGGGTGTCCGTGTACCACGAGAACGGCGACACCGCCGTCATCCAGCCGGCGTCGATCGATGGCCCGATGGCGTCGAACATGAAGAAGATCACGGCGAGCCCCGAGGCGGCGCCGAGCGCCGCCGCTCTCCTCCCGGTCGCCGCTCCGACGGCGAAGGAGACCGTCCCGACTCCGATGACCAGGAGCCACATGCCGACGGTGCCGGCGAGGATCCCACCGATCGACACGTCCATGTCGAGGGCGACCACGATCGCGGATGTGACGGCGAACACGACGGCGGCAAGCACCAGAACGGATAGCCACAGGGTCGCCAACCGCTCGAGATAGATGGAGCGGCGGGCGACCGGGGCCGAGAACTCGAGCTCGAGAGAGCCGTCCTCTTCACTGCCGGCGATCATCCTGGCCCCGGCGCCGATGGCGAACACCCACAGCAGCACCGGACCGATCAGCGAGTAGACCGTCGACGTGATGTACCCCGCGGCGGTCCCGATCTCGTCGTAGCCGAACGCTTCGATCAGCTCGTCGGGAAGGCCGTCGACGACAGATGCGAGATCGGCTCCTCCCATGGCCGGGTAGATCGACACGTAGAGGGTCGTGACGGCGGCGAGCGAGATCGCCCACAGCATCACCGAGCGTGTGCGATCTCGAATTACTCCTCGAGCAACGGCGAGTGTGGGGGTCGTTGTCATGGTGATACCTCCGTCCGTTCGCCCGTTGGCATGCGATAGTGATCCAGGAAGAGATCCTCGAGCTCCCGGTCCTGGGCGGACCAGGAGATCACGTGATGTCGGGCAGCGATCTTGATCAACGCGTCCGGCTCACCGCGCAACAGGCAAGTGAGCTTTCCGTTCTCGAACCGGATGTCGTCGACGTTCTCGAGCTCCTGAAACTCAGTGACATCGACAGAATCGGCAAACCTGAGCTCGACCAACTGGCCGGCGTGGTGACGCAAGGTCCCGACATCGTCCAAGTCCACGAGGACACCGGCTCTGATGATGGCAACCCGTCCGGCGATCTCCTGGACTTCGCTCAGGACATGCGACGACATGAAGATCGTCGCGCCTGCGTCCCGCGCCTCGACCACGAGATCGAGGAACTCCCGCTGGAGAAGGGGGTCGAGGCCGCTCGTCGGCTCGTCGAGGATGAGCAACTCGGGCTGGTGCATGAACGCCTGGACGACGCCGACCTTCTGTTTGTTGCCTTTCGACAGGCTTCGGACGGGCCGGTCGAGGTCGAGGCCGAACCGCTCCGCCAACGGCTGGATCCGTGAACGCCCGCTACCACCGCGCAGCGCAGCCATGTACTCGAGAAACTCGCCGGCCGTGTATCGACCCTGCATTGCCAACTCGCCGGGGAGATACCCGGTTCGCGCCCGCAGTTCGGGCCCGAGGAGCCGGGGGTCTCCACCGAGGAGCTCGACCCGTCCCGACGTCGGTCGGAGCAGGTCCAACAGCAGTCTGATCGTGGTCGATTTGCCGGCCCCGTTCGGTCCGAGGAACCCGAAGACCTCGCCTCGCTGGACTTCGAGGTCCAGCCCGTCGAGCGCGCGAACGTCTCCGTAGTCCTTCACGAGCCGCTCGGTCTTGATCACGACCTCGGTCATGTTTGGTTTCCTTCCTGTGCGAACGCCCGGGCGAGCGTCTCGACGAGTGTGTCCGTTCCGACTCCAGAGACGACGATCTCCGACGCAGCCTCGAGATACACGCGCATCCCGGCGGGATCGCCGAAGATGTCGACGCCGAGGAGACGCTCCAGATGCTCGTGCAGGGCGAGCATCCCCAGCGAGTAGAGCGTCAGAACGGCCGCCCGCTCGAAGGGATGGTCGGTCGGCTCGAGCACGCCACTCCTGACACCCTCCTCCATGTATCCGGCCGCATCGGAGACGAGCGTGTCCACCATGGCGTCGACTTCGGGGGAGTTCTCGATGAGGGTCCTGGCGAGATACTGCATGACCGGTGGGCCGTCGCCGACCGAGCGCATGGCCGCAAGCGGGTCGAGCGATGGACCCGACTGCATCGCCTCGATCTTGCGATCTCGAAGGTAGGAGGCGATGTGACGGTCACACTCGACGCGCAACGCCGCCTTCGAGCCGAAGTGGTGGATCACGAGCCCTGGCGATACATCGGCGGCAGCCGCGATGGACCGGATGGTGGTCCTGTCAACGCCGTCCGCGGCGAAGCGGGCGATGGCCGCGTCGCGGATCTTGGCTCGGGTAGTGAGATCGTCCGCATCGACTGAACGCATGTTCAGTAGTCTAAACGTGTGTTCAATCCCTGTCAACGGATCGGCAGTCGAACGGGTCGGTTGCCACGGCGATGCTCACTACCTCCTGCTCGTAGATGACGCTGGATCGACAGCGGATCCCTGTTCATCAGACGCGCCCAGCAGATCGACCCGTCGTTCGAGCTCGGCGACGAGAACGCATCGACGGTGGCGGCGATCGTCGAACGGCTCGATGGCCTGCCGCTCGCCCTGGACTGGCGGCTACGCGCATCCGCCTGTTCGGTGTCGACGGACTCCTGACCGAACTGGGGAACCGACTCGCCGATCTCGCAGGGGGCTATGTCGACGCTCAGGAATGCTTCGGTGTTCGTCGTGGCTTCTCGCTGGAGTCGCTCCGGTCAGTGTGCGGGCCTGATGGCGTTGGCGACCCGGCGATCGCCCTCGAATCACTCATCGACAAGAGCCTGGTCAGGTCCGCCGCCGACGGCGGCTCCGTCAGATCTCCCCCGGGACTGCTTGGATACGTCGCACATGATCGACGAGCTCAGATCCAACATGGCGCTCCTGGCCGTGACGATCGGCGGGTCCGCGGTCGGTCTCGGCATCGGCCGATCCAACGGTCGCGAGAACTGGCCGGTCTATCTGGCGGTCATCGCACTGGGCGGAACCCTCGCCGTCGCACTCCATCTGCGATACGGGTTCTCCTGGGCGACCCGGGTCGGTCTCGTCATCTTCGCGCTGAGCCACGTGGCCGGAGGAATGCTGACCGTCGATGGCGATGTGCTCTATCGATGGTGGCTGATCGAGCCGATCATTCGCTACGACAACCTCCAACATGCGTGGGGGTGGGGATTCGCCGGCCGGGCAACGTGGGAGATCCTGTCCCAGCGCCTCGACGACGAGTCCATCTCGCCGGCCATCGGCTGGTGGATCGTCGCCCTCGCGGCCGGAGCGCTCGGCGCCGTCAACGAGATCATCGAGTGGATCCTGACGCTGACCATCCCCGGGACCGATGTCGGTGGCTACGACAACACCGCCCGTGATCTCGTCGCCAACCTGGTGGGCGGCCTCGCCGTGGGAGGCTGGACCGCCGGTCGCATTCGAGATGGCCACGACGATCGCATCACCCGGCAGTCGTAAGATTCACCGCATATGCATATCGTGATCGCCGGAGCAGGCCGCGTTGGCGCCGAACTCGCCTCCCGAATGTCGGAGGCGGGCCACGACGTCGTTGTCATCGACCGGGACCTGGAGGCGCTGGATGCGCTCGGCATCGAGTTCAACGGTGACCGGGTCCTGGGTGAAGCATTCGACGTCACCGCTTTGCGGCGCGCCGGAATCGAGGACGCCGAAGTGTTCTTGGCAGTCACGAGCAGCGACAACGCCAACCTCATGGCAACCGAAGTCGTGCGTCGCGTGTTCAAGACCGGGCGGGCGATCGCCCGCCTGTTCGACCCTGCCAGAGGCGAGTCGTACGACGCTCTCGGCATCGACTACGTCGCAGGCACCAAGCTGATTGCGAACGTCTTCTACGAGCAGGTCATCGAGGACGCTTTCGACTACCACGTCACCTTTCCCGGCGGTGACGTCGAGATCATCGAGTTCAAGCTCAATGCCGAAGCCACCGGACTGACTCTCAAGGAGCTCGAAGTGCGAAACAAGCTCCGGATCGCCGCTGTTCACAGGGACGGCGACACGATCATCCCCGGCCGACGATTCATCTTCCTCGAGGGCGACCTGGTGGTCGCCGCCGCCCGCGAGGGCGTCGAGAACCGGATCGACCTCTACCTCCAGGATGAGTCCACATGAGACTGATCGTCATGGGAGGCGGAAAGGTCGGCAGCCAGATCGCAACCGACCTCCAGGCCGGAGGGCACTCGGTCGTCGTGATCGAGACACGACGTGAACGGGCTGAGTATCTGGCGAACACGACCGACCTGCTCATCGTCCACGGCGACGGCACCGATCTGGTCCTGCTCGACGAGATCGGCATCAGGCCCGACGACTTCTTCCTGGCTCTGACCAGCATCGATCAGGACAATCTGGCTGCCTGCGAGCTGGTCAGGGTCAGCCACGGCGTGACCCGCGTGCTGGCACGACTCAACGATCCCAAGAATCATTTCACATTCGATGCGCTCGACATCGACTACGTGTCGGTCACCGACCTGCTGGCACAGATCATCACCAGCCGGCTCGAGATCACCGAACTCGGAGAGGCGACCATCGCCGGGGACGACAGCCTCACGTTCCTGACGGTGCTGATGCCGGAGGACGCTGTCTCGCGCCGGATCCACGAGGTCGATCTCCCGAGCTCAACGGTCATCGTGGCGATCGAACGCGACGCCGGGATGACGGTCCCAACCGGGGATTCGCTCATCGACCCTGGCAATCGGGTCGTCCTTCTGACACGAGCGGGCACCGAGGAAGGCGTGATCGCCGCCTTCGTCAAGAACCCGGAGGACTGAGTGCAGATCCCCGAGATGTTCTCGACACTGCTCCGCGGGCGCGAGGCGTAGTCGCCGAAGCGCTCGGTGTGATCGCCCTCCTGATCATCGCCATCGTCATTGCCATCGTGGCGACCCTCATCTTCTGATGCTCGCCCGTCCGACGATCGGCAATCTCCATCATCTCGTCCACGACGTCGGTCGTCTGCTGGCGGTGGTCGCTCTCGCAGGACTGCTGCCGCTCGGCTGGGCGGTCGCGCTCGGTGAATGGGGGCCATTCGCAGACATCCTCCTGATGATCGGCGTGGCAGCGTTCATCGCCGGGCTCGCCGAATATGCCGCTCCTCCGAGAACGGCGTCGAAGGTGTGGGGCCACGGACTGATCGTCGTCGCATGCGCATGGCTGGCGGTGCCGGCGATCGGAGCGATTCCCCTCGTGTTGTCAGGCCACTACGACGGCATGCTCGACGCATACTTCGATGCAATGAGCGGTGTCACCACCACCGGCCTAGCCACGATCCAGGACCTCGATCATCTCGCGATGTCGACCAACCTCTGGAGACACACGCTCCAATTCCTGGGCGGCCAGGGGATCGTCCTGGCGGCGTTGACGTTCTTCTCGGCCTCAGGGGCGCTCTCGCTGTACGAAGCTGAGGGCCGCGACCAACGGATCTTCCCCAGCGTCGGCTCGACCGCCCGCTTCATCTGGCTGGTCAGCCTGATCCACGGCTTCTTCGGGATCAGCGCACTCACCATCGACGGCGTCGTCGCCCAGGGGTTCGGTCTCGGCCGGTCCTTGTTTCACGGGATCACGATCTTCATGGCCGCCTTCGACACGGGCGGTTTCAGCCCTCAGAGCACCAGCGTCGGCTACTACCACTCGGCCGGATACGAGGTGGTGGTAGGAGTCCTGATGCTCGCCGGAGCAATGAGCTTCGGGCTGCACCATGCGATCTGGCACCGCAGGAGAGGTCTGGCCCGCAACCTCGAGGTGAGGACGTTCGCAGCGACGCTGACCGGCACGATGGCCGTCATGCTCGTCGGGTTGGTGGTGACCGGCGTGTTCACCGAGCCTGCCGCGGTGGTGAGGAGAGGATTGTTCCAGGTCCTGTCGGCACATACAGGCACTGGTTTCGCCACCGTCTCGACCTCCGAACTCGGCCGGTGGACGGGGTTGGCGTTCGCCGGGATCGTGGTGGCGATGGCACTTGGCGGCATGAGCTCGTCGACTGCCGGTGGCGTGAAATCACTGCGGATCGGGATCACCATCCGATCGATCGTCGATAGCGTGCGGCGGGCGCTGACTCCCAACCGAACCGTGATCAGCCGGACCTATTACCAGTACGGCGAGCACACGCTCGAGCCGGCGATGGCGACATCGGCGATGGCCATCTCACTGCTGTACGTGGGCCTGTATCTCGCCGGCGCCGGAATCGCACTCGCCTACGGGTACGAGCTGAGCGCAGCTCTGTTCGAGTCGGTCAGTGCCGCCGCCGCCGTCGGGCTCTCGGTCGGGATCGTCGCTCCGGACATGCCCACGGTCCTCGAGGTTGTGATGATCCTCCAGATGTGGATCGGGCGTCTCGAGTTCATCTCGGTCTTCGCGCTCCTCGGATTCGGATATGCGGCGGTCCGGGGCCGATGAGCCGCTTCCTGCTCGCCGTGATCTTCGCTGCGACGTCGCACGCCGCCGTCTCCGTGTCCGAGCTCGATGCAGATCCTCAGATCTGGACGGGGCGTGATGTGGTCGTGACCGGAGAAGTCGTCGGCGACTACTCGCCGCGCTCCGATGTCGTCTGGGTGCAGCTCAACGATGATGCCTACGTCATCGCACCGCTGGCGGAGCGAGAGACTCCGAGCGGCGTCAACAGTGGGATCGGTGTGCGGATACCGGCTGGGTTGTTCGACGCGGCATGGGGAGCTCCCGGCGGATACGATGTGCGAGGCCCGATCCTCGAGGTCGAAGCGGTCTTTCGATACAACAGCGCCGACGATCAGGGGGATACCTTCCTCGATGCGACGGCCATTCGATTGATCGAGCCGGCCAGACCCATCGAGCAACGACCCGCCTCGGCGGTCCGGATGCTGATCGGCGTCGGACTGACCGCTAGGTGCAGCCGGCCTGTGGTGGGCTCGCCGGCGACGATCGCCGACCAGCCGATGGCACCTTCGCTCGTAGACTGGACTGGTGACCCGTCTACACACGACGCGAGCGGTGGCGATGTTGCTCGTGTCTGCTCTGTTCCTCACCGCATGCGGCGCCAACCCGCCGACGTTTGCCGAGTGGGAGACGCGGTGGAACGAAGCACTGACCGCGCTCCCCGACTACACCGGTGATCCGATTTCCGAAGACGCTTGCACGGCTGCCCTCGTGACCCTTCGCGAGTTGGCGCCCGAGCTCGAGTCGACGCCCGACGATGCCCTCGACGGCGTGGTCAACCAGTGGCTCGACATCGCAGAAGAGGCCATGTTCGAATGCCCGCCGAGGCAAGTCGGAACAGCATCGTTCGAGGAGGCATACGCGGAGATGCGACTGCTCGAAGGAGAAGTCGCCGCCGTCCTCGATCAGAAACGCGGTTGACTCCGCTCTGTCTTCGGCACGATCAGATCCCGCCGTGCGCGTGATCTGACCGGTCGGAGGCCATCTCCCCGGGGAGGTACAGCGTCACCACCCCGCCGCCATCGCTCCGATTCTCCAGGACGAGTGACCCTCCGTGACCGCTCACGATCGCCTCGGCGATCGCCAGCCCCAACCCGGTTCCATCCCCGCGCCCCTCGGCGCTCGTGAACCGCTCTGTGGCTGAGCTCAGCAGGTCTGGTGGGAATCCCGGGCCGTCATCGTCGACCGTGATCGAGACCATTCCCCCGGTCTGTGCTGAGATCGAGATGTCAACGAGCCGTTCGGCATGGCGGATCGCGTTCACCACGACGTTGTCGATCGCGCGTTCGAGCGTCGAAGGATCGCCGATCGCGGTGCCGTTTCCATTCACCGTGACCGTCACTCGATCGGTCCGGAGGTTGCGGACCATCCTGGCTGCGGTGCTCCGCACGAGCCGCCCGAGGTGCACGACCTCTCGCTCCCGCGTCGGCGTCGCCCGCACCTTCGCCAGGATCAGCAGGTCGGCGGTGAGACGATCGAGGCGATCCAACTCCTCGATCGCGGACAGAAGCGAGTCCCGGGTTCCGGTCTCCGCAGTCGTCGACTCGGCGAGGTCGAGCTCAGCTCGAGCGACCGCGATCGGTGTGCGAAGGTCATGGGATGCATCCTCGAGAAACGACCGCTCCCGTTCGTGGCTCTCATGGACTCTCCGAAGAAGTGAGTCGAGCCGCTCGACGAGATGTCCGATCTCGGAGGTGGTTGCCGTGACATCGAGCGCCCAGACGGTGGCATCGGCGGATGCCGCGATCTGGTCTGCCTTCGCGGCCAACCCCTCCACCGGGCGCAAGGCCGATTGGACGGACAAGAAGACACCGGCCCCCACTCCACCGGCGACGACGAGGGCGGTGACGACCGCCAGCACCGCGACACCCGGCCCGAAACGGCAACGAGCTGCCCGAGACGCCCGCGAACACTGCATAGGCGTCATCGCCGAAACGAACGATCGTCCAATCGACCAGCATCTCACCGCGCTAATCGAGCGGGTCCTCGATGATCGTCGTTCCGTCGACGCCTGCGGAGAGATCGGCAGTATCGATCAGCGGACGCTGCTCGAACCCGACCCTCGACACGACGACGCTGTCATCGGATAATCGCACGACCTGCCCGAGGCGGTCGTCGCCCGCTTGTGTGACCGCTGCCGCCACATTGGGATCGCTCGGCTCCGACGCCAGCGAGAGCTCGGCGGAGAGCGTCTGCAGATAGTCCGTCGCCGATGTCCTGACACGCTGATCGACGATCCGGTTGGCGGCCAGCCAGCTCAACGACACCAGGACCGCGAGGACCCCGAGCGTCAAGGCGAATGCCCTGGTTGCGAGCCGAAGCCGAAGGGTGGGGAGGCCGGCGGTCATCGACATATCGCCGACGAGCCGGTAGCCGACACCACGAACGGTCTCGATGCGATCTGCCCCGATCTTCGAACGCAGATAGCCGATGTACACGTCGACGACGTTCGAGGTTCCGTCGTAGCCGAAGTCCCAGACGTGGTCGAGGATGTCGCTCCGACTGACCGTCGCCCCGTCTCGGCGCATCAGGTACTCGAGGAGAGCGAATTCCTTCGGGCTCAGCTCGAGCGAATCGCCACCAGATGTCACTTCGTGGGCGGCCGGGTCGAGTGAGATGTCGCCGATCTGGAGGACTGCAGGGCGGGGAGCCGGAGTCCGGCGGATCAGCGCGCGGAGACGAGCGAACAGCTCGTCGAAGGCGAACGGCTTGGTCATGTAGTCGTCGCCGCCGGCGTCGAGCCCTTCCACCCGGTCAGAGATGTCGTCTCGAACGGTGAGGAAGAGAATCGGCGCCCACCTGCCTTCCGCCCGGAGCGTTCTCGCAACCTGGATGCCATCGGGGCCAGGGATCTGGATGTCGAGGACCATCGCGTCGTAGTCCCATTCGGTGGCGTGCCAGATGGCGTCGGTTCCATTGCTGGCCGAGTCGACCGAATAGCCGACGCTCTCGAGCCCGCGTTCGAGGAGGGACCTCAGCTTCGGCTCGTCTTCTACAACCAGGATCCGCATCTCGCACCCAACTCGTCTGCTTCAGTCTCCCACAACACGACTCAGCTGACCGGAGGCCGCGTCGATGGAGGCTCCATCCTGAGGATCATCCGCTGGGATCCGATCCGGACGACGTTCGACGTCGCCCAGTACAGCACGAGACCGGCAGGAAATCTGAACGCAACGAACCCGATGAATGCAGGCATGATCTTCGTGATCACCTGCTGGCCCGCCATGCCTTTCGCCGAGGCCGAACCGCTCGCCTTGGTCACCTTCAACGAATACCACTGCTGGGTGTACTGGGCGGCGATCATGCCCAGCAAGCAGGAGGATGTACGGAAGGGCAGCGGGCATGCCGCTCACGAAGCCATCAGACATCGTCGTTCCGAGGCTCAATCCGAGGAAGTGGGTCTTCCCCGCCTCGATGGCCGCGAGGAGTGACGAATCCTTCGGGATGAGTGGCGCCACGTCGGAACCATGCGCAATCGTTGCCACGTTGCGGAACACTCGATAGATGGCCAACCAGATCGGGAACTGGATGAGCATCGGGAACAGGCAACCGGCAGGGGTGGCACCTGCCTCTCGCTGTGCGCGGGCGAGCTCTCGCTGCATGGTTTCGGGATCGCCCTTGTGCTCGTCCTGGATCCGCTTGATCTCGGGTTGGACGCGTTGGAAGGCACGGGTCGCCCGTGTCTGCCTGAGCGTGAGAGGAAACAAGAGCACGTTCAACAGGAAGGTCACGAGGATGATCGACAGCCCGAACGACGGGATGACGTCGTAGAAGAACGCCAGCACCGTTCCGAGTGACCGCTGGAGGCCGGTGAACAGCTCAGCCACCCAGGACTCCACGACGCGAGCGTGACAGTCGGATCAGAGTGATCATGGGGTCTCCGGTCAAATGACGACGCGCCGTTCCAGCAGCGAGCCGATTCGCTGAGCAGCGTGCCAGCTACGTCATGAGAGGATCGTGAGACCTCACGCCATCGCTTCTCACGATCCTCTCATCACTCGTGCCGCACACTGAGTCTGTGACCGATTCGCTCGACAGCTGTGGCCGCATCTCCGGTGCGACAGGATCTCAGCCGTGGTGCTTCCCACCTTCTGGGTGGTGGGAAGCGCCTCGAGCGGCCGGGCTCCCCCGATCGGCTTCCTTTTCTGTCGAGTTCTCCGTATCGGGGGAGCCTCTCGGCCGCACAGGTGCACCATGAGTTGGTTGATGCTCGTTCGGCTCGTGCCCGCGCTCCTGTTGCCTGGCGCCCTCATCGCGGCCGTGGTGGCAACGTCGCGATCGGTCCATCGAAGAGGGAGAAGCCACACGACCCGCCGATACCGATGTCACGGTCGATGTCCAGCCTCGGCTCCGCCCGTCGAGGCGGGAAGTGTCCAAGATGGTGCGCGACGGATCGTCCTTCGAGGGAACCGACCTGCGCCACGCCCGCCTGCGGGGTAGTGACCTGCGGGATCGAAACCTGGCGAGCGCGGATCTCTCTCATGGAGATCTTCGCAGTGCGACTCTGACGAGGGCCGATCTCTCCGGCGCAACCCTCGACTTCGCGGATCTCGCCGACTGCGACCTGCGCGACGCCCAGTTGACGGGGGCGTCGATCGTCGAGACATCACTGTGGAAGGCCGACCTCAGGGGAGCAGATCTCAGCGGCGTCCGCAACATCGTCATGGCGAACCTCAAGCGGGCACGCTACGACTCGTCGACGACGTGGCCCCGCGGGGTCGATCCGAGCGACCTCGGCGCCGAGGAGATCAAGGAGCGCTCCGAGCGCACCTGAGCCTGACCTCCCGAAGGCTCTGATCGGAGCCCCGGCCCTGACGCGGCTCTAGGATCGAGTGGCCCAACGAACGGAGCCACCCATGACGGAATCCAACGCCGAGCGTTATCGGGTCAGATCACTCGATGTGGAACCAGACGGCACCCTCCGATCCGATGACGGGTGGGTGGATATGGAGGTTCGCTGGCTCATCTCTGCCGACACCGTGGGTTCGGAGCAGACGGTCGTCGGTCGCACCATGCTCAAGCCCGGCTCGAAACACGACATCCACCGTCACCCGAACGCCGAAGAGTGGGAGTACGTCATCTCCGGCACGGCCATCAAACACGTCGGCGACGAACAGGTCGAGCTCGCGGCCGGCGACGTCGTGTTCGTCCCGGCCAACGTGTTCCACGGACTCGAGAATGCATCGGAGACCGAGCCGGTCGTGACCATCTGGGGATACAGCGGGGCGGCGTCGCTCGAAGCCGCCGGAT
>CAVUYZ010000004.1:0-668965 GCA_963745865.1 uncultured bacterium | reverse complement strand
AGGGCACGAGTGGCCAGTCAGGTCCGCAGGGAGGGCCCACGTTCGCTCAGTGGTCACCCCCGACTCCTAGTTTCACTGTCCCGCCGTGACCGTTGATAAAGCGGTGCTTGGCCCTTGACCCGAGCTACGAGTACCTGCGTGCGAGTGCGGGGAGTTCGGTAGCGAGATGCGATGTGAACTGACTCAGCAGCATTCGGCCGAGCCATCCAAAGCCCACAGGTGCCCGGATCTCGAATCGATACTCGAACGAGGTGCCGGTGTCGGTGCCGGCGAGGCTCCACGTCATACGGGACGTCAACGGGGTCTGAGGTTTCACCAACCGCAGCTCGAGATGGTGAGGAGCTTCGAAAGCCACGAACTCCGAGGTTCCTTTCGACCACATCCCGAAGGCTTTGGCCACGAAATCAACCTTGGTACCGACCCGGGGAGGTCGCTCTCGCGGGACCCATGACCGGAAGTGCGAGTCGTACTCGACAACGTTCTCAGGCTCGAGCAGATCCCAGAACACGACTTCAGGAGACGCGGGGAGATCCACCCGCTTGAGAAACACGTGGGTCGTCACACCCGGACCGTAGCGGACGCAACCTCGTCGACGACCTCTCGGAGAGGGAACCGGATCTCCGGTGCTGTGCTCGAGCTCACGGAACGCATCGACGATCTCGTCACGGGCCGTTGCCACACACCACCCCCACTGTTGCACGGCGCTCTTCGGAACGTCTGGTAAGCCGACCGCGGCCGCGTGGCGACTACGACGTCGTGGTGTTGGAGAAGCCCTCGTACACATGTCGTTGCGGTTGCCAGTGGTTCTGGAGCAGATCGGGCGGATTCGACCGAATCTGTCAGTTGTCATGCTCAGCCAGGAAGTCATTGATCCGCCCTGTCAGTATTTCCGGGTACTGGAAGAGCAGTCCATGGCCGGCATCGGGAGTGATGTCAACACGAACGTCGGGGATGAGGCTACGGGCTCGTTCGGTCGCCTTGGCAGGGTCGTAGAGCTTGGTCTGTTCGGCCATCATCAGCAGCGTTGGAGCTGCGATGCCTCGAAGCTCCTCGTCCTCGAGACGACCGGGCCGTGGCAGCCGCTGCCGGTATGAGCCCATCGAGACTTCGAGCAACTCCATCTGGGCTGGTGTCAGTTCGATATCGCCGTTCAACCACCTGTTGAATCGAGCGAGCGCGGCGGTACGGTCGGGCGCGGCCATGGCGACGATCGCCCGGCCAATCATGCTGATGAGGAATCCTGTCGGGATGCGTTGGATCGCGCCGCCTGGCTCGATGAGCGTCACGCTGGCTAGACGGTCGCGGTGCGCTGAAAGGGCAGCGTGGCTGCCGGCGATCCAGCCGCCTTCCGAGTAGCCGAGCAGGTGCAGGCTCACCAGCCCGAGGGAGTCCACCACGTCGTCCAACCATGTGACGAGGTCCCGAACCGAGGTCACCGGAGCGGTCTGCACCGACCTGCCGCATGTGCCGATCGTGTCCGGGGTGTAGACGACGCGGTCGGAGCACAGGTGCTGGACGATGGGATACCAGCCCAACGACGACCCGGTTGTCGGGTGGACCATGACCAGAGGTGTTCGCTCTCCCTCCCCCGAGACCCGGACACGCGTGGTTCCGAATCTCGTCCCCAGATCGAGCTCGTCGTGGGGCACCGGCCACTCCCGTTCGAGGATCCGCTCGTAGATCTGCTCATACTCGACCCGCTGCTGCTCGGTCTTGAAGCCCCCGATGCCCGTCACCAAGACACCTTCCTTTATCGTACGGCTGTACTATAACCGGTATGCCGAAGAAGGTCGACCACGACGAGCGCCGCCGCCAGATCGCCGCCGCCGTCAGTCGCATCGCCGAGCGAGAAGGGCTGACGGGCGTCAGCTTCCGACAGGTAGCCGCAGAAGCTGCCATGTCCGTTTCGCTTGTCCAGCACTACGTCGACACCAAGGAGAACCTGCTCGTCCACACGCTGAACCACACTTCAATGACCATCGGAAGCCAGATCGTCTCACGGTTGGCCCTGCTTGGAGAGGGGGCCGGGCCGTTCGACCGGCTGTCGACGATTCTCGAGGCGTTCCTACCCCGCGACCAAGATTCCCGAGCCGCCATGCAGGTCTACCTGCAGTTTGCGTCAGCCGCGATGACCGATCCGACCCTGCGAAGCGCCGACGCTTTCGCCAACGGCCACGCCCTCATCGACGTTCTCGCGGGCGAGTTGAACGAGATGGCCTCCAACGAGATGGTCGCGCTCGATCTCGATCCTCGGATCGAGGCGCACGCATTGGTGGCGCTCGTCCTCGGCTTGTCTATGGGAACGCTCCTGAACCAGACCTCACCAGAACAGGCGCTCAAGGTCCTACACGCTCACCTCGCGGTGGCTTCGACGCACGCCCGACCTGTGAACCCATCCAAGGCGGAACCACTCTCGGGCGCCGGCGGTCCTCCGATGTCAGCTCGTCTGCACATGCCATACGCGAATCGGAATCGCCGGGACCAGTGCAGAGTGTGAAGCGATCATGCAAACCTGAAGGGCTGGCGACTCAGAGTCGCCAACCCTTCTCCGTTTTCCACCAACAGATCTCGGCCCTTTCTGGGAGACCGTACACTCAGCCGCCCAGAAGATCCCCGGAAGATTCCACGGAGGTTTCCACGTAAGTCCCGCCCGAGTGGGGCTTACGTGGAAGTCGGTTGACCAGGCGTTTTGCCTCCTCCTCCAACTACCCGGTGAATCGTCTGATCCGGAACTCGTTTTGGAACGCGCTCAAGGGCACTTAGAGGCGTCTTAGAAGAGTCTTAGAACCGTCTCTAAGAAGCGCAACCGGTCCCAGTTCTCTCTGTGGGAGGTGGTCAGTGCTTGGTGAGCTTGTCTTTCGCGGTGTCGACGAGGTCATCGGCCTTGTCCTTGATGTCCTTCAGGGACTCTTTGACGTCGCCTACCTTCTCGTCGGCCTTGCCTTCCTTCTTCAGATCCTCGTTGTCCGTGAGGTCGCCCGCAGCCTGCTTCACTTTGCCCTTGACCTGATCCTTGTTGTCCATGACAACTCCTTCTCTCGTCGGGTCGGACTTCGCGTTGGCGGAGTCCGCGCTCGTGTTCGTGTGCGTATTGGTCTCCTAACGGCGACGACTCCAGCCGAAGCCGCCGCCGAACAGGACGAGGAGGACGATGATCAGGATGATCGTGGTTGTAGACATAGGTTGTGCCCCTTCTTGTTGAGGTTGCTGCGATAGGAAGCCGATGTACTACATGGCGCTATCTGTGTTCGGTGGTTTGGCGTGTGTCGACACGTGACATTGTGGGCAAGAGTGCAGAAACGACGACTGCTGCCATGGCGATCGCAGTCCATACTCCGAGCCGGCGTTCGATCGCCAGGGAATCGCCGCCGATGCTCGGCTCGAACACTGCAATCAGACCGACGACAACGCCCACGATTCCCAGACCCAGGATCACATGCTGCTGGCTGCCCAGCGAAGCCATGAGCAACACTGCTCCATAGCCGAACACGATCAGCCCCAGCAGTGCAGTCGCGGTGAATCCTGCGACAGTGACCACGGGTTGTCCAAGGCTTGCGTCGAGCCCGGCACGGGCGACGGTGATCCCGCCCGCAACCAGCATGACAATGGCCACGACCGCCGCAAGTACTGCCGATGGTGTGAACCTGGTGGTGCGAACCGTGCGGACCGTCTCAGATCCCACCGGATCGGTGTCGGGCCACAGCCGGTGCTGCGGTCTCGGACTCGGTGACACGTTGTTCGCGTGGTGGTTCGGTGACGGTCTCATCGACCGATCTGGGTGGGCGTTCGGTCTCGTCGCGCTCGTCGAGCGAGACCGACCTGTTGGTCTCAATATCCATGTGAACCTGTTCTGTCGCCCGTTTCGGGTGTCGACGAGGTTGCTGGTCTCGTCGTCGACGGTGTCGAGGGGATGCTCGACACCAAACCCCGTGGTCGGTTTCGCCGTGCCGCCTCGGTGTTACGCCGTTGGCAGGGGGACGCCGGTGTGGCCTGTCTTGGGTGAACTCGGGTGAGCTTGAGCGTTGCGCTCCGTTGCCCTGAACCCCGATCTCTCGATGATACAGCAGAGACGTATAACTAGCAACAGTTTTCTGGTTTTATGTTACGGTATACCCATGCCGACACCAACGACCTGGAGCTTCCTCACCAACCACGCCCGAGCCCTGCTCGCCATCGCCCACAACGCCGACGCCCGCCTCCGTGATATCGCCACCACCATCGGCGTCACCGAACGCACCGCCTACGCAATCGTCGCCGACCTCACCCAGGCTGGCTACGTCGTCAAAGAACGAGACGGACGCCGCAACCGCTATCACATCCAACAACACCTACCACTCCCCATCACCGGTGAAAGCGACCCAACCATCGGCGAACTCCTCAACCTTCTCAGCAACGCCGAACTCGACCCTTCTCAACCGTCTAGCCCCAATCTGACCCGCCAAGTGCTGCAGCGTCACGATCGAGGAGGGCCCGGCCCGTGGATGTCCATGTTGTTGATGCCCCTGCTGTTTTCGAGCTCGCACGCCGCAAGTACGCCGGCGGCGACGAGCCTCATGGACCCACCGCGAACCGCGGTGACAGGTCAACCGAGGACGACCCGCACCTGGTGGATGCCGCCGTCGTCGACCAGATCGAGCTCAGAGCCGGGATCTAGGGTGGCTCCGTCCAAGCTCAACTCGACCACGCCCGTGGACTCGCTGTTGGGGTTGAGAACCTCGATCTCATATACCGACGAGTGATATCGGAACGTGATGTCGAACCCTGGCCAGGCGTGTGGAATGCAGGGATCGATGGAGAGGCGGGTTCCGCGCAACCGGAACCCGAGAATCCACTCCACTCCCGCCCGATACATCCAGCCTGCCGACCCCGTGTACCAGGTCCAGCCGCCACGCCCGACGTGGGGCAGCTCCGAGTACACATCTGCTGCCGCCACATAAGGCTCCACGCGATACCGGTGGATTCCGGAGCGGGTGCTGGCGTGGTTGATCGGGTTGAGCAGTCCGAACAACTCGCCAGCCCGGTCTCCATCACCGAGGGTGGCAAACGCGATAACGCTCCAAATTGCGGCGTGGGTGTACTGACCGCCGTTCTCGCGAACGCCCGGCAGGTAGCCCTTGATGTAGCCGGGATCGATGTCCCAGTTGTCGAATGGCGGTGTGAAGAGGAGCACCAAGCCGTCGCCGCGGTGGACGAGATACTCTTCGACCGAGGCCATCGCCCGCCGTGCGCGCTCGTCGGGCGCTCCGCCGTGGATCACCGACCAGGATTGGGCGATCGAGTCGATTCGGCATTCGGGATTGGTCGACGAACCGAGCGGGGTCCCATCGTCGAAGAAGGCCCGTCGGTACCAATCGCCATCCCACGCCTCGGCTTCGAGACTCTGGCGGAGTCCTCTCCGCCGCCTTCCGCCAGGCAGCCGCCAGGTTGATCTGCTGCGATCCCTCGGCGATGTCGGCGAAGCGTCGCAAGTTTGCATCGAGGAACCAGCCGAGCCATACGCTCTCTCCCCTCCCTTCCCTCCCGACACGATTGAGACCGTCGTTCCAGTCACCTGTCCCGATCAAGGGGAGGCCGCGGCTCCCGATCAGGGAGAGCGCCCGATCGAGCGCCCGTCGGCAGTGATCGAACAGCGTGCCGTGCACGTTTGAGGTCTCAGGGGCGAAGTAGAGCTCGTCTTGGCCCGGCTCCAGCGGCGGACCACAGATGTAGGGAACCTCCGCCGCGAGAACCTCTTCATCGCCCGTCACCTCGACGTAGTGGGCCACGGCGTAGGGGAGCCACAGGTAGTCGTCGGAGATGCGGGTTCGGACACCCTTCCCGGAGGGTTCGTGCCACCAGTGGAGGACGTCGCCTTCTTCGAACTGATGGGCGGCCGCCCGCAGCAAGTGCTCACGGGTCACGCCACGCATCGGGACCGTCAGCGCCATCACGTCCTGTAGTTGGTCACGGAAGCCGTATGCGCCTCCCGACTGATAGAACGCTGACCGGGCCATCACTCGGCAGGCCATGGTCTGATAGAGAAGCCAGTGGTTGATCATCACGTCGAACGAGCGGTCGGGGCTCTTCACTTGCACGGTCCCGAGCACGTCGCCCCAGTTCTTGGCCACTTCGCCAGCGAGCACCTGGGCGTCAGCCAGGCGAAAGCGTTCGATCAGCGAGCGGGCTTCGGTCTCGTCGTCGCCTTGGCCCAGCAGGAATCGCAACTCGACCTCTTCGTCGGGTGCCAGCGTCACGTGCCGCCGGATGGCAGCACAGGGGTCGAGACCCACCCCTACCCGACCCGACAGCCGGCGGCTCCGCTGCAGCGCGGCAGGACGATCGACGCTACCGTGCCGTCCGAGGAACTCGGTGCGGTCTGCTGTCAGCTCGTCGGCGGTGCCGAAGTCGGCGAAGGCCACTCGTTCCCCAAAATCCTCGTTCCACGGATTGCGAGCGAAAACGGCCCCGGTCGCCTCGTCCCGCGTGGTGACGATCTGCATCTTCGGCACCGATCTGGTGGTTCCGAGCACCCACTCGACGTATCCGGTGACCGAGAGACGCCGGCGACGGCCGCTGAGGTTCCGCAGACGCAGGCGGGAGAGTTTGATCGAGCCATCCAGCGGCACCGTCTGATGGAGGTGGAGCGCAATCCCCCGGGAGGTGTGTTCGAATTCTGAGAAACCGGGCCCGTGGCGGGCAAGGTAGGGATCGTCGTCACGGATCGGCAACGCAGTGGGTCCCCACACCTCACCGCTATCCTCGTCCCGGACGTAGAGCACCTCGCCCGGGGGGTCGGTGACCGGATCGTTGGACCAGGGTGTGAGTTGATTCTCGCGGCTGTTCTCCGACCAGCTGAATCCGGATCCCGACTCCGAGACGCAGAACCCGAAACGGGAGTTGGCGACCACATTGATCCACGGGGCAGGGGACCATTGATCCTCGCCCAACACCACGGCGTACTCGGTGCCCCCGGCGGCGAAGCCGCCGACACCATTGTGGAACTCGAGATCGAGCCGAGGGGTTGCTCCCCCCATCTGTCCCACCGCCGGGGTGACCTTCGCCACAACGGGCTTCCGCCCGGCGAGAGGCGGGCGGCGGGCCAACTGGTCGGCGATGGTTCCGCGGTGGCTCAGCAACACGGCGCGCGCAGAGGATTGGAGCGTGGCCCGATCCTCACCCGCGAGGAGAGGCCCGTCGAGGACGAAGACTCCTCCATCCGACGCCTGGCCCACCTGGCGCCCACGTTCCCGGATCAACTCCTCGATGGCGTCCCCCAGATCCTGGGCGTAGGAGCCCGGCTTCTCGTTGATGACCACGAGATCGGCGAACAGCCCCTTCATCCTCCAGTACTCCTGTGCGCGGAGGAGGTCTCGGACCAGCCCCCGCTCCTCGGGCTGGTCGATCCTGACCAGCACGATCGGCAGATCTCCCGAGATGCCGTGCCGCCACAGGGTTTTCTGGCTCGTAGCTGGAGCGGCCCGGCGCTCCGGCGTCGCCAGAGTCGGATCGAAGTAGATGAGGCTGCCGCCGAGCTCTTGGAAGACTTGGGCATGTTCGGGTTCGATCCGCAAGTGGTGGAGTCGGACCTGGGCCTGAGTCCATGCGAGCGTCAGCGTCCTCTCGAACGCCGCCGAGTCGGAGAACTTGTCGATCAGGTCGATCACGTCGTCCTTCGTGCCGGCGACGACGGTGGTGAAGTCGAGATAGGCGGTGCCACCCGGTGGCAGGCGCACCTTGCGCCGCAGACTGAAGATCGGATCGAGCACCGGCCCCGCCGAGTTCGACAGCGGGCGATCGATCGCCGCTGCCCGCTGGACCGGATTGCCCCTGCCGAGAAAGCGGGCGCGGTCGGTGGCGTACTGGGCTCCCCCCACGACCTCGCCGGTGACGGTCAGCACATGACCCGCCCAGATCGACTCTTCTTCCGTCGAACGCGGGCGGCGGCTCGCCAGGAGGGCGTTGCGACCGACCACCTCCTCGGTCTGGACGAAGAGATTGGAGAAAGCCGGGTGAGCGGCGTCTGCGCTCTGTGGCCCGAGCACCAACTCGGCATAGGACGTCACTTCCAGTTCCCTGGCCACCGAGCCCGAGTTGGTGAGGCTCACCCGACGGACCTCGGCGTCGTCTTCCTCCGAGATGACCACCGTCAGTGTGGTGGAGATCTTTCCATCGCGGCGCGAGATCTCCACCTTGTCCTCGCTGAACGACGCCTCGTAGTCATCGGGCTCGGCGCCGGTGGGCTGGTAGCCCGCCGACCAGGTACGACCGGCTTCGTCCTTGATGAACACAATAGCTGCCGAAGTTGTCCCGCGTCACGTCCTCGTGCCATCGGTTGACCGAAAGACCGTGCCACTGACTGAATCCGGAGCCGGCGGCAGTGATGACGGTGCTGAGCCTGCCGTTCGAGAGGTGGTAGACGATTGGCACCCGACTGTGTGGCGAGCCCACCTTGCGTATTACTCCCTCCACGACCTCCAGTGGACGGGCTGCCCCCTCCACCTCGTCGACCCGCGGGCGTGCTACCTCGAGATCACGCGGAACGCGTTCGTGCAGCAAGAGCTCCGCCGCCTGCACCGACGGCTCACTGTGGAAGAGTTCCCGGGCGAATCCGTCGAAGATGACGTTGGCGATGGCCACGAGTGACATAGCCTGGTGGTGGGCCATATAGGACTTCACCAGTACCGCGCCATCGGTGTCGGGACGGCGGGAGGGAGTGAAGTCGAGCGCCTCGTAGTAGCCGTAGGTGCCCAAGGCTCCCATCGCCGCGAGCCGCCGCAGGTTGTCGACCGCTTCGCTGGGTTCCACCATCGCCGCGAGCATGGTGGCGTAGGGGGCGACCACGAGATCCTGGCTCAGACCCCGCTCAAAGCCCAGACCTGGCACCCCGAACGCCCGGTATTGATAGGTGAGTTGGACGTCGCGCGCGGCGTAGGCGGACTCGGAGATCCCCCACGGGATCTGCCGTTCCTTCCCGTACTCGATTTGCCGCCGAACGACCGCCCGATAGGTGGTGTCGAGGACGCTCTCGGGAGGAGAGCGCATCACCAGGAGCGGCATGAGGTATTCGAACATCGAGCCCGACCACGAGATGAGGGCCGCCTCGGTTCCCATCGGAGTCATCGAGCGCCCGAGCCGAAACCAGTGGCTGGGGGGGAGATCACCCTTGGCGATCCCAACGAAGCTGGCAAGACGCGCTTCTGAGGCCAGCAGGTCGTAGTGACTCTGGTCGAGAGCTGATTCGAGCACCCGATATCCGACCGACAGCAACTTGTTCGATGGACTCCGCAGGAATGAGAAGTCCATCGCTCCCGCCAGGGCCACGGCGCTCTCGGCCAGGTCGGCCATCCGGCTCTCCATCTGCCGTCGTCGTTCCGGGTCGGCGAACAACCGGCGATCCTCTTCATGGCTATGAACGGTCGCCATGAGGGCTTCGGCCCATATGCCCAGATCGTCGGCACCGTCGGCAGAGGCCAGGGTCAGGGCGATGTCGGCAACCGTCATGGAAGCCTCGTCGATCCCACCGGTACCGACATGCCATCCTGACCCGGTGGAATCATCCAGGGAACCGAGCAATCCGGCCAGGGCTCGCTCCAGATCTCGGGGGGACACGACCTCGGCTTGGCTGTTCAGCGCAATCCCGTCGGCAGCCTGTTGGATCAGTAGAGCGCCGTCCCTGATGCCTGCAGCCACCTCCGCTCCCGGTGCCAGATCCCTGAGCCGGGCGCATCCCTCCGACACTGCCAGCAGATGTCCCGCCAGGTTGCCGCTGTCGACCGTCGAGATGTATAGGGGAGACAGAGGCTCGAGGGTGACGGTTTCGTACCAGTTGAAGAAATGGCCCTGGAACCGTTCCATCTCATCGAGGGTCGAAAGAGTGGATTCGAGCCGGGACGCCGTCTCCTCCAACCCGATCCAGCCGAACTCACGGGCCGAGAGGACCGCCAGGAGGTAGAGGCCGATGTTGGTGGGAGAGGTTCGGTGGGCGATGACCGCGACATCCTCCTGGTAGTTGTCCGGCGGCAGCCAGTTCTCCTCCTCGGTGACGAACCGTTCGAAGTATCGCCAGGTGCGTCGAGCGATCAGCCGTAGTTCATCTCGTTCCTGGCGGTGGGCGGGTCCGCCACCCTGACCGGCCGAGTGGTACTTGCCCAGTGGGCGACGAAGGGAGCCGCCACCCACATCCACGACCAGACCAATGCCGCCACGAGTGCATCTGGATTGACGATGGCCGCGGCGAGGGCGGCGACCAAGCCGACCGCCATCGATGGGGCCATGCGACGGACGAAGAGACGCCTATCGAGTGAGAATCGGCGCTCGGCTTCTTCGGCGGTGACCCACTCGAGCATGCTCCGACGCGAGACCGTCACCCGCCAGAGGGTGAGAACGATCGCCTCGGTGGTCCTGACCGCCTGGTGGGCGAGGAAGGCCGCCTGCAAGATGAATCGACCGGCTACTCGAGCGGCGTCGACCCACCATCTCCGCAGGCGAACCGCCTCCGGCGTGCTGGTGCGACGAGGGATCATCCTCTCGAACAGAGGCAGCAAGGCGGGAAGGGCCAAGGCGACGACGATGAAGCCGGTCCACGGCCACACCGGCACAGCCGGGATCAGGAACGAGGCCAGAAGCGTGAGCAGAGCGGCGGGGCTGGAGAGACTGCGGCGCAGGTTGTCGACCATCTTGAGTCGAGCCACCGGTGGAAGAGGGCCGCGCCGCCCGAGGATCCACGGAAACAGCTGCCAATCGCCCCTAACCCAGCGGAGTTGTCGAGAGAGCGCCACCTCATAATGACTCGGGAACTCCTCGAACACTTCGACATTGGTCACCAGGCCGGCACGGGCGAAGGACCCCTCGAACAGATCGTGGCTGAGGAGAGCGTTCTCCGGAATCCGGCCGTCCAGTGCGGCCTCGAAGGAATCGATCTCATAGATTCCCTTCCCGGCGTAGGAACCCTCTTCGAACAGGTCCTGGTAGACATCGCTGACGGCTGCCGCGTAGGGATCGATCCCAGCCGGAGGAAAGAACACCCGTTGGAAGAAGCTGGTCCCGCCCGCTCCTAGAAACGCGGTCACACGAGGTTGGAGAACGCCATAGCCTTCCACGACCCGTCCCATCGGTTCATCCACCCGAGCCCGGTTGAGCGGATGGGCCATCGTCGCCACCAGCCGTGTGGCCGCGCCCGGGGGCAGCCGCGAGTCCTGATCGAGAGCGATCACGTACCGCACCCGTTGTGGCATCCGACCACCCCAGGGGAGGTAGCTGGTGTCCGTCGCCCCCCGCAGCAGGCGATTGAGTTCATGGAGCTTGCCGCGCTTGCGTTCCCACCCCATGTAGCGGCCCTCACTGGGATTGAACTGGCGTCGACGGTGGAACAGCAGGAAACGGTCGGCCCCTCCCGGTGCATGGCCGTAACGCTCGTTGAGACGGGCGACGCCGCGGGCAGCCACCGCCAGCAGCTCGGCGTCGTCGGGTTCCTCGGACTCGTCGGCGTCCCGCCAATCGGTCAGAAGCGCGAAATGGAACTCTCCCTGCGGGTCCGCGAGGTGATGGACTTCGAGGCGATCCACCAGCGCTTCGACCTGGTCCGGACGCGACAACATGGCGGGTATCGCCACCATCGTCCGAAACTCCTCGGTGGGGCCGTCAGGAAGGGCGAGCGAAGGGAGCTCCTTGGGTTGAGCGAGGGAACCCACCGCCCTGTTGACCACGGTCATTGCCACATCGGTGGCAGGAATCAGGGCGAGAAACGCCATCATCCATCGCCACGGCCACACAGGCTGAATAGCTTGAAGAGGCAGCGCCAGAGCGAGGGCGGCCACCGCCAGGATCGATCCGATGTAGGCCGCCGCAGCCTTCTTCTTCACGAGTCGAGACAGGGTCAGTCCAACACCGGGATGGAACCCAACCTCGGCTTCGAGCTGACTCCGACCCCCGCCCAGAAGGTAGAAGCCCGGGTCACGCTGGCGTCGATCGGTGACCTCGGCCCCCGCCAGAGCGAGGGCAGCTTCAGCAACCTCGAGCTCGGATGCGGCCGATCCTTTGGACAGATCTTCGATGGCGTGTCGATAAAGGTCACGGGTGGCATAACTCATCTCGCGGTATGAGCCGTCCGCCGCCAGCGCCCGGTCGACCAGGCTGACCCCTTCGACGAAGCTCGCCCATTCGAAGGAGCTGATGTAACGGAAGCTGGTCACGATGTTGCGGACGGTGAGGTTGGTCGCCACTTGCCGATGCTGCGTCTCTGCAACCACATCATCAGGCGTGGTCCCTTCGGCGACGAGCCGGTCAAGTAGCCATCCGAGACCGGGCGTGGTCTCTGGATCGTGATCCCGCAACCGTCGGATCAGCTGGACCACCAACGGTTGGGGAACCTCGCCCGAACCGATGCGATCCAGCTCTGCCTGAGATTCAGCGATCCGACCTCCGCTCGTCCCGAGCAAACCGTCGGCAATGTCGTCTGCGGCACGCCGGAGTGCTCGGCCCTCGACGATCGACTCGGTACATCTCCGCAAGTTCTCCACGAGCACGACGCGCAAGGTGATAGGGAGTGCCCACAATTCGCCGATCGTGAGAGGCTCCACTTCTTGATAGGCGTCGATGAAGCGCCTCAGCGCTTCCGGGTCGAAGCGGCTGTCGAGGTGAGCGACGACGACCCAAGCGATCTCGAACACCCGCGGATATCCGTCCAATTCACCATCGTTCAGCTTGGGCAACTCGTGGTAGTAGGAGGACGGGAGGTTCTCCCGGATCTCGCGCAGTTGTCGTTCGACAAGGTGGAAGTTATCCACCAGCCATTCCGCAGCGGGGGTGAGGAGAGCCTCCCTCCCGGAGGCGTCGGCGAGTTCCCGATACGAAGAGAGAAGAACGTCGCCGTTGTCCGACAGGCGTCTCGAGATGTGCTGCAGCCGTCCGCGTCGTACGGTCGCCTCCTGGGCATCGGCCAGGCTTCGGGCACGCTCTTCGAGCCGCTCGACGCCGAACAACTCCGCCCGTATGGGCTCACCACCGTACGCGGCTTTCGGAGACGACATTCGCGAAGGCTACAGCGCCATCAACCCGCGTAGCTCGGGTACGTCCCGTTCGGCAGGGGCCTCCGCCTCGTCTGTATTTTCCTTTGCCCGCTTGGGGGCGCGTTCGGCTCCCATCTGGCGGGCTTTGGCGATCCGGTCCTCTCGCTTCATGCCGATCGAGAGTCCGACGACTTCCCGAAAGGAAGCGGTCACTTGGAACGGCCTTAGAAGAGCGATGGCTCATCAGGCGGTACACTCGGCCGCCGAAAGATCCCCGGAAGGTTTCACGGAGACTTCCACGTAAGCCCCGCCCGAGTAGCTCAGGGGATAGAGCAACTGCCTCCTAAGCAGTAGGTCGCAGGTTCGATTCCTGCCTCGGGCGCGATTCGTCCCGTTCTTGTCAGGCTTGGTCGGCCAGAGTGCCGCCAGGCGTGACAAGAACGGGGTCGGGGTGCCATCGTTAGGCTGGGGTGGCCATGGCAGACACCTTCTACGAACCACTCTCCTATCTCGATTCGTCCTTTCTGGCCCTCGAATCCCGCAGCAGCCACATGCACGTTGCATCCGTCGTGTTGCTCGATGCATCTCCGATCAAACGCGACGACGGTGGGATCGACATCGACAAGATCCGCGATCACATCGAGGCGAAACTCCAGTACATCCCCCGATATCAACAGCGGTTGGCCTTCGTCCCCTACAACCGCTCCCCCGTGTGGATCGACGACCAGGAGTTCAACCTCGAGTTCCACGTGCGACACAGCAGCCTCCCTCGCCCTGGCACCGACGAGCAGTTGAAGAAGCTGGCCGGGCGGATCGTCTCCCAGCAGCTCGATCGCGACAAGCCGCTGTGGGAGTTGTGGGTGGTGGAAGGCCTCGAGGACGATCGATTCGCCATCATCGCCAAGATCCACCACTGCATGATCGATGGGATCTCCGGTGTCGATCTCACCACCATCCTCCTCAACGTCGTCCCGTCGGCCGAGATCGAAGCGAAGGTGGAATGGACGCCGCGTCCGGCTCCCACCGGGACCGAGCTGGCAGTTTCCGAGCTGGCGCGGGTGACCCGCCGTCGAATCGACGACCTGACATCTGTCACCGAGATCGCCAAGTCGGGTGCAGAGATCCTCGGGGGGACGATTCACAAGCTGTCGGCCGCGGCCAACTCCCTTCGCTCCGGATGGCTGTCGCAGGCCGCCCGCACCCCGCTGAATCCCGAGATCGGGCCGAATCGTCGCTTCGACTGGACCGAGATGCCCCTCGACACGGTCAAGTCCATCAAGAACAGCCTGGGCGGGACCGTAAACGACGTGGTCCTGGCCATCGTGGCGGGCGCCGTTCGTCACTTCCTCGAGGTGGAGCGCGGATTCTCCACCGAGGGCATCGAATTCCGGGTGATGGCTCCGGTATCGGTTCGCAAGCCGAATCAGCGCGGCACACTCGGAAATCAGGTGGCGATGTGGCTGGTGAACATGCCAGTCGGCGTCGCCGATCCCGTCGAGCGACTCCAGAGGATCTCAGCCGAGACGAAGCACCTCAAGGATTCCAATCAAGCGCTCGGGGCGGCCACCCTCGTCGATCTGAGTAGCGGAACCCCACTCCCACTCCTGAGCATCGCCAGCCGCCTCGTTGGAAGCGCAGTTCGGCCGTTCAACATGACCGTGACGAACGTCCCCGGCCCGCAGTTCCCCATGTATCTGCTCGAATCGAAGATGCTGGCGAACTACCCCATCGTCCCGCTGTGGGCGCAGCACGGACTCGGGATCGCCCTCTTCTCCTACGACGGCCGGCTCCTCTGGGGGATCCAGGCCGACTACGACACGATGACCGACATCGACGCGTTCATCGCATCGATCCATCACAGCACCAAGCTCATGGTGAATGCGGCTGAAGCCGTCGCCTGACCGGCTGACCTCCTCGCCGCTGGCGGTCGCCGTGGCCGGCGCGGTGATCATCTCAACGTCAGCGATCATGTTCGAACTGTCGGACACCGATGCTGTGACGGCCACGGTCCTCCGGATGACCTATGCGGTGCCCGCACTGTTCATCGGCTGGCTCTTCGTCCGGAGCCGCGACCAGCGAACCCATCGCGACCGAGGCCTTGCGGTGTTGGCGGGGTCGTTCCTCGCCCTTGACGTCGTCGCCTGGCAGAGCGCCATCGGCTATATCGGAACCGGCCTCGCCACGCTCATCGCCAACAGCCAGGTGATCATCGTTCCGCTCACCGCATGGATGGTGCTCGGAGAACGTCCCCGGAAGCGAGTGATCTACGGGCTGCCGGTGGTGGTGACCGGCCTGGCGCTGGTCACAGGACTCGGCAGCGAGACGGCGTTCGGCGAACGCCCCGTGTTCGGCGTCGGGATCGCCTCCGCCGCGGCATTCCTGTACTCGGCATTCCTCATCCTGTATCGACGATCGAACCGACGTCTCGGACCCACAGTCGGTCCGCTCCTCGATGTGGTGGCCGGCGCAGCGATCGTCTCCGCCCTCATCGGCATGGCGACCGGGAATATCGATCTGGACATCCCGGCCTCCTCGCATGGCTGGCTCATCGCGCTGGCTCTTGGACCGCAGGTCGTCGGATGGATGCTGATCGGATTCGCCATGCCACGGCTCCCGAGTGCCTCCTCGTCGTTCGTGATCCTGCTCCAGCCGACCCTGACCCTCATCTGGGGCCGAATCCTCTTCGAGGAGATCGCCTCCGCCGTCCAATACGTCGGAGTCGTCCTGGTGCTCGGTGGGATCGCCTACGGCACCGCCGGACGTCAGTCGCCCCCCTGAGTCATCGCCGCCGCCTTCTCCGCCCCCCACGCCAGGTGAGCCTGCCAAACCTGCTCACCGAGAAGCGCCGACGATGCGGGGGCGAGGTCATAGAGGTCACCGGGGATCGCGGCGGCAGCCGCCGGGTCTCGCTCCACATGGTCGACGCCTGCGTCGGCCAGCGCCTCGGTCGGGAACCGCATCGCCGCCTGGAAGATCTCGAGCGGTCCCCGTCGTTGCCTGGCGAACGGTTGCGAGAACAGATCATCCAGCGTGTCGGAGAGCCACGCCTCACCGAGTCCAATCGCCTCGGCGAGTGCCGGATCGACCAACCACCCGCGTGCCTCCGCCATTCGGAGGAGGTGGGGGCGATAGGCCCGCACCAACGCTTCCGCCAGAACCTGGGAGCGATCCATCATCCGCCGAACACCTGCACGACCATCAACCCATACGGGCCTCGAACCGCAGCCACGCCAACCCGATTCCATCCCGACCTGAGGAGGTTCTCCCGATGGGAATCGGAGTCCATCAACCCGTCATGAACCGCACGCGTCGATGCTGCAAGCGCCAGGTTCTCTCCGACCTCGGTGAGCTGGAGGCCGGCAGCCCTCACTCGATCGCCGACCCGTCCCGTGGTTGGCGAGACATGGGACACGAAGCCGGTTGAATACATGTCGAGTGCATGGGCCAGCGCAACGTCCGCCAGTCCCTGGGACGGGGCGAGCGGAGCGACGCCGGCAGTGACCCTGGACTGGTTCAGGAAGCCGAGGATCTCCTCGGCCTTGTCGGGCGCAACCTCGAGCTCGTCGACAGGAGACCGGCGGAATCGCCGCCGACTCGTCGTTCTCGAGGATCACCCGCTGCGACCCGATCAGCGGCTCCAGCGCCAACAGGCTCGAGATGACGTCATCTCCGGCGGCGGACTCGAACAGTTCGCGGGCGTACGAATCTTCGCCGGCGACCGCCGAAGCCACAGTCGACTCCTCGATCGCCTGGTCGACGGACTCGGGAACAGGAAGCAGCGAGATGATCGAGACGAACACCAGGATCAAGAAGACGCCCCACGTCACCGCGAACCCTGAGCCGAGGAGGCGGTTCGAGAGGTTGAGGCCCGGAAGCTGCACGAAACGGCCGAGGTAGTGGGCGAAGATCGACACGATCGTCCCGATCGCAACGAAGATGGCGATACCAGCCCCGATCCTGGCCCACTCGGGGGTGACGTCGAACCGATCGACGAAGAAGTCTCCGACCGGCTCGCTGAGCCGGAACCCGAGCAGCACACCGAGTACCAGCCCCGCGAGATCGAGCAATTCCTTGACGAACCCCCTGAGCCAGCCGCGTACGGCCAGTCCGGCGAGATACAGACCGAGGATGAAATCGAGCATCAGAGACGACGGAGCCTGCCGGAGGCGTTCACTCGGGACCGAAGAGCTCGATCCGCATTCGCTTGTTGGCCCGTCCCTTCGACTCGGTCTTCACCACCCTGACGGTGCCGACCTCGAGTGTCGATGCGACATGCGTGCCACCGTCGGCCTGGCGATCGAGGCCGACGATGTCGACCACCCTGATCTCCGAGACCCACTCGGGGATCAGATTGACCTTGGTGCGGATCAGGTCGGGATCTTGGAGTGCAGTCTCCCTCGCCATGAGCTGGATCTCGGTCGGATAGCCCTTCACGAGCTCCTGGTTGAGCGTGCGCTCAACGATCTGTCCGAACTCCTGGCTCATCTCGTCGAGCTCGAAGTCCATCCTGGCTGACCCGTCCTCCATGTTGCCGCCCGTCACCTTGGCCCCGTAGTCCCGGAACACCACCCCGGACAGCGCGTGCAGCGCGGTGTGCGTGCGCATGATCCGGTAGCGACGATCCCAGTCGATGACACCTTCCACCGGAGTCCCGGGGTCAGGCAGGCGTTGGGAAGCCGTGAGGTGGATGATCTTCCCACCTCGACGGATGGTGTCGGTCACCTCGAGGGATCCGCCGTCCCACGAGATCCGCCCGATGTCGCCCGGCTGACCGCCGCCACGGGCGTAGAACACGCTCCGATCGAGCACGATCCCGCCGTCCGAGATCTCTTCGACCGATCCCTCGGCCACCCGCAGGTATGCGTCGCGCGCGGCGAGCTCGTCGGTCATGACCGGTCCGTAACGGGCTCGGCATCTGGGTCATGTGACTCAACGGTCCCGAGTTCGCCGGTGTCGAAGAGCCGCGGATCGTCCGTCGTCTTCGCCCGTCCTGGCAGGCCGCCGCCGCTCGGGGCGGTCGGTGATCTCGATCATCGCCTCGCTCGCCTCCGCCCACGATTCACCGAGCACTCGCGTCCGCCACAGATGGCCGAACAGAATCCGGAGCACCGCGAACGTCGGCACTGCGATGAGCACACCCAGCAGACCGGCGAGCGAACCCCCCATCAACAGTGCGAGCACGATGATCACCGGCGAGAGCTTCACCCTCGCCCGCTGAACCATGGGAGTGATGATGTGATTGTCGAGTTGCTGGATCAAGGTGAACGCGATCACGGCGATGACCGCCGTGGCGAGATCACCGTCGATCGAGAGAGACGAAAGCGGCAAGCGTGGCGCCGAAGAACGGCCCGACCAGCGGAACCATGTTCAGAAACCCGGTCGCCATCCCGATGATCAGCCAGAACGGCACGTCCAGGACCCACAGCGCCAACGACGAGAGGACGCCGACGATCAACGCGACGAGTAGCTGACCCCGAACGAAGCCCGACAGTGCGGTCGTGAGTTGCGAGGCGACGTGATGGGTCTCGTCTCGAATCCTCGGTGGTGTCAGGTCGAGTGCCATCTGTTGCATTCGTGGCAGGTCGACGAGCATGTAGAAGGCGAGGATCGGCGCCAGCAGCACGACCACGAAGACCTCGGCAACACCTGCCAGGAGCCGACCGGCGCCCGACCCGAAACCGCCAAGGATGCGCTGGATTGCCTCCTGATTCCCCGAATCCTGGATCCATTGCTGAATCGTCTCCGACGTCCACACGGGGCCGAGGTCCAAGCCGAGACTGTCGCTGGTGTCGTGAAGGAACGACACTCGCATCGTCGTACAGCTGTGGCAGCTGCTGACCGAAGTCGGCGGACTGCAATTGAATCGTCGGAACGACCAGGAATCCGATCGCGGTCACGAACGATCCGAGCACCACGAACGCAAAGAGCACCGCCACGACCTGGGGAATCGCCACGCGGCGCAGCGCCTTGACGATGGGATTGAGGAGGATGACCAGCCCGCCGGCGAAGGCGAGCGGAAGCCAGATGATCCTGACCTGTGAGGCGAGCCACAACACGCCGACGAGGAGCAGAACGATTCCGACCGTCGACCACACACCGTAGGCGAGGCGCCTCAGTCGTTCCGTCGCTACCGGAGTGGACACGAACCGGAGTGTACTCAGGACCCCTCGTAGGAGACGGTCACCTCGGAGCCCCCGACGACGGTCACCGTCCACGTCGACCTGGGCATGCGGCGACCGACTTCCCCGATCGGTGGTCGTCCAGTCGTCGGGGACGATCGCCTCCCCTTCGACGGCGACACCGACCCCAACGGGAACGGTCACGTCGAACCTGCCTGTCAGATTGACGACCGATGGAACCGGCACATCCGACAATGCGATCCGGCCGTCACCGACGGCTGTCACGTCGATTTCGCGGACACCTGCCGTCGACAACACGATGTGGTTCGACTGGAGATCCAGCGTCCAGGAGTCGACGATGCCGAGGTACACGACCCAGCCCGAAAAGAGGAAGTATCCGGGATCGGAACGTTCGGTCACAACCACCTCGGCACGCCCGTCACCGACGAACGGCGTGATCACCGCCGGCGCCGTGTCACCGCCCTCCCGCGTCGTCTCGATCGACATCAACTCGTCACCGGCAGAGAACGACATCTCAACCGCGTCCACTGGGCCGATGACGACATCCGCCGTCCCGATGCCAGATGCACCGATTCCGGCATCGGCATGACCCGCCACCGACGGAAGGAAGCCCGCGCCGGTCAGATGGAGGACCATCGTCGTGAGCAGCCAACTCAGAATCGCGACGGGAGCAACCACTCGGAGCGCTCCGCCCCGGAATGCCCCAACCACCCCTGCCATCAGCGCGACAGCGATGAAGGGCCACAGCGCGGCGAGGTCGAGCAGAAGACTCGGGGACAGCACATCACCGACAATCGAGATGCTCACCGCGGCGGACGCCATCGTCGCCAACAGCCAGAGGCTGACCGGCCACGGAAACCCGCCGCCGGTTGTGCCGTTGCTCACTCTGGTTCTTCGTAGCTCGCTCCGAGAAGCACGACGATGTCGGCCTCCGGAGCCACATCAGGATTCAGTTCGGTCAGCGCATCGGGGAAGTTCGCGGCCAGGTCGATCGCGTCGGGCCCGTACCCGGGTTTGTACCAGATCCGTGACTGCTCGAGCTGGGGTTCGTAGTTGTCCGGCTCGAGCGTGTCGTAGCCGATCTCCGCTAATGCCTCGGTGACGCGATGGGCGAGTCCAGTCGTCCCGACGCTGTTCAGCACGATGACCGTCACCTCTGCGGGTGGCCTCACTTCGACGACTGGAACCGTTGTCGTTGCCGACGTCGATGTGGTGGTGGTTGCCACCGCTGTAGACGGCGCCGTTGCCGGCGACGACGTCGTGGTGGGCGCCTGAGTGGTGACTGTCGTTCCGGTCGCTGCCGGATCGTCGTCGGATCCGCTTCGAAGATCCTGGATGAGCCAGATCGCCCCGTAGGTGAGGGTGGCGATGATCAAGATGCCGACTCCCATGATGACGGAGTCACGGACGAATGCAGATTGCGGGCCGGACGAGATGTGTTTGCCCTTGCCCATCAGACAGCACCAGACCCGACCCACTTGCGCAATCGGCGCACCGTGAGTGGGTCGTAGTGATCGGCCTCCGTCAAGTCGATCAAGGTTCTCAGCCGGGCGTAGTACGCGGCAGGATCGAGACCGAGGACGTCACTGATCGTCCGGTCCTTGGGCCCCGGAAGGAGCCACCAGCATCGCTCGAAATCGATGATTTGTCTGTCGGTCGATGTCAGCATCGGGATCGCGAAAAGGGTATCGGTCGGGAGCCGCAAAGCCGCGCATTTGAGGAGAGCCAACAGCCTCACAGTGCGAATGGCCGCTCGGTCCGCTCCCGTCGACTCAACGCAAGTGCCAGCCGGCGCTCCCCCAGCCTCATCGCCGCCAGATCCGAGAGCACTCCCCTGGTGACCGCCCATGCCTCATCGCTCAACTCGACGGTGACGCCCCCGACGGCTACCTGAAGATCATCGGAGTGGACACACAACTCGACGAGCCTGGTTCGCAGATAGTCGTCCAAGTCCATCTCGAGACCCCCGAAGACCGAGACCACGAACGGAGTACCCGCTACGGGGAGCGAGACGGACAACCGACCAATTGCGTCCCGAGCAGCGTCGACCACATCGCCGACTCCGCTCGCTGCCATGTCCGCCGACCGTTGCCGGATCCCGTGATGATGATCGCTGTCGATCGGATCGTGGTCGCCAAGTGCCGACAAGAAGTATTCGGCAGGGCTGAGCGTCGAGTTCGGGGTCGTCTTCCGCATCCCTTCCGTCAGATACCCGTCAACGGTCACGATCGCCCTGCAGAGATGGGCAGCCAATCCCCCGATCGAATACCCGACCAGAGATGATTGCTCGGACCACAACGCGGCGACCGACTCCTGCTCGACAAAGCCGATCACCCGGCTGGCGGTCTCGACGAACAAACCCCTGATGTCTTCACTCATGGTCGCAACGTACTCCGAGGACACGATCACCGAACGACTCATCCCCGACGAGGTCGGGCGCCTCGACACTCAATCGGGGCGTAGCGGGAGGACGATCGTGGCGACCACGCCGGAACCGGGCGGTGAGGACAACGAGAGCGAGCCTCCCGACGCCGTCGCAAGTTGCCGGGCGACGGCCAGACCGAGCCCGGTCCCATCCCTCGATCCGTTCTTGCTCCAGAACCTCTCGAACGCCCGCTCGAGTCCCTCTTGATCGAGACCCGGTCCCTCGATCGACAACACGAATCGTGTGTGCTTCCGCTCCCGGCTCGACGGTCACGATGATCGTCGACGCATCAGACGAGGCCTGCAGGGCATTCTCCAGGAGATTGTCCAGGATCTGTTCGACCGCCCCGGGGAGCGCCAGCGCCCAGAGTGGTCATCCCGCACCTCGGGGTTGATCGAGATCATCCGCTCGTCGGCCACGGCCGACCACAAGTCGACCCGGTCGTTGACCACCGACGCCAGATCGACAGGAGAGACCGGTGGGCTGGGTTGGTCGGCTCGCGCCAACATCAACAGTTGATTCACGAGACGGCACAATCGATCCACCTCGACGAGGGCAGCTCGAACCTCCGGCTTCGCCTCTGCCGACACGTCTTCTTCGAGATTCTCGAGCCTGAGCTGAAGGGCGGTCAGCGGCGTACGCAGTTGATGCGAAGCGTCACCGACGAAGGCGCGTTGACGCTCGACGAGATCCTTCAACCGGGTCGCCATCTCGTTGAAGCTGAGTGCCAACTCCGACAGCTCCGCAGGGGCGTCATCGATCTCGATGCGCACGTCGAGATCACCTTCGCCGGCCCGGATTGCGGCATCTCGCAGCGCCGAGATCGGACGGGTCGTGGATCTGGCGACGACGAGACCGACGAGCGCCATTGCGGCCAGCACGACGGCCGCGATCCCGGCGAGGGTCCACCAGAACCGATGGATCGTCGACTCGACATCGGCGGGATCAGCCGTGAGCCGGACCGCTCCGTAGACGACGCCGCCCGAGGCCACAGGCACTGCGACGTAGAGCAGGTCACGTCCGAGTGTCTCGGAGCGGCGCCGACCGGTCGCGAGCCCGCCTGCCAGCGCTTCGGCGATCTCCCCCCGATTGGAGAAGTCGAGGTTCGGAGAATTGCCCGAATCGATGATCGAGATCCCGTCGACGTCGACGACCACCACTCTCGTCCCACTCGACTCGGCGTACGACAAGGCCGGCTGGAGGTTGTACGGAGCGTTGCGATCCAGTGCGTCCTCATAGATGGTGGCCAGCACGAGCGCATCGCGCTCGAGTCCGGTGACCAGTTCGGCGCGCTGACGATCTGCGACGAACGATGCGAACGGGACTTCGAGCACGACGAGCACGATCACCGTGACCGCGAGATAGGAGAGGAGCAGTCGCCGGGTCATGGACCGCCCCCATCGACGAGTCGATACCCGACGCCGCGAATCGTCTCGATCGAGATCCGCCTCGCCGAGCTTTCGACGCAGCGAGGCAATGTGGACGTCGAGTGTCTTCGATGACCCCCACCAGTTCTCGTCCCACACGGAGCGAAGGATCTCATCCCTGCCGCGCACCGCGCCCGGATCCTCGGCCAAGAACGCGACCAGGTCGTACTCCTTCGGTGTGAGCGTCACCGCGGAACCATCGACGATCACCTGATGGGTCCGATCATCGACGACCACCCGGCCATCGAGGGTCGCTCGCTCTCCACCGGCGTCATGCCGAGGCACGCCTGCGCGCCTGAGAACAGCTCGAATCCGGGCAACCAGCTCACGAAACCCGAACGGCTTCACGACATAGTCATCCGCTCCGAGCTCGAGGAGCGCAACGCGGTCGATCTCCTCGGATCGCGCCGTCACCACGATGATCGGAACGTCACTCTCGCCCCGGAGCCGACGACAGACCACCTGACCGTCGAGGTCTGGCAATCCGAGGTCGAGCAGGACGAGATCGGCTGGGCCCGCATTCAACGCATCTGCGCCGGTCCGGACCCAGGAAACCTCGAATCCCTGCCGCTCGAGCCCGGCAACCAGCGGCTCGGCAATCGCCTCATCATCCTCGACCACCAACAACTTCATGCCTACAGGATGACAGTCTCACCGGTATCGCCAACGGTCTTTACCGAACCTTTGCATTCGGCTTCCCCACGGCTTGCCCGGCCAGCCGTACCTTGTTGCCAGCCAACAAACCGGAGGAATCTTGAAGATCAATCGAACCGCAATCGCCGCGGCAGCCTCGATCACCGCCGTCGTCCTCGCCGGAACGGCAGCACTCGCAGCAAACTTCGGCATCCTCGGAGCCACCGACGACGGCATAGACAACTCGATCACGCCAACCGTCGTCTCGATGGCTCCAACGACGCAAGCCGACGTTCAGACCGAGACGACCCAGCCGGCACCTGAGGTGCTCGCCTACCAGGTCGACGGCATCGGCGTCGTCACGCTCGATCGTTCCGGTGACGGCCTCGAACTCAACGCCGTCGACGTCGACCCCGCCGCATGGACCTGGATCGAGGACGTCGCGACAAACGGCGTCCAGGTCACCTTCACGTCGTCATCCAACGTCGTGACATTCGCAGCTCGAGTCGAGGGTGGACAGGTCGTCGTCGAGGTGACAGACGTCACGCCGGCAACCGTATCGAGCAGCTACGACGACAGCGACGATGGACACGAGTCGGATGACGATCACGGATCGGAAGAGTATGACGACTGAGATCGATCGGACTGCCCGGCTGCAGGCCCTCCAGGCCCGTCGAAGCTCGGGATCCAGACCAAAGAGAGGTCGACCGGCCGAAGCGTCGAGGATCCTCGCGGCTGGAGCTGGAACGGCAGCAATGCTCTCGCTGGTGACCCTGATGGCGACAGCCGACGCCGCAGCGGCGCCGCCGGTCACTGCAGAGCCCACGTCGTTCGCCAACGGTCAGGCGGCGGTAACGAGCGCTCCGCCGAGTCAGATCGTCGCTGCCGCTGATCGCACCGTGGTCGACGCTGTTACCCCTGCTCAAACGGTGACGGTCGTCCGTGTTGCTCGTCCCCAGACCACTCCGATCGGTCGGACAAATGGAAGCCGTTGAGTCACGATTCAGGGCGATGGGATCGGAGGTCCACATTATTGCCGACGGCGTCGCACCGGGAGCTCTCGACAGGGCCCGGACCACGATCTGCGACCTGGAGGGGCGCTGGAGCCGGTTCGACCCGGACAGCGACGTGTCACGGCTGAACCGCTACCGAGGGCGGACCATCGAGGTCCACGCCGACACCATCCGGCTCTTCGATACGGCGCTGCAGGCACATCGGCTCACCGGAGGGCGCTTCGACCCGACTGTCCTCGACGCCATCGAGGCTCTCGGCTATCGACAGAGCCTCGATGTCGGAGACAACGTGATCGAGGCGAGCATCGAGCCCCACATCGGGCCCGGGATCTCGGCCGTGACCGTCGATCCTCGAAACAGCACGATCAGGCTCAGTCGCTCACGCAGGCTTCGATCCAGGAGCCATCGGAAAAGGTCTCGCTGCCGACATCGCTGCCGAGCAGCTGATGGCGGCGGGTGCCTCTGGAGCCCTCGTCGGGATCGGAGGCGATCTGAGAGCGATCGGATCAGCGCCGGGCGCAGGCGATTGGCAGATCGGGGTGGAAGATCCCCACGACGAATCTGGCGACGTCGCCACCCTCCGCCTGCCCAGGGGCGGCGGCGTCGCCACCTCGACGACCCGACACCGCAGGTGGACGACCGATGGAACCGGCGTTCGTCACGTCATCGATCCGAACACTGGATTGGTGACCAACACCGACATCGAATCGGTCACCGTGGTGGCGGCCAACGTGTGGCTCGCCGAAGCGGTGGCCACGGCCGCGATCGTGGCCGGGACCGGTGACGGGCTCGACCTCATCGCCGAGATCGGTCTCGAGGCGATCGTCGTGGACAACCGGAGAACGGTCCACTACACGGCCGGACTGGCGATCCCGGCATGAACATCTGGTGGTATGTCGCCCGAGCCTCGGGAATCATCGCATGGGTGATGCTGGCAGCTGCAGTGGTCTGGGGAATTCTCCTCGCCACCAAGATCCTCGGTTCGAAACCGCGACCATCATGGCTGCTCGACCTTCATCGATGGCTCGGAGGTCTCTCCGTCAGCTTCACCGCAGTCCACATCACCGGGTTGATCCTCGACGACTACGTCGACTTCGGAGCCAGCGACATCCTGGTTCCGATGAGCTCCTCGTGGCGACCGACAGCCGTTGCATGGGGCATCGTCGCCATGTACGTGTTGGTCGCAGTTCAGTCGACGTCGCTGGCCATGAAGCGGATGCCACGGCGACTGTGGAAGTGGGTACACATGAGCAGCTTCGGTCTGTTCTTCATCGCCAGTGTCCACGCTGGTCTCGCCGGCACGGATGTCACAAATCGGGTGTACCAGGCGACGTCGGTGATGCTCGTGTCGTCGGTGGTGTTCATGGCCGGATATCGGGTGCTAGGAGCGACCCGCCGCCGCACGCGACCGACGCCGGATCGCTCGCCGGATCGTACCACTGTCCCGGCAGAGGCGTGATCGCGGTCGCTCTTCGGTCAGAGAACCACGCTTGGCACCGGAACCACGGTCACGCCGCCCATCACTGTCGCTCCGCCGATCGTCAGGATCGGGGCATCGCCAGGCAGGTCGTCTGACGCCGCTCTGACGTCGTTGGCGCCCATGAAGGCTCGCGCCCTCGATACGACCCTCCATCCGCTGGGAACGCGAACTTCGACCCCGCCCATGATCGTCACCAATCTGAGATGGGCACCTGGCTCATCGAGTAACGCTCGTCTCAGGTCGATCTCCGAGCCCCCCATGGCGGTGATCACGGTCCCCGACCGCAGTCGCTCCGCTGTGCTCACCCATTTGCGCCCGTCGAGGATGCTGACGAGTTGGAACAGGTCGCTGTCGGATTGACCGACTTCGGGGATGATCCGCTTGGCGAGTTGGGCGAGGCCGATCACGACGAGATCGAACACGGCCATCCATTTCAGCGCCTTCTTGAACCAAGGTTTCACGATGCCTCCTTCTCGATCCGGAACACCGGATGGTCTGGCGCGATCGCACTCAGTTCCTCGTCTGACGCATCCGGTCCGACTCCGTCGAAGAACTGGCCGACCTCCCATTTCCAACGCTCGAGGTAGGGACGAAATATGGCGGGCTTCGCTTCGTCTGCCAACTCTGTGGCTTCGAAGTGCGCGACCCGCTTTCCCAAGCGAAGACGGCCCGATCCCGCGACGCGCAGGTTCTTGACCCACTGGGTGTGGCCACGTGGCGCCACGAGATAGTCCACGCCGTCCAGCTGTCAGGAGGTTGACCGGGACCGCTCGCCACTCACCTGTCTTACGACCTTTCACCTCGAGGATCCGAGATCCCCAGACGCTGATTCCACGGTGCGTGAGCCACTTGACGAATGGATTCAACACGTGAAGCGTGAACCAGTCCGGGGCGAGATAGCGAGTGGTATCGGCCATGCCCAGAACTGTACCCGAGCTCAGGGGCCCGGCCCGTAGAGGATCACATCGGCGAGTTCGGAGACGGCTTCCACTGCGGCGATCGCCCCTGCGGTCGTGAACAACCGACCGTGTCGCTCGATGGTCCGCTCTGACAACTCGACTCCGTATGGCTCCAATTCGGCTCGCGTCAACCAATGCCCCGCAGCCTGCGTGCCGGCGAGAAGGCCGGTCGCAGCCAGGAGTAGCGTCCCGGTGCTCACGGCGAGAACTCCGTCTCCACGTGTGGCGATCCACCTGATGCGATCGATGACAGCACTGTCACCTGCCATGGGACGGACGCCGAACCCGCCCGGGATGACCAACACGTGCGGTTCGGCTGTGGCGAGGGTTTGGTCGGGTTGGAACGATTCTCCCGGCTCGATTCCCGCCACGGGGTCCAGCGTGAGGCCGATCAACTCGATGTGGGCATCGAAGATGGCGGCCAGGGCCGCGGCAGGTGAGATCGCCTCTTTGGTGACGACACCTGAGCCGAGGAAGACGCCGATGATCACCAGCCCGAGCCGCCACCGCCGCCCGAGAACCCGCCACCTCCAAAGGAGCCGCCGCTGAAACCGCCGCCCGAGCCCCAACTCGATCCGCCTGACCAGGACCCCGAGCCCCCGAATCCGCCTCCCCCGCCGAACCACGAGCCCCGATCCGCCGACCAGGACGGCGCGGAGTAGACCGACGACCATCCGGCTCCCCAACGAGTGCCTCCCCCGATCACCCAATGCAGATACATCAGCGAGAAGGGATCGAAGTGTCGAAGCGTCGGCGGAATCGGTTGTCCGGTCCAGGCATCACGTCGTCCGCGGCTGCCCTGATGAGCCAACTCGGGCGCATACCGGCTGGCATCCTCCACCGAGCTCCTGGCGAGTGCCTGACGCTGGGCCGCGTACGCCAGGGCGAACTCATCCGGTCCTCG
Source organism: uncultured bacterium (assembly GCA_963745865.1). GTDB lineage: Bacteria > Actinomycetota > Acidimicrobiia > Spongiisociales > ZC4RG35 > JAHEDH01. Next base: position 640,998 of record CAVUYZ010000004.1, on the reverse strand, counting down.
GGGGTCTGACGCTCCGAACGCTGCTGCCACGTCTGCATAGGTTCCGACGAGCCCGAGCGACTGCAGCGCTCGCCGGGCGGAGATCCACCTGCGGAGCGCCTGGGAGGGCTCGAGCGAGATTGCCAACAACGCGGCGATGGTCTTGGCGCTGTCGGCAGTCACCTCGTACTCGGTCAAGCCCCTGACCAACTCGTCGAACGCTATCGACGGCCTCCCCGCCACTTCGCAAGTAGCGCAGCGGTGATCGAGACGGGCAATCCGAGCCGCCCGGCTTCGGCTCGAATGTCCTCCATCTCCTTGGTCGACCGGAGTCCGGCCATCGCCAGCTCGATCGCATCGTCCGCCTCGATTCCGGCGGACCGATGTTCGGTGTATGTCTCGATGAACTCGTCGACGTCGTCCTCGTCATTGTTCATCAAGAGGAACGCTGCAACGGCCGGAATCGACAGCCCGTCGCGCTGCAGCTCCGGTGCCTCCTTGTCGAGGAGCGCCCTCACCCGCTCGTAGTCGGCGACAGCATCATCGACGTCATCCTCGAGATCGACGAGCGCGGCGGCCACCGCCGGTCGTGCTTTGTCGACCGGCAGCTGGGCGTAGATCTCCTCGAGACGATCGGTTCGAGCCTTGGCATCGACGTACGCGCCTTCGAGGAGCGCTATCGACTCTTCGATGGTGACATCGTCGGGCAGCACGGGCGAGGCACGAACGAACCGCTCTCCGAGATCCGTCACCACCGCCGGACCGCGAGCCGTATCGATCGACCGATGAGCCAACTGGCGGGCGAGACGCTGGTTGGCGCGAGCGATCCGGAATGGGCGCAGCGAGTCAACGAGCCGTTGGAGCTCGGTGATCTTCACGTCGAATTCGGCAGCAGTCGCTGGCGCTGAGAGCATCCCGATCTGCCTGCTGCACACCCTTCTCGAGCAGATCCTGCTCGCCGGAGACCTCGAGCTCGAGTGGCATCGTGCGCTCCCTGGCCACCCGATCAGCATCGAGCACCTGGACGAGCCCGATTGCTCCATGCCGCGTCCAAGGAGATGGATGCGGGAACGATCCGCTCGTCGGACAGATCGGCCAGAACCTGCTCGACATCCCCCGCCCGAGCGGACAGAGCGCGGCGGTGGAGACTCGAACAACTCGTCCGGCAGTGTCACCTCGTGGCCGGACGGTTGGAGCCTGGCGAGAACCCCATCGATGATCGTCTGACGGCGTTGTTGCTCGCTCCGCCGTCGCGTACGCCGGTTCTGGACGACGAACATGCCCCCACCAGCAACGAGCAGACCCCCGATGACGCCGAGGGCACCCATCCCGAGCCCGCTGGAACCGCCGTCGCTGAACGGACGATCGACACCGGCGGAATCTGCCGCGAACGTCTGATCGAGCCCACCAATCACGGCCGATATCCCACCGTCGAAGTTCCCGTTCCGGAAGAACGAGTCGGCCAGCCCGGCAATCACACTCGCCTCTGGAAGGTCCAGCCCGGGTCCGGCGACGAGCCAAGTCTCCCGCTCGGCCAGGCCGACCACCAAGACGATCCCGTCGTCGTCGGCTGCATCCCCCACTCCCCAGGCGTTTCCGAGTTCGTTGGCGTAGGCCTCGATGTCTCCGTTTGCGTCGGGGACCGTGACGATCGCGATCTGATGGCCATAGTCCTGCACGAACGCCGCAGCAGAGGCCTCGACCGACGGCTCGTCGCTGAGCACGCCGGCGACGTCGGTCACCCACCCATCGCAGGTGTACCCGTCGTAGTCGGGGCACGCCGCCGGAGCGGTCTGAGCGAAGAAGGACACCATGGCCAGAACGAGCAGAGTCTTCACCCCATCGAGCCTATCCATGCCCACGCTTCAACGGAGCGGCTCGACCACGCCAACCGCAATCCAGCCGACCCCGAGCGGATCTCCGCGCAAGGATGCCTGCCAGACGACACGAGAGGGATCATGGCATTCGATCTGGTCATCGAGATACCCAACGAGCCGGGTGCACTGGAGCGGGTCACAACCGCTATCAGCGATGCCGGCGTGAACATCGCCGCAGCCACCTGCACCGGACCTGCCGAAACGGCCGAGCTACACATCCTGGTCAAGCACGCAGAGGCTGCCAAGCACGCGCTCGCCATCACCAACCTGGCGGTCACCGGCGAACGCGAGGTCGTGGTCGTCGAGGCACACGACCGTCCTGGTGAACTGGCCGACATGGCTCGCAAGGTGGCCCACGCGGGGATCAACATCGACCTGTTGTACGTCGCCACCCGAAATCGTGTGGTGTTCGGCTCCCAGGACATCGACGGTCTCAGGGCCGCGCTCGATCAGTGAGCGCCCCGACAGACGAGGTGCTGGCCGAGATCTATCGATCGACGACGACCATCGCCGTGGTGGGAGCATCTTCAAACGACACCAAACCCGCCCACTCGGTTCCGGCCTATCTGCAGGAACAGGGATTCCGGATCATCCCGGTGAACCCGACGGTCGACGAGATCTTCGGCGTCCCAACGGTCGGGTCGCTGGCCGAGATCACCGAGCACGTCGACGTGGTTGATGTCTTCCGACATCCCGCCCGGGCGCCGGAAATCGCCGAGGACGCCGTCTCGATCGGGGCGGACGTCTTGTGGCTCCAGGTGGGAGTCGTTTCCGAGCAGGCGGCCGAGATCGCACGCGACGGCGGGCTTCAGGTCGTGATGGACATCTGCATGCGCGCAACCCATCAGCGCCTCAGTGAAGCCGGTCTGATCTAGCGAGACCGCATCGAATTCGGATACCGAGCGAGCGGCGACGGGCAGCCCGAATCACTGCATTGGTATGGCCCAGATCCCAGCCTTGTTGACCTGCTGGAGGATGTCCTTGTCGAGGTAGTCCATGTTGTGGTGCTCACGAAGGTGCTTCTCTGCTTCCTTCTCCATCGCTTCGTGAGTCTCGGTCCGCGCCTTGAAGTCGCATCCGGGAATGATGTGATCGCAAACGTATTCGTACACGGAACCCTCGCTCTGCCGCTCGACGCCGCAGTACATGCATGGCCGGCGGTCGCTCCCCTGGAAACTGCGGCAGTTTCGGATTGCGGCTCTGGCCCACGTGAGCGGGCGGCCACGCAGACTCGATGAGCGCAGTCACCCTCGGCTCGCACGGCCCGTGCCAACTGGTTCGAAGTTGCGCGTTGGTGAGGATCGATTCACGACCTCAGCTCCGATAGCATCTCTGCAACCACCGAGCGCATGCGACGGCAATTGACGACCGTTTCTTTCCATGGTTTTCTGTCACCAACAACCAAAGGAATCCATGCCTCCGACCAAGCGTCCCACCTCTCACGGAGCGCGACGCTCGACCGACATCCGCAGGATGAACTCCGCATCGGTGCTGCGATTGCTGCTCGAATGAAGGCCCGCTCCCACGCGTAGACCTAGCCTCGAAGTTGGCTCTGACCACAGGCGCACTCACCAGGATCACGGCCGAGATGGCCGGGTTCGGCCTCATCACCGAACTCGAGCCACTCGCCACTTCCGAGGCGGGGCGGCGACGGATCCCGGTCGACATGAATGCTGGCGCCTTCCTGACGGCAGGCGTTCACATCGGGCTCGAGTTGACGACATACGGACTCGTGGACCTGCGCGGGCGTTTGGTGGGTGAACCTCACGTCCGCTCCCACGATTCAATCGATGCCGACGGTGCAATGGCGGAAGCGATCGGGGCATACCGGGCTTTGATCGACAGCCGCCCAGAACGCTCCCGAGTAATCGGGGTCGGGGTGATCAGCGGCGGATTCGTCACTCGCGAATGGCAGGTCGTCGCCGACCATTCGTCACTGGGTTGGAAGGGCGAGAGCCTGACTGGACTGGGGAGCGCACTCAGTCCCGTACCAACCGTCGTCGAGAACGCATACCGTGCCCACTCACAGGCAGAGATGTGGTTCGGAGCAGCCCACGACGTCAAGAACTTCATCGAAATCTTCATCGGGAACCTTCCCGGCGCGTCACTCGTCATCGACGGCGAGATCTACTCTGGACATGGAGGACGCGCCCAACATCGCCCACCTGCCGGTGGCGCGCCGATCGGAGATTCCATGCACCTGCGGTCGCACAGGCTGTCTGACTTCCGTGGCGGGGCGGAAGGCGTTGACCGCCCGAGCTGTGAGGGCGGGCCTCGACGTCACGACAGCCGCCGACATCACCGAACTCGCAAAGGCGGGCAACCCCAAGGCGAAGAGGATTCTCCGCTACAGGATCGAGGCGCTGGGAGAAGCCCTGGTGATTCTCATGGACGTCTTCTCCCCCGACAAGATCGTGCTCGCCGGGGCCATCGGAACAATTGAGAACGATCTCGAGCTGTTCCGCGCGATCGTTGCCACACGACTCCCTCAGGCGGTCGACGTCGAGAACATCGTTGTTCCCACCTCGCTGGGCGACGCCACCACTGCAAACATCGTGGCGGCAGCCACGCCCAGCCTCGCCGACTTCTATGACGATGCGCTCACGCGGTGTGCAGCACCGGACGGCCAGCCCGCCCCGCACACGTCCACCTGACTGACCGGGTGATGGCCTCGGGTCGAATGGACCGAGCCAGCGCAGCGGGGCCGGCGTCGATTCGGCCGACATCTCATGAGAACCGCGCGTGCGCGACACGTGATTCCGACGGATACAGATTGATCGAAGAACAATGACGCACACCGTCCTCGGCAGGAAGGGGTGGAGCGTCGGACCAGCGATGCATCGCCCACTGACTGTTCAACCGGCAGATCGTGCGTTCCGCTCGACCCATAGCTGTGAGATCAACGGCTGTCCGTGGAAGGAGTGGGTCTGGACAGCCGGTCTGCCGATGGCCCAGGCTGACGGGTTGGGCGAGCGGAGGGTCCGGCTCTCGGACCCTGCTGCGCCGGCGCCGATCAAGGCGAAGGGAACTCCGGACTCTCGGAGACGCGTTTGCGCATCCCTCAGCTCATCGAGATCGCTCTCGTTGGCGCACGGACTGACAATCTTCACAAGGTCGGCGCCTCGCTCTACAGCGATACCGACTATGCCAATGAGTTGCTGAGCCGTTTGCCTACGGCCTGTGTGGCACGACATGATGACCTCGCCCCCAAGGTCCCGCGCCCTCGCTACGACGTCTCGTTGGCGGGCCACAGCCGAATCCGCATGTGACACCTCCATCGGTTCACCGACGGTGACGGCCAACTCCGTCGACTCCCTGCTCCCGAAAGGCGGAGAGGGGTGCGGATCGAACGTGTCCAGCTCCATGTCCAACGCCACCGAGCCGGCTGAGAGAGCCTGGAGCTGTCTCGCCATCCGCCCGTCTTCGTCCCACGCTGGACAACTCCGAGGATCGATGCCGTACACCGCCAAGAACGCAGGACGCCGGCATGATGTGTAGACAGGCACGCCTCCACCGGCGAGCACCCGAAACTCCTCGTTGCTCACCTCGCCGATCGCCGAGAGGTTCACCTCGATCGCATCTGCGCCTTCGGCAGCAGCCGCCTCAATAGAGGTCAGTGCTTCGTTGGGTGTTCGCTCGGTGACGACGCCAACGATGAAAGGTCTCGCAAGGGTGGACAGTCGAGCCATGCTCACCGAGACCAAAGATCAGAACGCATCGTCATCGGAACTTCGGGATGACCACGCAACCACGTCCGGATCGAGCGCAACCCCGAGTCCCGGACCAGGCGACGCATGCAACCGACCCGCCTCGATCCGTTCCAAACCATGCACCAGATCAGCCCGCCACTCGACCTCTCCCCATCCGTATTCAATCACGGGCACGTTGGGCGACACCACCGCCACCTGAACCGATGCAGCCGTCGCAACGGGTCCACTCGGATTGTGGGGTGCAAGTTCCCTTCCGAACGACTCAGCAAGAGCTGCAACCTGGCGAAGTGTCCCAATCCCACCGCAGTACTTCACATCTGCCATCACCACATCGACCCCGGTCGCCTCGAGAAACCTTCGATGGGCTTCCAGACCGACAAGAAACTCCCCACCCGCCAGTCGCGCATCCGTTGACGCCCGAACATGCCGCCAACCCTCGATGTCCCGTTCGGGCACGGGAGCCTCAATCCAATACGGATCCACTTCCACCAGCTGCGACACAACCCATGAAGCCGTTCGCGCGCTGAACCGGAAATGACAATCGATCAGAACATCCACATCCGGCCCCACAGCCGCCCGCACAGCATGAACCCGCTCGAGACCTGCATCAATGAGCGTGGCAGCCTTCCGATCCTGACGAGGCTCCCACAACACCCCATCAAACGGCGCCACCTTCACAGCGTCAAAGCCGCCAGCGACCGCAGCCCGAGCCGCCCCGGCGAACGCCTCAGACGAACGATCACCCAACAACGACCGGTTCACGTTGGCATACAGACGCACACCGTCGTCGATCCCACCCCCAAAGAGCTCAGCGATCGAAAGACCCGCACGCTTCCCCACCACATCCCACAGCGCCTGCTCGATCGCACTCGACGCCGCCGCATGAGCAAGCCCGCCAAACGCAGCAGGGTGAGGACGAACACCCGATTGTTCGGGTTGGCCGCCCCACCAACGAGCACCCGCGCGAACGCATCGACCTCAGCACGGACCTGAACCTCGTGACCATCGAGCGTCGCCTCACCCACACCCGACAGCCCGTCCGCCGTCCGCACCGTCACAAACACCCAATTCGTACGCGACGTCGCATTCACCACATCGCACCTAATCGACTCGATCACCGACATACCCTCCACTGCTACACGCCCTCGATGTTCGGCCACGGACGTCTCCAACCCCTGGCTCCGAACTCTTCGCCATCCCGGACCATCTCGAGGATCGTCGTCGCCGCCCGGCGATCCAGGACTGACTGCTGTAGTTCCTGGATCAGTTGCCGGGTCAACGCGGCTTCCAGTTCCGAGAGGATCTCGCTCGCGGAGGGATCGTCGACTCGGTTGATCTGCTCTCGGGGATCGTCTACGAGGTCGTGAAGAAGCGACTCACCCGTCGCATAGCGGTGCAATACCCAACGTCCATCCGAGACCATCATGCCGTCCAGCAACACTCCTCCGACATGATCCCGCACCGGCTCGTCGTACAAGCGTTTCGCATATTGGCAGCGCCGAGGACTGGCGTCAACTATTTTGCTGCAGCCGGGAGCCAACCCGGCTGCATCTGAGTCACCAGATCCCCCAGCCTCCGTCGACGGGGATGTTTTGCCCGGTGACGAACCCGGCCTCCGGTGAGGCAAGAAACAACGCTGCGGCGCCGAGGTCCCGCTTGCCGCCGACCCGTTTGAGTGGAGTTGCCTCCATGATCCGTTCCCGACCTCCGGGCGTCGGTCGCTTCCATGGCTTGTCGGCAAGCGCAGGGTCGTTCGGGTCCAGGGGAAACATGCCCGGACTGATCGAGTTCACGGTGACGCCGTGCTCGGCCAACCGACCCGTGAGAAAGGCGGTGAGCCCGATCACACCGTGCTTCGCAGCCATGTAGGCGGCAGCATCCTTGTCGGGTTGGGTGAACTTCGGGTTCTGGGCGAGGAAACCGTAGACCGACGACACGTTGATGATGCCACCCCAGCCGCGCTCGATTATCCCCGGCGTCACCAGTTGGTCCAAGCGCATGCCGGTGATGACGTCGATCTCGTAGGTGTCGCGCCGAGTCGTCGGGCGTCTGAACCATCCACCGGTCCTCGCGGACGTCGCCGCCGGCGTCGTCGAGGAGGATGTTGACTCCCCCGGTGACCTCAGTGATCTCGTCATAGACATCCTCCTGGACGAGGTCACCGACGATGATCCGATGATCGCCGGGCAGTTCCTCCGCTGTGGCAGCCAGGGTGCGCTCGGTACGACCCACCAGGATGAGGCTGGCTCCCGCCAGCCAAAGCCTCCGAGTACTGGAATCCCACTCCTGAGCCGCCGCCGGTAACCATGGCGGTCCGGCTTTTAAGGACACGTCGACGGGCGCTACGTTGCCCCGCGTTGGCGTCTGGGGAACTGCCTGCTGCTGGGCTCCGGTGGTGATTATCTTAGTCTCTCCAGTCGGGCACCACTCGGCGAACTGGAAGTGGACGATCGAAGACGGTGAAGAGAGCAGCAGACGACTTGCTTTCGCCGACAGAGGATCCGAATACCCGGTGCAGCCTCCAGGGAGAAACATGCAGAGGACGGAAAAGGTCGGGGTCTGAGGGTCTGGGCAGAATGGGCCTGGGCCTGGCGATGAGCCTGCGCCGGCACTGATGAGGTCGTCGGGTTTGATCTTAGCGTCAGAAGCTGGACACAGCCCAAGACGCGCATCCTCCTGGTGGCCAGGCCTCGAGAAAATGCAGGATCGAAGTGATCGTCGTCTGCACTCCCCATGGGGCGGCATGTCAGAGGGTCGTGGAACAAACCCCTCCTCATCCCGCCTCGGCACGTGATTCATCGATCGGAGCACGATCGATCCCGAGTCCACGATCGCGCTCGCAACCCTAGCGGCAGAGTCCGGGCGCGGTCGGACGCGGGGATGGCCTGAGGTCCGGCCCGACGCCGCCGTCGGGGAACCTGCTCTTCATGGTCGGATGCCGGAAGAGGAGTGGACGGAGATCCAGCTCTGGTCCTTGGTCCCATCGGTCGTGCGCGGTCCGCTGCGGGGAAGACTGGGACCGGAGCGACCTCGAAGGTGGTCAACAACCTCCGGCCCTCGACCGTCTTCCTCGTAGATGTGGAGGCGTTCACCGCCGCTGCTGCTGGGCCTCGACCAGGACATCATGATGGAGGCGCTGGCCCAACCGGGGCCGCTAATGCCGCCTCAACGGTCCGCTCCGACGGGACCGTCCGCCCGCAGCTTCGACGGCGCGCTCCGAACGTCGCTTGGCACAAGGACGCCCGCATCGCGCCCGGACTCGCCGTTAATGGCCTGGGATTCGAACCCCGCGATCTTTTCCCACCCTGGAGTCACACCTTTTGGTGAGGCGGTCGAAGCAGGCCTCGGAGGGGTCGCCCTTCAGACTACAGCAGGTCGAGGGCTTCGCTATCTGAGAGCCCGACGTCCTTCGTCAATATCTTTCCTTACGAGTCCAAGGCCACGGTAGCCCAGATGACCCGGGTGTACGCACACGAGCTCGGCGGTGAGGGCATCCGAGTGAACGCCGTAGCCCCAGGGGTGATCGACCCGCGACGATGGCGCAACCAAGCGGAACCGGGACCTCGTTGCCAGCTACACCCCGCTCGGACGGATCGGGCGGCCCGACGATGTGGGCGCGAGCAATCGCCTTCCTCGCCTCTCCAGCGGCCGACTTCATCACCGGGCAGGTGCTTGGCATCGACGGTGGATTGACCCTCCCGCTTCACACCGACTCTGTGAACCTCGGGCTCGCCTTCGAGTCCGGGTCAATCTGAGGTCCAACAGGACAAATGAGCTTGGGAGGTTCAATGCCGAACGAGAGTCGTCGAACTCAAACTGGAACTGTTGAATAGGAGTCTGTGCCGTATCGAACCATCGACCACCGTCGGCGGGCAGGATGGGCCAACCGAACGCAACGGTCTCCTGCGTCTGCGAACCGCAGACGGCCTCGAAGGTCACTGCTTCATGGGGGGACAAGACTCGATGCCATCCTCGCGTTCCGCCAGATCGACGAACGGCTACGAGACGAAGTCGTCGGATGGACGTCTCAGACCGCCAGGCCCTGTCGAAGCGTTTCCGAGGCTGACCGGCCCCTCCGCCTCCGTGCAGCCTGGATGGGCTCCGATCGACGTGGCGTTGTGGGATCTCGGGGAAGCGTCAGGGGATGCCCCTCGTCGACCTGTTGGGTCGCCGTCGGGGCCGGATTCCGGCATACGCCATCCACCTGTGCACGAGCACGTTGCCGATCTATCGGCGACGTAGAAACGGCTGCTGTGGGAAGGATTTGTCGCCTACTAACTTCACCCAGGCCTTTGACGATGGAAACTGCGCAAGGCCACCACCACCATGCACAATATCGGGGACGACATCACGCTCATGCTCGACCCCAACGCCCGCTACAGCCTCGACGAAGCGATCGAGGTGGGGCGCATCCTCGACCAGACCCGATTCCGCTGGTTCGAGGACCCCCTGCCCATGGGCGAGATCGAGGGCAACCTGACCTTGGCGAAGGCGATCGACACGCCCGTCGCCATCAGCGACGCCCTCACCTTCACCCCCCGACAGATGCAATTCTTCGCCCACCGGGGCTTCGACACGCTGCGGGGAAGCAGTCGCTGGCTAGGCGTTACCGGCCTGCGGGAGGCATGCCGGATCGTCGGAGTCGAATCGAGGCAACTGCGAAATCGGTCTGGGCGGCAACCCCAGCATGAACACGGCAAACTTGCATGTGATGCTCTCGGTCACCAACTGCGACTACTACGAACATTGGCTGACCGCCAACACACCAATTCGACGTACTGAACCAGGTGGAGCCCGTGACCGGATGGATGACGACCGGGGACGGTCCTGGGCTCGGCCTCGAACTCGATGAAGAATGGCTCACCCGACACCGGGTGTCGAACTGATGGTCGATCGATTGTCCCACGGTCAGCGACTCGATTTCACTCTCGTTACAAGTGCGGCCCCTCCTCAAGCGACGTGATCGCCACCCTCGTACAGATGGACAGCAGATCGGGCGGGTGTAGCCGAAGTCCCTACTGGCCTCTGAGGTAGACGGCCACAGACTCACCGTGACGTCGAGGTTTGCTGGACGGCTCCCCCAGCTCCTCGATGACGGAGGCGAGCCGCTCGACGTAGAAGTCACCAACTGCCGCGGGGTTGTCCAGGCATTCAGCTGGGTCACGTTCCCGTCTCCGGCGTCCCACGTGATCGACCGCGACCAACGCCTCCGGTGGGTCGTCATCAAGAACCGGAGTTTGACCAAGGTCTGCCACTCTTCACGAGCTTGAGTGATGGTTTCGATGAACATCACGGAGACCCTACGGGACCGGAGAACCGATTGTCACGGAAGAACGGACAACTCCCAGGATGAACGTGACACGACAGCGCCCCAGAGGGATTCTGCCGAGTGGGAGGATGGGGACTGGTCTGCCCGGCGCTCTGGGGCGTCATCGTTCTTGTCAAGAGAGCCTGTCGGCGGGTGGGGGATGCGATGAGGAGTCAGTACCAGACTCCGCATTCCGTGGCTTCGGGTCGATCACCCATCAGAGACGGAGCGCCCCTCGACTGGTCCGATTCGGGCCTGAGCACTCCTACCGAGACATGAGCAAGATCAATACGGAGAACACCTCAGAACACGAGTCCTGAACGTAATCCAGCGGACGGAGAGCGTCCCACAGCACCCTCAAGCATCTGAAGAGATGTTGCAGTCACCCCATGCTCTGCAGGAGTCCCGTCAAGCCACGCGCCATGTCGTCAAACGACGATCGTCGCCGCACTTCGATTGCAGTTCGTCCAAAATCCGCGTAACGATCGATACGTGGATCCGAGGTCGACAGCTGCTGGTCGGAATCCAGAAGCGCCAGTTCGTACTCGATGCTGTCCTCGTCGTATCCGCCCGAGTCACAATCCATTCAGGGAGTCATAACTGAAATAGAGCACCACAGCAGCAACTGTGATGAGTGCCACGACGCCGAGCGCTCGGTTCATCGCGTCACATAAGATGGGCCGCCCGCACCGCGGACTTTGGTTGGGTTCACTCCAACGCACCGCCATCCGCCCCGCCTCGTACTCGAACCCATCCCGGTCACTTCGAGGGACCGTTCCTCAACCGTCCCCACTTCCGAAGGTCAACGAGAATGTCAGGGTGACTCCCGACGCTCGCCGGAATCCCCTGGTCCGACTAGATATTGAGCTGGTGAGGAACTCGAACCCCTGACCTGCTCATTACAAATTGGAACCGGGTCAGCGCTGTACGAACCCCAGTAAACATGAGGGAATTCTGGGCATTGTCGAGAACGCAGAGTCGGAGCTATTCCGGTGTGAATGATAGGACGAGCTCGGGATGATATCGGTTGCGGTTCACCGCGTGGAAGTGTTGGTACCCAGAACACTCTTACCAGCGCCGAGAACTCGACGTGCGCCAGGAACGCCTCGCGCTTTGTAGAGCTACATCGACGACTCGGCAGTTTGTGTCTCCGATCGTGGCAGTCGGCATCGGGGAGCCACACGCCCAATTCGACCAGGCCGATTGCAGTCATGAACGGCTACCGGCCGGACGCGCTCGCCGGAAAGCCTCGACGGCGCAGTCGCTCGTCCGAGAGTGCGGCCTGGATATATGCCACCAGCTCTTCCGACTTGCCGAGCACGACGTGGCCGCCAGGGAATTCCTCGAGCGTGACATCCAGACCTGCCTCCCTCATCCGCAGGGCAAGCAGCTGACCTTCATCGCCGGTGGACATCTCGCGTTCATCCAGCAGTGCGAGCCGCTCGAGGTCGGCGAATCGAACCGTCTGGATCCCTCTGGTCGATCCACTCGGGCTCAATCGTTCTCGACGGCGGGCTCCCATTCGCCGCTGTCCAGAGAAGCACTCTCTCGCTCAGATCGGCCGGCCAGCGGGCCGGGTCCAACATGGCCGCCAGCTCGTCTCGCATCTCCCCGAGGTCGTCGGTGAACGCTTGGTCCCACTCAGGCGAGAACAGTGTGTAGTGACCGTCACCGAGAACCAGCCTCGGCGGCAGGACTGTTCCGTCAGCCAAACACCCTTCGATAGGCCCGTCGATCGGGCCGTGGGATGTCCAGAGTGGGGCGCCCACCCCGGCCGAGAACCCGTGGAGGACAGTCCTGGCAGGGTCCCCACCGCGCAGGGCCGCCTGCTCCTGGGCAAACACCACGGCGCAGCCGGTGGTTTGTCTCCACATCAATCAGAACTCGAGGTTGAGACCGGAGAAGCTTTCGAGCCACGATGGGACAGACGATCCCCCCAGCGGCGGCCCGTTTTGCGATCACGGTCTGGTCAGGGCCGTTCTTCCGTGCGGAATCCATGCCATGGAACACGACCACCATCGGCCAAGGCCCCTCGCCGTCGGGTGTGTAGGCGTCCATCAGGTAGTCCGTGCCGTCGATGCTCATGTACACGAGATCGGACTCCTTGACGTAACCATCACCAACCTCGATCACTGGGGCCACGGAAGTCGTGGTTGTTTCGGCCACAGTGGTGGTCGTCTCTGCCACGGTCGTGGTGGTCTCTGCGACACTCGTGGTGGTCTCTGCAATGGTTGTTGGTCGTCTCGGCCGGGCGAGTTCAGGACCGGCCGATCATCGGTGCCGCTGGAGCGAACCGAAACTGCGACGACCAGCACTGCGGAGCAAACTGCGATCAAGACTCTTACGAAACCTCCCCTTGGCCGTCGAAGGGGTGTTCCTGGGCAACCGCCGGCTACCTCTGCGAGGTCAGCACAAGTAGATACGTTGAGGTCCTCGACCCACCGCTTGGAGGCGCGACCTTGAGTGGGGCACTCGGATCGTCAAGATCTTCAAGATCGAGTGCCAGTTGCCGAAACACTGTGTATGCACGTCTGGCGAGTTCCGTCGGATGGCCCTGGTGCGAACCGGTTCCAGGGGAGCAAGGGGAAAGTGAGAGAGCATGCGCAGGACATTCACAGTGATGGCAATGGCTCTTGCGCTGCTAGTCAGCAGCATGGGCGTGGCATTCGGAGCCGTAGATGCGACACCAAGCACCAACGAAATCAACGAGACAAATGGTTGGTCTCACTTCGACGTCCTCGACCGCGTGCTGGTGGTCGTCGTCGAGTTCGTCAATACCGCGGGGCTTGGTTTCGTGCTTCAGTACCGCAGCGACGGCGAAGGCCCTGACTATTCCAGGGACAAGTACAACACGGACATAGAAGCGGGCTCTGGGAATTCGAGTGCGTGAACGATGAGCCCGAAGTGCTCACGCTGAGCGCACTGGAGTATGTCGAGATCCGAATGGTCTTTGGCGGCGAAAGAGACGAGCGGTTCGACTGGACCCGTGTCGATGTCCCACCCGCCCCCCGAGCCGGGCGCCCATGGTCGCGAGATCGCACTGTTAGGCCCTGCAGGTGATCGGGCGAACGAGAACGCACGCTTCAAAGGTGGGAATGAGAACGCCGGCTTCAATCGAAGCAACAGAATAGTTCCGACCGCTAAAGTTGAGCGACAACGAGACGAGCCGGACCGCGGTTCGACCGGTCCTGGCCTCTCTCTGGTCCCTAGCTTGTCGGCACCTTGTCCGAGAGCGGTGCTCATGTTGTCCCGACCCCTGTCGACATCGAGCTGGTGAGGGGACTCGAACCCCTGACCTGCTGATTACAAATCAGCTGCTCTGGCCAACTGAGCTACACCAGCAATGGAGTGGAATCTACCGTGCCTCGCACCGTCCGACCAGACCGGTCGGCAGGGATCAAGCGAGGCCGCGGACCCTGGCGACCTCGAAACACGCCAATGCGGCTGCCACCGAAGCGTTGAGACTCTCGGTGGGGCCGATCATCGGGATCGAGGCCACGACATCGACCCGATCCCGCACCAGCCGGCCGAGCCCTGTCTCCGCCCCGATGATGATCGCCACCGGTTCGGTGAGCAGGTCGAGACCGAACAGCGACTGGTCGCCGTCCGCGTCGAGGCCGACCGTCCAGACCCCAGCGTCCTTGAGATTCCTGACGGCGTCGGCCGTCGACGAGACGGTCGAGACCAGGCAATGCTCGAACGCCCCGGCAGCCGCCTTGAACGCCGCGCTCCCCAGCGGTGCGCTTCGTCGAGTGGGGACGATCAACGAGGTGATCCCTGCTGCCACCGCACTTCTGGCGATCGCTCCGAGATTGTGGTTGTCCTCGACATGGTCGATGACAACCAGTGCGGCTGGATCCGAGCGCCCGATCAGCGCTCCGAGGTCGGAGTCCGGGAGAGGCCGACAACGAGCGAAGACACCCTGCGGGGCGGTCGTGAAAGCGATCGACCTCACGTCGTCGACGAACTGGACATCGACCGAATCACCACGAGCCAACTCGACCAGCCCCGCAATATCTTCGGAACGCTCGACCCGACGTTTCTCGACCACCAACGTCTCGACACGCCCGTTTCTCAGCGCCGCCGCCACCGCATGGAAGCCCTCGACTTCACCGCCTATGCCACTGCGAGCCATCCGCCCCGTCCTCGATCACGATCCCGAGATTGGCCAGCCGATCCCTGATCTCATCCGATAGGGCGAAGTCGTGATCGCCTCTCGCCTGCGACCGTCGCTCCACGAGCCGATCGACCGTCGCGGCTGGGTCGTCTGAGACGGTGACCCCGAGATCGTCGGCCACCGACGCGACCCCATCGGCGAGGTCGGAGAGATCTTCGTTGTCGGCCGCGGCCACGTCCAAGCCGAGCACGTTCAGCATGCTCACGAGTGCGGCCACATGGGACGACGCGTCCTCTCCCGAGTCCAGTTCACGATTCGCCTCGCGGACTGTCTCGAAGACCACTCCGAGCGCCTCCGGCGTGTTGAAATCGTCGTCCATCTTCACGATGAACCGCTCCATGACGACAGGGTCCGCAACCGCGTCTCCGGTGTCCCCTGCCCGCTCGACGAGCGATGAGATCCTGCGCAGCGAGGTGACGGCCTCATCGAGCAGATCTTCGGAGAACTCCAGCGGCGATCGGTAGTGAGCCCGGAGGTAGAACAGCCGAACGGCGGGCCCGCCAAACCTCGCAATGGCTTCTTCGAGTCCGATCACGTGGCCGGTCGACTTGGCCATCTTCTCGCCACCCAGGTTGACCATGCCGTTGTGCAGCCAGTACTTGGCGAAGACCTCTCCGCTGGCTCCCTCCGACTGCGCGATCTCGTTCTCGTGATGGGGGAAGATCAGGTCGCTGCCGCCGCCGTGGATGTCGAACGACTCACCGAGGTACTTCGCAGCCATGGCCGAGCATTCGATGTGCCAGCCGGGCCGGCCTGCTCCCCACGGGGCATCCCATGACGGCTCACCCGGTTTGGCCGACTTCCACAGGGCGAAGTCGAGCGGGTCGTTCTTGGCTTCGGAGACTTCGACACGCGCTCCCGAGCGCAGGTCGTCGACGTTGCGACCCGAGAGCTTGCCGTACTGCTCGAGCATCCGCACCGAGAAGTACACGTCACCGCCATCCACCGCATAGGCGAGCCCGCGGTCGATGAGCCGCTGGATCAGCTCGAGCATCTCGGCGATGTGTTCGGTGGCCTTCGGCTCGACGTCCGGCTCGAGAACAGCCAGAGATGCATAAGCAGTCGAGAACGAGCCTGCCACCCGGGCGGCGAGCTCGTCGGTTGTTTCGCCCGTCTCCTCGGCGGCGGCGATGATCTTGTCCTCGACGTCGGTGATGTTCCTGACATAGGTGACGTCGTATCCGCGGAACCCGAGGTAGCGCCGGATGGCGTCGAATGCGACTGCAGAGCGCCCATGACCGACGTGTGGGGCGGACTGCACGGTCGGACCGCAGACATACATGCCGATCTTGCCGTCCACGATCGGCTCGAGGGGCTCGCTGGCGCGGGAGAGGGTATTGGTCAAGTGGAGGGTCGATGTCATCGGTGTGCGATGTTAGGGAGACCTGACGAGTGTGACGGAGGCGACGGCTGCCAGCCCTTCGCCCGCACCGATGAAGCCGAGTCGATCCGTCGTCGTGGCCTTGAGGCTGATCGCATCCGGGCCGACACCCAGCGCGCTGGACAGTCTCGAGCGCATCTCATCGCGGATCGGAGCGACCCGGACCGTCTCGGAGATCACCGTGACGTCGACGAAGTCCACGGTCCAACCAACCGCTTGCGATTCACGAAGGGCGATGTCGAGGAGTTGAAAGCTGTCCGCGCCATGCCATTGCGGGTCCGATGACGGAAAGAAGGATCCGAGATCCCCGATAGCGGCCCCGCCGAGAATCGCGTCGATGATCGCATGGGCTACGACGTCGCCATCAGACGTCGCTTCGACGCCGACAGCATCGCTGGCGACGACTCCTCCGAGGACGAGTGGCGGTGAGCCCCCGAATCGATGGGCGTCGAAACCCCATCCGACCCGGAGATCGCTCATTCGTCGGGTGGATCGAACGTCGGCAGCGCCCTGTCGAGCTTCTTGATGGCGCCTTCCTCGTCGACGTCGAGCGCGAACTGCAACTCGGAGGTCAGCGTGGTGCGCGCCTTCGACAGCATCCGCTTCAACGCCGGAGAAATGCCCTTCGTCTGCTGGGCGTAGTTGAGGTCCCGCACGACTTCGGCCACCTGGAAGATGTCGCCAGATGTCATCTTCTCGTTGAGGACCTTGTACCACCGGGACCAGTTGGATCCGGCTTCCTGGGGCTCCTGCTTGAGGACTGCAAGGACCTCGCGAGCTTTGTTCTTGGAGATGACAGGACGGATGACCTCTTCGATGCTGTCGATCGGGACCATCACGGTCAGTTGCTCGGTGGCGATGTCGAGCACGAAATAGTCGCGCTTCTCGTCCCCGAACGTCTGCTTGATCTTCTTTGCGATCGTCGCCGCCCCGTGCTGGGGATGGACGACCTTGTCACCTACGCCGTACTTCGATGTCTTTGCTTTAGCCATTCGGGTACGAGCATACAGGGCACCGGGGGTAGCTCCCCAAGTGACCCCGAACGGGCGTCACAGCGGTGACGGGGCCCAATTCTCCGAAGCGGAGCGGAGTCGGTCGAAGTAGTGGATCAGGTATTCGGCTCGAGTGCTTCCGATGCCCTCGACAGCTTCGAGCTGATCGACGGTGGCGTCCATCATCTTGGGAAGCGACTTGAAGTGTTTGATCAGTTCCTCGCGAACCGGATCGGGAAGACGGGCGACCTTCGACAGGAGCCGGTATCCACGGGGAGTCACCGGTTCATCGAGGTCGTCGAATCCGAGCGTCTTGCCGACGTCCAGCGGATCATCGAGCTTCGACTCCTCCAGGGCGTCCAGCCGCTCGAGGGCACTCGTCGCCAGCCTGGAGCGTCGGGTCTGGGTGAAGTCTCGCATCGTCGTGTACCGCAGATGATCGACGCCCCGAACCATGTCGTCGAGCTGGATGTACGCCAGCCGGCCTTCGTCACCGAGCTGGGTCACCTCACGTTCGATGGAGATCCCGACCCGGCGCACGAGCTCGCTGCGCTGGATGAGCGTTACGACGGCCCGAAAGGTCACCAACCCCGACATCTCCAGCTGGGTGAGGTTGACCTCTGCTTCGTCGAGGCGTCTGCGCAGCCGATCGAGGGTCTGCAGTTCCTGATTGACTCGAGCTGCGATCTCGGTCGGGGACCGCAGCTCGATCTTCTGATCCGAGAAGTACACGGTGACGATCCGTCGACCTTCGCTGACCGCTACGACCGGATAGCCGGTCTGGACCGCGACCCTCTGGGCAGTTCGATGCCGCGAGCCGGTCTCGTCGGTGTGGATGTCGTTCGAGGGAGTGAAGTGGACGTTCGCCCGCAGCAGATGATCACCCTCTTCGTCGAGGATGATTCCGCCGTCCATCTTGGCCAATTCGGAGAGCTTGGCCGCCGTGAACGGGACGGGCTGAGAGAAGATGAAGCCTCCGCTGGAGATGGAAGAGACGCCGTCCCCTTCCCCCATGACGATGATGGCACCCTTGCCCATCTGGATTATTCGCTCGAGGCCAGCGCGGAGACTGGTGCCTGGTGCAAGGCGCTCGAGGGTCGCGAGGTGATTGAAATCTGCGTCGGACACGGTAGGCCAGACTATCAGGTCGATCAGATGTCTCGACTGCGGGAGCCGCTGCGTCGGGGACCGTCGAGGCCCGCCAGCCGGAGTGCGGCGTCGATGCGAAGTCGGTCGGCGGGGGCGATGACAGTGTCGATGCCGAGCCGGTCAGCCTCCTCACGACGGCGTGAGTCGAACGGCACCGGGCGCACCTCCCCGGCGAGACCAACCTCTCCCCAGGCCGCCATCGACCCGAGCGGGCTGTCGATGGCCGACGAGGCGATCGCCAGGGCGATGGCCAGGTCGGCGCCCGGTTCGGTGATCTTCCAGCCTCCGACGACGTTGACGTACACCTCGTGGTCCCCCAACGCCAACCCGGCGTGCCGTTCGAGGACCGCCAGCAACTGATGAACGCGGGGGGCATCGACACCCCGCACCGACCGTCTCGGCTGCGGGGTCGAACTCCTCGACACGAGCGCTTGGATTTCGACCATCACCGACCGCCTGCCCTCGACCGCGGGGAACACGACGGTGCCGGGCACGTTCGACTGCCATTCGGCCAGGAAGGCTTCTGAGGGATCGAGCACCTCGACCATGCCTTCGGATCGCATGTCGTACAGCGCGACGACGTGGGTCGCCCCGAACCGATTCTTGAAGCTGCGCAGCGCCCGGAACCCACGATCGGGGTCGCCCTCGAGATACAGGACAACGTCGACCATGTGCTCGAGGATCTTGGGGCCGGCGAGCCCACCGTCCTTGGTGACATGGCCAACCACGATCGTCGCGGTCCCGCTGGCCTTGGCGTAGCGGATCAGACGAGAGCTCGCTTCTCGAACCTGTGTGACCGACCCGGGTGCAGACGAGATGTCTGCGACCCCCACGGTCTGGATCGAGTCCATGATCAGCACGGCCGGCTTTGCCTGCTGCGCCGTATCGATCACCCGATCGACGTCGTCTTCGGCGAGGATCAGCACTTCGGAGGCGTCGATCCCCAGACGTTGGGCACGCAACCCCACCTGTTGGGCGCTCTCCTCGGCCGTTGCGACCAGGACCCGGTGACCGGCCGCGGCGAGCGACCCCGCCATCTGCAGCAACAGCGTCGATTTCCCGACCCCTGGCTCGCCACCCACCAGCGCAACCGACCCGTCGACGAGGCCGCCACCGAGCACACGATCGAGCTCGGACATCCCGGTGTCACGACGGATCACGTTGGACGACTCGACCTGATCGAGCCCGATCGGCCGGTTGGCCGGGCCCGACGAGCGCTTCTTCGAGCGGGTGGTCTCGACCATCTCGGTCAGCGGATCACCGGAACCGCATTGCGGGCAGAAGCCCATCCACTTGCTGGCGCGATGACCGCACGAATCACACTGAAAAGCCACGACCGGAGACTATCGACCGACCAGGACAGAATCCGGCTGGATCATCGCCGGAATCGCCGCCACGCCATTCCGACGAGGACGGCCGCCGAAACGACGACCGCCAGGCCGATCACATTGGACATCGACCACGGTTCAGCCGACCTGACAAGGAACATCACGATCACCGTGGCAGAATAACGAGCACGCGAGGAGGCGATTTGGCACGACACGTGTGCGACAACTGCGGCGCAGTGGTTGGTGACGACCACCAGTTCTGCCCCGAATGTGGATCCTGGATCGATCCGACCGACGCCGGGGTCGAGGACGACGAGGCCGCCGAGTTCGAAGAGTTTTCATTGACCGCAGAGCCACCAGCGGGACAACAGCCACCACCGGTGCGGTTTCCGCGCAACGAGGTCCAATGCCCCTCATGCGGCTCGCCCAACCCAGCCAGCAACCGCCACTGCGAAGAGTGCGGCGCCCGGTTGTCACAGGGGCCACTTCCCGTCGCTCCCCGGCCGGCGGTTCAGGCCACCGCCGGCGTCCGCGCGGCGATGGCGATCGCAGCGCTGCTTGCCGTTGTCGTGATCATTTCGTTGATCTTCAACATCTTCGGAGACGACGAGAACGCGCCCGGCGACACACTCGTCACCGAAACCACTGTGTCGACCACCGCACCGCCCCCCGAGTCCCGCGAGCTCGACATCCTCACCGTCGATTGCTCGGTCACGGGCCTCGCCGGGCTCGGGTGCGAGAACGTCGCCGACGATGGTGAAGGCGAATACCAGATCAACTGGGACGGGCTCGAGGAGGGTCAGCAGGTCTCCATCGACCTCATTCTCGAGGAGCGCAGCGTCATCACCGGCGTCGTGTGGCGGAATCTCGACCAGGACGACTCCGGCCTCTTCCAGAATTATCGCGTCAGGGACATTCGGATCAACGGCGGCGACGCCGACATCAGCTTCGAGCTCAAGAACGAGGGGGGCGCCCAGCCACTCCTGTTCTCGAGCCTCGGGACGCTCAGCGTGACGATCACGATCGACTCTGCATATCTACCCGAGCCGGTCGATGGCCAGGTCTTCAGCGAACTTGCCATCAAACAGATCGAGCTCCTCGGATACCCCCAGGCCGAGATCACGTCGCCGCCCACCTCCCTCGTCGACCCCACCGAGACAACGGCCGGAGGCTGAGTCGACGGGGCGTCATCGGGCAGTTTGGTCGCGAAATTGGACTTTCGCCCTCTGTGCCGAGCCCCTGGATTCACCTACTATGAGAGGCTGCGGTGCGTAGCTTTGCCTGTGCTACCGCTATCACCCCTAGATGGAGGAAATCACTCGTGAAGAGGAATTTGCGCGGTTTGGCGCTGCTTCTTGCCCTGGCACTCGTGCTGGCGGCATGCGGAGACGGCGACACCGCAGACACCACAGACACAACGGCGGCTCCTGAGCCGACCACCACCGAAGCGCCGATGGAAACCACCACCACCGAAGCGCCGATGGAAACCACCACCACCGAGGGCGGAGAGATGGCGGCCGCCATCCCCGTGTGCCTCGTCACCGACCTGGCAGGCGTCGACGACCGTAGCTTCAACGCCGCTGCATGGCAGGGCGTGCTCGATGCGGTGGATCAGGGATTCGCAGCTGCGGATCCGATCCTGCTCGAGTCCGACGAAGCATCCGACTACCAGCCGAACATCGACCAATGCCTGGCACAGGGCTCCGAGCACATCGTCACCGTTGGGTTCCAGTTGGGCGATGCGACCGCGGCGAACGCCGAGGCCAACCCCGACGTCAACTTCACGATCGTCGACTACTCGTACGACCCCGACATCGCCAACGTTCGTGAGCTCGTGTTCCAGACCGACGAGGCCGCCTTCGCCGCCGGATACCTCGCGGCCGGCGTGACCGAGACCGGGATCATCGGCACGTACGGTGGCCTGAACATCCCGACCGTCTCCATCTTCATGGACGGCCTGACGCGCGGCGTCGAGTACTACAACGAGACCAATGACGCCTCGGTTCGCGTGATCGGTTGGAGCACCGAAAACCAGGACGGGACCTTCACGGGTACCTTCGACCCTGCCGACCCGCAGGTGCGCTCGACATGTGAGAGCATTCTCGACGAGGGAGCCGACATCATGCTCCCGGTCGGTGGCGCGATCAACCTGCCGTGCGGCACCGCGATCCAGGACCGCGGCATCGACGCACTCCTGATCGGCGTCGACCAGGACGCTTTCTTCGCTGCTCCTGAGGAATATCAGGACCTGTGGCTCACGACGATCGAGAAGGGCATCGCCGTGCAGGTGACCCGCTCCATCCAGGACCATGCCGAGGGCACGTGGACGCCGGGTGGCGAACTGGGCACGTTGGCCAACGGAGCCGTTGGCCTGGCCCCCTACCACAGCGCGGCTGATCGGGTCTCGAGCGATCTCGATGCCGAGGTGAAGTCCATCCTCGAGCAGATCGCCTCGGGCGACATCGAGGCAGCTGTCGTCGAAGTCGGCTGACAACAATAGATAGTGATACACGAAGCCCCCGGCTCGAGCCGGGGGCTTCGTGCGTTTCGAGGTAGTCTCCCACCTGGCAGGAACGACACGAGGATCGCGATGGCGCTCGAGTTACACGGAATCACGAAGAGGTTTCCCGGTGTGCTCGCCAACGACGACGTCTCCCTCACGGTGGAACCCGGCGAAGTGCTCGCACTCGTGGGCGAGAACGGTGCCGGCAAAACCACGCTCATGAATGTCCTCTACGGGTTGTACCGGCCAGACGAAGGGTCGATCACCGTTGATGGGGCCAACCTCGAGCTCGACTCCTCCCGCGATGCGATCGCTGCCGGGATCGGCATGGTGCATCAACACTTCATGCTCGTTCCGGTGTTCAGCGTGTCCGAGAATGTCGTTCTCGGACAGGAGCCGTCGAATTCCTTCGGTTTCATCGACGGAGCCACTGCGCGCAAACAGGTCACCGACATCTCGGATCGGTACGGCCTCGAAGTCGATCCCGACGCGATCATCGAAGACCTCCCCATCGGCGTGCAGCAGCGGGTCGAGATCGTGAAAGTCCTCAACCGTAAAGCCAAGTACGTCGTGTTCGACGAACCGACCGCCGTGCTCACGCCACAGGAGGTCGAGGAGTTCTTCGAGATCGTCCGCAGTCTCCAGGCGGACGGCAAGGGCATCATCTTCATCACCCACAAACTCCGCGAAGCACTCCAGATCGCCGACCGTATCGCGGTGATGCGTGCGGGACGTAAGGTGGGCGAGGCGAAGCCGGACGAGATCACGGAGCAGGAGATCGCCGAACTCATGGTCGGTCGTCCCGTCGATCTCGTGGTACCGAAAGCGACATCGCATCCTGGAGAGACGATCCTGAAGGTCGAGAACCTGGTGGTGATCAACGATCGCAACCAACGCGCCGTCGACGGCGTCAGCTTCGAAGTCAAGGTCGGCGAGATCGTCGGGATCGCCGGCGTACAGGGCAACGGCCAGACCGAGTTGATCGAGGCCATCACCGGGATGCGCTCGGTCCACGGTGGGTCGATCTCTCTCGAAACCGAAGACGTCACCGACTTCACACCGCGCCAGATGCACAAGCACGGCGTCTCCCACATTCCCGAGGATCGTCAACACAGCGGCCTCGTGCTCGGTTTCACCGTCACCGAGAACATGATCCTCGACTCCTATTACGAGGAGGAGTTCTCGCCCGGTATCTCGATGGATTGGAAGGCGGCCAACGAAACGGCGACGCGACTCGTCGAGCAATACGACGTTCGCACGCCCGGGGTCGGGGTACTCGTGTCTGCGCTGTCGGGCGGGAACCAGCAGAAGGTGATCGTGGCGCGCGAGTTCGATCGAGATGTCACGCTCCTCATCGCCGCCCAACCAACGAGAGGCATCGACGTCGGTTCGATCGAGTACATCCACTCTCAGATCGTGGCGAAGCGAGACGCCGGCACCGCGGTCCTCGTCGTCTCGTCGGAGCTGGACGAGGTGACGGCCCTTGCAGACCGGATCCTGGTGATGTATCACGGGCAGGTCGCTGCCGAGTTCTCCCCCGATGCCCCGGTCACCGACATCGGCCTGGCAATGCTTGGGTCGGCCCCATGACGACGCCCTCGAACGACGATCCAGAGATCACGGACGACCCAGAGATGAAGGAGCCGGCGGGTGGTCTGATGGGCAAGCTCAGCGGCGTCGGAACCAGCGCCATGCGATCACTCGTCCTTCCGACCCTGGCCTTCGTCACCGCACTGGCGATCGGCGCCCTCATCATCGCACTCTCCGACATCGAGGGGCTGCCTCTGCTGTTCAGCGACCCGGGGACGGCCCTGTCCGGCATGGCCAGCGAGATCGGTGCCGCCTACAAAGCACTGTTCACCGGATCGGTCGGCTCCGTCAGGGCGGTCTCCGAGACGCTGTTCGCCGCCACTCCCCTCCTTCTCGCAAGCCTCGGCGTCGCGCTCGGCTTCCAGGCCGGACTCTTCAACATCGGGGCCCAAGGACAGATGCTGATCGGCGGACTCGTCGCAACCTGGGTTGGGATCCATCTCTCACTGCCGGCAGTCATCCACATACCACTTGCCCTGATCGGAGGCCTCGTCGGCGGAATCATCTGGGGAGGCATACCGGGCCTGCTCAAAGCCAAGACCGGAGCGCACGAGGTCATCACGACCATCATGTTCAACTTCATCGCGCTCTTCTTCGTCCAGTGGCTGTTGACCATCCCCCTGTTCCAGGAGCCCGGCAGGAACAACCCCGTGTCATCGCCGTTGGAGCCCACCGCGCAACTCCCGCGACTCCTGGGGTCGGAATACCGGGTCACCATCGGCTTCCTCGTGGCCCTCGCCGCCGTCTACGGGGTCCACTGGCTGTTGTTCAAGTCGCAAATCGGATTCGAGTTTCGGGCCGTGGGCATGAACCCGGCTGCCAGCCGCTACGCAGGCATGAGCGTCGCGACCCTCGTGACCATGTCCATGGCGACCGCCGGAGCGCTCGCAGGCCTGGCAGGCGCCAACCAGGTCATGGGGCTCGAGCCCTTCAAGGCAACCACCGACCTCGCCGGATCCGTCGGTTTCGACGCAATCACCGTCGCCCTTCTTGGCCGATCGCATCCCGTCGGGACACTGTGGGCGGCGGTGTTGTTCGGCGCATTGAAGGCTGGGGGCCGTGAGATGCAAGGAGCAGCCCAGATCCCGCTCGATCTGGTGGTCGTGCTCCAGGCGCTCATCGTCATCTTCGTTGCCGCTCCCGAGATGGTCCGAGCGATCTATCGACTCAAAGGTGGCGATGACGACGACGCACAACAACTGATGACGGGGTGGGGCTCGTGACGACGGTCGAACAGTCCCAGACGACGCAGCCAACCCGGGTGCGCACCTCCGCCGAGGAGCGTCGTGCGACGATCATCGGCATCGTCCTGCTCGGCCTCGCCCTCATCGTCGTGTGGGTGTTCGCGTTCGGGGTGGAGTCAGACGCACAATCCACATTCAATCTGAGCCTTCCCGGCGATCGATTCATGGACCTGGCAGTGACGTTGAATTCCCGTCTGGCATCGCTGGTGATCGCGGCCATCGTCGCTGGGCTGGCGGTCGACCAACTGATGCGCCGCCACCTGAAGCTCACCAATCCGCTCCTGGGAGTCGGGCTGGGTCTGTTCGTGATCGCATTCCTCTCCTGGGCAGCGGCGGGAAGCTCATTCAGCATGGTCGGCATGCTGCGGTCGACGGTCATCTCGGCGGTCGTGATCACGCTCGGAGCCCTGACCGGGTTGATGTGCGAGCGAGCCGGCGTGATCAACATCGGGATCGAAGGGCAGTTGCTTGCCTCCGCCTTCGTCGCAGTCGTGCTGTCGTCGGTGTTCGGCACCATCGCAGGAGTGCTCGGGGCGATGGCCGTCGGCGCGCTGCTTGGTCTACTCCTCGCCTGGCTGGCGATTCGCTTCCGGGTCGATCAGATCATCGCCGGCGTCGTGATCAACATCTTCGCCCTCGGTCTCACCTCGTTCCTGGCCAGTCGGGTGCTGTCAGAGGCCCAGGACCTGAATGCCCCCGCCCGGGTCACGTCGTGGCGCATCCCGATCCTCGCCGACATTCCGGTACTCGGGCCGATGTTCTTCAACCACACGTTCTTCGTCTACGGGATGCTCATCCTCGTCTTCGCCCTCCACCAGGCCTTTTTCAAGACGAGATGGGGGCTGAGGGCACGTGCGGTCGGCGAGCATCCCAAGGCCGCCGACACCCTCGGCATCGACGTGATCCGGGTCCGGTATCGCAACGTCGTCCTTGGAGGGTTGATCGCCGGATTCGGCGGAGCCTTCCTGGCCCTGGCCCAGATCTCACGGTTCGAGGAGAACATGACCGGAGGGATCGGGTTCATCGGTCTGGCGGCGATGATCTTCGGCCGCTGGATGCCGATCGGGGCGCTCGGCGCGGGACTCGTGTTCGGGTTCTCCGGGGCCCTGTCGCAGAAAGTGGCGATCCTCGGCACGGCGATCCCGTCGGAGTTCATGCTGATGCTGCCCTACGTCGCCACGGTGATCGTCGTCGCCGGCGTCGTCGGCAAAGCCAGAGCCCCTGCCGCCGACGGGCAGCCCTACATCAAGGAGTAACGCCACACACGCCCCGTGCACGAACACACGCCCCGTGCGAGCGCACGGGGCGTGTGTCGTTTCACCCGATTCGTCGTCAGTCCTGTTCGGCCATCTCCATCGGAGGCTGGTCCGGCGTCTCGTACGCTTCGAACGTCAGCTCGTCGTTCTCCTCGTCGAGCGCCACCAGCACGGTGGTGCCGGCGGTGTACCCGCCGAGCAGAACCTGCTCGGACAGCGGATCCTCCAGCAGACGCTGGATCGACCGGCGAAGCGGACGGGCACCGAGCTCGGGGTCGTAGCCCTTGGTTCCGAGGAACCCCTTGGCGTCGTCGGTGAGTACCAGGTCGAGGCCCTGAGCGGCGAGCTGGAACTTGACACGCACCAACATGAGGTCGACGATCTGCTTGACCTCCTCGAGCGACAGCTCGTGGAAGACGATCGTGTCGTCGATCCGGTTGAGGAACTCGGGCCGGAAGTGCCGCTTGAGCTCATCCTGGACCTTCTCGACCATCTTGTCGTACGTGTCCCGGGCATCCTCGTTGTGGAACCCGACGTTGGACTTGCGCAGGTCCCGGGTGCCGAGGTTCGAGGTCATGATGATGACCGTGTTCTTGAAGTCGACCGTGCGACCCTGAGCATCCGTCAACCGACCGTCCTCCAGGATCTGGAGGAGCGTGTTGAACACATCGGGGTGGGCCTTCTCGATCTCGTCGAAGAGAACGACGGAGAACGGCTTGCGCCGAACCGCCTCGGTCAACTGACCACCCTCGTCGTAGCCGACGTATCCCGGCGGCGACCCGATGAGACGGCTGACCGTGTGCTTCTCCATGTACTCGGACATGTCCAGCTGAATCAGTGAGTTCTCGTCCCCGAACAGGAACTCGGCGAGCGCCTTGGCGGTCTCGGTCTTCCCGACACCCGAGGGGCCGAGGAAGATGAACGAACCGGACGGGCGCTTGGGATCCTTGAGCCCGGCACGAGTCCTCCGGATCGCCTTGGACACGGCAACGATGGCGTCGTGCTGTCCGACGATTCGCTTGTGGAGTTCGGACTCCATGTGGACGAGACGGGCCGTCTCCTCCTCGGTGAGCCGCTGGACGGGGATACCGGTCCATTGTGCGAGTACCTGGGCGATCTCCTCGTCATCGATGACCCATCCGAGCTCACCGCCCTCTTCGGCCATGCGATGCTCGATGTCGGTGCGATCGGAGATCAACGAGCGCTCCTGGTCACGCAACTGGGCGGCACGCTCGTACTGCTGGGATTGCACCGCGTCCTGCTTCTCGGAGCGGACATCGGTCAGCTTCTTGTCGATCTCGGCGAACTCGGGGTTGTTGGCCGACCGGCTGATCCGCATCCGGCTTCCGGCCTCGTCGATGAGGTCGATCGCCTTGTCGGGCAGGAACCGGTCGGACAGATACCGGTCGGCGAGGTTCGCTGCGGTGATGATCGCCTGGTCGGTGAAGCGCACCGAATGGTGCGACTCGTATCGGTCCTTCAGACCCAGGAGGATCTGGATCGTGTCTGCGACGGTTGGCTCGTCGACCTGAACCGGCTGAAAGCGTCGTTCGAGGGCCGAGTCCTTCTCGAGATACTTGCGATACTCCTCGAGGGTGGTCGCTCCGATCGTCTGCAACTCACCTCGCGCCAGCATGGGCTTGAGAATCGATGCTGCATCGATGGCGCCTTCGGCGGCGCCTGCTCCGACGAGCGTGTGGATCTCGTCGATGAAGATGATGATGTCGCCCCTGGTCTTGATCTCCTTCAGGACCTTCTTGAGACGCTCCTCGAAGTCGCCTCGATAGCGTGACCCGGCGACCAGCGCGCCCAGGTCGAGCGTGTAGAGCTTCTTGGCCTGCAACGTCTCGGGGACTTCGCCCGACACGATCTGCTGAGCGAGACCTTCGACGATGGCGGTCTTACCGACACCGGGCTCGCCGATGAGAACCGGGTTGTTCTTGGTCCGCCGAGACAGGATCTGCATGACCCGCTCGATCTCCTTCGCCCGACCGATGACCGGATCGAGCTTGCGATCGCGGGCGGCCTGCGTCAGGTTTCGACCGAATTGGTCGAGGACGGTCGACCCTTGCGAAGACGACTCGGAGCGGGACGAACCCGATGAACCGCCGGTGCCAGACGCCGCCTGCTCCTCCGATCCGGACGGACCCGAGAGCAGTTGAATCACGGTCTGGCGGACCTTTTGGAGCTCGGCTCCGAGCTTCTGCAAGACCTGAGCTGCGACGCCCTCACCCTCGCGGATCAGCCCGAGCAGAATGTGCTCGGTGCCGATGTAGTTGTGGCCGAGCTGCAACGCCTCGCGGAGGCTCAACTCGAGCACCTTCTTGGCACGAGGCGTGAACGGGATGTGACCGGTGGGGGCCTGCTGGCCCTGGCCGATGATCTCCACGACCTGCTCGCGCACCCCGGAGAGATTGATCCCGAGGCTCTCGAGAGCCTTGGCGGCGATTCCTTCGCCCTCGTTCAGCAGCCCGAGCAGGATGTGCTCGGTGCCGATGTAGTTGTGATTGAGAAGTCGAGCCTCTTCCTGCGCCAAGACGACAACACGGCGGGCCCGATCTGTAAACCGTTCAAACAAGAGTGGGCCTCCTCAAGAGAATATCCCTGGCTGGTGGTCGAAGTATACCGATGACGGGATCCAACAACTCCGAACCACGATCGGCCGGAGTCGGGTTTGGGTTACCTGCTGCCAGGCACCATCAGTAGGGTTTGGCCAGATGTCCAACGAACTCGCCTCTCTGGTCCCCCTCCCCAGTGTGTGGTCCGCGATGGATCGGGTCGAAACGCGCCTCCTCGAAGTCTCGACTGCCGAGGACCCGTATCTCACCGAGGTCGCGCAGCACCTGTTGCGGGCCGGCGGAAAGCGGTATCGACCGCTGGTCGCCCTGCTCGCCGCCGAGTTCGGTCCAGCTGCAGACGGCCGACCGGTCGAGGCGGGTGTCGCGGTCGAGTTGATCCACGTCGGGAGCCTGTATCACGATGACGTCATCGACGAGGCCGACACCAGGCGAGGTGCCGACTCGGCGAACGCCAACTGGACGAACACCATCGCCATCCTCGCCGGAGACTTCCTGATGGCAAGAGCGTCAGAGACCGCTGCCACCCACCTGAGCCTCGAATCGGTCCGACTGCTCGCCGAGACCTATGCCGAACTGGTCGAAGGCCAGACTCGCGAACTGCAACTCGACTACGACCTCGATCACGACCTCGCCGCCTACGAGAAGGTGATCGAACAGAAGACCGCGTCGCTGATCCGAACCTCGGCCCAATTGGGGGCGCTGGCTGCCGATGCAGACAGCGCGGTGGTCGATGCCATCTCGACCTGGGCCCACGAGGTTGGAATGGTCTTCCAGATCGCCGACGACGTACTCGATCTGGTGTCGACGACGATGGCGATCGGTAAACCGGCCGGTTCCGACATCGCCGAGGGAAAGTTCACGATGCCGGTGCTGCTCGGTCTCACCGGCGACGACGGCGACCGCATCCGCAAGCTGCTGACCGAGGATCGCCCGTACCGGCAGGAAACGATCGACGAAGTGATCGACCTTGTCAGGGCGGGCGGTTTCATCGACGACGCACTCGATGATGCCTCTGCCCGGCTCGACCGTGCCGCCGTCGCAGCCAGGTTGCTGCCCAAGGTTCCGGCGAAGGCCGTGCTCGGCGATCTCGGCGGCTTTCTCGTGGCCCGGGTCGCAGACGTCAGGAACTGATCCGCCCCCCAAGTCCTTGAGTCGATGAGCTTCCGGTCGACAGGTGTCTCATGTACGACAGCCGACCGCTCAGGAGACCCCAATGAGAATCCTCGTGTGTGACGACGATTCAGTCATCAGGTATCTGCTGAACGTCGTCCTCGCCAAACGCAGCGGCGACGAAGTCATCGAAGTCGCAGACCCCACGGCAGTTGTGTCGACCGCTCTCGAGACCCGGCCCGACATCATCGTGCTCGACTACACCATGCCGGGCCGGTCGGGCGCCGATCTGGCCAGGGACCTCGCCCAACAGCCCGAGGTCGCAAGACATCCCGGTCGTCTTCCTCACGGGAAGGTCGGATCTTCCCTCCTCCGAGCTCCTCGAGCTCGGAATCGCAGGACTCATCGAGAAGCCATTCGACACCTCGACCCTTGCAGAGCGGCTGAGGACGATGTCCGGAGTGGCCGTGTGACCCTCGCCGATCAGGCAGAGCGGTTCTGGACGATCCGCTCGTAGGAAGGAGTCGGTCGCCAATCGAGTTCGCCAGGTCGACGTCTCGGACATCTTCGCCAGAAACGCCGCTCGGGCGCGTTTTCCCGGCGCATCGTCGTCGGCAGGAGTGACTCCCTCGTACAGATCTCCCAGAATAGGCACGGATCGAGGTCACTGCCTCAGACCTGATCTGGCTGATCCGCGCTTCGGTCAGGTCGAGATCGATCGCGATGTCGCCGAGCAACTCGCCCTCGATGTAGTACCGAACCATGACGTCGGACTGGATGTCGGGAAGGTTCCTGATCGCCTCGAGCAGCGTGCCCCGCAACTCGCGGTCCTCGATCGACATTTCCGGCTGAACCTCACGGCTGCCCTCCGAGACCCGATCGGCGAGCGTCGCCGAGTCTTCCTCACCGGTGGGCTGGTCGAGTTGCAGCAGCGTGGCTGCCGCGGCATCGGACTGGCGTTTGCCCAATTCGTCCTCGGAGATACCGAGGACGTCGGCGAGGTTCGGCTTGCGTGGCGGAGACACCGTCCTGCTCGAGGTCGGCTCTCGCCCGCTGAATGTCCCTGGCGTTACGCCGAACCGATCGACTCGCCCAATCCCTGGTGCGGGTGGAGTCGATGATCGCTCCCCTGATCCGGATGGCGGCATAGCGATTGAACGGCACGCCGGCCTCGGGATCGAAGCGCCGACTGGCCTCGACCAGGCCGAGGGAGCCGGCATTCCAGAGCTCGCCCCGGTCGACATGACGCGGGAAGCGGGCCGAGACCTCGTTGACGATGTGGTCGACGAGGCCCAGCGTCTCGACCACGAGAGCGTTCTGCTCCTCCATGGTGAGGAAGGAAGTTGTCGCTGTGTCGTCCATTGGCTCTTCTCGACGCGACCCGTACCCGATTCAATCGTCACGAATCGAGGCGCGCTTGATGACTATTCCTGGTTTGTTCACCTTTGTAGGCTGTGTGGCGTGACGGACGACCGCGAACAGATAGAGGCCAGGCTCGAGTCGGTGACCGCCGAGCTCCAGCAGCTCAGATTCACACTCGACGTCGTGGGAACGATCGATCTCGACACGAGCCTGCTGAATCGGAACGGGATCTTCGAGGCGATCCAGCGCGCCCAGCGCTGGCTGGCCAGACGAGGCGACATCTACGGGGCGCTGTACATCCGGCTCCCCAACATGGAGGCACCCTACGAGCAGACGCCCGCTCACCTGGACCTGCTGAAGCACGTCGCCGCAACGATCTCAGCGGGAGTGCGCGACGTCGATGACGTGGGCCGCGCCGAGGACAACGCCTTCGTGGCGGTGCTCGCCGACCTTCAGGCCGGCACGATCGAGGTCGTTGCCAACCGGGTTCGGGCGATGTTGGCCCGGGTCGTGCGGACAACGCCGGAGACCGGCCGTGTGTTCACGATCGGCGGCGTCGAGGTCCGGGCTGCGACCCACAACTCCGGGACCGTTCTCGACACGGCCCGCCAGCTGTCCCTCCGAGCCGACGACGGCTCGGTGAAGCTCTCGACGCTCTAGATCGACCCGCCGACGCGTCAGGACTCCGGTCGCAAGGTCGGAAACAGAATCACTTCTCGAATGTGGACTCGGTTGGTCAACAGCATCACCAGCCGATCTACGCCGATCCCGAGTCCACCGGTTGGTGGCATCCCGTATTCGAGGGCGCGGATGTAATCCTCGTCGATCGGATGGGTCTCCTCAGCCCCCGCTGAGCGAGCCGAGGCTTGTGCCTCGAAGCGGGCACGCTGCTCGGCAGGGTCGTTGAGCTCGCTGTAACCGTTGGCGTACTCGGACCCGGCGATGATCAGCTCGAAGCGCTCGGTGACGGCGGGATTCGAACGATGACGACGCGCCAGCGGTGACGTCTCGACCGGGTGCTCGGTGACGAAAGTCGGCTGCACGAGTCTCGACTCCGCCACCGCCTCGAAGATCTCGGCGATCAGCTTCCCGCAGCCATCGGCGTCGTCATGCGGACGCACCGACACGATCGGCGATCGCCCTGAGTTCGGACACCGGCGTTTCGTATGAGACATCCTCATCGATCGCCTCGTTGACCAGGTCGAGCATCGACACTCGCCGAAATGGGGCTGAGAGATCGATGATCGAACCCTGATACGGCACCTCGACCGATCCGAGGACCTCGGAGGCCAGATCGGCGAACACCGACTCGACGAGTTCCATCACGTCTTCGTAATCGGCAAGCGCCTCATACGACTCGAGCATCGTGAACTCAGGGTTGTGGGTCGCGTCGATCCCCTCGTTGCGGAAGATCCTCCCGATCTCGAAGACCTTGCCGAGGCCGCCAACGATCAAACGCTTCAGGTGAAGCTCCGTCGCGATCCGCAGGTACATGTCCATCCCGAGCGCGTTGTGATGCGTCGCGAACGGACGCGCCAAGGCACCACCAGCTTCCGGCTGGAGTACGGGGGTCTCGACTTCGATGAATCCGCGCTGCTCGAACTGCCTGCGCAGCTCGGAGATGATCGCCGAACGGCTCCTGGCGATGTCCGTGGCGTCGTCGTTGACGATCAGGTCGAGGTAGCGCTGACGCGATCGCTTTTCGACGTCGCTGAGCCCGTGCCACTTGTCGGGAAGGGGCCGGAGTCCCTTGGCGAGCAGGGCAAAGGCAGCAACCCTCACGCTCAACTCGCCCTTCTTGGTGGTGATGACCTCCCCCGACGCCCACACCCAATCGCCGACATCGCTGCTCTCGATCTGGTCGAACAGGGGGGCTTCGAGATCACCCTTCGAGACGAACAGCTGGATCCGGCCGCTGTGGTCCTCGATGGTCAGAAAGACCAGCTTCCCGAACGAGCGGTGAAGCATCACCCGGCCGGCCACCGAGACCGCACGATCGGTCGAGGCTCCTGGCTCGAGGCCCCCGTGGGCGTCGTGCAACTCGGCGGCGGTGCTGGTCGGACGAAGGCCAACCGGATACGGTTCGAGACCGGCTGCGATCAACGCCTCGAGCTTCTCGAGGCGGACTGCGGTCAGCGGGTGCTCGGTGAGTTCGACCCGGTCATCGATCGGTTCTTCGGTGGTGTCGTTGGGGTCGGACATATTCGAGCGAGGCTAGGTCGGAGACGGCGCGCGCCAGAACCCGATCACTGGTTGCGGCGATGGATGAGGGCCAGACCCCAGAGTGTCAGGTCCGCATCGACATGGGTGATCTGGTCGCACAGTGGCCCGATCAGCGGAGCAAAACCCCCGGTGGCCACCACCGCCACTGGCTCGATGTCGGCTTCGTTCTTCATCCGGGAAACCAGGCCGTCGACCATCCCCGCGAAGCCGAACACCATGCCCGATTGCACCGCTTCGACCGTGCTTCTCCCCACCGAGTGAGACGGCTCGCTCAGCTCGACCCTCCGAAGCGCCGACGTCGACGCGACCAACGCCTCAGCGCCGACGCCGATCCCGACCGCGATCGCCCCACCCCGAAAGCTCGACGCAGCATCGACCAGGTCGACGGTGGTCGCTGTGCCGAAATCGACGGTGATCACCGGAGCGCCGTAGCGGTCGATCGCCCCGACGGCACCGGCGACCCGGTCGGCGCCCACTTCCCTGGCATTGTCGAGGTCGATGCTGAGTCCGGTCCGGACGCCAGGGCCGACCACCACCGGCGGCGACCCTGCGATCCTCGGGAGGGCGGCCCGGAGGACCCTGGTCGCCTCCGGGACGACACTGGCGAGTGCGGCCGACGAGACCCGGTGCCCGCCACTCTCGAGAAGGGCATCGATGGCCAGCACGTATTCGTCAACGGTTCTCGCGGTCGTCGTGATCTCCCACCGGGCGACGACGACATCGCCGTCGACGATCCCGACCACGGTGCCCGTGTTCCCAACGTCGATCACGAGCAGCATCAGGTGGCCGCGTACAGCATCGACGCCTCATCGAGCAACACGCCTCGGTCGACGACCGGGCGATCGCCGTCGAAGTCGATGGTCACGTTGTCGATGAGGCGGGTCGAACCGATCCCGGCGGCCACCGCCAGGAAGGACGGCTGGTCGAGAGCCTCGAGCGGCTGCACCAGCGATTGGCTGGCGAGCTGGACGTACTCCACGTCGATCCCGGCGAGTCGCTCGAGGCAGAGTCGGTGCAGTTCGTTGGCGTCGACAACTCCCCGTTCGATCGCATCCGCTGCGGCGAACACCCCCCGAGAGAGTCCCACGGCGCGGCGTCGGTCGGCGTCGGAGAGGAACACGTTCCGGCTCGACAGCGCCAGCCCGTCATGCTCACGGATCGTCGGCCCGGGCACGATCTCTGTGGGCAGGCTGAGGTCGGACACCATGCGAGTGACCACCGCCAACTGTTGGGCGTCCTTGCGGCCGAAGTGCGCAGTGTCCGGCCGAAGACCGGCGAGCAATTTCGCCACCACGGTGGTGACCCCGTCGAAATGCCCTGGCCTTCTCGGCCCCTCGAGATGGTCGGTCAGCTCCGCGACCGTCACCGTGGTCAGCGGCCGATCCGGGTACATCTCCTCCAGCGGCGGAGCGAACAGAACATCGGCTCCGGCCGACGAGGCGAGTTGCGCATCGCGGGCGACATCGCGTGGATAGCGGTCGAGATCTCGGGAGTCACCGAACTGGAGTGGATTGACGAAGAGAGACACCACCACGGTGTCGCTCGACTCCCTCGCCCGACGGATGTGGGAGAGATGGCCTTCGTGGAGAAATCCCATGGTCGGGACCAGTGCCACCCGGCCGACCGTGAGAGACCTCGACTCCGAGAACGTGTGAGGTCACCTTCATGCGCTTCCCCCGCTCGCCG
Organism: uncultured bacterium; assembly: GCA_963745865.1. Taxonomy (GTDB): domain Bacteria; phylum Actinomycetota; class Acidimicrobiia; order Spongiisociales; family ZC4RG35; genus JAHEDH01. The sequence continues at coordinate 605,544 of CAVUYZ010000004.1, read as the reverse complement.
CACGTGCCCGAACCAGGTCGAGCAACGAGTCGAACTCTCCGACCAGGGCCGGGCCGAGATCGGCAACTGCGGCGCGCTGGAGCGCGATCGTGCCAACATCGCCCCTCGAGACCGGTCCGGTCAGCGCAGGTCCCGGCCCGAGCTCGAAACAATTGGCGACCGCCCGCTCGACCAATGGTCTACTCACCGCCGGGTCGATGCCTGCCGCGTCGAACAGATCGAAGGAAACGCCGAGTACTGCAGTCACCATGTTGGCCGCCACCGAGGCTGCTGTGTGATACAACGCTCGCATCCCGTCATCGAGCGTGAACGGTCGCATCCCGAGCGTGGCAGCGAAGTCGACGAGGCGGCCCACCGTCTCGACGGTCGAGCCGGACACACCGGCCGGAGCACCCACGAGCGCTCCAGAGCCGGCTTCGGGCGACGGAAGTGTCATCAGAGGGTGCACGCCGCCGAGTGAGCCATCCCTGCTCCTGGAGCGGCGCCAAGTGCGTCCACCGACGTGAGACCCGAGAGATGGATGGCGATCGACCCGCTGAGAAGGGGAGACACGGTCGACGAGACGGTCTGCAACCTCGGCGATGACATCGTCGGGGACCGAGATGATGACGAGATCGACGGGCGGCAATGGACCGTCGGCAACGACCTGAACGGAGTCGGTCAGCGAGGCGGGGACCGAGCCCGATGGGCCGGGGACGACGGCTTCGAGCCGATGACCGGATGCGATGGCCCTCAACGCGACGGCTCCGCCGGCTCTGCCGGGACCGACTACCGCTATGCGCAGCGGGTCCATAGGTTTCTCCATCATCGGGACGTCCGCAGCGTAGTGAGGAGCACCAATGGAGATTCAGGAGGCATCGATTCTGATTGCAGGTGCCGGCGGTGGTCTCGGGTCCCGGCTGGCGTACGAGTTGGAACAGCGCGGCGCTCGGCTGACACTCGCCGGTCGATCCGCTGCCCGACTCGAAGCGATCGGGATCGATGCCACGCTGGTCGAGGCGGACCTCCGGCTCCCATCCGAGGCCGAGAGAGCCGTCGAGGTTGCGGTCGCCGCCCATGGCGGCCTCGACGGCGTCATCAACGCCGCCGGTGTCGTTGCGTTCGGGATGGCCGATGACACATCGTCCGACACGATCGAAGAGCTGTTTCTCACCAACACCTTCCTGCCCATCTTCGTGATCCAGGCGGCACTCCCCCATCTCCGGGCAGGCGGCTTCATCCTCAACCTGAGCGGGATCGTCGCCGAACAACCGGCGGCGGGGATGGCGGGCTACTCGGCATCAAAGGCAGCGCTCGCCGCGTACGGGACGGCGCTCCGACGCGAGGTTCGCCGTCGACGCATCACGGTGATCGACGCCCGGCCAGGGCACACCGAGACCGGGCTGGCCGATCGTCCGATCGCCGGTGACGCACCCACGCTTCCCAGAAGGCCACGATCCCGGTCATGGTCGCCGCCCGGCTGGTCGCCGCGATCGAGCACGATGAGGCCGACCTGCCGCCTGAGGCGTTCTGAGATCTGACGCGGGCGAGCCCCCGACTATATAGCCGGGGGCTCGCTCGGTTCACAGTGCGTCAACCGACCAGGTCGTCCCACTCGGCGTCGATCGACGCCTTCATCTCTTTGTACGAGTCACGACGTTTCCAGAACTTCGTCTTCCAGACCTTGAACCGCTCTCTGCGGGTCGTCTCTTCGACGGTCTCTTCGATGTGATCGGAATACCGGTTCCTTCTCACCTCTGGCAAAGGTGCGACATCATCGAAGTCTTCGATGGTGTGGAGAAGTTGATTTGCGGCGTGGCGGGTGGCGCGATGGGTGCGCTTGCGGTCCTCCCGATTGGGTCGGAACTCGTCGTATCCCGGAATTGCTTTGCGGCTCTCTTTTGAGCGGTTGGCCATTCGACCTCCTTGGCGCGTCGTGAAAGTGAAACGTTTCACGTGCGTTGTGGAGGCGACCTCGCTCCCATGACGACACGCTACCAAGTATTCAGGCCAATAGGGCGAAGAGTTCTGCCTCACGCTCCGTGACTTTGGTCCTTTGTGCGGAACGAGGGAACGAACCGGGAAGGGACCCGGCCGAGATAGTCGGAGTAGCCGGACACGCCGACCGACAGCGCCCGCTCCTCGATCCGGGCCTTGAAGGAGAAGAACACGCCGAGTCCGGCCGTCGTCGCCAGACCCGGAATGCTTCCGAATGCCAAAGCCACTCCGCCAAGGAGCATCAGGACGCCGGTGTAGATCGGATGCCGCACCTGCCCATAGACGCCGGTGTCGACGAGATGCGGATCACTCCTGGGCTGCGGATACGGCGTCAGCTCCCTGCCGAGAGATCGTCTCGCAGCCTCGAGCACGACCAGCCCGCCAACCGCCAGGGCCGCACCTCCAATCTCCCCGACCGGGCCGACATCCGCCCTGGGCAGCGCCACGACGACCGCAAGCCACACCCCGAACAGCAGCACCTGAGCCACGACCCAGCGAGTGGCCGCCGGGCCGAGCCCGGGGGCTCTCTCACGCCAATCCCCCTCCCAGCGCCGCATGCCCCGCCCGATCGGCATCGGACCACGTCGTCGCAGCAGGACGACCATCGGCCAGGACGGCGTCCGGCCAGACTTCGACGAGCGGACCGAGCACGAATCCCCGCTCGTGGGCACGCGGGTGAGGGACCACGAGTCCCGGCGTCTCGATCCGTCGATCTCCGAAGACGACGATGTCGAGGTCGAGCGTGCGCGGCCCCCACCGCTCATCGCGAACCCGACCCCGGGTCCGCTCGATTCCGAGCAACGCCTCGAGCAGATCGTCAGGGGCGAGATCGGTGTCGAGGAGCACGACGGCATTGAGATACCTGCCTTGCTCCGGACCACCGACGGGATCGGTCTCGAAGACCGACGACACGTCGACGACATCGCCGACCGCCGAGAGCCCGGAGGCGCCCGCCCGGAGATGGTCGAGACGGTCGCCGAGATTCGAGCCGAGGGCGATCGCGACCCGGGTCATCCCGACGACTCCGCCATCTCAGCGTTGGCGTCTGATCGAGACAGACACCCCGGCCACGGGAACCGGCAGGACCACCTCGGGCTTGTGAACCGTCACATCGACTGCCGAAACCCGACTGTCTTCGAGCACGAGATCCGCAGTCCGCTGGGCGACACGTTCGATGAGGTTCCACCGTTCATTCGACGCCCGCGAAGCGATGTCAGATGCGAGGACTCCGTAGTCGATCGTTGCGCCGAGCTCGTCGGTCTCCCCTGCTTCGCTCAAATCGAGCTCGACGTCGATGTCGATCAGGAAGACCTGCCCCTGTTCCTGCTCGCTCGCATGGACGCCGTGGAACGCGAACACCCGTATGCCCCTGAGTGAGATCCGGTCCATCATCGGCCGGAGATGATCGACCTGCCGTCGGGGCCGATCGGCTCGCCGACGATCTCCTGGATCACCGCCACCGCGACGATCGGATCGTCGAGCAGCTTCTTGTGGATCAGATAGCCACCCATCAGGCCGGCGACCACATCGTCGACGGTCTCGCGGTGGACCAGCACGCGCGAGCCCCGTTCGACCAGGGCGGCATCGATCGTCGAGTAGATCTCATCGATCTGCTTGCTGGTGGGACGTCCCTCGATCGGGCACTCGTGCGTCGCGAGGCCGGCGTCCGCATAGGAGTGCTGATTTGGCTGACCGACGAGGAGATTGACAACGGCGGTGATGCTGGCATCCCGGACGAGCCAGTTGATCTCTTCCTCTCGACGAACCCGACGATGCTGGAACCCGCTCCCGCCGATCCGGTCTGAAACGGCGAGACGGTTCGCGATGACCCAGACGAATCCACGTGGTTTGAGACCGGCGATCATGACTTCCCTTCCTGCGCAGCGACGATAGCCCGCAACAGCGTGAGAGCTTCCCGTGACCCGGCTACGTCATGGACGCGGACGACGGCTGCCCCACGCTCGGCGATGAGTGCAGTCAGGATGGCGGTCGCACGGTCGCGTTCTGCGGGATCATCGATCCCGAGCAACGAACCGAGGAACCGTTTCCGGGACGCGCCCACCACGACCGGTCGACCCAGGTCCGAGAGAGCCGACAGGTGAGCGAGCAACGCCAGGTTGTGCTCGGTCGTCTTCCCGAACCCGATACCGGGATCGACAGCCAGCGTCCGGGGATCGATGCCGTCGGCGATCGCCGCCTGGCTGCGACGATCGAGGAACGACGCAATGTCAGAGACGACGTCGTCATAGCTGGGGTTCTGCTGCATCGTGCGAGGAGTTCCCTGCATGTGCATCACGATCGCACCGACCCCGGTTTCGGCCACCACGCTCCGCATCTCGGGGTCGCGCAAGCCCGGTCACATCGTTGACGATCACCGCGCCACGTTGGATGGCAGCGCGAGCAACGAGGGGTTTCATCGTGTCGATCGAGACACGGGCTCCATCGCCGGCGAGCGCTTCCACGACCGGCAGGACCCGAGAACACTCCTCTTCTGCGCTCACCGGGTCAGCGCCCGGACGGGTCGATTCGCCACCGATGTCGAGGATGTCGGCGCCCGCCTCGAGCAGTGACCGCCCGTGACGGATCGCCGCCTGCCCCTCGAAGCGTCCCCCGTCCGAGAACGAGTCCGGGGTCACGTTGACGATCCCCATGATCAGCGTCGATGCGAGATCCAGGGTCTCACCTCCGATCCGCCACGTCGAACCAGGGGAGGCTGCCACGTCGGCGCGGCCGATCAGACTTCCCGGGCGGCGGCGTACCCGTCGCTGGCAGGCGACTGGTCAGCGTGCTCGGGCAACTGGATCCGCAACGATCCCGACGAGGTGTGCTCCCACTTGGGAACATCCGTGAAGATCTCGGCGATCTCTTCGCGGTTCACGGTCTCCTTCTCGAGCAGTATCTGCACCATTCGCTCCATGGCCTCACGGTGGGTCGTGAGGATCTCACGAGCCTCCTGATGGGCGGCTGCGACCAGCGTTCGAACTTCTTCGTCGATCGACGACGCCACGTCGTCGGAGAAGTCCTGACCCTTGGTGTAGTCACGGCCGAGGAAGACCTCGCCGGCCGGCTTGCCGTACTGGAGCGGTCCGAGCTTGTCGCTCATCCCGTACTCCATCACCATCTTCCTGGCGATCGACGTGGCCTTCTCGATGTCGTTGGCGGCCCCGGTGGTGGGGTCGACGTAGATGATCTCCTCGGCCGTGCGACCACCGAGCAGCATCGCCAGTTGGTCGACCAGCTCGGACCTACGAACCAGGAACTTGTCGTGGGTGGGCAGTGCGAGCGTGTGGCCCAACGAGCGGCCGCGGGCAACGATCGTGACCTTGTGGACCGGATCGGCGTTCGGCAGCGCAAAGCCCACCAAGGCGTGCCCCGTCTCGTGATAGGCGATGAGCTTCTTCTCCTCATCGTCCATGACGCGGGTCTTCCGCTCCGGACCGGAGATGACACGATCGATTGCCTCCTCGAGTTCGGTCATACCGATCTTGGACTTGTTGAACCGGGCGGAGAGCAACGCGGCCTCGTTGATCAGGTTGGCGAGATCGGCGCCGGTGAATCCCGGCGTGCGCCTGGCCAGAACCTCGAGCTCGATGCCATCTTCGAGGGGCTTTCCCTTGGCGTGCACCGCGAGGATCGCCTTCCTGCCTTCGAGGTCGGGAGCGTCGATCGTGATCTGACGGTCGAAGCGACCCGGACGAAGCAGCGCAGGATCGAGGATGTCGGGCCGGTTCGTCGCCGCCATCACGATGACGCCGTTCGAGCCTTCGAACCCGTCGAGTTCGACGAGCAGCTGATTCAGCGTTTGCTCACGCTCGTCGTGCCCACCGCCGACCCCGGCGCCGCGATGGCGACCAACCGCATCGATCTCATCGATGAACACGATGGCAGGAGCCGATTGCTTGGCCTGTTCGAACAGGTCCCGAACACGACTGGCTCCGACGCCGACGAACATCTCGACGAAGTCCGAACCGGAGATCGAAAAGAACGGGACGCCGGCCTCGCCGGCGACAGCCCTGGCGAGCAGGGTCTTCCCGGTCCCGGGAGGACCGAACAGCAGCACGCCCTTCGGGATCTTGGCTCCCATGGCCCGGTACTTGTCCGGGTGCTCGAGGAAGTCCTTGATCTCCTCGAGTTCCTCGATCGCGCTCTCGAGGCCGGCAACGTCTTTGAACGTGACCTTGGGTTGATCCTTGGAGACCGACTTGGTCTTCGCCTTTCCGAACTGCATCACCCGGTTCCCCGAGCCCTGCATCTGCATGAAGATGAACACCATGAAGCCGATCAGGATGAGCCACGGCAGGATGCTGAACAGGATCTCGAGCAGACCTGGTGGCTCGGGATCGGTCTCGAAGTCGACGCCGGCGGAAACGAGTGCGTCGGTGACCGCTCCCTCGAACTCTGCCGGATACCGGACCAGGAAGTCGTTCGTGCCGTCCACCGCGGTCGATCCCTCGTACCGGCCCTCGACCCGGTCGGACGTGGCGAAGACCGTCGCAGAGTCGATCTCGCCATCCGCCACCTTCGACAGGAAGGTGTTCAGCTGTATCTCCTCCGGCTGGGAGGCCTGATCGACCCACTGCTGGGCCACGAATGCGACAGCGACGAAGACGAGCCCGTAGATCAGAAGAGTGCGAAAGGTGCGATTCACCGAATGTTTCCTTGTTCAGAAGCGCGCAGCCCGGGCTGCGAGGAATTCATGCTACGTCCTCTGACGGGCAATGACATCCTGAGGCTGCCGACCAGGTTCGCGGGCCGGCCTGGGGGTGTCCGCTCTCGCCGCTATTCGTCGGGATTGCCTTCGAGCACCCCGATGTAGGGGAGGTTGCGGTACTTTCCGGCGTAATCGAGCCCGTACCCGACCACGAACTCGGGTCCGATCGAGAACCCCGGGTACTTGACCTCGATCGGGACCCGCTGGATGCCCTCTTTCCAGAGGAGTGTGGCGATTTCGATCGAGGCCGGTTTCCTGACCTTGAGGCTCTTGATGAGGTAGCTGAGCGTCAAACCCGAGTCGATGATGTCCTCGACGATCAAGACGTGCTTTCCGGCGATCTCTTGATCGAGGTCCTTGAGGATCCGAACCACGCCGGAGCTCTGCGTCGAGGCTCCGTACGAACTCACCGCCATGAAGTCGAACTCGACGGGTAGATCGATGTGCCGCGAGAGGTCGGCCATCACCATGAAGGCCCCCTTGAGCACGCCGACGACGAGCAGGTCCTTCCCCTGGTAGTCGCTGGTGATCGACGCGCCCATCTCGACGAGCTTCTGTTGGATCTCCTCTTCGGAGATCAAGGTTGAGATCGTGCCCATCCAGCGTCCTCTTCGGCGATCGTCTCAACGTAGCCGCTGGAGTCCGCCGAGGACCAAGCGACGTGCCTGGCACCCGGGATCCAGACGATCCTCCCTGACGGCGTCGGTCACCACCGGCCAGCCGGAGACTTCGATCCCCGTCTCCCTGATCGCCTCGCGAGCATCCTTGTGCCCGGTGGCGATCTCCACACGATCGTCTGCGGCGACGGCTCTGACCATGTACGAGCCGATGGGATGAACGAAACGCCACTTCGAGAGCACCGGACCGCCTTCCCAGCGAACCGTGCGAAATCGGAATGATCCCCAGCGAACTCCGTCTGCCAACACCGTCGGGCCGGAGGGCGCTGTCGGTGGGGGCGAGAGCTGGTACCACGGGCCGACCACCTGGAATCGATGTCGAGAATCGGCCAGGTCCGTACCGCTCCCGGTGACCAGCGCAGATTCTGCCCGATCCACTTCCTCCTTCGAGGGCGGGTACGGGCCTCTGGCACGGATCATCATCTCACGCAGTACCCATCGCCTCACGGACGGCTTCGCTGCCATCAGAGGACCGACAGCGACCCGTACCGACGATCCCTCGCACCTCGCACGGCACTCGGGATGCTGCCATGAGCATGGGCTCGAGCGCCTCGGAGACGCCGGCCGCGGTGCGACCGAGGTTCCGTGTGAGCGCCGGGCTGAAGTCGGCCTCGAGCGCTGGGATGAGATCCATCCGAACTCGGTTGCGGAGGTGCTCGGTCGATGCGTTCTCGGGGTCGTCGACGTATGGCAGTCCCATCTGGTCGGCGACGGCCCGCACATCGGCCCGGCGGATTTCGAGCATCGGCCGACGGATCGGCCCGCGGCGGGGAGGAATCCCCCCCAGCCCCGGCAGACCGGTGCCTCTCAGGAGATTCAGCAGCAGCGTCTCCGCCTGGTCGTCGGCCGTGTGCGCCGTGACGAGTACCTCACCCGCAGCGAGCGAGCCGAGCAGCGCGGCGTATCTCGCCGACCGGAGATCGGCCTCGGCATCCGACGCCGGTGCCACGTGGAGGATTTCGAGTTCGAGCCCGAGTCGACCGGCGACGTCCACTGCAGCCGAGCACATCACCTCCGAGGCCTCGAGTCCGTGGTCGACGTGCACACATCGGGTCGCGACGCCAGCGTCCGCAGCCGCCCATGCGGCCACTGCGCTGTCTGCTCCGCCGGAGAGGGCGATGACAACGGGCCCGGGGAGCGACGCCAGCGCCTCCCTGATTCCGTCGGCGGCGCTCATCCCACCCGCTCGAGCCACGATTCGGGATCGCGGATCTCTGCGAGTGTCGGGAGGTGCTCGGGGCTCCGCCAGGCCGCGTTCAACGCTGTGAAGGATGCGACCTTCTCGACTCCGGCGACGAACTCCTCTCCTTCCTCGTACTGCTTCATCTTCATCTGGATTCCGGTCAGCCGATACAGCGCTTCCACCTTGGGATCGTTTCTGCGACGCTTCAAGATCGATGACATCCTCGCCTGCGATGTCAACACGCGCTCACCGATCCGGTCCATGACGAAGTGGCCGTGCCCCTCCAACAGGCTCATCAACGCTTGGATCTTGTCGAGCGTCTCCGACTGAGCAGGGGTGGCCACGAATCCCATCAAGCCGCGCTCGTCGATGATCGGCTCGTCGTCGCGATGTGCAATGCGCACCCGGTTGGCCATTCGCTTCAGCCTCCCCCGAGTGACCGTCGAGCTCTCGACCATCTCTCCGATGAGCTCCTGGAAGTAGTCGCGCATCCAGGGAATCCCCTTGAACTGCGCGCGATGGGCGGATTCGTGCAATGCGATCCACATCCGAAAATCCGTCGGAGAGAACTGGTTGCTCCGCTCCATGGAGAGGATGTTCCCACCGACGAACGCGATCGAGTCGGCATCGTCCTCGCTGGGAAGCACCAGCTCGTATTGGCCGAGGACCCGCTTCGACAGGAAGCCGAGAAGTGCCCCGATCTCGCCGGCGACGAGCCGACGGGCGACTGCGGCTCCCGGTCGGTCTGAGTCTCCGATCGACGAACTCTCGATTCCGGACCCGACCATCTTGGTGAACCCGCCGAGGTTCCGCTCGACCCACTCGCGTCTGGTGACGACCGCCACCGACGGGTCTCCGGGGAGTTCGAGCCCGGTCGCTGCGGTGACCATGGCGCTTGCCTCGGCGACGACCGACGGCATCGTGGAAGCAAGGTGCTGGAAGTGATACGACCGAGCGAGATCATGCTCACCGGCGATCAGGCCTGCCACCCTGCCGGCGAATGGCCAGGGCAGCTCTTCGGTCATTCGACGACTTTGTACCGCGTTCGGACGACCTTCATGAAGTACATCACGACGGTGGCGAAGATGGCGATCACCGCGATCAACAGGCCGGTCGGAACCAGGAACTTGGTGGTCCATGGTTGGACGACCTCGGTCGGGGCGGGCGCGTCGACGGGGACCGCCGCCTCATACCCGGACTGGACCTGCCCGGCCGAGTCCTGCTGAACGGGCGCGGTGGTCTCGGTGGGACTCTCGGCAGCGAGTGCAGGCACCGCCGCGAGGAGAACGAAGAGCGAAACGAGGGCGAACGAGGTGGGTCGAAACAAGCGCATCAGTGGGATCGAGACTACATCGACGAATCGAGGGATCACAGCCAGGCGGGCAGGCGATCAGGACTCGTAGTGAATGACCTCGGTACGGATGACCTGGGTGAGCCTGACGATCAGATCCGGCGGAACGTCCTCTTGCAGCCGGTTCTTGACGACGGTCTTCAGTCGCTCTTCGAACGAGAAGGCGTCGAGGCACGGAGGACAGTCATCGAGGTGAATGCGGAGGCCTTCGGCGATATCGGGCTTCAACTCCCCATCGAGATAGAGATACAGATTCTCCAGTGCGTCGTCACATTTTTCACTCATTGACAGCCGCCTCCTCGTCGGGAAGAAGTCCTCGGGTCCGTGCGTATTCGTACAACTGCTTCTGGAGCGCTTTTCTTCCCCGGTGGAGTCGGGACATCACGGTTCCGATCGGAATGTCGAGAATCTCGGCGATTTCTTTGTAGGCGAATCCCTCGAGGTCGGCGAGCAGAACCGGGACCCGGAAGTTCTCCGGCAAAGACTCGACGGCGGCCTTGATGTCAGCGTCTACGAGCCCTTCGAGCACGGCGTCCTCTGCGCTGGCGGACAGGTCAGCCGACTCGGCGGAACCGATCTTGCGATACAGGTAGAGGTCCTGGACGTCGCCGAGGTCGACTTCGTCGGGCCGACGTTGCTTCTTGCGATACCGATTGATGTAGGTGTTGGTGAGGATGCGGTACAGCCATGCCTTCAGGTTCGTGCCGGCCTCGAACGTGTGATAGGCGCGATACGCCTTGAGGAACGTCTCCTGGACGAGATCCTCGGCATCCGCAGGATTCCGTGCCATGCGCAGCGCAGCCGAGTAGAGCTGCGGCGCGAACTGCATCGCGTCCTCTTCGAATGTCGTCTGGTCAGCCACAGGCGAAACGGTAGCTGCTGCCCGGGAAACCCAAACCGGGCGTGACAATGGAGCCGAGGAGGGGATTTGAACCCCTGACCTATTCATTACGAGTGAATTGCTCTACCCCTGAGCTACCTCGGCGAGGTTCCGGAATGATACCCGTGAGGGGCCGCCTGGCAATTTGCGCCGGACTTCGTCGAATTCAGGCTGTCTCGGAACCCAACGACGTGAACAGGTTGGTGAGGAGCAGTGCGGGGCGGAGATTGGCGTTCAGGTCGGCAACCGCATCCAGAATGAGCTCTGTGTTGGCGACTGCTCGCTTCGGACTCACCAGCGTCAGATCTGCCACCGGTAGATCCGCGTTGCGGAGCGGGGCGCCGTACTGGATGGCGGCGCTGTCGGCGTACCACGTCGCCAGAATCTCGAGACCGGACTCCATCAGCGCAGCCCGTATACGACGTTTGGCTTTCTCGGTCTGATCCTTGGTCAGCTCGTCTCCGACCACGTCGGCCGACTTCTGGACGAGCGGCTCGATCCATGCCTCGACCTCGTCGACCAGGAGGGCGGCCTCGCCGGGGCGACCGGTGAAACGGGTCGGGAGCCCCAGCCACAGCAGCCGGAATCCATCGACGTCCTGATCACCGACCAGGTTGAGTGCCATCCCCGGGCGACCTCCGGACACGCGGGCGAGCGCGGTGGCTCGCTCCGGATCGACTCCGAGCGCGATCAGGGCCGGCTCGATCGTCGCATCGGGCACCCGACCCATGTGAATGGTTCTGCACCTGCTGTTCACCGTTGACGGGAGATCGTCCTCGGCTTCCGCCACCAGCAAGAAGATGGTCGTCGACGTCGGCTCTTCCAGCGTCTTGAGCAAGACATTCGCAGCCTGCTCGGTGAGCATCCCCGCTTCGGGGACGAGGAACACCTTCACGGGCGACTCGACCGGCGTCATGTTCGCCGCCTGGACGATCGTCCTCGCCTGGTCGGTCCCGATGCTCTGCCTGCCCTCGATACTGACCTCGATCAGATCGGGGTGGTTGCCCGTCTCGATCCTGCGACACGAGCGACACGCCTCGTCGTGGGCTCCATCGACGGGACACAAGAGCAGTTGGGCGAAGCCCCGCGCAACGGTCGCTTTGCCGATCCCCGATGCCCCGACGAACAGATAGGAGTTGGCTGGTCGGGTGACCTCACGCCTCAGGAGATCAACGACTCTGCCGTGACCGACGATGGTCTCCAGGATCACAGCATCTCCTCGAGGTGGGCGAGGACGGTCGACGCCAGGCTCTCGGGCGGCATCGACGCATCGATCGACACCACCCTCGGATCGGATGCCGCGATGTCGGCATAGGCGGAAGCCACCGACCGCTGGAACGCCAGGCCTCCCTCGGCCATTCGATCGCGTTCCAACTCGCGCGCAAACCCCACTTCGGGGTCGAGGTCGAGGAAGAACACGACATCAGGGACCACGCCGTCGAGCACCGTCTCGTTGAGCCTGCGAACGGTCTCGACCCCGAGTCCGCGTGCTCCGCCTTGGTAGGCGAGCGACGAGTAGTAGCTGCGGTCGGAGATCACCCATCCCCCGGCGGCGATGCATGGAGCGATCACCTCGACCGCCAGTTGGGCGCGACCGGCGGCGAACAGCGCCGCCTCGGCCCAGGGAGCCACGTCACCGGAGTGGAGAACCAGCCGCCTCACCTCTTCGCCGAGACCGGTTCCACCCGGCTCGCGAACCATGGAGACCTCGAAGCCTCGCTCGACGAGCCGTCCCTCGAGCAGACCGGCCAATGTGCTCTTCCCCGAGCCTTCGACCCCTTCCAACGCGATGTAGTGACCCGTCATTCGTCCTTCGATCTCCGATCACCCTGAATCCAGGTGACGGCATCGCTGGCATCCCGCAGCACCTGATAGTCGCGGTCGGTGAGCGGCTCACCTCGCAGCTGACTCCGCACCGCCCACAACACACCGATACCGGTCGCGAGGATCGTCGCCCCACTCAGGATCATCACTCCCCGGACGCCGTTGGCGAACAGCCCCGGTAGCACACCCGCCATCGCCGCCGACCCGATACCGGCGAGTCCGAAGGACACGAGCAACGCTGCACGAGCGAATGAGAACAGAGCCGCAAACGTCCGACCGCGGAGATCGTCGGTCACAACGGCGTGGAGATGGGTGAATCCCGTGACATAAGCGACACCGGTGAAGGCGCCGGCCAGCAGCACCCAGGCCGAGGCGCCGAGAACGGTCGTCGTGCCCGACGTCAGCGTGATCGACAAGCCGACGATCAGGATGGCCGATCCGAACAGCGGCTCGCGCCGCTGGACCGCTCTCCCCCACCACGTCATCGCCGCCATCCCGATCCCGACGCCGATTCCGAGCGCGGTCACGATGACGCCGTATGCCGAGTCACCGACCAGGAGCACCTCCGTTGCAAACGGCTGACCGAGCACGAACAACGCGCCACCGCCAAACAGGCCGACTGCCATTCCCACGACCACTCTGCGAACCGCCCCGAATCCGAGGACGAATCGAAAACCGTCGAGCATGTCGCGCAGCGGTGCCCTCAGGTCGAGCGCCGAATGCGCTTTACGCTCCTCCGGTATCTCGATCGACGGGATGGCGATCGTCAGCACGATCAGCCCCGACAGGATGAAGGTGAACGAGTCGAACAAGAACGCCGCAGACAGTCCAGGAGACGGTGAGAAACCGAGGAGTTCGCCACCGAACTGGGCGAGCACGGCGAACAGCGCCGAGCCGATCGGTGCGGTCCCGTAGCCGGCGAACAGGTTGAGGCCGTTGGCGGACATCAGATTCTCTCGGCTGATGAGGAGGGGCACGACGGCCTCCCGTGCCGGCTGGCGAATGAGCGAGAGCGTCTCGATCGCGAAGGTCAGCAGGAACAAGTCGCGGAAGTTTCCCACGAACACGAGGACGAGCACGAGGATGGCCCGCCCGAAGTCGGCGACGACCATGGTTCGTTTCCGGTTGAGACGATCGGCGACGACTCCCCCAACCACGCCGATGATGAGACCGGGCAGGAATCTCGCGGTGAGCGGAACGAGGATGGCGATACCCGAATTGAGGCGGTCGCCGGAAATATCGGTTGCCAGGGAGAAGGTGGCGAACAGCGTCACCCAGTCGCCGAGACTCGAGATCAGCTGACTCCACCAGAGTCGGGCGAACGGCCCCTTTCGCACGAGGTCGCGCCCCTTGATCCGTTCGACCTCGTGTTCCATAGCTGTGGACGATACCGACGTGGCAGAACGACGTACGACCTTGCGGCCCAAGTCCAGCCGGAGACACTCGCCGGGCCGCTCGGCTTGACAGTATTTCCCGTGAAGGCGTAGCTTGACGCTCGTGTCCAAAACCCTCGTAATTGTCGAATCACCCACCAAAGCCAAGAAGATCAAGGGCTTTCTCGGCCCCGACGTGGTCGTCGAAGCATCGATGGGCCATGTTCGCGATCTACCGCGCTCGGCCTCCGAGGTCCCCGCCAGGTTCAAGGACAAGCCGTGGGGTCGGCTCGGCGTGAACGTGGACGAGGGGTTCGAACCGATCTACGTCAACTCGAAGAGCCGACGTGAACAGATCAAGAAGCTGAAGACGCTCATCAAGGACGCGGATGAGCTCTACCTGGCGACGGACGAAGATCGCGAGGGCGAGTCCATCGCCTGGCATCTCGCCCAGGTCCTCAAGCCAAAGATCCCGGTGAAGCGCATGGTGTTCCACGAGATCACCGAACGCGCCATCCAGGAAGCTTTCGACGACCCTCGCGAGATCGACGAGCGACTGGTCGATGCCCAGGAAGCGCGCCGGATCCTCGACCGCCTGTACGGATACGAGGTCTCGCCGGTGCTGTGGAAGAAGGTCGCATCCGGCTTGTCGGCCGGACGTGTCCAGTCGGTGGCAGTGCGCATCGTCGTGGAGCGGGAGCGCGAACGGATGGCGTTCGTCTCCGCGTCGTACTGGGACATCGAGGGTGTCTTCTTCACGGAAGAGGAGCCCATCGAGTTCTCGGCGAAGCTGACGTCGATCGATGGCAGCCGGATTGCCGCAGGCCGCGACTTCACCAGCGAAGGGGAGCTCTCGACCGACGCCGTCGCTCTCGACGCCGACGGAGCAGCCGCCCTGGTCGAAGGGCTCCAGTCGGCAGACTTCTCGGTCAGGTCGACCGAGACCAAGCCATACACCCGCCGCCCGTATGCACCGTTCCGAACATCCACGCTGCAAGCCGAAGCGGGACGCAAACTCCGGTTCTCCAGTGCCAGGACGATGTCCGTCGCCCAGCGCCTCTACGAGAACGGCTACATCACCTACATGAGAACCGATTCGACGACGCTGTCCGGCGAAGCAATCAGCAACGCACGCTCATCGATCTCGAAGCTGTACGGAGAGGACTATCTCCCGGACAAACCACGGTTCTACGGGTCCCAGGCGAAGAACGCCCAGGAGGCCCACGAGGCGATCCGACCGGCCGGCGACACCTGGAACACCCCCGCTCAGGTCGCCAGTGAAGTGGGCGGCGACGAGTCACGGCTCTACGACCTCATCTTCAAGCGCACCGTCGCCAGCCAGATGCCAGACGCGAAGGGCGAATCGGTGTCCGTCAAGCTCGCCGCCACCGCCACCGACGGTCGCGATGCGGAATTCTCCGCCAGCGGTCGCACCTTGATCTTCCCTGGATTCCTCAAGGCCTATGTCGCCTCGATCGACGACCCGAACGCCATGGCCGACGACGACGAGAACGTCCTCCCCGGACTCGAAGAGGGACAGGCCGTCGAGGCGCAGGCGCTCGAGCCGACGGGACACGAAACCAGGCCGCCCTCCCGCTACAACGAGTCCTCGCTGGTCGAGCGGATGGAAGAGCTCGGGGTCGGGAGACCATCGACCTACGCCTCGATCATCTCCACGATCCAGGATCGCGGCTACGTGTGGAAGAAGGGCGGGGCGCTCGTCCCCTCATTCGTTGCCTTCGCAGTCGTCACCCTGCTCGAGCAGAACTTCCCGAACCTCGTCGACTACGAGTTCACGGCTCACATGGAGGACGACCTCGATGCCATCGCCAATGGCGAACAGGATCGGGTTCCGTGGCTCGACCGGTTCTATCACGGCGAGACCGGCCTGCACCAGACCGTCGAGACGAAACTCGGCGAGATCGACGCCAGGCAGGTCAACTCGATCGCCCTCGGAACTGACGACCAGGGGCGGGAGATCGTTGCCCGGGTCGGCCGCTATGGGCCGTATCTCCAGCGTGAGGAAGACAGAGCCGGGATCCCCGACGACGTCCCCCCGGACGAGCTGACGATCGAACGGGCCACCGAGCTGATCGACGATCAGTCACGCGGCGACAAGATCCTCGGGACCGACCCAGACTCGGGTCTCGAGGTCCTGGCGAAGACCGGGCGGTTCGGTCCGTACGTGCAGCTCGGCGAGCAGGAGGAGGGGTCGAAGACGAAGCCCAAGCGGGCATCGCTCCTCACTGGCATGGAACTGGATGCCCTCAGCCTCGATGACGCCCTCAAGCTCCTGTCGCTCCCCCGCACGGTGGGAACCGACGACGACGGCGTCGAGATTCTGGCGTTGAACGGCCGCTACGGGCCGTACATCGCCCGGGGCGATGACAAGCGCAGCCTCGAATCAGAAGACCAGCTGTTCACCCTCACCACCGAGGAGGCACTGAAGCTCCTGGCCGAGCCGCCGCGACGACGCGGCCAACGAAAAGCCGCAGGACCACTCAAGGAGCTCGGTGAGCACCCCGAGACGAAGAAGGCGGTGACGGTGAGGTCCGGCCGCTACGGGCCGTACGTGACCGATGGCGAGATCAACGCCTCGCTCCGCAAGGGAGACACACCCGAGTCGATCGACATGGAGCGCGCGATCGAGCTTCTCGCGCAGCGTCGCGCCAAACTCGCCGAGTGACACCCAGCCCGTTCTGGCCGGCCGCCGACCGGGGCCCTGTCGTACAGTACGGACATGGAACAGCTGCGCATCGACGGGGCGCACCCCGTCACCACCATCACTCTGGCGAGGCCCGATCGGAGAAACGCTCTCTCCCTGGACCTCATGAACCAACTGACCGAAGCCCTCGAGGCTGTCGACCCCGAGACACAGGTGGTGGTGATTGCGGCCGACGGTCCGGCGTTCTCGGCCGGGCACGACCTCAGCGAGATGGTCGAACGCAATGCGGATTTCTATACCGAGCTCTTCGACCAGTGCACCCTGCTCATGGAGACGATCCACCGGATCCCCCAGCCGGTCATCGCCAAGGTGCATGGAGTCGCCACCGCCGCCGGATGCCAGTTGGTAGCAGCATGTGATCTGGCCGTGGCCGGGGAATCCGCTGTGTTTGCAACGCCCGGAGTAAAGATCGGCCTGTTCTGTTCGACCCCGATGGTCCCCATCAGTCGGGCTGTCGGCCGGAAGCGGGCGATGGAGATGCTGCTCACCGGAGAGCCGATCGATGCGCGAACCGCGCAGGATTGGGGGCTGGTCAACAGGGTGGTGCCAGATGACGAACTCGACGCCGCCGTCGACCGGCTGGTCGGACAGATCGTTCGTTTCAGTCCGACCGTGATCGGGATCGGGAAAGAGGCGTTCTACTCACAGATCGAGCTCGACGAACATCGCGCCTACGACCTCACCAAGGCGGTCATGTCGTCGAACGCTCGGCTCCCCGACGCCCACGAAGGGATCACGGCATTTCTCGAGAAAAGGACACCCGAGTGGCCTCGATAGACGACGTCTCGATCACCCAGCTCACACCGCTCCTCCAGCTGGAGCGAACTGCCGACGTCTTCGGCAACCGCACCGGCGTCGTGTACGGCGATCGACGCATGACCTACGAGGAACTCAGAACGCTCACGACCCGCACGGCGAATGCGCTGAAGGCGTCAGATATCGGCGAGGGTGACCGGGTCGCGTATCTCATGCCGAATCTGCCGGAGATGCTCGCCGCACATTTCGCCGTGCCCCTGATTCCGGCGGTGCTCGTCGCCATCAACACCCGCCTGTCCGGGCCGGAGATCGGCTACATCCTCGATCACTCCGGTGCCTCGATACTGGTCGTCGACACCGCCCTCTACCCGGTCGTAGCGCCGCACCTCGACGGCCACCCGGGGTTGCGCGAGGTGGTCACGTTCCACGATCCGACGTCGGGCGCCGCCCCCGTTGACGCGCACACCACCTACGAGGAATTCATCGATCGCGGATCGGACGACCCGATCGCGTACCGGGTCGACGACGAGAACCGGACCATCTCGATCAATTACACATCCGGGACCACGGGCCGCCCAAAGGGGGTCATGTACACCCATCGCGGCGCCCATCTGAACGCCCTGGCCGAGATCATCCATTCACGACACTCCCCGGATTCGGTGTACCTGTGGACGCTGCCGATGTTCCACTGCAACGGATGGTGCACGACCTGGGGTGTCACCGGGATCGGGGGAACCCACATCTGCCTCCGGTCCCCCGAGCCCGGGGCGATCTGGCAGGCGATCTTCGAGCACGGCGTCACCCACCTCAATGCCGCCCCCACGGTGCTCGTGTCGATGGTGAATCACCCCGACGCAGCCTCGTTCCCGACCAGAACGGGGAGGCCGTTCGTGATCACCACGGCCGGGGCGCCACCGAGCCCGACGATCATCGCCCAGATGAACGACCTCGGGGCGGAGATCGTCCATGTGTACGGGCTCACCGAGACGTACGGCCCGTATTCGATCTGTGAGCCACAGCCGGAGTGGGCGAACGAGGATCTGGACGAGCGCGTCAGGCTCATGGCGCGCCAAGGCGTCGCATTCATCGGGGCGGATCCGGTCAGGGTGGTCGACGACGACATGAACGACGTACCCAAAGACGGGATGACGATGGGCGAGGTCGTGATGCGTGGCAACAACGTCATGAAGGGCTACCACGACGACCCCGATGCAACCGCCCTGGCCTTCCGGGGAGGCTGGTTCCATTCCGGCGACCTCGGTGTCTGGCACCCTGACGGATACATCCAGCTCCGCGATCGAAGCAAGGACATCATCATCTCCGGCGGCGAGAACATCTCGACGATCGAGGTCGAACAGGCGATCGTCAGTCACGACGCGGTGCTCGAGGCTGCGGTCGTCTCCATGCCCCACGACCACTGGGGCGAGCGGCCGATCGCCTATGTGACCCTCAAGGAGGGGGCCACGACCGATCCAGAGGAGATCATCGACCACGTGCGCCAACGGTTGGCCCACTACAAGGCACCGGACATCGTCGAGATCGTCGACCAACTGCCGAAGACGTCGACGGGGAAGATCCAGAAGTTCGTCCTCCGCGAACCCCTCTGGCACGACCGCGACTCACGCGTCAACTGAGGCCCAACTCCGTTCTTGTCAAGGTTGGTGGGCCATGGTCCCGCTGATCTTGACAAGAACGAGGCAGGCGCGTCTGGCGTTAGCGGGGGGCGTAGACCCAGAAGCCGTCGACCTCGCCCAGCAGGACGTAGCTCGCCTCGATGGCGCGTCCGATCGCTGGGGTGAAGTGGTTGGTGTTGGCGAACCGACCGTTGACGAGCTGGTCGAGCAGGACGATGCGGTCGTACGACCCGCCGCTGATCTGCGAGACCAGGTAGTCCCGCGCCATCTGTCCGGATTCGCCAGGCAGGCGTTGCACCATGTAGCTGTCGAGCAGTTCCGGGATCTCCCCCATACCGACCACGATTCCTGGATCCTCGGAGAGGACTCGGCTGCCATCGGGGATGAGGTTGCGGCCGACTCTGACGGGCGGCGCATCGGGACCGGTCAACTGCATCGCATCACCGGCACCCATCGCTCCCAGAATCAGAAGCGACACCGCCAACAACCCCGCCATTGTTCGAGCACCACCGTCGTGCTGTGGTGTACCCACGCCGACTGCGAGCACAATCGCAGCGAAGGCCGCTTGGTCCACGAGATGGTTCGCTCCGACGCCGCTGTCTCGATACATCACCACCACCACGATGGTTGAGACGACTGCTGCCACGTCGAGCTCGGGGTGTCGAACCCGGCGATTCGAGAACCAGGCAGCGAAGCCTATGAGGATCAGCGGCGCACTCCGAAGAACCGCTCGAAACGCCCGCTCAGGCGCGTGCAGTGTCGACTGGAACGACGTCGACCCCGCGAAGAGGAGCCTGAGCGTGTCGACAAACCGGCCGTCGCTGACTGCCATGACCACCCAGAACAGACCCACCCCGGACACGGCTCCAGCGATGAGGTACCAACCGAGAGCAGCCCGATCGCGCCACAGCAGCACCACGATCACCGGAATCACCCAGCCGGCGGTCGGCTTCGAGAACACGGCCAGCGACGTGCATACCCCGGCGAGGGCAAGGGCAACTCGAGAGGGAGTCGACCTGGCCAGCGCAAAGGCCGCGAGCACGAATCCGAGCGCGACCATATCCTGACGAATCCCCGTCGCCACGGTGAAGATCTCCGGAGTGGCGAGCATGACCGCCCCCGCGATCGCCGACCATCTCCGACTCACGTCATAGGTACGACAGATCCAGAAGACCAGACCGGCGGAGACGAGGGCGAACGTCGCAGTCATGATGCGGCCGCTCACGAACAGGTCGTTCACTCCGAGGTCGACGCCGGCGTGGATCAAAGTCGGAATCGGTGAGAATCGGGTGCCACCGATCACGG
This sequence comes from uncultured bacterium, assembly GCA_963745865.1. Taxonomy (GTDB): domain Bacteria; phylum Actinomycetota; class Acidimicrobiia; order Spongiisociales; family ZC4RG35; genus JAHEDH01. Next base: position 585,148 of record CAVUYZ010000004.1, on the reverse strand, counting down.
GAGGATCGAAGAATGCGGGGTCCAGCTGCCCTGCTTGCAGGTGTCTCGTCAGAGCAAGCTGAGATCCCGACACGTGATTGATTCCGAACCGATCGTGGAGATGGACCACGGTGGCGACGATCGTCGCCACCATCATCGCCGGAAACGCCCACGCCGCTGCCAGCTCGAGTCGCTTGTACATCGCTCACCCCACGAACGCGGATCTCAGTGATCGCACACCCCGCGATGCTATCGACCCGGGGGAAACGTCGTTCTTGTCAAGGTTGGTGGGTCATGGTCCCGCTGATCTTGACAAGAACGGGAGAAGCCGTGTTTGCAGGTGGGGGGTGGTGAGACGGTGGGCGTCGAGGTGGTCGTCGATCGACCCGTATCGCCGCAGCTCGCGCTTGGGCACACCGATCGCCCGGACCCAGCCGCCTGTCCCGGCGAGCGCTGCGGTCAGGTCGCCGAGAGTCGTGCCCTCGAGGTACGGCTCGAGAACCACCACGTCGCGATCACCGACCACTTCGCGGATGGCCGCCGACGGGAAGGGTTGCACCTGCGACAGATAGGCAACCCCGAAGTCCCCATCAAGAGCGAGCGCATGCTCGAGCATCGGCCCGACTGCCAGGAGGATCGGTTGATGGGGAGCTCCCTCCCTCACCAGCGTCGGCCCGGTCCCACCGACTGCGAAGGCGTTCGACTGGTCGGACAACCGGACATAGACGGGGCCGGACCGATCGAACTCCGAGTTGAGAATGCGCTCGACCTCGTCAGGGTGGCCGGGAACGTAGATTGCCCAACCGGGCAGCGTCGAGACGAGCGCCACGTCACCCGGCGACTGATGAGTCCGACCCTCCGCTGCGGCGTCGAAGGAGGCTCCCACACTGATTGCGATGACGCCGACTCCTTGGTGAGAAACGTCGAGTTTGAGCTGTTCGAAGGCTCGCTCGATGAGAAACGGCGCATACGAGTGCACCACCGGACGGTATCCCTCGAGGGCGAGTCCGGCGGCGACGCCAACGGCGAGCTGCTCGCGAATCCCGACGTTGATCGCTCGCGTCGGATAGCGACTCAGTTGGCCGGCGAAACTGCCTGCGCCAATGGCTGCAAGGACCACGGCAAGTCGATCGTCGATGTCCATCCTGTCGGCAACCACCTCGGTGAATCGGTCTCTCATCAAACCACCTGCGCTACGACGACCGCCGGACCCACCCGATTGGCTTCTCCGAATGCCCGCTCGATGTCGTCGTGGTCGCGACCGTCGCATACGAATGCCCTCCAGCCTTCGACCTCGAATCTGGCACCGATACCGCCCGGCCAGCCGTATGTCGACGACCGGTTGTCGATGACCACCGCCGTCAGACGGTCCAGCCCGAGTCTGCCGGCGAACGCGATCGCCTCGTGGTTCGAGCCCTCGTCCATCTCGGCGTCACCGAGCAGCACCACTACCCGTGAATGGATGTCGGCCGCCCGCAGAGCAATCGCCACGCCGACGCCGATCGGAAGCCCGTGCCCGAGCGACCCGCTCGAGATCTCGACGCCGGGGATCAACAACCGATCCGGGTGATGACCGAGCGGCGAGTCGAACGTCCCGAATCCACCGAGCCAGGCAGCGGGAATGAACCCGTGTGCGGCGAGCACGGCGTAGTACGCCATGGGCCCGTGCCCTTTCGAGAGCAGGAATCGGTCCCGGAACGGATCATCGGGATCGTCCGGATCCACGTTGAGCACGCGGTCGTACAGGACCCACAGCACGTCGAGCGTCGAAGTGGCGGCAGACGAGTGCTTCTCGTCACCCGTCATGGTTGACAGATGCTGTTCGAGCGCCCTGTAGGACGCGTCATTGGATGTGGTTGAAGTGAACATGCCGGCACCGTACAACCTCAAGTTGACTTGAAGTCAAGTACCATCTGCCGAATGGACGACCTCACCATCGGCCAGATCGCGGCACGAGCCGGAATCTCCACCTCGGCACTCCGGTACTACGAGGAGCAGGGGTTGGTCTTTCCCCACCGAACCGACGGCAACCAGCGACGATTCCCCCGGACCACTCTCCGACGTATCGCGGTCATCAAGGCGGCTCAACGCTTCGGACTCACGCTCGAGGAGATCAGAGCGGCGCTGAACGAGATCCCCAGCGACCGCACCCCGTCGAAGGCCGACTGGGGGCGCCTCTCGCTCCACTGGCGCACCCGACTCGACACCGAGATCATGCGCCTCGAGAATCTCCGCGATCAGGCCGACCTGTGCATCGGCTGCGGCTGTCTCTCACTGGACACTTGCGGCCTGTTCAACGCAGACGACATGCTCTTCGAGCAGGGTCCCGGGGCACACCGACTCGAGCGTCCGAGCCGATGACAGCAGCCTTTACTCAGGCGTCGTGGTCCCGCAGGTCGAGGACCGCTCCGTTCTCCAACTCCGAGTCCCGGGCGAGCGCCCACAGTCTGGCTGCAACATCGTTCGGGTCCGCGAGCCCGCCGTCGCGCTCGAGCGCCCGGAAACGATCGACGTTCGGCAGCTGTCTCTCGGTGAGAGACCTCGCCATCGCCTGCATCGGGGTGTCGACCACCCCGGGAGCAACAGCCATGACCTTGATGCCCCGACCCCGATCTGCCAGCTCGACACCCACCGTCCGGGTCCAGTGCTCGACCGCCGCCTTGGCTGCGCAGTAAGAGCTCCAGCCGGGATACGCCTTCGTGGCGGCACCCGAGCTGATCTGAACGAGCACCCCCGGTACCGAGGCTTCGATCAGCGCCTCGATGAAACCGGAGCCCAGCACCTGCGGACTGGCGCTGTTGAGAACCACGTTGCGGGCGTATGACTCGAGGTCGATCTCTCCGGCGAATCCGACCGGATCGAGCGTCGCCGCGCAGTGATAGAAAGTGACACGGCTAGGACCGACATCGGCAATGACCGAGCCGACCCACCGGATGGCATCGAACCATCCTCCCGGATCCGACAAGTCGACGGCCCGGGCGAGGCGACCACGCCCGGGGTCACGGCTCATCGTCGCCGTCACCTCGCCCTGTCCCTCTGCGTGCGTTCGAAGGGCGGCTCCGATGCCGCTCGATGCTCCGGTGATGAATGCGAGTTCCATGCCGAGACCATACGGAGGTATCGATGGATTGGCGATACCGTGCTGGGGCATGACACACATCTCGCGGAGAGTCTTCCTTCGACAGGTCGGGCGCAGCGGCCTCGTCGTGGCGGCCTTCGGGGTAGCCGCATGCACGGATGCGCCCGAAAACCCGAGCGACCCGGTCACCACACAAGCGGCCATCGACACCAGCAACGACCCCGATTCAGGGACGTGGTCGAGGGTGGCACTCGGTTCTGTGTCTGCCTACGTGTTCGCCCGGGATGGGGAGGCCGCTCTCGTCGACACGGGTCGCGGGGGAAGCGCCACAGATATCGCAGACGTCCTCGGCAGCCTCGGACTCGGTTGGCCGGATCTGTCGACGGTGATTCTCACGCACTCGCACGGAGACCACGTCGGGTCGCTGGCCGACGTGATGGCGCTCGCCCCGGATGCCACCGCCTACGCCGGAGCTGAGGACATCGCCGACATGAACTCGCCGAGACCGATAGCGACGGTCGTCGATGGGGACAGCGTCTTCGGGCTCGAGGTCATCACGACTCCGGGACACACACCGGGGCACATCTCGATCCTCGATCCCGACGGCACGCTGGTCGCCGGTGACGCGCTCAACGGGTCCGACGGCGGGGTCATCGGACCGAACCCGGACTTCACCGCCGACATGGAAACTGCCCAGCGTTCAGTCGTGAAGCTCGCCGGTTTCGACTTCGATGAGATCTACTTCGGTCATGGAGAACCGGTCACCGCGGGTGGCTCTGAGGCAGTGACAGCTCTCACCGCCGGCCTTTGAACGTCGTCGACTGCCAGCAGGCGCGACCGTCCGTACGACCAGGGTCGGTCCGGGTCCGAGAGGAGGATCTGATACACGCCGATCGCCCCGAGTTCGAACGAGATGGCCGATCCGGCCATGTACGCCCGCCACACCCGGTAGGTCTCTTCATTTGCTGCGGCGACAGCGGCGTCATGGTTCTCCTCGAGATTGGCCACCCACCGGCGGAGTGTCTGCGCATAGCTCATTCGCAGGGCCTCGACGTCACGAACCTCGAACCCGGCCCGCTCTGAAATCTCGACGCTCTCTTCGAGGGCTCGAAGGTCTCCATCGGGGAAGACATAGGTACCGACGAAACTGTCCTCTCGATTCCCCCCATGATCGCGAGATCGATTGGTGATCCCGTGATTCAGAAGTTGGCCACCCGGCGCCAGGAGCGAACGGAGTTTGGCGAAGTACTCGGCGAGACGCTCGCCGCCCACATGCTCGAACATCCCGACCGACGCGATGGCGTCGAACGTCCCGTCCATCTCCCGGTAGTCGCGTAGGAGGATCTCGACCTGATCTTCGAGACCGGCCAGCGCAACCCGCTTCCTCGCCATCTCCGCCTGGGCGCGACTCAGCGTGATGCCGGTGGCCCGAACGCCGTACCGCTCGGCTGCGTGGATGACGAGGGCGCCCCACCCGCATCCGACGTCGAGGAACCGATCGCCTGCGCTCAGCTCCAGCTTTCGACAAATCAGGTCGAGCTTCCGCTTCTGAGCGATCGCGAGATCCTCGTCCACGTCGAGGAACGCTGCACACGAGTACACCATTCGGTCGTCGAGGAAGGTCTGGAAGAAGTCATTTCCGGTGTCGTAGTGGAAGCTCACCGCCGTCCGGTCACGCTCGACGGTGTGAGCCCGACCCCGGAGGCTGGGTCGCAGAAGACGCTCGGGCCTCCTGCGGCTGTCCTTGGGAAGGAGCGCAGCCAGAGCCAGGGCCTGGACGGCGATCATGGTCGACTTGGTGGAACGGTCGAGGTCTGCTGCGAATCGAAGGACTTCGAAGACATCGCCTTCGATGTCGATGTCGTCGTAGACATAGGCCTCGCCCGCGCTCAGATCGGTGGGTGGGAGCAGCATCGAGCGGAATGATCCGGGATGACGGAGGACCAGCGTCGAGCGAGCGTCGGACGGCCCGAGCTGCCGCCCGTCCCACATCCGCAGTCGAGGTGGCGGGGAACTGCTGATCCGTGTCAACAGTGAATAGACCCGTCCGGACACTCGCGCTGAATCGAACATGCTGATCCCCTGGCCTCGTCTCTCCCTCCGACGATGCCAAGATTCAGCGACGTTTGCAAGGGCGAATATCGCCATCGGGGCGGTGCTGGGGGCGTTGCTTCGGTCGGCCAATCTCTTGTCTCAGTATCATCGAGGAGACACCACGTCCAGAGGGTTGTTGGTCCATGCGATCTCTTCGCGTCGATGCCGTGACCGCGCCAACTGACCGGATCAGTCGGAGACGAGGTCGACGATCGCGGCTCCAAGGCCCGAGGCGAGCGCTTTCGGGTCGAGATGGATCGCCCAGCCTGCGACCCCGGCACCGAGAGAGATCTCGCCGTGTTCCACGAGCAGCGGGTCGATCAGGATCGGCCAGTGACCGGCACCGAGAGGCGTGATCGTCCCCCGCTCGTAGCCGGTCGCCGCGAGTGCTTCTGTCGGATCTGGCATGGTCAGACGGCGGACGCCGAGGTGTGCTCTGAGCTTCTTGTAATCCATGCCGCGGTCGCCTGGAACCAGCACCATCACGTAGCTGCCCTCTTCGACCCGCACCACCAATGTCTTGGCGAGCTGACCGATCGAGATGCCGCGCTTTTGAGCGGCCTCCTCGGCGGAAGACACCGGCCCGTGGTGGACCATCCGGTACTCGATGCGGAGTCTCTCTGCCGCTTCGGTGGCGGGGGTTGCGGGCGGGTTCTCCGACATCGGCTTGGTCCTTCCGGCTACTCGTCGCACGAACCTACCCGCACCCTGGACGCTTGAGGGTTAACGTCTTGGCTCGTCAGGAGGGACCGACTGAGCGCTGCGGACACCGTGTGGATACTCGTGAGCTCAGCGCTCGTCCTGCTCATGACACCAGGGCTGGCGCTGTTCTACGGAGGGATGTCGCGCAGTCGCCATGTCCTGAACATGCTCATGATGAACCTCTCCGACCATCCCGATCGTGACGGTGATCTGGGTGGCAATCGGCTATTCGCTCACGTTCGGAGCCGACGGGAACCGCGTCATCGGCGGCCTCTCCTCAGCCGGGCTGGTTGGCGTGCCGTCTGCCGACCCTGGCGACGGCCACGTTCAACCTCATGTTCGCGATCATCGCAGTCGCCCTGATCTCCGGCGCGGTGGCGGACCGGATGAAGTTCTCCGCCTGGGTGGTCTTCGTTGCGATCTGGAGCGTTCTCGTCTACCCGGCGGTCGGCCGATCGTTGTTCGCCCCGGGTGGGGCGTTGGCCTCATTGGGGGCGATCGACTTCGCCGGGGGTCTGGTGGTACACGTCAGCGCTGGCGCCTCGGCCCTGGCACTCGCCCTCGTCCTGGGACCGAGACGGGGACACGGGCGCGAACCGTTCCGACCGCACTCCCTGCCACTCACGATGATCGGCGCCGCGATCCTCTGGGTTGGTTGGTTCGGGTTCAACGCCGGATCGGCCGGATCAGCCGGTGAGGTGGCCATCACCTCCTTTCTCGCGACGCAGATCGGCGCCGCCGTCGGAATGGCGGCGTGGGTCGGGATCGAGTGGAGGTCGACCGGGAGCCCGACCCTGCTCGGGGCGGTCTCGGGAGCGGTGAGCGGACTCGTGGCGATCACCCCGGCGGCAGGAGTCGTATCCCCGCTTGGCGCAATTGCGATCGGCGGTCTCGGAGGCGCAGCATGCTGGGCGGCGGTCCAGGCAAAGCACAAGCTCCCGATCGACGACGCACTAGATGTCGTCGGGATCCACCTCGTAGGGGGTGCGGTCGGCTCGATCCTCGTGGCTGTTTTCGCAGACCCCGGCTTCGGTTCGGGGGAAGAAGGTCTGGTGTTCGGGTCAGCGTCACTGGTTGGGCCCCAGCTTCTCGCAACCCTGGCGGTGAGCCTGGCGGCTTTCGGGGTGACATGGTTGATCGCAACGATGCTGGACCGGACCGTCGGCCTGCGAGTGACCGACCGCGACGAGATCGAGGGCCTCGACATCACCCAGCACGAAGAACGCGCCTACTCGACCGAATGACGCTCTAGGGTCTGCGCCGTGAAGCTGATCGTGGCCTACATCAAACCGTTCAAACTCGATGACGTGAAAGAGCGGCTCCGTTCCCTCGGCGTCGACGGGATGTCGGTGAGCGAGGTGCGCGGGTTCGGACGCCAGTCCGGCCACACCGAGGTCTATCGGGGCGCCGAGTACACCGTCGAGTTCGTTCCGAAGATCAGGCTCGAGATCATTGCGTCGGACGAGATCACGGCCTGCGATCGTCAGGGCCATCGAGTCTTCGGCGCGGACCGGTGAGATCGGAGACGGGAAGATCGTCGTCACCGGAGTCGACGAGGTCGTGAGAATCCGGACTGGTGAGCGCGGCGACGACGCCCTGTGACACTCGGACCGCTCCAACCGCTCATCGACGAGCGCGATCGACTCGGCGAGGAAGGCTGGCATGTCGGCGACGAGGCTCGCCTCCCGCAGTTGCTCGACACCGCGATCATCGAGTTGGCTGATCAGATTCCTCCGGGTGCGCTGTCGTGGCGATCGGGGGGTACGGACGGCAGGTGATGGCCCTCCACTCCGACGTCGACCTCGCCTTCCTCCACCCCGAGGAGGGGGCCGGCGACCTCGAGCAACGGGTGCTCAGGCCCTTGTGGGACGCGAAGCTCAAGGTCGGACATCTGTCGAACACGCCTCGAGGTGCCAGGATGTTCGCCGGCACTCGCCTCGACGCCATCTCGACGTTCCTCACCGCCCGGTTCCTGGTCGGAGACGAGGAAACGTTCGACGAATTCTGGAAGCTCTTCGTCGGTCTGCTCGAAAAGGAGCACGCCCAGATCGTCTCGATGCTGGCTGAGGAGGAACGCGCACGACGGGCATCCGAGCCACGTCGGCTCATGGCTTCCGATCTCAAGACCGGGCGTGGCGGCATCAGAACCGTCGATCTGCTCGATTGGCGCAGCAGACTCTTCAGCCTGCAGCAGGCTCCCACCGCCGAGCCGGAAGCAGAGCGAGGGTTGCGGGTCGAGATGACCCGGATCCGGAGCTCGATTCACGCGGCGAGCGGCCGCCTCCACGACCGATACGACTTCGAGCTCCGCGAGGCCGCGGCCCGCTATCTCGACACCGACGTCGTCGAGCTCGGAACCCGGATCCTCGAGCTCCGACGACGAGCCGAGCACCTGGTCGACGAGCAATGGCCGGAGATTCGTAGCGGCAAGATGCTCGCACCGCCGGACCGAACACTCAACGGCACGCGACCTCATCAGCCGCGACTCGCTGACCGAGGCAGCCTTCGACCAATGGGTCGCGTCATCAGTCCCGGAATGGACCCGCCTCAGAGACACCCCGCACATCGTTCCGTTCCATGCGTATGGCGTGGCCGAGCACTCCCTCGCATGCGTGGATGAATCCGCCCGGCTACTCGCGACTCCAGACGACGGGCTCGCGGCCGAGATCCTCGAAGACTTCGTCGACCACGACGCGCTGATCTGGGCGGCCCTCCTCCACGATCTCGGGAAGGGGCTCCCCGGATCCCACAGCCGGAACGGAGCGAGGATCGTTCGCGACCAGGTCGACCACGCGCTCCCGGATCGGGATCTGGTGATCGACCTTGTCGAGCACCATCTGCTCCTCGCCGACCTGGCGACTCGCTTCGACATCGACGATCCGGCCGTGCTCTCGTGGGTGGGAGAGCGAGTCGCGGATCGACGCACACTGGGGGCGCTGTATCTCCTCACCGTCGCCGACAGTCGCGCAACCGGAACCGAGACCTGGACATCGTGGCGGGCCGAGCTGGTCCGACGGGCATACCGGAGGATGGAGCGGGAGCTGCGGCGACGTGACATGCCCGAGGAACTGCAGGTCGAGATCCTCGCCGATCAGGTGCTCTCAGCCGGGCCATCCGACCTTCGCCGAGAGGACGTGGCGACCCACCTGTCGGGCTTCGGACGCATGTATCGCTCGACCCACGCTCCCGAGGAGATCGTCGATCACCTCCTCCTGGCACGCCGACCGCTCGATGTAGGGGGCGTGACCGTCCACATGAATCCAGGAAACCCGGCGTCGATGGTGGTCACCACGGCCGACCGGCCCGGTCTCCTCCTGTCGGTCGCCGGCGCGCTGGCGCTGAACCGCATCTCGATCCTCGACGCCCGGTTCGCCACTCGGACCGACGGGCGGGTCTTCGACACCTTCGGCATCGTTGCGCACGACGGACACGAACTGGACGACGTCGAGCTGGAGGAACTCGGAGCCGCCGTCACAGACGCTGTCAGACGGGGATCCGATCTGACGTCCGCAGTCGTATCCAAACAGCGCGCCTATCGAGACACGGCCCGAGCCGGGATCGACCCGGTCGTCGAAATCGAGCGTTCCGGAATCGGTGGCGGGAAGATCGCCATCGAGGCCGCCGACCGGCTCGGTCTCGTCTACGACCTCGGGATGGTGTTCGAGCGGTATGGCATGCCGATCATCCGTGCCCGGGTGGACACCAGGGCCGGCGTCGCCTACGACGTGTTCTGGGTGGACCGCCTGCCGGCAGACAGGAGCTCACTCGAAGCCGACCTCCTGAGCACCCTCGCCGGCGAACCACCGGGGCACTGACCGAGAACGGCTATGACTGCAGCCTCTGGAGGGCCGCAGCCGTGTAGAACGCCATCCCCGTCGCCATCGCCTGTTCGTCGAACGTCACGATGTTCGAGTGGGTGTACGGTGCGGTGTCAGGCGACAGATTCGGCGGGCACGCTCCCAGGAAGAACATCGCTCCCGGGATCTTCTCGAGGACATACGACCAGTCCTCGGCCCCCATCGACGGCGTGGGCAGGCGGACGATGTTCGCTGTCCCGACCAAGGACTGGGCGGCGAGCAGCAACTCTGCAGTCGATGACGGGTCGTTGACCGTGACGGGGTATCCGTTCTCGATCTTGATCTCTGCCACCACGCCGTGGGCAGCGCACACACCATCTGCCACCTGCGGAACCAGCTCATGCATCCGCGACCTCGTGTCGACCGACAGTGCCCTGATGGTTCCGCGGAGGACGACCCGCTCGGGGATGATGTTGTGGGCATGGCCGGCATCGATCGAGGTGATCGTGCACACGGCCGGATCGAAGACGCTGATCTTCCTCGTCACCGCGGTCTGGATCGCCATGATCACCTCCGCTGCGACCGCAACCGGATCGTTGGCGCCATCGGGTCGCGAGGCATGGCCACCCGCCCCGATGATCGTGATCTCCAGCTGGTCGGCACTCGCCATCATCGGCCCCGACCTGACGGCGAGTTTGCCGCTCTCGACGATGGTGGTGACATGGAGCGCCAGACCGACAGATGGTGCATCGCCGGTGACATCGAGCAAGCCCTCCTCGAGCATGAACCTGGCGCCGTGATAGCCCTCTTCACCCGGCTGGAACATGAACACCACGTTGCCGGCCAACTCCTCTCTGCGCCCGGTCAGCATCCGGGCAGCCCCGACGAGCATCGAGGTGTGCATGTCGTGGCCGCAAGCGTGCATCGTGTCGCCGGTGACGCTGGCGAACTCGAGTCCTGTCTTCTCGGCGACCGGGAGCCCATCCATGTCGCCTCTCAGGAGCACCGTTGGTCCCGGTTTCCCACCTTCGAGCACGGCGACGACACCACTGGTCTCGACGTGTTCGATGATCCGGAGATCGAGTCCGGCGAGCGCTTCGAGCACCAGAGCTCTCGTCCCGGGGAGCCGAAGCCCGACTTCGGGATTCCGATGGAGTGCACGCCGCAAGTGGATGATCTCGGGCAGGAGCGCGGACGCCTCGTCGAGGAGGGGTGCAAAGGTCATACCCGCACGCTAGGCCCGAGATCGAACTCATAATGCCCATCCCGCAGTTCGAAACCGAACCGCTGGAGGAACTTCTCGTGCACCGTGCTGTCGGCCCTCGTCACAACGGTGCGGATCCCGCGTTCGACCAGGAGACTGCTGCGAGAGCCGAACAGGAATCTGGCGTTCTTGAGATCGCGGAAGTCGGGCCCGGCGTAGTCGATCTCGACGATGGCAGTATCGCCGTCGATCCGGGCGATGAACAGACCGGCGAGGGCCAAGTTGCGCAACACGATCAGCCGAATCTGATGGTCCTTGGGCTGGTAGTGGTAGCCGGGCCAGACCACCTCGACGTCGTCGGCGTAGTGGTCGAGATAGCTGGTGATGAACTCGGAATCCGAGGACACCTCGAGCACGTCGAACGCCTCGTCCTCAGTGAAGAGCCGATACAGATACACCGCATTGATGACGACGATGATTCCGTTCGTGAGGGCGACCGGGAGTGCGCCGATCAGGATCCCGTAGACGGCGAAGGTCGCCGATCCGACGAGTGAGACGATCCTCAGCCGGACCACCGACGTCATCGCCAGCGACAGCACGATGAGCGCGGAAGCGACGTATCCGAGGATCTCCAGAGGCCAGATCGTTCACCGTTCGGAGTGTATGACGCGCTGCCCGAGAATGGTGAGACAGCGATCCCGCCTCAGGTCCAGTCGAGGACCACCTTCCCCGATTGCCCCGATCTGACGATCTCGAACGCCTCTTCGAAATCTGCCGCCGGGTACCGATGCGTGATGACGGGCGACAAATCGAGCCCGCCCTCGAGGAACACCGACATCTTGTACCACGTGTCGTACATCTCGCGTCCGTAGATCCCCTTGAGTGTGAGGCTCTTGAAGATGACTTTGCTCCAGTCGATCGCAACATCGTCGGGGAGAAGGCCGAGCAGCGCGATCTGCCCTCCGTGGATCATGGCGGGAAGCATCGACCGGAGGGCGGCCGGGGCGCCGGACATCTCGAGACCGATGTCGAACCCTTCTCTGATCCCCAGCTCAGCCATCACCTCGGGCAGACCGGTTGTGGACACGTCCACCGTGTGACTCGCACCGAGTCGTGCCGCCAGTTCCAGTCGGTACGGGTTGATGTCCGTGACGACCACATTCCTCGCTCCGACATGCGATGCGATCGCCGCAGCCATGCAGCCGATCGGGCCGGCCCCGGTGATCAAGACGTCTTCTGCGGCGAGATTGAAGGCCAGCGTCGTGTGGGTGGCATTGCCGAACGGATCGAAGATCGACCCCAGCTCCAACGGGACGTGACCGGGAAGCTCGAAGACGTTCTGCGCCGGAATGACGATCTGCTGTGCGAACGCACCCGACCGGTTCACGCCGATGCCGAGTGTGTTCGGGCACAAGTGACGGCGGCCGGCGCGACAGTTGCGGCAATGGCCGCAGGTGATGTGGCCCTCTCCGGTCACCCGTTCCCCGACGTCGACATCGGTGACCGCGGATCCGACCGCCGAGACGACACCGCTGAACTCGTGCCCGATCGTCATCCCGACGGGGATCGTCTCTGCCGCCCAGTCGTCCCAGTCGTAGATGTGCAGGTCGGTCCCACAGATCGAGGTGTACCGCACGTCGATGAGCACGTCGGTCGGGCCCGGTTCGGGCGGATCGACATCGATCATGTCGAGACCCGATTCCGCCGCCGGCTTGACGATGGCCCTCATCAGGAGATCACACCGAGTTCCGCCCCACGTCCGAGAAAGCTTCGATCGTGCGGTCGAGATCTTCTCGCGAGTGGGCGGCACTCATCTGGGTCCTGATGCGTGCGAGACCCTTCGGCACCACGGGAGAGGAGAAGGCGATGACGTAGATGCCGCGAGCAAGGAGCCGATCAGCCATCTCTGTGGCGAGCCGGGCGTCGCCGATCATGACCGGGATGATGGGATGACCCGATCCCGTGAGCTCGAAGCCGGCCCGCACCAATCCCTCACGGAAGTGCGACGCGTTGGCGGCGAGTTGCTCGCGCAGATCGTCCGATTCCTCGATGAGATCGATTCCGGCGATGGCCCCGCCGACGAGACCGGGGGCGAGGGCGTTCGAGAACAGGTACGGGCGACCACGCTGTCTGAGCAGGTCGACGATCTCCTGTCGAGCGGCGATGAATCCCCCCATCCCGCCACCCAGTGCCTTGCCGAAGGTCCCTGTGACGATGTCAACGCGGTCCACGACACCGTGGAGCGCTGGAGTGCCACGCCCGCCTGGCCCGACGAACCCGGTCGCATGGCAGTCGTCGACCATGACCAGGGCTCCGTGATCGTCGGCGAGCGCGCAGATGCCGGCGAGGTCAGCGATGAACCCGTCCATCGAGAACACCCCGTCGGTGGCGATGAGGATGGTCTCTGCCCCGTCGGCGCGTGCCTGTCCCAGCACCCGGTCGAGGTCGTCGAGATCTCGAGTGGCGTACCGATATCGGCCGGCCTTGCTGAGGCGAATCCCGTCGATGATCGACGCGTGATTCAAGGTGTCGGAGACGATGGCGTCACCCTCACCGAGCAGGGGCTCGAACACGGCGCCATTGGCGTCGAAACACGCGGCGAACGTGATGGCGGCCTCGGTGCCGAGGAAGTCGGCGGTTCGATCCTCGAGCTCCAGATGCAGGTCGGTCGTGCCGCAGATGAACCTCACCGAGGCCATCCCGTATCCGTACTCGGCCATCGCCCGATTGGCTGCCTGAATGAGCGCAGGATCATCGGCAAGGCCCAAATAGTTGTTGGCACAGAAGTTGAGCACGGCTCCGTCGTCAGCGGTTTCGATCGTCCCGCCTTGCGGGGAGATGATCGTCCGCTCCGACTTCCACAGACCTTCGTCCTTGATCTGCTGGAGGTCAGTGCCCACTCTGTCATAGAACGCTTCTCGAGTCATGCCCTGGACCCTATCCCGAGATGCCTCGTCGGCGCAGGTTCTGAAGGGAACGAACTTGTTGTCCGGGCGTTTTGCACGGCACAACAATGCGCCACACGGCTACGACCGATGAACACAGCATTGTCGGTCGCTGCAGGCGATCCTGTGCAATTCACTCCCGTCATGGCCGCTCTCATCAGAGCCCGAGAATCAGAGCTTGGTCGCCGCCATCTCGGCCAGCGGGCTGCGGATCGAACGTTGCAGGATCACGTGGCCGAACAGGGGCGAGCCGCGGAACTTCTCGATCAGCGCCGCCATACCGCCGTACGGTGAGATGTAGGGGTTGTCGACCTGCGAGAGGTCGCCGCACAACACGACCTTTGAGTCCTTGGCCAGCCTGGTCATGATGACCTTCAGTGTCGACAGCTCCAGGTTCTGCGCCTCGTCGATGATCACGAACTCGCCGGTGATCGAGCGACCACGGAGATAGGTGACGGCCGCCATCTCGAGCTCGTTTCGCTCGACCAGCTCGTCGATGGCGGACCTGGCACCTTCGGTGCCGGCATCCGCGAACAGTGCATGGAGGTTGTCGTAGACCGCCGCCATCCACGGGGCGAGCTTGTCGTCGAGATCGCCGGGCAGGAACCCGACCTCCTGGCGACCGACCGCCACGAGTGGTCGGTAGACCGACACCCGCCGATATCGTCCCAGCTCGAGAACCTGCTCGAGGGCGGCAGCCAGCGCCAGGAACGTCTTACCCGACCCCGCCATCCCCATCAGCGAGACCGCAGGGATGTCGGGATCGAGCAGATGGTGCATGGCGATGGTCTGGCGAACGTTCTTCGGCTCGACCCCGAAGGCGCGGGGTGAGTTGGCGACGCGCTCGACCACGACGTCAGGTGACGATTCGATCACCCGGGCGATCGCCGAACGGCTGACTCCCGACCGCAGCAACACGAACTCGTTGGTGAGCGCCTCCACACCATCGAGGCGGATCTTGCCCTCGGTGAACAGTCGGTCGATGGTCTCTCCGGAACACTCGTGCTCGACGACCCCCGACGCCAACTCGTCGACTTGAACGGTGTCGGCCCGGTAGTCCTCGACCGAAACGCCGAGCTGGGCTCCCTTGATTCGCAGAGAGGCGTCTTTGGTGACCAGCGATGCATCGAACCCGGCGTCCTGCAAGTTGAGACAGCACGCCAGGATTCGATGATCGGGAGTAGTGGCGTCGAGGATCGCCGGCAGACGGGCCGAAACGATGCCGTTCAACTCGATCCGGAGCGACCCACCACCAGGAAGGGCGACGGGATCGCGGAGCCCGCCGGGCTCGGACGCTCCCAACTCCTCGAGCAGACGGATCGTCCGCCTCGCATTGGTCCCCACCTCGTCCATCCGCGTCTTCTTGCGGTCGAGCTCTTCGATCACGACGAGCGGCAACACCACCTCGTGCTCGTCGAACCTGAGAATCGATTGGGGATCTGCGAGCAGGACACAGGTGTCCAGAACGTAGGTAGTAGCCACGTGGAATACGGCTCCTGTGATGGTCGGTTGTCAGCGCAGATCCATCCTTGCCACGCAGAACGCGAAAACCAAGGACCGTTGCTTGATCTTCCGACGAAACAGGTCCAGCGCCTCAGTTGTTCTTGAACAGCGACACGAACTGCGGGCTCGAGAACAGGTTGAATTCGTTGTGGAGCTCAAGAAGACCGTTCGGCTCAGCGATCGACCGCACCCTCGACGGCCACAACCAATGACAGTGGACGGTCGTCGCCTTGAACGGGTTGCCGTGGAGGATGATCGCCGTCGGAATCGCCCAGATGCCCTTGATCGGCTCGGCCGGATAGATGTAGAGGGCCACCCCACCGGGTTTGAGCACCCGCGACATCTCCGAGAACGCCTCGCCGATCGGCGGAATGTGCTCGATTGCGTGGACCGACACGATCTTGTCGAAGCTGTTGTCCGCGAAGGTGAGCGATGCTGCATCCATGGTCTCGATGCCGTCGGTGACGGCCACGTCGGCGGCATGCGGGTTGGCGTCGATGCCCACGGCGTTGGCGCCGAGCGCCCTCAGTCGTTTGGTCAGATGGCCTCGGCCGCATCCGACTTCCAGGATTCGCTCCCCTTGCTTGGGCGCGAGAAGACGCTCGACCGTCTCGAGGTGGCGAGGGTCCCATCGGTTCACGAGGGCATATCGCTTGGAGTCGTAGCTCATTCGACCTCCAGATGCGGGGCGAGCGCGTAGTCGACCAGCATCGGGCCGTGGTCGGTGATCGCGACATGGCTGACACCGGTGTTCGGGGACACCGCCAGGTGCTGCTGGATCTCCCCACCGGATCCGAGGATCCCCCCGATCAGAGCCTTGATGGCCGCGCCGTGGCTGACAACGGCCGTGCGCTCTCGATGGTCGGCTTCGACCGTCTCGAGGAACGTGGACATCCTGACGGCGACCTCCTCGAATGTCTCCCCGGTCCGCCCACGCGGAAGGTCCTCTCCGTCCCGATAGATCCGCCGGAGCAACGCCACGTCGGCTTCGGGCAGCTCGTCCCGCGTTGATCCCTCCCACTCGCCGAACGACTGCTCGACGAGATCGTCTGAGATCTCGGGAGGGCGACCATCCGCCAACTTCTCCGCCGTTTCGATGGCACGCCGGATCGGTGAGCTGATCACACGATCGACCGGCCCGTACCACGTGGCCAACCGGAGCGCCTGGTCATGGCCGTCTTCATGAAGGCCCCAGCATTGCTGCCCCTGAAACCGTCCGATCATGTTGGCATCGGTGACGCCATGCCGGATGAACGCCAGCACCGGTGTCTCGTCCTGGCGGAAGTGGCCGAGTGCACCGGCGTCATGGCCGAGATGTGTCGAATCGTTGAACGTCCGGACACGGATCGCTCCCCCGGCCACACGCGGGTCCTGCTCGAGGACGGTCATCGCCGTGTTGGTCGTTATCGGAACGGTCCGACGTCCCCGGATGCGCCCGAACGATCGGCCGACGATGGCGTCGATCACACCGCCGTGGGTGAACACGATCGCGTTTCCATCACCGTCCATGCGGTCGATGAGCGCGTCGAGTGCGGCGAAGATCCGCTGCTCGAATGCCTGGATCGTCTCCCCGGAGCCACCGAAGTTGACTGCTTCACCGGCCCGGATGGCCTCGAGCAGGTCGGGATGCTCGTGGGCCACATCGGCGAAGGTACGACCCTCCCATGCCCCGAGATCCATCTCACGCCACGCGGCCGACGTCTGCGGCTCGTAGCCGGCCAGCGCGGCGGTCTCTCGTGTCCGGGAGAGATCCGAGCCGACGACGAGATCGAAGCTACGCCCGTCCAGACGGCTGCCGAGCGAACGAGCCTGGTCACGACCCGTCGGGCGCCAGCACGGCATCGCCCTGGCCCTGCCAGATGCCTGCGGCATTGGCTTCGGATCGGGCGTGGCGAACCAGAGTCACAGAGAGGGGCATGAATTCACGAGTATGGCGCGACTCGGGAGAAACCCCCGCGGCTCACCCGATGAACGCTGATGCAAAGATCAGCGAGACGATCGTCATGACCTTGATCACGATGTTCATCGCAGGACCGGACGTGTCTTTGAACGGGTCGCCCACCGTGTCACCGATGACCGCCGCCTTGTGCTGATCGGAGCCTTTGCCACCGAAGGCGCCGGACTCGATGAACTTCTTGGCGTTGTCCCATGCGCCACCTGCGTTCGACATGAAGATCGCCAGCAGGAAGCCGGTCACGAGTGCTCCGGCGAGGAAGCCTCCCAACATCTCGACGTCGTAGAAGCCGATGATGAGCGGCAGGATCACCGCAAGCGATCCAGGGATGACCATCTCGCGAAGTGCTGCAGTCGTGGCGATGTCGACACATGTCGTGTAGTCGGCCTTGGCATCCTCCCGGCCTTCGCGGAGACCGGGGATGTCCCGGAACTGGCGCCTGACTTCTTCGATCATCTTGAAGGCCGTGCGACCGACTGCATTCATCGTGAGTGAGGCGAACAGGAACGGGAAGGCACCGCCGAGGAACAGGCCGATCGTGGTCGTGGCGTTCGCCAGGTTGATGGTCTCGAGCTGGACGGCCCGGGTGAACGTGGCGAACAGCGCCAGCGCAGTCACCGCCGCCGAGGCGATCGCAAAGCCCTTGGCCACGGCCGCGGTGGTGTTCCCGAGCGAGTCGAGAGCGTCGGTCGACTGCCGAACTTCGGCGGGGAGATGCGCCATCTCGGCGATCCCTCCGGCGTTGTCGGCAATCGGCCCGTACGCGTCCACCGAGATCGTGATGCCGAGAGTCGCAAGCACGCCGATAGCTGCGACGGCGATCCCGTAGATCCCTCCGCCACCGATATCGCCGAAAGCCCACTCGCCGCCCATGAAGGCGAAACCGATGCCAACTGCGACCACCGCGACAGAGAATGCTGCGGACCGCATGCCCTCGGCGATACCGGCGATGATCACCGTCGCCGGACCGGTCTCGGACTGGCGGGCGATCTCCTTGACCGTCTTGAACTCATCGGAAGTGAACCACTCGGAGATCTTGCCCACGAAGTATCCGACGATGAGGCCGACTACGACCGAGATCCACAGGCCGAGCGGATGCTCGAGTCCGGCGTCGCCGAACACCCAGAAGACCAGACCGAGCACTGCCAACGCCGTGGCGACCAACGAGAAGTTGGTGCCCCGGTGGAGCGCAGCCGCCAGATGATCCGAATCCTTGGCCTTGACGAGGAACGACCCGATGATCGACGCGAACATACCGACAGCGCCAACGGCGAGCGGGAACATGATCGCTGCGATCTGCAACTCGTCCTGGCCGGCGAACACGATGGCAGCGAAGGCGATGGGGGCGACGAGCGAGCCGACATACGACTCGAAGAGGTCCGCACCCATACCGGCGACGTCACCGACGTTGTCACCGACGTTGTCGGCGATCACCGCGGGGTTCCGGGGGTCGTCCTCGGGAATGCCCGCTTCGACTTTGCCGACGAGGTCGGCGCCGACATCGGCGGCCTTGGTGTAGATCCCGCCGCCAACGCGGGCAAAGAGGGCAATCGAGGAGCCGCCGAGGCCGATGGCGGTCACGACGTCGGCCCAGTGCTCGAGGTCGAGAATGTTACGGAAGACGATGTAGCCGAGCACGACTCCGAGGAGCCCGAAACCGGCGACCGTGAATCCCATGACGGCGCCGCCCCTGAAGGCAACCGGCAGCGCTGCCGGGATCCCTCCGGTGCGAGCAGCTTCGGTGGTCCTGGCGTTGGCTGCGGTCGCGATCCGCATTCCGACGAAACCGGCTGCGGCCGACAGGACCGCACCGAAGATGTAGGCGATCGCACCCCATGGGCGACCCCAGTCGAGGAAGATGAAGATGAGCACGGACAGCATGGCGACGAACGCAGCCACCCATGTGTACTCGCGGCGAATGAAGGCCATGGCCCCTTCGCGGATCGCAGTCGCCAATTCGACCATGCGTTCGTTGCCCTGCGACGTCGCCAGAACCGCGCGGGTGTAGTAAACCGCGAGAACCAACGCCGCCACACCGGCCACGAGCGCGACAGACAGAACGGTATTTGTCATCGCTGTGTTGCTCCCAGGTGCGGAATCGAGACAAGAGTATGCCAGGATCTGTCGCGGGATTCCCAACCGGAGCGACCCACCGCGTCGCCTTCTCTCGACGGCACTCCTAGAAGAGGAGCCTCACGCCCATCCACGGGCCGGGATGCTGCGCCCGCCCGGAGAGCACGCGACAGAACTCGACAGCGTCGATCTCCAAAGCCCGACTGCCGTCTCCGGCGACGTACAGCCCACCGGCGGAACCGGTCAGGGTCAACGCGACGTCGGGCTCGCACCGCGACGACCATTCACCGACCACGTCCTCCACCACCCGGCGGTCGGTTTGGCCGAGATCGGGCTCTCTCCCGATCGCCCGAAAGATGTCGATTCTGTGGAGCCAGACGTCCCTGGTGAGCACCACATCGAAGAGCTCACCGAGTGAGAAGCGGGAGGGCAGCCCAGGAGCTGACGACCCGCCGACCGGGCTCTCGAGCGAGACGCGCCGCACGAGCCGCGGGGCGCGCATCCGCCCGCGGACCGCCCGTGGAGCGAGCTCGGTGAGCTTGGCAACCAGCGCAGGCGGGTCGAGAGCCAGGTGGTCTTCGACCTGGAGGTCGTTCATGGCATCGAGATCGCTTCCGCCGAACTCCGACCTGTGCTTCGCCCCGTGGCGCAGCTGCCTGACCTGCTCCCTGACCGAGGCGTGCGCTGCTGCCGCACCGACGAGATGGCGAACGATGTCGGCCACCGTCCACGGATCGCATTCGGTGGGCGCCTCCCACTCCGCCTCTGTCAGGTCGCCGAGCACCGAGAGCATGTCGGCGTAGACCTCATGGGCGAGACGCCGGGCGTCGACGTCGCGGTGGATCCGAGTGATCTCCTCGGTGCGGGTGATGGTCGTGGTCATACGTTCTCCTCCCTCGTCTGGATGTCGTGGATGAGCATCCGAATCGCCCTCGGGGCCAGGGACACCCACCGATCTCCGGTGGGGTCGTTGGCCATCTGCTGGGCCGCCAGCCCGCTGGAGATGGCCATGTACAGGTCGAGGTCTTCGGGTGACGTGATTCCGGCCGACGCTGCGAGATCCGCCGTCCGCTCGTATGCCGTG
The DNA here is from genome assembly GCA_963745865.1 of uncultured bacterium. GTDB lineage: Bacteria > Actinomycetota > Acidimicrobiia > Spongiisociales > ZC4RG35 > JAHEDH01. The sequence goes on along the minus strand of CAVUYZ010000004.1, from coordinate 564,734 downwards.
ATCGCGTGGGTGTACGCCTCCTCAGACGGGCGCCATCCGGGCACGGCCCGGGTGAAGAGGATCTGATACCGGGCAACCGATTCTTGACAGAAGCGGATGAACCGCTGGGCACCTTCGGCCACCACATCGATCGAGTCTCTGCCCTCGCCGCCGTCGGCACGCCAACCGTCGAGGGACCGCATGAGCTGTTCGTTCCCGTCGACGAACAGGGCGTCGTAGAGGGCGTCCTTGGACTCGAAGTAGTTGTACAGAGACGGCGCCCGCATCCCGACCTTGCGCGCCACCTCACGCAACGACAGTCCGGCGATCCCGTCGCGATCGGCGAGTGCCCAGGCAGCGTCGAGGATCTCGCGTGTCGTCTCTCGGGTTCGTTTCGCTCTGCGGTCGTCCATCGAGCAATACCCTAACAGTGTTCGCGTTCTCTAACACTGTTAGTTCCACCGTCAGCTCAGAGGGACGCTTTCAGAAGAGGTAGTCGCCGGCACCACGCCAGCTACCGAGGTCAACGCGAACCCGCGATGGCGAGGAAGACCCAGTCGACTCGCAGAGGCGCCATCCTGCGACCGACCCCGCACTAGCCTCGCCCGATGGCGGGACGGTCCAAGCAGCGGAGCATGCAGGTGGCCGGGATTGTCGTGACACTCGCACTGCTCGTCGCAGGGTGTGGCGGCAGCGCTGGCGAGGGTCTCGATACAGAGGATGAGGCGTCCGCGACCGACGCGAAAGCCATGATGGACGCCGCGATGGGCGGGACACCGGCCGTGCAGGACTTTCTGCTGTATCTCGACATGTCGGTGCAGACCGACGACGGCCCCGTCAGTTATTACGACGAGGTGCTCGAGCGGGCGACGCAGGGCGCGGCCGAACCGGTCGAGTTGGCCGGGGGATTCACACTCACCGCCGTCGACTCCCTCGAAGGCGACGTGGGTGATTCCTCGGGTGAGGCGATCCCGTCGTTGTCGCTCGATTTTGGAGTGCTCACAGCCGGGCCCGAGGCGCGCTCCGCCGGAGCCGAGGCGCTGGCAGCGGTCCTGGCCGCGTCGAACCCCGACGCCGAGCCCTTCCGGTTCGATGAATCCGAGAGCGACGGTCGAGGTCTGCTGGTCGAGATCTTCACCGCCGACTTCGCTGAATCCCGCACCCATGTCGGACCCGGCGACGTCGGAGCGGTGGATCTGACGTTTGTGTCGAAGATCGCTCCAGGCGATGACCTGACGTCGGCCTACGTGCTGGGCCAGACGTTCCCGGGCGATCCAGCCGAGGAAGCAGGACTCTCGCCACACGAACTGTTCGCCTACCGCTGGAACCGCGGGCTGATCGGCGCTCTCGGCGACAACGGAGACGTCGGCCTCAGCGTGGACGGCACCGTGATTGCGATCGAGGGATCAACGATGGTGCTCACCCGCCCGAAGCAAGCTGCAGTCTTCGAGGCGACGCTCCAAGGTGACGTCGAAGGTGCGCGGATCCTCGAAGCAGTGAGAGCCAACGATTTCGTCGGGCCGTATGAGATTTTCGACCTCAGGTCGCAGAGCGAGGGGTATTCGTGGCGCGTCCTACGTCAACCGGATGGCAATTACACGGTGGTTCTCGGTGACGAAAACCGGGTGGATCCCGACGTCGATCGTTTTGGGACCGTCGCTGGTCTGAAGGATGTCACGCCTGAAGGCTTGATCGAACTTCTCGGTACGGTCCCCAGATTCACCGCCTGCGTGGTCGAAGCAACCCGGCTCCTGAAGAACAACGAGGCAGCCTTCGGACCACTGGACACCGATGCCATCGATACGTCGGAGCTCGAGGACGACGCCACCCCCTCTCCGGCGGAGAGTGCCAACGAGTACTGCGAAGACCCACCGGGGATCTTCGACCTCCTTGTCGCTGGGACGTATGGGGATGTGCACATGACCACCTTCGATGGGTCGTCGTATGACAACCAGGCAGCCGGTGAGTTCCTGGTCTTCGACAACGACACCGCGACGGTGCAGGCGCGGCTGGCACCGTGGCCGGGATCCGATGCGGTGTCGATCGTCACTGCCGTTGCGGTCGGCGTCGGCGATCACGAGATCTCGATGCACCAGGGCAGCCGGCTCTGGGTGGACGGAGAAGAGCGCGAGTTGCAGCGGGGCGAGACGGTCGCTGTTGGCGACGCCGCACTGCTGTGGACGGGGACGGGCTGGGTGATCGTCTGGCCCGATGGCACTGAGGTCCGGGTGACCGGCGGGTTGCCGCGGGTCTCGGCCGAAGGCGCGTCAACGAGTTCGAGTCCGCTCATGATGTTGATCGTCTCGCCGGAAGGCAATGCTGAGGGGATGTTCGGCAGTCCTGATGGCGACTGGACGAACGATTGGGTGACCCGCTCGGGAGAACTGCTCGATCCCGAGATCAGATTCGACTTCGAGAACTTCTACCCGACCTATGTCGACACGTGGCGCATCACAGAGGACGAGTCGCTGTTCCGCTACGACAGCGGCGAAAGCACCGCCACGTTCACCATCGAAGGGTTCCCACGGGTCAAGTACGACCTCGACGATCTCGATCCCGACGCCCGAGCCGATGCCGAGGCGGCGTGTGCGGCGGGCGGGATCGAGCGCCCGGAGATGCTGGAAGGCTGCACGCTCGACGTCGCTCTGACCGGGGACTACGGGTTCGTCTACGACACCTACGTCGTGCAATCGCACACGCCCGCAGCCCCCGCCGATGTCGAGGTGGATGAGCCACCGCCGCCGGCCGACGGACAGAACGCATTGAGCATCGGACCCCTGACCATTGGTTTCGGGGCCGAGCCACCCTCGGTTGTGCCGAATTCTGCGGTCCAGTGGCAGTGTCAAGCCGCTGACGGCTCACTCTTCGCGACGAGTCGGTTCCAGGAGACCGAGGACCGGCAGTATGAGATCACGATCGAGTACCTCGACGCAGAAACGAGTCGAGACGGAGCGCCGAGTTTCAGACTGATCGTCAGACGTAACGGCGATCCGACTACGTGGATGCAGACGGCGGATGCGTCGGGAACGCTCGACTCGATCGAGCTCGACGGCTCCACGCTGACCGCCAGCGGTACGGCGTTCCTCAACGACCCGTTCAACCCGGCGTTCTTCCCCGGCGGTGGGAACCTGGACTCCTCCGGGTTCGAAGCGTTCGCCCTGCAGGTGAACTGCGACCGCTGATCGTCCGGGAACCGACCGACTGGCGATCGCGCACATCACCGCAATCGGAGACATCGCTCTCAGAAGAGGTAGTCGCCCCGGTCGCGGCCATCACGGCGCCGGACCACCACGCCGACAACCGAGGTCAACGCAAACCCCCCTATGGCGAGGAGGACCCAGTTGACCCGCAGGAACGCCATCACCCGATCGATCCCGCTGCTGTCCACACTCACCGGCTCGGTGAGCACCACCGCGAGCGCGTCCAGGTCGAGCGCAGTCGGTTCGACCGGCAGCACCGTGTCGACGATGCCCGACGAAGAGACGAAGCGGTACCAGACGGATCCGATCTCGGTCGGGACACCGGTACACGCCACCTGATCCTCGGACGGCGTCACCCAGCGTTCAACGAGGACGTCACCCCAGATCCTGCGAGCGGCGCCGACGATCGACGAGTCCGATATCACGCCGCGCCCGATCACCTCGAACTCGACCACGCCGGTGATCTCCGATCGCGACACGCCGGCCAGAACGTTCACCGTGTCGGTCGGCTCGCAGGTCGGAGATTCCAGGGCGGCGGCGGGGGTCCCACCGACCACGAGCAGTCCGGCTGTTGTGATCAGGGCGACCAATCGCCCGATCCTCATCGGCGTGCGCCTGCCCACTCGAGGAACTCGTCGGTCGGCATGGTGTTGGCGACATCCGCTCGCGACGCCCACCCGCGCTGTGCCTGGAGCACCCCGTATCCCATCCGATGCAGCTCCGAGGTGTGATGCGAGTCGGTCGATACCACCAAGCCGGACTCCGGCCCTGACTGCCTGGCGGATGACCTCGGAGTCGGCGTCCAATCGCTCGAGTGCTCCGTTGACCTCGAGACCGACGTCGGCGATGGCGAGCGCTTCGATCACCGAGTCGACATCGAATTCGATGCCGGGCCTTCGCCCGATGTACCGGCCGGAGAGATGACCGATCACGTTCACCGTCGGGTCGGAGATGGCCAGTGATCAGACGCACGGTCTGCTCTTGGGGCGAGAGATCGAAATGCGAGTGAACCGATGCAACGGTCCACTCGAACTCCCTCCGGAACTCCGCGTCGTAGTCGAGCGAGCCGTCGGGCCCGATGTTCAGCTCACATCCGAACAGGATCCTGAGGTCCGGGTAGTCCTCCTGGAGGGCCCGGATGGCGTCGCGGTGGACCAGCATCTCGTCGCGGGACGAGCCATTGATGGCGAGATCCTCGCCATGATCAGTGATGGCGACGTAGGAGTACCCCCGCTCCGACGCTGCCGCCACCATGTCCGCGAGCGACGACTCCCCGTCACCTGACAGGTCGGTGTGATAGTGGAGATCGCCGCGGATGTCATCGAGGGTCACGAAGTCGGGCAGCGTCCCGTCGGCCGCCGCCTCGATCTCACCGGTGTTCTCCCGCACCACCGGCGGGATGAACTCGAGATCGAGGGCCGAGTAGATGTCCGCCTCGGTCTCACGGGCGATGACTTCATCGGTCTCCGCGTCGAACAGCCCGTACTCGTTGAGGAGTCGACCGCGGTCGATGGCACGCTGGCGAAGCACGATGTTGTGGGCCTTGGAGCCCGTGAAGTACATGACTGCCGCACCGAACTGTTCGGGGGCGACCACCCGGACGTCGATCTGAAGTCCCTGCCGATCGAGGATCGAGGTCTTGGTGTCACCGTGGCCGATCACGCTCGATGCCATCGGATGATCGGCGACGAAGGCCATGACGGGGATCGGATCGGTGCCGGCGACGGTGATGTCGATGTCGCCAACGGTCTCCGAATGCCGTCTGAGGCTCCCGCAGTACTGCACCCTCTCCACGCCTGGCAGCTCTTCGAGCTCGGAAACGAGCCGCCGGGCGATCGGGAATGCTTCGGCGATCGGCGTGCGACGGTCCTTGCCGTGGAGGCCGAGGCGATCGATTGCTGTGGCGATCTTCTCCTCGCTGGTCTTGCCGAGACCGGGAAGACTCCGCAGTCGTTCGTCGGCGATCGCTTGCTGCAGCTGATCCAGGTTCTCGATGCCGAGCTCGCGGCGCATGAGCTTGAGCGTCTTGGGCCCGATTCCAGGGATCTTGGTGAGCCGCACGAAATCGGGGGGATACGACTCCCGGAGTCGGTCCAGCTTGTCGATCGAGCCGGTCTCGACGTACTGCAGGATCTTGTCGGCGGTCGCAGGTCCAACGCCCTTGATCTCGGTGAGCTGCGATTTGCTCATGGCGGTGATGTCCCCGCCCTGACCCCGGATCCCGCTGATTGCGTTCTCGTATGCCCTGACCTTGAAGCTCTGGGGCGACTCTTCCTCGAGCACCGTCAACTCGGCGAGCTCCTGCAGCGCGGCGACGACGTCCCTGGTGTTCACCATGACGCCAAGATAGGCCCCGGCGGCCCCAAGGGCGGCGCAGGCGACTCGGGCCATCTACATGCACCGAACCAGTAACCTCCGAAGGGTCGTGACCTCCAGAACCAACAAGCCCAAACGCGATGACGAGAAGCCGGGTTGGCGTGTCGAAGGCATGCCCGACGACGACGACTCGACGTCGGATGATCGCCCTCCTCGCCTCATCCCCACGCCACCGGGCGGTCGGTGGTTCTGGGTGGCGCTGGCGGCTCTGCTGATCTTCAACATCACCGTCTCGAATGCGTTCTTCGCTCCCGAGGACCCGATCCGAATCTCATACACGCAGTTCCTCGAGCAGGTCGACGTCGGGAACGTCGAGTCCGTCACCTCCACCGATCAGAGCATCCAGGGCCAACTCGTCGACCCTCTCCCGGTCGAAGACAGCACCGGGAACGAAGACACGGGACTGTTCTCCAACGCTCCGGACCCCAACCAGACGTTCTTCGAGACCGAGCGCCCCTCCTTCGCGGAGGACGACCTGCTCTCGATCCTCACCGAGGCCGGGGTCGAGGTGAACGCCGAAGACCCGAATGCCCCACCTCCGCTGTGGGTGCAGTTGCTGACCGGCTTCGGCCCGACGCTGCTGATCATCTGGATCTTCTTCATTCTCTTCCGACGAGCCGGCTCGGCGCTCGGCGGATTTGGTGGTGGCCTCGGCAAGAGCAAGGCCCGCCGGTACGAGGCGTCGGGAGAGCGAACCACCTTCGACGACGTCGCCGGGATCGAGGACGCCGAAGAAGAGCTGGTCGAGATCGTCGACTTCCTCAAGAACCCCAAGAAGTACACCTCGCTCGGGGGGCGGATCCCCAAAGGCGTGCTGTTGTCGGGCCAGCCGGGCACCGGGAAGACGCTCCTGGCCAGGGCCGTGGCCGGAGAAGCCGACGTCCCGTTCTTCTCGATGTCAGCGTCCGAGTTCATCGAGATGGTCGTCGGGGTGGGTGCCAGCCGGGTCCGCGACCTCTTCAACCAGGCGAAGGAGGTCGCTCCTGCGATCATCTTCATCGACGAGCTCGACGCAATCGGCCGATCCCGCGCGGGTGGGATGGCGATGGGCGGCCACGACGAGCGCGAGCAGACGCTCAACCAGATCCTCACCGAGATGGACGGCTTCGACGGCTCGGAGGGCGTGATCGTCATCGCCGCCACCAACCGACCCGAGGTGCTCGACTCTGCCCTGTTGCGGCCCGGGCGTTTCGACCGTCAGGTCCCGGTCTCACCTCCTGATCAGCGTGGACGGAAACTCATCCTCGACGTCCACACCAGGACGGTGCCGCTCGGAGACGACGTCGACCTCAATGCGATCGCCTCGACGACGCCGGGAATGGTCGGAGCCGATCTCGCGAACCTCGTCAACGAAGCTGCGCTGATGGCCGCCCGCCGCGGTCACGAGAAGGTGATGACAGCAGACTTCACAGACGCCCTCGAGAAGGTCGTGCTCGGCACAGAGCGCCGCATCGTGATGAGCCCCGAAGAGAAGGAGCGCACCGCCTACCACGAGTCCGGTCATGCCCTCCTCGGGATGCTTCAGCCCGGGGCGGACCCCGTGCGCAAGATCTCGATCATCCCTCGCGGTCGGGCACTCGGAGTGACGCTGCAATCGCCGGACGCCGACAAGTACAGCTACAGCGAGGAGTACCTGATGGGGAAGATCATCGGGATGCTCGGCGGTCGGGCGGCCGAGGACGTCATCTACAAGTCGGTGTCGACCGGCGCCGAGAACGACATGGTCCAGGCCACCAACCTCGCCAAGAACATGGTCGGCCGATGGGGCATGTCCTCGGTGATCGGCCCGGTGACGGTCTTCGACGATCGCTCGACGGACGCATTCGGGAGACCGACCGTCTCGGAATCCACGATGGAGCTCGTCGACTCCGAGATCCGCCGGATCATCGACGAGGCATACCAGATGGCGATCACGAAGCTCGACCAGAACCGGGACAAGCTCGAGGCCCTCACCATCGCACTCCTCGAGCACGAGACACTCGAGGAGGTGGGCGCCTACGAGATCGCCGGGATCGAGCGACCCCCCTCGCCGCACATGATCGTCAGCGATCCCGCCGACGGCCAAGGCACCGAGACGACCCCGACCGTGGACGAGCCCCGAGGGACGACGGTCGGCTGAATGCCGCATCCCGTGGCATTCGACGGGGCGCTCGACATCGCGGTCCACACCGACTCCACGCTGTCGCGGCGCTCATGACCAACTCACTCGCCGACCTGGTCGCATCGTGGGAGACCAACCCCGATCTCGACGGGGAGCTGGTGCACACCGAGCGCAGACCGGCGCGCGACGCGATCACCGCAGTACTCGACCCACCGCTGCCTCCCCTGCTCGGCACTCGATACGCCGAGCGAGGGATCACCGATCTGTACCGACATCAAGTCAGAGCGGTCGAGTCCGTCCGAGCCGGGCGAAATACCGTGGTGCTGGCGGGGACCGCCGGCGGGAAGACGCTCTGCTACCAGGCACCGATCGTCGAGTCGATCCTCGAAGATCCCAAGACCAGCGCGCTCCTGATCTATCCGACCAAGGCCCTCGCACAGGATCAGCTTCGCTCGTTCCGCGACCTCGGAATCCCCGAGATCAAGGCTGCAACCTACGACGGTGACACGCCACCGGACCAGCGGGCACGGGTCCGACGGACCGCAAACGTCCTGCTGACCAACCCGGACATGCTCCACGTCGGGATCCTGCCGAGCCATGATCGCTGGGCCGACTTCTTCCACCGCCTCGACTACGTCGTTGTCGATGAAATGCACACCCTGCGCGGCATCTTCGGAACGCACGTGGCGATGATTCTGCGTCGGCTCCGCCGCGTCGCCCGGCACTATGCGGCCTCTCCCACCTTCGTCTTCGGCTCCGCGACCATCGGGAACCCCGAGGAGTTGGCATCGGGCCTGTGCGGGCTCGAGGTGACCGTGATCGACGACGACGCCTCTCCGGTCGGCGAACAGACCGTGGCGCTCTGGAACCCTCCCATCACCGACCTCGACCTCAATCGCCGACGCTCCTCGCTGGCCGAATCGACCGACCTGTTTCTCGACCTCGTGCGGAAGGACGTGAACACGATCTCCTTCGCTCGGAGCCGGAAGGCGACCGAGCTCATGTTTCGCTGGTCACGGGAACGGCTGCCCGTGGCCCAACGCGACCGGATCGCCGCCTATCGCGGTGGGTATCTGCCCGAGCAGCGCCGCGAGATCGAGGCCAGGCTCTTCTCGGGTCGACTGACCGGGGTGGTGGCCACCAACGCCCTCGAGTTGGGCATCGACGTCGGCGGCCTCGATGCCGCGGTGCTCACGTCGTTCCCCGGCACCATCTCGGCGTTCAGACAGCAGGCCGGCCGCGCCGGGAGATCGAGAGACGAGTCGCTCGTCGTGCTCGTGGCAGGCGAAGACGCGCTCGACCAGTACTTCATGACACACCCGTCAGAGCTCTTCACACGGCCACCCGAGTCCGCCGTGATCAACCCTTCCAACCCACTCGTGGCCGAAGCACACGCGGCGTGTGCGGCGAACGAGCTTCCGCTCGGGATGGACGACCGGGAGATTCTGGGCGAGGCAATCGAGGAGGCCGCCAACCGTCTGGTGCAGGCGGGCCACCTCAAGCTCAAGGACGGCAGCCTGTACTGGGCGAGGCGACAACGGCCGGCTCCACAGATCGACATCCGGGCGAGTGGCGGTGCCGGTTTCGTGATCGTCGGGCCGGACGGGGCGGTCGGAACGCTCGACGAGGAGCGGGCCTTCAGGGACGGTCACCTGGGTGCCGTCTATCTCCACCAGGGAGACACCTACGTCGTCCAGTCGATGGACATCGACCGGCGCGAGATCCGGGTCGTCCCGCAACTCGTCGACTACTACACCCAGCCGAAGACGGAGAAGATCCTCGAGGTGATCGACTCCGAGGCGAGGGACCGCATCGGGCCGGTCGGTCACCACTACGGGATGGTGCGGGTCGAGACCCACGTGATCGGTTTCCAGAAGCGCAGACTCGGAACCAGGGAACTGCTGGACACCGTGTATCTCGACCTGCCGCCAACGGTGTTCGAGACCCAGGGGATCTGGTTCACGATCCCCGACACCGTCCTCGAAGACGCCAGGATCGACCCCTCGGCCGTCCCGGGCGCACTGCACGCCGCCGAACACGCCGGCATCGCCTTGATGCCGCTGATGGCGATCTGCGACCGATGGGACATCGGTGGGCTCTCGACGCCATGGCACCCGCAGGTCGGAGGTCCGACCATCTTCATCTATGAGGCGTATCCGGGCGGAGCGGGGATCTCCCCCGTGGCGTTCGCCGCCGGGCGCAGCCATCTTCAGGCGACGCGGGACGCGGTCCGCTCGTGTCCGTGCACGTCGGGATGCCCCTCCTGCGTCCAGTCTCCAAAGTGCGGCAACGGCAACGACCCCCTCGACAAAGACGCCGCCATCCGCCTCCTCACCACCATCCTCGACGGCAACCCAGGGTTGTAGTGCAGACATACCGTGCTGGGGGCCCGCAGTACGCGGGGCAATCTGAGAGTGCTAGACATGTGTCGATGGAGTTGACGTTCGAACAAGCCAGGGTGCTCGGCTCGCTCATCGAGAAGCAGATGACGACGCCCGACTACTACCCCATGACGGTCAATGCGCTCGTGTCAGCGTGCAATCAGAAGAACAATCGGGAACCGGTGACCGCGTTCGACGACGCAGACGTCGAACGGATTCTGGAGGAACTGAACGACCTCGGACTGACCCGGTTCACACGGGCAAGCGGAAGCCGCACGCTCAAGTACGTCCACAAGGGCCTCGACATCCTCGATGTCGACGATGAACAGCTAGCCATCCTGGCGATCATGCTCCTCCGTGGCCCGCAGACGATCGCTGAGCTCAAGACCCGAACCGAGCGGTACATCAGTTTCACCGACATCGGCCACGTCGAGGAACGGGTGCACGACCTGATGAGCCGGGACGAACAGCTCGTGGTCGAGAGTGCCAGAGTCTCGGGTCAGCGCGAGACCGCGCTTTCAAACACTCCTCGTCGACCACCCGATGGCGAGCGCATCGACCCAGCCGGTCGTAACGGCGCGGCACTCTCGCAGCGAGTTGGAGGAGCGGGTGGACCGACTCGAACGCACCGTTGCCCAACTCGCTCGTGAGTTGGGGATCGACATACGAGACCCGCTCGAGGAGGAATAGATCGGACCACGGCAGAGGCCCGAAACACGCTGTTCACATTTCATTGATTCAGGCGAAACCCATTTCTGTCACCGTTCGCGAGGCCTACACCATCACTGGCAGATCACATCGACACGAGGAGAAATGTGACTATCCGAGCTGAATACATCTGGATCGACGGCACCCAGCCGACACAAAAGCTTCGAGCCAAGACCATGGTCATACAGAACGGAGACGAGCCACCCGTCTGGGGATTCGATGGATCTTCCACGAATCAGGCCCCGGGAAGCGCCTCCGACTGCGTCCTGAACCCGGTGAAGATCGTCCCCGACCCCATTCGCGGCGGCGACAACATCCTCGTTCTGTGTGAGGTGCAGACCGTCGACCTCGAACCACACCCGAGCAATGCCCGGGCAGAGTGCGTCGCCGTTGCCGAAAAGTACGCCTCCTACGAGTCGTGGTTCGGCATCGAGCAGGAATACACCTTCTTCAAAGAGGGGCGTCCCTTCGGGTTCCCACAGTTCGGGTATCCGGCTCCGCAGGGCGGCTACTACTGCGGCATCGGGTCCGACGAGATCTTTGGACGCGAGATCGTCGAGGCCCACCTCGACAACTGCATCAAGGCAGGTCTCAGTATCTCCGGCATCAATGCCGAGGTCATGATCGGGCAATGGGAGTTCCAGATCGGCCCACTCGGACCTGTCGAGGTCTCCGACCAGATGTGGCTGGCTCGCTACCTGCTGTACCGCACGGCGGAGGAATTCGACGTCGCCGCCACCCTCGATCCGAAGCCGGTGAAGGGTGACTGGAATGGCGCCGGAGCACACACGAACTTCTCGACGAAGCAGATGCGCGAGTCGTACGACCCGATCGTCGCAGCCGCCGAAGCACTCGGAAAGCGGCACGACCTCCACGTCGAGAACTACGGAGCCGACATCGAGCACCGTCTGACGGGCCTGCACGAGACCGCCCCGTGGACCCACTACAGCTACGGCGTGTCCGATCGCGGCGCCTCGGTGCGCATCCCGTGGCAGGTCGCCAAGGCCGGCATGGGCTACATCGAGGACCGTCGGCCCAACGCCAACATGGATCCGTACACCGTGTGCCGACTGATCACCGAGACCGTCTGCGGCGACGCAGAGGGCGATCTCTGATCTGACGAACAAAGCCAAGCCAGAAGGGGCGGCCCGCCGGGCCGCCCCTTCTTCATTCAGAGGACCAGCGACTGGGTCAGGAATCTGCCAGGGGCGCCATGTCGGCCCCCACGAGGCGAACGAGGTCCACCGGAGCGATCTCCATCTGGAGCCCCCGCTGTCCAGCGCTTGCGAAGATCGTCCCGAACCCCATCGCGCTCTCGTCGACGAAGGCCGGTAGCCGCTTCCGCTGCCCGAGCGGGCTGATGCCGCCGGTCACATATCCGGTCCACCGTTCGGCATCCGATGGATCCGCGAGGTCGGCGCGCTTGCCTCCGGCCGCCCGAGCCAGCGACTTGAGCGACAAACGCCCGTCGACGGGGACGATCGCCATCACCGGGTCTCCATCGACGACGGCGATCAACGTCTTGAACAGCCTGGCGGGGTCGACGCCGAGTTGGAGGGCAACCGCCTCTCCGTAGGTGTTGGCCTCGACCTCGAGTCGATACTCGTGAACTCGGTGCTCGATGTTTCGCTTCTCGAGCAGTGCGATGGCTCGGGTGTTCGCCTTCTTGCTCGCCATACCGGAAGCCTACGCAGAGGGTACGACCGACCTCGACGACATATTCGGCGGTGGCGGTCGCCTCGATCACTCGCGAGCCGACGAACGGAAGCCTCACGAGCGCCTCGGCGCGCACCGCAGCGACGAATCCCGTTCCCGTGAATCGCGGACAGTCACATGCCACGAGGTGGGCGCCGTTCTCGCGAGCCACCGTCGAGGCCGCCACGACCGCATCACCTCCACTCACAGACGCACCAACCGCCGCCAGGGCAGCAGCGTCGGCCGCCGTCTGCAGCGTCACCCGGTGCCCGACCGCCACGGCGAGCTCCACGGTCGACAGGCCGAGCCAGACGACCAGACCGAGGCCGATGGCCGCGAAGACGGCGACTGCTCCCTGTTGGTTGTTCACCGTTCGATCCGCATGACGGCGCGAGCCGCGAGAGGGACGCTCATCGCGTCGAGAAACGGGGTCCGGAGCGGACGATCGAGCCGAACCTCGACCGACGCCAACCTCCCGACCACGGCGGGTCGCACGACTGTGACCCGCACGTGACCGCCGAGTGGCTCGCCGAGTGCTTCGCGGACCGCCTCGATCGCCCGGTTTGGATCCGGAAGCGTGGCGGCAACTCGAGCACCCTCCCGGGCAGCTGCGGTCAGTTCGAGCCTGGTGGTGGCGAGTGCCACCAGTTCGAAGACTGCCAGCACGACCACGAGCACGATTGGAAGCACCAGGCCCGCCTCCACGGACAGGGAGCCTCGCTCGGTCACAGACGGAACTTCTTCGCCGCCCCGACGACCCAGCCGACCACATCGCTGAACAACCCACCGAGCAGATCCTTTCCCTCACCCGACTTGGCCCAGGAGACGAGGACCACGGCGACGGCCACCACCGCCAACATCACCAGCACGTACTCGATGGTCCCCTGCCCACGTTCTCCTGTTGCTTTCTCGGTGCATTTCTGCGTCATCGACGCTCCTTTCTGATCGTGGCGTCCGGCCACGGCGGGGGGAAGTGGTGATCACGGGAGGGCACTGCCGAACAACGAGCCGAATTGGTCGAACACGTAGGGCCCGATGACGATGGCAACGAAGCCCGGCAACAGGAGCAGAGACACCGGGAAGATCAGCCGGACGCCGAGCGTGCGGGCTTCCTCGACGGCTCGGGAGCGGCGGGCGTCGTGAACTGATGTGACGTACGCCGCGACCGTCGAGATGGCCGGGGCTCCGGTGAGGTGCGATCTGGCAAGCCGGCCGGCGAGGTCCGACAGAGGGCCGCGGGTCTCGGCGAGCGCTCGACCGAGCCCGATCAGCCTCGACCTGCCGATGATGTCGTCGACATCTCTGACGCGCTCGCTGCCGAGTCGATCACGCACCGTCTCGAGTGCGTTGCCGAGCGGGCGACCGGCGGAGAGACAGACGATCAACAACTGAGCGACGTCGAGCGGGTCGGCCGGAGACGGCGTGGCTCGCCTCCCCAAGCGTCCGAGCGCCGAGAGCCACCCGCGTGCGACGACGAACGCCACCATGACCCAGACAGGAGTCACCTGACTCCCTTCACGATCATCACGGTGATGGCGAGGACGCCTCCCAGCGTCGCCGCGACTCCGATCAGCACTGCGATTGCGGGGGCACCACCTCCGGCGACGATGGCGATGAGCGATCCCGACACGGCCATCTGTGCCAGGACGATCGTCGGAATGCCCGCCAGCACAAGCGCCTGAAGGACCGCCGGCGCCATTGCAGCACGCCGCTCCCGTCTCGTGCGCTCTGAGTCGAGCATCACCGCTCCGAGAGATTCGAACATGTCCGCCGCCGGCCCTCCATCACGAACCGAGAGATCAACGGTGGCCGCAACCAGGTGCGCGTCCGCGCCAAAGACCTCGAAGGCGTCATCCGGGATGGTCGCGAACGATCGACCCGCCCGCGCCGTGGCGGCGACCTGCGGGCCGAGGCCGCCTGAAGCCAGCACCGAGCGAAGCGGGGCACCGGATCGAAGTTCCCCTGCGACCGAGATCACCATGCCAACGCTCGGATCAACCGGCAGCAGGCGGGCCTCGATGAAGGATGCTCTCGCGACGACGATCAGCAGCGCCAACGCCGTCGGAACAGGCCAGGCGAGCGCCCCAAAGAGGATCATCCGATGCAGACGAGGCGCATCCAGAGCCGCGAGCAGCGCCAACGCGCACACCCTCACTCCGAGATCCTTCCGACGTGGGTGATCCGACGGCTCGAACCGGTCCGCTGCACATGAACGGCATGGAGAATCGAGTGCTCGATCTGTCGTCGGATCAGCTCCGATCCGAACGAACCGGCTGCCCGCGATGCGAGCATCTCCAGCCGCCACAACGCCTCCCGAGGGCCGTTGGCGTGGATGGTGGAAAGACTCCCCTCGTGACCGGTGTTGAGGGCTCCAACCAGATCGAGCGCCTCGTTGCCGCGAACCTCTCCGATCACGATGCGGTCCGGTCGGAGCCGGAGCGAGGCCCGCACGAGATCCGACATCGACACAGCACCCCGACCTTCAGCGTTGGCGGGTTGTGCCTCGAGTCGGACCACATGACCGGGAAGCTGCAGCTCCGCGGCGTCCTCGATGACCACGACCCGTTCGCCTTCGAACAGAGAGCCGATGAGATTGAGGAGGGTGGTCTTCCCCGCGCCGGTGCCTCCCGAGACCAGGAAACTCGACCGGTCTGTGACCATCCGGCGTATCTCGGCGATCTGCGATGCGGTGGCGACGCCCGACTCTTCGAGTGCTTCGAAGGTCGGCACTGCCTGGGTGAAGCGGCGGATGGCGACCCGGGGGCCATCCGGGGAGGCAGGCGGGACCACGGCGTGGAGGCGACTCCCGTCGGCGAGCCGCGCATCGACGATCGGGGAGCCACGATCGAGGCGCAGCCCCAGCGGGGTGATGACCCGCTCGACGGAAGCGACGATCGACTCCTCGTCTGGAAAGCACGCCGCGGCTCGCTCGAGGCCCGCTCCGCGATCCACCCAGATCTCGT
Source organism: uncultured bacterium (assembly GCA_963745865.1). Taxonomy (GTDB): domain Bacteria; phylum Actinomycetota; class Acidimicrobiia; order Spongiisociales; family ZC4RG35; genus JAHEDH01. The sequence continues at coordinate 549,331 of CAVUYZ010000004.1, read as the reverse complement.
TCGGCCCGTTGACGAAGACATCGGTGACGTTCCGATCCCGGAGGATCGGCTCGACCGGGCCGAGCCCGGTGAGGAGATCCACGACTCCCTGGAGGTCCTCGGGGCCGGCGAGCGGAGCTTCGGTCTCGGCCACGGACGCGATCACCGCCCGGACATTCCTCCTGTCGAATGAGACCCCCGATGACACGACGGCAGCGGCGAGCCGGTGGGTCACTCCCATGGGACGCCCCAGACCAGTCGACACGCCCGAACCCACCGCCATCGCGGCTCGATCTTCCCGTCGAGCATCGCAAGGATCTGGCTGCGCCGCAGTGGGGGAAGCGTCACCGAGGCGACACCGCGAGCTCGGCCAGGCAAGGCCGACTGGACGACGCACTGCTCGGTCGGGGGGCGAAAGGGACCGGGTAGCAGAGGGTGAATGGGCACGACGGGGACATCGACCGGGTCGGCGCCGGAGCGGAACACAACGCGGTTCCACGCCCGGCCGAGTTCTTCGGCGACGGTGGCAGGCCTCCGCCGGTGTGACCCCGCCGTTCCCGACGACTGCCACGCCGGTGCCAGTCTCGAGATCGGCTGCTGTGACCCCGGAGTCGATGACGTCGCGGAGCGTGCGGCGACCGATCGGTGGGGCCGAGGCATCGAGGTCGATGACCAGACACGAGCCGATGCTTGCCGCGATCCCGAGCGGTGCGATGTGATGAAGCACGGGATCGGGCGACCATGTCGCCAACACTCGATGCAACGGTGTTGATCGTTTCACGCTGGCGAACGTATCCGAGCCGGATCGGTCCGGGAACCCCTTGACAAAGTGGAGAGGCCGATCTGACGTGTCAGGTGATGCAGATGGATGAATCCCGGTCGGTCGTATAGTGATCAGCATGCGAGCTGCCGCATTTTTCGACCTCGACAAGACGATCATCGCCAAGTCTTCGACGCTGGCATTCGCCGGACCGTTGTCGAAGGCGGGTTTCCTCAGCAAGCGGGCCCTGCTCAAGGCCGGAATCGCCCAGATCTATTACCAGATGTTCGGTGCCGACCACGACCAGCTCGAGAAGATCAGGGAGGAGATGACAGCCCTGACGAAAGGCTGGGATCGCACCCAGATCTCCCACCTGGTCGAAGAGACGGTGGACGAGGTGGTCTCTCCCCTGGTGTTCGCCGAGGCACTCGCCATCATCGACGAGCACCACCGCGCCGGACGCGAGGTCGTGGTCATCTCGTCGAGCCCGATCGAGGTGGTCGAGCCGCTGGGCAAGTATCTGGGTGTCGACCGCATGATCGGAACGCGGTCGGAGCTGGACGACGAGGGGCGTTTCACGGGGGAACTCGAGTTCTACGCGTACGGGCCCGGAAAGGCAGAGGCCATGAAGGAGCTTGCGGCCTCGGAGGGGATCGACCTCTCTGCCAGCTATGCCTACTCCGATTCAGCGACCGATGCCCCGATGCTCGAGATCGTGGGCCATCCCGTCGCCGTCAACCCCGACAAGGAGCTCCGCGAGCTCGCCGAGCAGAACGACTGGCAGATCATGGAGTTCAAACGCCCTGTCACCATCCGAACCCGACTGGCGACGGTTCCCAAGCCGGTCCCGGTGATCAGTGGAGCCGCAGTTGCCGGGGGCCTGGCCGCGGCAGCCACGGTGTGGGCCATCAAGAGCCGCCGGAACTGACGTCAGTGTGACGTCTGGAGCAGCCCTTCGTCGAACACCCTGACGGTCGCCCCGAGTCGGGCGATCAACGCAGATGGGCACACCCACGCCTCGTCGGCGAGGTGGCTCGACGCCTCGATGAGGGCCGGCGTCCGGATGATCTCCGGGGGCTTTGGCGAGAAGAGCGATGAGCGCTCGATGCCCTCTGCGACGACAGCCATAGCCGACAGCCGTTTCACTGCCTCGGTGGCAGCAACGGACCTGACGAGGGCAGACTCGTCTCCGAGTTCGTCCAGCATTGCCTCGACCACGGCGATGGTTGCGTGATCCGGGAGCGGGTCATCGATGAAGACGACGATGTCGGTGCGTGACACGGTCGAACTCACTCTGGAGAGCAGCGTTGGCGCATGGACCTGGAGCGATGGACCGAGATAGCGCCCGCCGAGCGCGGCGAGAACCATGACGTTCTCCGATCGCGGGGTCAGATTCAGCTGTTGGGCGCTGAACGGGCGAAGCAGATGGGGACTGAGCAGGTGGAATCTCCGGTTGTGACCTTCGTCAGGTTACCCGGATGCGCCCACCTATCGCCACGCGGCTACCTTCCAACCTCGATGGCCGAAGACGTTGCTGCGATCATCCTCGCCGGCGGGAGCGGATCCCGCGTGCAGAAGGAGATCAACAAGGTGTATCTCCCGATCGGGGAACGGGAGATGCTCGAGTTCTGTCTCGAGACGATGGACCGCTCCCCCAAGATCGACCGCATCGTGCTGGTCGTCCGGGACGAGGATCGGTCCGCACGCCGAGATGCTGATTGGCGAGACGATGCCCGCCAAGCTGACCGACGTCGTGGCCGGCGGTCCCAGCCGACATGAGAGCGAGTACGCCGGGCTCACCGCCCTGAGCGATGCGATCGACGCCGGCGACATCGAGATCGTGGCCATCCACGATGGTGCACGACCGTTCATGACCCTCGATCTGCTCGACACGGTGATCGAGGCGGCTCGGCGCACGGGCGGTGCCATCCCGGGCCTCACTGTCGAGGAGCCACTCTTCCGGGTCGAAGGCGAGACGGCCTCGCTGCTGGAGCCCGAGACCTTGCGACGGGTGCAAACCCCGCAGGCGTTCCGGGCGACACCGCTCCTCGAGGCGTATCGCCGAGCGGGCGCGACCGGGTATCACGGAGTCGACACTGCCGAGACGATCGAGCGCTACTCCGATCTGTCGGTCTCCGTCGTTCCCGGCGACCCGCACAACATCAAGGTGACCTTTGTCGAGGACTTCTTCGAAGCCGAGGGATATGCCCAGGACTGGGAGAAGGGACACTGGAAAACTCCCTGACATTTGCACACGTGTGCGTCAGCTATTCACATGTGTCAATTCAGCACCTGCGCTCTCACCCCAAAGGACCGTATGGTCTGAGGAATGAGTCGAAGAAACCCGACCGAACGCCCGATCGACAGCCTCCAGTCCATGCTGGAGATCCGCAGGTTCGAGGAGGCGGTCGAAGAACTGTTCTCGCGGGGCCTCCTCCACGGAACGATGCACCTCTCGATCGGCCAGGAGGCCGTCGCCGAGGGGGTGTGCGCCGCTCTCGACGAGGGCGACTTCATCACATCCACCCACCGGGGACACGGCCACACCCTCGCCCACGGGGCGGATCCCGCATCCATGATGGCCGAGTTGTTGATGAAGGACACCGGCTATTGCCGGGGCCGAGGCGGGTCAATGCACATCGCCGACGTCGAGCATGGGAACCTCGGGGCCAACGGAATCGTGGCAGGATCGATGACCATCGCCGCCGGTGCGGCCCTGACCCAGCAGATGCAACGAACCGAAAGGATCGTCGTGTGTTTCTTCGGAGATGGTGCCGCCAACGAAGGGGCATTCCACGAGTCACTGAATCTGGCGTCTGTGTGGTCGCTGCCGGTCCTCTTCGTGTGCGAGAACAACCAGTACGGCATGTCCATGTCGCAAGACCGATCAACCGCCGGCGGCTCGGTGGCGCGCCGCGCCGACGCCTACGGGATTCCGGGAACGACCGCCGACGGGAACGACGTCGAGGACGTCTACGCACAAGCGCTCGAGCATGTCGACCGGGCGCGATCCGGAGCTGGCCCGGCGTTGCTCGAGTGCGTCACCTACCGCTACCGCGGTCACTCGAAGTCCGATAGGAACCTCTACCGATCACAGGAGGAGATCGACGACTGGCGTGACCATCGCGATCCGATCGAGCGCTTCATCGGACGCACCCTTTCTGAGGGACGTCTCGATGAGAGCGCAGTCGAGCAGGCCAGATCCTCCGCCCGGGACACCATCAGAGGAGCTGTCGAGGAGGCGTACCGCGCCCCCGATGCCGACCCCGCCGATCTGGAGGGCGCCGCATATGCCTGAGATGATGAGATACGCCCAGGCTGTCAACCATGCACTCCGACTCCTGCTTCGGGAAGACGAACGCGTATTCCTCGCCGGTGAGGACATCGGAATCTATGGGGGAGCGTTTGGCGTCACCGAAGGCTTGCTCGACGAATTCGGCGACGCCCGGGTGCGCGACACGCCGATCTCCGAGGAAGTGATCGCCGGCCTGGCGGTCGGCGCGTCGATCACCGGGATGCGACCTGTGGTGGAGATGCAGTTCTCGGATTTCGTCGTCAACGCCATGGATCCGATTGTCAACCAGGCCGCCAAGCTCCACTTCATGTATGGCGGCAATGTCGAAGTGCCCTTGGTCATCCGTCTTCCGGGTGGCGGGGGGACCGGAGCGGCCGCTCAGCACTCGCAGAGCCTCGAAGCCTGGTTTGCCCACATCCCCGGGCTGAAGGTCGTCGCACCGGCAACCGGTCAGGACGCCCATGACCTGCTGCTCGCCGCAGTCCTGGACCCCAACCCGGTCATGGTGTTCGAGCACAAACTCCTCTACAAGGACGAAGGACAGGTCGACGTGCGGAGTGCAATCGCCGACACGCCGGCCACGATCGGCGAGGCCGCCATCGTCCGAGAGGGTGACGATCTCACCATCGTTTCCTACTCGATCATGACCTCGCGATCGCTCGAAGCGGCGACGTCACTCGAACAGTCCGGGATCTCCGCCGAGGTCGTCGATCTCCGCACGCTGCGCCCTCTCGACATCGCAACGGTCCGAGCATCAGTCAAGCGAACGGGGCGGCTCCTCATCACCCATGAGGCGCCCGCCGCCGTCGGCGTCGGGGCAGAGGTCGCGGCGGGAGTGGTCGAGAGCGATGCACTCGACTACCTGCTTGCGCCGATCTCGCGTGTTTGTGGTTTGCCGATCCCGATGCCGTACGCCAAGAAGCTCGAGGCGGCGGTGATCCCCCAGAGCGATGACGTCGAACGCGCCGCGAAGGAGTTGCTCAACGCATGAGCGAACGCGAGATCCGACTGCCGGCGCTCTCCGCGACCATGGAGTCTGCGGTACTGCTCGAGTGGTCGATCCAACCCGGTGATGAGATCAGGGAGGGACAGGCGATTGCCTCCGTTTCGACAGACAAGGTCGACATGGACCTCGAAGCCCCGTTCTCCGGAACCGTCGTCGAACTGATCGCATCGGCCGGCGAAGAAGTCCCCCTCGGTGGCCACCTGGCGACGGTCGAGACCGACGCGGATGATCTACTAGGCGGGATGACATTCGACACCGGGAGCGAACCGGTCGTGGAAGCTCGAGACGAGCCTGCCCCGGCGATCGCTGACCAACCGGACGAGCCGACTGCCGCCACCAGGATCGTTCCAGCCAGCCCGCCTGCCCGAAAGATGGCTCGCGAACGCGGAATCGACCTCTCCCGGGTCACTCCCACCGGCCGCCGGGGGCAAGTGACGCCCGCCGATGTCGCCGCCCATTCGAACCAGACAGCATCAGCCGGGAACAAACCGGCGCCAACACCGACCAGAGCGCCGGCTGGGGCCGACGCAGACGGAGCGGAACCGGCAGAGCTCGCGACGCCCGATCCGAAGCGGGCAGCCATCAGGCGTGCCACCGCAGTTGTGATGAACCGATCGGCGAGTATCCCCCAGTTCACGCTCTACCGCACGGTGAACGTCGAAGCGGTTGCCGGATCACGGGGCGGGAGCAGCTGGACGACAGTCCTCGTCAGAGCTCTCGCCGCATCGCTGAGAGAGCACGCCGAACTCAACGCCCACTGGGACGATGAATCCGCATCGTCGGTGCCGTTCGATCAGCTGAGGATCGGCCTCGCGGTTGATCGACCCGGATCGGGCCTGGTGGTCACATCGATCGGAGACCCGGACCTCCTCCCCCTCGATGACGCGGACATGGCGGTGCGCAGCCTCATCGACCGGACGCGCACCGGCAAGATCCGGCCCGACGACATGGGCCAGGCATCGATCACGCTGTCCAATCTCGGCGGTCTCGGCGTCGATCGCTTCAACGCCTTGCTGTTCCCTCCGCAACCGTTGATCCTGTCGATCGGGACGATCCGTCACCGGCCAACTGCTGCCGCCGACGGCTCCCTCCGCGCCACGCTCTCGGCGGAGGTCGGATTGACCGTGGACCACCGGGTGGCTGACGGGGCTGACGGGGCCCGCTACCTCGACACATTCATACGGTCACTCGGCGGTACCTGAGAAGACGTCACCGGCCGGTGAGCGCGGTGCGGACCTCTGTCGGCCCCGCCATGAGGAGACACGACTGAGCGAATTCGCGCGCCAGCAGACCGGGAGATCTGGCGGATCCGCTGCTTGACCAGCGGGATCGACGGAGGGCTCATGGAGAGTTCATCGACGCCCAGGCCGACCAGGATCTCGGTTGCGTTGACATCGCCGGCCAGTTCGCCACACACCCCGACCCATCGGCCTTTGGCGTGGGCGGCCTCCACCACGCTGCGGATCATGCGCAACACTGCCGGGTGAAGCGCGTCAGCCATGTGGGCGACCGCGGGATTGGTCCGATCCACCGCCAGAACGTACTGGGTCAGATCGTTGGTGCCGATCGAGAAGAAGTCGACATGATCGACGAGCACGTCTGCCATCAGGGCGGCTGATGGCACTTCGATCATGATGCCGATCTCGATGTCGTCAGACCGCGCGATTCCCTCAGTGTCGAGGACATCGATGAGGTGATCGATCTGCAAACGAACCGCCACCACCTCGTCCACCGATCCGACCATCGGGAACATGATGTGAACTGATCGACCTGCTGCCGCCCGCAGAACGGCGCGGATCTGGGTGTCGAAGAGGTGGGTCTCGGCCATCGTCAGGCGTATGCCTCGCTTTCCGAGGAACGGGTTCAGCTCGGGGTCGATCACGATCGACGGCAGCTCCTTGTCGCCGCCGACGTCGAGCGTCCTGACGATGACGGGTTGATCGGGGAAGTGACTGAAGATCTCGCGGTAGTCGGCCTCCTGAGCAGCCTCGTCGGGCAGTGTCGGCCGGTCGAGAAAGAGGAACTCCGTCCGCAGCAGGCCAATGCCCTCGGCCCCGGACTCGACAGACGCGAGCGGCGTCGGCGGCGCTGCCGACGTTCGCCACCACCTCGACGCCATGCCCATCGATCGTCACAGCCGGCTCGTTCGCCGACCGGGACGCCGCATCCATCAGCGTCCGGTGCTGTTCTGCTCGATCGTTCGCGTCGAGAAGCGTCTCCGCATCCGGGTTCACGATGATGAGGCCTTCGTCGCCGTCGACGATCGCCGTCTGCCCCTGGGTCAGGTCGGCCTCCTGGCCGACCCCAACGACCGCCGGAACTCCCATCGCCCTGGCCAGGATCGCCGTGTGCGACGTGGCCGAGCCCACCGACGTGATGAACCCAACCACCATCCCGGCCGGGATCGAAGCCGTGTCGGAAGGAGTCAGATCGTGGGCGACGATGACGACGGGCCGTGTCAGACCGGACAAGGTCGATCCGCTCACACCCATCACCGATTTGAGAAGTTGTGTGCCGATGTCCCGAATGTCGGTTGCCCGTTGCGAGAAATAGTCATCGCCGATGGCCTCGAACTCCGACGCGAGTTGCTCGGCGCCTTGCGAGATCGCCACTGCCACTCCAAGACCTGACTCGATCCGGTCCTTGATCGGATCGACGAACGACGGGTCGGCCAGAAACATGCGGTGGACACCGAAGATCTCCGCGGCATCCTCCCCGGCCGCCCCGAGGGTCGATTCTTCGAGATCCGCGAGGCGCTCATCGACGTCGGCAATCGCTGCCTCGAGATCTGAGAGCTCCTGGTCGACCGCTTGGACGGGTCTCGCTGCCGGGTCGATTTCCGTCGGCCGATGCAGGTGGATCGGCCCGACGGCGACGCCGCCGCTCGCTGCGATCCCGGTGATCCCTCTCATTCGGACAAGGACTCGATGAGCTCCACGAGCGCAGCGATCGCCTCATCCTCGTCCGGTCCGTCTGCCGAAAGCTGTATCTCGTGGTTCTGAGCAACGGCCGCCTTGAAGACAGATACCACGGACTTGGCATTGACCGGATCGCTCGATCTGGTCAGGTTGGTGATGGTGATGTCGCTCTCGAAGCCGGCGGCCTTCTTGACGAATGTGGCTGCGGGGCGAGCATGGAGCCCTACCTCGTTCGTCACGGTGATCGTCGCTTGCTTCATGGTCTCCTCCTCGATTCCATCAGTGCTGCATGCTCGGCGACTTCGACCGCCACGATCGCTCGGTCGATCGTGTCGGCGATCGACACACACGAGCCGTCATCCGACAACACAATCGCGTTGGCGCTGGGTTTGTCGACGATCTGGGGTATGTGCTCGGCCAACGACCGGACCGGATCGAAAACGCCTCCGATCGAGATCAGTCCCGGCGGCCAGCACCGAATCGCAGCCTGTCCGTGGGCCAGCGGCCCGGACCACCAGCCGCCAACGTCGAACGACACGGTCTCGAGCATCCGATTGTCGATCACCCCGAGATCGACAGCCGGGTTCGGTGACGGTCACCGTCGCATCGTTCCGCCGGACAGCGATCGCTCCCAACGTTCGTGGCGCCAGCCGACCATCGACCAAACGGCGACCGGCGTTCGGCGATCCCGGCAACGACCTCACGACTGCCTGGAGCGGCATACAACAGGTCATCTCTGACCCGCCCGGTCCGCCTGGGCTGCATCTCCATCGCCCGGTCCACCGACCGCTGCATGAGCCGTGACAGAACACCGCCGGAATCACCTCTCGAGGTCACGCGACATCGAGATCTTGAAGGCGTCTGAGATGCAGGATGATCGAAGACTCGTCGAGTTCGACATCGGCGTAGGTGAGCGGTTCGCCCTGAGGAACCGACCGCGTGAGCACAGCTCCGGGCGCGAGCCCGAGCGGCAGGAACCCGTTCTCTCGAGAAACGGCGGCGCTCTCGATCATGCCGAACACCGTGAATCCGCCGAGCGCGTCGATCGTCTCACCCTCGGAGAGGTCGCGCTTGGCCACGGTGATGGTCTCGGCGGTGGGAGGCGTGTCGGTGGCGACGGTGGTCTCGCCCTTGAGTACCGCCCTCGCAATCGAGATCGGGGTCTCGAGCGATGTGAGGTGATACGGGCGGTACAGCGCCCAGTAGGGGCCATCTCCCATCGACAGATACTTGAGATCGCGAACCAGCTTCGGTTGATCCGTTGTGAAGACAACGAACACGCCGGGAGCGATCCCCCGCCCGTACTCCACCACGCCCGTGGATTCCAGGACGCCCCCATTGGCAACCGGCGAATAGACGTCGGCAATGGTCTTGGGAGTCACCTCGGGCCCGTGCATCCCCCGCACGTCGGGCACGAAGCCGGTGGCATTGGCAAGCGAGGTCATCTCCACCATGGTCTTGGTGCCGTCCACGAAGGAGGCGAGCATCTTGGGATTCATGTTCTGTTGGGCCGCACGATCGGCCACGGTGTCGGGTGTGGCCGTCCGATCGAGCGGGTTGTTCTTTCCCTTTCCGGCACAGATCACCTCGAACCCGAGACTGGCGGCGAAATCGTACAACTCCATCGTCGCTCCGGGCTCGTCACCCGAGGTGAGCGTGTAGACCACCCCCGCCGCGTTCGCCATGCGGCGAAGGACGTATCCAACCGTCGCATCGGTCTCGACATTCATCTGCAACACGTGGCGCCGGGCGAGGATCGCGTCGTAGGCCACCCGGGCGCCGACCTCAGGGACCCCGGTGGCCTCGACCGTCACGTCCACTGGCTCGGTCCAGGTCACGGCCGCATTGACCGACGCAACTCGCTTGCCGTCCGCGATGGCTTCAGCAGCACGATCGGTGTCGTCGGTCTCGACGATGTCGGACACGTCGACCCCGGCACCGAGCAGCACTTCCTTCGCTCGACCGGGGCGGACGTCGGCGACGGCTGCGGCCCGCATCCCGTACATCAACTCCATCTGGGCGACCAGGCCCTCTCCCATCTGGCCAGCGCCCACCAGGCCGACGTCGATGTTGAGTCCGGCGGCATCGAGTTCCTTGAGTTCTGGCAACAGCATGATCAGTCCTTTGAAAGAATCCTGAAGAGTGTCCCTGGTCCTATGTCGGGGATCACTCCCGGGGTGACACTCACCTCTCCCGGAAGCTCCGTCTCGGCCAATCCATTGAACTTGACGACGATGTGGCCGAGGTTCCTGAGGTTCTCGTTTGCGACCTCACCGACTCCGGTCACCTCGAAGGAGGCGCCACCGATCTCGACGACGTCGCCAGGGGCAACGTCACGCGCGTTCGGTGAATGCTCGTGAATGATGGCGAACTCGTGGAGCTCTTCGGGAGCGTTGCTTCCGAAGAGGACGAGGATGCCCTCTGCCGCGAATTCGATGGCCATCGGGCCGACCGACGTGACCTCGGTCTGATAGATGACCGTCATGAGGGGCGCGACGGGAGGTCGCGCTGCGACCTCCCGTCCCCACTCATTCTCCCACCACCGTGATGTCGTCGACGGTCACCCCGGACACGAAGTTCTCCTCGTTGATGAACCGCATCAACGGCCCCGATGGGCTGGCTCCGTGGACGTCGACCGTCAGGACCCCCTTCATCGGATACACGCCGATGCGGGCGGTCCCGCCACAGTCGATGACCGCCACGGCGATCTCGTCGAAGTTGGCCTTCGACTTGAACCCATCGAATGTCCTGCCTCCGGTGAGGTCGGCGATGCGCTGGGCCACGGGATGAATCCCGCCACCCGTGACCGAGTAGATCAGGTCCTTTCCGGGCTCGGGCTTGACGTCGAAGCCGACGCCCCATCCCTTCATGCCCTTGGCGATGTGGACCTTGCGGTACTCGCCGGACGCCACCGGTGCCGCGTCCGAGGTTGCCTCGGACTCTGACTCGGAAGCATCGTCCCGGAGGTCGTCGACGACCTCCGAGGTTTCCTCGACCACGTCCGCTGCCATCTCCTCGGCATCGGAGGTCGACGTGTCGGCCAGTTCCTCGACCTGGTCTGCCAGGTCTTCGGTCTTCTTCTTGAACCTGTCGAACAGCGCCATCGCCGTCCTCACCTTCCTCTCTGGTCTAGCTGTACAGCCCGAAGCTGAACAACCATCCAATCACAACGGCCAACGGACCGGTGATCATGCGGCTGAACAGAACCGCGGGCACACCCACCTCCACAGTCTCAGGCTCTGCATCTCCGAGTGCCAAACCGACCGGGATGAAGTCGCAGCCGACCTGGGGGTTGATCGCCCACAGAGCGGGCAGCGCCAACGCCGGATCGAGATCGCCTGCGCCGATCTCGGTTCCCAGTAGCACACCGATCACCTGGGCGATGACCGCACCAGGGCCCAACAAGGGAGACAACACCGGAAGACCGATGATGACCGACATGAGGAGCAACCCTGGGAGGCTGCTGGCAAGACCGGAGAGCGCGTCGGCGAAGGCTTCGCCAATACCCGTCTCCAGGATCAGCCCGATGATGAAGGCGATGAATGCAATGAACGGAAGGACGTTCTTGATGACCATGTCGATGGCATCGCGACCTGCCTGGTACAGGATGCCAACGATGTGGCCGACGCTCTTCCCGATTCGTGTGATGAACTGATTCATACGTTCTCCCTCCGCCTCAGGCCGCGACCGTGTCGGAATCGCGATTCCACATGATGGCGGTGATCCGCTCGGTCACGACGCCCCGGATGTAGATCACGATGAAGCCCGTGATCAGATACCGGACCGCGAGCGCCGATTCGTCGAGACCCAATTCGGTGATCCCGGCGAGGATGCCGCCCCAGACGAAGAACTCTCCTGGGTTGACGTGCGGGAATATCCCGAGTGGGGGGTGAACGAATGAGACTGCCGAGTCGTAGAACCCCGGCTTGTATTTCTCGGGTAGGAACGATCCGTTGGTGTATGCCATCGGGTTCGTGAGCACGAATACCGAGATGACCGGCCACACGAGGTAACGGATCGGCGTGTATACGAAGCCCTCGCGGCCCGCCCACTCGCCGAACTTGTTCACTCGTTCGGGGCCGATGAGAGCGATCAATGCGTTGACTGCCGTCAACAGCACGATCAGGAGCGGGATGATCCCGACAACCAGACCACTGAAGGTCTCTGCTCCTCTCTGAAACCAACTTATGAATTCCTCGGCCCATGAGGCCAATACATCGAACATGATTCTCCTGTCGTCGACAACAACAACGTCTCACCGGATCCCTGTTCCGGCCTCCTCCTCCCCCGACTGAAGCTCAGGTCATCCAACCTCCTCCGTATTGCGCTCCTCCGCTGCCGCCCGTACCGGGTCGGTCTTCTTGCGGAGAAACCCGGCCGCGTGATCGATCGCCGACCAGGTCTTGGCAGGGATGTCCGGGGGCGGCGTCCCCCGCCCGATCTCCCAGACGTCCCTGCCTTCCATCGACGGGACAGGAAGCAGGTTGGCGAAGATGGTGAATCCGGACAGGTACTCGGCGGCCACCACCGTGCCAGCCGCATCAACGACGACAACCGCGTAGACCTTGCGGCGGTACATGTTTCCGGCCAGGCCGACGGCCATGTGGGCTCCGAGCCGCCTCAACTGCTGCGAGCGCTTGTGGAAGCGCCTCATCTGCATCGTCGAGAGGAAGACCTGGATCGCCCAGACGCCGGCCAGAGCGCCGATGATCGCGAGGGTGGTTGGTTCGAACATCTAGGTGACTCCCGAGAGATCGTTGGGTGTATGGTTCAGTGCGAGAAGTGCTTCGGAAGCCGCCGATCCGTGACCAGAACGTCGATGTATCTGGCACGGAGTGCTGCCAGGATCGCCGCCGCCTTGCGCCCCTCCAGCAACGGCGATCACGGTGTCGATGGCGGTGAGGTCCTCGGGGCGCATAGCCACGACCCTTCTGTTCTGTGGGATGTCGACAACGGTTCCCTCCTCGTCCATCAGATAGCCCATGAGGTCACCGACGACGCCGACTCGGCGAAGATCCTCGAGCTCGGAGTCGCTGAAGTATCCGGCGCGACGCAGCCCAGACAGGCTCGAGTCGATGCTTCCGATTCCGGTGATCGCCACCTGTGCGGTCTTGGCCATCTCGAGTGTGGCGGCGATGGTCCGGTCCTTGAGCAGCGACTGGGCAGTCCCGTCCCGGTCGACGAATAGCGGGGCGGAGAGTGACCGGAAGTCACCATTGAGCCGTGTGGCGAGACGGCGAGCGAGATCGGCTCCGTCGATCGCCGGGTCACCATCGCCGACCGTTCCCATGACCTGCAAGACCATCACATCATCGAGCTGGATCTCGGGCATGGCCCGGGTCACATGATGCAGTGACGCACCCCAACCGACCGTCACGCGCATCCGGGAGTGGAGTCTGCGCTCGAGTGCGCGTGACGCCAGTCTCCCGAGTCTCCTGAGCATCGCGTCATAGTCGAGGTCCTCGGCGCTGGCCAGCACCCAGGCGTTGTCCAGCCCGAACGTCTCAACGAGCTCGCTCTCGAGAATGGTGTCGCGACGCAACGGGTATCGAACGCGGACCTGGACGAGCCCTTCGTCCCTGGCCTCCTGCAGCAAGCGGGAGACCATCGAGCGGGATTTGCCGATCCGCCGTCCGATGTCGACCTGGTCGAGATCGTCTTCGTAATACCAGGCAGCGATCTGGCCCAGGTACTCGAGACGCTCTTCGCTGGTCACTCGCCACCCTCCTCCTCGTCCGTGGGACTTCGTGCCATCCCGGAACCTATGGGTGCGATGAGGTCGACACAAGGGCCGCATTCACGGATGTGCACTGTGGTTGCACATCCGATACACCGGCGTCGTCAATCGAGGTCTTTGGCGTACCGGACCTCGAACAGTTCGGTGTTGATGATCTTCTCGAGCTGCCGACCGCCATCGGGGCGCCAACCGGCAGCTTCGTAGAACGATCTCGCCCGAGCATTCTCTTCGAGAACCCAGAGCATCGCCGACTCGAAGCCAAGACGCCGCATGGTCGACTCCGCCTCGACGATCAGGGACCGCCCGTACCCGCGGTCCCAGCGCGACGGATCGAGGTATATCGCGTACAGCTCGCCGATGCGCGCCGAATCGAGGTGCTCATCCCGCGTCGGGCCGACATCGACGAACCCGGCGATTCCGTCGTCGTCGATGGCCACCAGCGTTTCGGAGTTGGCTCGATCCATCGCCCGGAGGCGTCTCGCCCGCCAGCTCTCGAACTGGCTCACGTCGAGTTGATCGAGATCGCTCGCCGGAATGAGATGGGCATAGGCGCCCTGCCAGCTCCCGACATGGACCTGAGCGATCTCGCGGGCGTCGGAAGTGGTGGCGGGTCGGATCTCCATCAGGGTGGACCGTAGTTGCCGCATCCGACAATCGCCGACGCCACTTGACAAATGATCCGCAATCATGGATCATTCCATCTTCATGGATCATACACTCGTCCCGGCAACCCTCGACCTCTCCGCAGACCAGCTCAGGATCATGCTCGAACCGACCAGGACAGAGATCCTGGACCTGCTCACCGACGGTTCTGCCACCGTCACACAGCTGGCGGATGCACTGGGACGACCCAAGAGCACGATCGCCCACCATTGCGGCGTTCTCCTCGAGGCGGGGCTGGTCGTGGTCGAGCGGACCCGCCGGGTACGGGCGATCGACGAGCGCTTCTACGCACGTTCGGCTCGAACCTTCATGCTCGGCTCCGTTGAGACCGAGGCCGCTGGGCTCCAGCGTTCGATGATCAGTGAAGCCGCCGCCGAGGAACGGAAATGGCGCGAGGCGAATCCCGAGAGCACCAAGCCGGCAGCCTCGACCTTTCGGCAGGTTCGGATCCCCGACGACCGAGTCGAGGAGTGGGTCGAGCGGTTCACCGAGCTGGTCACCGAATTCGTCGACCAGGAGCGAGGCGGCGACACGCGGTACGGGCTGGTGTTGGGGATCTTCCCGACGACCAAGCCGGTCGTGAGAGGAGACGGGGAGTGAAGCGGCTCGGCCGGAGCTACTGGAAGCTCTGGACCGCCTCGGTCACGTCGAACTTCGGCGACGGTATCAGCACCGTTGCGTACCCCTGGTTGGCGTCGGCCGTCACCCGCGACCCCATCCAGATCGCCCTGATCGGCGTGGCATCCCGACTTCCCTGGCTGGTTTTCACACTCCCCGCCGGGGTGATCACCGACCGGGTGGATCGCAAGAAGCTGATCGTCGCCATGGATCTGCTCCGCTTTGCCATCACGGCCACGGTTGCCGCCATCGTGGCAACCGCCGGCTCGGACCTCGCCGCGCCGGGATCGCTTGCCTCCGGCTCGGCAGCCAATCCGGATCACCGAGTCGCGCTCCTTCTCACGCTCTATGGGTCGGCACTCGCCTTCGGCTTCGCCGAGGTTCTTCGCGACAACGCCGCCCAGACGATCCTGCCGACCATGGTCGACAGCGATCTCCTCGAGACTGCCAACGGACGTATGTGGGGCGCAGAGATGGTCATGAACTCGTTCGTCGGCCCACCGCTCGGTGGCCTGCTCATTGCCTCGGCCTTTGCCCTGCCATTCGTCGTCGATGCCGGGACGTTCGCCGTGTCGGCGGCGTTGATCTTCTCGATCACGGGGGCATCCTTTCGAGCACCAAGATCAGCCGACGAGCGGACGAAGACTTTCCGGTCGGAAATGTCCGAGGGCGTCAGATGGCTCTGGAGGAATGGACTCCTCCGACGAATGGCGATCATCCTCGGATTCATGAACGCCCTGTTCTCTGCTGCGATGGCGGTGTATGTGTTGTTCGTCCAGGAGATCCTCGAGCTCGATGCCTCTTCGTTCGGGATCCTGCTGACGGCGGGTGCCGTCGGCGGCGTGGTCGGGAGCGTTCTCGCATCGCGAATCTCGACGAAGATCGGCTCCGGTACGTCCCTGTTCACCGTACTCATCGTCCAGGCGGTTGGATTCGCCGTGACTGGCACGACGTCGAGCGCGATCGTGGTCTGGGTGATGTTCACGATCTCGAGCTTCACCGCCGTCCTCTGGAACGTGATCACCGTGTCCCTCAGGCAGACGATCATCCCCGACGCCCTGCTCGGTCGAGTGAACAGCGTCTATCGCTTCTTCGCGTGGGGGATGATGCCGGTTGGCGCCATCCTCGGAGGCGCAATCGTTGCGATCACCGAGGCTGTCTCCGACCGTGACCTCGCGCTCCGAATGCCGTTCCTGATCGCATCCGCGTCCTTCGTGCTGTTGTACGTCTATGCGAGACCGGTGCTGAACACCGCCGCCATCGAGGCGGCGCGAGCCTCAGCACAGAGTGGCGAGGACGAAACAGAGACCACGGGGCTCCCGTCGGTCGAAATCTGACGGGAGCCGCTCAGCTGGCCGGGCCGGCCGAGCGGACCCGCTCGACCGTCGCGATCGCCTCTTCGAGGTCGGCCAGCCATGACGCCTCGTTCGCCGAGACGAGGCGAACGCACCAGGCGAGGGCTTCGCTTCGGGATCGAGCGACACCCCCATCGATCAACGTGTCGAGAACCCGGCGCTCGTCCATCCTCAACCTCGTCATGGCAGGGGCCGCGAGGGTCGTGAAGAGCACCTCGAGACCCCCACACGATGGCACCCCACGACACCTTCCGGTCGAAGAGCCGCTGCGCCTCCTCTCGCGATCTCGATCCGGTCGTAGCGGGTCGAGGTGCGGAAGGAGTCGACCCTCGATGCGATCGCCCCACTCCGGACCGCTTCGCCGTCCTCGTCACCGACCAGGGGCTCTGACAGCGGCCCTTTGATCAGGATCTCGTCGCGATCGATCATGAATTCCGGGACGACCGATGAACCAATCGTCGGGAAGACGACCGAGGAACCATCCGACGATCGCCTCGATGTCGGATGAGGGCCTGTCTGAGCTGGTGGGTCGGTTTCAGTTGTCACGCATTACACCATTACAGAATTACAACACACTGTCAAGCGGAATCGCTTTCGAGAGATCACGCCGAGCCGTCAGGCTACGCCTGAGCATGGTGTGTGGGGTCGGAACTCAACCGCCATGTCGAGTCGGCGGGGGGGGTCGTTGTCCGGCTGTCGAAGATCCTCGGGGACGAGTCCGATACTGCGTGGGGAGGCGCGATCCAATGTCGAGGTCACAACCCTGTGAGGGGCCGTCCCGGCTGGGGCGTCACCCGAGGGTCGGTCCAACCGTTTGACCCAGAGCGGACGTCGCCGAGATTCCCGGTCGGAAGCCGTGCGATCGTGTTGTGAGTTCCCATCGGGGCGATGAGGAATCCACCGCTATTGCGCTAACAGTTCCCGAGCTTGACTGCTCTTGTCGGTCGCGGCTCCTAGTGCACGTTCGACGCTCAGCACATTGCTTGCAGCCCATGCCATGCGCGTCTGGTCGCCGAGCTCGCGAGCAATGGTGGCGATGTCGAGGTAGAGCCGTGCCAGGTGTGACTCGGGCCGAACAGCCGTTGACAGTGCAGAGTCGTACTCGGCTCTCGCCTCCTCCAGGTGACCGTTCTGTTGGTGGATCGAGCCGATGTTCAGCCTGAGGCGGAACTCGACCCCATGTGGATCTGGCCGCGGAAGATTCTCGAGCCCTTCTCGAAACACGGGGAGGGACGATGCGGGACCGTCGGCTGCCCACAGCAGTTCGCCATTGGTCACGAACGACAACGCTTCTGCCTCCTCCCACTCTTCAGGGGTCGTCGTGCAACGTCGTGTAGTGCGGGTCGAGTCTCACGCTATGGACCGGCTTGTCCGTCGGGATCTCGCACTCATATCGCGTCTTGGATCGCTGCTCGGTGCACGAGTGTGATCCCGTCCGCGAACTCGATCTGTAGCGGGACGCTCAGACGAAACATCGGTTCGGTCTGCTTCACCACACACCTCAGGGCCCCATCCGCCTGGCTCCAATCGAGTGACAGGATGGGCAACCCGCCCCTGTCCAGCCATTGCTCGTAGAACCAGGCGAGCGGCTGACCGGCGCTTTGCTCGATGGAATCCCAGAAGTCTGGCCACGCCATGTCCGTGCCGGCGTGGTCGGACGTCAAGCTGTGAATGGCGAGCTGGAATCGGTCGCGTCCGACGGTTCTGGCCAACATGTCATAGACGAGGTGTCCTTTGGAGTCGGCGAATTGGTAGGCGACTCGGTCCCAGTCTTCGGAGTCTGACGCTGCTCCAAGTCGGGTGTCATGGCCGGCTGCTGAGAGGCGGGTCGCCTCTCTCCCGCCTCTTCGCCGGAACCGCTCCGCTGCTGCTGGCCCAGAGATGGCCTCCACGGCACGCAACGCTCCATAGTGGGCGAGCGCCTCGTCCATCATGAAGTCGCCACCAGATCCCTCCAGGCGGCCCAGGACATAGGGGAACCAGAAGTGGGTCAACTCGTGTGCCACCCACCAGATCTCGCCCACGTTCGAACGGAGATAGTCGGACCGTACGAGCAGAAACCCTTGATTGGCCATCGCCTCGAAACCGGCCTCTGTGCCCGGTCCGGTTGGTGCTTCGACGATCGCTATCTCTTCGAACGGATACGGCCCAAACTCCTCTTCGAGAACGGAGAGAATGCGGGCCGTTCGTGCCACGATCTCGTCGGCCTCGGGCAGCGCTTCGAGAAGATACAGGCTGACCGGGACGGTCCCATCACGGTTCTCCACCACTCTGTAGAGCCCCGCAGCGAAGTCAAAGACGGTGGGAGTGTCGGCCGTGAACGTGTACACCTCCTGGTTCCCACGTTCCTCGTGAGACACCAGGCAGCCCGTCGCTTTGACCACCATGGGACTGGGCACGGTGTACCGCAAGGTCCCTGTCCCACGTCGAAAGCCGAAGGTCGGAAGCCAGGCAGAGACGACATTGGAGCTGTACAGCCCGTCAATGCCCAGGTGGAGCCACCGCCCGTTCTCCTCGGTTCCCCCGCTGTAGGCGACTGACAAGATGAGTGGGGTGTCCGGCGGGCAGGGAACGGGCAGACTTCCGACCCATCGCTGCGTCGCTCCCATTCCCGGGACGAGTCCCCGCGAGTCAAGCGTGACCTGACCGACACATGCAGCCGGTGCGACGACGTCAATTCGAGGCGGTCCCAAGTCGTCACGCAGCAGAAGATCCAGCGCCTCCCTTGGGACCTCGCCGAGAGGGAGGGTGACGATTCCCCTCACCTCCATGCCATGAACGTCGGGACTCAGGGCGATATCGAGGTCGAAGTGGGGTCCGCCACTCATCCCCTCATCCTTGCAGAAGCCTGTCGAAAGCCAGAAGGCCGTCTTCTGGCTCGAACCCGTTGACGACCTCGTCGACTCGGGACCAGAACCCGGGAATCTTCAGCAGCACCGGTCACGCCGAGCCAAATCCACAGCGTCGGCACCTGCGGAGGGCCGCCAAGGACGGGTGGGGATGAGCAATGGCGGCCCTTCGGAAGGTCTCGCGTCTCACCACGAGGGCACGCGGGCAATCCGACAGGGGAAACGGACAACCGGACACATCTCGCTCGAGGGAACCACCTCAGGTGGATTCACTGTCGAGAGGCTGCGAGTCGGAGGTTCCTGGATCACTCCCCTCTCCCCGACGCTGGGCATGACCGGGCTGACGCCCAGTTCCCTCGTCGAGGGCCCATATCGCCAGCAACGCCAACGCTCCGGCTGCGAAGGCCAGCCCCAGCCACCCCCACTGCGTGGAATCGCTGGCACCCTCATCGACGACGTCCACCAGGTCGTCGGCCGGCGGCGCCATCCCCAGCACCTCGCGGTCCACGCCGAGCATCGTCAGCCGGACCGGCTCCGACTGGCGCGGGATCTGCCCGAGCGCCTCGAAGACGACGACGAGGTCGATCTTGCGGGTCTCGAAGACCGCTCCGTACTCCGAGCCGCCCCGATCGCTCATCGCCACGGTCTGCTGCTCGTCACCCGGTTCGATCAGATGAGCGACCACCGAACTTGCGCCCTCCACCACGACAGTCAGTTCGACTGAGATGCGGTCATCGGCGATCTCGGCCGCGTTGGCAGACGCCTGTCCAAAACCGTCACCTACGGGGACCAGGAGCAGAAGGATGGCGACGACGAGGGGCATGACACGAGCCTATCCCACCCGAGCCTCAGCAACCGGCTCCCTCCCGGCCCATGGCGAGCCCACCGTTGCCAGCTACGATTCGCCGCGTTCCCCCGGAGATCGAAAGCCCAATGAACCATCCCAGCACCCTCTTCGACAAGGTCTACGACGAGCACATCGTCCATACAGCCGACAACGAGCCCGACCTGCTCTACATCGACATGCATCTCGTGCACGAGGTCACCTCGCCGCAGGCGTTCGACGCCCTCCGGCTGTCCGGGCGGACCGTGCGTCGCCCCGATCTGACGGTGTCCACCATCGACCACGGCGTACCGACTGCCGATCGTCAACTCGGCATTCGCGACGCGATGTCCAAGCGGCAGATCGACACACTCATCGCCAACTGCGAGGAGTATGGAATCAAGCTGTTCGGCCTCGACGACCCCCGCCAGGGCATCGTCCACGTCATCGGCCCCGAGAACGGCATCACCCAGCCGGGCATGACCATCGTCTGCGGCGATTCGCACACTGCGACACACGGCGCGTTCGGCGCTCTGGCTTTCGGCATCGGGACGTCAGAAGTCGAACACGTGCTGGCGACGCAAACGCTGTCGCAGTACCGGCCGAAGTCGATGGGCATCGAAGTCGACGGCGAACTTCCCACAGGCGTCACCGCCAAGGACGTCATCCTCGGCATCATCGCCGAGATCGGGACCGCCGGCGGGAACGGGCATGTCATCGAATACCACGGCTCGACGATTCGCGCTCTGTCGATGGAAGGGCGGATGACGATCTGCAACATGTCCATCGAGGGTGGAGCCAGAGCCGGGATGATCGCCCCCGACGACACGACATTCGAGTACCTCGAGGGGCGTCCCTCCGCTCCCAGCGGTGCGGACTGGGAAGCTGCGCTCGACCGATGGCAGAGCCTGCCGACCGACGCCGGCGCCACCTTCGACACCGAGCTCTTCTTCGCTGCCGCGGATCTGGAGCCCTACGTGTCATGGGGCACCAATCCAGGGCAGACGATCCCGGTGACCGCCACCGTCCCCGATCCGGAGGCGATCGAAGATCCTGTCGAACGCGAGTCGGCGATACGTGCGCTGGCCTACATGGACATCGCCGCCGGGACTCCGGTGACCGAGATCCCGCTCGACCGGATCTTCCTCGGCTCCTGTACCAACGCCAGGATCGAGGACCTCAGGGCGGCCGCCGAGATCGTGGCCGGAAAGAAGCTCGCGTCGAACATCACCTCTGCGATGGTGGTCCCAGGCTCCGGGCTCGTGAAGCTGCAGGCGGAAGACGAGGGCCTCGACCGGATCTTCACGGACGCCGGATTCGAATGGCGTGACGCCGGCTGCTCGATGTGTCTCGGAATGAACCCCGACATCCTCCTCCCGGGCGAACGCTGCGCATCCACCTCCAACCGCAACTTCGAAGGCCGCCAGGGAAAAGGCGGCAGAACCCATCTCGTGTCGCCACAGATGGCCGCAGCGGCCGCCATCGAAGGGCACTTCGTCGACGTCAGGAGCTACCGATGAAACCAGTCTCAGAGGTCAAGGGCACGTTGGCGCCACTCCCCCGAGCCAACGTGGACACCGACCAGATCATGCCGAAGCAGTTCCTCAAACGAGTGGAGCGGAGCGGGTACGGCGAGTTCTGCTTCTATGACTGGCGGAAGGACGAGGACGACTTCGTCCTCGATCGACCCGAGTACCGGAACGCCTCGATCCTTGTGACGGGCCCCAACTTCGGGTCGGGCTCGTCGCGTGAGCACGCCCCGTGGGGACTGCAGGATTGGGGGTTCGACGCGGTCATCGCTCCCTCGTTCGCCGACATCTTCCAAAACAACTGCACCAAGATCGGGCTCGTCCCCGTCGTTCTCTCCGAGAAGGAGGTGCAGTGGCTGATCGAGCTGGCAGTCGCCGACCCCGAGGCGATCGTCACCATCGACCTTCCCAGCCAGACAGTCACCTACGGGGTCGAGTTCGAGGCTCGTTTCCCGCTCGACGAGTTCACCAAGCACCGACTCATCCATGGTCTCGACGACATCGGGTTGACGATGCAGCACGAGGCCGACATCACTGCGTTCGAGCAGCGATCGACCGGCCCACAAGCCGACGCTGAGCGACGCCAGGTGACCAGAGCGGGGATCCTCATCCTCGCCGTCCTGCTATCGGGGTGTATCCGAGTCAGCGGGGGCCCTGACGACGACCGGCCGGAGCGATTCGAATTCATTCCGGACCCGGCCACGGCCCAGGAGTTCGAGCAGGCGATCAGCGGAGCGCTTGGGTCCGAGTTCGATCCGGTCGAAGGCTCGTTTCGCGCCGCCGGCCAGTACCCGGGACCGCAGGGACCCCTGGTGATCGGGCACTTCGAGGCCGTCGACGCATCCACCGGCGACGTGGTGGCGTGCACGGGACGGGCAGCGCCGTTCGAATCCACCGTCGGCTGCGGACCGAAGGAAGGTCCGAGCCCCGCCGACTTCGTCGACGGTGCGATCGACATCTCGTCGACCAGTTTCTCCGAGCCCTGGGCAGAAGTCGAGTTAACGGTGACCGACGAGGTCGCCGAGATCGCACTGGTGGCCGACGACGGAACCACCTACCGCCTGGTTCCGATCGACAACTTCGCCTGGATGGAGTGGAGGACCGAGCACGGCGACCTCGTCGCCACCGCGATCGGCCGAAACGGCGACGCCCTGGAGACCGTCGAGGTCGATGTCGGGCCCGAATGACGCTTGCGGAGCAGCCCCCATAGCCTCTCCATCGTGGACGAGTACCCGATCGCAGCACCCAGCCGCTTGCGCTTCCCCAGCCTGACCCAGCGATGGGAGCGATTGACATTCGTCCACTGGCGATATGACCCGAGAAACGTCCAGGCGATTCTGCCTGACGGGTTGACGGCCGACACCTTCGACGGATCGGCATGGGTCGGTCTCGTCCCGTTCCGGATGGTCGACGTTCGGCCGCCGTGGATTCCCACGCTTCATCCGCTCACCACCTTTCCCGAGACGAACATCCGCACCTATGTCAGGGGACCGCGTGGCCAGGGCGTGTGGTTCTCGTCACTCGAGATCACCCGACTGATCGGCGTCGCCGCCGCCCGCCTCGGTTTCGGCGTTCCCTATGTGTGGGCCGACATGTCGATCGACGAGACGAGCCAGCGAATCAGATACCAGAGCCGACGACGCTGGCCCGGCCCGCGTGGAGCGGCCAGCGTCGTTGAGGTCGAGATCGGTGAGGATCTGGGCCCGCTGAGCGATTTCGAACGGTTCCTGACCTCGCGGTGGGCCACCTACAACGTGCTGCCGGGCCGACGGCTCGGGTGGGTTCGGGTGAGCCACGAACCGTGGGAGCTCATGTCGGCGCGGATTCTCGAACTGTCGGAAGACCTCACGAGCGCCGCCGGGCTCCCCCGCCCAACGAGCGAGCCGGTGGCTCACTTCGCGTCCGGCGTGACGGCCCGGATCGGATGGCCCAGGTCGGCCTGAGCATCACCCGCCGGTCCATTGTCCGCGCTCGATCATCACGGCCTTCAGCGCATCGGGACGATCGGTGATGATGCCGTCGACGCCCATGTCGAGCAGCCGGTGCATCTGCCGGAACGAGTTCACCGTCCAGACATGCACCTGATAGGCGGCTGCGTGCATACGGCGAACAGAATTCTCGCTCACCAGCGACAGCCCCAAGTATGACGTGGGGATCTGCAACGCATCGGCGAGCCGCTTGGGCCCACCGATCCGGCCTCCGGCCAACGCTCTGGCAACGGCTATGGGCCCGGCCGACGTCGCAACCGCTCCGTCGCTGATCCGCCGGAACTCCTTGAGCCGGCGATCGGAGAAGCTCCCGACGATGATCCGATCCTCGAGCCGGTGCTGCCTGATCAGATCCCACAACGGCTCGCTCAACCCATCCTGTTTCAGGTCGACGACGAACCGGCACTCGGAGAACGTTGTTGCCAGCTCCTCGAGGGAAGGAACGGTCACGCCCGCTCCCCGATGCGGGAACTCACCTTCGACTTCGAAGGAGTGACCGGCGTCGAGCGCCTGAATCTCGTCGAAGGTGAACCGCGAAACACGGCCGCGCCCATCCGTTGTGCGGTTGACAGTGTCGTCGTGGATGCAGACGATGACTCCGTCGGAGGTCACGTGGAGGTCTGTCTCCATCCATCGGAACCCGGCGTCGAAAGCGTTCCCGAACGCCAGCATCGTGTTCTCGGGCCAGAGCAGCCGGCTGCCGCGATGCGCGATGGCGAACGGAGTCTCCCCGTCCAGGACTCTCATGCTCTCCTCTACGACGAACGACCCCGGATGGTATATCCGGGGTCGTCTCGGATCAGATCCGATGGGGTTCGTCTCACTCGGCGACGCGGTCCTTCAGGCCCTTCGCCGCAGAGAAGTGAGCGTACTTCTTTGCGGGAATCTGGATCTCCTCGCCGGTGGCGGGATTGCGGCCCTTACGAGCCGAGCGGCTCTTCGTCGTGAAGCTTCCGAAACCGGCAATCGACAGTTTGCGTCCGGCATCGAGCTCCACAGCGATGATGCCCTCTCCGTCCTTGGTGGAGAAGATGTGATCGATGATCTCCCCAGCCTGCGCCTGAGAGATGTCGGCCTTCTTCGCCAGCTTCTGCGCCATCTCGGTCTTGTTCATCGGTCCTCCTCAGGGAAACCTGGTCCCGGACCTCCCGGGATGCAGCTGAACATAGTCACACAAGGGTCGAAACTGCCGTCATACCGCCACTTGCTGGCCGTTGACGACGACCCTCCATACCGGATTCGTATCTGGATTCCTGACGAGCGTGACCGGGTCGTGGGTGTCGAGAACGACAAAATCAGCTGGATCCGTGACCCGAAGCCGTCCACGCTCGGAATCTCCGAGGGCGAGCGCACCGCCGCGGGTCGCCGCCCAGAGTGCCTCGCCGATCGTGAGCCCGCACAATCCCACGGCGAGCGTGATGGCGAGCGTCATCCCCGCCACCGACCGGCCGTCCGGGTTCGATCGCGTCCGCGATGGCAGGGCGGCCACCCGCATCCCACACCGAGCGGGCGTCGACGGGGACTCCATCGAGCAGCGACAGCGGTTCGAGCACCGGAGTGACGTCGGGGGGCAGGACGGACCATCGCTCGGACTCGACGGTGAGTGCTCCCTCGGCCAGCGCCGCGCATGCATCCGGATCGATCTCGCACAGCCGGACCCTGACCGGCAGCCGACGGAGACTGGCGAGCTGTCGAGCGAGGAGGTCGACGCCGTCACCCCCGGAGCAGGAGAGTTCGACCGCGGACGCAATGCGCCCGACAGTTGGCGCCATCACGTCCACCAGGAAGTTGGCGTCAGCCCTTCGACCGGCCACCCAGGTGATGCCGATGCGCTGAGGGTCGGCGAGATCGGATGCAGCCCGTGCTGCAGCGAGGAGGACAGCATCGACCGTGGCGTCGCCCGATCCTCCCGCCCGCACGTCGAGCATCGTCACGCCATGGGCGAGCGCCACCCGCATGGCTGATGCGGCGGTGCCGATCATCTCATCAGGATCGGGCCGATGGTCGGGGACGGCGCCGAGCAATTCGGTTCCGGCATCGACGAACCCAGGGATCGCCATACGGCCCTCGCACTCGATCTCGGGATACTCGCGATACCGCATGGGAAGGTCGCGTTCGGAGCCGATCCAGGCGACGTGGTCGTTGCGAACGACGATGGCGGCGTCGTCGATCGTGCCGAAGTCCGGTCCGATCCGTGGGTCATTGGTGACGACACTCGACAGGCCGCGATACACGATCTCGCGATGATGGACGGGAGGATCGACGATGCCCGCCGCCAGTTCGGCGCACGCGGTGCAGATGGCTGCGCCATCCATCCCGACCGCGAGTGCGTCGACCTCGGATCTCCTCAGGCCGCAGAATGAGCATCGGGCTGCTCCCAACTGCTCCACCATCCTTCTCCCGTCCCGGCCGACGATACCGAGCGCGGAGATGACGCCCCGGGATCAGTCCTGGTGCGTCCCGGACAGCTCGATCGTTTCCACCATCGCCTGAACGAGCGACGCCATCGCCATCGCCTGCTGGGGAGACAGCGAACCATCGTGAACCTGGGCGACCGCCTTTTCGAGGCGTCCGAGAACATCGTCGAGATCTGGAAGTCCGATCCTGGTCGCGGCAGCAACCGCACGCTCGGTGCGCTCCTCGAGGGCAGCTCGCTGTCCGTCGAGACGGCCCGTGTGCGTGTAGCAGAGACGACTGCCGCCCAATGGCTCCATCGGACACTGACTCCCGTCCGACAGAGCTCCCTCACAGCGGGGCTTCGACGACGGCTCAGGCGCCGGACTGGACGCGGGGACGGAATGTGTCGTCGCCTCGGCTGCCTGCTCGTCGACGGTCAGTTCGTGGTCTGGCTCGACGTCTGGGGCTCGAACCGGTGGGGGCGCCTCCAGGAGGTCGAGGATCTCGTCATCGACGAAGGCCCGAGCTCCCTCCCCGACATCGTCGGCGGCGGGAGCGGTCGAACGAGGTTCTGGAACGTGTTGATCGCCATGACCGCGAAAGACCTTTTGCACGAACCGTTTGAACCCGACCGAAGTGGGATGCGAGCCGCCCGACCGGATGAACGGCAACGCCTCGTATGAGAACCCGAGCGCGTCGTCGGCGACGAAGATGAGCGACTCGGAGCCGATGTCGATCTGGAAGCGCTCACCTCCGATCCGCTCAACGGTGGTCTCGCCCAGGGGATATCGCCCGATCATCTCGTCCCCGGAGCTCACCGCGAGCTGGCTGTCCATGAGGACGAGTTCAACCGGCAGGCCGACGAACGCGGTCTGATCATCGACGAAGAGCTGACCTTTGTATCTCACGCATCGGCTTTCTGGCTGCTGGGAAGATCATCGTCACGTACCGGACCGGTCTTGAGCATCCCATCGCCGACGCGGTCGGGTAGTTTCAGCTGAGCTGTCGACCAGGACCTTTGCATGAGCGTTCGATACGAGACATCAGGCGACGTTGCCATCATCACCGTCGATCGGCCAGACGTGTTCAACTCGATAGACCAGTCCGTGTCGGACGGTCTCGTGGGAGCGATAGAACGTGCCGGAGCCGAGACCCGTGCCGCGATCGTCACCGGAGCGGGAAAGGCCTTCTGCGCCGGTGCGGACCTCGGCGACCTCCAGCGCGAGTACGAGGCCGACGGGCCCGATCTCCACCACGTGATCACCGAGCGGTTCAACCCCATCGTCGACGCACTGCTCGCGGCACCGATCCCGACCGTGGCGGCCATCAACGGCGTGGCGGCCGGGGCCGGCATGGGGGTGGCTCTGGCATGCGACGTTCGGATACTGTCGGAGCGGGCGTTCTTCATGAGTGCGTTCATCAACGTCGGGTTGATCCCCGACACCGGCTCTTCGTGGTTCCTCCCCGCCATGGTGGGGGTGTCCCGGGCGATGGAGATCGCCATGACGGGTCGCCGCGTCGATGCTGACGAGTCGCTGCGCCTCGGGCTGTCCATCCGCACCTCAGAACCTGGAACGCTGCTCACCGATGCTTTGGACTTCGCTTCCGATCTCGCTGATGGCCCCACGGTCGCCTATCCCGCCACCCGCCATCTGTTGCATCGGGCTGCCGGAGCATCACTCGGGTCGACCCTCGACGACGAAGCCGAGGTACAGGGCGAACTCGGTGCCCTACCGACCCATCTCGAAGGCATGGCTGCCTTTCTCGAAAAGCGTCCACCGGAGTTCAGAGCCTGACGTGACCTGACCCCGCCCGGACCCGGTTCCGCCGCACGAGTCGTCGCACCGTCCCCCACAGCTTCACCGTGACCGCTATGCCGGCGACCGCCAGGCAGATCACCACGATCAATGTCGGGATCGGCGCCACGATCGCAGCAACCGTGAGACCAGACGCGAGACCGTCCTCAGCCACCGAGATGATGGCGTTCGAGACCGGTTCGGGTGAGGTGTTGACCGCGGCCCGGGTGGTTGCCTTGGCCGAGTGAGCCGACAACGCCAGCGCTCCGGCAACCAGCCCTCCGAGCGCCGCCCCGATCGAATCACTCTGCCCGGCGATCACCACACCGAGCGCTGCCCCACCCAAGGGTCGAATCACCGTGTTCGCGAGATCCCACAGGTTGTCCAGATAGGGGATCTTGTCGCCCACGAACTCGATCGTGTACAACAGACCGGCGACCACCAGCACATCGGTCCGGGTGAGCACGCTCGGGATCTCGGACCACCCGAATCGCCCGGCCAGGCCGAGCACGAGCGTGACGGCGTAGAGATTGATGCCGGAGGCCCAGCCGGCGCCGGCGAGCAGGCCGAAGTCCGGCATCGGCTCAGTCCGGCCTGACGATGTAGATGGTGAGCTGTAGGTCGGCGCCGGTTCCACGGCCGAGACCGATCCCGACCACCGAGTTGAGCCACGCCAGCTCTTCGTTCCCGGTCTGAAACACGATCAGCTCTTGTGGCTGCGCCTCGGTCTTGGAGATCCCCAGGCTGACGCCGGTCGCCCGATAGGAGACGGTGTCGCGCTTCTCGCCGATCGTGCCACGGATCTCGAGATCCATGTTCCCGTCTGGCCGAATCGTGACGTAGTCCACGCCGATGACCGGCCGTTGCCCGTCCCAATGGTCGCTCGTCGCAAAACCCTCGAACGGAAAGTCGACCCTGGTCCCGAGTGGCATGGTACCGAGCATTCTCGGGCTGATCGTTGCGTTGATCACGCAGAACGGTTCGAGGTTTGGCATGTTCGGATGCTCCTGTCGATGACGCTCCAACGGTACCCCGCCCGCGATGTCGGACAGGGGGTCAGGCGCAGTGATCGAGACTGACGGAAGCCCGTCAAACGACCGACACCGTCGGCCTCTCGACCTCGGCGTCACCGCGACGACGGTGCCACGTCTCCCACAACACCAGCATCGACGGCAGCACGAGCACGGCACCGGCGAGGCTGAGGGCGATGGCGTACGCGGTCACCTGGCCCATCTGCTGGAACGGCGTGAGCGTCGACGTGACGAGAATGCCGAAGCCGGCTGCAGTCGTGAAAGCAGAACCGGCGAGGGCGCCGCCCGTGTTCCGGGTGGTCGACCGGATCGCATCCTCGATGTTGTCGAACCGGGCTCGGTCCTCCTCGAACCGACGTGCCATGTGGATCGTGTACGGAACACCGATCCCGACTGCGAGACCCGTCA
This sequence comes from uncultured bacterium, assembly GCA_963745865.1. Taxonomy (GTDB): domain Bacteria; phylum Actinomycetota; class Acidimicrobiia; order Spongiisociales; family ZC4RG35; genus JAHEDH01. The sequence goes on along the minus strand of CAVUYZ010000004.1, from coordinate 520,179 downwards.
GCGTCGCCGTCACCGGGCCGAACGGGATACCGCTGACGTACATCAACCCGAACGTCCACAGCACGACGAGGGCGACTGGCACCATGGTGATCACACCGAGGAACGGGCGGCGATTCTCGAACCAGAAGCTGATCATCAACACGATCGTGGCGGCGATCAACGTGATCACCAGCGAATTCACCTGGGAACTCGAGAGCGATGACACGATGACGCCCGAAATGATGTTCTGGGACGTGGCGACGGTGTCGACGCCGGCACTGTCGAGCGGCGCGAGGTCGGATTCGAGGGCGGCCTGAAGATCCAGCGCTCCGTTCTCACCGGCCTGGGTGCTGATCTCGATCAACGCGGCCGACGATCCACCGTCCAGCGAGATCACGCCGGCCATCTCCGGCGAAATTCCCGCTGCCTCGGTGTAGATCGCGGCCACATCGGCATCGTCGCTCATCGTCCCTGTCTCGGGATCGAGGCCGTTCTGGACGGCGAACTGGGCGAATTCGGGGTTGGACGGAACGCCGTCAGGGCCCGGAATGAGCAGTTGTCGCACCACCGAAGCCGGGGACGTGACTGCCGCCTGCTCGCCGAACGGTGTTGCGAACGTGAGCACGTCCGGCGTATCGACCATGTTGGCGGCCGCGGCAATCATGGCATTGTGGACCTCGGGGACCGCCACGTCGCCTTCGACGAGCACCTGGGTGGTCTCACCGAACCCACCACCGAATTCCTCGGAGATGATGTCGAAGGTCTCGACCACCGGGCTGTCAGCCGGCAGGAAGTCGGTGAAGGAGAACTCGGTCGAGATGTTGGTCAGGCCGAGATAGCCGAGACCGCCGAGAACGAGCATGACCGCCAGTGTCGGTACCGGTGCCCGCTCTGCGAGGACTGCGGTCCGCTCCATGATCTGCGGCAGGAACCGGCTCCCGGTGGCGCCCATCGCTTCGGTGGGGATCCGACCGCCCGACTCAGCCCGACGGTCGAGGATCTCCCTGATGGCAGGCACGAAGGTGAGCATCAAGACGAACGAGGCCGCAATGCCGACCGCGGCGAGGATGCCGAAGTCGCGGAGAGCGGGAATCGGATTGAAGACGTTGGTGAGAAAGCCGATGCAGGTCGTCAACGTGGCGAGCGTGAGGGCGACGCCAACCGTGCCGATCGCCTTGCGAATTCCCCCGTCGACACTCTCGCCGGATCCGACCTCCTCGCGATATCGCGACGTGAGGTGGATGCCGTAGTCGACACCGAGACCGATCAGCAGGATCGGGACGATCTGAGCGATCTCGGAGAATGGACCGAGCACGCCCGCCTTCTGGAGCAGAGCGCCGATGCCGTTCATCCAGACGATCGCCATGACGATTGTGACCATCGTCATGGCCATGTCTGCAAGGGTCCGCCTCGCAGAGCGGCCGAACCTGCCGTTCGCGCCTCGCGGCTTGAGCCAGTAGACGAACAAGAGGATCGCAATGATGATTGCAAATGCGGTCCCGAAGAGGCGTCCGATTTCGGACTCGAAGCCCGAATCCTCACCAAAGAGAAGCGAGAAGCTGAAGGGGCGGAGCTCGATGTCTGCTCCGGTATCGATCGATCCGATCACGTCGGCGATGGCAGTTTCACGCTCGACCTGGGCATCGATGTCGTCGGTGGTGTCGATGAAGACGAGGATCAGGCCGGTCGAGCGATCTTCGGACACGAGCTGTGAGACGAAGCCCAGCTGCTCGCCACCATCTGCGAGCGCCGCCTCGTAGACCTGCTGGACGCCTTGGTCCGAGGCCAACAGCGGCCGGGTCGACGGAGCCGGTGGCAGCAGCCTGCTGGACCGGCGCCATGAACGTCACGAGCCCCGGCTGCTGCTCAGAGTTGCTGATGAACTGCCCGGCATCGCTGGCCTGCAGTTCAGCCACGACGTCGTTGGCGGCAGCAAGTCCAGCGCTCGTGATCACATCGCCCGCCTCGGACCGGACCACGACCTGCATGACGGCTTGAGTCGCCGATTCGCCGAAGTACTCGCCGATCCGCTCGGACGCCAGGATCTCGGGGTTGTCGGGCGAGAAGCCCTCCTGCCCGGTGCTGTTCTCGACCTGGGTGTTGAGATAACCGAAGCCGAGTGTGAGGACGAGGGTCACACCGATGACGAGGCCCGGTGACTTGCCCACCGCGTTGGCAAAGAAGCGGATGATGAATTTCACGATTCCCCTGTTCTGGTTGTTCTCGGGTGGTGCGCCTCGGAGTCAAACGATCAGACTTCAGCCGATCCGATTTCAGCCGATACGGAGTCGATCGTCAGACGACGCATCATCGATGCCACGCACTCGACCGTCGACGACCGCTGCATGGCGGACGCCAGTATGACAGCAATCGGTGACAAGCCGATGTCGAGGAACTCGCCGAGAATCGCGGCGACATTGCTCTTCGTCCCGGTCAGGTCGCTCCGAGGTTGTCGACCTCTGCATCGAGGGCGGTGAGGAACCGGTCGTTCTCGTCTCGGGTCCCGACACTCACCCGGACCCAACCGCTCGAGAATGGCCGCAGGATCACCGCGTGCTCCAGAAAGGCCGCGGTGGTGGTGGCAGTGCTCGCTCCCAGACGGAGATAGACGAAGTTGGCTTGCGAGCGGACGAACTCGATGTCCCGGACCTCGAACGCCTGCTCGAGGCGACTCCGCTCGATCGCGTTGTCCTCGATCCGTCTCCGAATCTCATGCGGCTCCTCGAGCGACGCAACCGCTCCGATCTGACCGAGGCTGGTCACCGTGAATGGCGCTTGGGCTTTGCGGAGCTCGCCGATCGTCTCGGGATGCCCGATCCCGTAGCCGACACGCAGCGCTGCGAGCCCATAGACCTTCGAGAACGTCCTGATGACGACGACGTTCGTCCGCTCGATCGCATGATTGATGGCCGTGTGGTAGTCGTCAGCGGTCACGTACTCGTGATAGGCCTCGTCGATCACGACGAGGACGCGCTCGGGCACCTGCTCGATGAACTCGGTGATCTCCGCTGCTGAGAGGTGCGAACCCGTCGGGTTGTTCGGGTTGCAGACGTAGACCACCGTGGTCTGGTCGTCGATGGCATCGGCAATCGCCGAGAGATCGTGTCGGTGGGCACCGTCGAGAGGTACCTCTGTGTAGCTCGATCCAGCGATGATCGAGGCCAGGCGATACACGACGAACGACGGCCATGCGTAGACGGCGTTGGTGCCAGGCCCTCCAACCGCCGTGGCGACGACCCTGAGCAATTCGGATGATCCGGCGCCAACCCAGAGGTTGCTCACGCCGACATCGAGGTGCAACGCCAGTCGGTGGCGGAGGTCGTGGCAGTCGTTGTCTGGGTAGCGGTTCACCCCGACAACCGCATCGGTGATGGCGGCGAGGGCGGTCGAAACCGGCGGGAGCGGCGATTCGTTCGAGGCGAGCTTGACGATCCCCGCCGGGTCGAATCCACGTTCCCGAGCCACCTCCTCCACCGGACGGCCGGGCCGATACGGGGAGATCTGTCTGATGTCTTCGCGAAACGTCGGCATGACCCAACGCTACCTCTTCGTCGCACCACTCGGCCGGGCTCGCTCGGGCGGTAGCCTCCAGGTCGATGCGCTCCCCGTCGGCCCGCCAGTCACTCCACCCAATGTCCGAGCCATTTCGCCACGACGGTTCCAACGGCCGCGCCGTGATCCTCGTTCACGGGTTCACCGGCATCCCCGCCCACTTCCGTCCGCTCGGAGGCTTTCTGCACGACCGTGGATACACGGTGATCGCGCCGCTGCTGCCCGGTCACGGCACCACTCCCGCGGACATGGCTGACAGCTCGGACGACGACTGGATCGGTGCCATCCAGATGGCCAGGGCCGGTGCCGCGTCGACGCACGACGAGGTCCATCTCGTCGGCCTCTCGATGGGTGGGCTCATCTCGATCATCGTCGGAGCATCAGCAGGCGCCACCACCATCTCGACGATCAACTCTCCCATCACCTTTCGCGACAAGCGCATCCTCCTGACGCCGTTCGTCCATCGGCTTCGCCCGAAGGTCGAGTGGTCTACGTCCGACCCACCGGATCTCGATGACGATGTATCCGAATACTGGGTTCCCTACCCCTCGCACCCGACCCGATCGGCTGCGGATCTCCTGTCGATCAGCCGCCGGGCGCATGCTGCGGCACGAACCGTGACGGCTCCGACGCTGGTCATCCAATCGCTCGTCGACCAAACCGTCGATCCCAGAAGTGGCAGACAGTTGGCCGAGGCCTTCGGAGGCGATTGCACACTCGTCTGGCTCGAGCGATCGATCCACAACTCGCTGCTCGATCGCGAGCGAGATCTCATCCACGCATCCGTCCTCGCGCGGGTCGGAGGCGGCGAGTCAGATCGGCTCGGGTAACGTGCCGGGGCATGTCCCCAAAGATCTCCATCTTCGGTTCGTCACGGGCGACCGAGGACCAGCCGGTCTACCGCGATGCCATGCGCCTCGGAAAGACGCTTGCAGAGGCGGGTTTCGTGATCGTGAACGGCGGATACGGCGGCCTGATGGAAGCAACGAGCGTCGGAGCCGACGAGGCAGGCGGCCACGTGATCGGAATCACTGCACCCTCGGTGTTCCCCGCCCGGACCGCGCCGAACGCGTCGGTCACAGCCGAGGAGCCGGTCGACACGATCGCGGCTCGCATCGCCCGCGTCGTCGACATCTCCGACGCGACCATCACCCTTCCGGGGTCGATCGGCACGCTGGCGGAATTCATCGTCTCGTGGAACACATGCTTCGTGGCTCCCTTGAGTGGCGGCCAACCGAAACCAAACATCGTGGTCGGCCCCACCTGGCGACGTCTCGTCGAGCAGATCTCTGACGAGATCGGCGCTGACCGCAGCCTGGTGACCTGCGTCAACTCGATGAGCGAGGCAGCCGAGACCCTCAAGGCCCATTTCGGGATGCCCGGATCCGACTGAGGTGGTCCCTACACTCCGCGAAGTGAGGTTCTTCACTCGATCGAGAACACCCGCCGAGTGCCGCGACGACGCCCACCGATACACCTCGAGCCAGAGGATCGGACCCGGGATCCAGCGGCGAATCTGCGGAGTCTGTTCCGCCATCTCGATCGACCTCACCGCCGACGACACAGAACTCGCCCAGGGCCTGTTCACCGATCGCGCTGAGTCGGTCCCGGCAGAGCCGTGAGCCGCATCATCACGGCGGCCGGTGGCCTCGTGTTCGACGAGGCAGGGGGCAAGCGCCGGGTCCTGGTCATCCACCGCCCGCGGTACGACGACTGGTCCTTGCCGAAGGGCAAACACGATCACCCGGACGAGACCGATGAACAAGCGGCCTTGCGGGAGATCGAAGAAGAGACCTCGGTGATCGGTCGGATCCTGCGGCCCTTGGACACCGTGGAATACTCGACCGGAAACGGCAATCGCAAACGGGTGGTCTACTTCGCTGTCCGAGCGGTCGATCGCCCATCGTTCGAACCGAATCCCGAAGTCGACAGGATCGAGTGGGTCAAGAAGAAGAAGGCGCTCCGGATGCTCACCTACGACTTCGACAAACGACTACTGGAAGCGAACTCGATCAAACGCTTGGCGGCGCTCGGCCAGGTTCACCTGGTCCGGCACGCCGCAGCCGGAGACCGCAGCTCCTGGTCGGAGGCCGATCATCTCCGCCCCATCAGCGGACGAGGACGTCGGCAGGCGGAGGCGATCGCCGAACGACTGGCGGTCCGCCTTCCGGACGAGGTCCTCTCGAGTCCCTACACACGATGCGTTCAGACGGTGGAACCCCTCGCCGCCCGGACTGGCCGGGGCGTCGATACGGTCGACTTCCTCGCCGAAGGCTCTGGCGGAGCCGGATTGATCGACTACGTCGCTCAGCGCCCGGGACGCGAGCTGACGATGGTGAGCCACGGCGACGTGATACCGGCTGTGATCGACCGTCTGGCAGCACGCGGGGTGCCCCTGACGTCCTCGGCGCCCGACGGTCGGCTGGAATGCAGGAAGGGCTCGGACTGGGTACTCAGCACCAGTGGTGGCGAGATCGTCGGAGCCAACTACGTACCACCACCGGACGCGTAGCCGACGCGCGGGCCCCCACTCAGGCACAGGTTCCCTACGCCCTCCCGAAGCGGTCGAATGTCGACTCCAGGTCGACCCCACCGGCAACTGCCATCTCGACGATCTCTTCGACCGGAAGGATCACCGGGTCGACGAAAGCAATGGCTGGTCTGTCGCCGACGTTGCCGACCCTCCAATCCTCAGGAGCAGTCTCGTCAACGGCGGACCACGGCAGCGGGGTTGCCACCGGCGCTCCGGGTCTCGCCCTGACACCCAGCGGGCAGGCGATCGACTGGGCCCGACGGTTCCGCAACCAATCGACGAAGACCCTGCCATCCCTGTTCTCTTTTCGGAACTCGGTGGTCGCCCGACCGTTCTCGATCGCGACCAACCCGGCGAGCGCCTGGGCTGCAGTGCCCACGGCGTCGAAGTCGTGGGTCCCGCGCAACGTCACCCAGATGTGGAATCCCTTCGATCCGCTCGTCACCGGCGTCGACGCGAGACCGAACCGGTCGAGGACCCGCCGAGTGGAATGCGCAACCGAGCGAACGCCGCCGAGGTCGCCCTCCTCGGGGTCGAGATCGAGCACGAGGAATCGGGGCCGGTCGAGTTCGGGGAGCGCGGACGTCCACGGATGGAAGGTGATGGTTCCCTGATTCACCAGGTAGAGGATCCCGTCAACCGAGTCGACGGTCGGATAGACGGTGGTTCCGCCACGCTTGGGGATCTCCACCCGCCCGATCACGTCGGGGAAGTGCGACGACGCGTTCTTCTGCCGGAAACCTTTCGAGCCGATCCCGTTGGGGTACCGCTCGAGCGTCAGCGGCGACCCCGACAGAAACCGGAGCATCTCGTCGCCGACGCGCTCGTGATGTGCCACTAGCTCAGCCTTGGTCAATCCGATCTCGGGGAACATCACCTTGTCGGGATTGGAAACGTCCATCGTCGACCTGCCGGGACCCGCTCAGGTCAACGCCGCGTCCACGAGGGCCGCCTGCTCGGAGGCATGCACCTTCGACGAGCCGGTAGCCGGGCTGGCGGCTGCCCGTCGCCCTGCGAACGTCGGCTCCCGGCCAAAAATTCGCCGCAGCGGATGCCACAAGAAGTGATATGCACCCATGTTCTCGGGCTCCTCCTGACACCAGACGAGGTCGGCACCGGAGTACTGGCGGGAGACCTCGGCGAGCGCATCCTCGGCGAGCGGGTAGAGCTGGGAGATCCGGACGATGGCGACGTCGACGACGCCGAGTTCCTCACGCCGCGCGATGAGATCGTGGTAGACCTTGCCGGCGCACAGGACGACCCGACGAGCCGACGTGACCGTGTCGTCGACCACCACCTCCTGATAGCTGCCGGTGGTGAGGTCAGAGGTCGTGCCGAACGCTGCCTTCGTGCGGAGCAATGACTTGGGCGTGAACACGATCAGTGGCTTTCTCGGACGAACCAGCCCCTGGCGCCGGATGAGGTGGAAATACTGGGTCGACGTCGCGGGCACCGCTACCCGGAGGTTGCCCTCGGCGCACAAATCCAGATAGCGTCCGATCCTCGCGCTGGAGTGCTCGGGTCCCTGCCCTTCGTGCCCGTGGGGCAGGAGCAGCGTGAGACCGGACGCTTGCGACCACTTGGTCTCGCCGGCCGCGATGAACTGGTCGATGATGACCTGGGCGCCGTTGGCGAAGTCGCCGAACTGAGCTTCCCACAGGACCAGCGCATCGGGCCACTCGGTCGAATAGCCGTACTCGAAGCCGACCGCAGCGAACTCCGACAGCAACGAGTCCACGATCCGCACCCGCGTCTCTCCGGCCGTGAGGTCCTGCAGGGGCACCCACGTCGCCCCCGATCGGAAGTCGGTCAACTCGGCGTGCCGATGACTGAACGTGCCGCGTCGGGAGTCCTCCCCCGCGAGCCGGACCGGAACACCTTCGACCGCTAGCGAGCCGAGGGCGAGCGCCTCCGCCGTCCCCCAGTCGACCATGTCTCCGTCGAGCGCCGTGGCACGGTCCTCGATGAGCTTGGCGAGCTTGGGGTGCATCGTGAACCCGTCGGGCGGCGTCGTGATCTCACCGAGCACCCGGTCGAGGACCGAACGCTCGACGGCTGTCACGGCTTCCTCACTCACCGGGTCAGTCTCCTGGGGGGCCGACTCGCCAGAGTCCCCTCGACTGTGTTGGAAGGCATCCTCCATGAGCCCTCGGAACTCATCGAGCAACTGCTCGCCCTCATCCATCGAGAGGTCACCGGTGTTGACGAGGCGCTCGAGGTAGAGCTTTCGAGCCGAACGATGCTCGTCGATGAGCCGGTACATGATCGGCTGGGTGTACGAGGGCTCGTCGCCTTCGTTGTGACCACGCCGCCGGTAACAGATCATGTCGATGACGATGTCCTTGTCGAACGTCTTCCTGAATTCAAACGCGACCTGGGCGGCTCTCACCACGGCTTCGGGATCGTCACCATTGACATGGATGATCGGAGCCTGCACGGTCTTGGCGACGTCGGTGGCGTAGAAGCTCGACCGGGCGTCGAGCGTCGAGGTCGTGAACCCGACCTGATTGTTGACGACCACGTGGACCGTGCCACCAGTCCGGTAGCCGCGAGTTGCGAGAGGTTGAAAGTCTCGACGACCACGCCTTGTCCGGCGAAAGCCGCGTCGCCGTGGATCAGAACAGGGAGGGCCTGGGTGTGACCGGTCGGTCCCCGTTGCTCCTGCTTGGCCCTGACAACGCCTTCGAGCACTGGGTCGACCGCTTCGAGGTGCGAGGGGTTTGCCACCACTTCGACGCTGATCTCCCCGTGCTCCGAGCCGTATTCCCGGTGCCCCGAGGTGGTACTTGACGTCTCCGGATCCGCCGGCGATCCCGGGGTCGATGTCGCCCTCGAACTCTCGGAAGATCCGGTCGAAGCTCTTGCCGATGATATTCGCGAGGACGTTGAGCCGGCCACGATGCGCCATCCCGAAGACGACCTCCTCCATGCCGTCGCCGCGGCCGCCCCCAGCAGGCCGTCGATCACGGGATGAGGCTCTCGGCGCCTTCGAGACCGAATCGCTTGTGGCCCACGTACTTGGTGTGGAGGAACTTCTCGAAGCTTCTGCCTGGTTGAGCTTGCGGAGGATCCGCACCTTGTCCCTTCGAGCTCGGAGCAGGGCGCTCGAAACGCTCCTGGACCCACCTCTTTTGATCGGTCTCCTGCATGTGCATGTACTCGATGCCATTCCCGCGGCAGTAGGCGTCGCGGATCACCGAGAGGATTCGGCCGAGTTTCATGACCTTCGAACCCCGGACCCCGCCGGTGGCGAACTCCCGGTCGAGGTCCCAGATCGTCAGACCCTAGTGGAGCGGATCGAGCTCCTGGTACATCTGCGGCAGCTGCTGACGGAGTGGATCCAGATCGGCGATCAGATGTCCGCGAACCCGATAGGCGTTGAGGAGCCGAAACACGTTGGCTTGCTTCTCCGCCCACTCAGGCGACCCGACGGAGGATTGTCGTCGATGGCCCAGCGCGCCGGCGTATAGGGGATCCCGAGCGCCCGGAAGATGACGTCGTAGAAGCCGTCCTCGCCGAGCAAGAGTTGGTGAATACGTCGGAGGAGTTCGCCCGACGTGCACCCTGGATGACACGATGGTCGTAGGTCGAGGTGAGGGTGAGCACTCGGCCGATCCCCTGCCGAGCCAGATATTCGGGGTCCGAGGCCTGGTACTCGGGCGGATAGGCGATCGCCCCGACGCCGACGATGAGACCCTGGTCGGGCATGAGGCGAGGTACCGACTGGACGGTCCCGATCGTTCCGGGATTCGTGAGCCTGACCGTGGTCCCGGCGAAGTCATCGGGCGTGAGATTGTTGTTCCTGGCGCCAGGATGAGGTCCTCGTAGGCGAGCCAGAACGACTTGAAATCCATCTTGTCCGCGCGCTTGATGTTGGGCACCACCAGGACCCGTTGCCTTCGGGCGCGGAAGTCGACGGCCAGCCCGAGGTTCACGTGATCGTGATAGAGGAGATACGGCTTGCCGTCGATCTCCGAGTACGAAACATTCATGGCCGGAACATCTCCGAGAGCCTTCACCATGGCCCAGCCGATGAGATGGGTGAAGCTCATCTTCCCGCCGTGGAACCGCTTGAGCTGGTTGTTGATTATCAGCCGATTGACCTTGAGCAGCTTCGAGGACGCTCCGAACCGAGGTGGCGGTGGGAACCGACAGGCTCTCGTCCATCCGCCGGGCGATCGTCGCCGTGATTCCGTTCAACTGGGTTGCGTTCCGGGGGCCGTCGGGCTGCTCGGGCCGGTTCGGAGTCGGCGTCGGCGCCGGTGCCGGTGCACGGTGCCGGGATGGCGGGCTGTTCCCCACCGTTGGCCGTCTGCAGGTGCGAGGCCTGGGGGGTGTAATCCTCGAAGAACTCCTGCCAGGACTCGCTGACCGATTCGGAGGCTTGAGGTAGCGCCGGTACATCTGATCGACGAGCCATACGTTGGGGCCGAAGTCCTCCGGAGAGGTTGTCTCCGATCGGGAAGTCATCTGCGGACCATGCTAAGCCAACCCCGAGCGGAGGCGCCCCGCCGAGGTCGTGGGGGGGAAGAGGGGGGGGGGGGGGGGGGGGGAGGAGGGGAGAGAAGGGAGAGGTAGCATTGCCTCGATGAGCGACGCGACCCCGATCGAACTGTCCGACAGCTTGTTCCTCGGTGGGGTGGTGGACCCCTCTTCTGGCGAGCGATCCGGCGACCTGGTCCACCTCGAGTCGGAGATCTCACCACTCATGGTGTGATCGTCGGGATGACCGGCTCGGGGAAGACCGGCCTCGGGGTTGATCTCCTCGAGGAAGCGCTGCTGGACGGGATCCCCTGTCTGGTCATCGACCCGAAGGGCGACATGGGCAACCTGACGCTCGACTTCCCCGAGTTCCGGCCCTCCGACTTCAGGCCCTGGATCGACCAGGCCGAGGCCGTGCGAGACGGCAAGGATCCCGATGACGGTCGCCGCCGATACGGCGGACATCTGGAGAGAGGGGCTCGCCTCGTGGGGCATCGGCCCGGATCGTATGCGCCGCCTCCAGGACGGGGCAGGGATGACGATTGACACCCCAGGCAGCCGACGGGAGTCCCGCTCGACGTGATCGGATCCCTGGATCATCCCGGCATCGACTTCACCGCCAACGCCGAGGTGCTCAGAGACGAGATCGAGGGATGGGTCTCGTCGCTCCTCACGCTCGCCGGGATCGACGCCGACCCGGTGTCCGACCCGGGCCACATCCTCCTCGCCACGATCATCGAGGGCGCCTGGTCCGACGGCAAGGGCCTGACGATCGCCGACGTGCTGATCCGACCGCTCGATCCCCGATCCGCAAACTCGGGGTCTTCGAGGTCGACGCATTCTTTCCCGGGAAGGACCGCATGGCCCTGGCGACCCGACTCAACGGCGTTGTTGCCTCCCCCTCGTTCGCAGCCTGGTCGAAGGGCCCTTCGATCGACATCGAATCCCTGCTCTGGACGGACGGCAAGCCGCAGGCGGCGATCGTCTACCTGTCGCACCTCTCCGAATCCGAGCGACAATTCGTGGTCACGCTGTTCCTCTCGAAGGTGGTCACGTGGATGCGCCGCCAGTCCGGGACATCGAGACTTCGGGCACGACGACATGGACCAGGTCTTCGGGTTCGTCCCCCGACGGCCGAGCCGCCCTCGAAGAAGCCCATCCTGACGATCCTGAAACAGGCTCGCGCCGACGGCGTCGGCATCGTCCTGTCCACGCAGAACCCCGTCGACCTCGACTACAAGGCCATGTCGAACGCCGGCACCTGGATGATCGGCAGGCTCCAGACCGAACGGGACAAGGCCCGAATCCTCGAAGGCCTGACCTCGGCCTCGGGAGCGACCGATATCGGCCTGTTCGACGAGATGATCTCGGGGCTCGGGAAACGTCAGTTCGTGCTGCACAGCGCGCACCGATCCGCACCGTCGCTCTTCGCGACCCGATGGGCACAGTCGTTTCTGGCGGGCCCGCTCACGCGCCAGCAGATGCGCTCACTGACGCCGGCGGCATCGACCGAGCCGGAGCCAGGGGACACGACGACGGCTCCCGAGACGACTCCGCCCGACGACGACACGCTGGCCATCGCTCCACAGGTGGCCGACGGCGTCGATGTCTCCTTCGTCACGCCTTCCGCGCCGTGGATCAGCCAGGTTGGAGGCTCACCCGCCGGAACGGTCTTCGGCCCGTGGCGGTGGCCACCGTCGACCTCCTCTACGACGACCGCTACGCCGAGGTGAACCACACCGAGGTCTTCGAGGCGATCATCGACCCGCTCGACGACGCGTGACAGAGAAGAACCTGGTCGCGGTCGACCACGACGAGCGCGATTTCACCATTCGGCGCCGGCCGGCGCCCGCTTCGGCATCGTCGACGAGCCGATCGGAGACAAGACGTGGTGGAGGTCGAGGCGAATCCTCGGTGCCGACCGCCTCTATCGCGAACAGGTCGGTGACCGTGTTCAAGAACCCCTCGTTGAAGCTCTACTCCCGGATCGGGGAGTCGGAAGGACTTCATCGAGCGATGCGCTCAGGCGGCCGAGCAAGCCGCCGACGCCGCGGTCGCAGGCCTACGGAACAAGTACGAGTCCCGGATCGACCGCGTGCAGGACCAGCTGCGCTCCGCAGAGCGCAGGGTCTCCGAGCTCGAGGTCGATGTCTCGTCGAGAAACAGCAGGAGATGGTTTCCGGCGTCGGGGACCTGCTCGGCTCCTTCCTCGGCGGGAAACGCGGCTCGACCGCCCTGAAGAACGCCGCCTTGTGCCGGCTCGATGACCCGGCGCACCGAGGAGCGGCTCGAATCGGCCCGCGCCAAGGTGTCGGACGAGCTACAGAGTTGGCCGATCTCGAGGACGATCTCGCCGATGACCTCGCCGAGATCGTGGACGACTGGAACGCCAAGGCAACCGAGGTCGAGCAGGTCGACATACCCCTCGAGAAGAGCGACATCTCCGTGCGAACCCTGGGCCTTGCTTGGATTCCGACAGGCCCCCTAGGCGCCCACGCCGCATCCTGCTTGTGAACATCCCCCGAGTCGGTCTAGGGTTCTGGATGTCCGGAAGGAGCGATCCTCTCCGGACATCAACAGAGAAAGGCAACAACTATGCGCAACAACAAATGGTTGCGTCTAGTGGCCATCCTCTCTGTTCTCTCCCTCATCCTCGCTGCCTGTGGCGGCGACGATGCTGAAGAGGGCACAGACGATGCCACTACGACAACCGCAGCGCCAGCGACGACCGCAGCACCTGATGACACTCCCACAACCACCGAGGCACCCATGGACGATGAGCCCATGGACGTCGGTGGTGACGGCGTGCTCACAATTGGAACGCTGCTGCCCGTGACAGGCGACCTGTCGTTCCTCGGCCCACCCGAGGTCGCAGGCGCTCGACTCGCCATTCAGGACATCAACGAAGCCGGTGGCGTGTTCGGCACCGACGCCGTCCTCGTCGAAGGCGACTCCGGAGACACCAACCAGGACATCGCCAACCCCGAGGTGGACCGCCTCCTCGCAGAGGGCGTTGACTCGATCCATGGTGCTGCCAGCTCGGCTGTGTCGAAGCTCGTGATCGACAAGATCACTGGCAACGACGTGATCCAGTTCAGCCCGGCGAACACTTCGGCCGACTTCACGACGTACGACGACAACGGCCTGTACTTCCGTACGGCCCCGTCCGACTTGCTCCAGGGTCAGGTCGTGGCGAACCAGATGCTCGACCAGGGGAACACCACGGTTGGAATCATCTTCCGCCAGGAGTCCTACGGTCAGGGCCTCGCAGAGGTCATCCGTGACACCCTCGTAGCGGCAGGCGCAACCGTCGATCCGTACATCCCGTACGTGGTCGACACCGAGAACTTCGACGCAGAGGTCGACCAGCTCGCAGCAGTTGCTCCTGATGGCATCGTCGTGATCGGATTCTCGGAGTCGGGCAACATCCTGACAACGATGAACGAGCGTGGCATCGGCCCAGCAGACGGTACCAACGTCTGGGGCACCGACGGAAACATCGGTGGCATTGGCAAGGGCTCTCCGACCCGGCGATCATTTCGGGTATGAAGGGCACAGAGCCTTCCGTTGACCTGTCGTCGATTTCCGACTTCACGTCACGTCTCGACACTGTGTACGAGGGTGGCGTCGGCGGTATCTTCGCTTACGGCGCAGAGACCTACGACTCGATCATCATCGTCGCACTGGCTGCGCTCGTCGCAGGGCAGGACGATTCGGTGGCCATCGCCGCTGAGATCAACGATGTGACCAGGGATGGAGAAGTCTGCACCTCCTTCGTGGAGTGCAAGGACATCATCGAGGCCGGGGGCAATCCCGACTACGACGGTGTCGGTGGACCATACGACTTCGTCGATGCTGGGGAGCCGGCCGCGGCCAGCTTCCGAGTCGCCACCTATGACGGCGGCGAGACTCCAAACACCGACCTCGACGAGTACGTGTTCGCAGGCTGAACACACTCGTACGACCTAGTACGCGGGAGCCGGTCCTTCGGGACCGGCTCCTTCGTGTTGTGAACGAGGCCCTCGCCGGCGGAATCCGGTGTCGTTTCGGGTCTGTGTACGCTCCCGCTCATGCGGTTCGGAGTCTTTACGTTTGCAGGGGTCGAGATGGACGACCGAGGGGCCGTTCTTCCCGGCCCCGGTCGACCGCAGATACGACAACACGACAGTGTGGAACACGACCGAGCAGCTGATCGAATTGGGGATCACTGCCGACCGGCTCGACTACGAGTCGTTTTGGTTCACCGAGCACCACTTCCAGTACGAGGGGTACGAGGTCACGCCAAACGGGATCCAGCTCTGCACGTGGCTGGCGGCCGAAGACCAACCAGATCCGGCTCGGAACGATGTTCAACGTCGTGCCCCAGTGGCACCCGCTCCGGCTCGCCGAGGACTTCGCGACACTCCACAACCTGTCGGGTGGCCGTGGGTTGCTCGGTGTCGGCCGGGGAACGGCTCCCCGCGAGGTCCAATCGCTCAGCCCATTCGGTGTGTCCATCGGGTCCCACGACAACCCGATCAGCGCGACGCAGACATGATCAACCGCGAGGTCTTCGCCGAATCGGTAGAGATCCTCAAGAAGGCGCTCGACAACGAAACATTCGGACCAGCCACCGTGGGAAGTACTTCCAGCTTCCGCCGCCGGGGATACCCGACCGGGGAGGCACCGTCGAGACACTGACGCTGTTCCCGCGTCCCCGGTACCCATACGAGATCTGGCAGCCGATCACCAGCCCTCCGACCCTCGAGACCGTGCCGAGCCTCGGCCACAACGCCGTGTTCTGGAACCAGCACCACACGTTCATCAAGCGCTTCTGGGACAGATACGGCGAGTTGTACGAGGCAGCGCACGACCAACGGCTCGATGCTGGAGACAAGCGAATCTTGGTCCTGTCGGTCCGGGTCGGAGACACCCGTGAGGAGGCGATGGCGTCGAGCCGGCCCGGCCACGACGAGTTCTGGAAGTTCCTCGGGCCGTACGGCTGGTCCAGGGGCTACGCCGGCCCGGACGGCAAGCCGGTGGGGTCCGGGGCTGATCCCGTCGCTCGAGGAGTCGATCGACAACAAGACCTGGGTCGTGGGCACGCCCGAGGATGTCGCCGAGGGAATCGCCTTCTATCGCGGTACCATCGGCGTCGACGGGACATCACGCTCTTCCCACAGTTCGCCGGCGACCCCTACGGCCTCGTGGAGGATCAGCTCCATCGGTTCGCAGAGGACGTCATCCCGCTGCTCGGATGAAGCTCCCGCTGGCACCCGTAGTCGAGATGCTCACCCGAGCACCGACTCGTACAGCCATCGTCTCGTAACCATCGCGGTCGAGGCGCTCGAAGGCTCGCACGAGGTGATACTCCTCGATCTCCACCGGATGGCGTTCGATCCCGTCATGGGTGCCCGGGCTCGACGTGTATCAGCGCGGCAACCCCGTGTCCGAGCAACCGCTGCGCTCCCAGACACAGCTCGTCCGACGAGCCGAGACGCTCGTGTTCGTCTACCCGACCTGGTGGATGGGCCTCCCGGCGATCCTCAAGGGCTGGCTCGAGCGTGTGCTGATGCCGGGGGTCGCCTTCCAGATGGACCGTCGACGGAAAGTCCGCCCGGCGCTGCACTCCGTGCGTCGCATCGTCGGTGTCACGGACCTACGGGGTCACGTCGATGGAGGATGCTCCTGGTGGGCGATGGGGTCGACGGGTCATCCATCGGGCGCTCCGCCTCACCGTGCCACATCGGGTCGAGCGGGTGTGGCTGGGGCTGTGGGACACGGACAACTCGACTGCGGCCCAGCGTGACGCCTTCGCCGAGCGGGTCAAACAGCGACTGGAGTTGCCGCGAGCACCCTCGTCGTGACCGCCCATCCGAATCCTGACTCCTACTCGGCTCACCTCGTGCGTCGAGTCGTGACCGGGTTGACCAGAGCCGGCGAAGACCACGAGATCATCGACCTGTATGCAGATGGCGTTCGATCCGGTCGATGTCGGAGCGCGAATGGAAGCTCCACAGAGCGGATTCCGAGCACAAGGATTGGCTCGGCGCAGCCACGCCACGGCCCTCGCCCGAGCCGAGGCCATCGTGTGGGTCTACCCCACGTGGTGGTCGTGGGCCTCCCGGCGATGATGAAGGGCTGGATCGACCGGATCTGGACGAACGGCGTCGCCTACACCCACACCGACTCAGGACTCGAGCCCGGCGTCGTTGCATCATGTTCGTCGGATGGACGTCGTCACGACGCACGGGGCTTCGAAGCTCGTCAACATCCTCGAAGGCGAGGCGGGCAAGCGGATGATCCGCCGGGGTCTGCGAGCACTGTGCCACCCGGCCTGTCGGACCCGATGGATCGCCCTGTACGGGGTCGATCGCGCCGCCCGTTCGCGCCTGGAGGCCTTCGCCGACCGGGTCGAGCGGATCTACTCCGCCCGCTGATGGTAGACCGGCGTCGGTTTGTGACCAACTCCCCCATGCAGGGGACCTGAGCCTCTGGAAGGGATCACGGTCGGACTCGACCCTGGGACCACGCGACCCAGGAGGCGACCATGCACGG
Source organism: uncultured bacterium (assembly GCA_963745865.1). Lineage (GTDB taxonomy): Bacteria > Actinomycetota > Acidimicrobiia > Spongiisociales > ZC4RG35 > JAHEDH01. Next base: position 503,096 of record CAVUYZ010000004.1, on the reverse strand, counting down.
ATTCGAGTTCACGGACGAGGAGTGGAGAGCGATCCGGCTGACGCCCTGGCTCGTTGCCGGGCTCATCATCGATGCCGGCCCCGGCGGCCCGATCTCCGAACGACGCGAGCTGAATGCGTTGCGGCATGACCTCGACGACGCGGCACTGACCACCGACCACCGACCGCTGGTCAGGGAGATCGCTGCCGACCTGGTATCCGACTCCTCCCGTGAATCGCTCCGTGTCGTGAACACCCGCGACGAGTGGGCGGACCGCCTGCGGCAGATCGTCAAGCTCGTGCACGACAAGGCCCCCGAGCCCGACGCCGCCGACTTCCGGGAGTGGCTCTTCGAGATCGCCAGCGACGTAGCCGAGGCATCCCGTGACGAACTCAGGTTTCGCGGACCACGAGTATCGGAGAACGAGCAGCTGGTGCTCGATACGCTCAACGAGATCCTCGAGTTGACCGGCTGAACCTCAGATCTGAAAGTCGGCGACCTCGCCCAGTGCTTCAGCGAGACTCGCCAGTGGAGGCCTCGAACGCTGCTGCACCCGTATCGGCCGAGGCGCCGGTCGGATCGCCGATGTGCCCGTCGGTCCCGAAGTCGTCGGACGTCCAGCCGAACGTGACGCTGCGCCCGAAGCCGACGTGCCGGTTACCCACCAGCGATTCAGGCACGTTCCTCGAGAACGCGCTCGCGTCGACCAGACCGGGCTCGAGATGCAGCATCAGCGAGGTCTCGATGTACCCCCCGTGGACGCCCATCCCCAGTTCCGACTCCGACGACGGTCCGCCTTGATCGGGCGGCACGATCGGATGCATGAGAAACGTCTCGAGTCCGTGGTCGATCCTCAGCTCGCGGCATGCCACATTCAGCAACGAGCTGTTGCCTCCATGCCCGTTGAGGAACACCAGCTTCGACGCCGGTAGCTGGGCCACTGACCGTCCGAGGTCGTCGAGGAGCGACAACATGGTGCTGGCAGACACCCACACGGTTCCGGCCGCCCAGGCGTGCTCGTTGGACTTCGAGTAGGCGATCTGTGGAAGCAACCACAGATCGAGGTGGTCGCCGTGGCGATCCACCACCGCAGCGGCCGTCCGCTCTGCAATCACCAGATCGGTGTTGAACGGGAGGTGGGGCCCGTGTTGTTCGATCGCCCCGATCGGTAGGACGATGATTGCTCCGGGAGCGATCGAATCCATGTCGGGAAGCCGGAGTTCGGCCAGGCGCCTGTTCATGTTGGTGCTCGCGTACCCCCGCGGGGAGGTGGATCTGGGCCCAACGCTACACTCCGGCCACCCACTTCTGATCAACTGGTGTCCATGCCCACATCCCACGAAACCACCCTCGTATTCGACGGCATCGGGATCACCTTCCCCGACGGCACCGAAGCGCTCGCCGACGTCTCGTTCGCCGTCGAGCCGGGTGAGCTGGTGACCGTTGTCGGACCATCCGGATGTGGAAAGTCGACGCTTCTCCGTCTCGCATCCGGCCTCCTTCAGCCGTCGAGCGGGGAGGTGCGAGTCGATCGCGACACCATCGGCTACGTGTTCCAGGACGCCACGCTGCTTCCGTGGCGAACGGTGCAGCGAAATGTGGAGCTCCTCGCCGAGTTGCACGAGATCGATCCGGCCGAACGCGCCGGCGCGCGTCGGAGGCGATCGACCTGGTCGGCCTCGGCGGCTTCGAGAACCACCATTCCAAGCGCCTGTCCGGTGGGACGAAGATGCGTGTCAGCCTGGCGCGATCGCTCACTCTCGATCCCTCAGTGTTCCTCTTCGACGAGCCGTTCGGGGCGCTCGACGAGATCACCAGGGAGCGGCTGAACGACGAGGTGCTCCACCTGTTCTCGATGAAACGGTTCGCCGGCCTCTTCATCACCCACTCGATCTACGAGGCGATCTACATGTCCACCAGAGTGCTGGTCATGTCCGCGTGCCCGGGCCGGGTCATCGCCGAGTTCGACGTTCCGTTCGGATTTCCACGTGACGAGCACTTCCGATTCTCGCCGGAGTTCGCCGAGCTGTCTGGGCAGGTCTCCGAGGCGCTCAGGCTGTCGTACGCATGATCGACGGTGGGCTGTTGCGGCCGGCCACACCGACCGGCGGTGGGCGGAGATCCCGGAACCAGGTTCTCGATCGCATCTCACTGCTCGTCGGACCGGTCACCGTCTTCACAGGGGTGATCGGCGCCTGGTATCTGCTGTCGTGGAGGCTGCTGGCTCCGATACTGGGACGCGACGGTGGCGCCGAAGCAGCCGAACGCCTCCGCAACACCCTGCTTCCGTATCCGCACGACATCGTCAGCCAATCGTTCTTCAACGTCGACAACCTCGCCGAGCTCCTGTCCGGCTTGTGGCTCGACGTCCGGCTCTCGTTCCTCGGACTGGCGATCGCGGCCGTGATCGGGATCACCGGAGCCGTCGCGATGAGCCAGGCAAATGGATCGAACGCTCCTTCTACCCGTACGCAGTGTTCGTCCAAACGGTCCCGATCCTGGCGCTCGTCCCGCTCATAGGACTCTTCTTCGGGTTCGGGTTCGGTGTGCGCCTGCTCGTCGTTGTCATCATCAGCCTGTTCCCGATCATCACGAACACGTTGTTCGGGCTCCGCAGCGCCGAAAGAGGGCTCCACGACATCTTCAGCCTTCACGGGGCGACCCGGTGGACGCGATTCGTCAAGCTCCAACTCCCCGCCTCGATCCCGGCCATGATGACCGGCTTTCAGATCTCCGCCGGTCTGTCGGTGATCGGTGCCATCGTGGGAGACTTCTTCTTCGGCCGAGGCGAGCGCGGGCTGGGGAACCTCATCCAGTTCTACGTCAACCGGCTCCAGCCGGAGCAGTTGTGGGGAGCCCTCGTCTTCTCCACCGCGCTCGGACTGTTCGCGTTCGTGATATTCGGATGGCTGAGGACGCGTCTCACCGCCTCCTGGTACGAAGGCTCCGAAACCTGATCGCAACATCGGCGACATGGCGCCGTCGATCCAGCCCACTTCGATTTCCCGAATACCACCGAAGCAACCAGACAACCCCCAACACGGAGAGAACCTCGATGAACCACCGACTGCGCTGGACCGCACTGATCGCCGTGCTGATGCTCGTCGTCGCTGCGTGCGGCACCGACGAGAGCACCGACACCACCACTGCGACTGTCGCCCCGACGACCACCGATGTTGCAGCCCCTGAGACCACGGCGGCTGGCGGGGCAGCGACCACGACTGCTCCGGCGGCGATGACGGGTGATCTGTCACAGTGCCCCAACCCGATCGTGCTCCAAACGGATTGGTTCCCCGAGCCCGAGCATGGCGCGCTGTACAACCTGACCGCAGGAGAGGGCTCCGTAGACCCCGAGAGCGGCGTGTTCGCGGGCCCGCTTGCAGCCGATCCATCGATCACCGTCGAGATCAGGGCCGGTGGCCCCTATATCGGCGATCAGCCGACGGTGTCGCTGATGTACACCGACGATTCGATCTTCCTCGGATACGTCAACACCGACGAGCAGATCGCCACATTTGCGGACACACCGACGATCGCCGTGATGGCGCCACTCGAGAAGAACCCACAGATCCTCATGTGGGACCCCGATACCTACGACTTCGCGTCGTTCTCCGACATCGGGGAGTCCGGCGCAGTCGTCAACGTGTTCCCCGGGCAGTTCTACACCGAGTACCTCGTGGGCACCGGTCAGCTCTCTGCCGATCAGATCGACCCGTCGTACGGCGGCGGACCGACGAGGTTCATCAACGAGGAAGGGGCGCTCGTTCAGCAGGGGTTCGCCACCCAGGAGCCGTACAACTACGAGAACACCTTCGAGGACTGGGGCAAACCGGTCGACTTCCTCCTCATCCACGACTCGGGCTATGAGATCTATCAAGGTTCGCTCGGGATCCGGCCAGACAAGCTCGATGACGCCGCCCGCGCATGCCTGACGGCTTTCATCCCGCTGGTCCAGCAATCGGCAGTGGACTTCCAAAACGACCCGACCGCAACCAACGCTGCGATCCTGCAGGCGGTCGAGGATCTGGCCTCCTTCTGGGTGTTGACCGACGGCGGTGTCATCAATTCGGTCGAGATGATGGACTCGCTCGGGATCGTGGCGAATGGCACCAACGACACACTCGGGGACTTCGATCTCGATCGGATCGACGAGGTCATCTCTCAGGTCACTGGAATCGAGGCATTCGCCGTCCCCGAGGGCCTGGAGGCAGCCGACATCGTCACCAACGAGTTCATCGACCCCTCGATCGGACGCTGATCTGACCGAATCGGACTTCTCCCGGGGGGAGGCGCACTGCGCCTCCCCCCGGTACATTTGCTCGATGCCCAGCCGACGATCGATCTCTGAACTCAGACCATGACGATGGTGCGGTTCACGGACGGGCGGCGCCCCGACGGGACCTCCCTCGACCTCTACGCCGACAACGGTGTCTTCGTGGAACCGGCCGAGCCGACCACGACGGTCGACCTCTCCGGGCGAACCGTCCTCCCCGCCTTCGCCGAGCCCCACGCACACCTCGACAAGGCGTTGCTCGCCTCGCGCTTCCCCAATCCCGTCGGTGACCTGATCGGTGCGATCGAGGTGATGCGGGCTGGATGGATCACCATCGACGAGGACGACGTGATCGACCGGGCGACGCGAGTCGTGCGACGACTCGTTGCAGCGGGGACGACGTTGATTCGGAGCCACGCCGACACGAACATCGACGCGGGTACCACGGCGATCCGGGGTCTGACCTCGGTGCGGGAGGCCGTGAAGGGGATCTGCGACCTCGAAGTGGTCGCGATGGCGAACCCGCTCACCGGACCTGAGGGCGACGACGGCAAGGCGGTCCTCGACGAGGCGATCGAGATCGGGTGCGACGTGCTTGGTGCGGTCCCATACATCGAAGACTCTCCCGAAGCAACGGTCACTCACATCCTTCACCTCGCCAAGGAGACCGGACTCCCGGTCGACCTCCACATGGACGAAGTTCTCGACGCGTCGGTTGACGGTCTGACCGGGCTTGCTCGCGAGGTGATTCGTCATGGTCTCGAGGGGAGGGTCACGGCCTCCCACTGCGTGAGCCATGGCCTGAAACCCGAGTCCGAGCAACGTCGGATCGCCGAGGCACTGGCCGAGGCCGGCATCTCGGTGGTCACCTTGCCAAGAACAAACCTGTTCCTCCAGGCAAGGGGAGTCGCACAGGCTCCACCGAGGGCGACGGCCGGAATCGCCGCTCTTCTGGACGCCGGCGTGAACGTCGCCGGGGGTGCGGACAATGTCCAGGACCCGTTCTTCTCGATCGGACGGTGCGATCCGCTGGAGACGGCAGCGCTGCTGGTCGCCGTCTGTCACCAGACACCAGATCGTGCCCTCGAGATGATCACCGACTCGGTACGCAGACTGACCCACCGCCGAAGCATCACGTTCGAGACCGGCTCACCCGCAGATTTCGTGGCGATCGACGCCTCGTCGGCGCGCGAGGCCATCGCCGACCAGCCACCCGGACGGACCGTGGTCCACCGAGGGAAGGTCGTTGCCGAAACACGGGTCGAGACCATCGTCGCCGACTGAGCTCACACCACCGCAACGATGGAGATCTCGACGAGCCACTCGGGTCGGGCGAGGGCCGGGACGGTCACCAGCGTCGATGCCGCCAGGTGTCCGCCCAGCGCCGAGTCACGAGCCGCCATGATGGCTCCCAGGTCGGCGCCGACCACCACATACGTGGTGACTGCGACGATGTCGGTGACGCTCATCTCCGCCTCTTCGAGGATGGCTGCGAGGTTGCCCCAGACCGCGGCGGCCTGCTCGCCGACCGCGACCGGAACCGTGCCGTCCGGGGCGATCGGGACGACACCCGAGGTGTGGAGGATTCGCCCGGGTTGCTCGCTGAGTACCGCATGTGCGTAGTTGGCCACGGGCGCGGCGATACCTCGTGGTTGGATCGATCGATTCATCGCCCGAGCGTAGATCGCTGTCCGATCACGGAGCCGGGATCGACGGAGTGATCACGTAGAACATCCCACCCTGAGGATCGGCGAGATAGGCCAGGCGGCCGCCGCTGGTGTCCATCGGGCCGGCAACGATCGAGCCACCGAGGGACACAGCCCGCTCGATGGCAGGATCGGCATCATCGACCCAGAAATAGACGTCCCAGTGCGGTGGAACCTCATCGGGAACGATCCCGGTCATGCCCATGATCCCGCCATTGGTGGGATCTCCGTCCTTGCCTGGGACGTTGATCACGTGGTAGGAGCCCTGATCACCCATGGCTATCTCCGAGTAGGTCCACCCGAGCAGGTCGCGATAGAACTCCAGAGCGGTGCTGACGTCCCTGGTCATCAACTCGTTCCACGTGTGGGTCCCGTGCTCGTTGAACACCTCACCGCCGCCGTGGGCACCGGGCTGCCACAACGAAACGACCGCCCCGGTCGGATCGGCGATCACCGCCATCCGCCCACTCTCCATCACATCGAATGGCCCCATGATGACGGTCCCGCCATGCTCCTCGACGCGGTCCAGCGGTCTCGTCGACGTCGTCGACGTGGATGTACGACTGCCACGCCGTCGGCATGCCGGGGTCGGGTTTGGCTCCGATCCCGGCGACGCCTTTGCCGTCCTTCGTCAACATCACGTAGTGGCCCCCACCATCGATCGGGGCGTGATAGGAGTCGAGGTCGAGGAGCGAGGTGTAGAACCGCTCAGAGGCGGCTTGATCATCCGTGGCCAGGTCGATCCACGAAAAGGTCCCGGGCAAGAACTCCACTTCACTCCTCACATGTGCCGCTGCGTCCACCCTATGCGCCCACACCCCCCGATGTGTCGAAGACCCGGCTACAACGCCCCCCTGGGTTCGCAGGACGAACCCCGTCCCCCCTCCGCAGGGACAAAACAGAGCGTATTGTTTGTCCCCCCTCGGGGCAACAGGCGTGCGCCAGCACGCCAAGGGGGATCTCGCTCGCACCAACGCCCCCGGGTTCGCAGGACGAACCCCGTCCCCCCTCCGCAGGGACAAACAGAGCGTCATTGTCTGTTCCCCTCGGGGCAACAGGCGTGCGCCAGCACGCCAAGGGGGATCTCGCTCGCACCAACGCCCCCCTGGGTTCGCAGGACGGACCCCGTCCCCCCTCCGCAGGGACAAACAGAGCGTCATTGTTTGTTCCCCCTCGGGGGAACAGGCGTGCGCCAGCACGCCAAGGGGGATTCGAGAACACGCCGTGAATCACAATTGTGCGGTACTACACAGCGTCGCCCCCACAAGTCACGACAAGAGTTGCTGCCCCGACACCGCACCACGCAGAGGGTCCGGCGTTGGGGTGCAGTGGATTCAGTCCCCGCAGATATCTCAGTGGGGCTTGGTGAGGGTTCCCAGGTAGAGCTCGATGACCTTGGGGTCATTCAGGAGGTTCTCGCCGGTATCGGTGTAGGCGTTGCGGCCCGAGTCGAGAACGTAGCCGCGGTCGCAGATCTGCAGACAACGACTGGCGTTCTGCTCGACCATGATGACGCCGACGCCCGAGCTGTTGATCTGCTTGGTGCGGATGAATGCCTGATCCTGAAGCGCCGGCGACAGGCCCGCCGACGGCTCGTCGAGCAGCAAGACCTCAGGCTCCATCATCAATGCCCGCCCCATCGCCAGCATCTGGCGCTCACCACCCGACAGCGAACCGGCGCGCTGTTTGAGCCGCTCCCCCAGCCGGGGGAACATCTCGGTGACGACGGCGATGCGCTCCTTGGTTCGCGACGGCCGCAGGAACAGGCCCATCTCGAGGTTCTCCTCGACGGTCAGGCTCGGGAAGACGTTGTTGTTCTGGGGGACATAGCCGATCCCGCGCTCCACGAGCTCGTGGGCCTTGAGATTCGAGATGTCGTCGCCCTTGTAGATGACGTCCCCACTCGTGACCGAGATCAGACCGAACAGCGCCTTGAGCATCGTGGACTTGCCCGCCCCGTTTGGTCCGATGATCCCGACGAGCTCGCCAGGTGCGAGCTCGAGGTTGACGCCGTTGAGGATGTTCACCCCAGGAATGTAACCGGCGACGACGTTCTCGATGTACGAGCAGGTTCGGTCATCGGCCTCCTTCCTCGGCCGCGGTGTCGTCATCGAAATCGAGCGGAGCGTCGTGGTGACGGCCGAGATAGGCGTCGACCACCGCCTGGTTCTGTCCGATCGACTCGGGGGGCCCTTCGGCGATGATCCTGCCCTCGGCCATCACGACCACCCAGTCCGAGATGTCCCGTACGACGTCCATGTCGTGCTCGACGAACATCACCGTGATCCCCTGTCCGCAGACTTTTGACGTGCTCGAGCAGTGACTGCGTCAGAGCGGGGTTCACACCGGCCATGGGCTCGTCGAGCATGATGAGCACGGATCCGCCATGAGCGAACGCGCCATCTCCAGCAGCTTGCGCTGGCCGCCCGAGAGCGTACCGGCATACTCGTCGCGCATGTGATCCAGCTTGAATCTCGCGAGCAACTCGTCAGCTCGCTGTTCGATCTCTTGCTCCTGTTTGCGCCACAGCGGAGCGATGAGTGACGGCCAGAAGTGCTCCCCGGTCTGTCCGTCGCACCGAGCTTCATGTTCTCTATGACCGAGAGCTTCGTGAGCGCCTTGGTGAGCTGGAAGGTGCGGACCATCCCTCGGCGAGCCAGCTCATGCGACGCCTGTCCGGTCGCATCCTGCCGTCGAAGCGCAGTGCCGGTATCGGGCTGATCGAAACCGGTCAGGAGATTGAAGAAGGTGGTCTTTCCTGCCCCGTTCGGACCGATGAGGGCAGTGATCACCCCCCGCTGGACCTCGAGCTGCTCGACGTCTACCGCCTTGAGTCCGCCGAATGCCCGCTGACGTCTCGACCACCAGGATCGGATCCGGCTTCGAGACGCCGGGCTCCCAAGCGACTCCCTCGAATACGTCAGCGGGCATCGAGAGCCATCTCCTCTCGTGACCCGAAGATTCCCTGAGGTCGGAAGACCATCAGCAATGCCAGTGCGAGGCCTACGATCCAGAACCGGATCTGATCGATCTGACTCGGGTCCATCATCGATGTCGGGAGCGTTCCGGTGTCGACGAGTTGGCGCCCCATGTTCTGAATGAAGGTGATCAGGAACCAGTAGATGACGATCCCGACCACCGGCGACCACACCCGCCCGACTCCACCGAGGATGAGCACCAGCCAGAAGAAGAAGGTCAGCGGGGCAACGAAGAAATCTGGCTGCACGGTGGCGTTCCCCATGCCCGCACCATTCCTCCGATGCCGCCGATGACGCCACCGAGGATCAGCGCCTGGAGCTTGTACCAGTAGGCGTTCTTGCCAAGCGCCCGGGCGGCGTCCTCGTCCTCGCGGATCGCTTTGACCACCCGACCCCACGGCGAGCGCATCAACTGGGCGACGAGCAGCAGGCACAGGGCAACGAGGATCCACCCGACGAAGATGCGAAGAACTGGGCTCCCCGCCACTGGAATGGGCCGAAGCCGTATGTGGCGCTCGCCTGAACGGGCTCAGCTCGCGGAAGGGGCCGATGAACTCGTTGAGTCCCTCTGCGCCGCGGGTGATGGGGCGCAGGCAGCGTCGAGCGGGCCATCAAGCTGACGATCTCGGCGGCGGCGATGGTCACGATGGCCAGATAGTCGGCCCGGAGCCGAAACGTGGGCAAACCGAGGATCAGAGCAAAGATCGCCGCGAAACCCATCCCGACCACGACCGCGAGGAACGGATTGAGTCCCCACAGGGTCACGGACAAGCCCATTCCGTAGGCGCCCATGGCGACGAAGCCGACCTGCCCGAAGTTGAGCAGACCCGCATATCCGAAGTGGACGTTGAGCCCGATGGCGGCCAGGGCGTAGAGGATCGCGTTGAAATCGAATGCCTCGTTGAATGACTGATCGAGGATGAAGCCCCAGTCGACGGCGATAACTCTTATCCGCTACCCCACTCTCTCTGCGCGGCCGAGCATGCCCTGCGGCCGGAAGACCAGCACGACGATGAGCATGACGAGCGCACCCACGTTCTTCAGTTCGGTCGGAACGAAGATCGTCGAGACCTGGATGCCGACCCCGACGACGAGCGCCCCGACCAGTGCGCCGAATGCGGTGCCCAGCCCACCGAGAATGACGGAGGCGAAGATGAGGAGCAGGATCCGGAACCCGATGTTCCAGCTCACCTGCTCGCTGAGACCGATGAAGACCCCACCCAGGCCGGCGAGCGCTCCGCCCAGCACCCACACACTGCGGATCACGCTCTGGACGTCGATTCCCGAGGACTCGGCGAGATCGCGGTTGTCCGACACCGCCCGCATCGCCTTTCCGAGTTTCGTGTTGATCAGCAGGAGCCCGACGCCGATGAGGATGACAATCGACATGCCGGCGGTCATGAGGTCCTTCGGAGTGATGTCGATGATGCCGATCTGGATGCCCGACTGTGCGGTGTAGTCGGCGAAGAACCGGGGACTCCCGCCGAAGATGAAGAGGAACACGTACCGCAGCACGAGCGACAGACCGATGGTGACCACCATCTGGGAGATCAGAGAGACACCCCGCTCGCGGAGCGGCCCGAAGACGAAACGATCGGCGGCGTAACCCATGCCCGCACCCGCGACGATCGCGAACAGCGCGGCGAACGCCAGGTTCATGCCGGCACCGAATGGCGCCGGCCACCCCTCCATGAAGCCGAGGAATCCGGCGAAGCCGTAGAAATTGAAGAAGTACGCCACCAGCATCCCCCACACGATCATCTCCGAGTGGGCGAAGTTGACCAGTCCGGTGGTGCCGAAGATCAACGACAGACCGATCGCGCCCATCCCGAGGAAGAGGCCGAGCTTGAGGCCTTCGACCGAGAGTTGGACGACCTGCCTGAGCGTGAAGGAACCGGCATCGTCTTCGATGACGACATTGCCGGAGATCAGGGCGAAGATGGTGCGACCGGTCTGACCGGGGTTGATGTTCGTCTCGGTCGTCAGCCGTTCGGGGTCACGCAGGATCACACCCTCGGGGAGGGACTCCGTGTCGAGCGTGACCGTGTACGTGCCCGGCCCGGGAAGCGCGACCGCAATGGCACCTTCCGCATCCGAGATCCCTTGGGCGATGATGGCCCCGTCGGCGTCGGCGATGGTCACACGGCCGCCCTCGATGGGCACCCGGTCACCGTCGACGTTCTCATATTGGAGTGTTGTGGCGAATCCCTCTCCCCCGGACTCCTGAGCGAATGCGCCGAGTTGGGGGAACAGGAGCAACGCAGACATCAGGATCAGGAGCGACCCGACCAATCGAACGGTCGTTCGCGAAGGAGTCGATGCAAGTGCGTTTCGTGAGGCCACTGGCGAGAGACCTTACACGGGCGAGTGTCGACCACGCCCCACGAAACACACAAATAACGTCAAGACCGGTCAGACCGGACCGACACCCGCACCCGCTGCGAGCTCAGATCAGGTCGGCCTCTCGGATCCCGAACGACGGGTGGCGCAGCCGACACAGCGCAAGCTTCTCGAGCTGTCGAATGCGCTCTCTCGTCAGGCTGAACTCCTCGCCGATCTCCTCGAGTGTTCTCGGGATACCGTCGTAGAAGCCGTATCGCAGCGACAGGATCCGACCCTCCCGCATCGGGAGTCGTTGGATCGAATTCCGCAGAGACTCGGCGACGTCCATCTTCTCGGTGATGGTCATCGGATCCGCTGCTTCCTCGTCCTGAATGAAATCACCGAGCTGGGCACCGTCCTCGCCGATCGGTTGTTCGAGCGAGACCGTATCCGCAACCCCGAGCGCCAACTCGACTTTGTCGACGGTGACCCCGGCCTCCTCTGCGATCTCCTCGGGGCGAGGATCCCGACCGAGTTCGGCTTTGAGGCTCGACTGGGCCGACCGGACCGCAGCGAGGGTGTCGTGGAGGTGGACCGGGATGCGGACGGTTCGAGACTTGTCGGCGATCGCCCTGGTGATCGCCTGTCTGATCCACCAGGTGGCGTAGGTCGAGAATTTGAAGCCCTTCCGCCAGTCGAATTTCTCCACTGCGCGAATCAGGCCGAGGTTCCCTTCCTGGATCAGATCGAGGAAGTCGATGCCCGACGTGTTGGCGTAGCGGCGGGCGTTGGCAACGACCAGCCGGAGATTGGCGGTCAGAAACGCATCCTTGGCCTCGCGACCTTTCCGCTCGGCGCGACGGAGCTCCAGTTCTTGCCTCTTCCCGGAGAAGGCGCCGTCGTCCAATCGGTCGAGTGCGTCCTCGCCTGACTCGATCATCTGGGCCAGCTCGACCTCCTGCTCGGCGGTCAACAGGTCGTACTCACCAATAGCGGTCAGATACTGCGACACGAGGTCCGTCGTCAGGCGTCCTCGTTCGTCGGTCAGCTTGCCGACGACACTCTTGCGGGTGTCAGGCGACACAGGGCAACTCCTCGCTGTTCGGCCGCTGCTCGGAAGCGACCGAGTCGTGAGCCGGGGCCTCAATATGACAGATGTGCATAGGTTTGTGAACCCCCTTCGGGCCCGCCCGACAAGCACGGCAGCCGTACACCGTTGGGTCACACGACGTTTCCCCAGGGTTACCCCCAGAGTTATCCACAGCAACCGGATGCTGTGGGTATTTGTTCCAGGTCGACCGGCGTGGTAATGGGGAATCCGACTCCGGCTTCGGCGTTGGAACCGGGGGTCGATAGCGTGGAATCGTGCCCAACCGACTGACAGAATCCGCCAGCCCGTACCTCCTCCAGCACGCCACCAACCCGGTGGATTGGTGGGAATGGGGCCCCGAGCCGTTCGCAGAGGCGGCCACGCGTGACGTCCCGGTGATCCTGTCGGTCGGCTACTCGGCATGTCACTGGTGTCATGTGATGGCGCACGAGTCGTTCGAAGACGACGTAACCGCCGCAACTCATGAATCGTGATTTCGTGAGCGTCAAGGTCGACCGTGAGGAGCGCCCGGACGTCGACGCGGTCTACATGGAGGCGGTCCAGGCACTCACAGGTCGCGGTGGCTGGCCAATGACCGTGTGGCTGACCCCCGAGGCAAGACCGTTCTACGCCGGCACCTACTTTCCGCGGGTCGATCGGCCCGGCATGCCGGCGTTCACCCGCGTACTCGAGGCGATCAGCGAGTCGTGGCGCACCGACAGACAATCGTTGCTCGACCAGGCGGGTCGCCTGACAGCGGCGATCGACCGCCAGACCCCCGCCGGTGACACCGGCCCGCGACACCGATCTGTTGCTCTCGGCCTACCGGAAGATCATCGACGCGGCGGATCCGGTCAACGGTGGGTTCGGCGGAGCCCCCAAGTTTCCCCAGGCACCTGTCCTCGAGTTCCTGCTCCGGGTCGCCGACCAACCGTGGGCCGATCGTGCGACGCCGGTGGTTCGACACGCACTCGTCGCCATGGCCAGAGGCGGGATCTACGACCATGTGATCGGCGGGTTCGCCCGGTATTCGGTCGACGCCGAATGGCTGGTTCCCCACTTCGAGAAGATGCTGTACGACAACGCTCAGTTGGCCCGCATCTACCTGCGCGCCGGACAGGTCCTCGACGACGCGGAACTCTGGACGATTGCTCGGGAGACGCTCGACTACATGAACCGGCATCTGCGCCACCCGGATGGCGGCTACTACTCGGCGCAGGATGCCGACTCCGAGGGCGAAGAGGGCAAGTTCGCCGTGTTCACCCTCGACGAGTTCGAGGCGGCCACCGGAGACGACGCTGCGATCGCCGCATTGATCTTCGGCGTCACGCGCTCTGGCAACTTCGAGGGCTCGAATGTGCTCCACCGAGCGGTCAGCGTCTCAGAGGCAGCCGAAACGCTGGATGCCGATCGAGACACCATCGAGCGCGCGGTCGACCGAGCGCTCGAAGGGCTCAGACGCGCCCGAACGGAGCGTGTTCCCCCAGGCCTCGACGACAAGGTGGTCACCTCGTGGAACGGACTCGCCATCCGGGCATTCGCAGAAGCAGGAGCGGTCCTGGGTGATGACGGGTACCTCGAAGATGCCAGGAGGTGTGCCTCGTTCATCCTCGAGAACCTCGTGAGAGAAGACGGGCGCCTGCTGCGCGCTTGGACCGACGGACGGGCGAGTGTCCCTGGTTTCCTCGAGGACCATGCGGCGCTGGCACTGGGGCTGTTCTCCCTCTACCAGGCCACAGGCGAGATCCACTGGTACTCCGAGGCTAAGCGCCTGGTCGAAGGGCTCGTCGACCTGTTCAGCGATCCCGAGGGCGGGGCGATGTTCACCGCGGGTGACGACGCTGAACAGCTGATCGTGCGCAAGAAGGACCAGATGGACAACCCTCTCCCCTCGGGAAATTCGCTGGCGGCCGAGGCGCTGGTGCAGCTCGGGCTCTTCACGGGCGATATCGATCTCCTGGATCGGGCAGATCGGATCATGGCAGCGGGCGGGCTGCTGATGGACCGCTATCCCAGTTCGGTCGGACATCTCCTGGCAATCGCCGCTTCAACGGTCCGAGGAACCCGGGAACTGGCGGTGACCGGGCCGTCCGCTCCCGATCTCGCGACCGTCGCATGGGAGCGGTTCAGACCCGAGCTTGTCGTGGCGATCGACATGGACGGGACCGGGGCGATCCCACTCCTCGAACACCGATACCGACCCGACCAGACGTTGGCGTACCTGTGCGAGCGCTTCGTGTGCGAGGCACCCGTGGAGGGAACCGAAGCCCTTCGCGAGGCGCTGGACGGCTAGGAGTCCGCTGAGTAATCTTGTCCCGGGTTTGCTGCCACGTGGGGTTGTTGTCGTGCGATGGGTGCGGCCGTCGCTTCTTGGGTCTGCGAGTTGAGTGTGTTGGCTGCCGCCTCTGGGATCCGGCGGCGTGGTCTGGGACCAATTGAGGGTCTATGTGGGGGCGAGTGTCCAGCCTTCGGCGTCCCGAGTGAGTCCGAGATTGATGAGTCGGCGTAGGTTGATGGCGGCGGCTCGGACGCTGAGACCGATCCGGTTGCGGTCGACGCCTCGGTAGCGGACTCGTCTGTGTCCGTCGGCTACGAGCCAGGCGATGGTTCGTTCCACCATGGGTCGGTGTTGGCGGTAGTCATCGACGCCGACTCCGTGCTGCCAGTCGGTTCGCGCTTGAGCGAGGAGTTGGTCGTGTGCTCCGACACTGAATGTTCTGCCGGCTTTGGCGGAGGTGCACCGGCTGCGGAGGGGACACCCCCGGCAGCGGGCCTTGAAGTGGGCTTGGCCGTTGATAGTGATCGACACCGTTTCTGCATTGGGACAGGTCACCGTGGCTGCCTCATGGTTGATGGTGAAGTCGTCACGGGTGAACTGGTCGCCGGAGAGCTTGGGATTCCGAGCCAGCGGCATGGGCTTGATCACAGCCGTGTGGTCGGCTGCGGCCAGATCGGCTCTTACCTGCCCTGACCCGTACGCCGAATCGGCCAGCACTTCCAACCCGGGGTCTTCGCCAGCGAGCAACGCCACTCCGACACCTCCGTCTCCGGTGTTGGCGGGAGTGAGGTCACATCCAGTGATGATCCCGGTGTCGGGTTCGACCGCCACATGCGCTTTGAAGCCGTCCCGTAGCTGGATCGGGACTTGTGCATGTGCCGGGCCTCGGGATCCACCGTCGAGATCGTCCGATCCGGTGCGACGTTGCGGGCGATCCGCCAGCCGCCATCTCCTCGATCAGGATCAGGTTCGACGTCTTGGCCGGCGACCAAAGCCAGCAACGCCACCAGCTGGTGGTCGTCGTCGGTCAGCTCGAGACCGGCGACGACATCCAGAACCGCCAACGCGTCGCTGACCAGAGCGGTGACGAGCTGATCGCGGGCGTCCGGATCGTTCCAAGCACAAGCCGGCTTACCCGACTGGTCATAGTCATGCGCCGACACTTCAACTGCGGCGGCCTGAGGGATCGACTTGCGGACCCGACGGATCATCGACACCAACTGGGTGACCGTGTCCTGGGTCGCTACCGCGTCATCCAACAACGTCGAGTCCAACGCTCGACGAGTCTTTCCCTTCAACACACCTGTCGCTTCGACCACTGCCCGCACCGCGTTGAAGATCCGCTCCGGAGCATCCGATTTCCGCAACCTGTTGCGCCACAGCGTCAACACCGTCGGATGAAACCCCTCATCACCCAACGACAGACCAGCCGCCACCTTCCACCGCAGATCCGTCCGCAACGCTTCGATAGCGTCCCGATCCGACAGCCCCTCCAGCGACTGCAACACCATCACCGTGGCCACCACATCCGCCGGCATCGACGGGCGGCCACGGCCAGACCCGAACAAATCGGCGAACATCTCGTCGGGAAACAACCAGCGGCGATGCTCCGCCAGAAACGAATACACCGACCCCTCCGGGACCAGATGACCCACCAGCGCCGCCGCGTCCAACAACTCCCGATCCGAACCACTGCTGCCCTGCATCCCCCCAGTCTCCCACCCCGCGTTCGCGAACGCGAGCACCAAACCACGAATTACTCAGCAGTCTCCTAGTCGACCCTGGCCACGGTCATCGCGCGATCCATCACGGGCTGAGGCTCGAGCTCGGTGGGTGGTCCTGACACGCCGCCCCGGAACACCGACACCGGCATCCCGATCCAGAACTCGGACGCGAACCAGTCGGCCTCCCAATTGGGCACGCGGACGCATCCGTGGGAGGCGGGGAATCCCGGGACCGATGACGAGCCGTGGATGGCGTACCCGCCGTAGAAATACCACGGCTTCCACAGCGTCCCGAGATAGCTCACCCGCGGTCCGTCATAGTGCTTGTAGAAGCGATACTCCCCGGTCGGAGTCACGGCGCTGACCCGGCGCCCGGATGCGTTCACGTAACGCTGACCGTTTCCGCTGCTCACCGGCACGATCGCCATCGAGCCGTCACGGTCGACGAAGTACAGCACCTGCCGATCCAGGTCGACCCGCACACCGACCCCATCCGACGTCGCGAGTGGCTCGAAGGCCATCAGAAACCGCCAATCAGTGTCGGTCCAGTCGAACGTTCGGTCGAGGCCGATGTGCTTGTGGAAGGCCATCACCGCCTGGGCGGTCTTGGGGCCGTAGCTCCCGTCGGCGGGACCTCGATAGAACCCGAACTCTCGGAGTTGCAACTGGAGATGGGTGACGAGATTCGACTGGTCGCCCATCTCGAGTGACTCGGCCCGCGCCGGCGCAGCAGACGCCACGGACGACACCAGCCAGACCAGCAGAATCGTCAGGGCGATCCGCCCTTTCGATCTCACCGGGTCAGCGACGATACGCACGGTCGGTCATCCGTCTCGGTGGGCGTTCTGGGCGAGCGCAATGGCTCCGGCCAACCCGGCGTCGTCGCCGAGACCAGGAGGAACCACGAACCCCTCCCGGTGACCCGTTTGGACGCCGTAGCCGTGCAGCGTCTCCAGCAACGAGGTGGTCACTGCGGCGTGGAGGTCGGGCATCTTCGCCACGCCTCCTCCGATGATGATGCGCTGGGGAGCGAGGACGTATACGAACTGGCGAAGGCCGGAGGCGAGGGTCGCTGCCTCGATCCGGACAACCTCCTCGATGATGCCGTCGAGGCTCTCTCCCCTCGCGCCCCATCGTGCCTCGATCGCCGGTCCGGAGGCCAACCCCTCGAGACAATCGCCGTGAAACGGGCAGATCCCCGGGAACTCGTCGCCTGTAAGACGATCAACCGAGACATGGCCCATCTCGGGATGCACGAGCCCGTGGACCGGTCGACCGTCGATCACAGCTCCGCCGCCAACTCCGGTGCCGACCGTCAGGTAGAGACAGTTCTCGACATCGGTCGCCGCCCCCCACCGAGATTCTGCGAGCGCCGCACCATTCACATCCGTGTCGATGGAGATCGGAACATCGAGCGCCGCTACGAACGGCGCGACGAGATCGGTTCCGCTCCACCCCGGCTTCGGCGTCTCGGTGATCTGGCCGTACCGAGCGTCGTCGAGTCGCAACTCGAGCGGACCGAATGAGGCGATCCCCATGGCTCCGATCCCGTCGAACTTTTCGAAGAACTCGAGGCAGCGCCCGAGCGTCTCCGCCGGGCCGGTTGTGTCGATCCTCACCCGGTCGATGATGTCGTCACGACCGCGCGCCACCGCGCAGATGAACTTGGTGCCGCCGGCTTCGATCCCGGCGAGCAGGCCATCGGTCATCGGTCCGTTCCTTTCGCGGTCGTGCGTCCAGGCCCGAGACTATCCGCGCGCTCATCTCGCGGACAGTCGCCGAAAGCCCGATTGTCGGGGGACCTCTCCCCCGAGCGCTACCAGAGCGTCATGCCGAGCACCCGGCTCAGTCGCATCGTCGACCGTGCCATCGAACAGACCCGTCGAGAGGTACTTCCAGCCCGCATCGCACAGGACCGTCACCATGACTGCTCCCGGCTCGAGCCGGCTTGCGGCCCTGACGGCCGCGTGGACCGCCGCTCCGGCACTCGGGCCGACGAAGAGACCAGCCTCGTCGAGGAGCCTCCGGGTCATCACGATCGAGTCCTTCGTCCGGACGAGGATCTTCCCGTCGAGGAGCGACTGATCGAGGATCGGCGGGATGTACCCGTCCTCGAGCGACCGCAGCCCCGAGATGGTCTCCCCGGACGGTGGCTCGGCAGCGACGACCCGCATGTCGGGATACCTCGGGCGAAGCGCCCGGGCGACCCCGGTGAGCGTTCCGCCCGTCCCGAGTGTTGCAACGAAAGCATCCAGCCGGTCGATCCCACGCTCCCCGAGCTGCTCGATGATCTCGGGCCCGGTGCTCAGCTCGTGGGAGAGGGGATTCGCCTCGTTCTCGTACTGGTGCAACATGAGCGCCCGCCCACTCGAGGCAAGCGCCTCTGCCCGCCGCACGGCGCCGTTCGAGCCTTCATCACCAGGGGTCTCCACCACCCGAGCACCGAACGCACGAAGCAACCCGATCCGCTCGGGTGACACGTTGTCCGGCACCAGCACCGTCAAGGGAATCCCTTCGATGGCTGCGATCCGGGCCAGGGCGATCCCGGTGTTGCCCGACGACGGTTCGAGCAGTTCGGTCGCCGAGTCGAGCGCCCCGTCTGCCTTGGCGGTGGCGATCATCGCTGCGGCGATGCGGTCCTTCAGTGAGCCGGTCGGCAGATGCCACTCGGCTTTTGCGTAGAGCGAAACACCGTCCGGGGCGATCGCGCTCAGATCGATGAGCGGAGTCGGCTCGATGCCGTAGAGCCGCCAGATCGGAGCGAGAGATCGTCGGGGCGGTGCTGATCACCTCGCTCCGCCCGCGACAGCCGGAAGGATCGTGATGTCGGATCCAGAGTCGATTGCTGTCTCGAGTCCGTCGAGATACCGGATGTCTTCGTCGTCGAGGAACACGTTCACGAAGACGGGCAGCTTCCCGTCCGGATCGGTCAACTGCTCGACGAGCTTGGGATAGTCGGCCCCGAGAGATCGGAAGACTTCCCCAACGGTGGCTCCCGAGGCTTCGACCCTCTTCGCCCCTCCGGTGTGCTGGCGAAGGATGGTTGGCAGGTTGACGGTGGTGCTCATGATGTTTGCTCCTCTATGACGAGTGGTTCTTCGATCACCCGACCGTCACGAATACGAAATCCGCGGACGGTTGGGGTGTGGTAGTCCTCCATGCCGACCAGGACATACAGCCAGTCCGGCTCGGGAGCCAGAGTGACATCGGTGGCGGAGGGGTAGCCGATGGTGTGGGGGTGGGAGTGGAAGACTCCGACGATCTCGAGGTCGGCGGCCTCGGACTCGCGGATCGCCCCGAGGTGCTCCTTCGGGTCGATCGTGTAGTTGGTCGGCGAGTGGAGGATGTTGGTGGTCGGGAACACCCTCCGAATATCACCGTCGCTCGACCCGGCGAGCAACCCACATGACTCCTCGGGATGACAGGCATATGCGTGCCGAACCATCTCATCGATGAGTTGCGAGCCGATGACGATCTGAGGGTTCGCCCGGTTCATGCGGTGGCCCTCGCCATCTCTGCGAGGACCGGCATGTCCGAGATGACGGAGCGGCCCGACCGGCGTGCCAGGACCATGCCGTTGCCGTCTGCGACCAGAGCGGTGGGGAGCGAGCGAATCCGTTGCTCGGGAACGTCGCCGACATCGACCAGGTTCACCGGGACCCCGGTTCGACCGGCGGCCGCAACCGCAAGCGGGCACAACCTGCAGTCGTCGCCGGTGACGAGCGTCAACCCGGCAGGAACGCTGGTGGCGGACCCTGCCGCGTCGCCGCTCCAGTAACGCTACGAGAAGCCAGGCGAGCGCCACGATGGCGCCGACGATGATCAGGCGGGTGATCATCGCCTCGACCGCCCTCTCGTACACGATGCAACCGACGCAGATGCGAGTTGTGGCTCCCAGGGCAGCCAGAGCTGTCACGATCAGGCTCAGCGCCCATCCCACCGCATCCGCCCCTGCGACGAATGCGATGCCGGACGCCCCGAGAAACAGCGCACCGACGAGTTGGGCGAAACGTGGCGGCGCAGCCGGTTCAACCTCACTGGGACCGTTGGGGTCGATGCGCGGGCGGATGCCGCGCACGTACATCTGGGCGAGCGGGGCGACGGTCGGCCCGCCGAGCCACGAGATCGCCAGAACGGCGAACGTCAGCCCGACGAGCCAGGGTTGCTGAACCACGAATGCGAGGGCGGTCAGGACGGCCACCATGGCCTGGCTGAAGCGTGGGATGTTGATGTCGACGGTTGGTTCTGTGTACGTGCTTGTCATGGGAGGACCTCGAATGTGATCGCGGGCGACGTGCGA
Organism: uncultured bacterium; assembly: GCA_963745865.1. Lineage (GTDB taxonomy): Bacteria > Actinomycetota > Acidimicrobiia > Spongiisociales > ZC4RG35 > JAHEDH01. The sequence continues at coordinate 482,446 of CAVUYZ010000004.1, read as the reverse complement.
GCCACCCAGTGGCTTCGGATTTCGGCCGGAGCGATCAGTTCGTGCGTGCGACCGATCCGGCCGGCATACACAGATCGTCGTATTCGACGATGGCCGGCGGATGTTCGCGATCCCCGCAGGCGGGGCATTCGGGGTTGCGGCGCAACTTGAGCTTGCGGAAGTCCTGCTCGAGCGAGTCGTAGGTGAGCAGCTTCCCGATCAGGGGTTCCCCGATCCCGAGCAACAGCTTGATCGCCTCCATCGCCTCGATCGAGCCGACGATGCCGGGCAGGACACCGAGTACGCCGGCTTCGGCGCAGGACGGAGCCATCTCGGGCGGTGGCGGCTGGGGGAAGAGGCAGCGATAGCAGGGGCCCTCATAGGGGCTGAAGACACTCGCCTGACCCTCGAACCTGAAGATCGAGCCATGGACTACAGGGACCTCGAGGTGGAGAGAGGCGTCGTTCACGAGGTAGCGAGTCGGGAAGTTGTCTCCGCCGTCGACGACCACGTCATATCCGGACATGATCTCGATGACGTTGTCAGCCGAGAGACGCACATTGTGCATCTGGACCTTGACGTCCGGGTTGAGCGCGATCAGCGTCTCCCGGGCGGACTCGACCTTCGGCATCCCGATGCGATCGACATTGTGCATGATCTGACGCTGCAGATTCGACGAGTCGACGACGTCGAAATCCACGATGCCCAGCGTGCCGACTCCGGCTGCGGCAAGATAGAGCGCTGCCGGAGAACCGAGACCACCTGCGCCGATCAAGAGCACTCGGGAGTCCAGCAGTTTCGCCTGCCCCTTCTCGCCCACCTCGGGGAGGAGCGTGTGCCGGCTGTAACGGATCTTCTGCTCCCTGGTGAGGGTGACCGGCTCGGACCACTCTCGACCTTCGGCCTTCCATCGTCCGAAACCCCCGTTGACGGAGACGACGTCGGTGTAGCCCATCTCCTGCAACGTTCGTGCGGCCAGAGCCGACCGAACCCCCGCCGCGCAATACAGAGCGATCGGAGTCGAGCGGTCGGGGATCTGCATCCCGATGTTGGACTCGAGAAGACCTCGTGGGATGAGGCGGGCGCCGCTGACCGCTCCCTGCTCGAACTCGTCGGCTTCCCGCACGTCGATGATCACCGTGTCGGTGCCGAGCAATGCCTGCAGTTGCGCGGGATCGATCTCTCGGATCTCCGCCTTCGCTGCGGCAATCATCTCCTGGAACGTCATGGGCATGGCGTGGGTGTCCTGGGGTATTCGGGAACGAGCCTATTCGTGTCGTCCAACGTGGTGAAGTCGGGAACTATTCCGCCGTGACGGGCATTCGGCTCGGCCTGGTCAGCAGTTCGGCTCCCATCCACACCCAGGCAATCCACAGTGTGTCGGCCAACGCCAGATGGATCAGTTGGACGGGGAGCGGCGTCAATGCCCACACATTGACTACACCAACCAACAGTTCGACGAACACGACACCGATCACGATGCGCGCCGCCCGACCTCCACGCTCGAGTCCATGCCGAAGTGCCCACCGGGCGGCGGCGAGCCCGACCACGATCGCAACCACGGGGTGGAAGATCCTCAGCTCGGTGAGGAAATGTGCCATCGGGTCGATGTCCTGCGCGAACCCTTCGGCGAGTGTTTCCACTGGAAACAACGTGTCCGCCAGTGCGGTGATGGCTCCGGTGCCGGCAATCAGCAGCATTCCGATCCCGAAGGCGTAGATCGGCCGTCGGATCCGATCCTCGCCCACGATCACAGCTTCGCGACCGATCCAGAAGGCGGTGAGGGTCAGACCGGCGAGCAACAAGAGCGTGTTGACGAGATGCAACGGCACCGAGACCGCCCGAGCAACCGAGGCATCCGACTCGACCCATTCGAAGAGAACGATGACCGCTCCGATGAGTGCCTCGCCCACGATCGCTCCACCGCTCCATGCGGCTGCCTTTCTGACAGGTTCGCCCGGCCGATGGGTCCGGAACACACGCACGATCAGCCAGCCAACGAGGAGCAGCGCCATCCCGGACACCGCACGATGGGTGAACTCGACGGCGGTTGCCCCCTCGAGGGCCGGCACCAACTCTCCCTGGCAGGACGGCCACGATCGGCCGCATCCCGCGCCCGAACCGGTCGCCCTGACGAGCGCGCCGATGAGGATGACGAGAACGTTCCAGCCGAGAGTTGTCCAGGCGAGCAACCGGGTCGAAATCACGCCAGAAGGGTACCGATGGACACCGGGAATGACAGATGCTGTGGCATCTTCTGCGGGTCGCCTTGCCCGGGATCAGCTGCGAAGCGAAACGATGAAGTCGAGGGCCTCGATCACCTGCGGCGGTCCGGGCACCCGGAACTGCGCAGCCGTTGGGCCATCGCCGACCTTGACCCCCACGTCCTCGGGTCCGAGCACGCCGAACACGGCTTCGTCCGATACGTCGTCGCCGAAGAACACGACTGCGCCGGCGCCGGTGCGACGCTTGACCTCGAGCACCGCCTGCCCCTTGTCCGCCGAGTCGAAGGAGACCTCCACCACCCCACGACCCTCCTCGATCCTGGCATCTGTGTCGAGGCCGCCGACCGTCTCCCGGGCAAACATCAGCACCTCCTCGGCAAGGCGCTCGGCACTCCTCGCATCGACGTTGCGAAGGTGGAAGGTGACCGCCGAATGCTTGACCTCTACCTCGGCACCGTCGGCGGTGGACGCCAGCGCCCTGAACCCGTCGGTGAGCCGATCGAGTCCATCCGGAGCCTCAATCGTCCGGTCGGGCCACGCCGCGCCATGCTCGCCAACCGTGAGGATGCCATCGGGGATCCGGCCTTCGAAACGGGCGCGGAGATCATCGAGCCGACGGCCGGAGACGAGCAGCAGATCGACATTCGACAGCGCCGCCAATTCCGTGAGGGCCGCCACCGCTCCCTCGACGGGTCTCGCGTCGTCGGGAACCGGAACGATCTCCGACAGGGTTCCGTCGAAGTCACTGGCGATCAGGACCCGCCGGTGACCGGCAGCGTCTCGAAGGGCGTCAGAGAGTTCCACGCCCGACCTCCTCGAGCGACTCGAGGCAGTGCGACGCCCACCGGTGCACGTCCCAACGCGCCACGCTCTCGTGCAGCGTTGCGATGGCAGCCCGCTGTTCATCCTCGTCCGACTCGACCGCCTGCTCGAGCGCAGCGGCGAGGGCGTCGACGTCATACGGGTTGACCAGCGTCGCCACGGACATCTGCTCGGCGGCACCGGCGAATTCCGAGAGGATCAGCACGCCCTTCTGCCCAGACCTGCAGGCAATCCATTCTTTTGCCACGAGATTCATCCCATCCCTGAGTGGGGTGACCAGCATCACGTCGGCTGCCCGATAGTGGGCGATCAGCTCGGCCCGATCGAGACTGCGGTAGTAGTAATGGACCGGCACCCACCCATCCCCTCCGTACGACCCGTTGATGCGTCCGACGATTCGCTCGATGTCTTCGCGGATGAGCTGATACTCGCCGACATTCGCACGGCTCGGAACCGCCACCTGAATCAGAACGACCCTGCCCCGCAGGTCGGGACGGTTGGAGAGGAGCGTCTCGAAAGCCCTGAGACGCTGATCGATGCCTTTGGTGTAGTCGAGCCGGTCCACCCCGAGGATGATGTGATCGGGCGACCCCAGGTTCTCACGCAACTCCGTGGCCGCAGCGATCACGTCCTCATCGGCGGAGAGCTCCTCGAACTCTGCGGCGTCGATCGAGATGGGAACGGTTTCGGAGCGAATCACCCGACCCTCGTGGGTGAGCGCCTCGGTCGGCCCGCTTGCACCGCCGTAGCTCCTGGCCGCCCGGCCGAAGTTGATCATGGACTGATGGGTCTGAAACCCGAGGACGTCGGCACCCGAGCAGTCCGGACACGACCTTCTCACGCCATGGGAGCCGGCCGAAGATCTCGACCGGGGGAAACGGGATGTGCAGGAAGAACCCGATGCGGTTCTCGATCCCCATCTCGCGCAACATTCCCGGCACGAGTTGCAGCTGGTAGTCCTGCACCCACACGATGTCACCCGGTCGCACGATGCGAGCAACCGCTTCGGCGAAACGCCGGTTCACCTCGACGTACGGGTGCCACCAGTGACGGTGGAGCTCGACGGGGCGGATCGCGTCGTGATAGAGCGGCCAGATCGTGCCGTTGCAGAACCCCTCGTAGAAGAGATCGATGTCAGAGGCGCTGAGGGGCACCGGAACCTGCTCGATCCCGCCGACCTCGAAGGGGTCCTCGGTCGCCGCCCGGGACCCCGGACCATCCGACCCAGACGCCGTGACGTTCGGTCAGCACTGGCTCGAGGGCCGACACGAGGCCTCCCGGGCTGGTCACCCACTGCCCCGAACCGTCGTCCCATCGAACCGGAAGGCGGTTGGCGACGACGATCAGACGCTGAGATCCCCCTGATACTGGCTGGCCGGTGTCCATGTATCCGACCTTATCGCGCACAGGGCATCTGGCTGTAGTCTGCGCGGCATGCAGATCCACGAGAACGTCCTCGCGGCGATAGGTGACACCCCGCTCGTTCGCCTCTCGCGACTCCATCCTCCCGGCAATCTGGTGGCGAAGGTCGAGTACATGAACCCCGGAGGGTCGATCAAGGAGCGGATCGCCGTCTCCATGATCGACGAGGCGGAGCGGACGCGGCCAGCTCGGCCCGGGGGGAACGATCATCGAGCCCACGTCCGGCAACACCGGTGTCGGGCTTGCGCTCGTCGGCGCGGTCCGCGGCTACCGGGTGATCTGCACCGTCCCGGACAAGGTCTCCCAGGAGAAGCGCGATCAACTGGCCGCATACGGCGTCGAGGTGATCGTGACGCCGACCGATCGACTACCCGAGGACGACGACAGCTACTACGGCGTCGCTGCCCGGTTGACCGACGAGATCGACGGTGCGTTCAATCCGAATCAGTACTTCAACCAGGCCAACCCAGCTGCGCACGAGGCGACGACCGGGCCGGAGATCTGGCAGCAGACCGGCGGCACCATCGACGTGTTGGTCGCCGGCGTCGGCACCGGCGGGACGATCACCGGTGCCGGCCGGTACCTCAAGCGCCAGAAGCCCGATCTCGAAATCGTCGGAGCAGACCCGAAGGGCTCGATCTACACCGCTGGGCCGGATGGTGACATCCATCAGTACTACGTCGAGGGGGTCGGCGAGGACTTCTATCCCGACACCGTCGATCTCGCACTGATCGATCGCTTCATCGAGGTCGACGACGCAGCTTCGTTCACGATGACCAGACGGCTCGCCCGTGAGGAGGGACTCCTGGTCGGAGGGTCGTGCGGGATGGCAGCCCATGCCGCCATTCAGGTGGCTCGCGAGAACCTCGATCGGCTGGTCGTCGTGATACTCCCGGACTCGGGTCGCGGCTACCTCTCGAAGGTGTTCAACGACCAGTGGATGGTCGACAACGGCTTCGGAGACGTGATCGAGGCCGAACAGGCCGGCTGACGCCCCGTCAGATCCGGTCGAGTGCCTGAGCCAGGTCGTCGATCAGATCCTCGACGTCCTCCATGCCGACCGAGAGCCTCACGAGACCGTCCGTGATGCCAACGGCGGCCCGTTCCTCCGGTGTCATGTCGCCGTGTGTCATGGTGACGGGATGGGTGATGATCGACTCGACAGCCCCGAGATTCTCGGCGAGCGACCAGAGCTCGACAGCCGCCATGAGCTTCTTGCCTGCTTCGACCCCACCCTCGACCTCGAACCACGCCATCGCTCCGAAGCCGGATGCCTGCTCGACGGCGAGTTCGTGCTGAGGAAACGACTCGAGACCCGGATACGCGACCCGGGCGACCTTGGGATGACCTTCGAGGAACGAGGCGACCGCCATGGCGTTCTCCGACTGACGATCCATCCGCTCGGACAGGGTCTTGGCGCCCTGCATCGTCAACCAGGCCACCTGCGGGCTCATGATGATGCCTGCCGACTTCTGCATGAAACGAAGCCGCTGCTGCAGCTCCTCGGTCGCCGCCACGACTCCTCCTCCGAGGGTGGCGTTGTGACCATCCATGTACTTGGTGGTCGAGTGAACCACGAGGTCGGCGCCGAGTTCCAGTGGCCGCTGGTAATAGGGGGTCAGGAAGGTGTTGTCGACGGCGTGCACCACGTCCCGCTCCCGGGTGATCTCGGACACGGCGGCCAGGTCGGTGAGCTTCAAGGTCGGATTTGCGGGCGTCTCTGTGAACACCAACGTGGTGGTGTCGCGGATCGCATCGGCGATATTGCCGGGATCACTCGTGTCGACGAACGAGAACTCGACGCCGAACCGCGCCATCACCTGCGTGGCGAACCGGTGGGTGCCGCCGTACACGACGTCGGACATCACGCAATGCGCTCCTGCATCGAGCAGCGTCAGCATCACGGCAGTCGTGGCCGCCATCCCGGTGCCGTAGGCGGTTGCGCCGACGCCCCCTTCGAGGATCGCCAGCTTCTCCTCGAACGCCGCAACCGTCGGGTTTCCCGCCCGGGAGTACGAATACCCCTTGGACATGTATTCCTCGACGGAGTCCTGCACGAAGGTGGTGGACTGATGGATCGGCGTGAGAATGGCTCCCGTCACGGGATCGGGGGTGACGCCGGCATGAATCTGTTTGGTACGAAATCCCATGGGCCCATTCTGCCTCACTCCGAGAGAACTACGCACATCAGTCGAACGACGACCGTCGTCGATGCATGGCCGACTGAGACTCGGAAACGTGAGGAAGGCCCCCGTCAGGCTACTGACGGGGGCCTTCGAATTAGCTGCCCACGACCCTGTGACGTCGAGCACTCGTGCTCGGTGGATCCAGAGGGACCAGTCCTGGATGGGTGGTGGGTCGGTGGTCCGAGGTTTGAGTCGCCACCTACGTCAGCGGCGCCTCAGATAGCCTTCGCGCCGCTCAGCGCTCGGCCACCTCCAGAGTCCCAAAACTACTTGCCAAAATGGACCACCTCCTTTCTCTGGTCCGGAGATCGTACCCCTCCGCGACCGTTTTGGGGGCGATTTTCGAGCCGAACCTCTCCGCAACCTCCACGACTTCGGCGACCGCCCGGACCCGGCGTACCCTCGACCCCGTGTTCACTGGCCCCGAGATCGTCATCGGCGCGATCGTCGTCGTCACCGCCGCTGCACTCCAGGGATCGATCGGATTCGGCTTCGCCGTGCTCTCCGTCCCGATCCTGACGCTGGTCGATCCCGCGTTCACGCCGATCCCCATGCTGCTCCTGGCACTCCCGCTGGCGGTGTTCGGTCTCATCAGGGAGCGGTCGGATGTCGACTGGTCAGGGCTCGGCTGGATCGTCGCCGGCCGCCTCCCGGGAGCCTTCCTCGGCGCATGGGTGCTCGGTGTCGCCTCGGAACGATTGCTGAGACTCCTCATCGGGTCGATCGTTCTGATCGTGATCGCCCTGCTCGCCTGGGGGATCACCGTGAGAATCACCCGCTCCAGCCGATTCATCGCGGGCCTCATCTCCGGCTTCAGCGGCGCCTCATCGGCGATCGGAGGGCCGCCGCTCGCCCTGCTGTACCGCCGTCAGCAAGGCCCCACCGTGAGGTCGACACTCGGAACCATCTTCACCATCGGCGTGACCATCAACATCGTCGCCCTCGCCTCGACCGGTGTCATGACGTCCACAGATATCCAGACAGCGGTTCTCCTCTCCCCGGCGATGATCGTCGGGTTCCTCGTGAGCTCGAAGGTCAAGCACCTGGCCGAGGGCGAGCGCCTCACTCAGGGGATCATGATCGTGTCTGCTGCTGCTGCGCTCGGACTGCTCGCCTCTTCGATCTGACGGAGCGGCTCACGCTTCGCGATTGACCCAATCGCCGTTGCCGGCGAATGCCTCGAGATTCTGACGGAAGATCTCCATGAGTCGTCGCCCATAGTGGGGAGACAGGCCCGCGGTGTGGGGGGTCAGCACCACGCGCGGGTTGGCCCACAGTGCCGAGGTCTCCGGGAGCGGTTCGGTGTCGAACACGTCGAGCCCGGCCCCCAGCAACGCCCCACCCTCGATCGCCCCGAGGATGTCATGCTCGTCGACGACGGTGCCTCGCCCGACATTGACGAACCACCCGCCGTCGAGAGCGTCCAGACAGTCTCGGGTCACGAGACCGCGCGTGTCGGGGAGATCGGGCAGCACCGACACCACGACGTCGGAACGCTCGAAGACCTCCTGGGTTCGGCTCGGATCGACAACCAGTTCGGCGACCCCGCGATACGACGAGGGATCCGCTTTCGTCCCGATCACGCGCATCCCCCAGGCGGAACCCTTGCGGGCGATCTCCTCGCCGATCGCTCCCAGCCCGAGCACTCCGAGGGTCAGACCCGAGATCTCGACGCCAGGAACCCTCTTCCACTCCCCGTGCTCGGCGTTCCGCATCGCCAGCCCGACGCCCCTCGTCATCGCCAGCAGCAACGCGAACGCGTGCTCGCTGACCTGGGGGCCATGACACCCGCGGGCCGATGTCAGCGTGACACCTGCGGCGCGGAAGGCTTCGAGTGGGAATTGGTCGACACCGGCGGACACCGACTGGACCCATCGCAGGGATGGAACCAGATACTCGTCTCTCCACCGCCACCCCACGAGCACCTCGGCGTCGGCGAGCGCCGCAGCCACGTCGTCGTGGGCGGGGGCGCTCACATCGAGATCGTCAGCTGACAGGAAGACCTCACCCACCGATTCCGGATAGGCCGGGTGCAGCACGATCCCGGGGTGTCTCACAGCCCGGCTGTCAAGGCATCCCACACGTCGCCGACCGCCGTCAAGAGCTCGGACGCTGCCCAGCCCAAGACGACAACCAGCAACCCGACACCGACGACCGTCAAGATCGCCCGGAGCCGATAGCTCCAACGCTCCTCCACGTCTTCCATGTACGAGAGCGCATTCATCGGTTTGCGACCCGTGGTGTTCGGTGAGCCGGCCACGACGGGTTGACGGACGGCCGCTCGCGCGGACGAGCGATCGGCGCTCGTGGTGTCGTTGCCCGCCACTACTTCGAGAGCGGAGCGAAGCTTGTCGAGAACCGACTCCTTACCATCCAACTTCGACTCGGCCGAGGTTCTGGCGTGGCGAGCCGCTGCCATCGGCTGATCCGGCATCTGTTCGACGTCGACCTGCCGGGTATCCGCCGACGGAGCGATGCTGGAGAACGTGTCTTCGAGCGACGCCGGAATCGAACGCCGTGGAGGGGCCAACCCGGCCGCTTCGAAACAACGCCGACTCCTCGATTCCGAGGACGGCGGCCAGCGACGAGACAACGACCACATCATCGGGGACAGAGCGGCCCCGCTCCCAAGATCTGACGCTGCTCGGAGCGCGCCCGACCAACTCGGCCAAACGCGAGGTCGACAAACCGAGACGTTCCCGATGCTCGGCGACGAGGGTTCCGAACTGCGCCATGAGAGATCAGGCTAGTGCTGACTCGACCCCACACCCGCTCCTCGCTGAGCGCACCACGGCTCGCGGGACAGCCACGGATCCGGGTAGCCTCGGGTCCCGACCAGGGAGGCGTCCGAACGCCTGGTGGGTTCCGCAGTCTTCAAAACTGTCGAGAGGTCGAGAGACCTCTGGCGGGTTCGATTCCCGTCCGCCTCCGCCATCGATCCCTGCGGATCACTCTCTCCGCTGCGCGTCCGCGACCGCGTACGCGGTCAGGTTGACCACGTCCCCGACCTCGGCATCGCGCTGCAGCACGTGCACCGGTTTGGCGAGCCCGGACAGGATCGGTCCGATCACCTCGGCGTCGCCCAGATGGTGCAACAGCTTGTAGGACGCGTTCGCAGCCGTCAGCGACGGGAACACCAGGATGTTCGCGGCGCGTCCCAGCGATCCGTGCGGACGACGCCGCTGGATCAGATCCGAGACGACCGCCGTGTCGGCCTGCATCTCACCGTCGACGGGTACGTCAGGGCGCTTCGCCCTGAACAGCTCGACAGCGGAGCGGACACGGGCCGGCTCGTCTCCCATGGCCGATCCGAAGTCGGAATACGAGATGAACGCGACTCGAGGCTTGCGATCGAACTGCTGCTCGACGACATCGACCGCGGCCAGACGCGATCTCTGCCAGTTCCTCGGCAGTCGGCTCGATGTTCACCGCGCAATCGGTGAAGAACAGTGGCGAGCCCTTGGCGACGACGACGTAGAGCGCCGAGGCGATCGTCCGTCCCTCTTCCAGCTTGATGATCTGCAGCGCCGGCCTGATCGTTTCGGGATAGAACGTCGTGAGCCCACCGAGAACCGCATCGGCGTCGCCTTGCTCCACCATCACTGCGGCGAAGACATTTGGATCGAACACCTGGCGATCGGCAGTCGCTTTCGACATCCCCTTCGGACGGCGAAGCTCGAGCAGCCGGGCGGCATACCGCTCCCGGAGCTCGGTGTCGGTGACCGGATCGATGATCTTCATCCCGTCGAGGCTGATTCCCAGCTCGGTAGACAACTCGCTGATCACACCCGTGTCTCCGAGAAGCACCGGGAGGCCGATCCCCTCGTCGAGCACACGGCGGGCCGCGCGGACGATCCGGAGATCGTCGCCGTGCGGATAGACGACCGTCTTCGGTCGCTCCTTGGCGCGAACCGTGACCGACTGGATCAGGCCGTAGGACGACTGGAAGCGCGCCCGAAGCTCTTCGCGATACGCATCGAGATCGGAGATCGGGAGTCTGGCCAGTCCCTCGTCGGTCGCGGCCTGTGCAACTGCCGGGGCCACGGTCCACAACACCCGGGGGTCGAACGGCTTCGGGATCAGGTAGTCACGGCCGAACTGCAATCGATCCAGCCGGTACGCCTTCAGGACCGAGTCGGGAACGGGCTCTTTCGCAAGCTCGGCCAGAGCCCTGGCCGCAGCAGCCTTCATGCCCTCGCTCACCCCGGTTGCCCGGACATCGAGCGCCCCACGGAAGATGAACGGGAAGCCGAGTACGTTGTTGACCTGATTGGGATAGTCGCTGCGACCGGTCGCAACGATGGCGTCCGGACGCGCTTCCTTGGCGTCCTCGTACGTGATCTCGGGGTCGGGGTTGGCCAGCGCGAACACGATCGGGTCGGGCCCCATCGACGCTAACCATGTCCTTGGTCAGGGCACCCCCGACGGACACGCCGACGAACGCGTCTGCACCCACGAGCGCATCCGCCAGGGTTCTCGCATCGGTGTCCCTGGCGAACTCGACCTTCGTCTCGGTCAGATCCTCGCGGCCGGAGTGGATCACGCCGCGGGAGTCGGTCATCAACATGTGCTCTGGCTTCACGCCGAGCTCCTGGAAGAACCGGGCCGTCGCGATCCCCGCCGCGCCCGCGCCGCTGAACACGACCGTGGCGTCTGCAATGTCCTTTCCGATGATTTCGAGGGCATTGACGAAGGCGGCGCCGCCGATGATCGCCGTTCCGTGCTGATCGTCGTGGAAGACAGGGATGTCGAGTCGTTCCCGCAGCGTCTCTTCGATGTAGAAACAGTCAGGGGCCTTGATGTCTTCGAGGTTGATGCCGCCGACCGTCGGTTCGAGCAACTCGCAGAATCGGATGATGTCCTCGGGATCCTGGGTGTCGACTTCGAGGTCGAAGACGTCGATGTCGGAGAACCGCTTGAACAAGACCGCCTTGCCCTCCATCACCGGCTTGGATGCGAGGGCGCCGATGTTCCCCAGTCCGAGGACCGCCGAGCCGTTCGAAACGACTGCAACCAGGTTCCCGCGATTGGTGTACTGGAACGCGTCCAGCGGGTCGTTGGCGATGGCGAGACACGGCTCCGCCACACCTGGCGTATAGGCGAGACTCAAGTCGGCCTGGGTCGCCGTTGGCTTCGTCGGGCGGATCTCGACCTTGCCCGGTCGGCCGCGTCGGTGGTAATCCAGCGCTTCACTGAACGTCGAACTGTCAGTCATCACATACCTCTTCGTCGTGCGACTGACCCTACTCTCAGTGCACGGCGGGAGATTCATCGACGAGGGAGATCCGAGTGGATTTCGAACAGATCTTCAAGACGGTGTCGTGGGTCGCCGTGATCGCCTTCATCATCGCCGTCTTCACGATCGGCGCAGCCGCCGTCGTTCTCCTGTTCTGACCACGGGATTGGGCATCCCGCACGGGCATGCCACACTCGCGTCCATGACCGACCTCACAGATCCGAACGGCTATCGGGTGATGACCGGCTGGCGGGTCGGGATGTCGCCAGACGAGTCGACGACCAAATCCGGGCTGCTCGTGCCCAGCACCGCCAAGGAAGGCAACGACGCCCTGGCGTTGATCGACGTCCGCACCGGGCAGCGCTTCTGGGCGGTTCCGTCAGGTGCATGGCGCTTCATCTGGCCACCGACCGGCAAACCGGTCGTCGCCGTTCGCGAGTCCCAGATCATCGCCGAGGAACAGCTCGAGCACGTCGGAGACGAAGGCCAGTATCTCTAGCCCTGATCGCACGACCGAGCGACGCTGCCCGGCCCCGACAATTCGAGAGGCTCAGTCACCCCGGCCTGATAGGTTTCGAGTGTGACATACGATCATCAAGGACGCCGGGGCCGTCGACTCACCGCCACCGTTACCGATCTCGACGTCGAGATTCAGAAGGCATTCCTCATCGGGGTGATGCTGCCCAACTCCGATGAGGAGACCGAACGCCGCTCGCTCGACGAGCTCGAACTCCTCACGGACACCGCCGGTTCGGATCCGGTGGGCCGCGAGCTCGTGCGCCGTGACGCTCCCGACCCCGCCTATTTCATCGGTTCTGGCAAGGCCCAGGAGCTCAGAGGCGTCACGAAGGCACTCGATGTCGACGTCGTCGTGTTCGACAGTGGGCTCTCGCCCGCCCAACAGCGCAACCTCCAGAAGGTGTTCGAGTGTGACGTCGTCGACCGCGAGGCGTTGATCCTCGACATCTTCGCCCAGCACGCAACGAGCAGGGAAGGCTCGCTCCAGGTCGAACTGGCACTCCTCCGATATCGGTTGCCCCGGCTCAGGGGCATGGGGACGCAGCTCTCACAGCAAGGTGCCGGCATCGGGACCCGCGGCCCTGGCGAGACCAAGCTCGAGACCGACCGGCGCAGGATCGAGAATCGCATCTCGCGGCTCGTCGGTGATCTCAAGTCGCTCGCGTCGACACGACGCACACAGCGAAAGGCCCGCCGCCGGGCCGCAATCCCCCAAGTCGCGGTGGTCGGGTACACCAACGCCGGGAAGTCCACGCTCCTCAATCGGATGACCGATGCTGATGTGCTCACCGAGGACCGCCTGTTCTCGACCCTCGACTCGACCGTGCGAAGGACCGAGCTTCCCGACGGTCATCTGATTCTCATGTCCGACACCGTCGGATTCGTGCGACGGCTCCCCCACCACCTCGTCGAGGCGTTCCGGTCGACTCTCGACGATGTGAAAGACGCCGACCTGCTGCTTCATCTGGTCGATGCGTCCGATCCGGACCCCGAAGGCCAGATCGCCGCTGTTCAGGAAGTCCTCGACGAAGTGGGCGCAGACCAGGTCGCACAGCTCATCGTCTTCAACAAGACCGACATCTCTGACCCGCTCGATCTCGCTCGGCTCCGGCACGCCTTCCCCGACGCTCCGATGATCTCGGCGATCACCGGAGAGGGAGTCCCCGAGTTGATCGAGACGCTCGCCGAGTTGCTCAAAGCGAACACCATCGTGTTGAGGCTGTCGATCCCCTACGAGCGCGGCGACATCCTCGCTGCCGCCCACCGGATCGGTGAGGTGCTCGCCGAGAAGCACGAAGACGACCGCACGGTGCTCGAAGCACGAATTCCGCTCACCGAACGGTCGCTGTTCGACGAGTTCGTCTGCGACCTGAAGTCGGCGGAGCCAACGTGGCCCCGCCGAGCCAGGTGGCCTCTCAGTCAGACCCGATGATCTCTCTGAGCAACGCAACTGCCTCGCGGATCGTCGACGCCGCACTGCGATACACCGTTCGACCCTCAACGGCGTCGTCATGGGCTCCTGCGAGCACCGTCCTGGCCGGATCGGGGTAGTCGGCCGGCTGCAGCGGTAGCACCGTCTCGGCAATCGGGCCGATGAGTCCGACACCCTCGGCGATCAGCCGCTCGGCTTGGCCGAGCAGTTCCCTGACCTCACCGACTTCATGACCGGCCTCCTCGGCTCGATCGGCAGTCGCCGAGATCCTGGCGACCACCTCACTGCCCCGTTCGGCCATGACCACCCCGGTGTCCGACACGATCACCAACACCGTTTTCGGCGTCATGAGCGCGAAGATCCGATAGTCCTCGACCATCTCGTTGGCGATCCCGCGGAGCTCCTCGAGCGTCTCGGCGCGGCGAACCTCCGGAAGCAGCGCTCTCAATCCTCCCTGCGCCTGCGACAGCTCGGTCGTCAACTGAGCGCCGTGGCCGGGCGTGATCGCGTCACTCGACCTGACCTTCTCCTGCAGTCGGTCGATCTGCTGCAGCCGTCGATCGATCGCCCCTTCCAGCCGCGCCTTGACGCGGTCGAGGTCCAAGGTCCGGTCGCCGGCGAAGGTGTCTCTCGACGGCGCCGACCGGTCGATGGGGGCCGAGTCGGTCTGAGCGATCGCCGCCACCGGCATCGATGCCAGGAGCGTGAGCGCCGCAAGCGCGGTGAGCGTTCTCTTCTTCATGATCGTGATCCTTTCGTCGATCGACAACAGGATCGAATGCACGTGATCAGGAAACGATCAGACAGATGTGAAGAGTCTGTGAGCTCGTTCTCAGATCCGGATGAGAGGCCGAGGGATCCAGGTCACCAGGTCGATGCCATGGCGGCACCGACGATGCCTGCTTCGTTCTGGAGCACCGCCGGCAAGACCTCGACATCGACATCGATATGAGGCCCGATGGCGTCCCACCGCCGCGACACGCCCCCGCCGAAGACGAAGAGATCCGGGGAGAAGACCCGATCGAGGTAGTTGAAGTAGGCGGAGGCGCGCCCCGCCCACTCCTCCCAGGTCAAATCCTCTTCCGACTTGAGGCGCGCCGCAGCCCACACCTCGACCGGGGCGTGATCTTCGAAGTGGATGTGTCCGAGCTCGGTGTTCGGCACGAGCGCACCATCGAGAAACATGCCGCTTCCGATGCCCGTGCCGAAGGTCACAACGATGACCACACCCTTCCGGCCCCTCCCGGCGCCGAACGCCATTTCGGCGATCCCGGCAGCGTCGGCGTCATTGATCATGGTGAAGTCGTACCCGGGAGAGCTTGACTCGAACAGGGCCTCGGCGTTGGTCCCGATCCAGGACTTGTCCACGTTCGCCGCCGAATAGGCCACACCGTCCTTGACGATCGCCGGGAACGTGCAACCGACCGATCCCTCGTAGTCGAAGTGCTCGATCATCTCGTGGACGACGCGGGCAACCGCATCCGGCGTCGAAGGCCGAGGCGTCGAGATCTTGTGACGTTCCGCGACGAGGTGCCCATTGGACGGGTCGACGAGGTTTCCCTTGATGCCAGACCCACCGATATCGATGCCGAGGATTGCCACGCGGTCGAGGATAGGCCTCGCGACTCGGTCGTCTCAGCTCGCCCGGTAGTTCTTCTCGCCTGCCTCGATCGGAACGCTGATCCAGTTCTCCGATGGCGGGAGCGGGCACGAGTAGGCGTCGTCATAGGCGCAATAGGGGTTGTAGGCGAGATTGAAGTCGATCGTGACGGTGCCATCCGCGTTCGGATCGATGTCCAGATATCGACCGGCACCGTACGTCTCCGACCCGGATGTCGCATCGCGGAACGGGAGGAAGAACCCCTCTCTCCCGTCGCTCGTCAGCAGCGTGACCGTGAACGCACCGCTTGGCCCCTCGAGATCGACAGTGGCCGAACGCCGGTATCGACGGACCTGACCGTCGGACGTCTGGACCTCGAGGCCCGACCCGTCCGCCTGCTCCGGTCGGACGGTGAACTCATACCCCGGTTCGTGGTCGAAATAGGACAGTCCGCCGAACGCGTCTCGTGCGGGGATGGGCGAGTGATGATCCGTGCGGAAGAACTCGTCCTTCGCGGCCCGGAATGCTGTGATTTCTGACGTTTCCATGTCCATTTCAACGGACCCTGCCGCCTCCGCATTCCATGATTGAGGCCGTCAGAACGCAGCGCCGTAATCTGAGGGGTATGACTGCGACATCTGACATCGGGCTCATCGGACTCGCCGTGATGGGTCAGAATCTCGTACTGAACATGGCGGACCACGGATACGAGGTTCGGGTGTACAACCGGACCACCAAGGTGATGACAGACTTCATCGAGGGCCCTGCTGAGGGTCGGTCCATCATCGGCGAGGAGACGATCGAGGGACTGGTTGCGGGACTGGCCTCACCGCGCCGGGTCATGCTGATGGTCAAGGCCGGGCCGGCGGTCGACGCGGTCATCGGGTCGCTCGTGCCGTTGCTCGACGACGGGGACATCATCATCGACGGCGGCAACTCGCTGTTCACCGACACGATCAGACGGACGAGCGAGTTGGAGGCTCAGGGGCTTCGATTCGTCGGAGCAGGTGTCTCCGGCGGCGAAGAGGGAGCGCGGAACGGGCCGTCGATCATGCCTGGCGGCAGTGATGCGGCCTGGCCGTTCGTGAAGGACATCCTCCAGGACATCGCCGCGAAGGTGACCGACGGCACCCCGTGTTGTGATTGGGTCGGCTCCGATGGTGCCGGCCACTACGTGAAGATGGTCCACAACGGGATCGAGTACGGGGACATGCAGGTGATCGCCGAGGCCTATTCGATGATGCAGGCGTCCGGTATGACCCACGACGCGATGGCAGAGACCTTCCGGGGATGGGGAGAGGGCGTGCTCGACTCGTTCCTGGTCGACATCACGGCCGACATCCTCGCATTTCGTGATGAGCACGGGGAGATCGTCCTCGAGAAGATCCTCGACGCCGCCGGCCAGAAAGGCACGGGGAAGTGGACGGCAATGAGCTCACTCGAGCTCGGTCAGCCGGTGACATTGGTGGCCGAGGCGGTGTATGCGCGCATCGTCTCCGCCTTGAAGGACCAGCGGATCGAGGCTGCGTCGGTGCTCCCGGGACCGGACAGCTCGCTCGACGAGTTGTCTCTCGACGACCTGGCCTCGGCTCTCTACTGCTCGAAGATCGTGTCCTATGCGCAGGGATTCTTGTTGCTGCGCGCCGCAGCCGACGAACACGGCTGGGACCTGGACTTCGGTCGGATCGCATCGCTCTGGCGAGAAGGGTGCATCATCCGTGCGGCCTTTCTCGACGACATCACTGCCGCTTTCGATCGGACACCGGACCTGACGAGCCTGCTCCTCGATGGATTCTTCACCGATGCCATCGCCGAACATCAGGCCGGATGGAGAAGGACGATCGCTCGCGCCGTCGGCGCGGGGATCCCTGTGCCGGCCTACTCGTCTGCGCTCGCCTTCTACGACGCCTACCGAAGCGAACGTCTCCCCGCCAACATGATCCAGGCCCAGCGGGACTACTTCGGCGCCCACACCTACGAGCGGATCGACCGACCACGGGGCGAGCATTTCCACACCGACTGGACTGGCGAGGGCGGCGACACCACCGCCGGTTCCTACGACGCCTAACTGCCCCCGATTGAGATGCGGCTGCCTGCAGCCACCTCGATGACGACCACCGGCTCTTGCAGGCTCGGTACGGACGCGACAACGGAAACAGCCGCTCGGCTTCCGATCCCGAAGTGGGCGACGCGCTCCACGCCCGCCGTGTACCCGACGGATGCGACGATCTCGGCGAATCCGATGAGCGCGTCGGGCTCCCCGACCCGACCGGACTCGTACACGGCGACAGTCGTTCCAATGCCACCACCGAACATCTGATCGACGGTGACATCGATGGCGGCACCGGCTGCCAACTCGTTGTGGAACAGCAGCGACGGGAGCCGCGGCTCCCACTCGACCGCAAAGACATCGCTTCGGCCATCGCCGTCGTAGTCGCCGGTCGGCGACGACACCCAGTACTGATCACTGCCAAGGCCTTCCGGCGCAACGAAACGCGGAATGCCATCGCGCAACCCCGAATGCATGAAGACCGCGGGCACCGTTCCCCCCTCGGCCGATGCCGAGGTGACGATGTCCGGCCAACCGTCGTTGTCCATGTCGGCAAACTCGACATGAGGCGCCTTGGTCGGCAGACCCACGAGCCCTGCCTGTTCCGTAACGTCGATGAACTCGACGACACCGCCCGCGGTTCTGTTGAGATAGAGACGGACAGGGACCTCGGTGTCGAAATCGACCGTGCTGTTGAAATGGTGGCCAACGACCAGGTCCAGTCGACCGTCGCGATCGACGTCACCTGCTGCAACCCCGGCAACGAGATCCTCGCCACCATAGGTCTCCCACCCGAAGACCCCGGTCTCGATCTCTTCGAATCCGGCGGGCGACCAGATGAAGAGCCGGTTCGACCCTGACACGAAGATGTCGGCTCTCCCATCACCCGAGAGATCCACGGTGGCGACACCCAGCCCTTCGATATCGAGCGGAAGTCCAACTGATGCGGTCACATCGGCGAACCTCAGCCCTCCCATATTCCGGTACAACCCGCTCGATCCACCCGCCTATCGGTCCTCGACCCCGAACAAGTCGACGAACCCGTCGCGATCGAAGTCGAGCGCCCCGATTGAGCGTCCTCCGAGATCCGATCCGATACCGCTGTCAGGGACCTCCTCGAACACACCGTTCCGGTTCTCGAAGACTGCCGTGGAATCATGATTGGCGTTGGGGTCTTTGACATTCCGCGAGAGGACGAGCTCATCGTCGCCGTCATTGTCGAGATCGACGAAGATCGCCCCGCTCGTTCGTCCGGACCCGAGGTTTGCCTGCGGCATGAAACGGTCTCCACCAAGAAGAAGCACGTCATCAGAAGGCCCGGCCGCACCGCGGACCCGGTACGCGTCGTCGGGTCGATCGCCGAAGGAGCCGACCACGAGGTCGAGACGTCCATCGCCGTCCGCGTGACCCCAGGCCGCAGCGTGACCGTGCATCCCGGTGAGCGGCTCCACGAGTCCGACCTCCTGGGTGACATCCCGGAGTGAACCGGTCACGGTGCGCTCGTCTATCTGCTCGAGGAGCGTTGAGACCAACCCCATCTCGGCCGTATCGCCCGGAGGCGAAGTGTCAGTGGACGTCGGCCATCTTCGCGTTCCCGGCTCCGTCCGCCGAGCCAACGAGACCGACCAGCGGAGTTGCGGCGCCGGTGGGGACGACGCCGGGCGTCGTGGCGCTGCCCGCCATCAGAGACAGAGCCATCGCACACGAGAGCCGCCACATCGGCCTCATGGCAACTCGGCCACCACGAAGACCACCTCGCCGAACGACTCGTCGACGCCGGGGGGGCCGGCATTCAATCCAACATAGATCTGGGACCCGTCATCGCTGGCAAGGAGGTTGTATGTGCCGCCGAGACGCATGCCGAGCTCCTCCCCAACGGTGGGCGCCAGCGAGACGAGTACACGGTCCGAACCTGTCGACGCATCGAACTCGATGATGGGTGTCCCCTGCTCCCACGCCCCTCCGTGCGCGTCGGGGATGTACCACACGCGTCGCATGTCGGAACTCGCCATACTCGTCGTGTAGCCACGCGCCTGCCCGATCTCGCTGACACGCGGACCCTCATCGATACGAAAGAAGCGAGCGGGGTCCTGGGTGACTGCGATCGGCGGATCGGTCCCTTCACCGTGAATCGAGGCCCGCAGCTTCCAACCGGGCATCCGCTCACTGGTCGGCTCGAACGTATTCGCCACGGGGTCGTAAACGGCGAGCCCGTCCCCGGACCACGTGACGAACACCCGGCCATCGGCGGACACAGAGATCGCTCGGAAACCGTGGATCTCAGGGGCTTCGACGGCCAGCAGGGTTTCACCCGAATATCCGTCGATCGCGACCAGAGTGCCGACATCGGGGTCGTGGGGGTCGGCGGCTTCGGCGACGACAACGGAGCCGTCTGGCGTCGCCGCCATGGAAGCAACGCCGGGCCATCCAGGAGCACTCCCCCGAGTCGAGAGAGGTCTCTGCGTCCGGGTCGATGCGCAACAGGACATCCCCCCGATATCCATCTGAGAACTCGAGTCCACTCCGTGTGCCCCAATAGGTCGAGACGAGGACGTCGTCGCACGGGCCGTGGACCATCTGGGCGTGAATCTTGCCGTACCCCCAGTCGCCTGGAACGTGGTCGACGGTTGACAGCACATCGCCGACGCGCGTGAGGCTGTGCGAAACAGGGTCGTACACGAAAAAGAAAGAATTACCGTCGGCGCCCACGTGGTCGCCGATGGCCGACAAGACCCGGCCATCGCCGAGGACGATCCCCTGTCCCCACTGTGACCAGAGCCTCCCCTCATAATCGGGCCGGGGGTATATTGCTGCGCGGACTGTGGTCCCGTCATCAAGGGTGACGACGATCGGGACGTCGACCGACTCGTCCTCGGTCCACGGCACGGCATTGACCGATTCGGCACATCGCTCGTCATGACTCCCAGCCCTTTCGGGGTCTTGCTGCGTTCCGGAGTTCGTCGACGTCACGGGCTCTGTCGCATGGTGGTCGTCTGTGTGGAAGGCCCGACGTCAGCTGCGGGGGGCGGCGACGGCGCCGTCGTGACAGGGGCCTCGGGCGGCGAACTCATGATCGTCACTGCATCGCCGCTCGACGTGCAGGCAGCGACCGTCACGATCATCACCACGCCGATCGCGGCGCGTTGCGCTGCACCTCCACCCATTCATTGACGAGACCCACAGGCCGGCCTCACGTCAGGTCCCCATTGTCAGCCGGTGATGTCAGCGGTGCTCAGACCGAGCAGGAAGAGGATGGCGTCGAGGTAGGGGACCGAGACGGCGGTGTCGGCTGCCTCTTTGACCACTGGCTTGGCATTGAACGCGATCCCGAGGCCGGCGGCAGCCAGCATGTCGAGATCGTTCGCCCCGTCCCCGACAGCCACGGTCTGCCCGAGCGGGATCCCTTCCGCAGAGGCCACGATCCTGAGGACGTCGGCCTTCTTCTGGCGGTCGATGATGTCCCCGATCACCTCACCGGTGATCTTGCCATCCCGAATCTCGAGTTCGTTGGCGAACGCATGGTCGAGGCCGAGCTCGAGTTTCAGTCGATCGGTGAACACGGTGAAGCCACCCGAGACGATTCCGACCTTCATGCCGATCCGCTTCAACGTCGCGATGAACGTCCTCGCGCCTGGCGTCAGCGTGATCCCGTCCCATGCCTGGTCGACCGCCGACTCGTCGAGTCCCGCCAGCAAGCGCACCCGCCGACGCAGCGACTCCTCGAAGTCGATCTCACCCTCCATCGCCCGGGCGGTGATCGCCTGGACCTCGTCCCACGTTCCGGCGATCTGGGCAAGCGACTCGATCATCTCGTTGCGGATGAGGGTGGAGTCGACGTCGAGCATCACGAGGCGCTTCGATCGGCGGTTGATGCCCTCGGTCTGGATGGCGAGGTCCACGGGATGGGTTCGGGCGATCTCCACCAGGGCCGCCCGCATCACGTCGAGGTCGCCATCGGTGATCGCGAGCTCAAAGCTCACCACCGGATAGGTGGACAGCCGCACGATCCGGTCGATGTTCCCGCCTCCGTCAGCGATCGCGTTGGCGACCGCGCCGAACGCCGACGGCCCGATTCTGGCGCCGATGAGCGTCACGACTGATCGCGACGCCGGCTCGACGGACTCGTCCTCGACCACTTCGAACTCGGTGCTCAGCCCGTTCTCCCAGCCATAGAACAGCACGTCCTTGATCGTGGCTTGGCCTTCCGGAACCGATATCAGGACGTCGAGCGACAGCCGACCCCGAACCAGAACCTGCTCCACGTCGAGGATCTCGACGTCGCTGTCGTCGAGCACCTCCATGAGCCCGGCTGTGATACCGGGCCGATCCTGTCCGGACACTCTGATGAGAACGGTGGACTGCATGTGGGGGAGGTTATCGATCGGAGATGAGTCCGCATCCGACCGAAAGTACGATGAACCGAATGACGTCTTCCAACGAATCCAGCGAGTCCGACAATCCGCATCGGCTTCCCCGAACTGTGGTCCCGGTCCGATACGAGATCGAACTCACCCCCGACCTCGAGGCCTTCACGTTCCACGGGACAGAGTCGATCGCCGTCGATGTCGTCGAACCGGTCGACCGGATCGTCATCAACGCCATCGAGATCGAGATCACCGACGCCACGGTGGTCGTCGATGGGAACCGAATACATGCCCACGTCTCCTATGACGAGGAGATGCAACGAGCAATTCTGATGTCGGACGAGACGATCCCCGAGGGCCCGGCGTCGATCCAGCTCGAGTTCGACGGGATCCTCAACGACCAGCTGCACGGTTTCTACCGATCGACGTTCACCGACGTCGACGGCAACGACCAGGTGATCGCCACCAGCCAGTTCGAGGCCACCGACGCCAGACGGGCCTTCCCCTGTTGGGACGAGCCCGATTTCAAGGCCGTCTTCAGTGTCACACTCGTCGTGCCCGACCACCTCCTCGCCGTCTCCAACAGCGCTGAGATCTCCCGGGAGCCGGTCGACGGCGATCGGGTCCGCATCCGATTCGCCGACACGATGATCATGTCGACGTATCTGGTGGCGGTTGTCATCGGTCCGTTCGAAGAGAGCGAGACGGTGGACGTCGACGGCGTGCCCTTGCGGATCATCTCGCCCAAGGGCAAGGGCCATTTGAGCGGATTCGCCCTCGAATGTGGCGCCTTCTGCCTCCGGTACCTCCGCGATTACTACGGAATCGACTACCCCGGCGACAAGGTCGACATGATCGCCATCCCCGACTTCGCTTTCGGGGCAATGGAGAACCTCGGGGCGATCACCTATCGCGAGACAGCCCTCCTCATCGACGAGAGCCAGGCGACCCACGCCGAGCTCGAACGAATCCTCGATGTGATCGCCCACGAGCTCGCCCACATGTGGTTCGGTGACCTCGTCACGATGGAAGTGGTGGGACGGCATCTGGCTGAACGAGGCGTTCGCCTCGTTCATGGAGATGAAGGCGACCGATGCCATGCGACCCGAATGGAAGCGGTGGCTCTCCTTCGGTGCCATCGACCGTCCGTGGGCCTATGGGACCGACTCACTCGCGTCAACGAGGCCCGTCGAGTTCGAAGTGCTCTCTCCGGACGACGCCAACGAGATGTTCGATGCGTTGACCTACGGCAAGGGATCCTCGGTCCTCCGGATGATCGAACAGTTCCTCGGCGAGGAGGCGTTCCGGGAAGGTGTTGGCTGGTATCTGCGCAAACACTCCTACTCGAACACGGTGACGGCCGACCTGTGGGAAGGTCTGGATCTGGCGTCGAGCGTGGATGTCGGAGCGATCATGGACACCTGGATCCTGCAACGTGGATTCCCCCAGGTGGAGGTCTCGAAGGTCGACGGCGGCATCCGGCTCGCCCAGCGCCGCTACTTCACGATCCCCGACGAGGAGGACTCGACACTCTGGAAGATCCCGCTTCTGGTTCGCGGCGAGATAGACGGTGAGCCGTTCTCGGAGCGGTTCGTCTTCGAGGACGATTCGACGATCATCGAATTGCCGGGAGATCCCGACTTCGTCGTGGTGAACGCGGGGGGCCACGGCTTCTATCGGGTGGACTACCGGGGTGAGTTGTTCGACGCCCTGGTCGGCTCACTCGACCGACTGGACGACCTCGAGCGGTTCTGCCTCGTCAACGACGCGTGGGCCTTCGTGGAATCCGGCCAGAAGGCAGCGGCAGACTGGATCACCCTTGCCTCGTCGTATCGCGACGAGCCGGAGCAGGCGATCTGGAACACCCTGATCGCCGGAATGGCGGCGATCCGCCACCACATCGTGTCGGACGATGATCTCCCTGGCTTCAGACGACTCGCTTCGGAGCTGTTCGGATCCATCGCCGACCGACTGGGCTGGGACCCCGACGCCAAGGAAACCGATCTGACCCGTCGGCTCCGCGGCTCGGTGCTGGGAGCGATGGGCAGGCTGGCCGAAGACCCGGACACGATCGAACGATCGCGTGCGATCGCCGAGCAGTGGCTCTCCGACGCCACCACGGTCGACCCCGACGTGGGGCAGGCGGCGCTGTTCACACTCGCCGCACATGGTGACCTCGAGACGTTCAAGACGCTCATCGCTGCCTACGAACGTGCCGAGACGCCGCAGGCGATGCTGAAGCTGCTGCAGTCGACCACGTTCCTCGATTCCGACGAGACGGTCGACGCCGTCCTCGCTGCAATCAAGGACGGAACGATCAGGAGCCAGGATTCCGCCTGGGTTGTTGCTCGACTCTTCGGGGGCCGGAAGTCGGGGCCACATGCGTGGAGCGAGGTCCGCAAGGACTGGGAGGCCGTGACGGCGACGATGCCGCCGGTGACACTGCGGCGGATGGTCGAGGGCATCCGGTCGCTCTCGTACCCCGACGTCGTCCAAGACGTCGAGTCGTTCTTCGCCGAGACGAGCCTGCCGTCGATCGAGAAGACCACGAAGCAGAATCTCGAACGTCTCAGGGCGAACCTCCAGATGCGCGAGCGCGAAGCTGATCGCATCGGCGAGTCGCTACCGGACTGAGACCGAACCTCGATCCACACGAAGAAGAGCCCCGGACACGGTGTCCGGGGCTCTTCTCATGGATGTCTGATCGGTGCTATTTGAGCTCGACAGAGGCGCCGACGCCTTCGAGCGTCGCCTTGGCCTTCTCGGCTGTGTCCTTGTCGACACCTTCGAGAATCGCCTTGGGTGCGCTGTCGACGAGATCCTTGGCCTCTTTGAGCCCGAGGCTGGTGAGCCCACGGACTTCCTTGATGACCTTGATCTTCTCGCCGCCGGCTGCGGTGAGCACGACGTCGAACTCGTCCTTCTCCTCTTCGGCGGGAGCGGCGGCGCCGGGGACACCGGCTGCTGCAACTGCCATCGGGGCGGCTGCCGTCACATCGAACTTCTCTTCGAACGCATCGAGGAAGTCCTTCAGTTCGAGCACTGTCATCTCTTCGAAGACACTGAGCAGGTCCTCGGTTTTCATCTTCGTTGCCATGTTCATTCCTCCTCGGCCGCTGCGGCCGGTTCTTCTGCGACGGCTGCGGCGGGCGCTGCATCGGCAGCCCCGACGAACTCGCCGGACTCTTTCTTGTCGAGCAGTTGCGAGAACATGTTCGCTGCGTTCCTGTTGAACGCCGAGAACAGTCCGGCCGCCTTGAACAGCGGTGCCTTCATCCCACCGGCGATCATCGCCAGCAGAACTTCTCGTGGTTCGATATCTGCGAGCTTGGAGACCTGCTCTGGACGCAGGATGTCTCCAGCCATGATCCCGGCCTTGATGACCAGCATTGTCGTTGTCTTTGCTGACGTCCCTCAACGCTTTCGCCGTGGCGACTGCGTCGTCATTGGCGAAGGTGAGGGCGGTCGGCCCGACCAAGTGCTCGGAGATCCCTTCGATCTCGAGTTCCTCGGCGGCGAGACGTGCAAGCGTCATCTTCACGACCTTGTATTCGGCACCGCTCTCGCGGAGCTTGGTGCGCAGGTCTTGAAGCTGGGACACCGTGAGGCCGCGGAACTCTGTCAGATAGACGGCGCGAGCGCCTTCGATCCGTTCCTTGATATCGGCAACTGCCTGAACCTTCTCAGGTCTCGGCATTTCGGCTCCTTCTTGATACGAACAAAACCTCCATCGACAGGCAGACGACGGAGGCTCTTCAGAGCCGACCTGCGTTGGTGGGATCATTCCCATTATGCGAAGCGCCAACGGTCTGGGGCCGATGTATGGACTTGTTGATTCCAGCCTACGGGTCGCGCCAGCCGATCCGCAAAACGGCAGCCGAGGCGACCGCTCTCCTGCCACCCGTCGGCGTTGGTCATGCTCAAGACCAAGATCTTCCTGGACAGACGCCACGCGTTGCGCGACGGTGTCAGGAGATCAGGGGATCTCCGAAAGACACACCTGGGCCGGCAATGCAGAATCAGCGGCCCATGATTCCCGGATCCGGAGTGCGTGGATGGGACATCCAGCGGCGATGACCGGTCCCACACCGACAACCTGGCACACGTCGGTACCGCTCCTCCGCACCGCGGACTCGGAGATCCCCTCATATTGAGAAGCCCCCGGAACTCCGGGGGCTTCTCTCTTGGACTTCCTTGGATCGGTTCAGATGATCGCTTCGGTCAGATCCTCGAGCTTGCCGGTGTCGACCCTGACGCCAGGCCCCATCGTCGACGAGACCGACATGCTGGTGACGAACCTGCCCTTTCGCCGCCGCCGGACGGTTGCGAATGATCTCGGCGGACACCGTGGCGAGATTCGGCGCGCAGCTCCTCGATCTCGAAGGAGACCTTGCCGATCGCGACATGCACGTTTCCGTACCGATCGTTGCGATACTCGATCTTTCCGGCCTTGAACTCCGAGACGGCCTTGCCGACGTCGGCGGTCACCGTGCCGGCCTTGGGATTTGGCATGAGCCCCCGCGGGCCGAGCACCCGTCCCAGCTTTCCGACCTCGGACATCATGTCCGGTGTGGCGATCATGAGATCGAAGTCGAGTTCTCTGCCTTCGGAGATGGCGTCCGCCAGCTCCTTGCCCCCAACGATGTCAGCGCCGGCCTCGGTGGCTTCGGCGTGCTTGTCGGCTGGGGCGATCACTGCGATCCGGATTGTCTGACCGGTGCCGTGCGGCAATGCCACAGTTCCCCGAACGAGTTGATCGGCTTTGCGGGCATCGATGTGGAGCTTGTAGACCACGTCGACGGTTTCGTCGAATCCGGCGGCCGCCAGGCTCTTGACGAGTCCGAGTGCCTGCTCAGGCGGGTACTCGGCGAGCTTGTCGTAGCTGCGGGACGCATTGGCGTACCGCTTTCCTCTTCTGACCATGATTTCCTCCTGTGGTTCGAACGGTGAATCGCTCCACCTTCCACGTAGCTGTCGGATGCCGCTGGTCGGCGGCGTGGCGGACTCAGCCTTCGACGATGAGCCCCATCGAGCGGGCTGTGCCCTCGACGATTTTCATCGCCGCATCGATGTCGTTGGCATTGAGGTCCGGCATCTTGGTTTCGGCGATCTCACGGACTTGTGTCCGGGTGACCTTGCCGACCTTCTCCTTGTTCGGCTCCGAAGAGCCCTTGTCGACCTTGGCGGCCTGACGCAGTAATGCTGCGGCCGGCGGGGTCTTGAGGACGAAGGTGAACGAGCGATCCTCGAAGATCGAGATCTCGACCGGGACGATCTGACCACGGTTGTTGGCGGTCGCGTCGTTGTAGGCCTTCACGAAGTCCATCAGGTTGACACCGTGCGGACCGAGGGCTGTACCCACGGGCGGAGCCGGTGTCGCCTGTCCCGCAGGCAGCTGCATCTTGACGACGGCAGCGAGCTTTCTCTTACCCATTGTTGTGTTTCTCCTGACGATGTACCGGGGCGAACCCCGACACTTCTATGCCTTCTGGATGTCTCCGAACCCGAGCTCGACCGGGGTGTCCCGACCGAAGATGTCCACGAGAACGGTGAC
This sequence comes from uncultured bacterium, assembly GCA_963745865.1. Lineage (GTDB taxonomy): Bacteria > Actinomycetota > Acidimicrobiia > Spongiisociales > ZC4RG35 > JAHEDH01. The sequence goes on along the minus strand of CAVUYZ010000004.1, from coordinate 455,057 downwards.
CTTGGATTGGTCGAGGTCCATGTCCTCGATCTTCCCGGTGAAGTCGGCGAACGGACCGGTCTGAACCCGGACGATCTCGCCGATCTCCCAATCGGGACGAAATTGCGGCTTCGGCTTCGATTCCTCTTCCTCGACGCCGAGAAAACGTTCGACCTCGCGTCGAGAGAGTGGGGTCGGCGTATTGCTGCCCCCGACGAATCCTGTCACGCCCGGCGTGTTGCGGACCGTGAACCACGAGTCGTCGTCGAGTCGCATCCTGACGAGGATGTAGCCGGGGAAGACTTTCTTGGGGACGGTGACTTTCTTCCCGTTCTTGATCTCCACCACGTCGGTCATGGGGATGTGGATCTCGAAGATCCTGTCCTCCATGTGCATGGACTTGATACGGGTACCGAGATTGGCCTTGACCTTGTTCTCGTATCCCGAATAGGAGTGGATGACATACCAGTCGCCCGGCAGGTCGTAGGGGCTCACCGGTTTCGGCGGCGCCTCCTCGGTCTCCTCTTCGAGAATGTCGACTTCCTCAGCCACTTATGCGCCTCCGATGAAGAGCAGCACGCCCTCTTTGAGCGCGACGTCGAGCGCGAACACGATGACGGTGAGCGCAGCGCTGGTGATGACGGTCACCGTGGTGAACACGATCATCTGCTGCTGGGTCGGCCACGAGACTTTCTTCATCTCCTGTCGGACGTCGTGCAGGAAGCTCGTGAGTCGCTTGTAGATCGGCTGCTTCTCAGCGGGCGCGGTGGCGAGTCTGGACGCGGCCTGTTCACGCCGGCTCTTGCCATCGTCTTTGTTCTTGTTGCGCCGTTCCTCACGCTCCATGAGTCGGCGTTGCTCTCGGTTCATGACCTGACTTCCTCGCGGCCTGCGATTTGAAATCTCATTGTGTCCTGCATCGTCTGTACGGATGCCTTGCAGGGGCGGAGGGACTCGAACCCTCAACCTCCGGTTTTGGAGACCGGCGCTCTAACCAGTTCGAGCTACACCCCTCCTCGCAGGGACACCTAAGTATACGAAGATCGGGAGATGCTTGGAAAATCGGTCAGTGCGCCAGCAATCGACGAACACCGGCAGCCCCTACGGCCACCATCGCCACGGCGCCCAGTATGACGAGCGGCCCCCGATCGCGCACATCGCGATCGGTTGCCTCGAGGTCGAAAGGCGTCGGCGGCGCCTCCAGTCCCTGGTCGGCAAGCGATCTGAGGATCACGTCGCATGCGCTTGGTGCGGGCGAGTTGGGCTTGGCATCGAAGACACTGGGAGATGTGGCGGGTTGCGGGGCCGAAGGAGACGTCCTCGCCCGAGCCCATGGCGGTGACCCACGGCGCCATCACCCGGCACGTCACCACCGTCATGTTCGGCTCTCCTCGAGGCGCTTTCGCAACGCTGTCCGGCCCCGATGCAACCTGACCTTCGCCGCAGTCACACTGATCCCGAGACCGTCGGCGATCTCGGCGTGTGACCATCCGTAGACGTCCTTGAGCACCACGGCGGCCCGGTTCGCTGCAGACAGACCCAGCAGCGCCGAGGAGATCTCGTCACGCATTCCCAACCGATCGAGATGCAGTTCGAGCGGATCGTGAACCGGATCATCGACGAACTCGATGGATGTCGCGGCATGGCGCCGCGCCTTGCGGCGAAGCGACCAGGCCGAATTCACCACGATCCGATGCGTCCAGGTGCTGAACGCTGCCTCCCCTCGAAAGCCGTCGAGTGCTCTCCACGCACGCAGTGTTGCGTCCTGGGTGGCGTCGGCAGCGCTGTCCGGATCGCCGAGAAGCCGCAGCGCCAATGTGTACCAGCTATTGCGGTGACGTCGCACCAACTCGGAGAATGCGGCGACGTCACCTTCGATGGCCCGTTCGACGAACACCGCATCGGCATCGGCGATCTGATCCCGCCGAGTCGTCATTCCGCTGGTTCGACCTTGGCCGTGACGTAGTCGGCCTCGCCATCGGTCACCGTGACATCGAGCGAGCCGTCGTCATTCTCCGAGGACACCAGACCAACCGTGATACCCGGCCGGAGCGGATTTCGATACCGGAACCGCGCTGAGTTGATCGGTCGGTCTGTGGTGTCGGAAGAGACGGCGGTCAGCATCCAGGCCGACTGCAGCAGCCCGTGCACGACTACGCCAGGGAGCCCTGCATCGACGGCTGTGGCGTGATCCCAATGCAGCGGGTTGTAGTCCCGTGACGCCCCGGCGTACTTCACGAGATCTCGCCGGGTCGCCGAGCGGAGCAACGACGCTCCCTCGATCTGTGCCGGCGCCAGATGGTCCGGCCCCGGCTCGTCGGCCTCGACGTGTCCGCCGGCGGCTGATTCCTCCCCTGAGAGGAGGAAGGTGGAGGATCCTTCGACGACGGGACCATCGGCATCGGTGACCGACAGTCCGAATCCAAGGAACGCCACGCCACCACGCTCTCGCAACTTCGTCACCGTCCCCAGCACCGTGAGATCGAGTCCGTAGGTGAGGCTCCGATACCAGGTGAACGACTGATCGCCGTGGATCACTCCGTGGCTGTGTGATGCCAAATCGGGGTCGCGGAGCAGCGCGGGAGCCACTGCGAAGAGCAATGCTCCTGCGAAGGAGGGGGGCGCCGACTCCGCCCAACGGTCCGGACTCTCGTGAGTCGCCTCGATGAAGTCGGCGATCTTCTCGCGTCCGAGTCGGTATGAGATGGGTCCGTACGTACGGCCCGTGAGGTCGGCCAAGGGCATGTCCCGGCGCACGCTAGCTGTCAGTCGCCGCGGTGGGAGGGTGCGGCAGCCTCCCACGAACGCGACGAAGGCCCGGAGCGCACGGCTCCGGGCCCTCGGGCTCGCTGAAATCAGCGGGTCTCGCGGTGGGCAGTGTGCGTCCGACACCAGCGGCAGAACTTGTTCAGTTCGAGCCGGTCCCGCGTATTGGTCTTGTTCTTGTTCGTCACGTAGTTACGACGCTTGCACACTTCGCACGCCAACGTGATCGGCGGTCTCTTGTCACTGGCCATTATCGAATCTCTCTCCGCAGGGCGTCAGCCATCTCGGGTTGGCAGGCGACACGCATGCCGCCCGCAGTGATCGGGTTGTTCTATTTGGTGATTTTGGTGACCCGGCCGGCACCAACAGTGCGGCCACCCTCACGAATCGCGAACCGTAACCCCTCATCCATCGCAATCGGAGAAATCAACTCGACCGACATCTCGGTGTTATCACCAGGCATCACCATCTGAGTGCCCTCCGGCAACGTCACATTCCCCGTCACATCCGTCGTCCGGAAATAGAACTGCGGCCGATACCCCGAAAAGAACGGATTGTGACGGCCACCCTCCTCCTTCGTCAAAATATAGACCTGAGCCTCAAAATCGGTGTGCGGAGTGATCGAACCCGGCTTGGCCAACACCTGACCACGCTCAACATCATCCTTACCAATCCCCCGCAACAACACCCCAACGTTGTCACCAGCACGACCCTCATCCAACAACTTCCGGAACATCTCAATCCCCGTCGCCGTCGACTTCTGAGTCGGCCGGATCCCAACGATCTCAACCTCCTCATTCACCTTCAACACACCCTGTTCGATCTTCCCGGTCACAACCGTCCCACGACCCGTAATCGAAAACACATCCTCGATCGCCATCATGAACGGCTTATCGGTATCACGATCAGGCTCAGGAATGAACGAATCAACCGCATCCATCAACTCCATGATGTTGTCCTGCTGATCGGAGTCACCCTCCAACGCCTTCAACGCAGAACCCTTCACCACCGGAACATCATCACCAGGGAACTCATACTCGGTGAGCAAATCCCTCACCTCGAGCTCAACCAGATCCAACAACTCCTCATCATCAACCATGTCCGTCTTGTTCATGAACACAACAATCGACGGGACACCAACCTGACGAGCCAACAACACATGCTCACGGGTCTGGGGCATCGGACCATCCGTCGCAGACACCACCAAAATCGCGCCATCCACCTGAGCAGCACCCGTAATCATGTTCTTGATGTAATCAGCATGACCCGGCATATCCACATGGGCGTAATGACGATTCTCGGTCTCATACTCCACATGAGAAATCGAAATCGTGATCCCCCGCTCACGCTCCTCAGGAGCCTTATCAATATTCTCGAACTCCGTGAACACATTCTGACCACCAACACGCTCAGCCAACGTCTTGGTAATCGCCGCCGTCAACGTCGTCTTCCCATGATCAATATGACCCATCGTCCCAATATTCACATGCGGCTTCGAACGATCGAACTTTGCCTTTGCCATAATCTTTCTTCCTCTGTGTCGACGTCGCGGGCTCGGGGTCCGCATACCGGGGCGTAGCGGCGGGCAGACTCGAACTGCCGACCTCTCGATTATGAGTCGAGCGCTCTTACCAACTGAGCTACGCCGCCATGGCTGACCGCGTTCGCAGCCACCGGGAGCCTCCTCGGGGATTTGAACCCCGGACCCCTTCCTTACCATGGAAGTGCTCTACCCCTGAGCTAAGGAGGCATTGTGTTTCGGTGTCTCGCACCGGTGCCGGGAGAAGGATTTGAACCTCCGAAGGCATACGCCGGCAGATTTACAGTCTGCTCCCTTTGGCCGCTCGGGCATCCCGGCCAGCCCGGAAACCTCCGGGGGCTTCGAAACTATACCGATGCGCCGATTGCCGCACAAAGCGACAGCGCCCGGTTCAGGCCCCGTTTTCAGGCGTCCGGGTGAGGCGTGCGGCGGTCCCGACCAGGACCGCCCCGATGGCCAACGTCACCCAGGCGACCGGCCCCGCTGCATATGAGAGTCCCCCGAGAATGGCGAGCACCAGGCCGCCGGCGAACAGGAACCTCCTGGATCTCTGAAGGATGGCGCGCCGCCGTTCTGCGGGGATCTCGACGAACCCATCCATCACCTCGATACGGTGCAGATTGCGCAGCAGCATCGCCGACAGGAACCACATCACCCCCACGATGTAGAGGGCGGCGGCGCCGACCCAGAACGGTCGGACCAACCCGACGATCACCACGCTTCCCAACACGAGCGCCGGCCACAGCCGGCGCACCCGATCGAGGTGCTCCATCGCCCATGAGGGCCCGGATGTGGCCGATCGAACGCTCAGGTTGGCGCCCCACCAGACCGCAACGAGCACGAACACCCCGATCACCAGGATCGCGGCGTCGACGCCGAGGGCGATCACCCCCGATCAGCCTCCGTAGGTCATCTGGGTGAGCCGCTCGATCCGATCCTCGGCGGGAGGATGGGTCGAGAAGAGCTGTGAGAACTGGTTGCGGCCACCGCGCTTGTTGCCGAATGCCTTGAGCGGGTTGTCGATGTAGAGCGGGGCGACGGCACTGTTGACCTTCATCGGGATCCGAGCGGTCCCGTCGCTGATCTTCTGGAGCGCCGAGGCGAGCTGCAGCGGCTGGCCGGTGATCTCTGCGCCGGAGCGGTCGGCCTGATACTCACGGGTTCGCGAGATGGCGAAGCGGATCAGCATCGCCGCGATCGGGGCGAAGATCAGTGCAAGGATCGCTCCGAACGCACCGAGCGGGTTTTCTCGGTTCCGGCTGCCCCCGAACCAGAACGCCGAGCGGGCGAGGATCGTGAGTGCGGCGGCGAGCATCGCCGCAACCGAGCTGATGAGAATGTCCCTGTTCCGCACGTGGGACAGCTCGTGGGCGAGCACGCCTTCGAGCTCCTGCTCGTTGAGGATCTGCATGATGCCGGTGGTGACGGCGACCGCGGCGTGCCTGGGGCTGCGACCGGTGGCGAAGGCGTTCGGCTGGGGGGATTCGATGACGTAGAGCCTCGGCATCGGCATGCCCGCCTGCTGGGTGAGCCGCCGCATGATCGAGTAGATCTGCGGCAGTTCCGTCTCGGTGACAGGCTTGGCCCGGGATGCGGCGATGGCGATCTTGTCGGAGAAGAAGTAGGCGCCGAGATTGAATACGGCGGCGATGCCGAGCGCGAATCCGATGCTCATTCCGAGCTGGTAGGCGACGAGCACCAGCAACACGCTCATGAAGGCGAGCAGCCCAACTGTCTTGAGGTTGTTCATGGGGTGAATGGTATCCGATGTCCTTCGGTAACTATTTCCCGAATAGCCCTGGAGTGGTCGCTCAAATCGCTACTAGGGTCGATCGGTGCCGCAGGTGGAGGCCGCGGTGATAGTTCGGCATCGAGAGATGCCAGGGAGAGTGGAGGACACAGTGAAACGAAAGCTTTTCGTCGCCCTGGCTGCGGTTGTGGCCATGACCCTTACTGTTCCGGTGGCCGCGGCCCCCGGCCGAGCGAATGGTCGCAGCTCTGAGACGCCTGCCGTGAAGAGCGCCTCCGATTCCGCCCGAACCAAGGTCCACCCGCACCTGCTGGAGGCGATTGCCTCGGCCGGTAAGGCCGACGTTCAATTCGTCGCGAGAATCGTCGCCGGCACGGACCTCAGCGCATACTCCGATCGTTGGTATGCCCGACCATTCGTCGATCCGCTCGGCACGACGGTCGCGGTGGGCTACGCCAACGGTTTGGAGATCGAGAAGATCGCAGCCTCCGACGGGGTCATCTCGCTACAACTTCCCGAGTCCCTCGCGTCGCCTCAGGAGATCTCGGAGCCGGACGCTCGTCGCCAAGTCCTCAACGCCGAGATCCGAATCGGCGAGGACTCGCCGGGCCCTGCTCCCGACGGGTGGTACCACACAGGCGGGGCCACAGGCACCGAGATCCATGCCTCACAGGCCGCCTGGGAGAAGGGGTACACCGGGGAGGGCGTTCGGTACATGTCGAACGACTCCGGAGCCGACTATTGCCACCCCGATCTCTACGGAACCTGGGCATACATCGACGACCCAGACAGCCCGTACTACGGGTTGCCCGAGATATTCGACTCGTTCTCGAGCTTCATCGCCGCCAACGACTACTACGCCCGCACGTCCTTCATCGCCGAGGGCGAGGCTGACTATGCCGACACATCGACGGTCGTGGTGCCCACCGCAAAGGGAAAGGACGCCACGCTGAGCGCCCTGTACACCCCCATCGGGTCGAAAGCGAAGAGAACCTACAAGCTTCCCGACACCTCTCTCTCCGGTGAATATCACATCGGATCACACCCCGACAAGTCACTCGCTGACGTCGCCCACATCATCAGTCGCGGCCTGTTCAAGGGAGCGGCGAAAGCCCTTCGCGGCGAGCGTGCCGGCGTTCTGGTGGTCGACGAATCCGAGCCCGGTACCTACGACACCGTGTACGTCGATCTGAACTACAACTACGACTTCACCGACGACGCCCCGGCACGCCTCGACCGCACCATGTCGTCAAACGAGGCGGCATGTCTCGACTACGACGGGGACGGGCTCAACGACGTCTCCGGTGGGCTCGTCTACTTCATCTCTGACGGAAGGACTCCCGTCCCGACGCTCGACTGGTATTGGGGGATCCCAGGGGAATTCTTCGGGAATGGCGATCTCGTGGCGTTCCACGTGATGGACTACCTCGAGGGCGGGGGCGACCACGGAATGGGGACCACCTCATCCGCCACCGCACAGGGCGTGGTGGCTGGATCGGTCTACTGGGGTCCGAGCGGTTCGCCGATCGCCGGCGGCGGCGGCCTCGTCGTCGGCCCAGCCAAGGATGCCGCATCAACGCAGAACGGGAACTTCTATGTCTCACCGTTCGTCGAGGATGCATACATCTACGCAGGCCTAGGCTACGACGCGAGTCCGGAACGGGCGACGACATTCAAATCGTCTCCAACTCATGGGGGTTCTCCGTAACCGACAACGACGGGTTCGACTACGAGTCGCGCCTCATCGACACGATCAACCGCGCCTATGGACCGACGACCACGCTGCTGTTCTCCACCGGCAACGGTGCGGCGGGATACGGAACCGTCTCGCCCCCCAGTCCGGAGAGCAGCATCGGAGTGGGAGCGTCGACTCTCTACGGATCGATCGGCATCTTCGAATCGATCGCCTCCGAAGCCCAGATCCTGGGCGGAGACCCGATGTCGTGGTCGAATCGCGGTCCGGGGCGCGATGAACAGCGCAGGAGCCGACGTGGTGGCCACCGGGGCGTTCGGCACCGGAGACGTCCCGCTCAACGAGGTCCTCTGGGGTGCAGTGGCGACCGCTGACTTCGGCGGAACCTCGCAGGCAGCACCGGTCGCTGCCGGGAATCTCGCATTGATCTACCAGGCGTACCGAGACGCCAACGGCTCTTGGCCGACGTTCGGGGAGGCGAGGGATCTCCTCATGGGACGGCCACCGACACCGGCCATGATGTCTGGTCCCAGGGCGGCGGCCTGGTGAACGCCCTGCACGGGGTCGATGCCGTCGAGGGCTCGGGGGCGGGGTACGCCTCGCCCGGGGCGTGGTCCCCGGGAGAGGGACTCGCTCATGTGATCGAGCCGGGCGCGACCGACAGCCAATCCTTCTCCATCAACGGAGCCGTGACCGGTGTATCGGCGCTCACCCACTCGCTGATCGGCGTCGAGGACTACTCGTTCACGACTGCCGACGAGTCGACCGAGCATGGTCTGTTCACCACGCCCGACTACGTGCGCGACATCACCGACGACATCCCCGCTGGAACCGATCTCCTCGAAGTCAAGATGACCAAGCCGTACGAGCAGTTCAATCCGACCGACAGCCTCACGATCGACCCGTCCTCGTACAACAACTGGCGGGTGCATGTCCGGAACTGGACCGATCTCAACGCCGAAGGGGAGTATCGAGACGGCGATGCCGTCGTTGCGGGCTCGGGTTGGGAACAGATCGCCGCAACCGGCGACATGCAGACCGAGGATTACATCCGGTTCACGTATGGCTACGACTTCGGGCCGTCACAGCAGGCGAGAGTGGGCCACCCCCTCGACCGGGTGGACGACGGATCCTGCGACGTTGCGGCATCGAGATCGGGTGGGAGTCGCGGCAGACCGACCTCACCATCCAGGCCTCGTTCTGGGAGAAGTCGGTCTGGGACTGGGTCTCCGTCTCGGTGTCGGGATCCACGGTCAACGCAACGATCGACGTCCCCGCAGACGCTCCTCTGGGCATGTACGAGGGCTCGATCGAGGTGGCCCTCGCAGACGGGACCTCGATCGTGATCCCCGTTTCCGTGGCCGTGACGGCGACGGGAACTCAATCCACGTTCGGCGGGGTCGACCAATCCGACTCGCTCTACGACAACGGTGCAGTGTTCGGCTACACCGACTACTCGTGGCGGCAGGAGTCGGGCGACTGGAGGTTCTTCTGGACCGATGTGGCCGCCGAGGACCTGCCGGCGAGCGGCACCTCGTACCTCCTGGTCGAGAACAGCTGGCAGGGGGATCGAACCGACATCGACACGATCATCCTCGGACCCCAGGCCGACACGTTCGGCCCGACGCTCGGCGAGGTGGGACGAAGCGAGTACACCTACGTCGGAAGTGGTCGATGGGCCTATGCGACATCGTCCGGGACGTCGACCGAGCTCGTCGCAGCGCCTCTCACCGCGGGGCTGCACGGCATCTTGTTCCATCAGGTCATGGTCGACGGTGAAGAACTCGCCGACCCGTTCGAGGCGACGACCGGCATGGTCCATCTCGATCCGGCTACGGCCGGGGGCACGGGATCGGGCTCGACCGACATCACCATCTCGACCGAGTTGGCACTCGACGGATTCGTGGCCGAGGGCTTCGGGCTGGGGGCGCCGGTCGTCACGACCGAGTCGATCCAGCAGGACGATCCCAACGACCCGACGACGGCCTCCTTCGTGAAGACGGTGACCGTGGAGAACGGTGCGCTTCTCGAGGTCAGCACGGGCAATTCGGCGAACGGCTCGGATCTCGATCTGTATCTGTACGGCCCCGACGGGTCGCTCATCGGCTCGTCCACGACGCCGACCGACGCAGAATCCGTTTCCGTGCTCTTCCCGGAGGACGGCACCTACACCATCGCCGTCCACGGCTGGAGCGTGCCGGCAGGCACCGACACCTTCGATCTGACGGTGAACGCGGTTCAGGGACACGACGTCTCGGTGACCGATCTGCCTGGGGCGATCCCGGCCGGAGGGTCGGACACCGTCACGATCGCATGGGATGTCACGGGCTTCGAGCCCGGGACCTACTACGGCCTGGTCCTGATGGGCCCGGCCACCGCCCCCGGTCTGTTCCAGGTGCCGGTCGAGGTGACCGTCCCGTAGGAGGCCGAGTCCGGAGCGGTGAAAGCCAGGAGGTGAAGGGGGCCGGGACGGCCCCCTTCACCTCGTCAGGGCTTAGGAGCGCGTTCGCCGGTCTCGGGGAGCGGGCGATCACACAAACGGGCTGCGCCGTCTCTCGTGACACGAAAATCGAAGGTCATGCCGTGGGCAGCCAGCACGACCCAGTAGCCGTCCGTGACCACCTGGCTGTAGAGATACCCCTTCAGGGGGCACCCGAGGGAGGCGTCCGGCCAAGTCCAGGCTTGCGAGCTCTCGACAGTCACGTCACCGGGAGCGACACCCACATCGGAGGCGACCCGGTCGACGAGCATGCCGAGCACCTCGGGCGGCACCTCGTTCTGAATCTCTGACCCGGCGGCCGATGTCGGCGTGACCGTCGTCGGCGAGCCAGACATCGCCGTTGTCGGCGAGACCGTGGTGTCGACCTCCCGCGAGGGCGTCGACAGGCCTCCGGACGGAACGTCGATCTCACCCGAGGACGGGCCGGCCGCGGCCGAGGTGGTGGTGGTGCCGGCCGACGACGTGGTCACACCCGAGTCGCCCGGGAGGCCGGCAGGTTCGGCGCACGCCGTCACGACGAGACCGAACAGGACGATGGCGGACAGGTACCGATTCGAATCGGACATGCTTCGAGTGTACGGATGGTCGGCGGCTGTGCTGGCCCCGGCCAGAGCGCAAAGACTCTGCGCCGTGCATTGCTCACGCGACGGCAGTTCAGCAACCATGCCAACACGAAGACGATCCGCTCCCATTAGCGTCCCGGCGATGAGCGACGAGACCACTGCCAAGGCCAGCGACCACGAACCACCCGAAGGTGCCGAACAGAACATCGGGGACCTGGAAGGGGCCCGACAGGTCGACGCTCGACTACACCGCCGCTGCGTCGTGGATGGTGCTCCGCAAGAAGGAGAAGCCGTCAGCAGAGGTGTTCTCTGTGTCGTATGTCGCCGCAGACAGAGACGACCGACCGGTCACCTTCGTGTTCAACGGCGGGCCCGGGGCGTCGTCCGCCTATCTCCACATGGGAACGGTCGGACCGAAGCGAGTTGCCTTTCCTCCCGACGGCACGATTCCCACCCTCCCTGTCCAGCTGATCGACAACGACGCCTCCTGGCTCGGGTTCACCGACCTGGTCTTCATCGATCCGGTGGGGACCGGATTCAGCCGGATCATCGAGTCGAAGGACACCGGCGACGACAAGAAGAAGGACGCCGCCGATCCCAAGGAGTACTTCGGCGTCAAGCGTGACCTCGAGGCGATGGGCGAGTTCATGAGCCGCTGGCTCTCCACCCACAAGCGATGGGGCTCGCCGGTCTTCATCGCCGGTGAGAGCTACGGCGGATTTCGCGTCGCCAAGCTCGCCCGGATGCTCCAGGAAGGCCCAGGGATCGGGCTCAACGGGGCGATCCTCATCTCCCCGGCGCTTGAGTTCGCCACCCTCACCGCCACCGACTACGACGTGCTGCCCTGGATCGACTGGGTCCCCACCATGGCGGCCGCCGCCCATCACCACGGCAAGTCACGAGCCTTCGACACCGAGTGCCAGCCTCGACGAGGTCCTGGCCGGTGCCGAAGACTTCGCCACCAGCACCTACGCCAGTTTCCTGACGCGAGGGGCGTCGCTCGACCCCGCACAGCGTGAGACCACCCTTGCCCAACTCGCCGACCTCATCGGGCTCCCGATCGAGTTGGTGACCCGCGCCGATGGACGTATCCCGATGACGACCTTCGTCCGCGAACTGCTCCGCGATGAGCGGAAAGTGCTCGGCCTGTATGACACGACCATCACCGCCGTCGACCCCTTTCCCGATCGGGAACCGTTCGGAGGGCCCCGATCCCACCCTCGCCGGCTACGGCGCCGCCTACGCCGCAGCCATCAACCGGATGCTGCGTGCCGAGATCGGCGTTGAGACCGACCGCGAGTACACGCTGCTCAGCATGGAGGTCAACACCGACTGGAAAGTCGACATGCAGCGCCATGCGCTGGCTTCCGCCGTCGGCGCCACCGACGATTTCCGCTACGGCATGGCACTCAACCCGCACATGAAGGCGTTCATCACCCACGGTCGCCACGATCTGGTGACGCCCTACTACGCCTCCGACCGTCTCAGGAACCTGATGCGACTCGACGAGTCGATGGCGGAACGGCTCACCGTCCGGCACTTCTCCGGCGGCCACATGTTCTATGCGTGGGAATCGAGCCGCAACGAGTTCCGGGAAGCGATCCGGGCGTTCGTGGCCGACGCACTCTGATCCTCAGCGGCTGGCGACCAGCACCCGGAAATCGCCGAGACCCCGGGGATGGAGCAGCGTCTCCGCTTCCGTGCGGCGGGTGCGGACCCGCAGGCGCTCGATCTCGTCACCCGACCGGGCCAGCTCCAATTCGCGTTTGCGCATCTGCGACACCTCGGCCCTCACCCCGAGCTCGGCGAGAAAGTCGTCCTGTCGCCAGATCTTCGATGCCCATCCTGCTTCCCGGGCGATGGCATCGAGAGCGGTGAAGTTCACGTCGGCGGTGATATCGGTGGCACCGGGCTCATCGAGCGGATGCGGCCCCATGTGGTGAGCGCGATAGGTGCGGAATGTCCCGTCCTGCCGCCTTGGCAGCAGATTCTCGGTGGTGTCCCCGTAGTCGAAGAGCACAATCGATCCGGCGGTGACCATCGACATCGCCGTCGTCAGCCACGCTCCAGCGGCGAGCTGAACCTCGACCATCCCGCCGTCGGGGACAGGACCTGCGTACCGGTCCAGCCAGGCGAGCACCTCGACCCTCGGATCCGCATCCACGAGAACCAGTGCATCCCCGTCGGCGCCGACCCAGCGCTCTCGCCATTCCCCGCCGATCCGCTGCGCCACCGCCATCGGGAGGTTGTCGATCAGCTCATTGGCGACGATGACTCCGCGGAACGGAGCCGGGACGTCCTCGATCGACTCGACCACCCTGTCCTGGGGCAACAGCTCGGCCAGGGCCGCACGAGCGGCAGGTGACGCCTCCACTTCCCACGACTCGACGTCGACCGACTCCATCATCGGCCGCAGAAGCGACCCCGACCCACCGGCTACCTCGACGAACCGGAACGGAGTGCCAACCCGCTCGCGTTCGGAGGCGACCCATCTGGCGATGGCCTGCCCGAACAGCGGGCTGACCTCTGGGGATGTGAGGAAGTCGCCCGCCTTCACTGATCGCAGTGTCCCGGCACCGAAGAATCCGCCCTCGGGGTGATAGAGAGCGAGATCCATGAACCGCTCGAATGGGATCGGGCCGGTTCTCCGGATCTCGTCGGCGATCTGCTGCTTCACGCCACCAGCTTCGCCGAACCGACCCACTTCGCCAACTGCCGCCAACTCATGGAGCCGATACAGTCGGGTCATGGACTTCGGTATCAACATCTTCCCCACCGACACGACCCTCCAGCCGATCGAGATGGCACGGGAGGTCGAGGCACGCGGCTTCGACTCACTGTGGTACGCAGAACACAGCCACATTCCCGTCTCCCGCGCCACCCCCTGGGGTGGCCAGAAGGAAGCCCCTCCGCTCCCCGAGCAGTATTGGCACACCCACGACGCGTTCGTCGCCCTCGCCGCCGGAGCCGCCGTCACGACGAAACTGAAGCTCGGCACCGGAATCACCCTGGTGGCACAACGCGACCCGATCTGGACGGCGAAAGAAGTCGCCAGCCTCGACTTCATCTCCGGCGGGCGGTTGCAGTTCGGCATCGGGTACGGATGGAACAAAGAGGAGATGGCAGACCACGGCACCGCCTACGCCGACCGCCGCGACATGCTGCGCGAGCACATTCTCACGATGAAGACCCTCTGGACACAGGACGAGGCCAGCTTCGAGGGCGAGTACGTGTCGCTCGAGCCGTCGTGGGCCTGGCCGAAACCTGCGCAGGACCCACATCCTCCGATCATCATGGGGGCGGCGGCCGGGCCGAAGACCATTGCCGCCATGGTCGAGTTCTGTGACGGATGGATTCCGCTCGGCAGGCACGACTTCAAAGACAACGTGACCGAGGTCCTCCATGCGGTGGAGGATGCCGGTCGCGACCCCGACCAATTCCAGCTGATCTCCTACCAAACCAAGGCCGACCACCGAGTTCATCGAGAGCCTGATCGAGCTCGGCTTCGACACTGCGGTGTTCCCTGTCCGCTCGCTCCCGCCCGAGCAGGTCATCGAGAAGCTGGACGAGCTCGCCGGATTCAAGGCCATGTACTGAGCATGCGGATTCTCTTCGTGTCATCCGAAGTCCACCCGTTCGCCAAGTCGGGCGGTCTCGCCGACGTCGCAGCGGCACTTCCCGCAGCGCTCCGGGCCGCCGGCCACGACGTCCTGACGGTGATGCCCGCCTACGGGTCGATCGACCGACTCGCCCACGGAATCACCCCGATATCCCAGCTCGAGAAGGTCCCGCTCGCCTTCGGGCCGAATCGCGGACACTGGACCGGCTACGCGCACGAAGCCACCCGAACGATCTTCGTCTCGATCCCGAAGTTGTTCGAGCGCGGCTACCTGTACGGCCACGAGCAAGACGAACCGGTTCGATGGGCGGCCCTGAGCCATGCGGCGCTCCAGCTGCCTGACCTGCTCGGCTGGCAGCCACACATCGTGCACTGCAACGATTGGCAGACCGGGCTGATCCCGCTGCTCGTCACGGGCCTTCGCTCAACACCGATGTTCTCCAAAGCGGCCACCGTGATGACCATTCACAACATGGCATACCAGGGACGGTTCGGATCGCTGGCAATCGGACAGCTCGGTCTCGGAGCGCTCGAATCCGAGCTCCATCAAGAGCACCGAGACGAGGGATACATCGGATTCCTCGAGACCGGACTGACGCACGCAGACCTGATCACGACCGTCTCGCCGACCTACGCAGAGGAGATCCAGACGCCAGAGGGTGGGGCAGGCCTCGACGGCCTCCTGTCAGGCCGCTCGGACGCCGTGGTCGGGATCTTGAACGGGATCGACGCCGATGAGTGGAACCCGATGACGGACGAGTTCATCCCCGCCACCTTCGACGCTGCCGATCTGACAGGCAAGCAGGCGGACCGCCTGGCCTTGCTGGAGCGTCTCGGTCTCGACACCACAGAGGGCCCCCCGGTGGTTGGGATCATCACCCGCCTCGCCCATCAGAAGGGAATCGATCTGATGGACGCCCCACTGCGCCACTTCCTCTCGACCTGGGATCTCCGCATTGCGGTGCTCGGCTCGGGAGAACGCCAATACGAGAAGCTCTTCGAGAAGCTCGTCGCCTCCTACCCCGACCGAGTCGGATTCCACAACGGGTACGACAACGAGCTCGCCCATCTGATCGAGGCCGGCTCGGACATCTTCCTGATGCCGTCGCTGTACGAGCCGTGCGGGCTCAACCAGATGTACAGCCTGGCGTACGGCACGCTCCCGGTGGTCCGACGGGTCGGAGGCCTGGCCGACACGGTCATCGACGTCGACGAACCGAACGGGACCGGCTTCGTGTTCGACCACTACACCGAGGACGGGCTGGGCTGGGCACTGGGACGGGCGCTCGACATGCACACCCGACCCGCCGAGTGGCGATCCGTCGTGAAGCGAGCCATGGCCATCGACAACTCCTGGGCGGAACGAGCGCAGGAGTACGCAGACGTCTACGCGACACTCCTCGATCGGCCATGACCTGGCACCTGGCGCAATACAACGTCGCCCGCCTGCTGGAACCGCTCGAGCACCCGACGCTCGTCGACTTCGTCGATGCGCTGGAGCCGATCAACCGACTGGCAGAGGAGTCCCCTGGATTCGTGTGGCGCCACCAGACCGACGACGGCGATTCGACGGCCGTGAGGCCGTATGACGATGACCAGATCATCATCAACTTCTCGGTGTGGAAGGACGTGCAATCGCTCCACGATTACACCTACAAGTCCGATCACGTGAACGTCTTCCGGCGGCGGCGGGAATGGTTCGAGCGCAA
Source organism: uncultured bacterium (assembly GCA_963745865.1). Classification (GTDB taxonomy): domain Bacteria; phylum Actinomycetota; class Acidimicrobiia; order Spongiisociales; family ZC4RG35; genus JAHEDH01. Next base: position 438,938 of record CAVUYZ010000004.1, on the reverse strand, counting down.
CCTGGAAGCTCACCTCGTGATGTGGTGGGTTCCGGCAGGCCACATCCCCACGGTCTCTGAGGCCGACGACCGGTTGCGCGTCCTCCGGACCAACGGACCCACGCCCGAAGCGTTCACGTTCCGCGAGCGATTCGACCCGCCGACCTGATCTCAGCCGGTAGATCCAGCCGTGACTCGTCGGCGATGACGCCGATCTCACCATGACACGTCGAGCGGCCGCCCCTCGTGGTATCCCGCCTGGGTCTGGATGCCGACCAGGGCCCGCTCGTGGAACTCATCGATGGTGACCGCTCCGGCGTAGGTGCAGCTCGACCTGACACCGGCGATGATCTGGTCGATGATGTCTTCGACTCCTGGCGCCCTCGGGTCGAGGTACATCCGCGACTCGGAGATGCCCTCCTCGAACAGCTCCTTGCGGGACCGTTCGAAATCGGAGTCGCGGCGGCTCCGGTTGACCACCGCCCGCGATGAGGCCATGCCGTAGTTCTCCTTGTACAGACGACCGTCCGGCCCCCGCAGCGGATCTGCCGCCGACTCGTTGGTGCCTGCGAACCACGAGCCGATCATGACGCTGGCGGCGCCACCCGCGAGCGCCAAAGCGACGTCACGGGGATGCCTCACTCCCCCGTCCGCCCAGATCTGCTTGCCCCGAGCCCTCGCAGCAGCCGCACATGCGACAACGGCCGAGAACTGGGGGCGCCCGACCGCGGTCATCATCCGGGTGGTGCACATCGCCCCCGGCCCGACGCCGACCTTGACGACATCGGCACCGGCGTCGATCAGATCCTCGGTTCCCTGGCGGGTCACCACATTGCCGGCGACGACAGGGTGATCCGACGTCACCGACCTGACGGTTCTTCAACGCCTCGATCATCTTCTGCTGATGTCCGTGCGCCGTGTCGACCACCAGCACGTCGACGCCGGCCTCGATCAGCTCCCTGGTCTTCGCCTCGACATCCCCGTTGATCCCGATCGCCGCGCCAACGAGCAGCTTCCCGGACGAGTCGACGGCCGGGGTGTAGAGGGCGGAGCGCAACGCGCCCTTCTCGGTCACGACACCTCGCAGCCGTCCGCGAGCATCGATCACGGGAGCGAAATGCAACCGGCTCTGATTGAGGGCCTCGAACATGGCCTCCGGCCCGAGATCGTCCGCAACGGCGATAGGCGAATCGCTCATCACATCGGAGACCGGGGCAAAGCGATCCATGCCCTCGGCATCGGTCTCCGTGAACACGCCGACAGGCTTGCGGTCCTCATCGATGATGATCACGGCACGATGCGAGCGCTTGTGGATGAGATCGAGTGCGGTGCTGATCGTGTCGTGAGGAAAGAGCGTGATGGCAGTCTCGATGATCCGATCGGCGTTCTTGACCGACCCGGTCATGTCGGCGATCGCACCCAGCTTGATGTCCTGGGGGAAGATGGCCAGCCCACCCCGCCGTGCCACTGTCTCGGCCATCCGACGTCCAGCGACCGCCGTCATGTTCGAGACGACGATCGGGATCGTCGTACCGATCCCGTCGGGTGTGGTCAGGTCCACATCCATCCGAGAGCTCACGTCTGCGAACCTCGGGACGAGGAACGCGTCGGCATAGGTCAGGTCGTATTGGGGGGCGGCGCCGTCGAGAAATTCCATGGGACCGAGTATTGCCGATCCCGATCCCGCACCGAAGACATCACCCGAACCGGCTCGGGCGTCCGGCCATCGGAAGGTACAGATCAGTTGGCCGAGAGGACCCAGACCACCAAGGCCGAACCGGCGAACCCGAACGAGATCGCGATCGTCTTCATCGCCCGACGCCAGGAGAAGGCCCACGCCAGCACCGCCCCGGCGCCCGCGCACATCCCGATCGCCGCCATGAGCAGCAGTGAACCCGGCCCCGTGTCGCCCGGGCTCTTGTATCCGACATAGGTCCAGACTCCCATGAACCCCACGACACCGGCCGCGGCGAGGATGCCGATCGCAGCGAGCGATCCGAGCACCGGCCTGACCACGCGAGAGAGTCGCTGGGAGCGGGAGGTTGGATCAGCCATGGGATCACAATGACGGCATTCCGGACAAACCACAATCAGGGAGGACCCCCATCCGGGTCTACTGGGTGTCGACCTCGATCGCAGACCGCAGCTGATCGATGAGGCGTGCGTCGCCATCGACGGTGATGTCGTCGAGCGGACCGCGGCCCCACATCCACAGATCGACCGCCGAGGCGGGCCCGACGATCGACGCAGCAGGCTCGGCGGCGGCCACCCGTCGCACAGCCGGGTCGTCGTAGTCGGTCCCGGACGTCGGACTGGTTCCGGAAAACCGACCGACCTCCACGAAGCGAGCTGTTGAGTCGTCGGGAGCGATCTTCACGATCGAGCCGGGATGGAACCGCCCCCAATCCGGGAAACCGTCCAGCATCACATCGATCAGCTCGTCGATGCCGTCGAGGGCGGTGGCGTCGTCGAGTGAAGGGGTACGACCGGATGCGAGGTCGAGGTCGGCTCGATGGATCGCCGCCTCGTGGTGTTGGCGGCGAGCCACCCAGGCGATGTTGCCGGCGCCGCCTGCCCAGGTCCAGCACTCGTCTGCAGGATCGTGCAGTCTGAGCGCCGCAATGAGGCGGTGGGAGGCCGACTGGAATCCGATCGAGAGCAGCGCGGCGTCGGCCGGCTCGGTCGACGCTGCGTCGGGTTCCTCCACTCCCGCCGGATCATCGAGGAGAGACTCGGCGATCGCTCCCCAGAACCGTTGGACGCCAGTGAGATGGCTGATCAGATCCGCCGAGGTCCAGCCGGGGCAGGACGGGACGATCCCATCCATCGCGACGTCGAGCGATCAGCCCGCCGAAGGTGTGCGACTCCTTCTCGAGCAACTCGATGTGCACCGATGTGTCCACGATCGCAACCTACACGTCACGGACTGCGTCGTGGCCGCACCATGAGAAGAGGGCCCCGGCGATGCGCCGGGGCCCTCTTCGGATGTGTGTGGTTCTGATCGACGATCAGAAGTCCATGCCACCCATTCCTCCGCCACCGCCGCCGTGGCCGTGATCGCCACCGCCGCCTGCATCTTCCTTCACCTCGGCGACGAGCGCCTCGGTGGTGAGCAGCAGTGCTGCGATGGAAGCTGCGTTCTGCAGTGTTGATCTCGTCACCTTGGCAGGATCGATGACTCCGGCGACCATCAGGTCCTCGAACTTGAGGGTGGCTGCGTTGAAGCCCATATTGCCCTCAGCGTTGCGAACATGCTCGACGACGACGCCGCCCTCGAGACCTGCGTTCGTGGCGATCTGTCGGAGAGGCTCCTCCAGCGCACGACGCACGATCTGACGACCGGCCTTCTCGTCGTTGGTACCACCGCGAAGCTTCTCGATCGCAGACTGCGCACGCAGCAACGCCACGCCACCGCCAGGGACGATTCCCTCTTCGACGGCTGCACGGGTCGCCGATACGGCGTCCTCGATACGGTGCTTCTTCTCCTTGAGCTCGACCTCGGTCGCAGCGCCGGCCTTGATGACCACGACGCCACCCGACAGCTTGGCGAGACGCTCCTGGAGCTTCTCACGATCCCAGTCGGAGTCGGTGTTCTCGATCTCGCGCTCGATCTGCTTGATCCGGGCCTTCACGTCACCCTCGGTGCCAGCGCCATCAACGATGGTGGTGCTGTCCTTGGAGATGACGATCTTGCGGGCACGTCCGAGCATGTCGGTCGTGACGTTCTCGAGCTTGAGGCCGACCTCTTCGGAGATCACGGTGCCACCGGTGAGGATGGCGATGTCCTGGAGCATTGCCTTGCGGCGCTCCCCGAAACCTGGGGCCTTCACGGCCGCCGAGGAGAACGTCCCGCGGATCTTGTTGACGACCAGCGTGGCGAGAGCTTCGCCCTCGACATCCTCGGAGAGGATGAGAACCGGCTTGCCGGTCTGCATGACCTTCTCGAGGACGGGCAACATGTCGTTGACCGAGCTGATCTTCTGGTTGGCGATGAGGATGTAGGGATCCTCGAGCACCGCTTCCTGGCGATCCGCATCGGTGATGAAGTACGGCGAGATGTAGCCCTTGTCGAACTGCATGCCTTCCGTGAACTCGAGTTCCAGACCGAAGGTCTGTCCCTCTTCCACGGTGATGACGCCGTCCTTTCCGACCTTGTCGAACGCCTCGGCGATGACCCTGCCGATCGTGAGATCGTTGTTGGCCGAGATGGAGGCCACGTTCGTGATCTCTTCACTCGTCTCGATGTCACGGGCCAGCTCGGCCAGCGACTTCACGACACCTTCGACGGCGCTCTCGATGCCTCGCTTGAGGTCCATCGGGTTGGAGCCGGCGGCGACGAGCCGAAGCCCCTCGCGAACCATGGCCTGCGCCAGCACGGTGGCGGTCGTCGTGCCGTCACCGGCAACGTCGTTGGTCTTGTTCGCCACCTCGTATGCGAGCTTGGCACCCATGTTCTCCCACGGGTCTTCGAGCTCGATCTCCTTGGCGATCGTCACACCGTCATTCGTGATGGTGGGCGAGCCCCACTTCTTCTCGAGCACGACGTTGCGGCCTTTCGGGCCGAGCGTCACTTTGACGGTGTCGGCGAGCTTGTCTACGCCCGCCTGGAGCCCTCTTCGGGCTTCTTCGTTGAAGCGAAGATCCTTCGCTGTCATAAATCTCTACTCCCTCTTGTCAGCTGACAATTGCCAGCAGGTCGCGTGAAGAGAGGACGAGATGTTCGCCACCCTCCAGCTTGACCTCTGTTCCGGCGAACTTCGAGTACAGGACCACGTCGCCGACTTTGACGTCCATTGGCATCCTGTCGCCGTCCTCATCGAGGGCACCTGGGCCTACTGCGATGACTTCCCCCGTTTGGGGCTTCTCCTTGGCGGTGTCTGGGATCACAAGACCCGAGGTGGTACGCATGTCCTGATCCTCGTTGGGCTTTACGACCACTCGATCACCGAGAGGCTGAAGCTTCATGTAGCTCCTCCTACGTCCTTTGTTGAGTGCCTTCTACGCAATCAAAACCGGGATTCTTGATCCCGGTCCGATTGGCACTCTCTCATTGAGAGTGCCAGCGAAGCTTAGCACTCACTCCAGGCGAGTGCCAAGGTGAGTCTCGAGCTCGAAGGAGGGCCGACTCAGAGTCGCCGGCCGGGGTCGACCACTGAGTCCCACGAGGAGATCGCCCCCTTCTCCAGCCAATGAACAGCCGCTGCACCGATCATGGCGCCGTTGTCCGTACACAGAATCGGTGATGGCAGATACAGGCTGACATCGCGCTCGGCGCACGCCTCCACCAGACGCTCGCGGAGTCGCCGATTGGCGAGCACACCGCCACCGCCACCGACAATCCGAACGCCCGTGTCTTCGACCGCGTTCATCGTCTTCTGCACCAACACGTCGACGATCGCCTCCTGGAGCGATGCGGCCACATCGGGTAGAGGCGCCAGATCACCGGCTGCTTTGGCCTTTTCGAGGTATGTGGCGACCGAGGTCTTGAGACCCGAGAAGGAGAAGTGATGACGGCGATCCGGGAGCGCTCGCGGAAATGCGATCGCGGCTCGATCACCGCCGTCGGATGCAGCGTCGATGGCCGGCCCGCCAGGGAACCCCAAGCCCATGACGCGAGCCAACTTGTCGAAGGCCTCGCCGGCAGCGTCGTCGATCGTCGAACCGAGCGTCTCGTAGTCGCCCCACGCCTTCACATGCACGATCTGGCTGTGACCTCCGGATGCGAGCAGGACCACCGCCGGCGGCTCGTACTCGGGGTGTTCGAGCAACGGGGCGAACAGATGCCCCTCCATGTGATCGATACCGACGAATGGGAGCTGACGCGCCCACGCCGTGGCCTTGGCGAAGGTGTGACCGACCAGCAGCGCCCCGACCAGGCCGGGGCCTTCAGTGGCCGCGACCGCGTCGAGGTCGGCCGGATGGACGCCGGCTTCCGCCAGTGCGTGATGCGTGAGGCCCCTGATCGCTTCGACATGGGCCCGGGCCGCCACCTCGGGCACGACACCACCGAACCGGGAGTGGAGGTCGATCTGCGAAGACAGCACGTTCGACAGCACCTCGGTGCCGCGAACCACTGCGACCGCGGTCTCGTCGCAACTCGTCTCGAACGCCAGAATCGTGGGAGTGATCACGAGAATGCCTCCTCGATCGAAGCCATCCGCGCTGCGAACGCCGGTCCTGCGATGTCGTGAACCCACATGATGAGAGCATCCTCGTCCTGGTAGTAGCGCTTGCGGACACCGACCGGCGCCATGCCGAATCTGCGATAGAGCGCTTGGGCTGCCTCGTTCGACACCCTGACCTCGAGTGTCATCGACTGTGCTCCCTGCTCGATCGCTGCGCCGGCGAGCGCCAGCATGAGACGGGTACCGAGCCGGTCCTCGCGCCGATCGGGATGGACGACCACCGTGGTGACATGGGCTTCGTCGCCGATCACCATGAGGCCCGCATACCCGAGCAGACCCTCATCGCTGTCCGCAGCGAGATAGGTGCGAGACGCCTGGCCGAGCTCCTCGGCGAACACTTTTGCGTTCCATGGTTGCGAGTACGCCTGCTTCTCGAGCGCTTCGGCCTGGCCGACGTCCTCGAGTTGCATCGAACGGATCGTGACGTTGCGAGTCATCGGGATCATCCTTCCCCCGCGTCGGCCCATGGGCCTTCGTTGCGGATGACGGACCAGTTGATGTTGACGTCGGGATCGCGCAGATAGAGCGGGCGGACCTCATCGGGATGCAGCGTCGAATCGGAGAGCAGTTGGCCGGCAGCCGCCTCGGCCAGGGTCCCCGCGGACGGGTATCGGGGCCGACCGACCTTGATCCGGTGCATGCCGGTCAACAGGTCGTCCGGAAGACTCTGAGCGTCCCCAACCAGCAGCACGTCCTCAGGCTCGGAGTCGAGCAACGCTCTCAGCTCGGCGGGTGTCACGAGCTCAGGTCGCCCATCCTTCACCACACCGCCGGGAACCGGGTTGTACCAGGCCATGGCGTACTCGCCGCGGCGGACGTCGACGATTGCGAGAATCCGGCGACGCCCGGTTGCCGCCCTGAGAGCGAGCGCGTCGAGCGAGGTTGCAGGCACCAACGGGACGCCGATTGCGGCGGCGATGCCCTGGGCGGTTGCCAGGCCCACCCTGATCCCGGTGTACAACCCGGGTCCCACGTCGACCACGATCGCATCGACGTCGGTGGGAGACCAGCCGGTCTGGTCGAAGCAGAAATCGATCGCCGGCACGAGGAATGCGGCGTGGCCCCGGTGGTCCATCCGGCTTGCCGAAGATACGACCTGACGATCCTCGGTCAGCGCGATCGACGAGGCGGGCGTCGACGTCGATATGCAGAGAATCTTCATCGTCCGGTCACCTCTTCGAGCGGGCGCCCCATCCACGAGCCCCGCGGCGTGAAGACGAGAGTGCGCGCGTCGTCTTCCTCCACGTCGAACTGGATCTCGAGGCGATCACGGGGCAGAACGGCCGTGACGGCGGTCCCCCACTCGATCACCACGACGCCGTCCTCGCCGGCCTCGACTGCGGCGAGATCCTCGAACTCGCCGATGGTCTGGAGCCGATAGGCGTCGACGTGGACCAGCGGCATGAACCCCGAGTCGTACGAGCGCATCAGCACGAAGGTGGGACTCGTCACCGGCTCATCGACGCCCATGCCGTCGGCGAGACCGCCTGCGAACGCCGTCTTGCCGGCACCCAGCTTCCCGTTGAGCAGGATGACGTCGCCGGCGCGGCACAAGGCCGCGAGCCTTCTGGCTACGGCGCGGGTGTCGGCATCGGTGTCACAACGGACCTGGATCATCCCCGCCAGGATAGGGTCGCCACGCGAGTGCCTCGTCAGCTGCCCAGAAGCGGCAACCGATCGATGAGGGCCCTCCGACCGCAGCGCCCGGTCCCCGAGTCCGAAGACGAGTTCGAGCTCAGGAGGAATCCTCCCGAGAGGAGCGCGAAGACCCCACAGCCTGTTCGATGGCGCGCCCGACCGCCTCGAATGCCGCCTCGGATGCGTCGTCCACCGAGCCGTCAGCGGCGACGTCGCCACACGACACCGCAAAGACGGCATCTCCGTCGTAGCGGGTGTGTGCCGGACGAAGGCAGACCGAGTATGCGTCCTGGCCCCGAATCGGCGACCCGGGTGAGTTCGGAGCGAGTCATTGCCACATTGGTCGCCACGACCGCCAGGGTGGTGTTCTGCCCCGGAGTCGGGAACGGCGCCGGGGGACCAGGGACGAGGTCACCTCCGGTGAGCGACTCCCCTTCGAGGGTGAAGGCATCGCCGAGAGCATTGACGACAACGACCGCTCCCACGATGACGTCGCCTCTGCGCACCGATGCCGTTCCAACGCCCCCAGGGGCCATGTGCTCGAAACCGCGCCACTTGGCAACCGTTGCGCCGGCGCCTGCACCCACGAGGCCGGTCTGGACCGGGCCGTCAGAGGCGTTGCGATAGGCGAGTGCCCCCTCCTCGGGACCTGGCCGGTCTGATGCCCGGCCCAGATCGAAGATCACTGCGGCCGGGACGATCGGCACCCGACCAACCGGTGTCACATGCCCGCGATCGTCGGCCAGCAACTCCCGCATGACGCCGTCCGCAGTCGCGAGACCGAACGCACTTCCGCCCGAGAGAGCGATCGCCTGGACCTGCTCGACCCGCATTCCGGGCTGGAGCAGGGCGGTCTCCCTGGAACCGGGCGCCGCTCCACGAACCTCGACGGCCACCACGTTCGGTTCGGGGAGCACGACCACGGTGCATCCGGTCGGCTGGGAGGGGTGAGTCCAGTGTCCCACTCTGATACCGGGAACATCGGTGATCTGACCGCTCATGGCTGCGACTGTACGGGCAGGTAGCGCCTGGGAAGGCGACCACCGATCCCGCACAGGATCTCCCAGCTGATCGTGTCGGAGAGGGCGGCCCACTCGTCGACGTTGATCTCCTCGGCTCCCTGCCGACCGATCAAGACCACCTCTTCACCGACTGCCACGGCGTCGTCCCCACAGTCGACCATGGTCTGATCCATCGTGATGACTCCGGCGAACGGTCTCCGCTCACCACCGATGAGCACCGACCCACCCCGGAGGCTGATCAGCCGGGGGACGCCATCTGCGTATCCGATCGGAATCGTCGCCACGTTGGCATCCGCTCGAAGCGGCATCCGACGTCCGTAGCTCGGCCTGGTCCCGGCCGGGTGCCGAGCAACGTGACTGACGTGCGACACCACCTTCATCGCCGGTTTCAGGCCCGCCACCGACCGATCAGGATCAGGGTGAATGCCGTAGGTGCCGAGTCCGATTCGAGCCATGGCGCCGCCCGGGCGAATGTAGAGAGCTCCAGCCGAATTCGATTGATGGACGATGCCCGGGTCGATCCCCGCATCGCTGATTGCCCGCACCACCCTTGCGAACCTGACGGTCTGTGCGTCGGTGAACGCCGGATCGCTCTCGGCGACTGCGAAGTGCGTCCAGACCCCGTCGAGACGAAGAGACGGTTGCTGATCGATCATTCGAGCGAGGTCGGCCGCGTCGTCTGGGGCGACCCCGACCCGGTGCATGCCGGTGTCGACCAGGAGGTGCACACCGAGGAGATCGGGCCCGCTGGCGAGCGCCTCGACGAACTCGGGGTGGTAGACACTCGGCGTGATGCTCCATCGTCGGATCTCGGCGGCGTCGGCCACGGGCGGCTCGGACAGCAGCAGGATCGGCGCGTCCACGCCTGCCGCTCTGAGTTCGGCAGCCTCTTCGACCAGCGCAACGGCCAGCCACGTGGCGCCCGCCCGCAATACGGTCGTCGCCACCTCGACGGCGCCGTGACCGTAGGCGTTGGCCTTGACCACCGAGAGCACGTCGGCGGGTGCGACCGTGTCCGCAAAGACACCAATGTTGTGGGCGATCGCGTTGAGATCGACCTCGACCCAGGACGGCCTCATCCGACCACGCCCGCATACCGACCGATCCGTTCGATGAGATCGGGCGCCGTGACCGTGCGTTCCATCGACAAATCACCAGCCGCGGCGCCGTGAAGATGAGCCGCAGTCCATGCCGACGCCGCGGCCCCCATACCGCGGGCGAGCAACGCTCCGATCATCCCGGCGAGCACGTCGCCGGTCCCGATCGTGGCGAGCTCGGGACCGCCGGAGATCAACGCACCACGGGACACCGCCGTCGCACACGAACGTCGGGTTGCCCTTCAACACGACGACGGCTCCGGTCGCTGCGGCGAGATCAGTGGCGGACTCATGGCTCGGATCGTCGCCGGTGAACCGCGAGAACTCACCGGCATGGGGGTCAGCACCGTCGGGAAGTCCCGGCCGGCGATATCGGCGGCCGACACCGCAGTGAGCCCATCGGCATCGAGTACGAGCGGCCCCTGATGATCGAGTGCGGCGGGGATCGAATCGGACGCGGCGCCCATGCCTGGCCCGGCGACGACCACATCGAATCGATCCGGCAGCGCATGTTGTGAGAAGACCAACACCTCTGGGGCGAGGAGCGATGCCGATGACATCAGGTCCGGTGGCACCGCGAGACCGACCGAGCCGGCCCCGAATCGGAGGGCGCTCTTCGCCGTCATCACCGCCGCCCCGAGCATCCCTTCGGATCCGCCGACGACCAGCACCGACCCGACCGACCATTTGTGGCCCCGTCGGGGACGAGTTGGCAACCGGACGTCGGAGTCCTCGACGACGAGCAGCGACGGGGATCCTCCTGACAGGCCGATGTCGGCGATCTCGATCTCTCCGCACCGGTCCGGTCCCTCTCCCAGCACGTGTCCGGGAGACAGCGAGTGAAAGACGACGGTCCGATCCGCCCGGAGCGCCCGATCCGAGGCGTGCCCGGTCTGGGGATCCAAGCCCCGACGGAACGTGCGCCGCCACCCATGGACAGTCGAGGTCGAGCCACGGGATGATCGCGTCGGGGAGATCCCGGGAGAGCCCGCTCCCGAACAGCGCATCGATCACGATGTGAGGCGCACGGGAAGGAAGAGACATGTCTCCGACTGTCACCCCGGCATCGACCGCCAGGCTTCTGGCTCGGACTGCCGGTTCCGTTCTCGGCGTGGCGAGCTCATGCACGGTGACGCCGGCGCCCCGCATCGCAAGACGCCGAGCCGCGACCCATCCGTCGCCACCGTTGTTGCCGGGCCCGGTCAACACCGACACTCGGGAGCCGTAGCCGGCCCCCAGATCGATTGCTGCCCCGGCCACCGCCCATCCCGCCCGTTCCATCAGCACCTCGACGGGGTCGGAGGCTTCCCGGTCGAGCCGCTGGGTCTCGGAAGTGGAAAGGACCGGAATCATTCCGAAAATGCTAGGTCGAATACTTAGCCGCGGTCGACGCCGGCCGACAGGATGTTCGACGCCGACAACGGCAGTACGACCTCACCCGGGCGGGTGAGGGAGGCCTTGAGATCGGGTGGGGTCGCACCAGTCCCCCGGGTTCCACCCCACCCGATCTCACCACACGACCCTCTCATCTCAACTGTGGGCCCCTGGCACGACATACCGTGCCTGCAACCCTGGGTTGCAGTGAAGACATACCGTGCTGGGGGCCCGCAGTACGTCGGACGGCGTGTTCAGGGGGCAAGGACTCGTTGGACGGTTTTGGCGAGGTCGGCGGCATAGAAGTCGGCGCGCTCCTGGCTGGGGGCTTCGACCATGACCCGCACCAGCGGCTCGGTCCCGGACGCCCGGATCAGCACCCGTCCATCCCCTTGCAGCTCTGCCTCGACCCGACCGACATGCTCCCACACGGGTCGTGCTCCGGCCAGCGTCTCCCGGTCGGCGATCGCGACATTGACCAGGACCTGCGGATAGGCGGTCATCGACGACGTGGACAGCTCAGCCAACGTCCTCCCGGTTCCGGCGATGACTTCGAGCAACCTGATCGCGGTCGAGGAGCCCGTCGCCGGTTCTCCCCCGATCGGCGAAGATGATGTGGCCGGATTGCTCGCCACCGAGAATGGCATTGCGCTCACGCATCGCCTCGAGGACGTAGCGGTCGCCGACCTTGGTCTCGACCAACTCGATCTCGGCCTCTCGCAGCGCCCGCTTGAACCCGAAGTTCGACATCACCGTCGAAACCACCAGGTTGTTCTTCAGCTTGCCGGCCTTCTTCCAGTGCAGCGCGATGATCGCCAGAATCCGATCACCGTCGACCACTCCCCCGTCTTCGTCGACGGCGATCAGCCGGTCGGCGTCACCATCGAAGGCGAACCCGATCTTCCCTGCACTGTGCGAGGCGAGGAACTCGGGGTGGGTCGCTCCGCAGCCATCATTGATGTTCATCCCGTCCGGGTTGCCGGCGATCGTGGTGACATGCGCCTTGAGGCGCTCGAACAGGGCGGGAGCTGCCTGGAAGGCAGCGCCGTTGGCGCAGTCGAGCACGACCTCGGTCCCCTGAAAGGTGTAATCGGCGTCGGCGGCGAGAGCAGACACGTAGTCGTGCATCGCATCGTCCATGACGAATCGGGTCCCGACATTGGCCCCATAGGGAATCCGCCGATCCTCGGGCTTGCGCATCCGCGCCTCGATCCGATCCTCCTGCTTGTCGGTCAGCTTCGTACCGAACCTGCTCAGGAGCTTGATCCCGTTGTCTGCGGCCGGATTGTGCGACGCGCTGACGATCACGCCCATCTCGGCCCCGGTCGAATCGGTCAGATAGCTGATGCCACCGGAGGGGAGGATGCCGACATCGACGGTGTCGATGCCCGCCGAGTGGAACCCGGACTGGATCGCGGCGACGAGCATCTCCCCTGAGCGCCGGGTGTCACGGCCGATCAACACCGGGCCGTCTTTCAACGTGAGACCCGCAGCCCGCCCCAGATCCAGGGCGAACTGCGGGTCCAACTCGAGATTGGCGACTCCTCTGACACCGTCGGTGCCGAAGAGTCGTCCCGGCTTCGAGAGCAGGGAGTGCGACAAGCCGATCAGCGCTTGGTGTACTGCGGAGCCCGCCGAGCCTTGCGAAGACCGTACTTCTTGCGCTCGACACGACGCGCGTCGCGGGTGAGCATGCCGGCCTTCTTGAGGGTCGGGCGAAGCTCGGGATCGAGTTCGATCAGGGCACGGGCGATGCCGAGACGCAGTGCGTCTGCCTGGCCAGTCGTCCCGCCACCCTCGAGGGTGGCGTCGATGTCGTAGCGGCCCGTCATCTCGGTGATCTGCAGTGGCTCCATGACCCGCATGCGCGCGGCCATGGTCGGGAAGTAGGCCTCGAGCTTCTTCCCGTTGAGGGTCATCTCGCCGCTGCCATCACGGAAGCGAACGCGGGCCACCGACGACTTGCGCCGGCCGATGGTCTGGGTGATTGGCTTCGACATCAGGACTCAACCTTTCGGATGTTGAACTCGAGAGGCTGGGGCTGCTGGGCGGCGTGCGGGTGATCCGGGCTCGCATACACCTTCAGCTTCTTGCCCATGCTGCGCCCCAAGCGGTTCTTGGGGAGCATGCCTTTGACGGCACGCTCGATGACGGCTTCGGGACGACGGGCGAGGAGCGCCTCGAACGACTCCTCTTTGATGCCACCGGGGAAACCCGAGTGGCGGTAGTAGATCTTCTCGGCGCTCTTGCCCGAGGTGACAGCCACCTTGTCCGCATTCACGACGACGACGAAGTCGCCGCCGTTCGTGTTCGGCGAGAAGGTGGGCTTGTGCTTGCCACGAATGATTTGAGCGATTTCCGAGGCCAGCCGTCCCAACGGGAGATCGGTGGCGTCGACGACCCACCACGATGCGGTGAGGTCAGCCGGCTTCGGCGCATAGGTCTTGTTGTTGGTCATGAAAAGGTCCTCGACGGCACAGCGCCGCACTCGATAGCTACTCGACGGTGACCGGGGTGGCGTGGGAAACTGCTCCCGGTCGGGAGCGAAGAATATGGTACGCCGCGACTCCGTCGGCCGCCAATTCGCGACGGCTGCAGAGAAATTCTGGTCCAGCCGTCGAATCTCCGATGCCGATCGACGTCTTAGGACACGAACCGCAATCGACCCGGAGCGCACATCCATGAAGAAACGCATCGCCATCGGAGCAGCCATCGCGCTGCTCGCATCCATCGCTTTCGCAACCGTGGCATCGGCCTCGGACCAGTTCGACAACGGCACCTACTCCGTCGAGCTGCCCGACGGACTCGGCACAGTCGACTTCACCGTCACCGACGGAACCATCACGGTCGACGACCTGCCCGACGGCTTTACGCTCGTCGAGTCGGATGATGAGTCCGACGACGTCGACTCTTTCAAGCTCTCGAACGGCCTGGTCAAGGTCGAGATCGAGGCCGACGACGACGCAGACGGCGGAATCGACGTCGACGTCGAGAGCCTCAGCGCCACGAATGACGTCCAGGCCGACGATGACTCGATCAGCACCGACGAGACCGAAAGACGACGAGTCGGTCGAAGACGCGACGAGCGACGACTCCGAGAGCGACGACGACTCCGAGGACGAGGTCACCGCTCCGACGGTGACCGTGGCCGACGACAGCGCCTCCGACGAACTCGAGGATTCAACCTCCGATGAGGCCGAAGACTCCGTCAGCGATGACGAGTCCGACGACGACAAGCCGGCCGCCGCAGCAGAGCACGACTCCGATGACGAGCACTCCGGGGACGACGACACCAGCGACTGAGCACTCGCAGTTCAGCGCATTGATGGAAGACTGGAGGGGGTGCGGACAGTCCGCACCCCCTCTTCGCTACCGGAGACCGACATCGCTGAGACAGAGCATCCCGAAGACCTGACATCCCGACTGGCCCAGGGAGAGCCGTCGGCCTTTGCGTATGTGTATGGACGCGTTGCCGATCGGCTCTTCGGCCTGGGTCTTCGTCTGCTGCGTGATCGGGGTGCTGCCGAAGATGCGGTACAGCACAGCTTCCTCGAATTGACCAGGGCCCGCCCCGAGTTGGAGTCGATGCGGTCGGTCGAGGCATGGCTCTTCAAGAGCATGCGCTTCAACTGTCTGGACGAGATCCGCCGTCGCGAGCGTCGACCGGAGATCCCCACCGATGAGCTTCCTGAGTCGGGAGCGGTCGACTCGATCCGCTTTCCGGATCCGGACCTCGAAGCGGCACTCGCCCAGTTGACGCCCGAGCAACGCGAGGTCCTCCACCTGAAGCATGTCGAGGGATACGACGGTGAGGAGATTGCCCAGATCACCGACTCGAATCGGACGGCGGTGTACGCCATGGCCGCCCGCGCCGAAGCCAGGCTCAGAAAACTCCTCGACCCCGTCGAATCGGATGCTGACCCGGCGTCTTTTCCCGTGAGAGAGAGACCGTGACCAACGACCTGACATCCCGACTGGAGAGCTCAACGCGAGGGCTGGCCTTGACCGAAGACGTCAAGTCCGACCACCTCGCCGCGATCGAGGCATCACTCGAGCGCGCCACGGTCGTGCCGCTGAACTCCCGATCACATCGACGCAGGTTCATTGCGGCGGTGACCGCAGCTGCGCTGATCGGGCCGACCGGTCTGGCAGCAGCCTCTGACGATGCGCTACCCGGCGACGCGCTGTACGGCGTCAAACAGGTCAGCGAACACGTCACGTCGCTGTTCGATGACGAGATCGTTCCCCGCCACAGGGTCGAAGAGGCCGAGAAACTCACTGCGGTCGGCGACGCGAGTCGCGACGCCGCGCTCGACAGAGCGCTCGACGCCGTTGCCGGCCTCGACGAGGACCATGAACTGCGACAGCGGCTCGCTGCTCTGACTGCCGCCGAGGCCGACGACCACCCGGACGACGCCGATGACCCCACCCCTGTTGTCGAGCCCGATGACGCGATCGACGAGCCTGCCGAACCCGCTGAGGACGAAGCGATCGATAGTGACGAGACCGACACCGCAGACGACGTTCCGGCGCAGGTCGCCGACGACTCCGACGACGACCATGACCCCAGCCACGCGGACGAAGAGGCCGACGACGAACCAGACCACCGACCTGATGACGACGAGTCAACGGGAGACTGACAGGCTCAGTACACGATCTCCCACAGGATCAAGCCATGCGGAGGTGCGATTGGGGGCGCTCCAATCCGATCGCGACGTGCGAGAACCTCTGGCACCGTCTGAGGATGCACCCTGCCCCGCCCGACATCGACGCAGAATCCCGCCAGCGATCGAACCATCTGGTGGCAGAAGGCCGAGGCAGAGATCCGAAATTCGATGAGGTCGCGATCGCGGACCCACTCAGACGACAGGACCCGTCGCTCCGAGCTCCGGTTCGGGGCGTGCCGGCAAAAATACGCGAAATCGTGTTCTCCGACGAACTGGCGGGCGGCGTCGTTCATCAGGTCGAAGTCGAGCTCATAGGAGACATGCCACGTTGTCAAGCGACGAAGCGGGTCAGGAGCGGGACCAGGAAACACCCGGTACCGGTACGCCCGCTCAGTCGCCGAGAACCGGGCGCTGAAGTCGTCTGCCACGACCATCGCGTCGGTAGCCACGATCTCGGGCCCGAGCATCGTGACGATGCTCCTCTGGATCCGGCGAGTGTCCATCGTTGCCTGTGCCGAGAAGCTGATCACCTGCTGTCTGGCATGAACACCCGCGTCGGTCCTGCCCGCACAGACGATGCCGATCGGCTCACCGAACATGGTCCCGAGGGCTGCCTCCAGCTCGCCTTGGACCGTGCGGACGTCTCGGTTCTTGGCGAAGCCGTGGAAGTTCGAGCCGTCGTATGCCACGTCGACCCGGTATGTGGGCATCAGGTGAAGGCGGAGAAGAACGCGAACGGGAAATGGAAGACCAGTTGGACGATGAAGAGGATCACCGCGCCGAGCAGCACGCCGATCAAGCCGTCGCGGGTCTTGATGTCCATCACCTCTGCCGTTCCGATCCCGGCTGCAGCGAAATACCACAGCGATCCGACCGCCGACAGGATCGGGCTCACGAACACCAGCGCTCCGAGCACCATCGGGAGGTAGGCGATCCCATGGACTCTCATCAGGGCCTGGGTCTGCTCGAACCTGCGCCAGTAGTCGCCTTCGGGCTTGAAGGCGCGGGAGGCGGCGAACCAGGTCGCCACCGCCAGCAGCAGCCACCCGGCAACATTGGAGATGACGACATTGAGCGCCAACGACACGTAGTCGGCGATGTCGAACCCGGACCCGACGACCCGGGCGACGAAGACCACGAGCGAGATCACAGCCACAAGCACGACGGCGTCCGCCGTGGCGTTGGCATCCCATCGGGTCTCTTCGAAAACCCTGCGGTCGAATCGGGCGGCTCGCACCGCTCGTTGGAAAATCGGTCCCATCAGTCGGGGCGGAGCGTACCAGCCGACTGCAACGCCTCCAGACGCCGAACAGCGCGAGCCAACGATTCGTCCATACTGAGCACCACCTCGAACGGAACCCAGGCGATGCCCGTCGATTCGTGGCTGTGCATCAGATCGGCGGAGCCCGCCACGAACCCCATCCGGACATCGAGGTGAAGATGATGGGGTTGGCCATCCCGAGCGGGAAACGCATGCACGTCGAGATCGACGATGCCGATGCCGGTCATGTCTTCCAGTCCGGTCTCTTCCATCACTTCGCGTCGAGCCGATGCCTCGATGTCGGAATCCGACGGATCGACGTGGCCCCCGGGTTGCAGCCATCTGCCAAGCTTGCGGTGTTCGACGAGCACGACCGACTGACGGGTCGGGTGCACGACGAAGCCCGAAGCGGTGATGTGTCCCGGTCCGTATTCTTCACGCTCGAATGCGGTTGGCTTCTCGAGAAGAGCCGTGATGTCCCGGCGATGACGCCGTTCCACCTCGGTGCTGGGCTCGTAGTCGACCAGGAGTGCCCTGAGGCGCCGGTGGCGATCGCTCATCGCCGTCGCAGCCGCACCCGCTCGACGTCGTGCGCCGAGCCCTTCTTGAGGATGAGGGTCGCACGCTCGCGGGTGTGCAGGATGTTCTCGTAGAGGTTGACCTCGTTGATCTCTTTCCAGATCCGGTGCGCCTCGGCTCGTGCCTCGTCGTCGTCGAGGTCGGCGTACCGATGGAAGTAGGCGCCAGGATCCTTGAACGCGGTATCCCGAAGCGTCAGGAACCGATCGATGTACCAGGTCTCGATGTCTGCGGGATCGGCGTCGACGTAGATCGAGAAGTCGAAGAAGTCCGAGATGTACGTGCCGGTACCCCGTCCCTGCAGGACGTTGAGACCCTCGATGATCACGATGTCAGGACGTTTGATCGCCCGGCGTTGATCAGGCAGCACGTCGTAGGCGAGGTGTGAGTAGACGGGAGCATCGACGCGATGCTCGCCGCTCTTGAGTGCGGCGACGAATCTGAGCAACCCACGACGATCAAATGACTCGGGAAAGCCCTTCCGATGCATGATTCCGCGCTTCTCGAGCACCGCGTTGCCATACAGGAAGCCGTCGGTCGTCACGAGATCGACGCTGGGATGGTCGGGCCAGCTCGACAGGAGCTCCTGCAGAATCCTGGCGATCGTCGACTTTCCAACCGCGACCGAGCCGGCGATGCCGATGACATAGGGGACACGGTCCGAGGGTTTCCCGAGGAACGTGTCGGTGACGGTGAACAGCTGCTGGGATGCCCGGACGTACAGGTTCAAGAGCCGTGACAGCGGAAGATAGATCTGCTCGACCTCGGGCACCGACAGCTCGACATTGATGCCCTTGATTCGGTCGACATCGCTCCTCGTCGAGGGTCATCGGGGTTGCAGCGCGGAGAGCAGCCCATTCGCTCCGAGAGAAATCGAGATATGGGGTACCGTCGCCGTTCACGTCACCGGAAACCTAGTTGCGGCGGGACCCAACCCCATTCAGACTGACGCGACCTGCTCCGACACACCCGCGAGGGCGACACGATCGGCGAGGATCGAGCCAACCTCGAGAAGCGAGATCACGATCACGGTGTGGTGGATCACGATCAGCTCGTCGGGGTTGTCGGCACGTGCTCTGATGCGTTGCATGGACCGTCGAGGTCGCTGCGCCGTTCCGGCATGATCTCAGCAATCACCAGGCTCCAGGGCAACGCTGCGTCCGACTGATAGAGCTCTGACCGCATCTGAGAGCGGTGTTCTCCAGTTCCTTGAGGGCTATCCATGGCCAAACGCGACGGAGGGCCGCCTCAACGAGGCGGCCCTCCGTGTTCAGATCTCGTGGATCAGACGAGCTCGATGATCGCCATCTCGGCTCCATCGCCGCGTCGTGGACCCAGCTTGACGATCCTGGTGTAGCCACCTGGCCGCTCCACGTACTGAGGCGCGACCTCGTCGAACAGCTTGGTCACGACCTCGTTGTCGTGGATCGTCCGCAGCACGACGCGCTCGAATGGAGATCGCCCTTCCGTGCCTTGGTGATCATCTTTTCTGCGAGAGGTCGAACGGCCTTGGCCTTGGCCAGGGTGGTCTCGACCTTGCCCTCGGCGATCAGGGACCTCGTCAGATTCGAGAGGATCTTCCTCTCGTTCTGCGGCGACTTCCCCAGGCTGGCGCCCTTGCGTGGACGAGGCATCAGTTGCCTCCGTCGGCCAGCGAGAGGCCCAACTCGTCGAGCTTGGCCGAAACCTCTTCGAGGCTCTTCTGACCGAAGTTCGTGATGTTCAGCAGGTCATCTGCAGTCCGCTCGACCAATTCGCCGACGGTCTTGATCTGCGCCCGACGGAGGCAGTTCCGGGGCCGCTCGGAGAGGTCGAGCGCCTCGATCGGCAACTCGAGATCCGGCGAGCTGGAGCTCTCGGTCTGGATTTCGCCGAGCTCGAGACCGACGCCCTCACCCATGTCGGCGAACAAGGTCATGAGCTCCGACAGGGTCTTCCCTGAGGAGGACACCGCTTCGGCCGGCGTCAAGGCACCGTTGCTCTCGACGTCCAGCACCAGCCGATCGAAGTTGGTGATATCGCCGACCTGCGTGTTCTCGACGACGTAGGCGACCTTGCGAACCGGCGAATAGATGGCATCGACGGGAATGACCCCGATCGCGTCCGACCCACGAGCTGCGTCCGCCGTGCGGTAACCGACGCCTGGTCCGACGGTCAGCTCCATCTCGAGTCGGCCATTGGCCGAGAGCGTCGCGATCAGCTGATCGGGGTTCACCACCTCGACGCCGGCCGGGATCCGAAGATCCCCTGCCGTCACCTCGCCTGCGCCCTTGGCGGACAGGTACATGGTGTGGGTGTCGACACCCTCCATGCGGATGACGATCTGCTTGACGTTGAGAATGATGTCCACGACGTCCTCGACGACTCCGTCGATGGTCGTGAACTCATGCTGCACTCCCTCGATCTGAATCGAGGTGACGGCGGCTCCCGGGATTCGGGAGAGCAGTGTCCGGCGCATGGTGTTGCCGAGCGTGTAGCCGAAACCGGGTTCGAGTGGTTCGACGATGAACTTCGAACGATTCTCCGATAGCTGCTGTTCTTCGATTTGTGGGCGTTGGACGATCAACACGGTTTAAGACCCCTTGGGGAGAAGACGGATTACTTCGAGTAGAGCTCGACGATCAGCTGCTCTTGAATAGCAGTGTCGATCTGGTCGCGTCGCGGAAGGTCGCGCACCTCGACCTTGCGGTCGTTGTGATTGACGTCGATCCAATCAGGGATCGGATGCGACATCGATTCGATGGCGTGCTGGATCGCAATGAGATCCTTGGACTTCTCCTTGATGGTCACGACGTCGTTGGCACGAACCCGATACGACGGGATGTCCACCTTCTTGCCGTTGACCTGGAAGTGGCCATGGTTCACGAGCTGACGGGCCTGAGGGCGCGTCGCTGCGAGACCGGCCCGCCACACGATGTTGTCGAGACGCGATTCGAGCAGGCGGAGCAGGTTCTCACCCGTGATTCCGGGCTGGCTGGCCGCGATGTGGTAATAGCGGCGGAACTGCTTCTCCAGCACGCCGTACATCGTGCGGAGCTTCTGCTTCTCTCGCAGCTGGATGAGGTAGTCGGACTCCCGGATGCGACCGCGGCCGTGTTCCCCTGGGGGATACGGCCGGGTGTCGACCGGGCATTTCTTGGACTGGCAGAGCGGGGTGCGAGCACGCCGACACGCCTTGTGACGAGGTCCTGTGTATCGAGCCATGTTCAGCCCCTCCGGCGCTTCTTGAGACGTACTCCGTTGTGGGCGGTCGGGGTGACGTCCTTGACGCCGGTGACCTCCATACCCATGTTCTGCAGGGTGCGCACTGCGGTGTCGCGCCCTGACCCGGTCCCGGAGACGATCACGTCGAGTTTCCGGATTCCGTGCTCACCGGCGCGTCGCGCTGCCTCTTCGGCAGCGACCTGAGCCGCATAGGGCGTCGATTTGCGTGAACCTTTGAACCCGACCGAGCCTCCCGACGTCCACACGACGGAGTTCCCGGCCTGATCGGTGATGTTGATGATGGTGTTGTTGAAGGACGCCTTGATGTGGGCCTGGCCATGAGCGATGTTCTTCCGCTCGCGGCGCCGGACGCGACTCTTGGCTCCCTGTGCTGGTTTTCTCGTGGTCATCGATCCATCCCCTACTTCGTGACCTTCTTCTTACCGGCGATCGCCATGCGCTTCCCCTTGCGCTGTCGCGGATTCGTGTGGGTGCGCTGACCACGAACGGGAAGACCCCGGCGGTGGCGGATGCCCTGGTAAGAGCCGATCTCGATCTTGCGACGGATGTTCTGCTGAACCTCGCGGCGGAGATCACCTTCAACGGTGTAGCTGTTGTCGATGTACCGACGGATTTTTGCGGTCTCGTCGTCCGTGAGGTCACGGATCTTGGTGTCCTGGTCGATGCCGAGGGCGTCACAGATGTGCTGTGCCCTGGTACGGCCGATACCGAATATGTATGTCAGGCCGATCTCGATCCGCTTGTCACGGGGGAGGTCGACTCCTGCGATGCGAGCCATATCAGCCCTGCCTCTGCTTGTGACGAGGGTTTTCGCAGATCACCCAGACGCGACCGCGCCGGCGGATGATGCGACACTTCTCGCACATCTTCTTTGTGGAAGGACGAACCTTCATGCGTTTCTCCTTGTCGGTCCGGCATCACCCGTTGACCGCCGCCATATCGACAACGTGTCTTTCTCGGTTTCCAGTGGTGGCCCGGCGGTAGGCGCGACACACAGAACGCCACTGCCTCATGGGAGGAGAGTGGAAATCGGCGGGTCATGGACCACGCTCGCATACGCGAGCGACCGGAAACCGGACCGTAATGCTACGACATCTCGCGCCACGCGCGCAAAACGAGAGCGCCGAGACCCACACGACGAGGATCCTCAGCGAGGGCAGTCGACCGTCTCATCGGCAGATCGAGCGCCGGACACACTCACAACCGAACACCCGTTCGGGTACGATTCGTGCGTGGTAGCCGCCCCGATTCTTCACTGCGACCTGGATGCATTCTACGCCTCGGTCGAACAGTTCCTCGATCCATCCCTGCGCGGAAAGCCGGTGCTGGTGGGCGGCGGCGTGGTCGTGGCCGCCAGTTACGAGGCACGGGCACATGGCGTTTCGGCACCGATGAACGTGCGCGCCGCTCTCGCCCGATGCCCCGGAGCGATCGTCGTCCCTGGATCGTTCAAGGAGTATGCCGACTTCTCCGAGCGGGTCATGGCGGTTCTGTCGGACTTCTCCCCGATCATCGAGCAGATCTCGATCGACGAGGCCTTCGTCGATGTCTCCGGCACCACCCACCTCTTGGGCTCCCCCGCCGAGATCGGCCGTGCCATCCGCAGCCGGGTGCGTGAGGAGATCGGCATTCCGATCTCGGTGGGTATTGCCTCGTCGAAGTTCCTTGCCAAAGTCGCGTCGGCCCAGGCCAAACCCGACGGCCTCCTGTTCGTCGATCCCGCCGACGAGATCGACTGGCTCCACGGCCTCCCTGTCCGGGTGATATGGGGAGTCGGTCCGGTCACTGAGGGTCGACTCGGCGAACTCGGGGTCGGGACGGTTGGTGAGCTCGCCCACACGCCGGTCGAGACCCTGACGACGATGGCTCGGCACGAGCAGCGGGAACCATCTCCATCAGCTTGCCTGGAACCGGGACCCACGGTCGGTCGAGACCACTCGACGCGCGAAGTCGATCGGTGCGCAGTCGGCGCTCGGTCGAGGTTTGACGGACCCCGAAGAGCTCGGTGTGGTCCTCCTGCATCTGGCGGACAGAGTCTCGAGCCGGATGCGGAAGAAGTCGAGGGTGGGGCGCACGTTCACCCTGCGAGTCCGATTCGATGACATGACGACTGTGACACGGGCGACGACCTTCGACGCCCCGCTCAACACGACCGCCGCGCTCCATCATGCTGCGATGGCGCTGCTCGATGAGGCACGCGGCGATCACACCGGCCCACTGACGCTGGTCGGGATCAGCATGTCGAAGCTCTCCACCGAGGGAGCCGTACAGCTCGAGCTCGGCCTCGACGATGGGGACGTGAGCCACATCGGCTCACAGGCGGCCCAGCACCAGGCGGACATCGATCGTCAGATCGACATCGCCCGGGCCCGATTCGGGGCCGGCGTCGTCGGTCGCGCCTCGGACCTGCTCGATGCCACATCGCGACGGGTCGACGACGGATTCAGGGAGCTCGCGGAGAAGGACTGAGGGCGAGTGCTTCTGCGCCAACCAGCCTCAGAGGTGGTCCGAGCCCTCGATCATCTCGGAAACCCGATAGAGGAACGCCGCCATCTGACCCGCGGGTCACCGGATCGCCCGGGCAGAAGTTGCCGTTTCCACAACCCTTGCTCACACCGGCCTGTGCCAGCCAGCCGATCTCTGCGGAGAATGCATGATCCGATGGCACATCGAAGAACGTCGCCGCCTCGACCTCGCCACCACCGAACAACCGGTACATGAAGGCTGCCATCTGACCGCGTGTGACGACCTGGTCCGGGCAGAACAACGTCGTATCGCACCCCTGGGTCACGCCTGAGAGGGTCAGCCAGCCGATGTCTTCGGCAAAGGCGGCATCGGCGCCGACATCGGTGAAGCCGGCGGCCGAGGCCCCGCTCGCCGCCCGCGAAACGGTGGAGGAACGCTGCCATCTGGCCTCGCGTCACCGGATCATCCGGACAGAATCGCGTATCGCCGCATCCACGGGTGATCCCGCGATCGGCGAGCCACTCGATCGCCTCTCCCAACGGCATGCCGAACCCGACGTCGGCGAAACGCAGCTCGGCGCCACCCCCGGGAGGTATTCGTTCGAGGAAGGACGAATCCGCCACATTCCAATGCGTGTGCAGCCAACTCCCTTCGGGCGGATCGGGATGGAAGTAGTCGTCGTTGTTGCAGTCGAGCAGCAACTCCCCGCCCTCGTCGGGACAGATCGTCTGCATCGTCGCACCCGGAGCGTCTTCGTAGCACATGATGTCGTGCTCGTCGGTGCAGTGCCCCAGCGACGTGGCGTGTGGCGCCGACGGCATCACGGCACCGAACGTGTGGGTCACCTCGTGAGCGACGACCATCCCCTGGTAGCCCCAGCACGGTCTGTCGATCCTGGCGTACCCGGGTTGCTGCCCGTCGTTGGCGTTGTTGCGCTTGTGATCGTCGAGGCTGACGCTGGCGATACCGCAGAGGCGGTCGGAGTCGGCCCACATGATGTACTTGCGGTCGGGACGATCGAAGCCCAGCTGAGCGACGGCCCTGATCGTCGCTCCGAAATCGTCCAATGCGCCCGGCTGTACGGTCACGACCTGGATCGACGGCTCGCAGTCGGGTGTGAGCACCCATCTCGGCAGGAGTCGCGTGTCGGAGACCGCCAGTGACGAGTTCTCGTAGATCACCTCCGCATTGATCATCCCGAGCACGATCGCGGATTTTTCCACGGTCCCGAGAGAGCTCTGACCGTCGGTCACGTACAGCGCCTGGAGCCGCCGACCATCCTCGCCATCGCCGAAGCACGAGAGGGCCCGTGCCTCCGCTGCGGCAGAGTAGAACTCGGGAGCGCGTGTCGACGAGACAGGTGGGGTGTCGTCATGGGCACACTGTGACGACCCGTCTCCCAGCACGATCACCTGCTGGCCGGTCGGACAGATCGACGCATCAGCGGACTGAGCTGCGACGGGCAGCACCGACGAGATGACGACGATCGCCACGCAGAGCTGTCGCATCTCGGTTGAACCTCTCCTCGACCAGAAGGCCGCCCATTCGACGGACTCGGGAATCCGGTCGGCGAGAAGCGAGATTCGATAAGGAGAACCAGCCAGCCCGTTCTCTCGCAGACAGACCGGCGTCGTTGGCGGGATCTAGTTGAGGTGTGCCCCTCGGAGCAGGATCCGAGGGAGGTGGTTCAGCGTCCGCTCGCCAATTCCACTGGGGGATCGACTCCTTCGAGAAGCGTCGTCACGACGATCCGATCCTTGGTGATCGCCACCGTGTGCTCCCAGTGAGCCGAGATCTGGCCGTCCTGCGTCCGCACCGTCCAGTTGTCGGCGTCGACCTTGGTGTCGGCGGCACCGAGATTGAACATCGGTTCGACGCAGATCGCCATCCCGCGCCGCAGCTTCATCCCTTTGCCCGGCTTTCCGTAGTTCGGGACCTGCGGCTCTTCGTGCATGGCGCGGCCGATCCCGTGTCCCACGTATTCGCGCACGACGCCGTAATCCTCTCGCGCTCCGATGGCCTCAACGGCAGCACCGACATCTCCGACGCGTGCCCCGTGGCGAATCTGCGAGATGCCGGCCCACATGCCCTCCTCGGTGACCTCGATCAAGCGGGTGGCCTGGGGAGAGATCTCGCCGACCCCCATGGTGAATGCGGCGTCTCCGTGCAGCCCTTCGTAGATCGCTCCCACGTCGACGGCGAGGATGTCCCCGGTCCGGAGCTGATAGTCGGTCGGGATCCCGTGGACGATGACGTCGTTGGGCGATGCACAGATGGACGCCGGATAGGTCCCGTGATAGTTCAGGAACGACGGGACGCACCCTCGATCGCGAATGATCTTCTCGGCGATCCCGTCGAGATGGAGCAGGGTCACGCCTGGCCGCACGGCCTCGCGGATCTCCTGATGAACCTCGGCAACGACACGGCCCGCCACGAACATCTTCTCGAACTCGGCCTGCGACTTGATCGTGATCATGAGCTCTCCGTCGATCGTCGTGCGGGGTCGACCCTCGTCGAGGTGGGAGAACAGACCATGGGGCGACGGGCGCCGTGGCGCATGCGAATCGACAACCGAACACCGATGACTGACGACACGACTACCTCAGATTCGAGAGGACCCGCTCGGTGATCTCTTCGACCGATCCGGTCGCGTCGACACGGGAGACGAGATCGCGCGATTCGTAGAGGTCGATGAGCGGCTCGGTCTGCTCGCGATAGACCTCGAGGCGGGTGCGAATGGTCTCTTCGGTGTCATCGGCCCGTCCCCGATCCAACATGCGCTGGATGATGGTGTCCTCATCGATGTCGAAGAGGACGACGTGGTCGAGCCCGTGGTCGGCGAGCAGCTCGTCGAGGGCGCTCGCCTGGGCGGTCGTGCGCGGGAATCCGTCGAGGATGAAGCCGTTGGCGGCGTCCGGCTCCGAGATCCGGCCAGCGAGCATCTCGATGACGATGTCGTCGGACACGTAGCCACCGGATTCCATGATGGCCTTGACCCGCTTGCCGAGCTCCGAGTCCGAATCCAGAGCACGGAACATGTCTCCGGTCGAGACATGTGCGATGTCGAGTTCGTCAGCGACCCGCACTGCCTGGGTCCCTTTGCCTGCTCCCGGCGGTCCCACGAATAGCAGTCTCATACGCACGCTCGATCGGTCCGCTGTCCCCTGCCGTCGGTCGCCGTCACGTGAGGATTCCCTCGTAGTTGCGCATCGTGAGCTGGGACTCGATCTGCTTCATGGTCTCGAGCGCCACACCAACGACGATCAGAATCGACACGCCGGAGAAGCTGATGGCGATACCCCAGACCAGACCTGCGATCGCCGGCAGCACCGAGATCACAGCCAAGAAGATGGCGCCGGGGAGAATGATCCGGCTGAGCGTCAATTGGAGGTACTGCTGGGTCTGCCGTCCCGGGCGGATACCGGGGATGAAGCCGCCCTGTCGCTGGATCATCTCGGCCTGACGGACCGGGTCGAACTGGATGGCGGTGTAGAAGTACGTGAAGAAGATGATCAGCGAGAACAGCGCGACCACGTACCAGATCGAGATGTTTCCGGTGCCGCCACCGCCCAGATTCTGATCGACCCATGTTCGGATGGAGCTGATGAAGCGCCCATCGGACGGAATGGCCGTCACCAGCAGAGCCGGGAAGAGCAGGATCGACGTCGCAAAGATGACCGGGATCACGCCTGCGGTGTTGATCTTGATCGGAATGTATGTCGACTGCCCACCCATGACACGCCGACCGCGAACCCGCTTGGCGAACTGGACGGGGATGCGACGCTGGGCCTGATCCATGTAGATGATCGAGACGATCATCAGGGCGAAGATGGCCATGATCGTGATGAAGCGCCCCCACAGCTGCACTGCCGCGGTCTGGGTCCAGATCTGGCTGAACACGAACGGGAACTGGCTGAGGATGGAGACGAAGATCAACAAGGACATACCGTTTCCGACACCGCGCTGGGTGATCAGCTCACCGAGCCACATGACGAACGCGGTACCTGCGGTCATGGTCAGCACGATGAGTGACACCCGTCCTGGCGTGTACTCCGAGATGAGGGAGATGCCGTTGGTGAACGTTCCCTGATTGAACAGGAACGTGAACCCGGTCGACTGGATCAGCGCCAGGATGACCGTGAGGTAGCGGGTCCACTGCGTGATGACCTTCCTGCCCGCTTCGCCCTCGTCCTGGAGTGCGGCGAGCTTCGGGATGACGACCGTGAGCAGCTGCATGATGATCGACGCCGTGATGTACGGGAGGATCCCGAGCGCGAACACCGAGAACTGCTCCAACGCCCCACCGGAGAACAGGTTGAGCAGACCGACCACGCCCCCCAGCTCGGCCGACTGTTGCACGAGCCTGACGGCGTCGATGTCGACTCCCGGAACCGGGATCGAGGCACCGAGCCGATACACGGCGAAGATGAAGAGCGTGAACAGGATCTTCCGACGGAGATCCGGCACCGCGAACATGTGGCGATAAATGGAGAGAACGTTCATGGCCTCGAGGGGGTTGGGGTTGGATGGAAGGGTACCCGTCGACTCCCGGAAGCACCGATGGCACTCAACGGGAGGTCGACGGTCACCTCAGGACTCGACGAGTTCGACGGTGCCGCCAGCCGCCTCGATCTTGGATCGGGCGCCGGCACTGATTGCATGGGTCTCGACCGTCAACGACTTGGAGAGCTCGCCTTCGGCGAGCACCTTCACGCGACCCCGATGCTTGACGAGACCCCGTTCGCGCAGGTCATCGATCGTCACCGGTCGCGCCGCTCTCGAATCTCTCTTCGAGCACGCCGACATTGACGATTGCGAAGATCTCCTTGCTCGGGTTCTTGAACCCGCCGAGCTTGGGGATCCGGCGGACCAGCGGCATCTGCCCGCCCTCGAATCCGGGACGGAGGCTGCTCTCGGGCCTTCAAACCCTTGGTGCCTCGGCCGGCGGTCTTCCCGCGCTTTCCCGACTCACCGCGTCCGACCCTGACCCGGGACTTCTTCGAACCCGGCGCCGGGGCGAGGTGATGGAGCCTCAGTTGATCTCTCTCGTTGTCACTCATATCTGTTCCTCGGTCTCCTGTCCCTGGCCCCACCCTCACATGACGTGAGATGTGGGACGTGAGAAGTCATTTCTGCTCGACGTCCACCAGGTGGCGGACCTTGTCGATCATCCCCCGGACATCGGGGGTGTCGTTGTGCTCCACGCTGTGGTGGAGCTTGCGCAGGCCAAGTGCCCGCACGTTTGCGCGTGTCTTCGGCTTCTCGCCGATGATGCTGCGCCTGAGCGTCACAATCAGTTTGTCTGCCATGGGCTGCCCTTCAGTCGTTCGAGGCGGCGCGGACCGACTCGGTGCCTCGATACGCGGCCAGCAGCCCCGGGGGTGCGATGTCCTCGGCCTGCTTGCCGCGGAGCTTGGCGACCTCGTCCGGTCGACGCTGCTCTGTGAGTGCTGCCATCGTCGCTCGCGCCACGTTGAGATGGGTGGCGGATCCGAGTGACTTGGCCAGCGCATCCTTGACGCCCGCGGCTTCGAGGATCTGGCGGACGGCGCCACCTGCGATCACACCGGTACCGGGAGCGGCCGGCTTGATCAGCACGCGCGATGCGTCGTGACGGCCGACATGGCTGTGCACGATCGTGTGACCGGCCATCGGGATGAGGACCATCGACTTGCGGGCGATCTCCATGCCCTTCTGGATGGCGGCGGGGACCTCTTTGGCCTTGCCGTAGCCGATACCGACCTTGCCGTTGCCGTCGCCCACCACTACGAGGGCAGTGAAGGAGAACCTGCGTCCACCCTTCACGACCTTCGCAACGCGATTGATCTGCATGACGCGCTCGTCGAACTGATTCTGGTCATCTCTCGCCATCAGAACTCCAAACCTGCTTCGCGGGCCGCATCGGCGAGTGCCTTGATGCGACCGTGGTACTTGAATCCACCCCGGTCGAACACGACCGACGAGATCCCTGCTTCTTTTGCTCGCTCGGCGACCAACTTCCCGACCTCGGTGGCCGTGTCGGTCGACAGCGTCTTGGTGCGGAATGATTCCTCTTGCGACGAGGCGGCCGCGACCGTCCGGCCGGCATTGTCGTCGATGACCTGCGCGTAGATGTATCGGTTGGACCGGTACACGGCCAGACGCGGCCGGGTCGTCGTGCCAACCACGTGCTTGCGCACACGGCGATGGCGACGCTGACGCGATTGGCTCTTCGAGAGTGCCATCACCTACCTGCCTTTCCTGCCTTGCGGCGAACGTGCTCACCGACATACCGAATGCCTTTGCCCTTGTATGGCTCCGGCGGACGGATCTTGCGGATGTTTGCGGCGACCTGCCCCACCAGTTCCTTGTCTACGCCGATCACGCTGACCTTGGTGGGCTCCGGAACCTCGAAGGTGACGCCTTCGGGGGCGGGGAAACTGACGGAATGGCTGAAACCGAGCTGCATCTCGAGGTCTCGGCCCTTGAGCGTTGCGCGGTAACCCACGCCGATGATCTCGAGGTCGCGGCGGAAGCCTTCGGCCACGCCATGGACCATGTTGGCCAGGAGCGCCCGGCTGAGCCCGTGAAGGGCCCTGCTCTCGCGGGTGTCGTCGAAACGCTCGACGACCACCTCGTCGCCGTCCAGTTTGATCGAGACGCGCTCGTGGAATTCACGACCGAGCTCGCCTTTGGGACCCTTGACCTGAACAGAGCGGCCGTCGACGTCGACGCTCACCCCACTCGGCACGGGTACCGGCATCTTTCCGATTCGGCTCATGTCACCACACCTCGCAGATGATCTCGCCACCGAGGCTGCGACGCCGGGCCTCGCGGTCCGGCAGCAGACCCTGGGACGTGGACACGACGGCAACGCCCAGCCCACCCTGAACTCGCGGTAGCTCGGCCGCACCGCGATAGATGCGGTGACCGGGCTTGGAGATACGGGTGACGCCGGTGATCGCCGGGCGACGCTTGTCGCCGTACCGCAGCACGAGGGTCAACTCGTTGCCGGCGCCGGCGGGCTTCACCTCGTACCGGTCGATGTATCCCTCTGCCGTCAGGATCTGGGCGAGGGATTCCTTCATCTTCGACGACGGCATCACGACTCGGGCGTGGCCAACCTGCGTGGCATTCCTGACACGAGTGAGCATGTCGCTGATTGGGTCGGTCATCATGATTTACCACGAAGCCTTTCTCACACCGGGGAGTTCGCCGCGGCTGGCGAGCTCACGGACACAGATACGGCACATGCCGAAGTCCCGCAGATATGCACGGGAACGACCACACCGCTTGCAGCGGTTGTACTCGCGTACCTTGAACTTCGCCTTGCGTTTCGCCTTCGCGATCATCGATTTCTTGGCCATCTTCTAGATCCTTCCGATCAAACCTGGACCCCGGCCTTGCGGAACGGGAAGCCAAAGGCATCCAGCAAGGCTCGGGCAGACTCGTTGTCGTCGGCGGTAGTGACGATGGTGATGTCCATGCCACGGGTGGTGGAGACATCGTCGAAGTCGATCTCGGGGAAGATCAACTGCTCATTGACGCCGAATGTGTAGTTGCCGCGTCCGTCGAACGAACGGGGGTTGAGGCCGCGGAAGTCGCGGATACGGGGAATCGCGATCGCCAGGAGGCGATCGAAGAACTCCCACATCCGGTCACCGCGAAGGGTCACCGAAACGCCGACGGCCTGGCCCTCGCGCAGCTTGAAGCCGGCGATGGACTTGCGTGCCGCGTTCACTCGGGGCTTCTGCCCGCTGATGATCGACAGCTCGGTGACCGCTTGTTCGATCTGCTTGCGATCGGTGATCGCATCGCCGATGCCCATGTTTACGACGATCTTCTCGAGCTTGGGAACCTGCATCGGATTCGGCAACCCGAGGTCGGTCTGCAGCTTGGCCTTGACTTCGCTGTTGTATTGCTCTTTGAGTCTCGGGGTGGTCACTTGATGTCACTCCCACACTGCTTGCAGACACGGTGCTTGCCCTTGGCATCCATGCGATATCCGACCCGTGTCGGCTTTTCGCACTTCGGGCAGACGAGCATCACGTTCGAGATGTGGATGGGCATGTCACGATCGATGATCCCGCCCTGGTTCTGTTGACTGAGCGGCTTCTGATGCTTCTTCGCCGTGTTCACACCCTCGACCAGGATCCGATCCTGATCCGGGTAGACGCGTTCGATGACGGACTCGACGCCGGCGTCCTTGCCGGCGATGACCATCACCCGGTCTCCTGATTTGAGTTTCATGGTCACAGCACCTCCGGAGCGAGTGACACGATCCGCATGAACTTGCGCTCGCGCAGCTCCCTGGCCACCGGCCCGAAGATGCGGGTGCCGCGGGGCTGCAGGTTCTCGGCGTTGATGATCACGCAGGCGTTGTCGTCGAACCGGATATAGGTTCCGTCGGATCGACGGCTCGCCTTCTTGGTGCGAACGACGACGGCCTTGACGACCTCGCCCTTCTTGACGTTGCCACCGGGGGTGGCGTCCTTGACAGCGGCCACGATCACGTCACCGACCCCTGCATAGCGGCGCTTCGAGCCGCCGAGCACGCGGATGCACAGCACCTCGCGAGCTCCCGAGTTGTCGGCCACCTTGAGGCGGCTCTCCTGCTGGATCATCGCGCACGCTCCACGACCTCGGTCACACGCCAACGCTTCTGCTTGGACATCGGCTTGATCTCCATGATCCGCACGGTGTCTCCGAGGTTCGCGTCGTTGTTCTCATCGTGCGCATGGAACTTCGAGCTCCTGCGGACGATCTTGTCGTATCGGGGATGCTTCGACGAGTACGGGACCTCGACGGTCACGGTCTTGTCGCGCACGTCGGAGATCACGACGCCGACGCGAACTTTGCGTCTTGCTCGCTCCTCCATCACGCTTCCTTCCCGGCGGCCTGCTGGGCACGCCACGCTTCGATTTCCTGCTGCCTGATCACGGTGTTGATCCGGGCAATTTCCTTCTTGACCTCTTTGATACGAGAGGTGTTGTCGAGCTGGTTGGTGGCCACCTGGAAGCGCAGATTGAACAGCTCTTCCTTCGAGTCCGCCAGCATCTCGACGAGTTCGTCGTGCGCGAGATCGCGCAGATGCGATGCACTCACAGTTCACCCCGCTTCACGAACCTGGTCTTGACCGGGAGTTTGTGGCCGGCCTTTCGCATGGCTTCCCTGGCGAGTTCCTCGTCGACGCCTCCGAGCTCGAACATCACACGTCCGGGCTTGACGACGGCGACCCAGAACTCCGGGTTTCCCTTGCCGGATCCCATCCGGGTCTCGGCGGGCTTCTGGGTGACTGGTTTGTCGGGGAAGATCGTGATCCACACCTTCCCGCCACGCTTCACCGCACGGGTGATGGCGATACGGGCGGACTCGATCTGGCGGCTGGTGATCCAGGCCTCTTCGAGCGACTGGAGCCCGAACTCGCCGAAGTTCACTTCGGTCCCGCCCTTGGCGACACCTCTCCGGCGACCGCGGTGCACCTTCCGGTGCTTGACACGCTTTGGCATCAACATGGGCGGCTACTCCTCTTCTCCGGTCGGGTCAGCGGCCTCGTCAGCAGCCTCGGCCGCAGCGGTCGGGGCGTCCTCGGTGGCAGCCTCGTCAGGGGCCGTTGCGGCTGCCTCGTCGGTAGCCGTTTCGGCCGTGGTCTCCTCGGCAGTTGCCTCGGGCGCGCCCTCGGATGTCTCGTCGGCGTCTGCTCTCGATGTCGGGAAGGGCGCTGTCGGCGTTGTCGACGACCTCGCGCTCCTCCCGATATTCGGCCTCTGCCTCTTCGGCGCTCGGGTTGCGACCGCCACCGGCCTCGATGAGACGCTTGCCTTCACGCTTGCCGCCTCCGGCTTCGACGAGACGCTTACCGCCTCCCGCCTCGATGAGTCGGGGAACGCGTGACTCGCCGGCAGCCTGCTCGGCTTTGGCCTTGGCGGGAGCACTGCGGCTCCGGCCGGGGGCCCCGCCAGTAGCCAGCGCAGCCTCGGCTGCGATCTTGTCGGCGCTGGATGTGCCGGGGACGATGTCGCCCTTGTACACCCACACCTTGATGCCGATCGCTCCGACCGTCGTACGGGCGGTCGCCATGCCGTAGTCGATGTCGGCGCGGAGCGTGTGCAGCGGAACTCGTCCTTCGCGATACCACTCGCGGCGGCCCATGTCGGCACCACCGAGTCGGCCCTTGCACTCGACGCGAACGCCCTCGGCGCCCGACTTCATCGCAGTGGTCACCGCCCGCTTCATGGCACGACGGAACGCCACGCGATTCTCGAGCTGATCGGCGATTCCCTGGGAGAGCAACTGGGCATCTGTCTCGGCGTCTTTGACCTCGACGATGTTCAACTTCACCGGCTTCGAAGCCATCTTCTCGAGGATTCCACGAAGGCGCTCGGCCTCTGATCCCCGTCGGCCGATCACGACACCGGGACGACCCGTGTAGATCTCGACGACGACCCGATCGCGGGTGCGCTCGATGTCGATCCTCGAGATCGCTCCCCGACGCATGTCCTCACGGAGGAAATCTCGGATTGCAGCGTCTTCGTTGACGAGCTCGACGTAGTTCTTGTCTGAGTACCACTTCGACTTCCAGTCGTAGATCACGCCGATCCGGAAGGAATATGGATGAATCTTCTGGCCCATCAGTTCACCTCCTCGATGCGATCCCCCACCACGATCGTGATGTGGCTTGTGCGCTTGTCGATGCGAGTGGCACGACCGCGCGCCCGGGGACGGAACCGGCGGAGGGTCGGACCCTCGTCGGCGTACGCCTCGGCGACGATCAGCTCATCTGCATCGAGCGTGTGGTTGTGCTCGGCGTTGGCGACAGCCGAATTCAAGACCTTGGCAACCGTGCCAGATGCGCCCCGGTTGAGGTGGGCCAGCATCTGCTGGGCTTCTTCGACCGGCATTCCCCGGACGAGATCCAGCACTCGGCGGACCTTGAAGGGAGATTCCCTGATGTACTTGGCTTGAGCTTTCACCTTCATCCGCGCCTCGCTGCCTTGTCTCTCTTGTCGATGTGACCCCGGAACGTCCGGGTCGGGGCGAACTCCCCGAGCTTGTGGCCGACCATCGACTCGGTGATGTAGACCGGAATGTGCTTGCGCCCGTCGTGGACGCCGATCGTGTGACCGATCATCTCGGGAACGATCGTCGAGCGTCGGCTCCACGTCCGGATGACCCGCTTCTCGTTCTTGTTGTTGAGGGCTTCGACTTTTTCGATCAGGTGATCGTCGACGAATGGCCCCTTCTTCAAACTGCGAGCCATGGACTACCTCCGACCCTTCGCATTGCGGCGACGAACGATGTACTTGTTCGATGTCTTCTTCTTCTTGCGGGTGCGACCTTCCGGCTTGCCCCACGGGCTGACCGGATGCCGGCCACCGGCCGACTTGCCTTCGCCACCACCGAGCGGGTGGTCGACCGGGTTCATGGCAACACCTCGGGTCTGTGGGCGGACACCCTTCCAGCGGTTGCGGCCCGCCTTCCCGAGACTGATGAGCTCGGATTCGGTGTTCCCGACCTGACCGATCGCTGCCCGGCAATCGAGCGGCACCTGCCGCATCTCGCCCGAGGGCAGACGTAGCAGCGCCATGTTGTTCTCTTTGGACATCAGCTGAACCGAGACGCCCGCAGAGCGGGCGAGCTTGGCGCCACCACCGGGTCGCATTTCGACGGCGTGGACGGTGGTACCGGCGGGGATGTTGCGCAGCGGCAACGCGTTGCCCGGCTTGATGTCGGCACCGGTGCCGGACTCGACCATCTGCCCGACCGCGAGGCCGACGGGAGCGATGATGTAGCGCTTCTCGCCGTCCAGGTAGTGGAGCAGCGCGATCCGAGCGTTGCGGTTGGGGTCGTACTCGATCGAGGCGACCTTGGCCGGCACGCCGTCCTTGGTCCGGCGGAAATCGATGATGCGATACTTCTGCTTGTGACCACCGCCGCGATGGCGGGAGGTGACGCGACCGTTGACGTTGCGGCCGCCCGTCGACGACTTCTTGGCGATCAGCGACTTCTCGGGGTCGTTGCCCTTCGTGATCTCGGCGAAGTCCGAGACCGTCTGGAATCGACGACCCGGCGACGTCGGCTTTCTCTTCTTCACTACCATCTCAAACTCCGAACAGGTCGATGTTGTCGCCCTCAGCGAGGGTCACCAGGGCTCGTTTGACGTTCTTGCGCTTACCGACCTGATACCCGGTGCGCTTGACCTTCCCCTGACGGTTCTGTGTGTTCACACGGACCACGTCGACGCCGAAGATCGCCTTGACGGCTTCCTTCACCTCGGTCTTGTTGGCCCGAGGGTCGACGATGAAGGTGTAGGTGTTGTTGTGCTCGATCAGGTCGTACGACTTCTCGGAAACGACCGGCTCGATGATGATGTCACGAGGGTTCTTGCGCATCAGCCCTCACCCCCTTCTTCTTTGACGAAGTCCGAGTCGCTGACCTCGAACCCTGCGGGATTCGAGAGCGACGCGACGGTCGATGCACTGAAGACGAGGTCTTGCGCCCACATCACGTCGTAGGTGGTCACGTGGCCTGCCTCGGCCAGACGGACCGACGGAAGGTTGCGGAAGGCCCGCTGGGCTGTCACGTCGGACCTGTCGAGCACGACCAGCGCCTTGCCGTCGATGCCCATGCTGGCCAGCAGCGCTGCCGCAGACTTGGTCTTCGGTGCTTCCCAATCGAAGTTGTCGACGACCTTCACGGCAGATTCCGACGCGCGTGCCGACAATGCCGACCGCAGGGCGAGTCGCTTCATCTTCTTGGGAGTGCGCTGGGAGTAGTCGCGAGGCTTGGGTCCGTGTGCGACGCCACCGCCGACCCACTGCGGGGAGCGGATCGATCCATGGCGGGCACGGCCGAGGCCTTTCTGGCGCCACGGCTTGCGTCCACCACCGCGCACTTCTGCGCGAGTCTTGGTGGAGTGGGTGCCACGCCGCCGGCCTGCCAGCTGCGCAGTCACCACCTGGTGGATGACGGGCAGGTTCGGCTCGATGCCGAACAGCTCCGGGTCGAGGCTGACCTCGCCGGTCTCTTTGCCGTCGAGACTGAACAATGGTGCTTTGATCTCAGGCACGCGACTTCACCGCCCCTCGTACGACCACGACGGAGCCCTTGGCTCCGGGAACGGCGCCACCGAGTGCGATCAACCCGCGCTCGGCATCGACCTGAATCACCTCGAGGTTGAGGATCGTGGTGCGATCGCCGCCCATCCGGCCGGCCATCTTCATGCCCTTGAACACCCGAGCGGGAGTCGCGCATGCGCCGATGGAGCCAGGGGCTCGATGCTTCTTGTGAGTTCCGTGGCTGGCGCCCAGCCCCTTGAAGTTGTGACGCTTCATGACACCCGAAAAGCCCTTGCCCTTCGAGACGCCGGTCACATCGGCCCGGGAGCCCTTCGAGAACGAGTTCTCGATGTCGACTTCCTGTCCGAGTTCGAAACCATCGATGGAATCGACACGGACTTCGACGAGATGACGGGCAGGGGCGACGCCGGCTTTGGCGAAGTGCCCGGACTCGGGGCTGTTCACACGGCTCGGCTTGGTCTCGCCGAAGCTGATCTGAACACTCTTGTACCCGTCGGAGTCCTTGGTCTTCACCTGGGTCACGTAGCACGGACCCACTTTGATCACGGTGACGGGGACCGCACGGGCGTCCTCGGTGAAGATCTGGGTCATGCCCAGCTTCTCCCCGACGATCGTCCCGAGCTTCGCCTTGGGCTGCTCGGGAGCGGACTCGTCGGTCGTCTCCTCCTCGACCTCTTCGACAGCCGCGTCGTCGACGACGGCATCAGGGGTCTCGACCTCGACGGACTCCTCGGTGGTGGCCTGATCCGCGCTCATAGCTTGATCTCCACCTCGACGCCGGCAGGGAGGTCGAGACGCATGAGTGAATCGACGGTCTTTGGGGTCGGCTCCATGATGTCGATCAGGCGCTTGTGGATGCGGAGCTCGAAGTGCTCACGCGAGTCCTTGTCGACGTGCGGGCCGCGAATGACGCAGTAGCGATGGATCTGCGTGGGAAGGGGAACCGGTCCCTTGATCTTCGCCTGGGTGCGGATCACGGTTTCTGCGATCTTTCGCGCCGACTCGTCGACGACCTGATGGTCGTACGCCTTGAGCCGAATGCGGATCTTCTGATCGTTGTCAGCCATGCTGTCTTCTTTCGCTTGCGGGTACGTGCGCGAGGCAGAAGGCAGCACCGGCTGAGACCGGTTCTGACCGACCACCTGGCGAGAGGTACCCCGGGTACGAACCGAATCCGATTCGACGGGTACATCACGGGTTTGGCCGCGATCGTCGGGTTCCGACTCTGTTCCGTCATTCGACGCGCAGAGCGACCCGACCAAACTTCGTTGGGACGCACCACACGGTGGTGTGTGATGCCTGCGGAAGTGTACGGAGTCCCCGCTCCCCGGTCAAACTCAGGTCGAAAGGGCTTTCCGAGCCGAGAGTCGGTCCTCCTGAGTCCGACGGCGTGCGATCACTGGCAGGCGAACACTCGCCGGTTGTCTCATCACACTCCGCCGCGCGACGCATCGATGAGAACTGCCGGGTACACCGCATCGACTCCAGCGCTCCGCAGCATGTGTCCGACCGCGGTCAGCGTCCATCGCGAATCGACCATGTCGTCGATGAGGAGGACGGGACCGGTCGGAGCGTCACGCACCTCGAACGCCCCCCGCACATTGGCGAGCCGACGAGCACTGTTGAACATGTCTGCCTGCGGGGGACGGTCGCGAACCCGGTCGATGACGGGAACGTAGGTGAGCCCCAGACGCTCTGAGAGCCGTTGAGCGAAGTCGGATACCCGATCGGTTGCGCCGCCGTTCGGCACCGCAGTCACCCACGACGGTGCTGGATCGGGAGCCCATTGCTCGACCATTCGCGCCATTGCATTCACCAGCTCAGACGGAAACCCGATCCCGTCCCGCATCGCCGTCCACGCAGACCTTGGCGTGCCCGGGATCACCCCGGTAGCCGAGCGCCCGGCCCTCCTCGTTCCCAAGAGCGGACAGACGTCCCCAGGTGACCCCGACCGGCCAGCGTTTGCGCGGCGCAATGGGGATCTCGGTCCGGTTCAAGAACGCCAGCGCTCTCGTTCTGATCTCGCCGTCGATGACCGGATCGACCACCGGACGGCCGAGGCAGTTGGCGCATTTGCCACACGGCTCGGCAGAGTCGTCGTCGAGTTGGGCTCGCAGAAACTCCATGAGACACCGATCGGTGCGGGCATACTCGACCATCGCTTCCTGCTCGCGCCTGCGATCGGCTGTGACCGCCTCCACCCGCTCTCGTGGATACGACCAGGGACGATCGGAGCGGCGCCACACCGACCCGTCCCGCTCGATCGCACCCTCGACCTCCAGGATCTTGAGCAGACCCGACAGCCTGCCTCGGCTGAGATTGACCTCGCGCTCGAGATCGGTCAGCTTCTTACCCGACTCGATGAGCGAGCCGATGACGGCCTCTGTCAGCGCTTCCGACGGGAAGGCCGAGTCGATGAAGTAGTCCTGAATCTCACGATCCTCGGAACCGGACATCAGGATTCCCAACGCGTGCCCGACGGCCCTGCCGGCGCGACCCACCTGTTGGTAATACGCCACGGGACTGCCGGGCGACTGATAGTGGATGACAAACTGGATGTGGGGGTTGTCGTACCCCATCCCGAGCGCAGACGTGGCAACCACGACGTCCAGATCGTTGGCGGTCAGACGATCCTCGATCCCCAGACGCACATCGGGATCGGTGGCGCCGGTGTAGACCTCGACCTCGATGCCGTTCGCCTTGAGCCATCGACCAACCCGGTAGGCGTCGGTGATGGTGAGGCAGTACACGATCCCGGCTCCATCGAGCTCGGGAAGGTGCTGGGCGAGCCACGCCATCCGGTCGTGCTGGTCGGGCAGGTCGAGCACCTGAAGCGCGAGGCTCTCCCGCTCGAGCTCCCCGCGCTGGATGGTGAGATTGGCGCCGAGCTGCGATGCGACATCGGTCACGACCCGATCGTTGGCGGTCGCGGTCGTGCCCAGCACGGGTACCTGCGGTGGCAGTCCCCGCACGATCTCGCCCAGCCGTCGATAGTCGGGACGGAAATCGTGACCCCAGTCCGAGATGCAATGCACTTCGTCGACCACCAGCAGACCCATGCTGCGTGTGAACGACGGGAACACCGATGCGAGGAAGCGCGCATTGTTCAATCGTTCCGGGGAAACCAACAACAGGTCGACGTCACCTGCGGCCGCGCTCGCAATCACTTCGCCCCAGGCCTCCTGGTTGGTCGAATTGATCGTGGCGGCTCTGACTCCCGCCCTCTCCGCCATCTCGATCTGGTTGCGCATGAGTGCGAGGAGTGGCGAGACGATGAGCGTCGGACCGCCGCCGGACTCTCTGATGAGCCTGGTGGCGATGAGATACACGGCGCTCTTTCCCCACCCGGTCCGCTGCACCACCAACGCGCGGCCGCGGTTCTCGACGATCTCGGAGATCGCTTCCCACTGGCCCGCCCGGAAGACGGCAGCGTCGCCGGCGATCGAGCGAAGCAACTCTTGGGCACGTCGTTGGATGTCGGTGGGTTCGATGTCGGTGGCAGTCACAGCACCAGTATGGGTCGCCCCCATGACGGAACCGTATCCCACAGCTCAGCTGCCGCCCCGGTCCTCGAATCCACCGTCTCCGATCAGCGGAACGAATCTGACCGCTCCCAGATCGTGATGCTCGACCGTCTCCTCACCGGTTCGCCGGATCCCGATCAACCGCTGCCGCCGGCCCGATCCGGTCGGGATGACGAGCGAACCGCCGATCACGAGTTGCGCCACCAGCTCCTCGGGAACGATCGGCGCAGCCGCCGCAACCGAGATGCCGTCGAATGGGGCATGCTCAGGCCATCCCCGAGATCCGTCCCCCACGCCAACGGTGACATTGAGGTAGCCGAGCCGCTCGAATCGGGATGTAGCCTCCTCGGCGAGACGCGCATGCCGTTCGATCGTGAACACGTGGCGAGCGATCCTGCTGGCGACCGCAGCTGCGTAGCCACTTCCGGTGCCGACATCCAGCACCCGGGCCCGCGGAGAGAGACCCAGCTCAGCGACCATGAGCGCAACGATGTAGGGCTGGGAGATCGTCTGCCCGTCGCCTATCGGGAGTGCGCGGTCGGCATAGGCGTCGGCCTGCGAGCCCGGAGGCACGAACTCCTCTCTCGGCACCGAGCCCATGGCCTCGAGCACCGCCATGTCGACGATGCCCCGATCGCGGAGCTGACTGCGCACCATCTGAGCGCGCTCTGCGGCGAAATCCGTCATGCCGGCAGCGCCAGTCAGTCGAAGATCCCGAAACGCCCGCTGGCGGGGATCTCCTCCAACTCGATCGCGTCAAACGAATCTCCCTTCACCACAACCAGCAGTGGGGGTCCCTCCTCACTCAACAACCGCTCGATCTGTCCGGCCAACTCCACCGGCGATCGACCGCCACCGTTGGGCCCTGCTTTCAGGACGGCGACGTCATCGAGACCGGCGAAGGAGTCGGGATACTCCGTGACGATGATCGCCCGGCGGTGCCGTGTTCCGGCAGGGCGAAGGATCCGGTCCTCACGCAGCTCCCCGATGATGTGCCAGATCAGCGGAGCCGTCACGACGACGGTCGCTATCACGAACCGACCATCGAAGACGACGTCGATGCCGAGGCGACCCTCCAGGACCGCCTGTAGCAAACCGTAGATCGCGGCGATGAGTGATACACCGCCGGCGATCCCTGCTACGACCAGAAGGCCGACCAGGTAGACCCGGCGTGGCATCGACTCGCGCTCGGCCTGCTCTCTCGGGTCGATCCGACGCCATTGCGTCCACCACAGGAGTGCCCCGATGACCAGCGCGGTCACGCCCGCGATCACGACCGTGCCCGCATCGGATGCCACCACCCCTGACCTGGTGCTCACCGACTCGAGCGCCAAGACCACGAGCGCAGCCAAACCGGAAGCCGCGGCGAGTGCTCCGGTTGCCGCGGTTCCATAGGAGTACGCGCGCTGGCCGAGCCCTCTCCTCGGGTGGATGGTTCCGAGGTGATGCCACCACGTCAGACCGGCCGCCGCAGCGATGCCGGCTGTGATCGGGAGCGACTCGAACTGCTCTGCAGCCGTGTCGGGGCCTGTGCCGAACAGCCACTCCAACGTCACGAAGACGATGGACCCCGTCGACGCTGCGAGGGCGGTGAGAGACAGATAGGACACGATCGCTCCGTACCCATTCCGGAACCGAGTCTCGCGCGTGTGGAGATCAAGCACCCAATACCGGGCAAGCGTGGCACCGCCGACCACAGCCATGATCAGCACCATCAGCAGGGCATCCGCGGCGGGTCGCTCGTAGACGAGGACACCCGTCGTGTCGAGCAGGCTCGACAGCGCCGTTTCGATCAGGAGGACGAGCGCCGCCACCGAAAGGCCGAGCCCAGCCGCCGAGCCGACCGTCGCGGGTAGATCGTCGACCTCGAAGTCGCGATCCTCCCGGCGCCGCATCCACCACTCGTAGCCGATCCACGCTGCCCCAAACGCCAGGAGGTCTCCGATCGCCGACGGATCGAGATCCGTCAACCCGAAGATCGATCGGGCGACCTGGATCGAGGAGAACACAGTCGTCACGAGGGCGATCGACAACCCGCCAACGATCGCGAACCGACGGGGAAAGTCCTCGCCGACCGAGAACAACGTCCGCCAGATGACAAAAGCGACCGGCACTCCAACGACCAGGACGGCCACGTTCATCGCCACCAATCGCGGCGTATCTCTGAACAGCTCATCACCACGGAACAGCAACTCCAGTAATCCCGATACGGCGTTCACGACGGCAACGACCACCGCGACATGGAGTGCGGCTCCGAGCGTCCTGGCGACCGGCGCGTCAGAACCCATGCGGTGCATCACGAAGCGCGCTGCGAATCCGACGACTGCGAGCGGCAGGAGCAGGGACAGAAGAACTCCGAATACCATCATGGGGTCTCCCTTCTGCATGGCGCATACGGCCAGCTCATCTCATCGATGACCCACCCTCCGTCCTCGGTCGCGAGAACAAAGACGACATCCTCATCCCAACTGGACGGGTTGAGCGGATTGTCGGTCGAGGTGTGGGTGATCGTGACAGCGACCACCGCTGATCCGTCCGACATCGAGACGTCGTCGATCACGACCCGTGACACATCCTCACCGCGTGCCAGGCTCAAATCCGCCACCTCGCATCTCTCCGTCAAGTCACGATCGAGATGCGATCGTGCGTCGGCCCAGCGGTCTTCGTTGATGGCGATCACGAACGACTGAACGACGCCTTCGGGGCTGTCGGGATCGAGCGTCACCGGCTCGCTCACCAGAGCCGAGATGCCCACCACGGCGAGTGCAAGCAGCACGATCGCGCCAATGGCGACTCCCACATATCGGTTGCGTTCCATCAGTTCAGTGTGGGGCGTTGCCTCCACCTTGGCAATGGGTGAAAGTCCCGATTGCGGTATCAGGGTGAGACCCCGAAACCAGGCACTGCTACTCGGGCGAGGAGTTCGATGTCTCCAGGAGGTACTCGTCGATCGCCTCAGCCGCCCGTCGACCAGCCCCCATGGCGAGAATCACGGTCGCGCCTCCCGTCACGATGTCGCCGCCTGCGAAAACGCCCGCCTTTGCGGTCTGCCCTCGATCATCGGCCACGATGGTCCCTCGCTCCGACATGTCGAGACCAGGTGTGCCGGCCAGCATCGGATTCGGACGGTTGCCGATGGCGACCAC
The DNA here is from genome assembly GCA_963745865.1 of uncultured bacterium. GTDB lineage: Bacteria > Actinomycetota > Acidimicrobiia > Spongiisociales > ZC4RG35 > JAHEDH01. The sequence goes on along the minus strand of CAVUYZ010000004.1, from coordinate 395,717 downwards.
CACGACGTCAACGGGGACCACGACCTCGGAGTCCGGAACCGGCTCGACACTCCTCCGCCCCGACTCGTCGGGCTCCGTCGAGCGCATCTGTTCGAGGGTCATCGAGTCGAGCCATCCGTCGGTGCCACCGAGGGCCGTCGGATTCAAGAGGAACTCGAAGTGCACGCCCTCTTCCCTGGCATGGCGAATCTCCTCGTCGCGGGCAGGCATGTCGGCCTCGGTGCGCCGGTAGTAGACCGTCGCGCGGGCGGCTCCCAGACGAAGCGCCGTTCGCACTGCATCCAGCGCCGTATTGCCGCCACCGATGACCGCCACCGTGCGCCCCTCAACATCGGCGACCGGCGTCGCAGTGCCCGACGAGCCCGCCTTCATCAGGTTGACCCGGGTGAGGAACTCGTTGGCGGACAGGACTCCGATCAGGTGCTCCCCCGGAACGCCCATGAAGCGCGGCAGCCCTGCACCGGTGCCGACGAACACGGCATCATGTCGTTGGAGCAGATCGTCGATGCTCTCGGCTCGGCCGATCGGAGCGTCGAACGCGAACTCGACACCCGATTCCCGGAGTCGCTCCACCTCGGCAGCGACGACCGCATTGGGGAGTCTGTATTCGGGGATGCCGTAGATGAGAACGCCACCGGCATCGTGGAGCGCTTCATAGACGGTCACCGCATGGCCGGAGCGAGCCAGGTCGGAAGCGCAGGCAAGGCCCGCTGGACCGCTGCCGACGATGCCGACCGAGCGGCCGGTTGGCTCGCCGGCGGCCGGAGGAAGAACCCCCCGGTCTCGGGCTCGGTCTGCGACGAACCGCTCCAGATGACCGATGGCGATCGGGGACGATCGACGGCCCATCACGCAGGCTCCCTCGCACTGGCTCTCCTGGGGGCAGACGCGGCCACACACAGCAGGCAGTGAGTTGTCGCGCGAGACGACCTGGGCGGCATCATCGAACCGTCCGTCCGCCACAGCGATCACGAACTCGTCGATCCGAACACCGACCGGACACCCATCGACGCACGATGGATGGGGGCACCGGAGGCACCGGCTCGCTTCGAGGACTGCGAGTTGGTCGGTGTATCCGAGGTTCACCTCGTCGAAGCTGGCCGCCCGCTCAAGGCCCGGACGTTCGGGCATCGCCGTGCGCTCCATCGCCATCCGCTCCTTGCGGGTGAGCTCGGTCATCCGATCTCCACTTCCGCGAGGCGCGCTCTCTCGAACTCGCAGTATGCGGTGTTGCGAGCGGCGAGCAGATCGAAGTCGACCTGGTGCGCGTTGAACTCGGGGCCGTCGACACAGGCGAATCGAGTCTCGCCATCGACCAGCACGCGACATCCCCCACACATACCGGTCCCGTCGACCATGATCGGGTTCACACTCGCCACGGTCGGAATCGCCGCGGCACGAGTCACATCGGCAACGGCGCGCATCATCGGGATCGGTCCCGCCGCGACAACCCTGTCAACTCCGCCCTGGTCGACGAGATCGGAGAGGGGCCCCGTCACCATCCCCTGCATTCCCCGCGACCCGTCGTCGGTGGTCACGATCACCTCATCGGCAAACGACTCCATCTCGTCGACGAGGATCACCAGGTCGGCGCTCCGCCCTCCGAGCACGACGATGACACGATTCCCCGCGTCGGAGAGCGCTCTGGCGATCGGGAGCGCAACCGCAGTTCCGACGCCACCACCGACGACGACGACCGTTCCGTATCGGTCCACGTCGGCCGGCGCCCCGAGCGGACCCACGACATCGGCGATCCTGTCCGTGGGGCCGAGCTGGTTCAGTCGACGCGTCGTTGCTCCAACGCCCTGCACCACGAGAAAGATCGTCCCCTGATCGCGATCGACTGCGGTCACGGTCAGAGGGATCCGCTCCCCCTCGCCGTCCACGCGGATGATCACGAACTGGCCTGGAGACCAGTACGCGGCCACCCGGGGGGCATAGATCTCGAATCGCTTCACATCGGGAGAGATGAAGGAAGCATCGATGATGTAGAACACGTCATTCACCATCTCGCTTCCCAGAACTCGCTACGTAGAGCCGTTGGTCACCAAGCCCTCAGGCGGACGTCATCTTCTTCGGCGCACAGGCGCCCTCGATCAGCCCTGGCCACCGATATCGGTCATATATGCCTCGTAGACGAGATCGGCGCCGACCTGGCGATGCAGCACGAGGTCCCGGAGCAGATCCATGGCCTGCTCCCTGATCCGGCCAACCTCCGCGTCGGAGAGGTCCGAGAGGATCACATCGATGTCTACGAGAAGACGAGCGTGCTCATTCTTGGTCAGCTCGACCTCGTTCGAGAGACGCGGTGCATCCCTCACCAGGTCGGCCAACAGCCCGTCCGCCGCCTCCACCTCCGAAACGTGAGCATCGAGCGCCGACCGAACCCCGATCAGTCCCCCCTCGACGGCTGACCGCCAGTCGGGACCGGACGAGGCCATCGCCAGGGCATCCTCGAGGCGGGCGATCGCGTCGCGAAGTTCGAGCCGAAGCTGTTTCGCCTTGGATAGAGATTGGAAGTTCTCCATTCACTGATCGTGCGGCCAACCCGTCCCGTCTGCCAGGGCCAAACGTCACTGGAGATGGCCGCGTTCTGGGGCCAGGTACGATTTCATCATGTGCCGTAGCATCAAGACCCTCCACAATTTCGAGCCTCCAGCAACCGATGAAGAAGTACATGCCGCAGCGCTCCAGTACGTGCGCAAGATCAGTGGAAGCCGCGATCCGTCTCGGGCGAACCGCGAAGCCTTCGAGGCGGCGGTGAGGTCCGTCGAAGCTGCGACCCGGCTTCTCGTCGACAGCCCTCGTCACCGCCGCACCACCGAAGAACCGCGACGTGGAGGCAGCAAAGGCCCGCCAGCGGTCAGCCGACCGATACCGCTGACGCCGACAGTGCACCTGAACACACACCCTGAACACGACAACCCGAACACCGACAGAGGCCCGGCTCCAACACGTGGAACCGGGCCTCATTCGATCAATTGTGGGTTGTTCTATTTGGTGATTTTGGTGACCCGGCCGGCACCAACAGTGCGGCCACCCTCACGAATCGCGAACCGTAACCCCTCATCCATCGCAATCGGAGAAATCAACTCGACCGACATCTCGGTGTTATCACCAGGCATCACCATCTGAGTGCCCTCCGGCAACGTCACATTCCCCGTCACATCCGTCGTCCGGAAATAGAACTGCGGCCGATACCCAGAAAAGAACGGATTGTGACGGCCACCCTCCTCCTTCGTCAAAATATAGACCTGAGCCTCAAAATCGGTGTGCGGAGTGATCGAACCCGGCTTGGCCAACACCTGACCACGCTCAACATCATCCTTACCAATCCCCCGCAACAACACCCCAACGTTGTCACCAGCACGACCCTCATCCAACAACTTCCGGAACATCTCGATCCCCGTCGCCGTCGACTTCTGAGTCGGCCGGATCCCAACGATCTCAACCTCCTCATTCACCTTCAACACACCCTGTTCGATCTTCCCGGTCACAACCGTCCCACGACCCGTAATCGAAAACACATCCTCGATCGCCATCATGAACGGCTTATCGGTATCACGATCAGGCTCAGGAATGAACGAATCAACCGCATCCATCAACTCCATGATGTTGTCCTGCTGATCAGAGTCACCCTCCAACGCCTTCAACGCAGAACCCTTCACCACCGGAACATCATCACCAGGGAACTCATACTCGGTGAGCAAATCCCTCACCTCGAGCTCAACCAGATCCAACAACTCCTCATCATCAACCATGTCCGTCTTGTTCATGAACACAACAATCGAGGGGACACCAACCTGACGAGCCAACAACACATGCTCACGAGTCTGGGGCATCGGACCATCCGTCGCAGACACCACCAAAATCGCGCCATCAACCTGAGCAGCACCCGTAATCATGTTCTTGATGTAATCAGCATGACCCGGCATATCAACATGGGCATAATGACGATTCTCGGTCTCATACTCCACATGAGAAATCGAGATCGTGATCCCCCGCTCACGCTCCTCAGGAGCCTTATCAATATTCTCGAACTCGGTGAACACATTCTGACCACCAACACGCTCAGCCAACGTCTTGGTAATCGCCGCCGTCAACGTCGTCTTCCCATGATCAATATGACCCATCGTCCCAATATTCACATGCGGCTTCGAACGATCGAACTTTGCCTTTGCCATAATCTTTCTTCCTCTCTCGGAGCTACTCGCCGCGCCGGGTTGCAACGATCTCCTCGGAGATGTTGCTCGGCACGTCCTGATATGAATTGAACTGCATGCTGTAGTTCGCCCGACCCTGGGTCTTGGAGCGGAGGTCGCCAACGTATCCGAACATCTCGGACAGCGGCACGAGCGACTTCACCATCTTCACACCTGACCGGTCGACCATCGACTCGATCTGACCGCGACGGGAGTTGATGTCGCCGATGACCTCACCCATGTAGTCCTCGGGTGTCGTGACCTCGACCTCCATCACCGGTTCGAGCAGCTTCACGCCGGCCCTGCGGGCGGCCTCCTGCAGTGCCATGGATCCTGCAATACGAAATGCCATCTCCGACGAGTCGACATCGTGGTACGAGCCATCCACGAGAATGGCGCGGAGATCGACCAGCGGGTATCCAGCGAGCACACCGTTGTCGAGGGCATCCCTGATCCCGGCTCCCACCGAGGGGATGAACTCACGCGGCACGCGGCCTCCCTTGATCTCGTCGACGAACTCGAACCCACCGCCGGGGCCGGTCGGCTCCAGGTTGATGACGATGTGGGCGTATTGGCCCTTGCCACCGGTCTGCTTGGCGTACTTCAGATCGACCTTCTCGATGGGACGCTTGATCGTCTCGCGATAGGCGACCTGCGGCTTGCCGACATTGGCCTCGACGCGGAACTCGCGGAGTAGGCGATCGACGAGCACTTCGAGATGCAACTCGCCCATTCCCTCGATGATCGTCTGGCCCGTGTCCTCGTCGGTGTGGACCACGAACGTCGGGTCCTCCTCGGCGAGACGCTGCAACGCTTCGGACAGTTTCTCCTCGTCCGACTTGGTCTTGGGCTCGATGGCGACCGAGATCACGGGAGCGGGGAACGTCATCGACTCGAGCTGGATCTCGTGGTCGGAGTCCGAGAGGGTGTCCCCGGTCTTGACGTTCTTGAGCCCGACACCGGCGATGATGTCGCCGGTCATGATCTCATCGATGTCCTCACGGGTGTTGGCGTGCATCCGCAGCAGGCGGCCGATGCGCTCCTTCTTGCCTGTGGTCGTGTTGATGATCGTGTCGCCCTTCGCCATTCTCCCCGAGTACACGCGGAAATAGGTGAGCTTGCCGACATGGGGATCCGACATGATCTTGAAGGCGAGCGCCGAGAACGGCTCGTCGTCGCTGGGTTTGCGCTTCAGCTCGTTCTCCTCGTCGCCGGGAGCGAACCCCGACACTGCCGGAAGATCGTGCGGGCTGGGCAGATAGGCGACGACTGCGTCGAGCAGTTTCTGGACACCCTTGTTCTTGAACGCCGAGCCGCAGAAGACCGGAGTGAACTCATGTTTGAGACAGCCCTTGCGGACGCCGGCCTTGAGTTCTTCTGACGTGAGGTCGCCATTTTCGAAGAACTTCTCGAGGAGCTCCTCGTCGACCTCGGCCACAGCCTCGACGAGCGCCGTCCGATATTCGGCAGCGAGCTCGTTGAGATCTTCGGGGATTTCTCGGATCTCGAATTCCTTGCCGAGGTCGTCGAGCCAGAAGGTCGCATTCATCTCGACGAGATCGACGACGCCGCGGAAGCCCGACTCTTTGCCGATCGGTAGCTGCATGACCAGAGGCTTGGCATGGAGGCGCTCGACGATGGAGTCGACATCGGCATAGAAGTCGGCACCGGTTCGGTCGAGCTTGTTGATGAAGCAGATGCGCGGGACACCATATCGGTCGGCCTGGCGCCACACCGTCTCCGACTGAGGCTCGACGCCGGCCACACCGTCGAAGACTGCGACCGCACCGTCGAGGACGCGAAGCGAGCGCTCCACCTCGACCGTGAAGTCGACGTGACCAGGGGTGTCGATGATGTTGATGGTGTGGCCATCCCACAGCGCGGTGGTCGCAGCCGAGGTGATGGTGATCCCTCGCTCCTGCTCCTGCTCCATCCAGTCCATCGTGGCGGCACCCTCGTGAACCTCACCCAGCTTGTAGTTGCGCCCCGTGTAGAAGAGGATCCGCTCGGTGAGGGTGGTCTTTCCCGCGTCGATGTGGGCCATGATGCCGATGTTTCGCACCTTTTCGAGCGGGATGTCTCGTTTAGCCATGTGTCTCTTTCGGTTCAGGTCGTGAATCCAACAATCCCACGACCGCGGTGGAAGTGGGACTGCCGGACGTCAATGATGTGAGCGGACTACCAGCGGTAGTGGGCGAATGCCTTGTTCGACTCCGCCATCTTGTGGACGTCTTCCTTCCGCTTCACGGCAGCACCGCCGTTGTTGGAGGCGTCCATGATCTCGTTTGCCAGCCGCATCGACATCTCCGGCTCGCGTCGACGACGGGCGAAGTTCACGAGCCACCGGACTGCGAGTGTGTTGGAGCGGCGGGGCGGGACCTCGATCGGCACCTGGTACGACGATCCACCGACACGCCGGGACTTGACCTCGAGCTGAGGGCGGATGTTCTCGATCGCCCGCTTGAGGACGATCGTCGGATCCTGGTTGACGCGACGCTCGACGACCTCGAGGGCGTCGTAGACGATCTTGCGAGCGGTGTCCTTCTTGCCGTCGAGGAGCACCTTGTTGATCACCTGGCTGACCAGGGCGCTCTTGAAGACCGGATCGGGCTCGATTTTCCGCTTCTGTGCTGGCGCGCGACGCATGTCAGCTCTCCTTCTTCGTTCCGTAGCGTGAGCGTGCTTGCTTGCGGTTGCTCACTGATGCGGCATCGAGCGCTCCGCGAATGACCTTGTACCGGACACCCGGGAGATCGCGAACACGCCCTCCACGGACGAGCACGATGCTGTGCTCCTGGAGGTTGTGACCCTCGCCGGGGATGTATGCGGTGACTTCCATGCCACTCGAGAGGCGAACGCGGCAGACCTTCCGAAGCGCAGAGTTCGGCTTCTTGGGGCTCACGGTGTACACACGTGTGCAGACGCCGCGGCGTTGCGGCGCGCCTGCCAGACCGGCGGTCTTGGCCTTCTTCTTCTTCTTCTTCCGGCCGTCACGGACCAGCTGCTGGATGGTCGGCAAATCTTCTCCTGTCGCGCTGAGCGGCATCGGCGATGCCCGCTGCGATTTCTCATGTGGCTCCGCCCTCCAGACACACGCCTGACTCGGCGCTCATCAAGAGAGAAGGGAGCAGATCCGGGCAGCATTGCACCGGCTCTGCGGTTCGTAAGTATATGGGACCATCTCGAAGCGGTCAAAAGCCGGGCGCACGGGGCAAACCGCGGATCCCTCGAACTGGTCGAGAGATCAGGCAGCCGACCACCCTCCATCCGACGTGACCAGCGCCCCGTTCACGTTCGACGCCTCCTCGCTCGCCAGCCACGAAACGACTGTTGCGATCTGGTCGGGCTGGGCGACCGGACCCATGGTCGCCATCTTCAACTGGGCACGCGGCATCACCCAATCGCTCCTCGGCTCGGCGGTGGCTCCGATCCCGGTTTCGACCGCTCCGGGGAGCACAGCGTTCGATCGGATTCCCGAGGGGCCGTAGAAGAATGCGACGTGTCGCACGAGACCGATCACACCATGCTTCGACGCCGTGTAGGCAGCACCGGCGGCACCCGCTCCGAGAGACGCCTCCGAAGCGACCGTCACGATCGCTCCATGCCCCGTCGTCCTGCATCACCGGAAGCACCGCCCGGGTGAGCCGCATCACCCCTGTGAGGTTGACGCCGATCACCCTGCCCCAGGTGTCATCGTCGAGCTCCCCGAGAGGCAGGAAGTGATCCATGATGCCTGCGATATTTGCCAGGATGTCGATGTCTCCACCGGCTTCGGCGATGATGCGGTCGACGTCTGTCTGGGATGTCACATCCGCCACAACCGTCGTATGCCCGTCGCCGAGCTCGCCGAGCGTCTCATCGAGTCCCGCCTGGGAGACATCGCACGCGATCACCCGTGCGCCCTCCCCCGCCAGCCTGACCGCCGTAGCTCTGCCGATCCCCGATGCTGCCCCCGTGACGATGGCTACACGGTTGGAATGACGTGACGTGTCCATGACGACTCCTGTCGACTCGCGGCTGGGAGCAACGTATGAGGTGGGTGGGGCATTCGGAAGTGTCAAACGTCACATGAACGACGCATCCAACATCACGACCAGGCAGCCCTGCGGAGATGCGCGTCAATGTGGTTGTCGGGCCGGGGTGGGCGCGATCTGGATCGCGCCCACCCCGACATCGAGTCATCCGGTTGTACTGCCGAGCACGGTCGAGAGCATGCGGGTGACCATCGAGGCGAACTGCGCACGTGTCGCGGCACCAAAGGGGTCGTACAACCCCCCACCGATACCGTTCACCCAGCCTGCCGAGGCGGCGGCGTCGATGTCGGCCTCATGAACCGAACCATCGTCATCGGTGAACGCATCGTCACCGGCCGCGAGCGGTGAGCCGGTTGCCGCGTCGTACGTCCGAGCGAGCAGCGTGGCCACCTCCGCCCGGGTTACGGACGCATCCGCATCGACTGTTCCATCCGCTCGCCCGAGGATGACATCGATCGCAGCGAGTGCGTTGATGTCGGCCTCGTGGACCGAACCATCGTCATCGGTGAACGCATCGACGTCGCCGTTGACATCGAAGCCCATGGCGATCAGCGATCGAGCGATCATCGAGGCCACCTGTCCACGAGTGATCGGCTGCGACGGGCCGAAGGTATCAGCAGACAGCCCGTTCACAATGCCCCACCATGCGGCGCAATGAATCGCATCGCGATGTGTGCTCGAGGCGATGTCGGCGAATCCGCTTCCCGGCACCTCGTCGGGATCGCAGGCGACCGGCTGTAGCCGGATCACTCGCCACCGACGGGTCGACCTTCCACACCATCCCCTGACCGGGGCCGCACAAGCGTGCACACGGACATGTACACCATGCCGTCGGACCCGACGGCGACGCCACCGGGCACCGGCAGTTCGGCGCCATACAGAAGCACCTTCCTCGTGCCATCGGTCCTCACCTGGATGAGTGCCGGCTGCGGACCGGCCGGATCCAGGAGAGATGTCGCCGCGAATTCGAGCACGTAGATGGTGCCGTCCTCGGCGATTGCCATGTCGATCACGTTCGTGAAGCCGGTGAGCGCCGGGATAGGCGACCCACTCGACACATCGAAGATTGTTGCTCCGCCGACCGGGAACGGGAAGCCGGTGAGCTGGCTGACCAGGATCGATCCCGCAGTCACCTCCACGCTCGTCGGCACGGCTTGCATCGGAATCTGACCCGGTGCGGGGATGAAGGGCGGAGGATCGACGAACGTGGGAGGGAACAGAGCTTCGAGGCTCGCCGACCCGCACAGGCCCAGGTCGCAGAGGCCATCGGTCGGGGTCACCCGCACCAAGCTGTTGCCTCCGGCATCCGTCACGAGCGCGTCGGTCCCATCGAAAGCGAGACCGTATGGGTTCGAGTCGGGACCGGTCACCCCCGGGAGCCCGGAATCTGGATCGTTGGCTTCTTCGAATGCGACCAGGTCCGCCACGACCGTGGCGTCGCCGGTCGAGGAGATGCGCAACAGGCTGCCGAGCGTCTCGAGCCCGAGCGCGAGCCGTGCCGCAGCGTCACCGCCGAGGCCGGTGACCACATGGAGCCTCCCGAGTGAATCGAAGGCTATGCCTTGAGGACCGACCGTCTCGCTGCCCAATTGCACGGACGGCAGGCCCGTGGCCACCCGACGCTGCCCATCGGCGTCGATGGCCGTCACCGCGCCGGTGGCACCGGCACACGCCTCCACCTCTTCGCCCTCCGGCCCGACGACCATCGAGCACACGTCGCCTCCGGAGCCACCCTCGGCCACGTACATCGCTCCATCCGGCCCTTCGGTCAGCTTCCACGGAGCATCGAGCCCGGTGGCAACAACCTCCGGCTCCGATGCCGCCGCTGCCGGCACGGCGAACAGCGGGACCAGGCTTGCGACCATCGCACAGGTCGTCGCGATGGCGGACGATTCTCTTCTTTGTCTTCATTTGGCACCTCCCAGTAACCATTCACCCGAACTCTAGGAAGCCAATCCGTCGCCGTGCCTCGTCGACCGGGGGTGTTTTCGGCATCCCGAGGAACGAACAGTCTGGCTAGTCACTCCTGCCGCAGAGAGGATGATCACGCGATTGCCTTAACTGCGGCAGCCCGGCAAGTCGACTGGAGACCCGACAACCAAGGTTGCTCCGGCCGGTCAACCGGCGTCTGCGCTGTCGGCCCGGACGGAGCACGCGGCCGGGCTCTTCGGAGCCCGGCCGTTTCACATGCCATGTCGCAAGAAGCACGACCCCAGAAACAAAGCGAGGGGCGCCGATCGGCGCCCCTCGCTCACGTGACTGTCGAGGGATTACTCCTCGGCTTCGTCCTCGTCCTGATTGCCCAGGCTGGCGAGCCATTCGGCCGGATTCTCCGGCAGACCGAGGTCATCTGACCCACTCGGCATGTCGCCGAGAATGCCGAGCGACGCAACCGTCGTGGCACCCGGGAGCGCCGGCTGGAGCCCCTGGTACTCGACCGAACCGGTTCCGGCTGGGATCAGCTTGCCGATGATCACATTCTCCTTGAGACCCCGCATGTAGTCGGACTTCCCGCCGATGGCGGCGTCCGTCAGCACCCGGGTCGTCTCCTGGAACGACGCCGCAGAGAGCCAAGAATCGGTGGCGAGCGACGCCTTGGTGATTCCCATCAACTCCGGGCGGCCTTCTGCCGGCTGCTTGCCCTCACCGACGAGCTGCCTGTTGGTGTCGCGGAACCGCATGTCGTCGACCAGCTCGGCCGGGAGGAACCCGGCGTCGTTGGCGCTGACCACACGGATCCGGCGCAGCATCTGACGCACGATCAGCTCGATGTGCTTGTCGTGGATCTCGACGCCCTGGCTCCGGTAGACCTCCTGCACCTGGTCGACGAGGTACTGCTGGGCAGCACGAACACCCCGGATCTCGAGGACCTCTTTCGGGTCCAAGCGGTCCTTCGGTGAGCTGGTCACCCGGCTCGACGATGTCGCCATCGGCAACCCGAAGGCGGGAACGACGGCTGATCTTGTAGACGACGTCACCCTCCTTGGTCTCGACGATGAGCCGGCGCCCGTCCTCGTCGTCGATCTCGCGGATCGGTCCACCCTCGTCGGTCAGCGTTGCCTTGCCCTTCGGCGTCCTCGCCTCGAACAGCTCGACGACGCGTGGCAGACCGTGGGTGATGTCGTCTCCCGCCACACCGCCAGTGTGGAAGGTACGCATCGTCAGCTGGGTGCCGGGCTCGCCGATCGACTGTGCAGCCATGATCCCGACTGCCTCGCCGATCTCGACCTTCTTGCCGGTCGCCAGCGACATGCCGTAGCACGCCTGGCAGATCCCGACCTGGGTGTCGCAGGTGAGAACGGAACGCACTCGAACCGTCTCGACTTCCTTGGCGACAGCCTCGACCGCGATGAGCGCCTTCGAGGTGATGGTTGCGCCTTCGCGCAGCTTGTCGCCGTCGCGAGTCTCGACCATCTTGCGGTCGATCTTGATCGGATCGGCCAACACCCGACCGAAGATCCGGGACCGAAGATTCCGGATCACGTTGCCGCGCTCGTCGAGTAGCGCGATCTTGATTCCCTTGTCCGTTTCGCAGTCGGGCTCGGTGACGATCAATTCCTGGGACACGTCGACCAGCCGGCGGGTCAGGTAACCCGAGTCGGCCGTTCTCAATGCCGTATCGGCCAGCCCCTTGCGAGCCCCGTGCGTCGAGATGAAGTACTCGAGCACCGAGAGACCCTCACGGAAGTTGGAGATGATCGGACGGGGAATGATGTCACCCCGTGGGTTGGCGACCAGGCCACGCATGCCTGCAATCTGACGCAGCTGCATGATGTTCCCTCGGGCACCGGATCCGACCATCATGTCGACGGAGTTGAAGGCCTCCTTCTTCATGTGGTCGATCATGGCGTCCTTCACCGTGTCCGTCGCCTCGGTCCAGATCTCGATGAGCTCTTGACGACGCTCCTCCTCGGTCACGACACCCTTGTTGTAGAGCGACTGGACCTTGTCGGCGCGCTCCTCGTATGCAGCCAGGATCTCGGCCTTGTTGGGAGGCGTCTTGACGTCATCCAGCGCGATCGTGAGACCTGCCTTGGTGGAGTACGTGAACCCGAGCGTCTTGATCGCATCGAGCATCTCGGCGACTGCCGAACGCGGGTAGCGCTCGATGATCGCCTCGACGATCCGACCGATGTCTGACTTGATGACGGTGTTGTTCACGTACGGGAAGCTCTCTGGGAATCCCGTGTTGAGCAGCGCCCTGCCGAGGGTCGTGTCGAGCAGTTTGGTTCCGTCGACCGGCTCGGGAGTCAGGTGATTGGGCAAGGTGTCGATCAGGTCGGCATGCATCTCCGGCGTACCGGCGAGGTTGCCAACACGCAGTCGGATCGGTGCCTGCAGCGAGAGCTCGCCCAGGTCGTACGCCATCACGGCTTCATCGACCGAGCCGAAGGCCCGACCGCCACCGCGGGGGTTGCCGTCAGCGTCTGCATCTGCCGACAGGTAGTACACACCGATGACCATGTCCTGGGACGGCGTCACGATCGGGCGGCCAGATGCGGGACGCAGCACGTTGTTGGTCGACAGCATCAGCACGCGGGCCTCGGCCTGCGCCTCGGCTGAGAGCGGCAAGTGCACCGCCATCTGGTCTCCATCGAAGTCGGCGTTGAACGCCTCGCACACCAGTGGGTGGATCTGGATGGCCTTGCCCTCGACCAGCACCGGCTCGAACGCCTGGATACCCAGTCGATGGAGCGTCGGCGCACGGTTCAACAGCACTGGGTGCTCCTGAATGACCTCACCGAGCACGTCCCAGACCTGGGGGCGATGGCGTTCGACCATCCGCTTGGCCGACTTGATGTTCTGAGCGATGTCACGATCGACGAGGCGCTTCATGACGAACGGCTTGAACAGCTCGAGCGCCATGATCTTCGGCAGACCGCACTGGTGCAACTTCAACTGTGGCCCCACCACGATGACCGAACGGCCGGAGTAGTCGACGCGCTTTCCGAGCAGGTTCTGACGGAAACGGCCCTGCTTCCCCTTGAGCATGTCGGACAGTGACTTCAGGGCCCGGTTGCCAGGTCCGGTCACGGCGCGACCACGGCGGCCGTTGTCGAACAGTGCGTCGACGGCCTCCTGGAGCATCCGCTTCTCGTTGTTGACGATGATCTCCGGGGCGCCGAGGTCCAGCAGCCGCTTGAGGCGGTTGTTCCGGTTGATGACGCGTCGGTACAGGTCGTTGAGGTCGGACGTGGCGAACCGGCCACCGTCGAGCTGCACCATCGGGCGCAGGTCCGGCGGGATGACCGGGATCGTCTCCATGATCAGGTCGGTTGGACGGTTCTTGCCCTCGAAGAACGGCTTGACGACCTTCATCCGCTGAGTGGCGCGCTGGCGCTTCTGGGCGGAGTTGGCGTTCAGGTCCTCTTCGAGTCGTTCCATTTCGGCGTCGAGATCGATCCTGCCCAGGAAGTCGCGGATCGCCTCAGCGCCCATGCCTCCGGTGAAGTACTCGTGGTAGCGCTCGTAGATCTCGCGCCACAGCTGCTCGGACTCGACGAGCGACTTGGGCTCGAGCTTCTTGAAGATGTCGAACGCATCGGAGATGAGTTCGATCTCGCGGTCGCTGCGCTCCTTGCGGTCCTTGATCTCGCGCTCGACCTCGCGCCGACGCGCCGAGATCTCCTGAGTCTTGGCTCCGCCTTCTTCCATGCGAGCGAGCTCGTCTTCGAGAGCCTCGAGACGCACCTCGTGCCATTCCTCGAACTCTTCGGTCACGAGCTGAAGCTCGGCCTCCATGGCCTCTTCGAGCTCGGGGATGTCCTTGGTGCGCTTCTCGTCGTCGACCGACGTGATCATGTAGGACGCGAAGTAGATGACCTTCTCGAGATCCTTCGGGGACATGTCGAGGAGGTAACCGAGTCGGCTCGGGACGCCCTTGAAGAACCAGATGTGAGTCACGGGAGCGGCGAGCTCGATGTGGCCCATCCTCTCGCGACGGACTTTCGACCGGGTCACTTCGACGCCGCATCGTTCGCAGATGATCCCCTTGTAACGAATCCTCTTGTACTTGCCGCAATAGCATTCCCAGTCGCGCTGGGGACCGAAGATCCGCTCGTCGAACAGACCCTCCTTCTCGGGCTTGAGGGTTCGGTAGTTGATGGTCTCTGGCTTCTTGACCTCTCCGAACGACCAGGCGCGAATCTGGTCGGAGTTGGCGAGGCCGATCTTCAGTTCATCGAACAACTGGGCTGGCACGTTGCTCCTTCTCTCTCATCGAGAAACGTTGGACTTCGGTGGGCGGGCATGTGGACAATTGGGGTGCCGGCCGGGCCGACGCCATGGAGGCATCGACCCGGCGCACCCGTCAGACGTTGGCTTCGGGACGTTCGGGCCGGGACAGGTCGATCCCCAGCGACTCGGACGAGCGGAATCCCTCGTCCTCGAGGTCGCGGAGCTCGACTTCCTCACCGGCGGCGAGCATCTCGACGTTGAGACACAGCGACTGCATCTCCTTCACCAGAACCCTGAACGACTCGGGGATTCCCGGCTCGGGGATGTTGTCGCCCTTGACGATCGCCTCGTAGACCTTGACACGTCCGTGAACGTCATCGGACTTGATGGTCAGGACCTCCTGAAGGGCGTAGGCGGCGCCGTACGCCTCGAGCGCCCACACCTCCATCTCACCGAACCGCTGGCCACCGAACTGCGCCTTTCCTCCAAGGGGCTGCTGGGTGATCATCGAGTACGGGCCGGTCGACCGAGCATGGATCTTGTCGTCGACCAGGTGGACGAGTTTCAGGATGTACATGTACCCGACGGTGATCGCGGTGTCGAACGGCTCACCGGTCCGACCGTCAAACAGCTGGGCCTTCCCGTCTGGACCGACCAGCTTCTGGCCGTCCCGGTTCGGCAATGTGTGATTGAGGACCTGCAGGATCTCGTCTTCGCGGGCTCCGTCGAACACCGGAGTGGCCGTCTTGGTCCATGGAGGAACTCCGACTGCCGCCGGTGTGTCACCTTCGAACTTCTCCCATCCCTGCGACGCCGCCCAGCCAAGATGGACCTCGAGCACCTGGCCCAGGTTCATCCGGGACGGAACGCCCAGCGGGGACAAGATGATGTCGACCGGGGTCCCGTCGGCGAGGAATGGCATGTCCTCCTCCGGCAGGATCTTGGCGACGATGCCCTTGTTGCCGTGACGGCCGGCGAGCTTGTCACCTTCGGAGATCTTGCGCTGCGAAGCGACGTACACCCTCACGAGCTCGTTCACGCCCGGAGGCAGATCGAATCCTTCGGAGCGCTTGAACATCTTGACGGCGATCACCTTGCCGTGCTCACCATGGGGAACCTTCAGTGACGTGTCGCGTACCTCACGCGCCTTCTCACCGAAGATCGCCCTGAGCAGACGCTCCTCCGGAGTCAGCTCGGTCTCACCCTTCGGAGTGACCTTGCCGACCAGGTAGTCACCGGGGCCCACCTCTGCACCGACGCGGATGATGCCGTTCTCGTCGAGATCGGCGAGCACCTCGTCAGCGACATTCGGAATGTCCCTGGTGATCTCCTCGGCACCCAGCTTGGTGTCGCGGGCATCGATCTCGTGCTCCTCGATGTGGATCGACGTCAGGACGTCGTCCTTGACGAGGCGCCGGGAGAGGATGATGGCATCTTCGTAGTTGTGGCCGTTCCACGGCATGAACGCCACCATCAGATTGCGGCCGAGAGCGAGCTCGCCCTGGTCAGTCGATGGTCCGTCGGCGAGGACATCGCCCACCGTCACCTTGTCGCCCTCGCGGACGAGCGGCTTCTGGTTCATGCAGGTGCCCTGATTCGAGCGCTCGAACTTGTCGAGCGTGTACGAATGCTTCTTGTTGGCACCCTTCTCCTTGACCACGATGGTCTTGCCGGTGATCTCGACCACCTCGCCGTCGACGGTCGAGATGATCATGTCTCCCGAGTCCATCGCGGTCCGATGCTCGATCCCGGTACCGACGAGCGGTGCGTCTGCGGTGAGCAGCGGCACGGCCTGACGTTGCATGTTCGAGCCCATGAGCGCGCGGTTGGCATCGTCATGCTCGAGGAACGGGATCAGGGCGGTGGAGACGGACACGATCTGCTTGGGGGAGACGTCCATGTAGTCGACAGCGTCCGAGTCGATGATGTCGACCTCGCCGCCGGCCTGACGCACCAGCACCTTGTCGTTGACGAAGCGACCGTCGGGATTCAACGGCGCATTCGCCTGGGCGATGACGTACCGCTCTTCCTCGGTTGCTGTCAGATAATCGATCTGGGCGGTCACGACGCCTGACACGACCTTGCGATAGGGCGTCTCGATGAAGCCGAAGCGGTTGACGCGGGCATAGGTTGCCAACGATCCGATCAAGCCGATGTTCGGCCCTTCCGGCGTCTCGATCGGGCACATCCGGCCGTAGTGGCTGGAGTGGACGTCGCGAACCTCGAAACCGGCCCGTTCGCGGCTGAGCCCACCAGGTCCGAGCGCCGACAGGCGGCGACGGTGGGTGAGCCCGGCGAGCGGGTTGGGCTGGTCCATGAACTGGCTCAGCTGGGACGTCCCGAAGAACTCCTTGATGGACGCAGTCACCGGACGGATGTTGATGAGGCTCTGAGGCGTGATCGCCTCGGGATCCTGAGTGGTCATCCGCTCCTTGACGACACGCTCGAGCCGGGTGAGCCCGACACGGATCTGATTCTGGATCAACTCGCCGACCGTGCGGATCCGGCGATTGCCGAAGTGGTCGATGTCATCGGTTCGCACCGGAATCTCGATTCCGGTGTGAGTCACGATCGTGTCCTGGCGGGCATGCATCGCAACGATGTACTTGATGGCGTCGACGATGTCCTCGTCACGCAGCATCTGCAGACCGTCGGCCCGGAGGTCACCGCTGATCTCCTCTTGGAACTTCTGGCTCAGCTTGTACCGGCCGACCCGGGTGAGGTCGTAGCGCTTCGGATTCCGGAAGAGTGTCTGGATCAATCCTCGAGCGGACTCGACCGTGGTCGGTTCGCCTGGTCGGAGCTTCCGGTACAGATCGACGAGCGCCTCTTCCTTGGTGCTGGTCGGGTCACGGTCGAGCGAATTCTGGATCGACTCGGCGCCGTCGAACATGTCGAGGATCTCTTCGTCGGTTTCGGCGATGCCGAGCGCCCGGAGGAAGCCGGAGATGTACTGGCGGCGCTTCCGGTCGACTCGCACGCCGATCGTGTCACGCTTGTCGGTATCGAACTCGAGCCACGCACCGCGTCCGGGGATGATCTTGCCGGAGTACATGATGCGGTCAGATGTCTTGTCGGGGTGGAGTCGAAATAGGCGCCCGGTGAGCGAACCAGCTGGGACACCACGACCCGCTCGGTGCCGTTCACGATGAACACGCCGTCGTCGGTCATCATCGGGAAGTCACCGAGGAAGACCTGCTGTTCTTTGATCTCTCCGGTCGACTTGTTCATGAAACGCGCGGTGACGAAGAGCGGCATCGCGTAGTTGGCGTCGCGCTCTTTGGCCTCCTCGAGCGAGAGGAGGGGCTCACCGAATCGGTGATCGGTCAGCTCGAGGGCGAGCGACCCGGTGAAGTCTTCGATCGGGGAGATCTCTTCGAAGATCTCCTTGAGTCCCTCGTCGAGGAACCATTGAAAGGATTCGTGCTGAACCGCGAGCAGATCGGGAAGAGGAAGAACCTCTGGAATCTTGCCGAAAGAGAAGCGCTGAGCGACGCGCGAGGACAAAGTGAGCCTCCTAATTGAAGTGGGGTCCGGACAACCAGACATGCACAGTAGCACGCGGCGCCGCATGCCTGCAAACGGTCGTTTCAGTTGTCCGGCCACCGGGGGACTCGGTTCCCGTTGGGAACACCATCAGCCCGTCAGCTGATCGACACTCTACGCGAAAACCCCGGATCGTGTCAACGATTCGCGACCTGGCCCGTGCCAAGGGTCTTCACAAGCCGCAGCGCGGCGAAGGGGAGGCGCCCCCCCCAGCCTCCCCTTCCCGTTCGGTCAGACGATCCAGACCACGGCGAACGTGAGTGCGACGACCAGCCCCACGGTGGCAAGGATCGCGCTGCCGACGATCGGCATCGAGTACTCGTCATCCCGGAAGAACAACTTCCTGGCCAACATCCCGAACCCAGCAAAGGTTCCCAGACCGCCCACGACGAACAGGCCGAGCGGCCAGGCCTCGGACACGTCGGCGACGGTGAACTCCATCCAGAACAACCTCAGCATGCCGTCCGCTGGGCCAAGAGAGTGGAACGCCCCGATCGCAACGGCCAGCGCCCCGACCAGGCCGACGGTCACTTCCCTCGTGTGGCGCACCGGCCGTGGTGGTGCCTCGATGCGGCGGATCTCACGGAGCTGCGTCATCACTCCATCCTCCTCCTGGGTCCCGTCCGAAGTCGTGTCCCCGGAGTCGCCCAGGCACAGCATCGCTCTGATGTCCCCCCGCAACCAGGGGCGAACGCGAAGGTCGTGTGTGGCTTAGGGGAACCTCGTGTCAACTCGATCGGTTTCGCCGCTCCCCACGCGATCGGACATGTGCCGCGCCGCGAGGTACACAGTGACGACCACGACGATCAGAGCGACAGAAACCAGCGTCGGCCGGTCCGCCACAATGGACGTGATCCGTGACGAGAGCCGATCTATCCAGCGCACGATCGAATTGGCCCCGAGGGCCGACGAGCCGCTCGAGAGGACGACCGCCCAGTACCAAACGATGAACAACCCGGCTGCGGTGAGCACCAACCCAGACACGCGGGTGACGTAGCGCGAGGAGGACCGCATTAGACGAACGAGTCGATCGTTTCCGAAGGAGAGGCCAACCGTGATGGCGGTCACCGCCAGCGACATGCCAACCGCATATGCAACGAACGCAGCGAGGCCCTCGACGATCGTCGCCCGGGTGAACGCCCCTGCGACAAGAGAGAGGAAGATCGGGAGCGTGCAGCTGAGCGACGCGACACCGTACGAGACCCCGAACCGAAAGACAGACGACCGGTCGATGCGGTCTGGGCCCAGGGAAATCGAGAGGTAGGCACCTCGATAGGTGCGGACGCCCATGATGACCAGGCCGATTCCAACCACCAGCGCCAGCCAGGGGATGAGTCCGACGATCACCCGCACGCCGGCGGAGATCAGCAGCCCGGCAACGCCGAACACTGCGATGAAGCCCAGAGACATCAACCCGCTCACGGCAAGCGCCCGCCGGGCGCCGACAGCACCGCCATCTGCCTCCGAACCCCCGATGAAGAACCCGACGTACGCAGGAAGCATCGCAAAGCCGCACGGATTCACCGTGGCGACGAGCCCGGTGGCGAAAGCGGTTGCAAGCAAGGTGGTCACGTTGCCCAGGGAAACGTCACCGGACCCCCCGCCATGAGCGATATGACGGGAAGCCGACGATCTGATGCTTTCCACCCTCACTCGATACGATTCGCCCGGGAGGAGCCCAGGTGCGGTCGACCAAGACAGTTCACGTGGTGAGTTGCAACGCTGAAGGCGAAATCGCCAACCGGGGTCCGGGTCGGTGACATGTGGACAACGGCCGATGACTGATGTGCTGTTCCTCTCTGATCAGCAGGTGCACTCGCTGATCGATTTCGGCGACATAGGCGACGCTCTGGCACGGGCTTTCATCGCTATCTCAGACGGTCGGACCGACGTACCTGCGAGGATCTCCGCCGAAACCGACGCGGGGATGCTGCTTGCGATGCCCGGATATGTCCGAGATGTCGGGCTCGTCACGAAGCTGGTCTCGTTGTTCCCCGCCAACCCGCAACTGGGCCTCCCGTCCCACCAGGGACTGCTCGCCCTCTTCGATCCCGACACCGGCAGCCCCCTCGCCGTGATGGGCGCCGAGCGTCTCACCCAGGCGCGCACGTCGGAGGCAGCCGCACTCGCCGCCGACCTCCTCGCACGGGAGGATGCATCAATCCTGACGATCTTCGGCGCCGGCGCCCAGGCAAGAGGCCACCTGGAGGCATTCGCCCGCATCCGCCCGTGGCGTCAGATCCGGATCTGGAACCGAACGGCGTCAAAGGCCGCGACACTGGCAGCCGAGCACGACCTCGGCGTCGTTTCGACGAGCCCAGCCAGGGCCCTCGATGGGGCCGACGTCGTGGCGTTGTGCACACACGCCGATGCGCCGCTCTTCTCTGCATCCGACATCGCTCCGGGGACACATCTGTCCTCGGTTGGCATCGGCAATGAGATCCCATCAGCCCTGATCAGACGGGCCAGGATCGTTGTCGAGTGGCGCGGTGTCATCACTGCGCCTCCGCCGGCGGGGGCGATCGACCTGGCCGATGTGGAGCCCGATCGCGTTGTGGAGGTCGGCGAGATCCTGGCCGGACGGGAGGCGGGCCGTCAGAGCCCGTGCCAGGTGACGATCTACAAATCCGTGGGACATTCCGCCGAGGACTGTGCAGCGGCACGGCTGGTATACGACCGAGCGGTTGCGCGTGGCGTCGGAACGCGGATGACGGTGTAGCGAAAAGCCTCAGGCTTGGTCGTCTGCGGCAATCCTCGCAACCACCGATCGATCCAGGACGATGATTCTCCGATATCCGGTCTCGACGGCGCCGAGTTCCTTCATCGTCGCCAACGCTTCGTTGACGGTCTGACGGCTGGCGCCGAGGAGCATCGCAATCGCCTCCTGTGACAGTTCGACCTCATTCCGAGTCCGCGTCTCCTCGTGAAGGAGGTCGGCCACCTGCGCCAACACCGTCTTGTGCATGAGGTGGATGACCCGTCGCTGCGTCGCTTCGAGTTGCCGGAGACCCGCCACCAACCATCGCATGCATATTGCCGGGTGCCTGGCGAGCTCCGGCAACAGACGATCCCGGTGGAATTTGAAAGCCCGGACGCGTCCCACAGCCTGAGCCGACGAGATGTACTCACCGCCCCCGAATACGGCGATGTCTCCCAGCACCGAACCCGGGCCCACCCGACTGATGACTCGCTTGGTAGAGAAGGAGGTCCGATAGATGTCGATCTCGCCCGCCTCGATGAGGTAGATGGCCGCCGCCGTCTCCCCCTCCTTGAACAGGTGCGTGCCGGGGTACTTGCTCAGGGTCTCGGCGGTGTCCGAGAGCAGTTTGAGGTCTTCGGCCACCAATGGCAGATAGTCGGGTCGACCGAAGGACCGGGCGATCCATGCAAGATGTTGCTCGTCGAATGCGTCCTCGGTCACCTGTCACCACCAGACGGATGGTTCAATCGCGAAAGTTGGTGAACTGGAGCGGGAGATGAAAGTCGATCTCCTTCACCGCTGCGATGACCTCCTGGAGATCGTCGCGTTTCTTGCCGGTGACGCGCAGCTGGTCGCCCTGGATCTGGACCTGAACTCGCAACTTGGTGTCCCGGATCCGCTTCGACAGATCCTTGGCTGCATCGGACTCGATCCCTTGGTTGAGCTGGAACACCGCTTTCGATCGCGCTCCCCCGACCGGCTTGATCTCCCCACCGGAGATCGCTTTGAGCGACACGTTGCGCCGAACGAGTTTCTGCTCGAGCACCTCGATCGCCGCCTCGACCCTTCCGGTTGAAGCGGACTCGATCGAGATCTGATCGTCAGACAGGTCGATCTCGGTGTCGGTCCCCCGGAAGTCGTACCGGTTGCCGACTTCGCGTCTCGCCTGATCCACCGCATTGGTGACCTCTTGGTGGTCGACTTCGGACACGATGTCGAAGCTGGGCATGTGGATGCTCCCGATCGCTGATAGCCGGAGCATACGCGGTTCGGCGATCGACCCCTGTGGCTAGCGTCGAAGCGTCGAGGCGAGGTGGTCGAAATGAGAGTCGAGGGCCAAGTGGTCTTCATCACAGGAGCCGGCAGCGGTATCGGAGCGGCGCTGGCAGAACGGTTCGCCGCCGAGAGCGCCCAATCCGTGATCGTGACCGACCTCGACGGAGCCAGCGCAGAGCGGGTCGCACACACGATCGGAGGCGTGCCGATGGAACTCGACGTCACCGACGAGGACGCGGTCGGCGATGCAATCGAGTCGACCGAGAGCAGCCATGGTCCGATCGGGCTGCTCGTCAACAATGCGGGGATCGCGACAGGAGGGAGTGTCGATGTCGCCACCGAAGCGTGGCAACGGACGTGGGAGGTCAATGTGATGTCCCACGTGTTTGCGATACGTGCGGCGCTCCCCGGGATGCTTGCTCACGGATCCGGGTACATCCTCTCGACCGTCTCGGCAGCCGGCCTGCTGACCAACATCGGTGCGGCCCCCTACGCCGTGACCAAACACGCGGCATTGGCGCTGGCCGAGTGGGTGGCAGTCACCTACGGACGACAGGGAATCGGCGTGTCGGCATTGTGCCCGCAATTCGTCGAGACACCCATGCTCGACGCCTTCGCCGATGCCGCCAGCCAGGAATGGGTCCGCAGCATTGCGGTCACGACCACCGACGTCGCCGATGCGGTGATCGACGGCCTCGCAGCGGAGCGTTTCCTCATC
Organism: uncultured bacterium; assembly: GCA_963745865.1. GTDB lineage: Bacteria > Actinomycetota > Acidimicrobiia > Spongiisociales > ZC4RG35 > JAHEDH01. The sequence goes on along the minus strand of CAVUYZ010000004.1, from coordinate 373,064 downwards.
CTTCCCCATCCCGAGGTTGCGACGTACTTCCAGAACAAAGCCGGCGACTACGACCGATGGATCGGCGGTATGCAGAAGCTCAACGACCAACTCGCCGGACGCTCCGCCGACTGACGCAAAGCGTTCGATCGACCTAGTGACACCGAGCGCAGCCGTTCGTAGTGTCAATCCCATGGAAGAGCACCCCGGTCTGACCCGTCGCCAGATACTCCGCACGGGGACGCTGGCCGGAGCCACTGCAGCCTGGATCGCCCCGTCTGCCACCGTTCATGCCATGTCTCAGGCCCTTGCAGAGCCGACCAGCGGCGAGCGGATCCCTCCGGATGACGACTCAGAGGAGCAGCCAGAGACAACGACTCCGAAGGACGATGATCAGCCGTCGGAGCCGACCGACGACCGCTCAGAAGAAGAAGAAGAAGAAGAAGAAGAACACCTCATCGGAGCCGACAGTGGATGTGGCCGACTCCGAGCCAGGGCGCCCGGATGAGTCCGAGATCGAGGTCAAAGGGATCGAGATCGTCGCTGAGGTCCCCAAGCCCCCAGGAGCTCCATTCGGTCAAGCCTCCGCCGGTCATCGCCGCCCAGGCGGCCGAGCTTTCCCACACCGGCATAGACGCCGACATCCTGACGGGAATCCGGACGGGCCTCACGGCGCTCGGCGCTGCAGCGCTCCGCGCAACGAGGGATTCCACCACCGATTGACTCTCGTCAACCGAGTTCGAATACCGCCTTGCCCATCACCGTGCGGTTCTCGAACACGGCGAACGCCTCCTCGTACCGTTCGAGCGGGAAACGCTGCGAGATTCGAGGCCGGATCACGCCCTCCTGGCTGAGACGAGCGAGATCGACGAAGTTTGCCTGCGCTCGCTCCGGCTCCTCTTCGAGTGATCTCCCCCAGAACACGCCGACCAGCGCGGCCCCCTTGAGAAGCGCCAGATTGACTGGAAGTGACGGGATGTCACCTCCGGCGAAACCGACGACGAGGTGCCGACCGTCCCATCCAAGCGACCGGAACGCTGCCTCCGTGAATGTCCCGCCCACCGGGTCGAATACGACATCCACACCGCGATCGCCGGTGATATCCCGAAGGCGCTCCCTGAGTGGCTCGTCGACATAGTTGATGAGATGATCAGCGCCGAGTTGTTGGCAGAATTCGAGTTTGCTGGCAGTCGATGCGGCCGCGATCACGGTGGCTCCGAAGTGCCGAGCGAGTTCGATGGTTGCGCTGCCGACACCGCCGGACGCTCCGAGCACCAACACCGTTTCTCCTGACTGCAGCCTGGCACGATCTGTGAGAGCGTGATAGGCCGTCCCGTAGGTCAATGCGAACCCGGCAGCCGCGACGAGGTCCAATCCCTCGGGCACAGGGATCACCGATGATGCGGGGACGCACCACTTGGCTGCGAAGGCGCCGTAGACGGACATGGCGATGACGCGATCGCCGACCGAGATCCGGTCGACCCCGTCCCCGATCGCCGATACGACCCCTGCCGCTTCGCCTCCAGGCGAGAATGGCAACGGGGGTCGAAACTGGTAGGCGCCCTCGATGATGAGCGTGTCCGGGAAATTGAGGCCCGCCGCGGCGACATCCACGACGACCTCGCCGGGCCCCGGAACCGGATCATCGACCTCCTCGACAGAGAGCCGAGAGGCCGGGCCGAGTTCGGTGCACAACAGCGCTTGCATGATCTGATCCCTGTGGCGAACGGTGCGGCCGAGGCTACCAATCCGGGACTTTCGACTCTGTTCCGAGAGATGACCATTTTCCTAGTTTGACACTATGAAATTAACCATCCTCGATCGCACGGACCTCGCCGTTCAGGCCCTGCGCCATCTCGCCGACCTCGACGATGCCCCCAGCCGCGAACTGGCCGAACGACTCGGAACCAGCAGCGGCTTTCTCACCCAGATCCTCAATCCGCTCGTCCAAGCAGGGATCCTCACGTCGAGCCGTGGCCCGGGTGGCGGGTATCGCTTTGGGGTCGACCCGACGGGATTGAGCATCCTCGATGTGATCGAGACGGTCGAGGGTCCGACCGACGACGGGCGATGCGTGCTCCAGGATGCCGAATGCCCGCGCCAGGAGCTGTGCGCGATGCACGACGCATGGGTCTCCGCACGAGGATCGCTCACCGACACTCTCGCCCACACACCACTGCTCGACAACGCCACCCGGAGGTAACCCGATGACGACGACCGCGCGCCGACCACAACAGGACCAGCAGCAGCCGGACAGAGTCCCCAACCACCCCCACTTCACGATGGGATCGGTTCTCGTGGTGACCCTGTTGATTGCAGTGGGTGCCACCGTCATCGGAATAGCAGGACTGATACTGCTCGCGGATCACGACAGCGTCGACCAGGCGACCGTGTCGGCCCTCGTCGATCAGCAGCTCGCCTCGGTCGAGACACCGTCGAACCCCTCCGTGCCCCCTCCCCTCGATGACGCTCCTTCCGCCACTGTCGCCCCCTCGAGCGGTCCGATCGCATTCGACGACATCCTCCCCGAGCTGACGCCCAAAGCCCAACTGCCCCTCGCCGATGGCACCCCCGTCAGCTACGCACCGAATGTCCCCGCAGCGCCGCAACGCACCTTCCAGGCGATCGTCGAGGTCGAATTCGAAGTCGTCGAACAGGTTGAAACGATCGATCCGGATGCAGCGACCGAATTCGAGACCTGGGGATTCCGCATTGCGGGAGACGATCAGACGTTCTCCGGCACGCCGGGACCGATGGTGCGAGCTCGCGTCGGTGATGTCCTGCGCTTCATCATCAGCAACCCAGCAACCAATCTTCGGGCTCACAACGTCGACTTCCATGCCGTGACTGGCCAGGGTGGAGGAGCCGCCGACACGACCGTCGCCCCGGGCGAGACCGCGGTCATCGAAGCCAGGATGCTGTATCCAGGGATGTTCATGTACCACTGTGCATCCGGGGACGTGCCCGCCCACCTCGCACACGGCATGTACGGAGGCATCCTCGTCGATCCTGCCACACCGCTCCCTGCGGCGGACGCCGAGTTCTACGTGGTGCAATCCGAGTACTACCTCACCGGTGCCGAGGACGCGGTGGCAGAGCTCGACCGGTCAGCAATGACCGACGAGAGCCCGACGATGGTCGTGTTCAACGGGTCGAAGGGGGCGCTGACGGGTGACAACGCTCTCAGCATCGACGTCGGAGACCGGGCTCGGATCTACTTCATCAACGCCGGACTCAATCTCGACTCGAACTTCCATCCGATCGGGTCACACTGGGATGCGGTCTGGCCCGAGGGAGCGCTCCTCAACGAGCCACTCCGGGGCTCGCAGACGACGCTCGTTCCTGCAGGCGGAGGTGTGGTGGTGGATCTGGTGGGGAGGGTCCCATCCAACATCATCCTCGTCGATCACGCCCTCACCCGCGCATTCGACAAGGGCGCCATCGGCATCGTGTCGGTGATCGGCGACCCAGACACCGAGCTGTTCGAGGCATTTGGCGACGAGGTACCTGCCGACGACGAGCCGGCCGTGACCGGGCAGGTCGTCGACATCCTGCCGGGATCCTGGGAATTCCAGGAGCAGCCGGCCGACGACGAGTTCGCCGATGAAGAGTCGATCCCTGACTTCTCGGTCAACGTCTTGAGGGTTCCCGTCGGCACGGTGGTGACCTGGCTCAACCAGGACGACCAGATGCATACGGTCACTGCCGCCGATGGCTCGTTCGACTCCGGGTTCCTCGCTCAGGGAGAGACGTTCGCCGTGACGTTCGACACACCGGGCGAGTTCGAGTATGCGTGTACTCCACACCCGTGGATGCGCGCCAAGGTGATCGTCGAGGCCTGAGGCCGAACCGGTTCACGCAACCTCGAACAGCCCGGCGGCGCCCTGGCCACCTCCGATGCACATCGTCACCACGACGTACTTCGCGCCACGACGCTTGCCCTCCAACAAGGCATGGCCGACCATCCTGGCGCCGCTCATCCCATAGGGATGACCGATCGAGATTGCGCCGCCGTTGACGTTGTAGATCTCGTTGTCGATTCCGAGTTCGTCGCGGCAGTACAGCGTCTGGACCGCGAACGCCTCGTTCAACTCCCAGAGATCGATGTCCTCGATCGACAGACCGTTGCGCTCCAGCAGCTTCGGCACGGCATACACGGGTCCGACCCCCATCTCGTCTGGTTTCACCCCGGCAACGGCCATACCTCGGTAATACCCGAGCGGCTCGAGGCCCCGACGGTCCGCATCTGCCGCCTCCATCAACACGAGAGCCGCAGCGCCGTCCGACAGCTGACTCGCATTCCCTGCGGTCACGTTCATGCCCTCCCCACGGACCGGGACCAGAGATGACAGCGCATCGAGCGTCGTCCCGGGCCGGTTGCCCTCATCGAGCTTCAGGGTCTGCTCGAGTTTGGCGACCTCGCCGGTCTCGCGGTTCACGACGGCCTTGGTGACCGTGACCTCGATGATCTCCTCATCGAACAGTCCACTCTCTTGGGCAGCAGCCGTTCGCATCTGCGACTGCAGCGCGTACTCGTCACACGACTCTCGACTGACTCCATACCGGTCTGCCACGACCTCGGCCGTGTCGATCATCGGCATGTACGCGTCGGAATGGAGTTCGAGAAGGTTGGGATCTGCGCCACGGAACACGTTCATGTGTTCGTTCTGCACCAGGCTGATCGACTCGAGGCCACCCGCCACCACCACCGGGGCTCCGTCCATGACGATCTGTTTGGCTGCGGTCGCGACGGCCATCAGACCCGAGGAGCACTGGCGATCGATCGACATTCCCGCCACCGAGGTGGGCAGTCCTGCGGCCAGCGATGCGAGCCTGGCGATATTGGGCCACTGCGTTCCCTGCTGCATGGCGCAACCCATGATCACGTCGTCGACCTCGGCGGGATCGACGCCTGCCCGGGTCACTGCGGCCTCGATGGCGAGCGCGCCGAGCGTCGGCGCCTCGGTGTCGTTGAAGAGCCCCCGATAGGCCTTGCCGATCGGGGTTCGTGCTGTCGAGACGATGACGGCTTCTCTCATGGCTTCTCCTGTCGGTCGTGACGAGGATATCGCCGATGGCGGGTTCTCAAGCGTGCTCTTGCGGCAACTGTCGGGCCGCCGTCCACGTCCATAGTGCGTAGAGCTCCCACATGTGGCCGAGATGGTTGGCTGATGGCGATGGCGACCAGGGCGGCCCTCGATCCCGCGGCTTCTCGAAAGACCGAGGGCCGGAGGCCACTCACCTCACACCCCGAAGAGTTCTCCGAGCAGGTCCTGAAGATCCTGCTCGAACAGCGCTCCCGAGTGGACCTCGAGCACGGTTCCGTCCTCGGCGATGAAGACGGTCGTCGGCATGGCGATCGCTCCGAAGGACGTGTACAGCTCGCCTCCCTCGTCCCGAGCCAGTTGATAGTCAACACCAGACTGCGAAATCATGCGATCGGCAGCCTCCCGATCGTCCGGGAGGACATTCATCCCGATGAAGGTCACGCCCTCGAGCACCTCGTTGCTCACGGCCTCGAAGTCCGGGAGTTCCGCCACGCACGCAGGACACCATGAAGCCCAGAAATTGAGGACGAGCGGCCCGTCGAAGTCAGCGAGGACCGCCTCGGATCCATCCCACAACGCGAACGAGATCCCAGCAGAACCGGATTCGTCGCCGGCACGTGATTCGGTGGTGTCGACTTCGAACGCCGGGTCGTCGCCGGCACCGATCGAACGGAGGTAGACGGCCACGCTGACGACCACAACGATCGCGATGACCAGCCCGATCAGCCAGTCAGGGATCGATCTCAGTTCGTTCCGTTTGGTGTCCCTGTGCATTCCGTCTCCTTGACCGGTGTCAGCCCGTCGCTCCGACGCTGCGGTCAGCTCGTCCAACGCAGACCGGTGCTCGTTTCATCCGCCGACTGTCGCTGACCCGACACACCCGCTCTCCCATCAGAGTGAGGGCCACTCCCCCATGATCAAGTCAAACGCGAGCGATTCGAGGTCGGACCGCCCGAGCTGCACCCTCGCGTGAGGGCGATCGCCGTCTGCGTGCCAGGCGACGAACACCCCGAGCTGCGTTCCATGGATCGTGAGCGTACGGTCGACGACTCCGTCGACGGTCAGCCGAACCAGCACCGTGTGCAGCGCGGACGTGGCGAGTTCGTCCGGGCTCGGAGAGAGATCCTCCCGGGCAACCGCCCTGATCGCAGAGCGGGACGACTGCAGAGCCGTCCCGTGGCGATCGAAGATCGACGCAAGCGAGATCGAGGCGGACGCAGGGCTCTGCAGGATGAAGTCGTGGAAACCTCCGTCGGACACCTCCTCGGTCAGAATCAGGCCATCGGTGATCGAGGAGAACGCGTACCGAACGGACTCCTCGCCCGGCACGTCCAGCCGCAGCCGAGTCATCTTGGAAGCCGATCGGCGGAGATCGGCGAGGACGGCGTACGCACCGATGAACTCGAGGTAGTCGGCGTCGTCTGGGTCGATGTCCACCATGCCCTTGGCAATCAGCGACCGAAGCCCTGAATCCGTAGCCACCTGCCGGGATTGTTCATCGAGGGTGGCCAGGTACGGCTCGTCCATCGCCGGATCGACCGAGGTCGTTCCGCGTCTGAGCCAGTACAGCTCCTCGTCGGTCAGGCAGTCGATCAGCACATCGCCCCTGAACGCGGCCTCTTCGAGCGTTGGGAGATCGATCGAGTCGGATCCTGCCGGAACGATGGAGAACAGCGAGGTCATTGGGCGACATCACGCTATCGCATCGCGCTGCCGCGACCGGGGATCCACGGCCACAACGGTGGGCTGGCGAAACCAGTCACCGACCTCACGTGGGATCCGGGTGTCAGCCCTCGTCCGACCGTGGGATCGCATCGAAGCGGAGGCGGTCGGTGAACACGGTTCGAGTTGTCGGGTAGGCGAGATCCACCGTCGGCTCGGCATCGAACGCCTCCAGAATCGCCCTCCACAACTTGTCAGTCACGTAGCGACGCTGCCGGGCAGGCACCAGATACCTCCCGCGGATCATCACTCCCGAGTCCTTGACGTCGACGTAGGTGTTGGGCGACAGGTGCGTGTACCGGATCAGGTATTGCTGAGCCGCCTGGCGGATCGCCTTTGCGATCGTCCCATCAGTCGTATTGGGTGCATGGTCCGACAGGGCTGCCGCAAGGATCTCTTCGGTTCTGCGCCAATCCGACTCGAAGGTGACCATGACGCCGATCTCGTCCCAGATGTACGGAAAACCCTCCGTGTAGTTCATGACCTGCTCGGAGAAGACCTTTCCATTCGGCACGTGCACCAACCGGCCAGTCGACTGGTCGGCATCCACCCACCCGCCGATCTCGAGCATCGTGAACCGAAACACCCTGATGTCGACGACGTCGCCCCCTCGACCCTCGATTTCGATCCGGTCGCCGACCTTGAACGGCCGCCTGAGCACGATGAACGCCCAACCAGCCATGTTCTCGAGCACGTCGGCGAGAGCAATGGCAATACCGGCTGAGAGAATCCCGAGGTAGGTCCCGAGGCTCGTCCCCCGCTCGGTCCAGATCCCGACGGACAACCACGCCCCGATTCCAAACGTCGAATATGCCAGCCACTTCCGCGTTCTGAAGTAGGAAGCTGAGTCCTCGAGCCGGGCATGGACGGCGCGCAGCACCAGCCAGCGAATGACCACGAGCACCGCGACCACGAAGAGCGTCTGCAGTATGCGCCCGGGGTCTGCGAGTTGGCCGCTGATCCATTCACCGATGTCCATCGCGGCGATGGTAGGGACCATGTCTGTCGATGGTGGATACGACACGGGTGAGCGCCTCCTACGCTCGCGTTCTATGGATGCACCGACCGCTGCAAAACGTCCTGTCGCTCGAGAACTCCACGGCGAGTCGTTCATCGACAACTACGCCTGGCTTCGCGATCGTGAGAACCCGGAAACGATCGCGTACCTGGAAGCCGAGAACCGATTCACCGAGGCAAGCCTCGATCACCTGGCCTCGATTCGCTCAGAGATCTTCGAAGAGATCCGATCCCGTGTCCTCGAGGACGACATCAGTGCTCCCGCACGGCGCGGCGACTGGTGGTACGCATCCGAGACACACGAGGGCAGCCAGTACCCCACGCTCGTCAGGATGTACGGCGGGCCAGACGGCGAGCACCAGGTGACCCTCGACGTCAACGAGATCGCTGCGGGCCACGACTACACGCGACTCGGCACGTTCAACGTCAGCCCGAGCCAACGGTTCGCTCTGTGGTCGGTCGACCACGACGGAAGCGAGCGATTCTCGCTGCGCATCCGGGATCTGGAGTCGGGCACCGATCTACCCGGATCTCATCGAGGGCGCCTACTACTCGACAGCCTGGTCGAACGACGAGCGATACGTGTTCTACACGACTGTCGACGCCACCCACCGCCCCGACACGGTCTGGCGCCACGAGATCGGCCACGATCCGTCCGAGGACGTCGTGGTTGTCGAAGAACCGGACAAACGGATGTTCCTGTCGATCGGAGCCACCAACGACCATGCCCAACTGATCGTCTCGGCGAGTTCGTCGGAAACGTCGAGCGCCTGGTCTCTTCCTGCAGACGACCCGACCGGTTCCTTCGCGGAGGTGCTTCCCAGACAGCAGGATGTCGAGTACCACGTCGAACACCGCAACGGTTCATGGCTCATCGTCACCAATGAGGACGCCCCGAACGGCCGGTTGGTCTCGGTGGACACAGCCACCGGAGCGGAAACCGAGCTCGTTGCACACGACGGGCGACGCAAGGTCAACGGGGTTCTCCCGCTCGCTGATCATCTCGTCGTCTTCGGCCGGGATCGCGGGCTGCGCTCGATCGACGTGATCGATCGCGATGGTGGGCGAGCAGCCATCACATTCGATGAGGCGATCTACACGGTGGGCCCGTCGAGCAATCTCGAGTTCGATACGTCCGTGCTGCGGGTGGCATATCAGTCGATGGTGACCCCGACCCGGATCGTCGACATCGACCTCGTCTCGCACGAACGAACCCTCGTGAAGCAGACCCCGGTACTCGGCGACTACGACCCGGCGAGTTATGTGTCCAGCCGGGAGTGGGCAGTGGCGGCCGACGGAACCCGCATCCCCATCTCGTCTGGTTCGGAGGGTCGACCTCGACACCACCTCGCCCAAGCCACTCCTCTTGTACGGCTACGGGTCGTACGAAGCACCAATGGATCCGTACTTCTCTACTGCCCGATTGTCGCTCCTCGACCGTGGGGTGATCTTCGCCATTGCTCACATCCGCGGTGGTGGAGAGATGGGCAAACTGTGGCACCGGGACGGAAAGATGGCGAACAAGATGAACACCTTCACCGACTTCGTCGCGTGCGCGGAACATCTCGTCGCCGAGGGGATCACCGAGCCGGCCAGGCTCGCGGCACGCGGTGGCAGTGCCGGTGGCCTCCTGATGGGTGCGGTCATGAACCTGCGCCCCGATCTCTTTGCAGCCGTCGTAGCTCAGGTTCCATTCGTCGACGTGATCAACACGATGCTCGACGAGACCATCCCCCTGACAGTGATCGAATGGGAGGAGTGGGGGAACCCCCACGACCCCGAGCAGTACGAGTGGATGCGCTCCTACTCCCCGTACGACAACGTCCGCGCCACCGACTACCCAGCGCTCCTCGTGACCGCCGGGATCAATGATCCTCGCGTGGCGTTCTGGGAACCGGCCAAGTGGGTGGCGAAGCTCCGCGATGTCGCCGGCTCCCGGGGACCGCTCCTGTTGAAGACCGACATGGGGGCGGGCCACGGCGGCCCGTCTGGGCGCTACGACTCCTGGCGCGAGGAGGCATTGATTCTCTCCTTCGTGCTCGACCAGATCGCCTGACCCGCTGCACTTCGATGTGCGGTGGTCGAACCCTGCCGTCAGGCTCGGGTTCGACGAAGAATCGGATCGAGTGCGGCGAGCGTCCGGTCGGCAGCGGTGAGAACGGTTCCAGCAGTCCCCGGGGTCTTCGAGTCGACGAGGTTCCCCATCACCTGCAGGGTGATGTTGGCGATGGCCTGGGTACCGACCGCGAGACGCAGCCCAGCATTGAGGATCCACGGGTGACCGATGAGGAACGAAAAGCGACGCCCGGTGCGGAGGAAGCTGTCGAATTGCTCACCGACCAGCACGTCGTAGCGTTCGGGCGCCGAGTCGGGGTCGTCCACGAACAGATCCGCAGCGAGCATTCCCGACTCCAAGCCGTAGTCGATGCCCTTCGCCGTTCATGGGGTTGACGAGCCCGGCGGCATCGCCGATCGCCACCCAGCCCGGACCCGACCGCCGATTGGCGCTCATCGGGAGCCGCCACGCCCGCGGTCGCTCGAGATACGGTCCGAGCTGCCAGGACTCCTCGACCTGGGAGTGGTAGAGATCCAGAAGAGTGTTGAGGTTGAGTCTCTTGTATCCCTTCATCGTCGAGAGGGCACCGACGCCGATATTGACCGTGCCGTCGCCGACAGGGAACAGCCAGCCGTAATCCGGGTACCGAGCTCCCGTTGGCGTCGCGCATCGTGAGCGTCGCCTCCAGATGTCTCGAAGTCGTGGCGCGGGCTCTCCACATAGGATCGGATGGCGATTCCGTACGGTTCGCCTTCGACTTTCATCGCTCCGAGCATGCGGGCGACGGCACCCGGAGCGCCTGTCGCTGCCACGACCATCTTCGCACTCCACCGCTCTCCGCCTGCGTCGACCCCGACGACCCGATCGCCATCGAACCGCGGGATGGCTTCGGTCTCCCACACGATGTCGGCTCCGGCAGCATCAGCCGCGTCTGCGAGTGCCTTGTCGAGTCGGCGGCGGGGCCACACGGCACCATGGGCAGGAAAGCGACTAGTAGCCGGCCACGCAAGCTCGCGAACCGTCTTGTTGGCGATCATCCGTAGGCCGGCGATCTGATGGGCGTCTGACATGTCGATCTTGAGTTCGTTGAGCGCACCGACCGCTCGAGGCGTCAACCCGTCGCCGCACACCTTGTCACGGCCATACGGCGCCTTGTCGAACATCACGACGTCAACGCCTGAACGCGCGGCCCGAATCGCCGTGGCCGCGCCGGCGGGACCGGCTCCGATGATGGCGATGATCGACGTGCTTCACGCCAACATGGTGACGGAACCCGCACCGAATCGGTAGTCGGGATGGCGCCTCGCAGATCCGGCGCTCACCAGGCTCCGATCCGACGGACGTGATCGACGAGACGGACGGTCGGGAGATCGTCGAGCGTCGCCGTTGAGATCCACCGTGCGTCGACCGTGCTCCCATCCTCCTCGATCACCCGAGGCTCACCGCTCGCAGCTACTTCATAGATGATCTGAATCACGTGGAAGTCGGGCCGAGGAAGGAAGGACAGGATGTCGACCACCTGACCGATGTCGGGTACCAGACCGGTCTCTTCGTAGAACTCGCGAACCAGTGTCTCCCGCGGTTCCTCCCCAAACTCCATGCCACCGCCCGGAAGCGTCCATCGTCCCGGAGCGGGATCGCGGTCCCACAATTGGGTGAGCAACACGTGTTCGGCATCGAAACACACGCCGTACACACCGATCCGCACCTCGATTGTCCATGGCACGATGGTATCCCGGACGTCGAGGCGAACAGCTCGCAATCGGCGGTCGACGATCCCAGCGGCGAACGGCGGAAAGAAGAGGATCAGACGCGCGAATCGGAGCTGGGATGAGGCTGTCTCACTCGATGCAGACGACAGGCACAAATTGATTAGCCGGTCGCATACCCCATACTGGGATCGTGGGTTCAGAAGCTGCCGCGAACAGGGCATCGGCTCCGATCATGGTCCAAGCCGGTTGGAGTGGCCGCGCTCTTGTTGCTGATGTCTAGTGGTTTGCTTCTTGCCCGTGCTGATGTCCGTCATCGAGTCGCGTATGACCTGAAGTCGCACACGGGCACACCGACGACCTTGGCTCTCGCAGTCCCTCCGGACTCGCGCGATCAGTTCGAATCTGATCAGGTGCCCATGCGATTCGCCGTGGCAGGTGACATCGGGACGGGCGGCGCCGCGGAGGCTGCGACCGCTGCGGCGATTTCTCAACTCGAAGGAGGCGTCGAGTACACGGCCCTGCTGCTGCTAGGAGACAATGTCTACGAAGACGGCAATCCGGCCATGGTTGATCGCAGCCTCTTCGATCCTTTCGCAGACGTCCTGGACAACGGCACAGATTTGGTGCCTGTTCTCGGAAATCATGACGTTGACAGTGGGTTCGGTGACGCTCAGGCCGCCGCGCTTGGCATGCCGGGACCCTGGTACTCGGTCACATTCGGTGATGTGCAATTCGTGGCACTCGACTCCAACCGTCCCGACGATGCCGGCCAGTTGGCGTGGCTGACCGAAACGCTTCGGACGTCGGCCTCGCGGTGGAAGATCGCTCTTCTGCATCACCCCCCGTACTCCGGTGGTTGGCACGGTTCGGATCTCCGAGTCCGGAGCGCCTTTTCTCCTCTGTTCGAGAAGTACGGCGTTCAGCTCGTGCTCGCCGGCCACGATCACGACTATCAGCGAACCAAGACCATCAACGGCGTGACGTATATCGTCTCCGGTGGGGCGGCCAAGCTCCGAGCAGCCCACCTTGCCAACTTTGCGGTGGCGGCATGGTCGACCTATCACTTCCTCGATATCGCCGTATGGCAAGACCATCTCGATGTGCGCGCGATCGACCAGCAGCTGGGCGTCATCGACGAGGTCGAGATCGCACCCTGACAATCGCCGACATTGGCGGGACAACGTTCACAGTGGCCGTTGGGTCCGGGCTGGACGGGGGCCGCCAATACTGGCAATGTCGGCGCCGTCATCGAGGCGAATGCCGTCCGGATACGCCGACCCCGAGGTTTCGCGACATTCGCAGTCGGTCTGCGGCCGGGCGATCCGACTACCCGAACGCTGTGTCGACTCTCGTCAGACCAACGGCTTCAGCGAAAGCTCCCGAGCGGGCCCGTTGGCTTCTGGGATGACACGATTGATCCGGAGCACATCTTGTCGGCGGTGCGCTGTCGGTTTCGTCCAAGACGGGTCCTTGGCTGTTGCCTATCCTCGTACGAACGACGGGCATCTGCTCAGCGCCTACGCAACACACAGAAAGGTCCGTATGGCACGCGAACTCGTATACACATGCTTCATGTCCCTCGACGGGGTTGTGGACTCGCCCGGCGGCACGGCCGAGGGCCATCGCAGCGGCGGGTGGGTCATGGACACTGAGTTTGTCCCGGAGGCGTTCGCGCTCAAGGGCGAGGAACTCGGTGATACGACGGCGCTCATGTTCGGCCGGCGCAGCTATGAGGCCTTCGCGCCTGTCTGGCGTGACTCCGAGGACCACGCGGCGTACGGGGAAATCCCAAAGTACGTCTTGTCATCGACCCTCACCGAGCCCGACCTGCTCGACGGCTGGGGTCCGACGACGATCCTGCGATCCACCGACGACGTCGCCAGCCTGAAACAGAGCGACGACGGCGCGATCTTCGTCCATGGCAGCGCCGAGTTGGCCCGCCGTCTTTCCGACGCCGATCTGGTCGACCGCTACAACCTCCTGGTCTTCCCGGTGCTTCTGGGAGCGGGCAAGAGCCTGTTCAGTCGCAAGGACCGTGACAAGCGTCAGCTCCGGCTCCGGGAATCCGAGAGTTACTCGAACGGTGTGACCAAGCTGCTCTACGACGTGGTGCACTGAGCGGGATTGAGTGCGATCGCACCCCCAGCGCCTGCACGGAGTTGCTGAGCCGTTCGTCCGACGTACCGGCGCAGTACGCGTGCAAGATGGGGCTCGTCGTAGTACCCCATCCTGCGACAACGAGCGACAGGCGAGACAGCGTTCAATCACCTCGAGGGAAATTCGGCCCCGAGCGATGACCTCGGAGTAGGCGGCCTTCTCATTGGGTTGCCAGCCGACCGTCTCGGCGTAGACCCGGGCCACCGCGTTGGTTGGGCTGGTCAGGTCTCGTCGCAACAGTCGTGTTGGTAGCGAATTCAGCGCTGGGCCTGGCCACGCTCGCCCTCCTGGGGTTCATTTGGGTGTTGGCGCTCGTACTCACGATGACGATTCGCCCGCAGCGTCAATCCGCTCCGATCGTCTCGTGACGCATCATCGTCTCTTTCGACGACCGAGCACGAACTCATGTTCTCCTCGGCTCGGATGCCGTTCTTGGCGTCGGGGGTCGAGTGCACAATCGTCGCCAACCATTCAGCCAATTACACCATGGTCCACCACGCGACGACGTTGCCGCCCGCATCGAGGACATCGACCATGTCGGGCGGTGGACCATCGAGGAAGTCGGCATGATCGGTTGCCTCTTCCTGCTCCCACCCAGGGCCGCCGCAGTAGGCGTCGTCGTGGACCTGCGGTCCGCCTTCCTCGATCATGATGTCCCCCCTAGGGGTGCCCCTACTGGTGTTCGGGGGTATCCCCCGATAGAGCAGAGAGCCGGTGTCACCGATCCTGAGTACATGAGCATCATGACACGAGCCCGCACCCTGGCAGAGCAGACCCCCGCCTCTAGAGACCGATACGTCGATTTCCTCCGAGCCGCCTCGATCCTCGTCGTGGTCTTCGGTCACTGGCTGATGGCCGGACCCGAGATCGTCGACGGAGAGCTTCGAGTCGGCCACCTCATCGCCGAGGCCCGGTGGGCGCAGTGGGCGACATGGCTCCTCCAGGTCATGCCGATCTTCTTCTTCGTCGGCGGGTTCTCGAACGCAGGCAGCTGGCGATCCGCTCAACGGGTAGGAACCGAGTACTCGGCGTGGTTGCGGGACCGCCTCCGACGGCTCATCCTCCCGGTGCTGCCCGTGCTGGCGGTTTGGACCGGTATCGCCGCGATCGCGCTCCAAAACGACATCGATCCGGGGATCCTGATGGCGGGTTCGCAGGCTGCCCTCGTTCCCGTCTGGTTCCTGGCCACCTATGTCTTGATCGTTTCACTAGCTCCTCTGACGCTCCGACTGTGGGAGCGGTGGGGTTGGGGCGCAGTCACCGCAACGATCGGGCTGGCTGCGATCGTCGACATCCTCAATCTCGGGTTCGGAATCACCCCTGTCCGATGGCTCAACTACCTGTTCGTGTGGAATGCCGTGCACTTTCTGGGGTATGCGTGGGCGGATCGCCGAATCGGCGGGCAGCGACGCGCTCTGCGATGACGGCTCGGCGGGTTCTCGGCGTTGGCGGCGCTCGTGTCGTTGTTTCCGTACCCGGTGGCGATGGTTGGTGTCGACTCCACCGCCGTGACCAACTCCAACCCTCCAAAGATCACCTTGGTCGCGCTCGCCGTGTTCCAGTTCGGGCTGGCGATGACCCTCGAGCCCTTCGGGCAACGACTCCTCCAGCGTGTCCGCGTGTGGATGGGCGTGGTTGCCGTGAGTGGATCGATCATGACGCTCTACCTGTGGCACTTGACCGCGATGATCGCAGTCCTCGGAGCGTCGCTCGGCGCAGGGGGCTACGGACTCGGCTACCCGGTCGATACACCTTCGTGGTGGGCCACCCGACCGATATGGATCCTGGTGATGATCGCCGCAACGACTCCGTTCCTCGCGGTCTTCGGACGCTTCGAACGTCCGGCCCGCGACACTCGGCCCGCTCCGGCGATGTGGAAGCCGATCTTCGGGGTTGTGGCATCCGGACTGGGTCTCGCCCTCCTCGCAAAGAATGGGATCGCCGATGCTGACGGACTGAACGGCGTGGCATTGAGCCTGCCGTTCGTCGGCGTCGTGGCCGGAGGAGTTCTTATGACATCGCCAGCGTTGCGAGGTAGCGCACGTCGTCGCGTTCGATGATCTCGAGCACCCAGCGTGCCCTCGCTGCGATGTCGGCGAGCTCGGCCTCGGAACAGTACAGGTAGTCGAACCAGGGCCCGATCAGGTTCTTGCGCCTCACCCGCAAGACGACGTGGCCGGATCGTCGTCCCCGACGCCGGTTGGCCGCGTGATACGCCAGATGCACGGGATCGTCGGTGGCGTACGGATCCAGCATCGTGCCGACGATCCGAGCACCGGGATTCGCCATCGACCGGATCCGTTGGAGTGCGCGGGCCGGGTCGGGGGCGAGCAGACCGAGATTGTGCCCCATCATCAGGAACGTGTCATACCCGATGTCGGGATCGAAGGCATGGAACGAGGAGAGAACGGTGTCCGCAACACCTCGTGCCCGACACACCTCCACTGCTCCCTCGGAATCGTCCAGCGCGGTCACGGGATGACCCAGCGCCTGGGCGGCGAGCGAGAACCTCCCGGCGCCGGCTCCGATGTCCAGGACGTCGCCGCGCAGCAGACCGAGGGCGGCCAACTCGACCATGGCGAAGGAGTCGGCCCCGCCGAAGTATTGGTCGACTCCGGGGAAGGCCAACAACAACCCGTCGTCGCGCTCCACGACGTGGGCCCCATCGCCGCCCCGCAAACGGTCGAGCAGCGCTTCCCCGAAGGCATCATCGGTCTGTCCCATGGTCGGATGATCGTTGCTCTTCGGCTCGGACGCGGCCGAATTCTCGGGACCGCGAGGAAAGACGCCCGGACCTGAGGCGGTCCGGGCGTCCGAATTCGCGAATGGCGTCGGCTCAGCTGGTGAGCACCCGATCGGTAGCGCCGATCGTGATCTTCCGCGCCTTCGCCTTCTCGGCGACCGGGATCGAGATCGTCAGGACTCCGGCGTCATAGCCAGCTTCGATCGAGTCGGCGTCGAGGCCCTCGCCGAGGAAGAACTGCCTCGAGAAGGCACCCTGTGGCCGCTCGTTCATGAGCACGGTCATGTCGTCGTCGGCGTGCCATGCCCGCTCGGCAGTGATCGTGAGCGTGTTCTTTTCGATCTCGAGGTCGATCGAGTCCTGATCGACCCCCGGCAGATCGACGTGCAGCCAGAGTCTGTCATCCTTGCGGTAGGCGTCAACCGGCATGAAGGCCTTGTACCCGCTCTGGTTCATCAACTGACGGGACAGCCGGTCGAAATCGGAAAATGGGTCGAAACGCATCAACATGTGATCGCTCCTTTTGTCGTGTCGATTGGCGTACTCGTTTCACTGAGTACATACCCTATGTATACATCAATAAACCTTATACGTCAAGACTCAGATTTGAACATGGCGCACACATCAGGTCTCGAAGCGCTGAATCTCCACGAGATACCCGTCCGGATCTCGGAGCAACGCATGGGTGATCCGGTACTCCGGGTTGTAGCGCGGCATTTGCTCGAACCTGATCCCCTGAGACTCGAGCCGAGAACACACCCGCTCGACATCGCGGGTGACGAGCGTCACGATCACCCCATCAGGTGACGGCGTCCGTCCTCCGCAGAGACCGACCATCATCGTGTCGCCCTCGCCGAGAACGTGACAGGAGCGCTGATCCACGAGGACCTCGAGTCCGAGCGACCGATAGAACCGGGATGACAGCTCCAGATCGTCGACCGACAGGAAGACCAGCGAGCCGTCGTACGTCACAATGCAGACAGCCGCTCGACCAATCGGTCGACTTCGCTGGTCGTTGTGGTGTTGACGAAGCCGATTCTGACCAGCCCGCCACTCTCGAGCAGGCCCAACCGCCGCATCGGTTCGACGGCGTAGTAATGGCCGGCCCAGACGGCGATACCGTGAGAGCCGAGGTCTGCGGCAACCTCGCCCGCCGTGCGACCCTGCACCGAGATGGCGAAGGTCGCAACGCGGCCTTCCATCGACTGGCGACCCCATACCGTGACGGAGCGTGGGATCGACGCGAGGAAACCGGTCTCCGAGCGACGCCTCGTGCTCCCTGATCGCAGCGAATGCGCCGTCCAATCGTCTCCAGCCTGTCAACGCCCTCCCCGAGCGAGCTGAGATGATCGATGGCAGCGACGAGACCCGACAGCAGCGCAAACGACGGAGTGCCGGTCTCGAACTTGCCGGGCGCCTCCGAGGGGGCAGGGCGAACCTTGTAGGGCTCCAACTCGTCGAGCCAATCCTTCCGCGCCCACAGCATTCCCACATGGGGCCCATAGAACTTGTAACCCGAGCACACCAGGGCGTCGACGCCGAGCGACGCGACATCGACGCGCTCGTGCGGCACCAAGTGGACGGCATCCACATAGGTGCGCACCCCGGTTCCGTCGAGCGCCGCGACCACTCGGGCCAGATCGGTGACGGTCCCGAATGCATTCGAACAACCGGAGATACACAACAGCTTCGTCTCTGGCCTCACCAAGGCGGCGAGGGAACCGATGTCGAGGCTGACCGTATCCGGGTCGATGTCGAGCCAATCGACCTCGATGCCGCCGTCGGCAGCCGCCAGCAGCCATGGTGCGACATTGGCGTCGTGGTCGATCCTGGTCAAGATGATCCGATCGCCGGGCCGGAGTGAGCTGATCACCGCCCTGCTGAACGCCATGGTGAGCGTCGTCATGTTGGGTCCGAACACGATCTCGTCGGGTGATCCGCCGAGCAGGTCGGCCCCGGCGCGGCGGGCTGCAGCGACGACCGCCTCGGAGTGATGGCTCGCCGGGAACGCGCCGCCGACATTCGAAGCGGCCCGAGCGAGACCATCAGTGACCGCTCGGATGACGAGGTCCGGGACCTGGGTCCCGGCCGGGCCATCGAGATGGACGGCGTCGCTCGAGCGCAATGCGGGAAATCGGGACCGGAGCTCGTCGACGTCGTATGCCATGACGCCTGACCGTAACGTGTGTGACGTGCACGATCATCACGACCGCATGAAACACCTCGATCGGAACCCCTCCGATGGCGACTAGCAAGAAGCGAACACGCAAGCAGCTGCCGGTGATCGGATGGAGGGAGTGGGTGGGACTCCCTGATCTCGGGGTTCCGCCGCTGCGCGCCAAGATCGACACCGGAGCGCGGACCGCCGCCCTGCATGCCTTCGGCCTCGAGACGTTCGAACGCGACGGCACCACGTTCGCCAGATTCGCAGTCCACCCCGAACACAAGCAACCCGGCCTTGCGTTCGTGACCGAGGCCGCAGTGGTGGACGAGCGAACCATCAAGAGCTCCAGCGGGACGGTCGAGGACAGACTCGTCATCGCCACCACGATCGCCATCGGCGCCCATGTGTTCGGAGCTGAGATCACACTGACGCGGACGCGACGAAATGGGCTTGCCGATGCTGCTCGGGCGACAGACCATCCGCCGGCGATTCCTCGTCGACGCAGGTCGGTCCTATCTGGTCGGCGAGCCCCCGACCCCAACAACGGAGACGACATGAAGATTGGAATCCTCTCGAGGAACCGCAACCTGTACTCGACGAAGCGACTCGTCGAGGCGGCCGAAGCCCGAGGCCACGACGTGCACGTGCTCGACTATCTCCGTAGCTACATGGACATCACGTCCGCCAAGCCTCGAGTTCTGTTCCGGGGCGATGAGGTTCGCTTCGATGCCATCATTCCCCGGATCGGGGCGTCGTACACCTTCTATGGCACTGCGGTCGTCAGACAGTTCGAGATGATGGGCGTCTACTCGGTCAACCCGTCGCAGGCGATCACCCGATCGCGGGACAAGCTCCACTCTCTCCAGCTCCTCGCCAGGGCACGAGTCGGACTCCCGGTGACCGGATACGCCCATGCCACCCAGGACATCGCCGGGCTCCTCGAACTCGTCGGCGGAACCCCGGTGGTGGTCAAGCTGTTGGAGGGCACCCAGGGCCTCGGAGTCGTGCTGGCAGAGACCCGGAAGGCCGCTGAGTCGGTGATCGGAGCCTTCCGCCAACTCGACGCCAACATTCTCGTTCAGGAGTTCATCAAGGAATCGAAGGGCGCCGACATCAGGGCATTTGTCGTCGGAGGCCGCGTCGTCGCCTCGATGCGGAGAACCGGGGCTCCCGGCGACTTCCGGTCGAACCTCCATCGAGGTGGAACCGCCGAGCAGATCAAACTCACCCCGTCAGAGCGCGCCACTGCGGTGAAAGCAGCCAAGACGATGGGCCTCAACGTGGCAGGCGTCGACATGTTGCAGGCCGAGCGAGGACCGGTGGTCCTCGAGGTCAACTCCTCCCCCGGCCTCGAGGGCATCGAGAAATCGAGCCAGGCCGATGTCGCAGGCTCGGTGATCCGCTTCATCGAGGACAACGTCACGAAGCCGGGGAGAAGGAAGCAGAAGCGGGCCATCGGTGACGACTGAGGCGAATGCGCCGGTCACGCTCGGCGACGAAACCATCAACCCCGGGAAGACGCTGCGCTTCGAGCTCCCGGTCGCCCGACTCGTCACCGGATCCCGCCTGTCGATGCCGGTTGCGGTGGTCAACGGACGCCGGGCAGGACCGACCGTCTGGCTGTCGGGAGCGATCCATGGCGACGAGCTCAACGGCGTCGAGATCATCCGGAGGGTGCTACGCAGGCTCGACGTGAGGACCTTGCGCGGGGCCGTGATCGCGGTGCCCGTCGTGAATGTCTTCGGATTGATCGAGCAGTCCCGCTACCTCCCCGATGGACGCGACCTCAACCGGTCGTTCCCCGGCTCGAAGCGCGGGTCACTGGCTGCCCAACTCGCCGAGCTCTTCATGAGGGAGGTCGTGATGCAATCGAACCTCGGCATCGACCTCCACACCGCAGCATCGCATCGCATCAACATCCCCCAGATCCGCGCCGACCTCGACGACCAGGAGACCTTGCGTCTCGCGACCGCATTCGGTGCGCCATTCATGATCGACGCCCGCCTTCGGGATGGGTCGGTCAGGATGGCGGCGACCAAACGCGGTGTCCCCGTCCTGCTGTACGAGGCGGGGCAGATCCATCGGTTCGACCAGGAGGCCATCAAATACGGAGTGGAAGGCGTGCTCCGGGTCCTCGAGGCGATCGACATGGGGGCCTGGGAGCTCCCGAGGGTCAGACGGCGACCGATCCATCTCAGCACGAGCCGATGGGTCAGGGCCCGCCGATCCGGCATCGCCGACCTCGAGGTCTCGATCGGAGATCGCGTGGAGAAGGGCGACAAGCTCGGTTCCGTCGCCGATGCTTTCGGTCAGCGCCCGACGAAGATCAGCGCGAACTCGAGCGGCTGGGTGATCGCGGCGACCCAGAATCCGCTCGTGTCACAAGGGGACGCCCTCGTGCACATCGGCAGTCGAGCGGACGACAATTGAGACCTACGAGGCTCGGCGATGGTCCTCGAGCCACACGCGCCTGAGCTTGCGCCGCTCGGCGAAGGTCGTACCGCCCCAAATGCCGTCCGGCTGGTTGGTCTCGAGCGCGAACTGAAGGCACTCGTCGGCGACCGCGCAGCCGGCACACACCTCCTTGGCGGCCGAAGCGTCGGCGGCGGCCTCGGCGACGGGGAAGAAGTCCACGTCGACCCTGTCGTTGCAGGCGGCGATCTCCCGCCATGAGTGGATCTGGCGATCCGTGTCGAAGAAGTATTCGAGTGTGCTCATCAGAGCACCCATGGTCGTCGCTCGAAGGTAAACCCGAGGTAAACCCTCGTCGATGCCTCGATTCTCAGTCGAAGTCGTAGGGCTCCGGTACCTGGCCCGCCTCGTAGCGTGAGATCTCGGCCCTGGCGACGGACCGCTTGTGGACCTCGTCCGGGCCGTCGGCCATCTGCAGCCACCTGCCCATCGAGTAGAACCCGGCGACCGGATGATCCTCGGTGAACCCGGCCGCTCCGAAGACCTGAATCGCTCGGTCGGCGACGAAGGTGAGCACCTCCGGCGCAACCACTTTGATGGCTGCGATCTCGACACGGGCGCCCTTCGCACCGACATTGTCGATCATCCACGCCGTCTTGAGGACCAGGAGCCTCGCCTGCTCGATCTTCATCCTCGACTCGGCGATCCAGTCGCGGATGACCCCCTGGTCGCTCAGCGGCTTCCCGAACGCGACCCGCGCCTTGGCGCGTTCGACCATCAGATCGAAAGCCCGCTCCGCTGCGCCGATCGCACGCATGCAGTGATGGATTCGGCCCGGTCCGAGCCGCGCTTGGGCGATGGCGAACCCGCTCCCCTCATCACCGAGCAGATTCGAGACCGGGACTCGCACCCGGTCGAAGTGGATCTGGGGATGTCCACCTCGATCCTGATACCCGAACACCAGCGGAGATCGCTCGACCGTCACGCCGGGCGCATCCATCGGGACGATCACCATCGACTGCTGCCGGTATGGATCCGCGTGGGGGTCGGTGACGCCCATGACGATCGAGACCTTGCATCGATCTGACGCGCCCCCAGACGAGAACCACTTCCGCCCCTCGATGACGTACTCGTCCCCGTCGCGGTTGATCCGCGTCCTGATGTTCTTCGCGTCCGACGACGCGACGTCCGGCTCGGTCATGGAGAAACACGACCTGATCTCACCGTCGAGCAACGGATCGAGCCACCGGGCTCGCTGCTCGCTCGTGCCGAACATGTGGAGGATCTCCATGTTCCCGGTGTTGGGAGCGTCGCAGTTCATCGCTTCGGGGGCGATGTGTGGAACCCGCCCGCTGATCTCCGCGAGCGGGGCGTACTCGAGAACCGACAGTCCGGCTCCGGCCTCCTCGTCAGGAAGGAAGAGGTTCCACAAGCCCCGGGACCTCGCCTCGGTCTTGAGCTCCTCGAGGATCGGCGGGTGGAAATGGGGATCGCCTGCCGCTTCCATCTGGTCCCGATACACGGCCTCCGATGGATAGACGTGGCTGTCCATGAAGTCGAGGAGTGATGTTCGGAGCCGTTCGACCTTCGGTGTGTACGCGAAATCCATCGGCTCAACCTACCGGATACTCGTCACCGCCGCCCTCGTCGCCCGGCCCGATCGGCAGGGCATTTCGACCCCGCCAGACCTCGGCCTCGCCAACCAGGACCAGCAGCGCGAATGCCGCCGCAACATAGAGCCCGGCGAGCAGCGCCATCCCGCCGGCGACGATCGTGACGAGCGGGAAGACAACGGCCGTGACCCGGGTGCCGCGATCGCCGAGAACGCCGCCGACCGCGCTGGCGAACATGTGGCCACCGTCCAACGGGCGAACCGGGATCCAGTTGAGGGCACCCCACACCAGGTTGACGTACCAGAAGTTCTCGAGCCCGAACATGAGATGGGTGACACCGGAGGGGACGACCCCGGACTCGAGCAACCACCAGGCCAGCCCACCCATCACGAACCCGGCGAGCGAACCGGATGCCGCCACCCACGCTCGTCTCCCATGCCCGATGTCGGATGCCTCCCATGTCGTGAATCCGCCCAGGAAGTAGAGCGTTATCGATGTCTCCGCCCCCGCCGATCGAGCGGTCACGGCATGGGCCAGTTCGTGGACGAGAACGGTCACGAAGACCACGCCGAGCCACACGGCCACGAACCCCCATGCTCTCGGCCGGGCGAGCAGGCTGTACGGGAGCGGGACGATGAGGAGCGCGACCGGCCAGAACGACCACCTGACGGTGACCGGGATCCCGATGATGTCGAGTTTCACGGCCGGAACGGTAGGGGTGCGGGGCGGCAACCCGCCGCGCGACCACCGCCGGTAGCCTCCCCTCCATGTCCGACCTCCCATCTCGCGTCACAGAACTCTTTCCCGAACTCAAACGAACACTGGCGGACCTCGTGAGAATTCCATCGGTGAGCGCTCCCGGGTATCCCGCTGCCGACGTGCGCCGATCAGCCGAGTCGGTCAGAGATCTGCTCTCCGGCGCAGGCGCCGACGCCACCCTGCTCGAGCTGGAAGGCACCCATCCAGCAGTGTTTGCGTCGGCCGAAGGCCCGCCGGGCTCGCCGACCGTTCTGCTCTATGCCCACCACGATGTCCAACCGCCGGGACCGGCGGATGCGTGGGAGTCCGCCCCGTTCGAGCCGTTCGAGAGGGATGGGCGCCTGTTCGGCCGTGGAGCCTCCGACGACAAGTCGGGCGTGATCATGCATCTCGGCACGCTTCGCGCCTTCGGCGGGACGCCCCCTGTGAATCTGAAGATCTTCATCGAAGGCGAGGAGGAGATCGGCTCAGCACATGTGGCCGACGTTCCTCGACACCCACGGCGACCTGCTCGCCGCCGACGTGATCGTGATCGCAGATCCGGCAATTGGCGCGTCGGCCAACCGGCTCTCACCACGTCGCTTCGGGGACTGGTGTCGTGCGTCGTCGAGGTGAGGACCGCCGAGAAAGCCGTACATTCCGGCATGTATGGCGGCATCTTCCCCGACGCCGTGACGGCTCTCGCCCGCCTGCTGTCGACGCTGCACACCGACGACGGAGAGGTCGCGGTCGAGGGGTTGCTCACCGCCGATTCTCCACCGCTCGATCTGACCGAGAGCGAGATCCGCGAGACGATGGGAACCGTCCCTGGCCTCGAACAGCTCGGCTCCGGCAGTCTCACGTCGAGGCTCTGGATGCGGCCATCGATTTCGGTGCTCGCAGTGGACGCACCCCGAATCGGCGAGGCGATCAACCAGCTCGTCCCGGTGGCGAGCGCCAAGATCAGCATGCGAATCCCTCCAGGCGAGACACCCGACACATGCGATGAACGCACTTCGATCCCACCTCCTCGAGCACGCTCCCTGGGGCGCCCAGCTCACGGTGACCGGGGTCGAGTCGGGGGAGGCGTTCCAGCTCGACGTCGAGGGACCGGCCGTCGATGCCTTCCGAACCGCCATGGAGACCGTGTGGGGTGCTGAAGTCGTCGAGCAAGGGGCGGGCGGATCGATCCCCTTCGTCGCCGACTTCTCTGCACGATTCCCCGACGCGGCGATCCTCCTGACAGGGGCGGGCGATCCGAGCTCGGCGATCCATGCTCCCAACGAGAGTCAGGATCTCGACGACCTCGAGAAGTCGATCCTCGCCCAGTGCCTGGCCCTCGAGAAGCTTAGAGACCAGTGAGGCTCGTCGTCGCAGAATGCACTGTCGACTATGAAGGACGCCTCACCGCCCATCTGCCGAGAGCCACTCGACTGCTGATGGTCAAAGCCGACGGTTGCGTCGCCATCCACAGCGACGGTGGCGCCTACAAGCCGCTGAACTGGATGAACGCCCCGAATCTGGTCGAGGAGTCATCGGACCATTGGATCGTCACCAATCCGAAGGGCGAGCGCCTGAGGATCACGCTGCACGACATCATCTCGGACACGTCGCACGAGTTGGGAGAGGATCCGGGTCTCATCAAAGACGGGGTCGAGGCACATCTCCAGAAGCTGCTCGCCGAGCGGCCGTGGGTCCTCGAAGAGGATCTCGAGCTGATTCGCCGCGAGTACGGCACCGACATCGGTCCGGTGGACCTGCTGTGCCGGGCCGGAGATGGCCAGACGGTCGCAGTCGAGATCAAGCGACGGGGGGAGATCGACGGAGTCGAGCAGCTCGCCCGCTATCTAGAGCGCCTCGACAACGACCCACGGTTGTCGCCAGTCCGCGGGATCTTCGCTGCCCAGCTGATCAAGCCTCAGGCCAAGACCCTGGCCGAAGCGCGAGGAATCACGACGGTCGAAGTCGACTATGACGGCCTACGCGAGATCGAGTCCAACGAGCTCCGACTCTTCTGATGCGCTCCTCACTCGTGCCGGCCCGCCGCCACAACCCTGTGTGCGGGATCTGATCGTGTTCCACATCGTGCTGGTGCACCCCGAGATCCCACCCAACACCGGAAATGCGATGCGTCTGGCCGCCAACACCGGGGCCACCCTCCACCTGATCGAACCACTCGGATTCGAGCTCGACGACGCCAAGCTCCGTCGTGCCGGCATGGACTACCGGGACCGGGCCACGATCCGGGTCCACCCGGATCTCGACACGTGGCGGGACGGCCACCGGGGACGGGTGTTCGCTCTCGCCAAGGCCGGGACCACCAGCTACCACTCACAAGACTTCGTTCCCGGTGACGCTTTCCTCTTCGGTCGCGAGTCGGTCGGGCTCGATCGCCATGTTCTCGATGCCGAATGGATCGACGCGGTGCTGCACATCCCCATGCGCGCAGGTGTTCGCTCGCTCAACCTCTCGAACTCGGTGGCGGTAGTGACCTACGAGGCATGGCGGCAGCAGGCATTCGACGGGTCAGAAACGCGATGAATCCCTAGACCCCGACCGTCGGTAGACATCCCACGGTCGTAGTTGTCAAGCGGCGTGGGTGCGGTGAGCCCATGCGGTGTGTTCGTCGTAGGGGGTTTGGTGTCGTAGGCAGCCGTGGAGAATGCCGACGAGTCGGTTGGCGAGAGCGCGTAGGGCGCGGTTGTGGGTGTCGCCGTTGCGGCGGCGTTGGTCGTAGAAGGTGCGGGCGCCGGGGCTGGCGGTGAGGGCGGCGAATGCCCACAGGTAGCAGGCGTCCGCGAGTCGGTGGTTGCGTGTATAGCGAGCCAGGACGACGTGGCTGCGACCGGAGGCTTTGGTGATGGGTGACGTCCCGGCGTAGTTTTTGCGGGACTTGGCGTCGGCGTAGCGGTTCGGCTCGTCCCCGAACTCTGCGAGCACCCGGGCGCCCAGGATCGTCCCCAGTCCTGGCAGGGAGCGGATGATCTTGGCGTCCGGGTGCTGGTCAAAACGGGCGGCCAGTTCGGTCTCGAGTGTGTCGATCTGATCGATGATCTCGGTGATGACGGCGACGAGAGACCTGACGATGGCGCCCATCGCTTCACTGACCAGGTTCGAAGCTGCGAGTTGATCGCTACCCAACGCCGAGTGGATGTGGCTGGCTCGCTCATCGATTCGTCGTTGCCGGCCGCCCCTCCGGAGGGCGGTGGCGATCTTGGATCGAGACACTGTTCGGCCCAGGTTCGGAGTAGACGCGATCGCCAGCACGGCTAGGGCGTCCCTGCCGGCGAGGTCCTCGAACGCCTCGAGTGCGGCCGGATAGAACTCCCGTAACGCCGATCGCAGCTGGTTGACTTGTCGCTGCCGGGTCCAGATCAGGTTCTGATGGGCACGGGCCAGCACCTTGGTTGCTTCGGCCAGGTCGCTGTCGCCTGCCACCGGCCGATGGTTGTGGCTATCGAGACGTGCCAGTTCGGCGAGGACTTTGGCGTCGCCAGGATCGGACTTGGCGCCCGAGGTCGAGTGCCGTTCCCGATACCGAGACGTCGACTTCGGGTTGATCGCGATCACCCGATAGCCCGCAGCGACCAATGCCCCGATGAACAACCCACGGTCGGTTTCAGATGCCACGATCACCTCGGCGGGATCATCGACATAGTCGGCCATCAACTCGTGGAATCGTGCCACTCCCTCGATCCCGTCCGCCAACCGGGACGCACAGAGCCGACCGCCCTCTCCGTCCTGGACATACACATCATGATGAGCTTCAGCCCAGTCATGACCGACAAACACCTTTCCCACAACTGCTCCTTTCTCGTTCCCAACACTTCCTGAGCTCGAGGCGGCCCGCATCTCGCTAATGGATCAGTGCTCGAGGCACGCCATCCCACCAGTTGTCCAAGGCTCCTCACCACCGACCGGCGCACGCTCTACCGATAGGACTCACGGTCCAGCCTCGCAAAGTGCTGACCGGCCGGCAGCTCGACACCAGCATCCCAGACGGAACACTGGACCACCCCCATTAGCCTCGCCCAGATGTCCATGGCAGTCCGCGCCGAGTCGGCGACAAAGGTGTACGGATCGGGTCCAACCGAGGTGAGGGCACTCGATGGCGTCACCCTCGGGTTCGAGGAGGGCCGGTTCTCGGCGATCATGGGCCCGTCGGGAAGCGGCAAATCGACGTTGCTCCACTGTGTGGCCGGTCTCGACGACCTGACCAGTGGTCGAGTCTTCATCGGCGACCAGGAATTGGGCCTGCTCGGGGATCGTGATCTCACGCTGCTCCGGAGAGAGCGGGTCGGGTTCGTCTTCCAATCGTTCAATCTCGTCCCAACGCTGTCGGCCACCGAGAACATCACGCTCCCGGTCGACATCGCCGGAGCCCGCGTCGACCGCGAGTGGTTCGACCGCGTGGTTGGCGTGCTCGAACTCGGCGATCGACTGGATCACCGTCCGACGGAGCTCTCGGGTGGGCAGCAACAGCGCGTCGCCGTTGCTCGAGCACTGGTATCGAAGCCTGCGGTGATCTTCGCCGATGAGCCATCGGGGAACCTGGATTCCAAGTCGGGCTCCCAACTCCTTGGGTTCCTCCGGCTCGCGGTCGACGAGTTCGATCAAACCATCGTCATGGTCACCCATGACCCGGTGGCCGCAGGGTATGCCGATCGCGCGGTCTTCCTCGCCGACGGCAAGATCGTCGACGAGCTGCTGGCTCCGAACGCTGATTCGGTCCTCGACCGGATCCGGTCGCTCGAGACCTGAGCATGTGGCGAACGACCGTCAAAGGCCTGCTTGGCCACAAACTACGGCTCGCGCTCACGATCCTGGCGATCATGCTGGGCACGGGGCTTGTGGCCGGGAGCTACGTGTTCACCGACACCCTGGATCGGGTCTTCAGCGACCTCTTCAGCGAGTCGTTCGCAGGCATCGACGCCCAGGTGTCGGGGGCCACCCCTGACGAGCTCTCCAGCTTCTCCTTCCCGGCCCGACTCGACGAATCCCTGGTCGATGAGATCGGCTCACTCGACACTGTCGACATCGCGGTGGGGAGCATTGCCGGGCTCATCACGCTCATCGACTCGGACGGCGAAGCCCTCGGGGGCTTCGGACCACCGACGATCGGTACCAGCTGGTCCGATGTCGCCAGCCCGGTGACGATCCGGGAGGGTGCGGCCCCTCGAGGTGACCGGGAGCTGGCGATCGACGCTGCCACCGCCCGCCGATTCGAACTCGAGGTCGGTGACGAGGTGAGCGTGTTGGCTCTCGGCGCCCCGCAGCGTTTCCGAATGGTGGGGACCATCGGTCTCGGCGGATCGTCGAACTTCGGCGGAGCGACCTTTGTCACCTTCACCTACGAGACCGCTCAGCGCCTGTTCGAAGCGGCAGGAGAGGTCGACACGATATCCGTAGTGGCTGCAGAGGGTGTCTCGCCGGACGAGCTGGTCGCGTCGATCGAAGCGATCGTCGGCGACGACGTCTCGGTTGTCGATGCCGAGACCGCCGCCGAAGAGCAACTCTCCGGGTTCAAGGAAGCGCTCGGATTCGTGAACACCTTCCTGGTGACGTTCGGCTACGTGTCGCTGTTCGTCGGCGGTTTCCTGATCTTCAACACCTTCCAGGTGATCGTCGCACAGCGGACGAAGGAGCTCGCGTTGCTGCGGGCGATCGGGGCCACCAAGCGACAGGTGCGCAGCCATGGTGCTCGTCGAGTCGCTGGTCGTGAGCGTGATCGGCTCCGTCCTTGGCGTCGTGTTCGGCGTCGTCCTGGCGATCGGGATCCGCGAGGCGTTCAGCCGATTCGGCGGCGAGATCCCGGCGACCACACCTCAGATCCTGCCCCGCACCATTGCCATTGCTGTCGGCTCCGGCGTTCTCGTGACGCTGGTCGCTGCCCTCGTGCCGGCCATCCGGGCCAGCAGAGTCCCACCGATCGCAGCGATGCGCCAGGTCTCCGCTCCACCATCGACCAGGCTCTACAGGATCGCGATGGGGAGCGGATCGGCCGTCTCCGCGCTGGGCGGCGCATCGATCGCCCTCGGCCTCTTCATCGACCCTCCCGGGAACATCTCGCGGGTCGTGTTCGTCGGGGCCGGCGCCGCGTTCCTCTTCATCGGTCTGGCGGTGTTGTCGGCAGCATTCGCCCGACCGCTCGGGCGGACTCTCGGCGCTCCGATTCGCGCTGCCTTCGGCGCGGTCGGGAAGCTGGCGACCGAGAACGCCGTCCGCAACCCGGGACGAACGGCGGTCACGTCGGCTGCCCTGATGATCGGTGTGGCATTGATGGTGTTCGTCACGATTCTGGCCTCCAGTCTCGAGGCCTCGACCGATCAGCTGATCGCCGACACGTTCAAGACGGACCTCGTCGTGCAGCCACTCGGGTTCGGCAGCGGCTGGCCTGTCCCCGGAGATCGCCGACCGGATCGAGGCGCTGCCCGAGACAGACCTCGTCACCCGCTCACGCCAGGGACCCGCCCTGATCGAGGGCGAGGTCGAGTTCGTGAGTGCGACACAACTCGACATGATCGAACAGTCGATCGACATCGAGGTCGTCGAGGGATCGCTTGCCGAGGTGGGTGCCGACGGCGTCGCACTCTCGGTCGACTTCGCTGAGGATTTGGGGGTGTCCGTCGGCGACACCATCGGCGCCGAGTTCGCCCGATCCGGCGAGCAGACGCTGGTGGTCCGGGCGGTGTACGAGGCGGGCGGTCCCGTCGGGCGCCTCTACCTCGACCTCACCGGTTTCGAAGCGAACTTCACCGAGAGCAGCGACCAGTCGATCTTCGTGCGCTTCGCCGATGGGGTCGAGACCGCTACGGCGAGAGAAGCGGTCGAGGTGGTCCTCGACGACTTCCCCGGTGCGACGAGTCTGGACCAATCCGAGTTCGCCGACCAGGCCATCACCGGGATCAGAGGATTCGTGGCCTTGGTCTACGCGCTGTTGGCGCTGGCGTTGGTGATCGCCTTCGTCGGGATCGTCAACACGCTGCTGTTGTCGGTCATCGAGCGGACACGGGAGATCGGGCTCCTGCGGGCTGTCGGCTCCACCCGCCGTCAAGTCAGGCGGATGATCACGTGGGAGTCGGTGATCATCGCGGTCTATGGGGCGATCCTCGGCTCGGGTGTCGGGATCCTGCTGGCCGCAGCCCTGGTAGAGGCACTCGACGAGGACGCCCTCATCTTCTCGGTTCCGGGACTCCAGATCGTGACGGCGGTCGTGATCGCCATGCTGGCCGGCATCGTCGCGGCCATCTACCCGGCACGCCGGGCCGCCCGGCTCAACGTGCTCGACGCGATCGCGTACGAGTAGTCGGGATCATCTGAAACGCTCGAAGACGGCCACGAGAGTCTGCCGCTCGTCTTCGCTCATGAGCCCGGTGAAGTGCCGGTCGAGGTCTTCCAGGTGCACCTGGATCGAACGCCCGAGAATCTCGCGACCCGCAGGTGTGATCGCAACGAACTGGACCCGACGGTCGTCGGAGCATTGCCGCCTGGTGACGTAACCGAGGGCGACCAACCGATCGACCAGGCGGGTCACGCCACCGCTGGTGAGCGCCACCTGGGTGGTGAGGTCCCCCATCGAGATCTCCCCGCCCGAGCGCTCGAGACGTAACAGCCCCTCGAACAGCGTGGTGCTGAGGCCGGTCGCCTCGCGCATCGAGCGATCGAACCCACGACCGAGCCGCGCCATCGCCTCGAGCACGACGCCGAAGGTGTGGATGCGCGGGTCACCGCATGCCGCGAGATCGACAGATTCGGAGCTCTGAGCGGCGGTCGGATGAGTGGAGGAACCGGTCATGAGAATCACCTTACCCAGATTACCTTACCCAGCAACTGTTGACATCTCAAGCATTATCCCGGTAAAGTCTCTGACACGTCAAACATTTCGATCGCTCGAAAGGAAGAGCCATGTCAACAACCACCATCACAAAGCCCGAAACAGGCGTCTGGACATTCGATCCGGCGCACACGTCGATCGGGTTCGTCGTCAAGCACCTCATGGCCGCCAAGGTCCGCGGTGGCTTCAAGAGTTTCTCGGGCAGCATCGAACAGGGCGAAGACGCCGAGTCGACATCGGTGACGGTGTCGATCGACACTGCCTCGATCGACACGGGCGCCGTCGACCGGGACAACCACCTTCGCAGCCCCGACTTCTTCGACGCCGAGAAGCACCCGACGATCAGTTTCGAGTCGACGCAGATCACAGGCGAAGGAACCGACTACACCGTGGTAGGGGACCTCTCCATCAAGGGAGTCACCAAGCAGGTCACGATCGACATGACCTACGGCGGGCTCATGTCCGACCCGTGGGGCAATGAGAAGGCGATCTTCTCCGGGTCGACCACGATCGATCGCGAGGAGTTCGGCCTCACCTGGAACCAGGCCCTCGAGACCGGCGGCTGGCTCGTCGGCAAGAAGGTCGACATCGAGTTGGAGGTTCAGGCCGCACGCGCCTGATCGCCGCTATCCGCGTTCCAACTCAGACGACCCGCCTCGGTTTCGACCGGGGTGGGTCGTTTCGTTCATGGCGCAACGTCTCGCCGGCCACTGACAGGGAAAACCCGCTGAGCCTCGGATTGTGTCGCTCGCTCACACCTCTAGTGTGCCAGGGTGCCCGATCGCCCTCAATCTCTCGTCGCATTTCCCGACGAACTCCAGACCCCTACATACCCCACGAGCACGTTCCATGCGGGAGAGGCCCTGGTCGAAGAAGGCGACGCAACCGATCACGTCCTCATCATCATCGACGGCACGGCACGAGTGTCTGCCGGGGTCCGCGGCCACGATCTCGCCGAGCTGGGACCCGGCTCGATCGTCGGAGAAGTCGCTGCCCTCGCAGGAGGCAGCCGAACGGCGACGGTCCGGGCGGCCAGCGATGTCACTGTCCGACTGCTGACGAGGACCCAATTCCAGGATCTCCTCGACGAGAACCCCGACTTCGCTGAGCAGGTGACGCGCGAAGCGTCGGCCCGCTTCGATCGGCGTCACATGCTCGAGTTCCTGGAACAGCACTTCGGGCACCTCGAGCCAGAGGTCGTCGCCGAGTTCGAGGAGGCGATGGAGTGGGTGACCATCCGGGCCGGAGAGACGCTGTTCGCGATCGGCGACCACACCGACTCGGCCTTCTTCCTCATCGCTGGGCGTCTCGAGGAGTGGGCCCTCGATGCGGAGGGCGCTTCAAGCCTGGTGCGAGAGATCACGAGAGATCAGATCGTGGGTGAAGTCGGACTGTTCCACGGAACCTCGAGAGAAACGACCGTTGTCGCAGCACGCGACAGTCGACTGGTCAGGGTGAAGCTCGATCAGTACATGTCCCTGGTGAACCGGCATCCTGCAGCCCTTGTGCCACTGATCTCGAGGCTGACGCGGAGGTCGGACTCGATCGGCTCGAAGAGCCACCATCGAACCATCTCGATCTGCGTCGCCGCTGACGTCGACACGCGGGTCTTCACGTCCCGCCTGGTCGAGGCGATCGAACCCCTCGGGACGACTCAGCACCTGTGGGCAGCTCGGGCCGATGCGATGCTCGGCCGGAACGGGATCTCTCAATCGAGCCATCCAGAGCCCGGCGACATGCGGGTGGCCGGGCTCATCCACGAACAGGAACTCCAACACACCATTCCTGGTCTGCGAGTCCGATCGAGAGCCCAGCATGTGGACCCGGAGGATCGCACGACAGGCCGACGTGGTGGTCGCAATCACCGATCCTGACCCGGACGACATCGCCAGGCGAACGATCGACGAGTTCTTCGACGCGGCAGCCGACCACACCAAGCGGATCGTCGTCGCTCTGCACACGGCAGACACGGCTCGACCGGTGGGAACCCGGGCCTGGACCGAAGCCTGGGCGCCGGACCAGATCCTCCACATCCGTGCCGGTTCGAGTCGCGATCTCAACCGCCTTGCCCGAACGCTGGCCGGCCATGCCACCTCGCTGGCGCTCGGGGAGGGGGCGCACGGGGCTTCGCCCACATCGGTGTCCGGCGAGCGATGGAGGAGCTCGGCATCCCGATCGATCTCGTTGGCGGCACGTCGATCGGCTCACCGCTCGGAGCCGGGATCGCAATGGACGTTCCTGACGCCGAGTTCGCCGACTACATCGCCGAGAGATTCAGCAACCTTCTCGACTACACGATCCCGGTCGTGTCACTGGTCAAGGGCGAACGGATCACAGCGAGCATCAACGAAGCACTCACGGGGTGGGACTTCGAGGATCTCTGGAGACCGTTCTTCTGCATGTCGACCGACCTCACGCTGGCTCGGGAGGTGGTCCACGATTCCGGCGACTTGGCGCGAGCGGTCCGCGCCAGCGTGGCCATCCCCGGCGTGATTCCGCCTGTGGCCGACGGAACCAGCCTGCTCGTCGACGGAGGCGTCCTCAACAACCTCCCTGGCGACGTCATGCGACGTCGAAACCCGACTGGCACCGTGATCGGCGTCGATGTCGCTCCCCCGTCGGGACCGCGAGCGAAAGGCGACCCCGGGCTGTCGGTTTCGGGGTGGCAGGCACTCCGCACGATGGCCTCGAAACGCAAGAACGAATGGCCGGGGATCACCGCCATGCTGCTTCGCACCATGATCACGGCATCGGTACGCGAGCGGCAGAGAAGCGTCGAGCGAGGCGACTTCGACCTCTATCTGGATCTGGACCTCCGCGGTGTGTCACTGCTCGACTTCGGCGCGGTGCACGAAGTAGCCCAGGCCGGATACGAAGCCGCAGCCCCGCGCCTCGAGGCGTGGCTGACCGAGACACAAGGGGCCTGAGCCAATGTGGATCCTCACGCTTCTCGACATCAAATACCGAGCCATCAGATTCGCCGTAGTGACGGTGGGAACCGCCCTCGTGTTCACCCTGCTGTTCCTGATGACGGGACTGATCGAGCAGTTCAACCAGGAACCCTTCCTGATGGTGGAGCGCATCAGCGAATCGGACTGGGCGGTTCCCGAGGGCACCTCCGGACCCTTCACATCCTCCTCGGTCATCCGACCGGATCAAGTGGCCGCTCTGGCCGGCACCCCGCTACTGATCGCTCGCGGAACGCTGGAGATCGACAGCGAAGAGAGCGAGGGAATCGTCATCGGTGCCCCGACGTCGATCCTCACGGACGTCCCATTGCAGGACGGAGATGCGCCCCGAGCCTCTCGGACGGCCATTGCCGACGTGAGCACTGGCCTGGACGTCGGATCGACGTTCGGGCTCGGCGGCACTGACTTCACCGTGGCCGGATTGAGCGAGGACACGACGTTGCTCGCCGGCCAGCCGGCGATCTTCGTCGACATCCGAGATGCCAGGGATGCGATGTTCGGAGGCGGCGACATCACGATGGCGGTGCTGGTCGACGCCGGTCGAACCCCCGATGTCGAGGGAATCACCGTGCTCACCGCCAGCCAGGTCGCCGAGGATGCCCTCGGACCACTGGAGAACGCGGTTTCCTCGATCGATCTGATCAGAGTCCTTCTGTGGGTGGTAGCCGGGATCATCATCGGTGCCGTCGTCTACCTATCGGCCCTCGAACGCCAGCGCGACTTCGCCGTCTTGCTCGCGGTGGGCGGGCGGACCCGTCAGCTCAGCCTCTCGCTGGCGATTCAAGCCGTGTTCGTCGCCGTCGTCGCCGTGGCGATCGCCGCCGGCCTCCAGGCGATCGTCGTGCCGGTGTTCCCCCTGAAAGTCCGGGTCCCCGTGAGCGCGTTGTGGCAGGTCCCACTCGTGGCGATCGTCGTGTCGTTGCTGGCAGCATCAGCGGCGATGCGACGGGTTCGGCGCACCGATCCTGCAGAGGCGTTCGGGGGACCGGCATGAGTGATCATCTCGTCGTCGATGACCTGGTCGTCGAATTCATCCACGAGAAGTACG
This sequence comes from uncultured bacterium, assembly GCA_963745865.1. Taxonomy (GTDB): domain Bacteria; phylum Actinomycetota; class Acidimicrobiia; order Spongiisociales; family ZC4RG35; genus JAHEDH01. Next base: position 337,852 of record CAVUYZ010000004.1, on the reverse strand, counting down.
CCATCCGCCCGATCGACGGGCTGTCCTTCGAAGCCCGCGCCGGCGAGATGACTGTCCTACTCGGCCCGTCGGGATCCGGGAAGACCACCCTGCTCTCCTGCCTCGGCGGAATCCTGACGCCGACCTCGGGGCACATCCAGATCGGCGATACCACGGTCACCGACCTGGACCCGGCAGCCCTCGAGGGTTATCGACGCGATCGAGTCGGCTTCGTCTTCCAGGCCTTCAATCTCATTCCTTCCCTGACTGCCCTCCAGAACGTGGCGATCCCCCTGATCCTGATGGGGCAACCGCGAGCTGATGCGTACGCCAGAGCGGGTGAGGCGTTGGCTCGCGTGGGGATGGGCGACCGAACCACCCATCTGCCGAGCCGCCTGTCGGGCGGCCAGCAACAGCGGGTGGCTGTGGCGCGTGGCATCGTTCACCATCCGCCGCTGCTGCTTGCCGACGAGCCGACGGCGAACCTCGACCACGTCCAGGCAGAGTCGATCATTCGCCTGCTCCGTGATCTCCGCGAGCAGGGGTCGATCATCGTCGTCTCGACCCACGACGCCCGACTCGTGCCGGTATCGGACAACACCGTGCAGATGACCCAGGGCAGCGAGACGTCGGAGTCTTCGCCGCAGCGCGTCCGCTACGTCGCCGGCGAATCGGTGTTCGAGCAGGGCGATCGGGCAGGCCTCGTCTACACCATCGAGTCCGGGGACATCGACATCGTCCGGGTACTAGCCGACGGCGGCGAGGAAGCACTGGCACGTCTCGGCCCGGGACAGTACTTCGGCGAGCTCGGAGCGCTGCTGGGGTATCCACGCTCGGCATCAGCGCGGGCAGCGACGAACGTCACCCTGACCGCGTATGGGCCCCGGGCGTTCCGGGAGAACATCATCGGCCAGTGAGGTCGACCGATCAGCTCGCCTATCGTGGATCCATGACACCGGTCTATCTCGAGGTTGGGAAACGGCGCAGCTTTGCATGTTCCACCGAATGGCCAGGATGGGAGCGGTGCGGACGGGATGTCGACAGCGCCCTCGAGACGTTTCGGGCCTATCACGGCCGGTATGCCGCCACCCTCTCCGATGGCGGCTTCTCGGTACCGGTTCCGGGCGAGATCGAGGTGATCGAGACGTTGACAGGGAACGCCAGCACCGACTTCGGCGTACCAGGAGCCATCTCGACATCCGACCGCCGCCCGTCGAACGATGCCGACACCGACCGGCTCGCAGCGATCGTGCTCGCGTCGTGGAGCGCACTCGACCGCGCCGCGGCGGAAGCAGTCACGCCACTGACCACCGGACCCCGCGGCGGTGGTCGTAGGCTCGATGCGATCGTCGAGCATGTGGTCGACTCCGATCGAGCGTACGCACGCAAGGTGGGGGTGCGACTGCACTCGAGCACCGACGTGGACGAGCACCGGACTTCGATCATCGATGCTCTGCGCCGTCCCGGGAACGGCCCCTGGCCGACCAGATACTTCGCCCGCCGCCTTGCGTGGCACGCTCTCGATCATGCATGGGAGATCGAAGACCGATCGTCGTGAGACGACGCCACCACTGCTCGGCTTCGAGAGGACTATCGACGCGGGTCGACGGAGCCTGTGGAAGCCAGAGCCATGAGGAACACGAGCCCGATTCCGAGCCATCCAGGCACATACGATCCGAGCAGATCCACCGAGTACCCAAAGCTGGGAGCGCCGACAGCGAGTCCGAGTAGGAATCCCAGCAGGACGACACCCGAACCGCGTCCCGCCGAGCTCGATGGGAGCGTCGAGATGATTGCCAGCATCCCGACCGAGTTCCACGAGCTCGCAGACAGGCCGGTGACCAGCGCTGCAACCCACACGAGCGGAGCGATCGCGGTGGAGGCGACGAGCAATGCGGCCGCGAGCGCGGCCATCACCGCGATGATCCTCAACGACGGGATGGCACCGAGACGATGCTCGGCGATCCGACCCCAGCCGATACGGCCGGCCACACCGACGAGGCCGGTGAACGCGACCGTGTATCCGGCCACACTCTTCGAAAACCCCAGCGACTCTTCGGCGAAGAGAGGCAGGTAGGTGAAGATCGCAGTGCCTGCCGCTCCGAGAAGGAAGCCGTACACCGCCAGCCTCCGAATGATCGGCGGCAGATCGGCAGTTGACGTGGCCCCTGGAGACGGAGGTGTTCCATCGCTGGGGAGCACGACGACGGCCACGACACCACTTGCCACGAATGCGATGGCAAACAGCCCGACAGCCCATCTCCACCCGAACGAGACTGCGATCGCAGGGAGGGTGAGGCCGCCGAGAAACGTGCCGAACTGGACGCCCGACTGCTTGATCCCCGTGATCACACCCCGGCGTCCGACAGGAGCATGCAGCGAGATGAGTTTGTTCGTGGCGGGATTCGCGATCGCCTGGCCGACACCTCCGATGAGTGCCGCCACGACCAACAACGCGAAGCTGGGCGACACGGCGATCCCCGCGAGACCCACCGATGAGATGAACAAGGTCAGCAGCGCCGCGCTGCGTGCACCGATCCGATCCGTCAAGGCGCCGACCGAAGGGGATATCACAGCACCGATCAGCGTTGTCGCCGTCACGAGTGCGCCGATCTGCCATCGCTGGACGCCGAACTCCTCGATGAGGTCGGACGCCAACACTGCGAAGACGACCAGACTGAATGTGCCCGCACCCATGGCCGAGGCGAGGACAGTGGGAAAGGTGATGCGTCCAATGGTCCGGGTCACGACCGCACGCTACCGGACGCCCGACTGCCGTATCCGCCCCGAACCGGTTAGCGTTCCCGACTGCCGACAGAAGACGAATGTCATGTCCGCCGCCCTGCTCTTCACCTTCGGATCGACTGCGCTGATCCTCACGTCGAACGCCATTCGCCGTCTTCGTCGGCCCCGTGCGGCGTTTCCGCCTTTGTGGCTGCCCGCCATGATCACGACGGAACTCGCCCCTCTCTGGCTCCTCGTCACCGCCGTGGCCACGGTGGCCCTGGTCTCCGCCGGCGCTCTCGACCTTACGATCGGTCGCATCGGTGGGTGGTTGGTGGCTGCAAGCGCCGCCGGCTTACTCGTCGTCGCCAACCGGAGCAGATTGGCGATCAAGCGGCTCGTCCCCCTTCTCACGACCGCGCCGCCACCAGCGGGATGGCCGGCCAGACTCACCGGTCGGCCGGTCGCGACACCCTCCGACCTCCAGCAGATCGATGGCGTCGAGTACGCGGATGGCCTCACATTCGACGTCATCCGGTCCCGATTGGAGCCAGACGAGCCGGCCCCGGTGTTCGTCTACATCCACGGGGGCGGATGGACCGGCGGCGGACCGCACAAGCAAGCCAGGCAGATGTATCACGCGCTGGCCAGGGCCGGCTGGATCGTGGTGACGCCCCGATACCCGCTCGCTCCGATCGCGTCGATCCCGGAACAGGTCGAGAGCGTCAAGCGAGCCATCGGCCACATCAGGGCCAACGCAGCGGCCTATCACGTCGACCCGCAGCACATCGTTCTCTCCGGCAGTTCGGCCGGCGCTCACCTCGCTGCATTGGCGGCGCTCACCGAACGACCCGTGTTCCAGAACGGGTTCGAAGACGAAGACACCTCCGTGATGGGTTGTATCCCGATGTACGGCATCTACGACATGGCCAACCGGCGGCAGACCCGGCCGCACTGGCCGTACGTCGATCGCGACGTCATGAAGGCGACGTACGCAGAGGATCCGGAGACCTTCCATCTCGTGTCACCGATTGACCACATCACCGCCAGCGCTCCGCCGTTCCTCGTCGTGCACGGAACCCACGACTCCTTGGTCCCGATCGCCGAGGCGAAGACGTTCGTCTCCGACCTCGAGGGGGCCGGAGCAGTGGTCGAGTTCGTGGAGGTACATGGAGCCCAGCACGGGTTCGACGCCGTGTCGTCGCCCGTGAGCCGAGCGGTCGCAGCGCTCATCGTGTCCTGGTCGAGTCGCCTCCTCGACGACATCAGCATCTCGCAGACCTGATCGGGAACATCTGGCGCCGGGCTCGAGAGAGCCTCGAACGACCGGCGCTCAGCCCGTCGTGATCCGAAGTTCCCCGCTGTTCCACTCGATACGCACGTCGTAGCGGGCCGACTCGCTCGCGAACTCGACGCGAACCCGTTCCGGGCCGGAATCATCCAGATTCATGGTGAATCCGGCCGCGGGGATTGCACTCACGAACTCGACAACGCCCGGAACGAGCCGGACCGTCACCGAACCTCCTGGCGACGGAACCGTCCTCGTCTCCCACGCAGCCGCTGTCGTCGCCGTCGTCGTCGGGGTGGCTGGCGAAGGCGCCGTCGTGGACGGTGTCGAGGCGGCGGTCGTCGAGGTCACGGCTCCCGCCTGCGTTGTCGATGTCGAAATCGCGGGAACCGTGGTCCGAACGGTTGACGAGGACCGGGGTGTCGTCCCGGTCGGCGTGTCGACTACCGCGCCGGTGTCCCGTGTCGTTCCGGACGAGGCCACGACGACCGGAGCGAGGCTCGCCTCCCCGATCCCGGCTTCGGCGAACGAAAGCGTCTGAAAGGTGACGAACGACACGCCTGCCGTCGCCGCGATCCAAGCTGCCACCAACCACGCTCTCTTCATCTCGTCCATGATGGTCCGCTCGCACTGCAAGACGCCATCAACAGAACCTGAAGGAATCCTCAAGACGTGTCTGCCGGAGACGATCGCGCCGTATCGTTCACGCCATGACAGCCGTATTGCTCATCGAGGACGACCCCGATCTCCGCAGATTGGTGGCCGATGCCCTCGCCCGCGACGGACACCACGTCGAGTCCGCGGCCACAGCCATGGAAGGTCTGGAGGCCGTACCGCACGGTGACTTCGACGTGATCATTCTCGACCTCGGTCTCCCTGATCTCGATGGGCGAGATCTGCTCAAGATGATCAGAGCAGTCTCCGACGTACCGGTGATCATCACGACGGCCCGCGGAGCAGATGAGGTCGTCGTCGCCACGCTGGATGCCGGGGCCGACGACTACCTCGTCAAGCCATTCTCGACCGACCAACTCCAGGCGCGTATCAGGGCGACACTCCGCCGCGTGGGGCCCGGGCCGGAGGATGACACGCTCGAGGTGGGCTCACTCTCAGTCGATGTCCCTTCCCGGGTTGCGTCGCTGTCAGGACATCCCCTCGACTTGAGCCCGAAAGAGTTCGATCTCCTCCGCCTGCTGCTCGAGCGGAAGGGAGAGGTGGTCTCCAAACGAGAAATGCTCGCTGAGGTGTGGCGTCAACCGTACGGCGGAGGAGACCGCACCGTCGACGTACACCTCTCGTGGCTTCGAAAGAAGCTCGGCGAATCCGCGAGCGAGCCCCGATACCTCCGAACGGTGCACGGTGTCGGAGTGAAGCTCGTCGATCCAGGGTCGTGAGGCGACGGCTCACTCTGCTGGTGCTGGCGGTCACGTCCTTCGTGGTCGTTGCCTACACGATCCCGCTGGCACTCCTCGTCGACGCTCAAGCGGAAGAGTCGGCGAAGAGCGCAGCCGAGCGTCGAGTCCAGGAGGTCGCTTCCGAGCTGGTGGAGGTGGTCGCAGGCGCTGGAACGGGAAAGCTGGACGTGGTAGGACCGTCCGTATCGCTTCCGGACGGCGTTTCGGTGATCGACGAACAGGGGACCTTGTTCGGCGACGAAGCGATCCGCACGAACACGGCTCGAGCTGCGGTCGAATCCCGCCAGACGCTCGCGGGGTTCGACCCGGCCGGCAACTGGGAGCTGGCGCTACCCGTGATCACGCTCGACGGTCCACTCGTCATACAGACCGTGGTGTCCGCCGCCGACCTCGATCGTGGAGTCAGGAGGGCGTGGGTGTTCCTTTCCATGCTGGGCGTGTCGCTGATCGGCGCGGCGCTGATCATGGCCGACCGGCTCGGTCAGACATTGCGCCGTCCGGTCGAGGACATCGCACGCGCCGCACAGCAGCTCGGCGGAGGAGATCTGGAGACGAGGGTCACGCCGCCTGCAATCCCCGAGCTCGCCGTGGTGGCCGACGCGTTCAACACACTCGCCCCGCAGCTTCGCAACCTCCTCACCGAGGAACGGGAGGCGATGGCCGACCTCTCGCACAGGCTCAGGACTCCACTCGCGGCACTCCGACTGCAATCCGAGTCACTCGAGAGTCCTCAGGACCGAGAAGCGATGTCGTCACTCGTCGATCGGATGGAGTCGAGCGTCGACGGCCTGATCGAGCAGATGCGACGAGTCGACGACATCGCTCAGGTCGACCTCGCATCCGTCGCTCGACAACACGCTGCTTTCTGGGCAGTCCTTGCCCAGGAGCAGGGGCGAGCCTTCGACCAACGAATCACGAATGATGCGACGCCCGTTGCAGGCTCGACGAGGGACGTGGGCGACATGATCGACGTGCTGATCGGCAACGTCATTCAACACACACCCGAGGGGACCGCATTCGCGCTGTCCGTGGAGCTCGATCACGAGGTGGCAGTCCTCGAGATCTCCGACCAGGGTCCGGGGGTTCCAGATGATGTGGACGTGTTCCAGCGCGGGGTCAGCCGTGGTGGATCAACCGGACTCGGCCTCGACATCGTTCGTCGGACGGTCGATCGGTCCGGCGGGACGCTCCGGATCGACGGAGCGGACGGATTTCGATTGGAGATCCGACTACCCCTCACGCTCTGACATCGCCAGGCAGGGTCTACGCGAGCAGAGGGGCGGCTCGTGAGCCGCCCCTCTAGCGCATCTACGTTGCGTATGCCGGAACCCGTCAGTCGGCTCGGATCTCCACCCGCACCTCGTTGTCATCCAGGCGAGCCTCGAACCGGGCGTCAAGGCTCCCGTTGTCGAAGTCGATCCTGATGCGCTGGGGGGACTGCTCCTGGATCTCAGCGTGCCAACCGGGCATGACGACGTACGACGCGAGCGTCAATCGACCTGCGCTCCATGAGACCCCGACGGTCGCAACTCCTGGCACGGAGTAGGTCTCGGCGCCCGATGTGTCCACATCCGACGATGCCTCCGTCGTAGTCGTCGAGTCATCGACACTCGAATCATCGATCGTGGTCGTCGTGTGATCGACGCTCGAATCATCGATCGTGGTCGTCGTGTGATCGACGCTCGAGTCATCGGTCGACGACGTGGTCCGGGATTCGGATTCACCCGAACCATCTCGCAACCTGACACGGACCTCACCGTCCTCGAGTTCGGCGTTGAACTGGATACGGCGATCACCCGAGCGGAAGTCCACCTCGACCTCGCGTCCCGAAGGAACCTCGATCTCCGCGACCCACCCGGGACTCGGGATGAGCCGGGCGATCTCCAGTTGGGAACCGACGACGAGCACAACCGAGCCTGCATCACCGGCCGACACCTCTGACTCCACGCCAGACGTCGATTGCGACACGCCGGCCGACGTCGACCCGAGCATCGTCGACGTCGTGGTCGACGTTGTGGTCGACGTTGACCCGAGCCTGGAGGCCGTCTCGGTCTCCGACTCACCCAACCGATCCCGCAGTCGTACGCGGACCTCACCATCCTCGAGCTCGGCGTTGAACTGGATACGGCGATCACCCGAGCGGAAGTCCACCTCGACCTCGCGTCCCGAAGGAATCTCGATCTCCGGGGTCCACCCGGCTGCTGTTCTGACGTCGAGGACGTCGAGCTCGGCCCCGACGGAGAGAACGACCTCGCCGGCGTCTCCAGCGGAGATCACCGTCCCGCTGTCGAGGTCTATGGTCGGCCCGGGCGATGCTGCCCAGGCGATGCTGCCTGCGAGTAGCACGCTCGTGAGCGTTGCCAGGATCATTGTGATTCGCTTGTTCATGGTGGGGACCTCCTGTGGTCTCTCGATGACAACAGGATCTCTCACACCGGATCAGGAAGGCCTCACGCCGAGGTCAAGAAAGCCTCAAGCGGTCGACCACAGCCGACCCACCTGTGGCATGATCGTGGTGATGAGAGCTGTAGCGATCGGGACCTCGAAAGGCGCGTATCTCCTCGACGGGGATCTTCGGATTGCGGACGGTCCGATGTTTCCCGGATGGAAGGTGACGGCGTGGGGAGTCTTGCCCGACGGCTCGATGATCGCAGCGCTGGCGAGCAATTGGTTCGGCGCCTCACTGCAACGCTCACCAGACCTCAGGACGTGGGAGCCGATCCCAGCTGGCCCGACCTTCGGCGAAGCCCGACCGCTGAAACAGATCTGGACACTCACCACCACCGACGGCGGCCTCGTCCTCGCCGGCGTCGAAGAGGCCGGACTCTTCACATCGGCGGACGCCGGCACAACCTGGTCACCGGTTCCGGCTCTCAACGACTGGCCGGGCCGCGACGGATGGACACCGGGCCTCGGCGGTCTGGGTGCCCATCACGTCATCTCGAATGGTGACCGATTGTGGGTCGGCATCTCGGCAGTCGGCGTGTTCCGATCCGACGATGCCGGCCAGACGTTCATCAAAGTGGACGACGGCGTCACTGCAGCTGTCGAGGCAACGGACACCACCGAGCCGGGTATGTGCGTCCATTCCATCGCCGTCGACGCCGACCGTCCCGATCATGTCTGGCGTCAAGATCACTCCGGTGTCTATCGAACGGTCGACGCAGGAACGAAGTGGGATCGGATCGAACACGGCCTCCCAACCAGGTTCGGGTTCCCCATCAGACGGGAGGCGAGCTCCGGACACCTGTTCCTGGTCCCGATGGAGTCCGACGAGAACCGAATCACCGCCGAAGGCAGGTTCCGCGTGTTCCGAAGCGACGACGACGGCGACACTTGGCACGTGTCGGGCACGGGCTGGTCGGAGCGACCATCTTTCGACACGGTACTCCGCGGGGCGATGGCGGCCGATGACGATGGAACCGTGGTCGTCGGCAGCACCGGAGGGAACGTGTGGGTGACGCGGGATGCCGGCGACTCGTGGAGTCAAGTCGAGGTCCAGTTGCCGCGAATCCTCAGCGTCACCATCGTGCCGTGACGGTTCGGATCATCTTTCCCCGGCTGCTGGCTCCGATCGTGGGTGAGGACCTGACTGTCGAGGTCGATGCATCGACGGTCGGTGAACTGCGACGAGCGCTCGAGCAGGAGCGCCCCGGCGTGAGCCACCATCTGTTCGAGTCGACGGGAGCGCTCAGACCGCACGTGCTCTGTTTCATCGACGACGAAGCCACGCGGCTCACCGACCCCGAGCAGGCGATCGACGCGGGGTCGACGCTGCGCGTCGTCCAGGCTGTTTCGGGCGGCTGACAGCTCAGCCCGATGGTCGAGGGCGAGCCGTTCGGCCGGCGCGCTGGGTCAGGAGGATCCCGAACGAGGCGAGCACGATCCCCGAAGCCTCTCTCACGCCGAGCGGTTCGCCGAGGAACATCCATCCGAGCAGCGCAATCTGAGCCAGCATCGTGTTGTTGATTGCGGCTGATTCCATCGCCGACAGGCTGCGCAGGGAGAAGTTCCACAACGTGAAGGCCACCGCCGTGTTCACGACCGCAAGCCAGGCAATGATGACCCACGCTCGCAGCGACACCGTCGGAAGACCCTCCGTGACCAAGCCGAGCGTAAGTAACAGCAGCGAACCGACACCCATGCTCAGGGCCGTGATCAGGACCGGAGGGAGCTTCGCCTCCCGGTTCACGTGCCGACCGAGCAGGGCACTGGCGACATTGGCGATCAACCCGATCAAGCCCGCAACCATGCCGATGGCCGTGGCGCCGAGATCTCCGGCGAAGTACAGCGACGCACCGGCGACGACGACCCCGGCTCCGACCATCTGCCGACGAGAGGAGAACTCCGAGATCGACCAGCCCCCGACCAACCCTACAACCAGGGGTGTCCACGACAAGACCAGGCTGGTGGTTGCCGCAGGCTGGTTGTCGATCGCCACGAACTGTGCTCCCTGCGTGACTGCATAGAACACGACTCCGAGTGCTGCGATCCAGAGCATCGATCGTCGGTCGAGTATCGACAGACCGGCGCGCAACCGACGCTTGCTGAGCACCCATGCCGTCAGAACCAGTGCAGCCAGTCCGTACCGGAGCGCAGCAAAGGTGAGCGGCTCGAGCGCCTCTCGATCGAGTCCCCAGCGGATCAGAACCCACGAGAAACTCCAGAGGAATGTCACCACCAGAGCGGCGGACACCGCCGTGCGGTGGCTGGGGGACGGGTCGGACATGAGGCCTCCTTCGTCGGCACGCGCTTGTCGTGCCGACCTATCCCCTCGAGGCTTTTGTCCAGTGAGGTGCGAGCCCTTCTTTGGCCTTCTGTGGCGCTCGGACCGGACCCCGCACAGTGCGAGCGGATCCCTAGCCACCCTTCAGTCGACGCTCCAACGATACCTGTGACGCCCCATGGTTGGGGTCAGAAAGAAGCGCCGTTCTTCGTCGGTTGATGCACGACATACCACACCGCGTACACCCATGCCACCACGAGGATCATCGGAACGAACGCTGGGGCAGCGGATTGGACGATGATCCAGAGCGAGAACGAAATCGACACGCTGATTGCCGTCACGGCAATCGTCTTTGCCCTGACCGTGAACCCGATTCCATTCCGGTGATCGAGGACGATCGGGCCGAGGACTTTGTGCGACGTGAGCCAGTTGTCGAAACGCTCCGAGGAGCGGGTGAAGAAGAACCCGGCGATGATCGCATTGATGGTGGTGGGGAGTCCCGGCACCACGATGCCGACGAGCGCCAGCCCGAGAAATAGCACCCCCAGAACGAGGTACACGGCGCGCTTCACGGGATTCTTCTCGACCATCGAGCCGCAAGCTATCGGATCGCGAAAGGGACAGCATGTCGGGAACCCACTAGCTTCTTCAGGAAGTCGCCCATGGAGACCGTCATGCCGATTGCCACACCAGAGACCTACCGAGCGATGTTCGCCGCTGCCCGCGAGAAAGGGTTCGCCTACCCGGCGATCAACGTGACGTCGACCGAGTCGCTCAACGCCGCCCTGAAGGGGTTCGCCGATGCCGAGTCGGATGGCATCGTCCAGATCTCCACGGGCGGAGCGGAGTTCCTGTCCGGGCTGAACATCAAGGACATGCCTGCCGGTGCGCATGCACTCGCCGAGTTCGCTCATGTGATCGCCGACGAGTACCCGATCAACGTCGCGCTGCACACCGACCACTGTCAGCCGGACAAGGTCGACTCCTACATTCGGCCGCTGATCGCCCGGTCCCGAGAGCGATTTCAGCAGACCGGCCGTCCCCTCTTTCAGAGCCACATGCTCGACGCATCGGCCCTTCCTCTCGAGGAGAACCTGGCGCTGGCGTCCGACCTCCTCGACGAATGCTCTGCCGTCGACATCGTGCTCGAGCTCGAGATCGGCATCGTCGGCGGAGTCGAGGACACGATGGACCACGAGGACGTCGACCGCGACAAGCTGTACACCTCTCCCGCCGACATGGTCCGAACGGCAGAAGTGCTCGGGACCGGCGAGCGCGGAACATACCTGCTGGCAGCCGTGTTCGGGAACGTGCACGGCGTCTACAAGCCTGGCGCCGTACAGCTCCGCCCCGGAATCCTCCATGATGGTCAGACCGCGGTCGAAGAACGCTTCGACGGTTACCGCCATCTCCTGGTGTTCCATGGCGGCAGCGGGTCGAGCCTCGACGACGTTCACGAGACCCTCGGGTATGGGGTTGTCAAGATGAACGTCGACACGGACTGCCAGTACGCCTTCAGTCGGCCGATCGTGGACCACATGTTCAGCAACTACTCCGGCGTCCTCAAGGTCGACGGTGATGTTGGGAACAAGAAGGTCTACGATCCTCGGTCGTACATGAAGAAGGCCGAGGCCGGCATGGCGTCTCGTGTGACCCAGGCGTGCGTCGACCTCAAGTCTGCGGGATCCAAACTCAGCTGACCCCTACGGGAGCGCCCGACAATGGCAGAACGCGATGAGCGCGTCCACAAGACGTGGGCGCACTCGGACAGATACATCCCGCGGCGATTCGTCACTCCGATCTCAGGGTTCATGCAAGCCGAGGCAGGCTCGGGCATCGTCATGCTCGTGGCGGCCATCGTCGCTCTGGTCTGGGCCAACTCGTCCTTCGGCGACACCTACTTCAACCTGCTCGACGTCCACCTGGAGCTGCACTTCGGCTTCTTCGAGTTCGACGAGTCGATCGAGCACCTGATCAACGATGGCCTGATGGCGATCTTCTTCTTCGTCGTCGGACTCGAGATCAAGCGCGAGTTGGTGCTCGGGGAGCTGAGAGACCCGAAGTCGGCGTCGCTGCCGATCATCGCCGCAGTGGGCGGGATGGTGATGCCCGCGCTGATCTACATCGCGATCGTTGGACCGAGTGGGGCGGGCATCGGGGGCTGGGCGATCCCGATGGCCACCGATATCGCCTTTTCGGTCGGAGTGCTCTCGCTCCTCGGTCGACGGGTCCCGCCGAGCGCCAAGCTCTTCCTGCTGGCGCTGGCGATCGTCGACGATCTCGGGGGAATCCTCGTGATTGCGGTCTTCTTCACGGACGACCTCTCGTTCGTCTACCTCGGGGCCGCATTCGTCGGGCTGGCCATCATCTGGATTGCGGGGCGGATCGGGATCCGGTCCTACGTGCTCTACGTCCCGCTGGCGTTCGCCATTTGGTACTTCTTCCTCGAGTCGGGCGTGCATGCCACCCTGGCCGGCGTTGCTCTTGGGTTCCTGACGCCCGCCAAGCCGATGTACCGGATCAGCGATTTCAAGAATCGGGCGAACCTGATCCTCGACGCCTACCCCGATGACACAAGCACACTCCACGAACGGGAACTGGCGGACTTCGACTCTCTCGAGTTGGCGGAAGTCGTGCGCGAGTCGGTCTCGCCACTCGCTCGCCTCGAGCATCAGCTCGTCCTGTGGAGCTCGTATCTCGTTGTTCCCCTGTTCGCACTCGCCAACGCCGGCGTCCGATTCGGAGGATCCATCGTCGACGCGCTCACCAGCCCCATTGCGCTCGGTGTCGGTGTGGGGCTGGTCGTCGGGAAGGTCGTCGGGATATTCGGTATGACGTGGTTTGCGGTCCGGACCGGATTGGGCCGCCTTCCAGACGGAACGAATTGGCGCCACATCTTCGGCGTCTCGGCCACCGCCGGAATCGGGTTCACAGTCGCGCTCTTCATCACCGCACTCGCCTTCACCGATCAAATCCTCGCCGACGATGCCAAAGTGGGCATCTTCGCCGGTTCGATCGTGGCCGGGCTGATCGGCGCCGCCGTATTCCGATCGATCCGGCCGGGAGACGCAGAGGACACCACCCGCGAGCAGGCGGTGACGGTCACGTGAAGCCGGCCACCGAGATCGTGTGCGTCGATTGCGGCGGAATCGCCAGCCTGATCACGTTCCTGCCCGACGACGGAGAAGTGGAGGCCGGCGACATTCTGGCCTATCGCTGCGCCGACTGCCTCGACCGATGGGACATCGTCGTCGAAGACGACGACTGGGAGGGCTACAGCCGGGAGGGCGGGGATCCCGAAGCCTGAGCCCCGGAATCCCCGCGGGATGAACCTCCCGTCGACCGGAGCGGAGGACCGTCCGTCCGGAGTCTCGGCTGGTTCAGGCGGCCTGAGCAGCCCCGTCGTCGCCGTGCATCAACTTCGATCCGATGGAGACGAGCGTGGCGCCGAACCGGTACGAGAACGTCCTGGCCCGAACGATCTCGTCGACCACGAGGTAGTTGTCACTCTCGAGCATCGATTGGCGATATGCGTGTGAGAACGGTTCGATGAGGTGGCTGTTGATCATGATGATTCCCCTGATTCGATGAGCGGGCGGTCGAGGTACTTGTCCAGGAGACCCTCGGCGTCCTGGAACGCTCGGATTCTCAACTCGTAGGTGCCGGTGTTCGATCCGCCGAGGTGGACCTTCACCAGCCCTGCGGATCTGAGGACGCCGATGTGGTGGAATGTCGAAGACTTGGCCATGCCGAGCAGTTCGGTGAGCTCGGTCAGATCGGCGGGGCCGATGGCCAGGCGACGAAGGATCTTGAGTCGCTTCGCATCGCCCAACGCCTTGTAGAAGGACACGAGCCATCCCGGCGCAGCATCGGGGTCGGCGCTGAGATGCTCTTCCTCGACCGGGTAGGCGATGACGATCGAGCTGCCGATCTCCTGCACCATCGACCAGGGGCGAATGACCACCGAAGGGACCAGGACCAGCCGGGTCGTTCCGAGCGGGATCTGATAGTCGATTCCCTGGGTGACACGTTCGATCAGGTCCTGCGCCTGCGATCCAGGGACCATCATCTCGACCGATGCCGCGCTTCGACGCATCCCACGGGTCCAGACCTCTTCGAAGGGATGGAACGCAGACCGTCTGACCTCATCGATCAGATCGGCGAGCTGATCGCCCAGGTCTTCGGAGCTCTCGAGCAAGAACCCAGCCACCATCTCGGCAAGTTCTTTGCGCTCTTCCGCTGGCTTGTCGGAATCGTCCTCAACGGCTACGGCGACACGATCGATCGCATCGGCGTCGCCGGCGAGGGCACTCTCGATGTCGTCGTCGCTGGCACACCAACACAACTCACTTGCCAGGTCGGCACGGAACGAGTCCCGCCGAATCCATGCAAGGGCAGCGTCGACGTCCTCCAGCTCGGTTGCGCGATCGGCGAGGAGGCCGACGGTGCGCCAGAGAAGAAACGTGTGATCCAGACCACCCGACATGTCGCGGAGACGTTCATCGACGTCGGCCGGCATGTTCGCCCGGTAGTCGGCGAACCATTCGGCCCCGAGCTCGTGTGCGCCCGCCTTGTCCTCGCCTCCGAGCGAGGTCCAGATGGACATGAGGATGTCGAAGATCGGATTGACGGAGAACTCGACGGAGAACGGTCGGCGCTCGGTGCCGAGGTTGAAGCTCTGGCGGGTCATCGTCCCTTCCTCTTCTGTGTGGCTGTTCTGTGGGTTCTGTCTGTCATCACTGTTCGATCCAACGGTTGTCGATTCGATACACGACCTCGGGTTCGAACTTCGCAGCCAATTCGATATCTGGCCTTCAATTCGAGACTTCAGAAGTCATTCGAAATCTTTCGTACAACCCCAATCTATCCCAATTTGTTCGAATGTCAAGCCTCGCTGATCGAGCCGGCGCACTGAGCACTGACATGGCTGCCGGCGCCGTACAGTGATGCGTGCAATGAGCGACCCCGGCTACTTCGGACCCGACAGCATCACCTGGGAGGTCAACCGCGAGTTGACCGTCTTGTTCGGCGGAGCCCGGGCCCTACTCATGCATGCCGCCCATCCCCTGATCGCGGCCGGAGCCCGACAGACCTCGATGTACTCGCGGGACCCGTGGGCGCGACTCATCCGCACGCTGATGCTGCAGTCAACCGTCACCTTCGGCTCGAAAGAGGAGGCGCAAGAGGCGGCCGACAAGGTCAACAAGCTGCACACCAGGGTCAACGGCGTGGATCCGGTGACCGGCGATCGCTACGACGCGCTCGACCACGATCAACTGCTGTGGGTCCACGCCGCCCTCGAGGTGTCGTCGATCTACTTCTTCGAACGGACCGTGCGGCGGCTGACCCCTGCCGAGCGTCAGCGATATCACGAGGAGAACCTGGTCGCCGCAGAGCTGATCCTTCTCCCCCGTCACCGCGTTCCTCCCACCTACGAGGACACCGAGGCCTACGTCAACGACATGGTGCACTCCGAGGTCATGACGCTCACCGACGTCGCCACGGACGTCGCCGAGATCATTCGGTCCGGCCCGGTCCCGCGCGGGGTCAAGTGGATGTGGGGATTCATCTCGTTCGCTGCGTTCGGAACCCTGCCGGATCCCCTCAAGCGGCTGTACGGAGTCACCTGGTCGCCATGGCGTCAGCGGTGGCTCGACGCGAACTTGAGGCTCCTCGGACTGGTCCGACCCTATCTACCCACGCGGTTTCGACTGATCGGGCCGGCCCAGATCGCCAACAAGCGGTTGGCGGGTGAGAGCAACATCCGCATCATCGACTCGATGCGGACCGCGGCCAACCCGTCCGATCGATGAGTGACTTCGACGCCGTCGTCGTCGGGTCCGGACCGAACGGCCTGTCCGCAGCGGCGACCCTCGCCAGAACCGGACGGAAGGTCCTGATCCTCGAACGGTCCGCGAGCATCGGCGGCGGCACCAGAACCGAAGAGTTGACGCTCCCCGGCTTCCGACACGACGTGTGTTCGGCGTTCCATCCGCTGGCCAAGGGGTCGCCGTTCCTGAGAACCCTCCCGCTCGCGGAACATGGCCTGGAATGGATCCAGCCCGACCTGCCCCTCGGCCATGCGATCGCTCCAGGGAGGTCGGCACTCCTGGCTCGCGATGTCGCCGAGACGGCCTCCCGGCTGGGTCTCGACGGCGCCGACTACCACCGCATCGTGACCCATTGGGTCGACCAGTGGCCCAAACTCGAGTCGCACATCATGGGGCCGCTCGCCCGGATTCCCGATCATCCGCTCGCGCTGGCCCGCTTCGGCCTCTCCGCGCTGATGCCGGCAATGACGACGAACCGGCTTCGATTCACGGGGGAGGAAGCCAGAGCGTTGTTCGCAGGATGCGCCGCCCATGCCTTCCTCCCGCTCACCCATCCGCTCACGACATCGTTCGGATGGATGCTGCTCCTCAGCGGGCACATCTTCGGCTGGCCGATCGCGGCAGGGGGCAGCCAGTCGATCGCCAACGCCCTGGCGGCGTACGTCAGCAGCCTCGGCGGCGTGATCGAGACCGGAACGGACGTGACCGACCTCGCCGAGCTGCCAGCGACACCCATCACGATCCTCGACGTGACCCCGTCGGGGCTGGCACGGATTGCCGGCGACCGCCTCCCCGCCGGCTATCTCCGCAAGGCGACTCGGTTCCGACATGGTCCGGCCGCCTTCAAGGTCGACTATGCCGTCGACCGACCGGTTCCCTGGGCCGATCCCGAGCTCGCCAGGGCTGGAACCGTCCACATCGGCGGGACTGCCGCCGAGGTCAACGCAGCCGAGACCGCGACCTGGGATGGGAGCCCCGCTGAACGACCTTTCGTGCTGGTCGGACAGCAGTCGCTGTTCGACCCATCCCGCGCTCCAGACGGGAAACACACCGTGTGGGCATACGCCCACGTCCCGAACGGGTCGACCGAGGACTTCACCGATACGATCACCGACCGGATCGATCACTTCGCCCCGGGCTTCCGCGAGACGATCCTCGCCAAACACGTCTTCTCTCCCGCCGAGTGGGAACGAAGAAACCCCAATTACGTCGGCGGAGACATCTCGGGTGGGGCGCACTCGGCGAGCCAACTCCTGTTCCGACCGTTCCCTCAGATGAACCCGTACACCACGCCGATCGAGGGCGTCTACCTCGGTAGCTCCTCGACACCACCTGGCGGTGGGACCCACGGCATGTCGGGCCACAACGCTGCGATGGCTGCCCTGTCACGGACATGACGGACCGACAGCCGCTCCGTATCGACCGGGTGGCTGAGCGCTCGATCCCATCGCGCACCGCACTGCATCTCGGCGCCTGGACCGCCCACCTCGGCGACGGGCACGTCAGGCGCATCAACTCGGTCGCCCTTCACGGCGAGCAGCCCGACCCGGGGGAGATCGCCAGTCGGCTCGGCCGAATCCAGTCCGTGTACACCGAGGCCGGGCTCCGCCCCACGATCCGACAGACATCGCTCGACTCCTGGATCGAGCCACACATCCGGTTCTGGACCGTATCTGGAGAGAGCATCGCCATGACCGCCGACCCGTCACCGGGAGAGGTCGGAGACATCCACGACGTCGAGGAGTGGGTGGCCTGGATCCGTCAGCTCAGCAGCGACACCGGTCGCCGGCGGGAGGCGGTGGCATCGGTGCGCAAACTCGACGAGCAGAACGTGGTCGTGTTCGAGGAGATGGACGGCCAACGAGCTGGAAGCGGACGGGCGGTCTGCATCGACGGATACAGCGGCCTGTTCGACATCCAGGTCCTCGCCGAGCACCGGCGCAGAGGGATCGGACGGCGCATCACCCGGAGGCTGATGGCGTGGGCAGCCGCATGCGATTCGCACACCGTGTATCTCCAGGTCGCAGCCGTGAACATGCCGGCCCGTGAGTTGTATGAATCGATGGGATTCACCGAGTCCTATCGCTACCGGTACCGCCGACCGGCGTGAACCTGGTCAGTCCTGCCAACGGTGAGGCCGCTGCCGAGTGTCGTCAGAGAAGCCGAGATCGTCGCACATGCGAAGGAATTCAGCCCGTCGGACACCCTTCCACTCGAGGTCTGCCAGCGTCTCGGCGATCGGGACGTCGACCCGCAGCGTGGTGAGATCCCGGTATAGCAATGCGTCCTCCATCGAGGTGCTCAGCGTCGCCGCCAGCTTCTCGGCGCCCCTCACGTTGACGTCCCAATCCGACGCAGACTCGGGGATGGCCTCGAGATGCCCATACCGAGCCAGCACCGTCGACGACGACTTCGCTCCCCAGCCCGGAAGGCCGGGCACGCCGTCGGCCGAGTCCCCCACCAGCGCCAGGTAATCGGGGATCGACTCGGGCAGGACACCAAACTTCTCGATCACTGCTGCGCGGTCATACATCTTCTCGTTCCGCCGGTCGTAGGAGACGACGCGATCGTCGACCACACATTGGGCCATGTCCTTGTCGGGGGACAAGATCACGACCTGCTCGACATCGTCCTTCCAACGATGAGCCGCAGCTGCCATCGCGTCGTCCGCTTCGAACTCGATCATGTCCCACAGGGTCAGCCCGAGAGCGGAGAACATCTGATCAGCGAGCAGGAACTGGCCGACCAACTCCGGTTCGATGCCCTCTCCGGTCTTGTACCCGTCGAACATCTCATTGCGGAACGACGTGATGACCGTGTCCGTCGCCACGGCGACATGGGTGACGTCGGGCTCCCGCAGCAACGAAAGCGTCGTCTCCACGATGCCGCGAATTGCGCCTACCTCGCGCCCATCGGGCGACGTCCTGGAGGGAACGCCGAAGTACGCCCGGAACAGTTCGTAGGTACCATCGAGCACATGGAGACGCACGACGACGATCCTACAGCCGATGAGGCTTCAGACCCCTGGCAGCAGGCGTCGGAGCGGTTCAGCTCGATCGGATCGAAGCTGAGAGACCGATACGCCGAGATCGTCGGAGAGGACGGTCCGGCGGAGGACGACGTCCGCGATGCCATCAAGACCATCGGAACGGCGGCACAGTCGATGATCGAGTCCATCGGCGTGTCGATGCGAGATCCCGACGTCCGCGAGCAACTCAAGGACGCCTCGTCCACCTTCTTCACTGCGATCGGCCAAACCCTCAGCGAGCTCGGAGACGAGCTTCGCAACGCACAGGAACCCGACGAATCACCCTCCCCTCCACCCGCCGGCAACTGACAGCGGTGCGACTCCCCGTAGCCTCGGCAGCATGAGAGCGAATCTGCTCATCTGGGTCGGCCTCGGGATTGCCCTGATCGGCGTGCTCGCCCGGTTAGGGATGCTCTCGTGGTTCGGGAACCTCCCCGGAGACATCCGGATCGAGAACGAGCACTCCACCGTGTTCGTCCCCATCACGTCGATGATCATTGTCAGCGTCGTCGGCTCGATCGTCCTCAACGTCGTCGGTCGCTTCTTCGGTGAGTAGCGTGCCAGGGGTGTTCCCATTGATCAGCGCGGACGAACTCGCATCGAAGTTGGCATCGCAGGACGTCAGGGTCTTCGACGTCCGCTGGTACCTGTCGGACCCGGCAGCCGGGCGCATCGAGTACGGGGACGCCCACATACCGGGCGCGGTGTTCGTCGACCTCGAAACCCAGCTGAGCGGCGACGCCGGGCCCGGGCGACATCCCCTCCCCGCACCAAAGGCGTTCACCGAGACGCTCAGGGGACTCGGACTCGACAAGGACCACCACGTCGTGGTGTACGACGCCTCCGCCGGCGCCATCGCCTCCAGGATGTGGTGGATGCTCCGGTCGGGAGGACACGATCGGGTGCAGGTTCTCGACGGCGGCTTCGTGGCATGGCGCGCCGGCGGCCACCCCACCACAACGGCGGTTCCGAAGACACGACGCGGCCACTTCCCGACCATCCATGAGTGGACCGGCACCGTCGGGGCTGGTGACGTCGCCGCAACGGATCGGCCGCTGATCGATGCGCGCGCCGGCGACCGATATCGGGGCGAGCACGAGCCGATCGATCGCAGGGCCGGTCACATCCCGGGTGCGGTCAGCTTGCCGTTCATCGAGAACCTCGCGAGCGACAGCCCGGTGATCGACCGAGACGCAGTGCAACAGCGATTTGCAGGGATGGATGGAGCAATCGTGTACTGCGGAAGCGGCGTGACCGCGTGTCACGACCTCATGGCGATGGAGGTCGCCGGGGTGGACGGCGGTCTGTTGTACGAGGGATCGTGGAGCGACTGGTGCTCGGACCCCGAACGACCCATCGTCATCGGCCCCGAACCCCGATGAGCCTTCCCAAGAATGTGCTCGACGCGATCGATCTGGCCGACACCGATTCTCTCGTACGGGCTGTCGACGGCTTCTGCGCATCGCGAGCATGGGACGACCTCGGTGTCATGCGACTGCACTGTCAGGCTGCCGTCGAACGCGGCAAGCAACTCTGGGCCGTTGACGAGCACATCCGCTATCGCATCGCCCTCGAAGGACCGGCGGACCTCGCAGCGAGAATGGTCGACGAGGGACCTGCCCGATGGACACTCGGGCCACTCACCGAGGTCGTGGCTCAGCGACATGAATGGAACGAGTTGGAGCCGCACCTCGAATCCGGACCGGTCAGGGCGTTCGTCGCACATGAGCGCTCGATCCGCGGGGATTCGGTCGACCCGAACGCCGTCGATCCGGCCATTCTCGAGATTCCGACGACGATCCAACCCTGGGAGCCGACCTATGCGGTCGCTGAGTACAAGTCGGATCGCGCCGAGTTCCCGTCCCCTGCCATCCCGCGGCTCGCCCCGACGACCATCGAACGCTCACCGCGGATCGAGGATGATGAGGCACTCGAAGCCCTCTCTGGACTGGTCAAGCCGTGGTACGAACAGTCGAGCGGCCGGGTCGATGTGGCAGTTGTCGAGGGCGGGTTGGCCGAAGCACTCGGCGCGTTGGGCGTCCCCGCCGCGCTGGCAGGAGAGATGCCGCTGGATCGGGGACTGGCCTGGCTGGGTTGGGCCGCTGCGTCCGGCGCAGCCCATGCTCGCCGCCGCGGCGCTGCCTCGGGGCGCTTCGAGGCATGGTGGGCGCTCTCGGTCATCAGCGATCTCGAGTTCCCGCCGGATCCCGTTGAGTTGGGTGAGATCCTCGCCGGCTACCGATGGCACTGGTGGTCGGACGGCGACGACGACGGGTGGAGGTTGAATCTCGCCGTCACCGATCCGGAGTTCGGGCGAACCTGGGCTATCACCGCCATCGACGCCGAGTGAAACCGGGTCGCCCGCGGTCACCCCACCGTGACAGAGACCCGGTGGTATCCGCTCGCCCCATTGGGAGCAGGTCGGGCGACCTCTGATGTCTGGGGCACCCCGTTGGCGTCGGTCGCCCTGACGGCGAGTGTGTAGCTCCCCGGAGTGGGATCCCACGGCAGGGTCCATTGGCGCCACGAGTCCTTGCCGATGGGCTCCGCGAGATCGGCTTCGAGCCAGTCACCGCCTTCGATGCGGACTTCGACCTTCGAGATGCCGGTGTTCGGAGCCCACGCCACCCCCGAGATCGCCCTCGGGCCAGCCTCGATCGTCCCGCGACCTGGCGAGTCGATACGGGACTGGGTCTTGATCGGGGCCTCCTTCGACCATCCACGCGGAACCCAGTACGCATCGAAGGCGTCCCAGGTGGTCAGCTCGATGTCCGACAGCCACTTGGTGGCGGACACATATCCATAGAGCCCCGACACCACCAGCCGTGCAGGAAAGCCGTGCTCCATCGGCAGCGGTTCGTCGTTCATCCCGATCGCAACCAGGGCATCCCGACCGTCGAAGGCCGCCTCGACGGGGAACCCGACTGTGAATCCGTCGACGGATCGCCCGACGATCTGCTCGGCACCCGAGGTCACGCCGGCACGGTCGAGGATGTCCGACAGCGGGATCCCGATCCACTTGGCGTTGCCGACCAGCCCACCGCCGACCTCGTTCGACACACACGAGATCGTGATGTACCGCTCGACCTGATCCATCGCCAGCAGATCCTCGAAGGTGAACTCGACTTCGCGGTCGACCATGCCGGTGACTTTCATCGACCAGGTGGCGAGGTCGACGCGTGGGACGCTGAACGGCGCCGTGTCGATTCGATAGAAATCCGCGTTTGGCGTCACGAGAGGCGAGATGCCCTCGACATCGAAGCTCATGGAATCCGTGAGCGCTACTGCTGGATCGGACGGCTCTGGAAGCGAGATGTCACTGCGTCCTGCGAGCGTCTTCCGGGTAGCCGCCGCGAGGTTGCGACCGACGACGACAGACAGGACCGCCAGTGCGGCAAGCGATCCCGAGCCGACGAGGAACGAGCGCCGTCCAGCATCGCCCGGACGGGCTCTGAGCCTGAGAAGAAATCCCAGGCTCACCACGCCGGCGACTGCAGCGACGGCCCCGTTGGCGAGCGCGGGGAGCACGTCGGCTTGGGGAGTCCGTCCAGCAGCGAGCGCTCCGGCGAGGCCGAAGAGACCGAAGACGGACGCGGCGATCGATCGATTGCCCGCGGCCCTGACACCGACCCACGCGCCAAGTGCGAGGGACACCACCACGATCCCGATGCCGAGCGCCAGCTTGTCATTTGTCCCGAACAGGCCGATCGCCAGTTCTTTGACGAACGGAGGCACGTTGTCGATGACGAACGTGGCGACGCCGGACACGAGCGATGGGAACGCCGTGAACAGCCCGGCCGCGAGCTCGCTCAGTGCAAGCGACACGCCGACCGCGAGCGCTCCCGCCAGGCTCAACGCCCAGCGAGCGGCGGGTACCTGCTCGTCGTGTGGTGTCTCGATCGGAGGGGAGGTGACTGACATATGAGAAAAGGTACGAGGATGGGCGAGCTATTCCTATGTCTCGCCAGGTCTGTTCAGACATTGTTCATTGTCTGCGAATAGGGTGCCCGCATGGAGATCGTGGTGGGCGACGACGGGCGACCCAGGTGCTGGTGGGGTGCGTCGACGCCCGACTACGCGGCCTACCACGACACCGAGTGGGGCTTCGGTGTCACCGACGACGCCCGTCTTTTCGAGAAGATCTGCCTCGAGGGGTTTCAGTCGGGGCTGTCGTGGCTGACGATCCTGCGGAAACGGGACAACTTCCGTGAGGCATTCGGAGGCTTCGATCCCGCCGATGTCGCTCTGTTCGACGAGCGCGACGTCGACCGACTCCTGGCCGATGCGGGCATCGTGCGGCATGAGGGCAAGATCCGATCGACGATCAACAACGCCTCCCGCGCGCTGGAGACACAGAACGAGTTCGGGTCGCTCGGTGCCTATTTCTATCGCTGGTTCGAGCGTGACTCGCCCGCACCAACCGCGGTGTCAGACATCCAGGCGACGACGCCCGCATCGACGTCGCTCGCCAAGAACCTGAAGAAACGTGGATGGAGTTTCGTGGGACCGACCACCGCCTATGCCTTCATGCAGGCGATGGGCCTGGTGAACGATCACCTCGTGGGTTGCTGGGTTCGCGAGGCCGCCGAACGACACCGACTCAGCGCAGCTGCCGACTTCGAATGACCCCGAGTCCCGATCCACCGTCGAGCGCGGCTGGCTAGGGTCCCGACGGTGATCACGGCTCCCTCCCTCACCGTCGGAGTCGAAGAGGAGTACCTCCTCGTCGACCCGGAGACACGCAACCTCGTCGCCGATCCGCCCCAGGCGCTGTGGGCCGATGCCAGGGCCGCCCTCGGAGATCGCGTGACTCCCGAGCTCTTGCGTGCCCAGATGGAGGTCGGCACACGCCCGCATGCGTCGATCCAGGACCTCGCTGACGATCTCATGGGTCTCCGCAGCACCCTCGGAGCCGCCGCCGACAAACACGGCGCGGCCCTGATCGCGGCGTCGACCCATCCATTCGCACGCTGGTGGGAGCAGATGTCGACCGACCAGGAGCGCTACCAGACGTTGACCAACGACCTGGGGATGGTTGCCAACCGCCTGGTGATCTGCGGCATGCACGTGCACGCCGGCATCGAGGACCAGGAGCTCAGAATCGACCTGATGAACCAGGTCTCCTATTTCCTGCCGCACCTCCTGGCCCTCAGCACATCGTCCCCGTTCTGGGGTGGACGCGACACCGGGCTCAAGAGCTACCGGATGAACGTGTTCAGGACGCTGCCCCGAACCGGGCTCCCGGAGCACTTCGAGTCATGGAACGAGTACATGCGCCACGTCGACGTGTTGGTGTCGGCCGGGCTGATCCCCGACGCCTCCAAGATCTGGTGGGACATCCGGCCGTCGGTCCGCTATCCGACCGTCGAGATGAGGATCTCCGACATCTGCACGAGATGGAGCGACGCAGTCACGATCGCCGCCATGTACAAGTGCCTCCTCCACATGCTGTATCGACTGCGGGTCTCGAATCGGCGCTGGCGGACCTACGCCGATCTGCTCGTATCGGAAAACGTGTGGAGAGCCCAGCGGTTTGGTGCCTCGGGGAGCCTCATGGACTTCGGCAAGGGCCATCTCATCCCGTTCGACGAGTTGATCGACGAGATGGTCGAATTGCTCCGGCCTGATGCCGAGGAGTTCGGTTGCGTGGCAGAGGTCGAGCACGCCAGGGTGATTGCCCGGGAAGGAACCTCGGCTGCGCGCCAGGTAGCCACCTACCAGCAGTCACTGGCTGACGGCCGCTCGGACGAAGAGGCACTCATGGACGTCGTCGATGAACTGATCGTCGATACCCTCGACGGCACCTGAGGCGTGCGCCCTTACCGTCACCGTCACCGTCGACGGTGACCTGACTCGGCTCGGCGCCGTTCACACACCGTCGAGCTGCGGTTAGGTTCTCACATCATGACCAAACCGATCCGAATCGCAGTCCAGATCCAGCCCCAGCACGGTGAGTACCGAGACATCAGGCGCGCCGCGGCCGAAGCCGAGGAGATCGGTGTCGACATCGTCTTCAACTGGGATCACTTCTATCCGTTGTCCGGCGACTCCGACGGCAAGCATTTCGAGTGCTACACCATGCTCGGTTCGCTGGCGGAGGTGACCGAGCGGGTCGAGCTCGGATCGCTGGTCACCTGCAACTCCTATCGAAACCCCGAACTGCTGGCCGACATGGCGCGGACGATCGACCACATCTCCGAAGGGCGGTTCATCCTCGGAATCGGGTCTGGCTGGTTCGAGAAGGACTACGACGAGTATGGCTACGAGTTCGGGACGGCGGTCGGTCGGCTCAAGGATCTTCGCGATGCACTTCCCCGGATCGAAGCTCGCTTCGAGAAGCTCAATCCCGCACCGACCCGTGACATCCCCGTGCTGATCGGCGGGGGCGGGGAGACGATGACACTGCGCTACACCGCCCGTCACGCTGACATCTGGCACGGCTTCGGGAGACTCGAGGCGATCGCCCACAAGCACGAAGTCCTCGACGAATGGTGCGCCAAGGAGGGAACCGACCCGGCCGCCATCGAGCGATCGGTCGGGCTCCAGCCCAAGCATTTCGACCAGGCAGAGGACTTCGTGGCAATCGGCACCAGCCTGTTCACGGTCGGCGTCGGTGGGCCGGACTTCGATCTCGGGCCGGTCCGCGAGCTCGTTGCCTGGCGTGATTCGCGGGACAAGTAGCTCGTGACGACTGGCGAGCGGCCGAGCCGTCACGCCTGACGCGAACAGGACCACCGATGACACCAGAAGAGTTTCGAGACGGCCGGGCACCGACTCATCGACTGGATCGCAGACTTTCGATCCGGATATCGAATCGCTCCCGGTCCTGGCCCAGGTCGAGCCGGGCGAGGTCCGCTCACGGTTCGAAGCGGATCCGCCAGACGGCACTGCGTCGTTCGATGAACTGATGGGGGAACTGGTCTCGACGATCGTCCCAGGGATCACCCAGGTCCAGCATCCGATGCATTTCGGATGGTTCCCCTCCAACGCCAGCCTGTCCTCGGTGCTCGGGGACATCGCGTCCTCCGGCATCGGATCGCTCGGCATCTCCTGGGAGAGCAGCCCTGCGCTGACGGAGGTCGAAGAGGTGGTCTGCGACTGGATGCGCCAATTGGTCGGACTCTCGGACCGCTGGGTCGGGACGATCAACGACACGGCGTCCACCTCTGCTCTCGTCGCCCTCCTCGTTGCGCGGGAGCGGGCGTCTGATCTCTCTCAGAACTCGACGGGTGTGCAGGGGATCTCCGAGCCCCTCGTCGTCTACACCAGCTCGGAATCGCATTCTTCGATCGTGAAGGCGGCGCTCCTCGCCGGGTACGGATGGAGCAACATCCGGCCGGTGGAAGTCGACCCAGTCACGCGGGCGATGATCCCCGAGCGTCTCGAAGAAGCGATGCGAGCAGATCGGGCTGCGGGACGACGGCCCGCCGTCGTGGTCGCCACCGTCGGATCGACTTCGACGACGGCTATCGATCCGATTGCAGCGATCATCGAGGTGGCCCGGCGCCACGACGTGTTCGTTCACGTGGACGCCGCACTCGCCGGATCAGCGATGCTGCTCCCCGACATGCGCCACCTATGGGATGGCGTCGATGAGGCGGACTCGATCACCTGGAATCCCCACAAGTGGATGGGCACCATCCTCGACACATCGCTGTTCTATGTGCGCGATCCCGAATTTCTCCAGCGGGTCATGTCCACCAATCCCAGCTACCTGCAGTCGGCGGACGACGCCAACGTGACGCAGTATCGGGACTGGGGCATTCCCCTCGGCCGAAGGTTCCGGGCGCTGAAGATCCTCTTCCAGTTGAGGCTCGACGGCATCGATGAGATCAAAGCCCGCCTGCGTCGGGACCTCGAGAACGCACGCTGGCTGGCGTCGCGCGTCGAGCAAGCGCCAGGATGGGAGCTGTGTGCTCCGGTCACCCTGCAAACGGTATGCGTCAGACACAGGCCGATAGATGTCGAAGGCGACGACCTCGACCGTCACACGCTCGCCTGGGTGCGCGCTCTCAACCGGTCAGGACAGGCGCTGCTGACTCCATCCACACTCGACGGCCGCTGGATGGCCCGGGTCTCGATCGGCGTCGAAGCGACCGAGAGGCAGCACGTCGAGAGTCTGTGGGCCGTCATGCAGGAGACGGCGGACTCGCTGGTCGCCGGATGACCCGAGGGTGACGGATCGCCACCACCGACCATCACACCGCCTGATCAGTTACGCATCAACTCCTGGATCGAGCGGGACTCGGCGAGCACGAGGTGGAACAGCGCCTCGACGTGGTCGGGGCGGATGCCGACCATCTCGGCCTCCTTGCGGATGATGTCGAGCAACTCGCGCTCCCGGTCGGGGGCGAAGATCGGCAAACCCCGTGACGCCTTGACCCGACCGATTTCGAGAGACATCTCCTGGCGCTTTCCGAGGAGGCGAACAATCTCGCGGTCGACGAGGTCGATGTGCGACCGCATCCGATTGACGCCGAGTCGGAACATGAGTGCAGCCAGTTCGTCGAGGTCGAGTTGGTCCGTGTTCGCCTTCGCCTCGGATGGATTGGGATGAACCTCGAGCACGATTCCGTCGGCACCGACGCCCTGAGCGGCGAGCGCCAGCGGAGCGACCTTGGCGGCGCCGCCTGCAGCATGCGACGGATCGACCAACACCGGCAGATGGCTCGTCTCCCTCACAGCCGGGATCGACGAGATGTCGAGGGTATCGCTGGTGTTGCCGCCGAACGTTCTGATCCCGCGCTCGACCAGCACCACATCAGGGTTGTCTTCGGCCAGGATGTACTCGGCTGCCCACAGCCACTCGTCGATCGTCGCCGACGGGCCTCGGCGAAGCAGCACCGGCTTCCCGGACTGCCCTGCCACCCGCAGCAACTCGAAGTTCTGCATCGAGCCCGAATGGATCTCGAGCATGTCGACCATCTCGGCGGCAGCGCCGACATCGCTCGGCTCGAGCACCTGTGAGACGGTCGGGAAGACCGAACTCCTTCCCGGCTCGCTTGAGCATCATCAAACCCTCGTCACCGAGGCCCCGGAAGTCGTATGGCGACGAACCCTGCTTGAAGGCGGCGCCACGAAGAATCGAGCCCCCCGACTCCGCGACCGCCTTCGCGACGGCCATGATCTGCTCCTGTGACTCGATGGCACAGGGACCGGCGACGACCGGGAAGGGATCGTGACCGAATCTGACGTCTCCGACCCGGACGACCGTGCGCTCCTCGTCGCCGTCGATCTTGGTTGCTTTCCGTTCCATGTTGGCTCTCCTCCGTCAGAGGGCTGCAGGCAAGAGAAAACCCGAAGCCCTCGGCTCCGGGTCGATGTGGTGTGCTGTCGTTCGACTCAGCGCATCACGTCGTCCCGGGCCGGGGCCCGGTAAAGACGAAATACACAAAGAAGAAACGACGAGACATGTAGTCGGCACGGTACACCGCTCGATCGCACGGCCGCAACCGCCCGATCGTCAGTCTGGGCTCCGCGACCCCAACGAGTTCGGCGTCGCGCTCTTCCGACGACACCGGCTGGGTACGGCCGTACCACATGAACAAACCGAGGCCGAGCATTGACCCGGCCAGCCCGCTCACCTGGTTCCACGTGAACGCTCCAACGGTCGCGTCACCGTTCCCGAAACGCAGAAAGTCCAGGGCGAACCGCTGGAGCCCATACCAGACGATCCAGATCGAGAACAGCTGCCCATACCTGAGCGACATCCTTCGACCGATCCAGGTCAGCACCAGAGAAGAAGGCGGCTGCCCCGAGCAAGTCGTAGGCCGCGACGTGGTGATACACCCCGCACAGTCCGTCGACAGCGTCCGCCGGAGTGCATTCGAGCCCGTTGTGTTGGGGGGCGAGGTCGTAGCCGGGTCGCACGCCATACCCCCAGGCGACGGTGGTGGCACGCCCGAGATGCTCCACGATGGCCAGGTCGCCGATCCGGCCGACGATCGTTCCGAGCACGAGACCGTAGGCAGCAGCGTCGAACGATGGCAGCCTGGGAAGATCCACCTGATTCATCCGCCACCATGCGGCGAGGATCCCACCGGCGAAGCCCTCCCATGATCGAGAAGTTTCCCGCCACCGGGTTCAACGCGTCGATCAACGAACCCCCATCGAGTAGCGCCGCCGGAGATGTGAAATATCTGGCACCGAGCAGCGACCCGACGAGCGCCCAGGTCAAGACGGACTGGAACTTCTCGCCGTCGTATCCCCGGGATGTCAGATGCCGAGTGGCGAGGGTCGCACCGGCGAGGAAACCGAGCGCGGCGAACACGCCGTGAAGCGAGAACGGCACAGGCCCGAGATGGACGATCGGGATCGGTGGGTATGAGATTTCGGCCAGGAAACTGGTCACGGCGGCGATGGTACCGGTTGATCCCAGATACGAAGTCAGCGGACGATCACGTCCACCAGCATCGACGCGAACAGAGCCGAGAGGTAGACGGTGGAGACACCGAACAGCTTCATCGCCCTGGACGGATCGAGATGGGTTCGGATCGTCTCGATGAGGAACCAGGCCCCCATCCCGATTGCGGTGAGCATGTAGATCCACCCCATGTCAGCGATCGGAACGAGCGCCAACGAGAACAACGCCATGATCCCGGCGTACATCATCATCTGCCTGGTCGTTGCCGCAGCACCTGCCACCACCGGGAGCATCGGGACCCCGGCCGAGGCGTAGTCGTCCTCATACCGCAACGCCAGAGCCCAGAAGTGCGGAGGCGTCCACACGAACACGATGGCGAAGAGGATCCATGCCGGAGTGTCGAGGGATCCGGTCACGGCCGCCCACCCCACGAGCGCCGGCGCAGCTCCCGCCGCCCCTCCGATCACGATGTTCTGGACAGTGGTGCGCTTCAGATACAGGGTGTAGACGAACACGTAGAACAGCAGGGCGGCAGTCGAGATCGATGCAGCGAGCAGATTGGTCGTCACCCACAACCAACCGAAGCCGAGCGTGCCGAGCACCCAGCCGAAGACTTGAGCCCGCTCCGGTGCGACACTCGCTCTGGGAAGTGGTCTCATCGACGTACGAGCCATGACGACGTCGATGTCGCGATCGTGATAGCTGTTGAGAGCATTGGCTCCCCCGGCCGACAGCGTGCCGCCGATCAGCGTCGCAACCACGAGCCACGTCCCCGGCCAACTCGAGTCGGCGACGACCATCGCAGGCACCGTCGTGATCAGCAGCAACTCGATGATCCTCGGCTTGGTCGAGCGCGAAATAGGCGCCTGCTGACCGACCTCCAGTCGGCAGCAGGACTCGCGCGGTTCGACTGACGAGGGCGACAGGTCCATAGGCCCCGATGGTACCGCCCCGGAGACCTACCGATTCCCGGGCCGATAGCCTGCCAGCCATGCCGAAGACCCCAACACGAGACGTGAGCATCGCTGCACGAGACCCACGGCAAGACCATCGGACTGCTCGGCGGCATGAGCTGGGAGTCCTCCATCGAGTACTACCGACTGATCAACGCCGGAATTCGCTCCCGACTCGGCGGGAACCACTCGGCGGAATGTGTGATGTACTCGTTCGACTTCGACCGGATCGAGCGACTCCAGGCGGAAGGGGATTGGACCGCAGCCGGACAGGCGCTCGCCTCCGCAGCCGTGGCGGTCGAGAACGCTGGTGCCGACCTGTTGTTGATCTGCACGAACACGATGCACCGGACATACGAGGCGAGTGGCCCAGGCCGTGAGCATCCCCGTGATCCACATCGCTGATCCGACCGCTGCAGCCATCGTCGAAGCAGGAGTCGGTCGGCCACTGCTCCTGGGAACGAGATACACGATGGAGGCGGACTTCTACGCTGGTCGGCTCCGCACCCTTCACGGGATCGATGTGGTCGTTCCCGAGATGGCAGACCGGGTGCTCGTGCACGACATCATCTACGAAGAGTTGGTCAGAGGCGTGGTGACGAGACGAATCGAAACGGACGTATCTCGGGATCATCGGCACGGAGATCGCGAAGGGCGCCGACGGGGTCATCGCCGGATGCACCGAGATCGAACTGCTGATCGGAGCCGTCCGACATCGATGTCCCCCTCTTCCCCACCGCTGAGCTCCATGCGGCGGCAGCGGTGCAGGCGGCGCTCGAATGAGGCGCTTTCGGATCGTCGCACTCCTCGCCGTGATCACAGCGTGCAGCGGCACCTCGGGAAACCTGGCGATCGTCGGAAGCAGCCCGGCGTCGATCGGTGTCGGAGATCAGAGAATCGTGATGCTCGAGGTCGATGAGGAGAACCGCATCCTCGGTGGTCCAGGAGACGGCGCTTCAGCCACGTTCGAGGGCCCTGACGGGTCGAGTGACACTGTCGACCTCGACTGGGTGTGGTCGATCCCCGACGCCCGCGGCTTCTACATCGCCCGACCGGCCTTCGACCAGCCCGGTCAATGGACCGTCGCCATCTCGACTCCGACGAGGGGGACGTCGGAGAGTTTCACGTTCACCGTCAATCCGACGGTGACACTCCCCGAGGTCGGACAGCCGGCCCCCCGGTCAGAGACACGAACGACGCCGGAGTGGGAACTGTCGGAGATCACCAGCGACCCCGACCCGCGACCTGCTTTCTATGAGAAGTCGGTTGCCGAGGCGGTCACGAACGGGACTCCGGCCCTGATCGTGTTCGCGACACCGGCGTTCTGCCAGACCGCTGTATGCGGGCCGACGCTCGACGTCGTCAAGGAGGTCGCCGATCAGCGGTCAGGGTTCGACACCGTGCACGTCGAGGTGTTCGAGAACATCGAGCGAGACGGCGCCGGGCAGCTCGTCGAGGTCCCGGCGATCGCTGAATGGGGTCTACCGAGCGAACCATGGGTGTTCGTGGTCGACGGCAACGGGACCGTTGTCGCTCGACTCGAGGGCGCAGTCTCGACCGAGGAGCTGAGTGACGCACTCGAAGCCGCGGGATGACGATCGAATCAATGCCTCTCCGACCGACGTCGATCTGAGAGCCACCGCCGCTGACGAAATGACCTGCGATCGGGGTTGGTTTCGCTCCCGACCGATTCCTACAATGGCGGCCATGTCGAAGCCCCCCTTGCGCCAGCGTTTTCCCTGGTCAGGGCGTCGAAGCAGCGTGTGGGCAGCAGTCTCGCTGACCTTCCTCCTGACGTCGTGCGCCATCGTCGAGATCGATGATGCGCCACTCTCCGCCGTCAAACCAAAAGGCCCATTCGCAGAGCGGATCGACAATCTCTTCTGGCCGGTGTTCTGGATCGCGGTCGCTGTCTTCGTGGTCGTCCAGGGTGGCCTGTTGTTTGCGTCGTTCGCCTACCGGGACCGACCTGGCCGCAAAGAGCCGAAGCAGATCCACGGCAACACGAAGCTCGAGATCACCTGGACCGTCATCCCGGCCCTGATCCTGGCGTCGATCGCCATCCCCACGGTGCGGGCCGTGTTCGATCTCACCGAATGCGGCGCCTGATGCCATGACTGTCGAGATCACCGGACACCAGTGGTGGTTCGAATACGACTATCCCGACATCGGCGTCGAGACGGCGAACGTCCTCGTGATGCCCGCCGGGCAGGAAGTCTGCGCGGTCATGACCTCGGCCGACGTCCTCCACAACTTCTGGGTGCCGGCACTCAACGGCAAGCGTTACCTGGTTCCGGGACAGGAGACGGTTCTCAGACTCGAGGCGTTCGAGCCCGGCGAGTATTGGGGTCATTGCGCCGAGTTCTGCGGCCTCTCTCATTCGCTCATGCGGGCCCGCGTCCAGGCAGTGACGGCTGAAGACTGGGATCGATGGGTCGCCGACCAGCAGGCGGTGGCGGTGGCTCCGGCCGAGGGCACCCTCGCATTCGACGGACTCCAGATCTACCGCAACCTGTGCATCGCGTGCCACACCGTCGACTACGGCGCTGACAGCGACCTGACGAACATTCGCCAGGATGATCAATACCACGGCCCGAACCTCACACATTTCTCCAGTCGCGACGTGTTCGCCGGGGCGTATCTCCCCTACGAGGGGCTCTCCTACGATGACGCCCTCGAGCAGTGGCTCGTGAACGCCCCAAGCGTGAAGCCCGGATCCTTCATGCCCAATCTCGGATTGACGCAGGACGAGGTCGACGCCCTCCAGGCATGGCTGGCGACGCTCGAATGAACCACGGACACACGGAGGCCACCACATGACGACGACTGCAGCGAGACCGTCCTCGACGATCTTCCGTCGTCCCCAGTCGACCGAGGGTTTCTGGTCGTGGATCACGACGACCGATCACAAGAAGATCGGCATCATGTACGGCTACGCCGCATTCGTGTTCTTCATCATGGGTGGCGTCGAGGCGCTGCTGCTCCGGCTCCAACTCGCCCAGCCGAACGGCTCCTTTCTGACCGCCGCCGAGTACAACGGGCTCTTCACCACCCACGGCGTCACCATGATCTTCCTGTTCGTGATGCCGGTCTCGGCCGCGTTCTTCAACTATCTCCTGCCCCTGATGATCGGCGCCAGGGACGTCGCGTTCCCGCGGATGAACGCGCTCTCCTGGTGGATCTTCATCTTCGGCGGCATCTTCCTCTACTCGGTCATCTTCTTCGGCGACGTCACGCCACCTGCGGGGATCGCAGATTCCGGCGGAGTCACGGTCGGAGGCAACATCACCGAAGCCGACCAGACGCTCCTCGGTGGCCTGCCCGACGGCGGGTGGTTCCTCTATCAACCGAACGCCGGCCCTCAGTACTCGCCAGGTCAGGCGATCGACTTCGCTCTCATCGGCCTCCAGATACTCGGCGTCGCCTCGCTGATATCGGCGATCAACTTCATCGTCACCGTGTTCAACATGCGGGCCGAAGGGATGCGTCTGCTCCGAATGCCGGTATTCGTGTGGATGACGCTCATCGTGGCTTTCCTGTTCTTGTTCTCATTGCCGATCATCGCCGTCGCGCTGTTCATGGCGACGTTCGACAGACAATTCGGCACCCTGTTCTATCAAGCGGCCGGAGGGGGTGACCCGATCCTGTGGCAACATCTCTTCTGGCTGTTCGGACACCCCGAGGTCTACATCCTCATCCTCCCGGCGATGGGCATCGTCTCAGAGGTTCTGCCGACCTTCAGCCGCAAGCCGCTGTTCGGCTACTCGGCCATCGTCTTCGCCGGCGCGGCGATCGCGTTCCTCGGTTTCGGGGTGTGGGCGCACCACATGTTCGCATCCGGCATCACCACCGTCGCCCAGGCTGCTTTCGGTTTGTCGACGATGACCATCGCCGTCCCGACCGGCATCAAGATCTTCAACTGGCTCGGGACGATGTGGGGTGGCCGAATACGGTTCAACACCTCGATGTTGTTCAGCGTCGGCTTCGTGGCGATGTTCGTGATCGGTGGCCTCTCGGGCGTCACCCACTCGATCGTCCCATCGGACTGGCAACAGACCGACACCTACTACATCGTGGCCCACTTCCACTACGTGCTGTTCGGTGGTGCCATCTTCGGGCTGTTCTCAGGCCTCTACTACTGGTTCCCGAAGATCACCGGCCGGCATGATGAACGAGCGACTGGGCAAGGCCCACTTCTGGATCCAGTTCGTCGGATTCAACCTCACGTTCGCGCCGATGCACTGGCTCGGGTTGCAGGGAATGGTCCGACGGACGTGGCGATACGCCCCCGAGACCGGACTCGGCCCCTGGAACCTGGCCGTCACCGTCGGGGCATTCACCATCGCTCTCGCCGTGCTGATCTTCATCGTCAACTGGATCTACTCCAAGCGGCACGGCGAGCCATCAGGCCTCGACCCATGGGACGCCAGAACCATCGAGTGGACGATCCCCAACCCGACACCGGCCTACAACTACGCCAAGCCGCCGGTGATCCAGAGCCTCGATGACTTCTGGCACCGCAAGTACACCGAAGACGAGGAAGGGCGTGCCGTCCGGCGCGATGACGCCGACGAGTTGGTCGAAACCTTGGACTACGAGGGGCGAAACCCCGAGCACGAGATCCATCTGCCCGCGCCGTCCTACTTCCCATTCTTGATGGCGGCCGGCCTTCCGCTCATCGGATACGGGATCATCTTCCACACTTCCCCGGTCGGTCTTGCGCTGCTGTTCCTCGGCCCACTGCTGACGATCGGTGCCCTGATCGGATGGTCGGTGGAGCCTCTCGAGGAGATCCACGAGCCCGAGCCCGACGGAGACGGTGGCGGCGAGCTCGTCGGGGCAGGTGCTCACTGATGGCGGAGACCTTCGAACTCGAGGAGGGCGCTGACGCGGCCGACCACGGCGCGGCGGATGACGGGCACCACGTCGTTCACGAGTCGACGGGCATCGACAACAGAAAACTCGGCATGTGGGTGTTCCTCAGCTCCGAGTTCCTGTTCTTCGGGGCATTCATCACGAACTACATCCTGTTTGGCGGCCGCGACTTCCCGGGCACCGTGCCGAGAGACGTATACGACATCCCGTTCACGTCTGTTTCGAGCTTCGTGCTGCTGATGAGTTCGCTGACGATGGTGCTTGCCCATCACGCGCTGTCCAAGAACGACCAGTCCGGAACGAAGACCTGGCTGATCGCCACTGCACTTCTCGGGTCGGTGTTCCTCGGCGGCCAGGTGTTCGAGTTCACCGAGTTCATCGTCGAATACGACATGACGCTCACGACGAACCCGGCATCGTCCGCATTCTTCATGCTGACCGGATTCCACGGTCTCCACGTCGCTCTCGGGATCCTGATGCTGCTCTCGCTGTTCGGGATCGCCCGGCGCCAGGGAGGTCTCTCAGAGAAGCACGGCCTCAATTTGGAGCTCGTCGGCCTCTACTGGCACTTCGTCGACATCATCTGGATCGTCATCTTCACCCTCGTCTATCTGCTCGGGGCCGCCTGATGGCCGAGACAGCAGCCCACATCGAGCATCCGTCGACCAAGCAGTACGTCCAGATCGCCATCTTCCTGGCGGTTCTGACCGCCATCGAGGTCGCACTGTTCTATGTGAACGAGGCACTGGACATGCGGGGCTGGGACGCCCCGCTGTTGATCGTGCTGTCCCTGATCAAGTTCATCGTGGTGATCGGATGGTTCATGCACCTCCGGTTCGAAAACACCTTCCTGGCTCGCTTCTTCTCGGTGGGCTTCGTCGCTGCGATGACGCTGTACGGCATCGTGCTGCTGTCATTCGGTGCCATCGCGATCTTCGGCTGACGGCATGTTCCCCGCCTTCCAGCTCCACGCCGACGTGCTCGCCGTGGTCGCGACCCTTTCCATCGGCTGGTGGTGGCTCGAGACCAGAATCCGGCCGATCGTCGCTCCGACCGCTGATCCTGCCACCAGCCGCCAACGTGGGGCATGGTTCAGCGGGGTCGCTGTCATCCTGCTCGCCGCGGGGTGGCCGATGCACGATCTCGCCGAAGAGACGCTGTTCACATTTCACATGGTCGAACATCTGCTACTCGGCTACGTCGTCCCACCACTGCTCCTCGTCGGGATCCCGACGTGGATGGCCGATTACACGATCGGACGGGATCGGATCGCGCGGCCTCATCCGCCCGTTCGCGGCTCCGGTTGCCGGGTTCTTCGCCTTCAACTTCGCGATCGTTGCCGTGCACTGGCCGGAGGCGATCACCTGGCAGAACACCAACGAGTGGAGTCATCTCGGGATCCACACGCTCTTCTTCGCCTCGGCTCTCATGCTGTGGCTTCCGGTGTTCAGCCCGACAGCAGCCGATCCCCGCGATGAAGCCGCCGATGCGGATGCTGTACCTCTTCCTGTGCACCATCGTCCCGACGGTGCCTGCCTCGTTCCTCACGTTCTCTCACACGCCGTTCTATCCCAGCTACGGAGATGCCGGGCTGGCGTGGGGGATGACAGCCCTCGAGGACCAGACCTTGGCCGGTGTCGTGATGAAGCTGGCCGGAGCCTTCTACCTGCTTGGCCTGTTGGCGGTGATCTGGTTCCGCTGGATGGAGGAAGAACGCGAATGGGACCGGATCGAGCGATCTCTCGCAAACCCCTGATCGGACTGCTCGTCTTCCTGCTCGTGTCCTGTGCACCGAGCAGCGACACCGTCCGGGGGATCATCGTCTCCGTCGACGGCGACATCAGTGAGGTGACGTCCTTCGACGTTCGGGCCGACGGCGAGATCATTCGGTTTACGCCAGCTCCAGACGGGGACTTCGACTTCGCCCTTGTGCACCTCCGCGATCACCTGCGCAACGGTGAACCGGTCGTTGTCGGATTCGAGCGATTGGACGACGGTTCGCATCTCGCGACTTCGGTCTCAGACGGCTGATCGAGGCGCGATCAGCATCAGTGCAGTGTCATCCTGATGGTCAGAGTCTCTACCGGCCGCGATCACGCGGTCGGCGAGTTCCTCGAGATCGCCGCTGCCGTCGCCGATCGCCCGACGAACCAGCTCCAGCCCGAGGTCGATCTTAGCGTTCCTGCGCTCGACGAGGCCATCGGTGAGCAGCGCCACGAGTTGGAGGTCCCGCATCTCGATTCTCGTCGTCGAGTAGGTCGCCGCCCGGATCGAGCCGAGTGCCGGTCCGGGCTCGACCTCTCCAATCCGTGCGGTCCCGCCCGACACGACGATCGGTGGAACGTGGCCTGCACACACGACCTCGATCGAGTCCGCCGACGGATAGAGCACCATCAATGTGCAGAAGATCCCGTGATCAAAACAGAACGAGTTGAGTTCGGCCATTTTCTCCTCGGCAGGGAGAGCAGTGTGCAACGCCATCTCCGCCGCTGATCTGATCCGGGTCATGGCTACCGCAGCCTCGACCCCGTGGCCGGCGACATCGCCGATCACGAATGCCGACTCCTCGCCGCGAGTGATCACGTCGAGCCAGTCGCCCGAAATGTCGAGCGTGTCGAAGGTCGGCTCGTACCGGGTGGCGATCTCGAATCCTGCGACCTCCGACATCACGGCGGACCCCAACTGACGCTCGAACTCCCCGACGACGGTCCGATCGAGGATGGCGCCAGCTAGCGCATCGATCGACGGTCGAAGCCCGGATCGCCAGCATCTCGAGCGTGTTGCGATTCGCCACTTTGGCCTCCTCGCTCGTCAGTTCGATCTCGATCGCCCCTGAGATGGTCTTGTTCGCAGGGTCCAAATCGATGACCAAGGTGGGAGAGATCGTCGACACCGAATCAGTCGCTCGACCGAACGGATGCGAGATGTGCACAGTCAGCCTCCCGACTCCGAACAGGACCTGGTGGGCTGCCCGTGCGATACCGGACGCGAGCGTATCCATCGCAGCAGATGGCTCCACTTCGGACGCGAGGATCGATCGGAGGAGATCGTCGACATGCCGGGTCCCTTGGGCAAGCGCCTCGAACGCCCGGCTGTTTGTCACGTCGTGCTGGGCGGAGGAGTAGTGGGTGATCTCGCCCGCGCTGTTCCTGATCGGATCGATACGCCACGAGTTGATGAATGGGACGCCGTCCAGGCGATAGTTGAACGTCTCACCGACGAAACTCTCCCCCCGTCGAAGCGTGTCTTTGAGCGTTCGGAGCACCACGCGATCAGTGAGCGGACCCTGCATGATCCGTGGCGTCAGACCGATGACGTCCTCGCGTGAGGTGTTCATCATCTGGCAATAGGCGTCGTTGACATAGACGATCTGAGGTCCCGGCAGGTCGAGTTCGCTGCCGGTGATGCAGGTCGGCACCGTCGATTGGTCGAGAGCCCTTGCGAGAATCCGGTCGAGGTCGGTCATGGGGATGTGCCGGGGGATCCCCAGGACTCGTACATCGAGTCAGAGCTGGATGAGATAGAGGGGCGCGGCGGCCTCGCTCCCGGCCGACTCCGAGGTCTGCTCGGCGCCGCCTTCTTCGCCACCGTGTCCGCCTCCGCCCTGAACGAGCAGAACTGAAACGAGGATCAACAGGATGACGCCGACGCCGGCTCCGGCGATGAGGAACTCTCCCGCCGTGATTCGCATTCCGGGGCGCGAAGCCGTCAGCCCGGAAAAGCCGAGGATTCCGCCGGCGACAACGATGGCCAGCACAGGGGCGAAGGACGGGAACTCGATGAAGATGAACGCGAGCGGGAGCACGACCGTCAGGATGGTCACGAATGCAGCGAGCGGAATCCCCCAAGCCGAGACGAGTCTGCGGCGAACCGACGACGACTCTTCGGCTTCGTGGCTCTCGACGCCGTCAGGCACTCCCACAGCCTGGACCAGGGCGCCCGTCGCCCAACCGGCAGCGATCCACCCGAATGTGGTCCACAAGAGGCCGGCCAAGACCGGAACGACGGTCACCGCCGGGTCCAGCTCGCTCGGGCTACCCGCACCGACGACGATCGCTCCGATGATCGCTCCCCCGATGACACCGCCACCGATCCCGATCAGCATGGAGACCGCCGACGAGCTGATGAGTCTCATTCCGCGGTCGAACATGCCGGTCACCGATCGGCTGATCCCTGCCACGGCGATGCCGACTGCGACCCCGATCAACACCGACCCGACGATCACCCACGAACCGATGACTTCAACGACCGCCTGGAATGAGCCGACTTCGCCGATGACCGACGCACGCGGGAGCAGCCACTGGCTCGAGAACAAGATGACGATCAGCGCCGCAACGAGTCCAACGACGGCGCCAACCTTGCCAGAGACACCGATGCGGTCGGTGAGCGGAGCTGCGACGACAGGATCCTCGTCCTCTTCGGGAGGGACGGCAACGGCTACCGCCACGGGAGCCGGGGCAGCGGCGGGCTGCATGTCGGGGGCGGGCCGGGAGTCGACAACCGGGGAGTCGGGCTCGGGTGCGTCTGGGATCTCCTCCGCCGGTGCCGGTGCCGGAACCGGAGAAGCGGCAGGCGCCGAGCCGCCTCCTGCCCATGCGGACAGGACTTGCTCCTCGCTGGAGCCGCTGGCTGCGGCGCGGGCTTTGGCAGATCGGTCGGCCAGGCTCTCAGGAATCCCGAGCGCGGCAGCGGCGGCAGCAAGGTCACTCATCGGGCCGCAGGATAGCCCGACAGGTCGGCGCGCTCGCCAGTGAGCTCAGGTTCCGCCTGAGGCGTCCCCGATTTCCGCTTGACTCTGCTCGGTATCCGCCCGGTCCTGTTCGGCACGCTCCGACGCCCTCTTCTCGGTGCGTCTCATCCAGGCGACCGCCAGCACGACCGGAATCAGGAACCACAGGGCGTCATCGAGCCCGCTGCCGTGCGCGAAGATGAAGGGGAGGTCCACCATGATCATGGTATCGGTGAACCCGGCGTTCCGAATCGCTGATCCGGTCGGGCGGTGACGATGCCGGTCCTACGAGGCAGGATCTTCCGCAAGGAAGTCTGTGACGAGGCCGGCGACTCGTTCGGCGTGGGTCCAGACGACTTCGTGGCGGGCTCCGGATATCTCGACCATTCGCGCGTTCGGCAGTCGATTGGCGAGGTCGTGCTGCCAGGACACCGGGACCAGCTGATCGCTCCCCGGGACGATGACGAGCGTCGGATCCTCGATGTCCCCGATCCACGGCCGCGAGTCGAACCTGAACAGCGCGAGACTTGCCGCGGCACCGGCTTCGGGATCTCTGCGGTGGGTCTCCTCCCAGATGAAGCGGGCATGCCGAGACTCGACAGCACCGGTCGCCAGGAGGTATCCAGCCCTGACCTCCGGGGTGCCCGTGCCAGTTGCCCGCTCCCATGCCCTGGCGATGTACACCCCAACCGTTCGGGCCCATCGCAACAGCGGACGGTGAACCAAGAACGTGGCGATGAGCACCAGTCGCTCGACCTTCGCCGGATGACGATGAGCCAGCGATTGGGCCACGGCCCCGCCCATCGAGTACCCGACCACGTGCGCGCTCGCCACTCCGAGCTGCTCCATCACGGCTGCCACGTCGTCAGCCACATCAGCAACGTCGTGCCGCCCGGTCACGCGAGGAGACAGGCCGTGGTTGCGATTCTCGACGATGATCAGATGAAAGGATTCGGCGAGCAGCGGCCCGACCTCGTACCACTCGGTGATGGATGAGCCGCCCAAGCCATGGATCAGCACGACGTCAGGACCGTTCGGGTCACCCGTCTCGCGAACCGCGAACTCGCGGCCACCGACGAACACGGTGGTCGCCGGGATCTTCCACGGGTGCACCTGCCCCTTTGAGAACCTCGGCGTGAGAGTCGGACCGAACAAGCGCCAGGCCACAACGGCTGCCAACCCGGCCTGGAGGACGCGCTTCATGAGTTCGAACCGCTCTGGGCGAACACGTATTCATCGACCGGCCGCCCCCCGATCAGGTGCTCGTCGATGATCCGATCCAAGACCTCCACCGACACCGAGTGATACCACACGCCGTCAGGCTGGACAACGGCGATCGGGCCCATCTCACAGATGCGGAAACAGTCCACCTTGGATCGGAGTACCGAACCCCCACCGGGATCGACCGGGAATGCCTCCATCGCCGGGTTCCCGTGCCACGGGGGTGGGGCCGATGTGATGCCCAGCGCTTTCAGCCGACGCTTGAGATGGGCCCACACGTGACGGGTTTCCTCGACAGGGGCGCACCGAGGAGTGGTCTGGTCGGCACACAGGAAGATGTGCCGGCGCGCGGTGCCGATCGATACCGCAGCTGCGATCTCCGCCAAGCGTTCGCGTCCGTCCATGCCGCGACGGTAGCCACAGAACGACGTCATGAGGATCTCTCGAACCGGTTCCGGGGCGGCGAAAGCCGGGGTGTGGGCTAGCGTCTTGGCGGTGTCCGACGTTCGACTCACCAGATACAGCCACGGCGCCGGTTGAGCCTGCAAGCTCGGGCCATCCGAGCTGGCACAGGTCCTGTCGCCATTGTCCGATCACCCCGCCATGACCCATCCGGACCTCATGGTGGGGACCGCCACCTCCGACGACGCGGGGGTCTTTCGCATCGCGCCCGATCGGGCCCTCGTGCAAACGGTCGATTTC
This sequence comes from uncultured bacterium, assembly GCA_963745865.1. Classification (GTDB taxonomy): domain Bacteria; phylum Actinomycetota; class Acidimicrobiia; order Spongiisociales; family ZC4RG35; genus JAHEDH01. Next base: position 296,018 of record CAVUYZ010000004.1, on the reverse strand, counting down.
TTCACACCGATCGTCGACGATCCGCGCGACTGGGGTCGGATCGCGGCCGCCAACGCGCTCTCCGACATCTACGCGATGGGAGCCGTCCCATCGACCGCACTCCAGCTCGTTGGCTGGCCCCGGGGCGATCTGCCGTTCGAGATCCTGTCGGACGTCCTCCGCGGCGGAGCGGATGTCATGGCCGACGCGGGGTGCGTGATCGTCGGAGGGCACTCGATCGACGACACCGAGCCCACGTACGGGTTCGCAGTAACCGGGATGGTGCACCCCGACCATGTGATCGCAAACCGCGGAGCGACATCCGGAGACCGCCTGGTCCTGACGAAGCCGCTCGGCACCGGCATCATCGCCACCGCTGTCAAAGCTGGAGCCTGTGACCCACATGTGCTCGAGATGGCTGTGGACTCGATGGCCCAACTGAACGCCGCCGCTTCCGAAGCGATGCGCGACGTCGGTGTACATGCCGCAACGGATGTCACCGGGTTTGGCCTTCTCGGGCATCTGCGAGAGATCCTCGTCGCGTCGGGCGTAGCAGCCACGGTGGAGGTCGGCGCTGTGCCGATCCTCCCAGGAGCTTGGGAGCTGCTCGATGCCGGCTTCTATCCAGGCGGTTCGGGCCGGAATGGAACGGCGCTCGCCGACTCGGTCGACGGCGGCGACGACCGGTCGCGCCGGATGCTCTGGGATGCCCAAACATCAGGTGGGCTGCTGATCAGCGTGCCCGCAGATCGAAGCAACGACCTGATGGAGACCCTGGCCGGCCATGGCACGCCGTCAGCGGTCATCGGACACATCACCACCGGGCCCATCGGCCGAATCTCTCTCGAGGGCTGAGTTCGCCTGAAGCCGTGACTCTGTACCCTGTCTGTTTCCCGACGGGAGACACACGCCGACATGGCCGACGAATCCACATTTCTGACACCCGACGCCCACGCCAAGCTCAAATCGGAGCTCGATCAGCTCACGAATGAAGGGCGAGCCCACATCGAGGAGCGGATCCAGACCGCCCGCGAGCACGGCGATCTTCGCGAGAACGCCGACTACGACGCCGCCAAGAACGATCAGGGCATGATGGAAGCCCGGATCAGACAGATCAAGCACATCCTCGAGAACTCCGAAGTGCGCGAGGTCGAGGACTCTGATCAGGTGGTTGTCGGTTCGGTCGTCACGCTGATCGACGGCGACGGCGACGAGATGGAGTACTTCGTGGCGCCCCCCGAGAACAAGCAACCCGGCATGTTGTTGGCATCGCCGTCGGGACCACTTGGTGACGCTCTGCTCGGGAGTTCCGTCGGTGACGAAGTCAGTTACAAAGCTCCGGCTGGGACCTTCACGGTGAAGATCACCAAGATCGAACCGTTCCGCGGCTGAACGGGGTCAGCTCCGTTCTAGGGTTGGTTGGTCCATGAACCAAGAACGACCCTCAATCCGCAAGCGGCTGCTCCGCCCCAGAGATCTGGCGCGCCAGCTGCGCTCCCGAGCGCGACGCGAGCCCGACGAAGTCGAGGACTATCTCGAGGAGTACAACGCCGACTGGCTGGCGATCGCCGAGGCCACGCCGGGCGACGCCGCCGACATCCTCGAGGCGATCAGCGAAGAGGCGGCGGGTCAGCTGTTCGATGAGCTGGATCCCGATGATGCAGCCGAGGTACTCGAAGAGCTCAGAGACGACCTCGCCGCCGACCTGCTGACGGAGATGGATCCGGTCAATGCCGGCCGGGTCCTGAGTGCCATGCCGCCCGAAGAGGCCGTCGACATCCTCGGTGAACTCGACCAAGCCGATATCGATCGTCTCCTCGACGAGGTCGATGCCGACGTCGCAATCGAGATTCGGGACCTGTTCACCTACGCTCCGGACAGTGCGGGCGGTCTGATGACCACCGACATCGCCGTCCTACCGGTCGGAATGACAGCCGGCGAGGCAATCGAGCGGATCCGAGTGCTCCAAACCGAGCTCGAGGACCTTTCATACGTCTACATCACCGACGACGACGACCATCTGGTCGGCGTGCTCTCGTTCCGAGATCTCGTCTTCAACCGCCCGGGCGTGGGTCTCGACGACGCGATGGTGCGAAACCCGGTTCGGGTCGAAGCCAACGTCGACCGCGAGGTCGTCGCCGAACTCACCCAGCGCTACGGCCTCTTCGGCGTGCCGGTGGTGAACTCGACAGGTGTGCTGCTCGGAATGGTCACGCATGAATCGGTGATCGAGTCGGTGCAGGCTGAGGCTTCCGAAGACTTCGCCACGTCGTTCGGAGCAGGCGCTGAGGAGACCGTGTACACGAATGTGGCGCACTCGGTTGGAATGCGGCTCCCCTGGCTGGCGCTCAATCTGCTGCTGTCGCTGGGGGTGGCGCTGGTGATCGAATCGCAGACCGGCCTGATCTCCCGGGAGCCGCTGCTCGCCGCACTGATGCCGGTGATCGCGCTCATCGGCGGAAACGGTGGAGCGCAGAGCCTGGCTGTCGTCATCCGCGGATTGGCGACAGACTCGGTTCCATCGAGCCGGGCCAGAGAGATCGTGGCGAGGCAGGCGTCGATCGGACTGATCAACGGCCTCGCGCTCGCAGTGTTCGGCTCGCTGGTGACATTCCTCATGATCTCGATCGGAGTGATCTCCACGCGTGAGGCGACCAGCCTCGACATTGCGATCGTCGTGTCGGTCGCCGCATCCGTGAACCTGTTGGTCGCAACCACTTTCGGGACGATCATCCCCCTGACCATGCGTAGGGTCGGCCTCGACCCCGCCCTCGCTTCCAGCATCTTCTTGACGCTGCTCACCGACCTCGTCGGATTCGGCGGGTTCCTCCTCGTCGCCGGGCTGTTGCTGTGAACCCGGAGACCACCTCCGCCGGTAGGGCTAGCTTCCGATTCGAACCGCCCCGACACCGGCGAACGGGCCCTGGAAGGTGATCACGTTCCCGTCGGTGAAGCTCACCAGATAGTGATCATCGATGGATGCCTGCTCATCGGGGGTCCGTGACTCAGGGGTGATCAACGATGCCGCCACGGCCGCCCGGTCGTCATAGACGTGTAACTCGGCGACATCCCGCTCGTCGAGCGTCACGACGACGAAGTTCTCGAGGTCGACGTCGGTGTAGTTGCCCGGCGCGATCGTGACATGAAGCACCTCGCCCTCCTGGGTCGAGGAACGCGCGATCACGTCGTACCCATCGATCGCCATCCCGACCTCGCCGGTGCGCCCGGTCGAATCCTCGGTGACGTCCTCTTCGGAACTCGCTCCGATCGTTGTCGTCGGTGCGGCGGCGGTCGTGGTCGTGGTCGTCGACATCGTGGTGGTCGTGACGGTGAGCTCAGCGTTCTCCGAATCCTGGCTGCAGCCGATCACCGTGAACGCCAGCAACACGGCAATGGTCACTGTCGAGACTCTCATGGGTTCCTCCCCCGGTCGTGTTCAGATGATACGTGGCCGCAGCGCAACCTCTACTGCGGCAACGCAACCCCACCACATCGAGAGAATCTGCGGTAGCGTGTTCACGGTGAGGATGTGGAAACGGGGCTTGGGATCCCTGACAGTCGCTGTTCTGCTGCTCGCCGCGGTCCCGATAACAGACCTGCCGGCTGACGCAGCCTGTAGCCCGCGCCTGTTCAGCGAATTGGGGCCTGCGCCCAACGACCTCCCGCCACCGGCACCCGAACCTATCAGCGCCGAGGAGACCGGAACCGCTCCCGAGGACGCCTCTGCTCCGCCCGACCCCGCACCTCCGGACCAGGCACCGCCGACGGCGCCTCCCCCGCGATGCTCGTTCACATACCGGCTGGAGTATCCGATCGCAGGCGACTCCTCGTTCCTCTCCGTGTTTGGTGCAATCCGCGAGGCAGGCGAGCGATGGCACGCCGGCGTCGACATCTCAGCCAGGAAACTCACTCCCGTGGTTGCCGTTCGATCCGGAACCGTGCTCGAAGTGAACCGGAACGGGGGCGGCGACTGCTGCTGGGTCAAGATCCGCCACCGGGACGGGTGGCAGAGCCTGTACGTCCATCTCAACAACGACACGTGGGCGACCGACGACGGACAGGGAGTCGGCATCGTTCGCAATCTCGAGGTGGGAGACACCGTCGCCCAAGGGCAGGTCATCGGATACGTCGGTGACAGCGGCAACGCTGAACCGTCGGTCCCACACCTCCATTTCGAGCTGCGGACCCCGTGGAGTGAGTCGGTCGACCCGCTCCCGAGCCTGCGACGCGCCAGAGGCCGGACACCGACCGGGCTGTCAGGCGTCAACGCAGTGCTGGGCGACGTCGGATCACCGTTCGCCGACGTGACTACCCAGCAGGACGCCGACCTGGTCACCTATGCGCTATCGATCGGCGTGCCGCTGGCGTGTGACGAGTTCGGGCTTCTGTTCTGCGGCGATGCGCCCGCCGACCAGGAGACGGCGACCGCCTGGATCCAGGCACTCACCATCGACCCGCTCGATGTGATCGCTCGAGCTGAGGTCGCAGCGGACCTCGCCGAGTCGGACGCCATGCTCGACGAGCTCGAGACCGCCGAGCAAATCAGGTTCTTGAAGATCTGTGGAGATCCATGTGAACCCATCCTGACCCGGAGCGACGTCGCCGACCTCTTGCGCGATGCAGATCCGGTCGGTTGGGAGTCGGTGGATCTCGCCGAGCTCTACCACTTCGGGATGGTCGACGCGTGTGACGGCAGCGATCATCCCGAGGACGGTTCGCTCAACCGACTCGGTCTCCTGCGAATGCTGATGCGAGTCTTCGGGATACTCGAGACGCCGCCCTGCGAGCTCATCTCCTGATAACTTTGGCATCTGCGCCACATCTGGAGGAGCTCTCATGAACACGGTCATCAAACTCGGTGCGACTGCGGCTGGCCTGTGGGTCGCCACGGCGGTGCTCGACGGACTCAGCTACCAGGGCGGCACGGGCGGCTTCCTGCTCGTGACCGTTCTCATCTTGGTCGTCAACCTCTTCGTGCGGCCGATCGTGAAGCTGTTGAGCTTCCCCGTGATCCTGATCACTCTCGGCCTGTTCACCTTCGTGATCAACGCACTCATGCTCCAGCTCGTCGTGGCCCTCTCGGGTCCGCTCGACCTCGGTTTGAGCTCCGACGGATTCTTCTGGTCGACGTTCCTGGGCGCGATCGTGATCAGCATCGTGAGAATGGTCGTCGAGTCGATCTTCCTCGACGACTGACAACGTGGAGACTGGTCGGGGGCCGCCAGACGGCCCCCGACCGGCACCTGTCAGTACTCGTTGGCCACCATCAGCTCTTCACATGGGAAGAGCGTCGTCACCTGCGGCCCGTCGGCCGTCACGACCATCATCTCCTCGATCCGGGCGGCCGAGCGGCCGTCCGCAGCAGGGGCATAGGTCTCGAGGGCGAAGTACATACCCTCCTTGATCTCGATCGGATCATCGAGCGAGTTCAGGCGGGAGATCACCGGGCGCTCGTGCAGTCCGACCCCGATTCCGTGACCGAACTGGAGCCCGAAGGCGTCCATCTCGTCGACGAACCCGAATTCCTCTGCACGCGGCCACACCTTGGCGATCATGTCGGTGGTGTTGCCGGGCCGGACCAGATCGATCGCTGCATCCATCCACTCTCGCGACTGCTTGAAGGCATCGCGATGGGCCTGAGACGCCCGTCCGACGGCGAACGTCCGGTAATAGCACGTCCGATAGCCGTTGTAGGCGTGGATGATGTCGAAGTACGCCTGATCACCGGGTCGGATCATCCGGTCGGAGAACACGTGCGGGTGCGGCGAGCAACGCTCACCGGCGATCGAGTTGATCGCCTCGACGAACTCTGAGCCCATCTCGAACAGTCGGGCATTGGCCAGCGCCACGACGTCCGACTCGCGCACGCCCGGCTTCAGCATTTCGAAGATGTCCTGGTACACGCCGTCGACCATCGCCGACGCTTGGGTGAGCAGCACGATCTCGTCGGGCGACTTGATCTCGCGTGCCAGCATCATCGGCTGCTGTCCATCGACGAGGTTGAGGCCTTCCTGCTGCAGCGCGAGGAAGACGGAGGTTTCCGCCATGTCGACGCCGAGCGGTTCGTCATGGAGCCCGAGGTCTGTCAGATAGCCGGAGATCTCTCTCGCCGCCCGGGCATGCAATCCGGCCTCCGGACCGATCGCACCCTGCAAACCGGTGTTCCCGCCGACCGAGTTCTCTTCGTTGTACAACGAGGGGAGTTGCAGGCGGTGGGCCTTGGCAGCCGAGCCGAAGTCCCAGATCTTGGGTTGGCCCTCTCGGGTCACGACCGTCCAGCGCTCCCCCTTGTTGAACGCCCAATAGCCAATCGTGGTGCTGGTCGTATAGCGAATGTTCGAGGTCTCGAAGAGGAGTAGCGCACCGAGGCCATGCGCCTCGAGCTGTTCGCGCACCCGGGCGAGTCGGTACTCGCGCAGGCGCTTGAAATCGACTCGTTCTTCCCAATCAACACCCATCACACCCGGTGCCGGGGTGGTCGCAACTGGGAAATCGCTCACGATTTACCTTCCCTTCGCTCAACTCTGCGGCAGATCCGCAAACGTTTGTATTCTGCCAAGTCCAGCCTCATCGAGCCAACCCGACTCGATCGATTGCTCGGCGAGCGACCCGGGCGAAGCCGAATCGGCATCACCTCCAATACTAGTTAGAGAGCCCTCCACAGGGCTCCCGAGAGGCCTCCCGGACCGGCATCGCGGGGGCCAATGCAAACGTTTGAATTCCGCCTCGTTCGACCCCTACACTGCGGTCAGCCGTAGCAGCCGACGCCCATCTGCGAGGAGGAGACCGTGGCAGGAAACGTTGTCGTCATCGGAGCGAGCTCAGGGATCGGCGAGTCGATTGCCAAGCACTACGCAGACGCCGGTCGGACGGTGTACGTGTCAAGCCGCGACCAGGGCCGGGCAGACGAGGCGGCGGTTCGAATCGGCGGCGACACCCACGGTATCGCCGTCGACCTGGCCAAGCCGGAGACCATCGGCGAGTCGCTCAAGCCGATCGAAGGCCCCGTGGATTACCTCGTCATTCCCGCAGTCGAGCGCGACCGGAACCAGGTCAAGGAGTTCAATCTCGAAGGCGCATCCATGCTGGCCCTCATCAAAGTGGTCGGTTACCCCGAGACCGTGCACCAGTTGCTCGATCGCATGCACGACGACTCGTCGATCGTCCTCTTTGGCGGCCTCGCCAAGGAGCGCCCGTACCTCGGGTCGACGATCGTGACGACCGTGAACGGAGCAGTCACGACCATGGTGGCGACACTGACGCTCGAAATCGGACCGATTCGGGTCAATGCCCTCCATCCCGGGATCGTGTTGGACACCTGGTATTGGGAGGGCAACGACGCCATGCGGAAGAACGTACTCGACAACACGCCGACAGGACGCCCGGTCCTCAAGGCCCACATCGTCGATGCCGTTCGCTTCCTGCTGGAAAACCCCTCGATGAACGGGACGAACCTCATCGTCGACGGAGGACACAGCCACCGGCGACTCTGAGCGAGTTGTCAGTGAGCGGGCGCCGTCGAGCCACGAACGACCAGCCGCGGCTCGAGGGCGACGCTCTCCACGAGGTCTCCGGACAGCATGCGGCGCACGAGGTCGCCCGCGATCCGTCCGACTTCCCACCCCTGATAGGCGATCGTCGTCATCGGCGGATTCACGTAGCCAACCATCGGGAGATCGTTGTAGCCGACCAGCGAAACCGCGTCGGGGACGCCAACCCCGGCGTCTCGCAGGGCCGCGAGCACCCCGACGGCTATCAGGTCATTGTGGGCGAAGACCCCTGTCGGGAGCCCGTGATCGGCGACGAGCAGCCGCCCCAGCCGGACGCCCTCGTCGATCACCGGCGCGGCGGCGTACGCATCCATTCCGATCTCACTCAGCCCAAGGTGCCGCGCCTCCTCCGAGAAGCCTTCGGCCCGCCGGGCGAAGTTCTCGACGTCGAGAGGCCCCCTGATCTGCGCAACCCGCTTGTGGCCGAGTTCGGCCAGGTGGCGAGCGGCCAACCTCCCGCCCATCCGGTCGTCCTGGACGACCTGCGGGAGGATCGAGTGTGCGAGGGGACGCGCCGCGATCATGACCGGAACAACTCTGGCGGCACTCTCGAGAATGCCCCGATCCCCGGCGCGGCTGGCCACGGAGACGATGGCATCGACCTGACGCCCGATCATGTGGTCGAGGATGTTCGAGAACCGGACGTGGTCGTCCTGCGTCTCGGCGATCACGGGCATCATGCCCTCGGTATCGAGGCTGGCGGTGAGACCATGAATGATCGGCGTAACGAACGTGTTGCCGAGATCGGCGGTCACCACACCAACCGTGAGCGTTCGCCCGGTCTGCAGCCCACGTGCGATCATGTGAGGCCGATACCCGAGCCGTTCCACCACCTCGATGATCTTCGTCCGCGTCGACTCCTTGACGAGCTCCGACCGGGTTGGGTCGAGCGCCCGCGAGACTGTCGACGGATGGACACCGACTTCGCGAGCGACGTCATGGAGAGTGACCCGATTGTTCATGGCCTGAGCCTCGCCCCACCACCATCGAAGAAGCCCCCGATCGAACAATCGGGACAACCCGAGGAGACAGCATGAGCAATCCGACAGTTTCGATTGCGGGCATGGGCCGGATGGGATCCGCCATGGCCGTGACGTTGAGCGGCGCCGGCTTCGATGTCACCGTGTACAACCGGACCAGGGAGCGAGCTGACCGTGTGGCCGAGACGATCGGCGCCGCCGTCGCCGCTACGCCGAGGGAAGCCGCCGCGTCCGACGTGATCATCAGCATCGTCGCCGATGACGCCGCAGTTGCCGACCTCTACCTGTCCGAGGAGGGAATCGTCGCCGGGCTCGACGACGGCGCAGTGGTGCTCGAGATGAGCACAATCGATCCGTCGACGGTGGCGAAGATACGACCGGCTGTCGAGGCTGCGGGGGGCGTGTTGCTCGATGCCCCGGTCTCGGGATCGGTCTCCCTCGTCGAGGCCGGGAAGCTCACGATCATGGTCGGCGGAGACAGCGAGTCCTTGGAGCGGGCGCGCCCAGTGCTGGATGCCCTCGCCGCCCGGATCTACCACCTCGGCGAGTCGGGAAACGGGTCTACGATGAAGCTGGCGGTCAACGGGCTCGTCCACGCCATCAACCAGGCACTGTCGGAGGCCGTCGTCCTCGCCGAGAAGGCCGGTGTCTCCCGCGAGCTCGCCTACGAGGTTTTCGCCAACAGCGCAGCCGGTGCACCCTTCGTTGCATACAAGAAGGCCGCCTTCCTCGATCCGGAGACGGCCCCGGTCGCGTTCTCCCTCGACCTCGTTGTGAAGGATCTCGAGCTCATCCTGGGACTGGCGGATCGCACCGGAGCGCCGATGCCACAAGCCGCGACGAATCTCGAAGCGGCCCGGCGGGCGGTCGACGAGGGATACGGCCAGGACGACATGAGCGCGCTCGCCGTGGCTTTGCGGGCCTGACGCCACCCTCGGTGGCACGAAGCCCAGCGGGATGCACGTCATCCGAGGACACGCAGAAGGGCGTATCGCGCGGCAACCGTGGAGCTGACGACCAGCATCGGTTCGGCGCTCACCATCTCAGGCCCTGGCGTACCGGCGCCAGTGTGTCTCATCGAGTCTCCTTCTGGTGATGGGCGTGCGACCGCACAGCTCGAATGCAAACGCTTGCTCTGCCGCATCCACGGGCTGATGTGGCTCGAATTCTATGCACGGCCCGTGAGAGACCGCAGGGCATTCGAGCACATTCCGGTGACTCTCCGACATCGAATCTGAGTACACGCCGACGGACGGCTCAATGCGTGATAGAACCCGACCCGGCTGCAAGTGCGTAGAACTTCGAACGTCGGCGCCGGGCCCGGACCCGCGCGGAGGTAAGGTTCACCTCAGCTGCAAACGTTTGAATTCGTCGATCTCTGCGGAGGACATCGCAATGGGCACACGGCACATCGTGAAGAGGGCATCCGACTCGGCGCCAGAGACACCCGAGGCCTTCGTCGGACACAGCACCGGATATCGGCGCTGGTCGGTGGTCGACCACACGACACCGGGCGCAGTCCACACCGGATTCGGAATCAACCATCTCTCGCCTGGCGGATCGATCGATCAACACCTGCACTCCTTCGAAGAGTCCTTCTATGTCCTCGAGGGAACCGTGGTCATCGAAACGAGCGAGGGCCCGGTGCGACTCATAGCCGGTGACTACGGCGTCGTCCCGGTCGGTAGCCCTCACCGCTGGCGCAATGGCAGCGAGACAGAAGCGAGATGGACCGACATGCTCGCTCCACAGCCACGGCCCGGCTTCGATGACGACACGTTCTTCGTGACAGCGGGCGCCGATGGCGCTCCGCTCGACGTCGATCCCCGAGACCCGAGATTCCGCTCGTTCGGCCACATCTCCGACGCCAACATGGACCCCGCGAAGCAGACCCAGGATCTCCTCGCCGTGTCGGCCAGCATGCGAACCGCACTCCTCGTTTACAGCGGAATCACGGTGAAGATGATGGTCGACTCGGATCTCGGGGCTCAACTCCAGACGATGTTCATGGTCCAATACGAAGAACGCGGGGTTGCCGGCGCCCATGATCATCCGCTCGAGGAGACCTACATGGTCGAGGAGGGGACCGTGATCGCTCATTTCGATGGACAGGAGTACGTGCTCGAAGAGGGAGACATCGCGTTCGCCGGCGTCGGCTGCGTCCATGAGTTCTCCAACCCGGGGCCCGGCATCGTGCGTTGGCTGGAGACACAGGCACCGCAGCCTCCGGCCCGGCATTCTTACCGCTTCGCTCGCGACTGGGACTACCTGCGCACGACGCTCGCGTAGCGTATGAGCGCTCCGCTTCGGGCTCGGAGAGCCACGACGCACGGACGCTGCCCAAGGAAGGAACCCACATGTATGACGTGACAGTGATCGGCGGGGGCATCGTCGGCCTCGCGACCGCACGAGCCATCGCCAAGAGCCACCCCGGCATCGACATCGCCGTCGTCGACAAGGAAGCCGACGTCGGCATGCACCAGACAGGCCACAACAGCGGGGTTCTCCACTCGGGGCTCTACTACAAGCCGGGCTCGCTCAAGGCGCAACTCTGCGTCCAAGGACAGCGACGCATGGCCCAGTTCTGCGAGGAGGAGGGCATCGACTTCCGGCGGTCTGGCAAAATCGTCGTCGCCTCGACAGACGCTGAGATTCCGGCGATGGAAGATTTGGAGCGACGCGGAAACCAAAACGGTCTCGTCGGGATCCGCCGGCTCGGATCAGACGAGATCGCCGAGTTCGAGCCACACGCAATCGGGGTAGCCGCGCTCCATGTTCCCGAGGCCGGCGTCGTCGACTATCCGGCGGTCACGAAGCGGCTCGCCGAGACACTTCCGGGAGACGTGCTCACCGGCCACGAGGTGACCGGAATCCGCAGATGGACCGAGGGGATCGAGCTCGCAACACCTGCACAAACCGTCAGAACCCGGGTGCTCGTCAACTGTGCCGGACTCCACTCCGATCGGATCGCCACCATGGCCGGAATCGACTCACCGGTCAAGATCGTTCCGTTCCGGGGCGAGTACTACACCCTGACCGAGGAAGCCGCCAAGCTCGTCACGGCACTCATCTACCCGGTTCCCGACCCACGATTCCCCTTCCTCGGGGTCCACTTCACCCGACGGGTCGACGGGACGGTAGAGGTCGGGCCCAACGCCGTCCTGGCGCTCGGACGCGAGCACTACCGGGGGACGTCACCGACGTGGAGCGACCTGTGGGAGACCGTGACCTTCCCGGGGTTCCTCCGTCTCGCGTCCAGGTTCTGGAGAACCGGCGCAGCCGAGGCGTGGCGGTCGGCCTGGAGAACGACGTACGCCAGATCGGCACGGACGCTCGTCCCCGACATCCGGGCCGAGCACCTCCGGCCGGGAGGAGCGGGAATCAGGGCCCAGGCCGTCACACCGGCCGGGGCGCTCGTCGACGACTTCTCGATCGAAACCACCGACGACGCGGTCCATGTGCTCAACGCACCCTCCCCCGGAGCCACGGCTTCGCTCGCAATCGGAGAGCACATCGCTGATCTGGTGAGCGAAAAGCTCTGAGGCCAGGCCTCGCTACCGACCGAACCTGGTCAGGAACGCCTCCCTGAGACGCGTATCGAGTCCGGTACTCGACGGCTCGAGCGATCCACAGCCGGCGACCGGCGTGACCTGCTTCACGGTCGAGATCGCCATGAGATCGGTGACCGTCTCCAACCCCGTGATCTCGAACCGACCCTCGCGGGTCTCGACACCGATGTCCGATGCGAGGTCGAGCACCTGCCGCCGTGTGATCGACGCCAGGATCCCGAGGTCGAGGCCCGGAGTCTCCATGACGCCGTCCCGAATCCATGCCACCGAGAACGTCGGTCCTTCGAGCACGATCCCGTGGTCATCGATGAGGAGCGCGTCGCTGTAACCCAGGGCCTGTGCCTGACGGGTGGCATCGAGGTTCGGCGCGTACGACAGCGTCTTGGCGCCGGCGAGACGCCACGGCCTGCCGGCAGGGTGCCAGGGAGCAACAACCGGCGTGACCGTGAATGGTGACGGCGTCGACGGGACCGACTGAGAGAGAACGATCGTTCGCGAGGGCGTCGTCGTGTCTCCCCTCGTCAGAACGATCCTGACGAGACCAGGACCGTCGGCGATCGCGACCCGTCGAACCCACGAAGTGACGAGCTCGCGAGGTGGAGGAATCAGCTCCATCAGGGCAGCACTGGCGTCGAGCCGATCGAGATGTTCGTCCAGGGCGAAGGGGACACCGTCGAAGGTCCTGAGTGCTTCGAACACCCCGTCGCCTCTGAGAACCGAGGAATCGGTCGCCGGAACGGTGCCCGCGGGTTGCCGTCGACCAGGATCACGGGCGGTAGTGATTGGTGATCGGGAGCCGGCGATCGCGCCCGAACGCCTTGGTGGTGATCTTGACCCCCGGAGCAGCCTGCCGTCGCTTGTACTCGGTTCGGTCGACCATCCTGGCTATGCGCCTGACGAGCTCGGGGTCGAAACCCTCGGCGATGATCTCCGCGGGACCGAGGTCGTCTTCGATGTACCGCTCGAGGATGGCGTCGAGCACCTCGTAGGGCGGAAGCGAATCGGAGTCCTTCTGATCAGGGCGCAGTTCGGCCGACGGCGGTTTCGTGATCGTCGACTCGGGGATCGCTTCGCCGTCGCGGTTCCGCCATCGGGCCAGGTCGTACACCACCGTCTTGAACACGTCCTTCAACACTGCGAAGCCACCAGCCATGTCCCCGTACAACGTGGCATACCCCGCAGCCATCTCACTCTTGTTGCCTGTCGCGACCACCATCGGGCCATGCTTGTTCGAGATCGCCATCAACAGGGCTCCTCGGATCCGCGACTGGATGTTCTCCTCGGCGACGCCCTCTTCGGTTCCAGCGAACACCGGGCCGAGCGCTTCGAGATACTCCGAGAAGATCGCGTCCATCGGAATGATGTCGAACCGGAGTCCGAGGTTTGCCGCCAAGGCCTTCGCATCTGACACCGATCCCTCAGATGAGTACCTGGATGGCATCGCTACACCCCAGACGTTCTGGGGTCCGAGGGCGTCGGCGGCGATTGCGGCCGTCAACGCCGAATCGATGCCACCGGAGAGGCCGACGACGACCCGATCGAAGCCGTTCTTGCGGCAGTAGTCGCCCAGTCCCATGACGAGCGCCGAGTAGATCTCCTCGGTGTCACCGAGCAACGATCGTCGGTGTCCCTGCCACGCCGGGCTCCTCGCCGATCGGGACGTCGACCACGAACCTGTCTTCGGAGAACTGCGGCGACCGGTGCAAGACCGTCCCGTGGGCGTCGATCACGACGCTGGCGCCATCGAACACCAGTTCATCCTGACCACCGACGACGTTGACGTAGACCACCGGGGCCCCCGCAGCCCGCGCTCTCGCCGCAAGCATCTCTTCGCGTTCGGCGGCCTTCCCTCTGTGAAACGGAGACGCATTGACATTGAGCAGCACCCTCGCCCCGGCTGAGGACTGGGCGCGGGCCGGTCCGTCCGCCAGCCAGATGTCCTCACAGATCGAGACTCCGACCGGCGTTCCTGCGATGTCCCAGACCCGATCGGGATCCGTGCCCTGGACGAAATAGCGGTCCTCGTCGAACACCCCGTAGTTGGGGAGATGCACCTTGTGGTAGATGCCCATGATCTCGCCGTTCGCGATCAGCGCCACGGCGTTTGCGATCCGCCGATCGACGGCGTCACCGCCTCCCGATGACGCATGGTCGACAAACCCGACGATCGTCGTCATCGAGCCCGAACGGCGGGCGAGACGACGGACGACGTCGATGTTGTCATCGATGAACGAAGGTCGGAGCAGCAGATCCTCGGGCGGGTACCCGGTGACGGCCAACTCCGGGAGGACCAGACAATCGGCCTGCTCCGATTGGGCCCACTCCATCGCCTCGATGATCCGGGCCTCGTTCCCGGCGAGGTCGCCGACGGTGAGATCGATCTGTGCACCTGCCACACGGAGAGTCATGCCGGGAAGCGTAGGTCTTGTCCCCGCTCGCGATGAACCCCTGGCACAGACAATGTGCCCGCAGGAAGCGCGTCTCGAGGCCCACGAGCCGGCCACCACGGCCCCTCCGGCTTCGGGGGTCGCACCGGGGCCGCGTAGACTGACCCCTTCATGGCCTCTACCACCGACATCGAACGCGTGGTGGCCGACGTGCTTCCCCTCGTCGTCGAGACGCGCCGAGCCATCCACCAGGATCCCGAGCTCTCCCACCAGGAGTTCGCCACAACCGAACGTCTGACGTCAGCGCTCCGCGACGCCGGGATCGAGCCGAGGGCACGCACCCCGAAGACGGGCCTCACCGCCGACATCGGAGCGGGAGGCGCTCGGGTGGCGTTCCGAGCCGACATCGACGCACTGCCGATCTCCGAGCCGGCCGGTCTCCCATTCGCTTCGCGATCTCCGGGCCTGATGCACGCCTGTGGACACGACGCCCACGCTGCCATCGCCCTCGGCATCGCCATCGCCGCATCGAGGCTCGAGCTACCCGGCAGCCTCCGTGTCCTCTTCCAACCCGCCGAAGAGTCGTTCCCGGGCGGCGCCCGCGACATGATCCGCGAGAACGTCATGGACGGGGTCGGGTCGATTCTCGCGTTCCATGTCGACCCGTCGCTGCGGACCGGCATGGTCGGCTTCCGACCGGGAGCGATCACATCGTCGGCGGACCGGTTCTACATCACTCTCGAGGGTCCCGGCGGGCACACCGCACGGCCACACAAGACGGTTGACCTCGTCGGGGCCGCTGGGCACGTGATCACCCACCTCCCGTCGTTGCTCCAACGGCGGATCGACGCCAGATCACCCCTCGTCGTGGTGTTCGGCAAGGTCAATGCGGGGACGGCCGACAATGTGATCCCAACCGTCGCGGAACTGTCCGGCACGGTGCGAACCGCCGACCGATCGATCTGGGACGACATCCCTTCGATGATCGACAAGCTGGTGGGAGAGATCATCGCGCCGTTCGGTGCCAGCGGAATCGTCCATTATCAGCGGGGCCTCCCGCCGGTGGTCAACAACCCTGACGTGATCTCGATTTCCGAAACGGCGACCATGGCGTCGATGGGACCGCTGTGCCCGACCCCCACCCATGTGAGCATGGGTGCCGAGGACTTCGCTCGATACCTCGACTGCGCTCCGGGGGCCCTGCTCCGCCTCGGATGTGCGGAGAACGATGCGAGCACCGATCTTCACTCCGCGTCGTTCCTTCTCGACGAAGGTGCTCTCGAAGTCGGGCTGACGGTTGGATTGCATTCGCTGATCGCACTCATGAGGACTCCCCCGCCCGATCCAACAACTGAAACCCCTGCATCCTGAGCGAGTGCTCGAGCGTGGCGGCTTCATCGGGCCGAACGCTCAGCGTCAGAACGCCTCCTCCGCCATGCACGGCGTGCCGGAGCTGCAGATCGCGGAGATCCACGCCCGACGCAGAGAGCGCTGCTCCCACGAGGGCCATCTGGCCCGGACGATCTTCGAGCACGAGCCGCACGGTCGCCACCGGCGCTGCCATCGAACGCCGGACCTCCGCAGACGCGGACAGCCGGTCCCGCAGCAGCGACCGCTCGCCGCTCTCGAGATCGGCGACGATCTCCTCGAGCCGGCGGGCGAGGGTACGCACGACATCGATCACCGCCTCTCGGTTCTCGTGGAGAACGTCGGGCCACCAATCGGCCTGCGACATCGCCACGCGTGTGAGGTCTCGAAATCCTCCGGCTGCGAGGGAAAGCGCAGCAGGACTGGAAGCGACCGCGTCGACGAGCGCTCCCGCCGTCAGATGAGGAAGGTGGCTGGCGAGAGCGACAGCAGCATCATGCTCCGCCGCCGTCATCACGACGGGGGTGGCACCCAGCGACTCGATGACGGTCGACACTCGGGCGATATCACTCTCGGTCGCTCCGTCGGACACCACGACCCAGGAGGCACCGCGAAACAACGACCCTGAAGCCGCCGCCGGCCCCGACGATTCGGAGCCGGCCATGGGATGTGTCCCGACGAAGTGCGGGAGCGCCGCGCCAGCGGACACGATGGGCGCCTTCACCCCGGCCACGTCGATCACGAGAGCATCGGTCTCGAGGGTCCGGAGCGTCTCGATGGTTGCACCGGTTGGCCCCGCGAGCACCACGAGTTCGGCATCGACCAAGGCGTCGTCCATCGTGTCGGTGGAATGATCGACTGCGCCCACCGAGCGGGCTCCGTCGCGTGACGCGGTGTCGGGGTCCCATCCCGAAACGGTCCAACCCTGGGTCCTGAGGGCGATGCCGATCGAAGATCCGATGAGACCCGTACCAACGACGGCTGCTGTCCTCATCCCGACTCAGGCGTTCCGCCCGATGGCGGTGGCAATGGCTCGCACAGAGTCCATCATCTCTGCAAACTCCGAAGGCAGCAACGCCTGTGCTCCGTCGACGAGTGCCGTGTCTGGCGTCGGATGGACGTCGACCATCAGCCCATCCGCTCCGACTGCCACCGCGGCCCGAGACCAGCGGCGCGACGAGTTCACGCCTGCCGCCGGCGTGTGACGGGTCGACGAACACCGGAAGATGCGACAGTCCCTTTCAGGAGCGGCACAGCCGTGATGTCCAGGGTGTTCCGTGAGGCTGTCTCGAATGTTCGGATGCCCCGCTCCACCATGATCACCTGGTGGTTGCCCTCCTTGAACACGTATTCGGCCGCGTTGAGCCATTCCTCCAGCGTGGCGGTGAAGCCGCGCTTCAGCTGCACCGGCTTGGGCTGCCGACCGACTTCCTGGAGCAGCGTGAAGTTGGACATGTTTCGCGTCCCGACCCGCAGGATGTCGGCGTATGAGGCGACCAACGCGAACATCTCTCGGATCGAGGACCTCGGCGACGAACGGCATGTCGAACTCTTCCCTCGCCTCGGCCATCAGCTGAAGGCCCTTCTCGGCGAGACCCTGGAAGGCGTAGGGCGAAGTCCGCGGTTTGAAGGCATCGCCTCGCAGGATCCGGGCACCGGCCTTCTGCACGGCTTCTGCGGTGCGGAAGAGTTGATCCCGGCTTTCGACCGCGCATGGCCCGGCGATGGCGATGAACTGGTCTGCTGCGCCGACGGGGACACCCCTGACGTCGATCACAGTGTTCTCCGGCTGGAAGTCGCGGCTGACGAATTTGAACGTCTTCAAGACGGGCACCGCACGCTCGACGCCATCGATCGCCTCCCAGGGGATCTGCTGAATGGCGTCCCTGTCGCCGAGAGCGCCGATCACCGTCCGGAACTGCCCCTGCGACACATGGGCTTCACTCCCGACGGCCTTCAACCGCTCTACCACTACCTCGATCTGGGCGGCATTCGCGTCCCGCTTCATGACGATGATCATCGAACTCACGTAATCCTCTTGGTCGGCCGCCAAGGATAGGACCCTGGCGGACGGTCGGATCCGAAGGCTCCACCGCACCATCGGTACACTTGCCGCAGTGTCAACCCGAGAATCAGAGACACCCCCGACCTACCAGCCGCATGTGGGACAGTCCCGTCAGTACTGGCGCGACATCATCCTCGGCGTGAACGACGGACTGGTGTCGATGTTCCTGCTGGTCGCGGGCGTGGTCGGAGGAGGTCTCACCACCGCGCAGATCGTTCTCACGGTCGTCGCGGGAGCGGTGGCGGGATCGATCTCGATGGGTGCGGGCGAGTACCTGGCGACGAAGTCACAGGACGAGGTCCTCGAGTCCGAGCTTGCGCTCGAGCGCGTCCACATTCGCGACCACCGGCAGCTGGAGCTCACCCAGCTTCGCGAGATCTTCGAGGACATGGGGGTTCACGCCGAGGACCTCGACGGGGTTGTCGCGGCGTTCGACCGGTCCGACACGGCGCTGTTGAACTCGATGAAGGCATTGGAGTTCGGCGTCATCGACTCCGAGCGTCGCTCTCCGTACAAGGCGATGTTCTATTCGGCCCTCTTGTTCGTCGGCGGCTCACTGCCATCCGTGGTGCCCTTCCTGTTCGTGACGAGCCCGAGCACCGGGCTGCTCTGGGCGTCGGTCTTCGCAGCCCTCGGTCTGTTCGGCGTCGGAGCTGCGAAGACCGCGGTGACACGCACCAACGTGTGGCTGGCGGGCCTGGAGAACCTCGTGATCGCCGGAATCGGCGGGATTGGCTGCGTACGCCATCGGCGCCCTCGTCGGCACGACGTTGTAGCGTCGACATCGACTGCTAGCTGGCTTTGTGTTTCGCTTGCAATAGTTAGCAGCTTGCGATATATTGCAGTTGTGAGCAAAAGCAAGCAGCAAGACGACCAGGCCACAGACCCAGCGACGGTCGAGGACGGCGTTGGATCGTTCATCAGGGAACAGCGGGAGCGGGCCAACCTCTCTCTCCGACGCCTGGCGGACCGTGCCGGAGTCTCGAATCCGTATCTCAGCCAGATCGAACGCGGGATCCGCAATCCGTCGGCTGAAATCCTCAAGCGACTCTCCAGAGCGCTCGAGATCTCGGCCGAGACGCTGTACACGAGGGCTGGCCTGATCGAAGACGGCCCGACTGCTCCGTCTGTCGTGGACGCCATCGAAGCGGACCGCAACCTCACACCCAGACAAAAGAACGTGATCCTCGACCTCTACCGGGCATTGCTCGAAGCAGGCGCGGCGGCGGAAGGATCAGACGAATGACGATCAGAGGAGATCGAACCATGGAAACCAAGAAGTACCTGTACGCAGCGGTCGGCGCACCTGTCGCCGTGGCCAAGTCCACCCAGACACGGGTCGACGGAATCCGTACCAAGATCGAAGAGAACATGAAGGCGTTCGGACAGGATGCCCAGAAGCGAATCGACGACTGGGCCACGACTGGCGAGTCCACCGTCGAGCGGATCACCGACACCAAGACGATCGACGATCTGACCACACGAGTCGACTTCGATCAGGTTCAGACCCAGGTCAACAAGCTCCGCGACCAGCTCGAGGATCTCGTGAACACGTGGCGCTCGAACTTCCGGCCCGCGACCGAGGCATCGGCACCTGCCAAGCCGGCAACGGCACCCAAGCCAGCAGCCAAGAAACCAGCCGCCAAAAAGCCGGCAGCCAAAAAGCCGGCAGCCAAAAAGCCGGCCGCCAAGAAACCAGCCGCCAAGAAACCAGCCGCCAAGAAGCCGGCAGCAGCCAAAGCCTCCTGATCTCCTCCCTCAGGTAGGCACAGAGAAGAGGGTCCCTCGTTCGAGGGACCCTCTTTCTCGTCAGCCCCTGATCCGCCCGATCAGCGCTTGACAGCAGGCTCCATGTCCTTCGCCTGGTCGATCCAGGCTTGAACCATCGCTTCGGTGGGGAGACGCCGCACGAGCCGCTTGGCGTCGTTGATCTCGATCATCGCCAGGCTGAGGTTCGCTGCATTCCGACGGCGTAACTCCATCACCGTGTCGCATCCAGCAGTCTCGAGCAGATCTGCGTACTCCGAGCCGACACCCACGACCCGCATCAGGTCAGCTCGCTTCACCCATTCGAGGATGTGGCCGGTCGAGAGCCCGGTGGCTTCCGACAGTGCCTTCCGTTGTCGAGAGGTTGACGCGACCCTGAGGAGACCCTCCGTCGTTCTCACCCCAGCCTTTCGGAGCTTCGTCGCATTCTTCGGGCCCAACCCCCCAATGTCGGCGATGGTGGCCATCCTCTTCCCTCTCCTCCAGACGTGACGACGTTGTCCGAAGATAATGCCCACCGTTCGAGACGGACCCCGAAGATGCGTATTTCGAGCAGGTTAAGAGCTGTGCGAAACGCTCACGGGTGTCGCGGGCGGAGCTCATCGACATCGGCAGGCGTATCGATGTCTCGCGGCGGGAGCGAGTCGAACCACACCTCGTCGACCCACTCTGGATGTGCCTTGAGCAGGCGCTGCGCCCCCTCATCACCCTCCAACGACATCAGCCGCGGCCACAGTGCCCGATCAACGAGAACCGGGTTACCCCACGAGTACCGGTACTTGGGGACGATCGCCATCCGATTCGATCTCCGGTGCCGCTCGATGAGCGCGACGGCGACATCGGGTCGAACACCAGGCTGGTCGCCCAGGACGATGAGCGCAGCGTCGGCTTTGGACGACTGAGCAAGTGCGTCCAGCCCGACCCGGAGCGACGAGGCCAGACCCTCCTCCCACTCGGGGTTCTCCACGACGCCCATGGGCCGATCGCCGATTTCGGTCAGCACCTCGTCGGCGTTCGCTCCGATGACGACCCACGACTCGTCGACCGGGAACCCGGCCACGAGGTCCAGCACATGGCCAAGGAGCGTCGTCGGGCCCCACGGTTCGAGTTGCTTGGGTCGCCCGAGCCGACGCGAGGCGCCGGCGGCGAGAACGAGTGCTGCGATCATCGATCACCAGCGTAGGGGGCGGTCAGCGGTGCTCCCGTTTGGTGAGTCGAACCGGGCGACCGGTGAGCGCGATCTCCTCATCCGACCCATAGCGCTTGGCAATGATCTCAGCCATGATCGACACGGCGATCTCACCGGGGCCCACAGCACCGATGTCGATGCCCACCGGCCCGTTGATCCTGTCGATCGTCGTCGGCTCGTACCCGAGTCCGCTCAGCCGCTCCCTGCGTGCTTCCGCAGTCTTTCTTGCTGCCCATCGCGCCGATGTACCTCGCATTGCTCGGCAGCACCAGCGGCCAGAGAGGATCCTCATAGCGGGCGTCGTGACTGAGAATGACCACGAACGTCCGCCGATCGAAGGTCAGCTGGTCTGCAACGTCGCCCGGCCATCCCACCAGCAGCCGATCGGCATCCGGGAACCGATCAGACGTGATGAACGATTGGCGGGCGTCGGACACCGTGACCTCGAACCCGAGGAGGCGAGCGATGGGCACCAACGCTTGCGCCACATGGACCGCTCCGAAGACGAACAACCGCGGGGGCGGGGCGATCACGTCATAGAACACCTCGATCTCACCGTCGTAGGAGAGCGTCGCGGTCCGCTCCACATCCATCAGAGCCACCGCGTCGGACACGATCGCTCCGGTCAGGTCATCGGGGACGGAACCGGTGATGAACCCCCCGTCTCCATCGATCACCGCCGAGTCGGTGATCCGCGGAGTCGATCGTCACGACCATCCGACATCCGAACTGCTCGTGCTCGACGAGATGCCTGACGGCTGCGAGGGTCGGAGCGTCCATGCTCACCAACGCTCGATGAGGACCGAGATCGAGCCTCCGCAGGCCAGACCGACCTCGAAGGCCGTCTCATCTGCGATGCCATAATCGACGATCTTCGGCTCACCTGTTTCGATGACGCTCTGCGCATGGAGGAATACGTCGTTCTCGACGCACCCACCCGAGACGGATCCCGCCATGTCGCCGGCAGAGCTCACGACGAATTTCGCCCCCGCCGGCCGGGGAGCGCTCCCGCTCACCTTGATGACCGTGGCGACAGCCACACCCTTCCCTTCGGCGACCCAGCGGTCGCGAATGTCGATCTCGTCCTGCATGCCTGCTCCATTCACCGCGCCGGGACTGACTCTAGAAGCCCGACGAGAGTCTTGAGATCGTTGAAGTTCCCACCAGCCAGAAAGTGATCGACATGCGGGAGCGCAGCCCGCATGCCCTGAGTCTCGGGGCGGTAACCCTCCCGACCGGCGAGCGGGTTGACCCATACGACCATGTGAACCGAGCGGTGAAGTCGGGCCATCTCCATCGAGAGCGACTCAGGATCGCCCCGGTCCCAGCCATCCGAGATCACGATCACGATCGGACCACCCCGTCCGACCCGCCTCGACCAGTCACGATTGAACGTGTGGATCGCATCGCCGATCCGAGTCCCGCCTGACCAGTCGTGAACGGCCTCGGATACGCCCGAGATCGCCTCCGAGGGCGAGCGCCGTTCCAGTTCGCGGGTGATCCTGGTGAGCCGGGTGCTGAACACGAAGGCCTCGAGCCGCCCGAGTCGCCCTCTGGCCGCATGAGCGAAGTAGAGCAACATCTCCGAATACCGCTCCATCGACCCAGAGACATCGGCGATGAAGATCACCGGCCGTTTCCTGATGCGCTTCCTGCTCTGCGCGATCCGCATCATGTCGGCTTCCAACCCGACCGACGACCGCATCGTCCGACGCATGTCGGGACGGTCTCCGCTGCGTGCCGCCCGCCGCCGTCGCGACCTCGCCAAGCCAGGCGCCCACATCATGTCGGCGATCATCGTCCTGACCGCCGACTCCTCCTCGTCGGTCAGCTCCGAGAAGTCGCGACCGGCGAGCCGCTCCACCAACGAGGCTCCCGTCGTCGTCGACATGTCGACGGGCTCGCCGTCACCCTCGCCCCCGTCCTCATCGGACTGGATCCGCCACAGCCGCGGAGGGGCGGGCACGCTGACCGTGAAGGCAGCACCCATGCCCCGCCCGAAGAACCTGACGAACACCTCGTCGAAGATGGGAATGTGCGTCCGCTCCCTGACCACGACCGATCGAAACCCCCAGTAGACGTCCTCTGGATTTGCCGGATCCACGATCTCGAGCACCGAAAGCAGGTCGCCGGTGACGGCCGGAGCGACCGGGATCCCTTCCGACCGCAGTTCGCGGGTGAATCCGGTGAGCGGCGATTCGGTCAGCGACACGACGACGTTCGCTCGACGAGCCGCCAGTCGACAGACGGGATCGGCGACCGCACCAGGCTGAGTGTCGAGCACCCGGCCTCTGTCGGGAACGCTCGCTCTGTCCACTCGAAGTGCATACCGTCAGGCCGCAGCCATCCTGCGCCCCATGCAAACCCCCAGTCACGGAACAGCTCACCGAATTCCTCGCTCAGCGAGACGGACTCCTTCGTATCGATTGGTACTCGGGTTGATGTCGATCGCGATGCCCCAGGCATGCCGTGACAATGCGAATCCCTTGTCGCCGCCGCGAATCAGTCGGGCGTTCCAGCATCCCCCGGCGAGCTGGAAATCGGCCGGATCGATCTCGGAGATCAGGCCGTTTCGCCTGAGATCTTCGATCGCACTCCGAATAGAGGGCACCACCTTCCGATGACATCGGAACTCGCCGAGCGGCTCGACATCGACCGTGACGATGTTTGCGTCGACCCATGCCTCATCGATCTCGATCGAGTCACCCCTCGTCGGACGGAAGGAGAACTCGCCGAACCTCTCCTTCACCAAGATGCTGGGGAGAACGAAGTCGGTCCGATCCACCTCCTCGCCCGGACCGGCAATCCGGATCGGGAACTCGGAGAGCGCCTCCCTGAGAGTGGCGGCATCTCGATCGGAACCGGTGAACATCACCGAGCCGACCCGGTCGAACCCGAGCTCGGTCGCAGTCGACGAGTGCACCACCAGTTCCTGCCAGTCGAGAAGCTCGTCGGGAACGACAGCCGAGATGGTCAGCGGGACATCGGAACCGTTCCACCCCTCGACGACGGCGACATCCCCGACGACCGCTCCGCGTAGCGCCGCCGATCGCTCGCTCATGACGACGGTTCCCGGGAGGACCCGCCCCAACACCTCCGGAGCCACGAATCCCACAGCGTCGGATGGATCGAACGCGGTCACCGACATCGGAACCCCGAAATCGGGGGCGAACTGTTGTACCGGCCGCCCATCTCGGCTCACCGACATCATGCGCAGGGTGCCCCGATCCGAGACGAGGACGTCTCGATCATCCCGCCAATTCGGCGATCGCCGACAGGGTCTCCTCGGAGATGCCACCCGACTCGAAGACGGAGACGATCCTCTCCGACCCGGGATCGGGCAACCCGGCCGACGCGAACAGCAACGGAGCGACGATGGCGCCCACCAGGAGCCGAGTCATTCCCCGACGAGCTCTTCGACTCCGCGGCGCCGGACGAGGTCGACGTCCTCCCGGTACTTGAGGATGACTCCCAGCGTGTCGTCGGCCGTTTCGGCGTCGAGTCGGTCAGCTCCGAGGACTCTGAGAGCCACGGCCCAATCGATGGTCTCGGCGACACCTGGCGGCTTGAAGAGATCCAACGATCTGAGGTCCTGCATCGCCGATGTCAGTTGGCGGGCGAGCCGCTCGTCGATCCCGGGAACCTTGGCCTTGACGATCTGGACCTCGCGATCGACGTCGGGATAGTCGACCCAGTGATAGATGCAACGACGCTTCAATGCGTCGTGGATCTCACGGGTTCGGTTCGACGTGATGATGACGATGGGAGGCTGCTCGGCGGCGATCGTGCCGATTTCGGGGATCGTCACCTGGAAGTCGGACAGCAGCTCGAGCAGATATGCCTCGAACTCCTCATCGGCGCGGTCGAGCTCGTCGATCAGGAGGACGGGCCGGTCTCCGGCTGCGGCTTTCTCAACGGCCTGGAGCAGCGGTCGAGCGATGAGGTTCTCGCGACTCATGATGTCGGAGGCCTCCGCTCGCTGCCCTTCACCCCGTGCCTCGATGAGCCGGATCGCCAGCATCTGGCGGGCGTAGTCCCACTCGTAGAGCGCATGGTTGACATCCAGTCCCTCGTAGCACTGGAGGCGGATGAGCTCCCCGCCTGTGATCGCCGAGAGCACCTTGGCGACTTCGGTCTTTCCGACACCGGCCTCGCCTTCGAGGAACAGCGGTCGGCCGAGCTGGAGCGCGAGATGGATGGTCACCGCCAGGCTCCGGCTCGCAACGTAATCCTGCGTCGAGAGCCCCTCGATGACCTCGTCGACTGAGTTGGGAATCACACCCGAAACCCTAGTGAGCACAGGGGGAAGAGCGGTACACGAGACAACCGCTGACCGGTCCCGGACGCTCGATTTGGGTCGAGCATCAGCTCTCCGTCTCGTATCCGACGAACTTCCACCCGACGATCCCGCCTTCGAGGTTCACGACGTTGTCGAACCCGGCCTGCTCCATCAGCGCATGAACCACGCTCGCCGAACGGTTCCCGGTACGACACTGGACGATGACCGTGCCCTCCCGGGGGAGGTCGGCATACCAGTTGTTGATCGACGACATCGGCTTGAACACCGCTCCCGGGATCCGCTCAGCGTCCCACTCGTCGAGTTCACGAACGTCGATCATGACTGCACCGCTCTCGAGCAGTTCGGACGCCTTGACTGCGGAGACACCAGGAACGCGCGGCGGGCATCGGCATGCATGCCGGGACTCTAGGCGACGCCGGTCAGCGTGCCAGGTCGCAGGCTTCCACCTGCCGGATCAAGCGTTTGAGATCGCCTGCAACACCGCCCGCTTGACCATGATCCGGGCCAGGTGGCTCTTGTAGTCGACCGATCCGTAGAGGTCTTCGAGAACGGTCACATCTTCGACCGCCTTCTCTGCTGCCTCGGCGACCGAGCTCTCGGATCCATCGCTTCCCTCGAGCGCCCCCATGACCCCGCGGGCCAGAGACGGCTTGGTACCGACCCCGGTGAGGGCGACGCTGGCCTTCGAGACATGACCGTCGGTCATCTCCACGTAGGCGGACGCACCTGCGACGGCGTAATCGGTGTGACCGCCACGCCGCCCGAGCTTGTCGTAGGCCGAGCCGCCACCGTTCTTCGACAGCCGGATACCAGTCAGGATCTCCGTCGGCTCCAAGGCAGATGTCAGCACGTCGATGAAGAAGTCCTCGGCTGCGATCTCTCGAACGCCGTCTGGGCCCTGTGCGATCATCGTCCCGCCGAGCGCCAACACCGCGCTCGTCTGATCCGCTGAGATGTCGGCATGCGCCACCGCTCCACAGGTCGTCCCTCGCGCCCGAACCTGCCGATCGCCCGTCCATCCGGCAGCCGTGCTGAGCGCAGTCGGCACGAGGTCGCTCGCCGCAGTCTGGTCATGCCGAACGAGGGCGCCGATCGTCACGGTGTCGCCATCGTCGGAGATCTGGTCGAGTCCGGGAATCCGGCCGATGTCGACGACGACCTCGGGAGACAGAAGTCGGAGCTTCATCATCGGAATCAGACTCATACCGCCTGACATCACCTTGGCGAACTCCGCGTTTCCGAGTTCACGAACCGCCTCGTCGACCGAGGTGGCCGCCACATAGTCGAATGGTCTTGGATACATGTCGTCCTCCTCAGCTCTGGCCGTTGTGCATGGCGTGCCACACGGTCTTCGGTTTGAGCGGCATGTCGATGTGTCTCACACCCATCGGCGTCAGAGCATCGACAACGGCGTTGACGATCGTCTGGGCCGAGGCGATCGTCCCGGCCTCACCGATGCCCTTGACCCCCATCGGGTTGACGGGGCTGGGCGTGACGGTCCGCGTGAGCTCGAAGTCGGGCAGGTCGGTCGCCGTCGGGATGTTGTAGTCCATCAGTGAACCGGTGAGCATGTTCCCCTCCGAGTCGTAGACGGACTCTTCGAACAGTGCCTGGCCGACGCCCTGGGCGATGCCACCGTGGATCTGTCCGTCGACGATCATCGGGTTCACCACGTTGCCGCAGTCGTCTGCCGCCACGTACTTGAGGATGGTGACATCGCCGGTGTCCGGATCGATCTCGATCATCGCCAGGTGCGTGCCGAATGGCCAGGTCGCATTGCCGGGACTCCACGTCGACTGAGCCTCGAGACCGCTCTCCCATCCTTCAGGGGCGCTGTGCGCCTGGTAGGCGGCCTTCGCCAGGTCGCTCCACTCGACCCGCTTGTCCGGGCTGCCGGCCACGTGGGCGCCACCGTCTTCGAAGACGATGTCGGCCTCCGACGCTTCGAGCAGGTGGCCGGCGAGGATCGCCGCCTTCTCCTTCACCTTCTGAGTGGCGGCATAGGTCGCAGATCCGTCGACCGCGAGGGAGCGGCTTCCGAACGTCCCGACCCCCATCGGTGAATCGGCAGTGTCACCGTGCCTCACCACGATCCGGTCGATCGGGATACCGAGACCGTCGCCGACGATCTGCGCCCAGGTAGTCTCGTGACCCTGGCCAGACGGCCCGGTCCCGATGATCACGGTGGCGGTTGCATCCGGGTTGATGCGCACGAGCCCCGAGCCATTGAACGAACTCGGCAACCCGTACCCCGCCCACGAGAAACCGATCTCGGCGAGGACTGCCGGACCGAAGCCACACACCTCGACGTACGAGGACACGCCGATCCCGACCAACCGACCCTCGTCGCGCGCCTTCGCCTGCATCTCTCGGAGCTCGGCGTACCCGGCCTTCTCGACGAGTGCATCGACCGATGCCTGATAGTTGCCCGAATCGAGCGCAAAACCGCAGCCCATCGTGGCGGGGAACTCGTCCTCGTTCCAGTAGTTCTTCCGTCTCACATCCAGCGGGTCCATCCCGATTTCGTGAGCGAACATGTCGATCGCCCGCTCGAGGTAGTAGATCGCCTCGGGGCGCCCCGCGCCCCGGTATGCGTCGGTCGTCATGGTGTTGGTCACGACGCAGTCGATGTCGAAGTGGACCGGGAACCGGTACTGCCCCGACGCGACCCACAACCCCAGCAGCGGGATGGCGACCGTGAAGTTCTGGGAGTACGCCCCCATGTCGGCGAGACCCTCCAGTTCGTAGCCGAGGATCTCCCCATCACGAGTCCCGACGATGGTCGCCGTTGCGACCCAGCCCCGTCCTTGGATGGTCGAGCCTGCAGCCTCGCGCCGGGTCTCGGTCCACTTGACGGCAGCGCCGAGTTTCTGCGAAGCGAAACAGACGAGGATCTCGTCGGCATACACGTTGAGCTTCGCTCCGAATCCCGCCGCCGACCTCCGGCGCGATGACCCGGACGGCGTTGGCGGCGATGCCGAACGTCTTGGAGATCGCCCCCGACAGTGCATGTGGCACCTGACTGGACGACGTCACCGTGAACTGCTCGTACCCACCGCTCCAGTCGGCGACGACAGATCGCGGCTCGATGGCAACGGGGATGAGCCTCTGGTTGACCATCTCCTGGGAGACGACGACGACATCGTCGCGCTGCTTGGCCTCTTCGATCTTTGGCTGTTGTGACTCGAGGCCCAGTGCGTCCCAGTAGCCGTGATAGGTCCAGGTGTGAATGATGTTCGAGTCGAGATCGTCGTGGACTTTGACCTCATCGGACGCGGCTTGCTTCAGATCGATGACCGCCGGAAGGGTGTCGTAGTCGACGATCACTGCATCGGCTGCGTCGCGCGCCTGGTATTGGTTCTCCGCCACCACCATCGCCACGGCCTCACCGACGTGCTTCACCACGCCGTCTGCGAGCAGCGGCCGCAACTTGCCGATCAGGCACCTGGGCGAGCAGCGGGCCGAGATGCCGGACGTCGTCGATGGTGTATACGGCTCTCACACCGGGCATCTGCTCGGCATCGGATGTGTCGAGTCGAGTGATCTTCCCGTTGGCGACCGGGCTCCGGACGAAGGAGGTGTGAAGCATCCCGACGTACTTCACATCGTCGGTGTACTGGCCTCTCCCCTTGACGAGAGCGGGGTCCTCGCGGCGCTTGACCACACCGCCCATCACGCTCGTGGTGCTCATACGGACGCCTCCTCCCAATCGGCTGGCTCGGGCTCTTCGCCGCGCATCTTGGCTGCGGCGTACTCGATGGCCTTCACGATGTTGTGGTACCCGGTGCACCGGCAGAGATTCCCCTCGATGCCGTGCCTGATCTCGTCGGCGGTCGGAGCGGGGTTCTCGTCGAGCAGCCCCACCGCTGACATGATCATCCCGGGAGTGCAGTAGCCACATTGGAGCCCGTGGCGCTCCCAGAAGCCTTCCTGGACGGGGTGGAGCTCACCGTTTCCGATGCCTTCGATGGTTGTGACATCGGCTCCCTCGGCCTGGACCGCGAGCATCGTGCACGACTTGGTCGACTTCCCGTCCACGAGGACGGTGCAGGCACCGCAGTACGACGTCTCACATCCCACATGGGTCCCGGTGAGCGACATGGTCTCCCTCAAGAAATGGACGAGCAGTGTGCGAGGCTCGACCTCGCGGGTCACTGGGTTGCCATTCACGGTGAGCGAAAGCTGCACTCGATCTCCTTCCGACGACTGGGTCAAAACCTACATTCCGAGCAGCGCTCCGCTGCGCACGAGCAGAGGATTTTTCTTCCGGCTCGACGTAAACATGGCAGGCGACATTCGGCATCGACACCAGAAACGATGACATGCTCGGTCCCCCCGACGCATACTGACGGGTAGTGGAGAAGATGACGGACGCCGAGCTTCTGGCGGCCGCTGGTGAAGGTGATCGCGAGGCATTCGGCATCGTGTTCCGTCGGCACGTGCGGCCGATCACCGGGTATGCCATTCGGAGGTGCGACAACGCCGACGATGTGGCCGATCTGGTGTCGGACACGTTCATGATCGCGCTCGACGCAGCCAATCGCTACGTGCCCCTCACCGACGACGCCCTGCCATGGCTGTTCGGGATCGCGCGACGGGTCCACACCCGCCAACGCAGACGGACCAAGAGCTTCCTCCGACTGGTATCGAAGAACACGAACTCCCAGATCAGGTACAGCGCCAGCGAGACAGAGGCGATCGATGCCGCCATCGACGCATCTCGAGCCGCCACCGAGATGCATGCGGCGATGCGACGCCTGTCAGCAGGAGAGCGGGAGGTGCTCGAGCTGGTTGCATTCGAAGGGCTGTCCCCCGGCGAGGTGGCCGTCGTCCTCGATCTGACACCGAACGCCGCCCGGCTGAAGCTGTCGCGAGCGCGACGGAACATGCAGAGGATGCTCCGTCCCGAGCTCCACCCCGGATTCGAACACGAGGTGGGTCGTGCGTACTGAGATCCCGCAGACACCGTTGTTCGAGCAGATGGTCGAAGAACGACTACTGCGAGTCGCCAGACACGCCGGCGCCTCAGGTATCTGATCCCGGTACCGGTGACCGCCGTTCGCTCGCTGCGGGCGCTGGCGAGGGGCACCGCCCACGCTGGAGCGGCTGCGGCGATGGCGGTCCTGATGGTGCTCATCTGGCAGGTCCCGACCGGTGACACCGCTGCCGTCGAGGTCGGGTACTCGCCGTCCGTGCCCGGATATGTCACCCAGTACAGCTCATCGAGCGAGCGAGACATCACCGATCCAACGCGCCCGGAATCTGGGGTACGAGGTGAGTGTCCGTCGGATCTTCGTCCTGGATCCCTCGGCCGACGGCGAGATCCTCTCCACCACCCGCCCGGGGCCTATCCAATCGGGTTCGGTACGGGGCCCGATGCTGTTCGTGATCGGCTACTCCGTCGGTTCGGATTCCGCCAACGTCAACTGATCGGCGCCGCCCTACCCTGCGTCGAATGCGAATCGGCTTCCAAGGCGAGACCTACAGCTACTCGGACCAGGCATCGTCCGAGTTGTTCCCCGACGACGAGCGCCTCGGGTTCGGCAGCTTCTCAGCCGCATTCGACGCCCTCCGGATGGGATCTGTCGAACGGCTGGTGATGCCGATCGAGAACTCGACCACCGGCAGTGTGCTTCCCGTTCTGGACCGATTGCTCCCGGGAAACGTCTACGTGACCGGCGAGCACCTGGTCGAGGTC
This sequence comes from uncultured bacterium, assembly GCA_963745865.1. Lineage (GTDB taxonomy): Bacteria > Actinomycetota > Acidimicrobiia > Spongiisociales > ZC4RG35 > JAHEDH01. The sequence continues at coordinate 265,166 of CAVUYZ010000004.1, read as the reverse complement.
AGGCACGCACTCATGGCGGTGCCGGGCTCCGACCTCAGCCAGATCCGTACTGTTCGCTCTCATCCCGAAGCGCTCTCGCAGGCCGAAGCCTTCCTGACCAGGCATGGTTTCGATCCGATCCCGACTCATGACACCGCAGGAGCCGTGCGGCAGGTCGCCGAACACGGCGATCCGACCGAGGCGGCACTCGCTCCCGAGCGAGCCGCGGCACCGAATGGGCTGACCGTCCTCGAGACCGGCGTGGTCGACCGTGCTCACAACACCACTCGGTTCTTCGTTCTGGCTCCCGGCGAACAAGAGGTGCCGGACGATGCCGACAAGACGACGGTCTCCTTCGTCACGAGCCACCATCCCGGGTCGCTTGCGTTGGCGCTGACCGAGCTCGGCCTTCGCGGTGCGAACCTGACGAGGATCGAGTCACGGCCATCCGAGGCTGCGTGGAACTACCGGTTCTTCGTGGACATGCGCCATCCACCGGGTGCCGAAGGTCGGGCCTCGGTGCTCGAACCGGACATGGCGACACTCGCCGACCTGAGAGTGCTCGGCACCTATCGGGCGGTCGCCCTCTGATCATCTGACATCAGATCGGCCAGCGGCGCCAACGCCATGACGATCTCATCGACCGCGCCGCAACCGAGTGTCACCTCGACGTCGGGTACGACTGCAACCGGATCCCCGCCGATCGCCGACCGAACCATCGCCAGGTCGGATGAGTCGCGAACCCGGTTCGCGACCACCGGTGTGCCCTCAGCCGACACGGCCCGCGCCGCCCGAACGACCGACGTCGGCGAAGCTTGCACGACCAGGAACTCGTGATCTCCCCACATCCGGCCGTCGATTCCCTGATCGACCACGGTGAACCGGTGGGTCGCCGCCGACCGGTCGATGATTCGAGCGATCGACGCATTCGTCGACGGGCCGCTCGCACCGAACGGCGCGCAGACATCGAAATCGCCGGCACTCTGGATCGACGACCCCGGCGGCAGACCGAGCCGCAGCCCGATCGACGGAGCCATCCGATCTCCCTCGACCAACAGGCACCGATGGTGCCGACCGAGGGCTGCAGCCAAACCGATGGCGATCTCGGTGCACCCCGGTGCGCCCCGGACCCCGCGCACCACCACGACCTTCGACTTCGGATCCACACCTCGGTTGCGAGCCCGCCACTCGAGCGCAACTGCGACCACCGCATCTGCCGGGACCGAACCCCGGAAGACGGCCGCGACGCCGGCCTCGACGAACATCTGCGAGGCGATCGTGCCAGGGCCGGTGACCACACCGATCACCACCCGGTCAGACGCCAACCGGCGCAGAAGACCTGCTGAGAGGAATGGTGCCGTGTCGCCGATCACCACGACCTCGGCATCGGATTCGAGGAGGGCAGAACGACTCGCGACCCGGTCGACGATCCGTGCGAGTCCCGTCGACCGCACCTCCTGAACGAGGTCCTCCTCCCAGAACCACAGCGACGGAACGGTCACGATCGTCGGGATCATGGCTCCGACACCGCGATGACGTCGTCGAGACGCACGATGGTCCTGAGCGCGTCGGTCAACAGAACGAGGTGATCCATCCCCACCGCCGTCAATCGACCGGAGTGCGATCCGGCAACCGTCGTGACGGTGACATCCGAGCGCCGGTCCTCGAATTCGATGAGCCGGTCCCGGAGTGTTGCCACCCGGTTCAGACCGACCATCGCCGCCTCCTGCTCGGCCTCCATCACCAGATCGAATCGGCGCTCGGCCGCTCGCGAGAAGGCTTCGATCTCTGGATGATCCGACGTAGGACCGTTCATGGTGCTCCTATCTCCACACGCACAGGCACCATATGGTTGGTCCCGGCATCCCCCAGGAATGGTTTTCGCGCGATCGGGGCTGTCCGGGGAGAGCGATACCATTCCACCCGTGACGTCTGCACCGCATGCCCCGGTCATCGAACCGGACACCGACGAGAGCACCGACATCGACGATGTCTGGAAGGTCGTTGTATGGAACGACCCTGTCAACCTGATCTCCTATGTGGCCTGGGTGCTCCGCACGCTGTTCGGGCACTCCTCGGAGAAGGCGATGACGCTGACGATGCAGGTACACAACGAGGGCAGGGCAATCGTCAACGACGGTCCTCGAGAACAGGCGGAGATGGACTGCTATCGGCTTCATCAACACGGGTTGTGGGCCACGATGGAAACATGACGATCCCGTTCCGCCCGCATGCCGACGGCGTCGAGGTGAGTTTCCCCGCCTGGCTCGTCGAGTTCCTGTCTGACGTGCCTCAGCTGCTCGACAGCGTCGGCCGTGAGGACAACGACCCGGCCGCTGAACGGTTCCAGCCGCCCGTCTACCTCGACGATCCGGATGCGAGCGAGGAATGGTGGCATTGGATGGGTTCGGAGCTCGAGCAGTCCAAGATCGCCGACCGTTCGGCGTTCGAGCTGATCGTCGAAGAAGCCGCTGACGGGGTTGTCGCGTCCCGGAGCGAGGCAGAGGCGATGGTGCGGGTGCTCGGCCAGGCTCGATTGGTGCTCGCCGCCCGGATGGGGGTGGACATCGAGGCCGACTACGCGGACCTCGACGAGCACTCAACGGCCGTGCTCGACACCCTTGCCCAGCTCCAAGAGGCACTCCTCCATGCGCTCATCGCGACAGATGCATCCTGATGAGTGATCGGTGGGCTTCGACTCAGAGCCACCATGGCCGAGGCGGTTCTGTGACGGCCTGGGTATGGACAGTGGGCGGAGACCGTCGATACCGGTTCCGGCAGGGTTAAGGGTCAGTTCTCGGGGAGGTCTTCGAGTAACCGCATCTGGTGTTTGCCGAGGACCTCGATGATCCGGTCGTTGCTGGGCATCTGGTCGACCGGCCACGGGGCGTTCACCGAGTCGATGGGGACACCGATCTCCTCGAAGAACTCGGGCTGGTGGGTGACGGGGGCGTAGAGCGCCAGCACCCTCCCGCGAGTGTCGCCGACGTTGCGGAATCCATGCGGGATGTTGGCAGCGACGTGGACTGTGGCACCTACTCCCGCTTCGATGGCGTACTTGTCGCCGTTCGCGTCCTGGCCATAGACCTCGTATTCGCCTTCGAGAATCCAGAACGTCTCCTGGGGGACGTGGGTGTGCAGAAACGCCGGACCTCCACCGGGCTCCGACGCTATCTCGGTGAGGAAGTAGTGCTGGTCGGCCACATCGGGCGGCACCTTGAAGGTGACGACGTCGCCGAGCACGAAAAGTGCTCTCCCCTCGTTCGGCCCGACGAAGAAGTGTCTGTCGCCCCCACTCATGGCCTCGCCTCCTCCGTTCCGGTGCTCGAACGAGCCTACCGACGATCGATGATGTGGCGGGTGGCGCAGACCCACCAACTCCGCAACGGCCTCGCTTGCCGGCTGGAACGCTCCCGCCCGGTAGCCAACAGCGCGTCTTCCTCCTTCCTGCTCGGTTGCCCCGGCGGGGCTTCCTCACCGACATGAGGGAGTCGGTGTTGGGAGCCTGTTTCGACTCCCGACCGGTCGTGGAGGACCACCTGGGCCTTATGAAACCCAGGCGGCCGTTCGACCGACGATATCCGTCAGCCGAAACCCGCCGATCTCTCGCGTGTGCCTCACGAGCGACCAAGGTGTTCGACACGGGCGCGGTCACACCCGGTGTGGACCTGAAGGAGGGACGTGCGTACGGTCACACAAGAACGTCAACTCGATCTCACGGGGCGGCGCTCACGCTCATCCCTATGAGTCCGATCAGCCTCTATGCGATCAAACCCCGGTCGTCGCCTCACTGGAGGCCGTCGTCGACAGATGCGCTTCGCGTCGGGTGGATCCGAACACGGTGACCCTGACTGCGGTTCCCGTCGCACTCACCGCTTGCGATACGTCGCCCCGGGAAGGCCAATCGACCGCTCGCCGCGACGGCGAGTCATTGCGCTCGACTCTGTCGATCCAGTCTCCGAAGAGGGCGTTGAACACGGCTCGTCGTTCCCAAGCCAGCGCATGGCCGGCGCCATCCAACACCGCATAGGTGCCTCGCGGGATAGTTCTCCATGAGATCGTATGCATCGGCGTATCCGGTCACCGCGTCCTGACGGCCGGTCACCACCAGAGTCGGCTCCGCAAATAGGGCGCGAAGGCACTCCTCTTCGAACGAATACGACCACTGCTGCTCCAGCCGGGAGAGATACTCCTCGTCCGCCATGAGATGCGCAGGCCGGGCGAGATTCACCACGAGGTCGCGAACCTCTCGAGTCTGCACAACCGCAAGCTTGCGGAAGTGTTGAGCGGTTCCCTCGTCGAGGCCTTCGAAGAGACCGGGATCTTCAACCCGACTCGCTGCGCCGGCTCAGCGCACACTACGGGGGCGGGGAGTCAGACCTCAGACACAATCCGGGATCCCAAACAGGCAGGTCACGGCTCAGCGCCGAGCTCGCCGTTCTGACTCGGACCCGGTATGTGATCGCGAGGTCTCGACCGACGGGTCGTCGCGGTCGACGGCATGGCGACCGAATCTGCAGATGGCGGATGGTTCAGAGTGGTCTTTTCGGACGATGGCCGGCCGGGAAGCGCTGTATCGTTCGAGATGACGAGGAAGTCCATCTGCAGCACGAAGAATCCGTTTTCCCACAAGGGACACAGACGATTCTCTTCACCGATCTCGAGGGCTCGACCGACATGCGCGTCCGCCTGGGAGACACCGTCGCCAACGAGGTCTTCAGCGACCACTACGACCTGGTCCGGTCTCAGCTCGAGGCAGGGGGCGGTACCATCGTCAAGGGCACCGGAGACGGGTTCATGGTGCTCTTCTCCTCGGCGAGCCGGGCGATCGACACTGCTGTGGCGATTCAGCGGGCCATCCAGGTGTACAACGAGACCGCTCCGAGGAGCCGCATCGCGGTTCGCATCGGCATCAACAGCGGGGACGTCACCCACTTCGGCGAAGACACGCACGGCACTGCCGTTCACGCCGCCGCTCGAATTGCCGACAAGGCCCAGGGAGACCAGATCCTCATCTCCCAGATCGTCTCCGACCTCGCCGGGTCCCTGGAATCGGCCAAGCTCGCTGACCGGGGACTGTTCTGGCTGAAGAGCTTTCCGGACAGGTGGAGGCTCTTCGAAGTCCTGTGGAGAGAAAAGGAGACGTCGGCCGGGGCCCTTCGCGAAGCGAAGGTCGCGTCCTCCGCCGCCTTCGACCCGACCACGCGCCCGGCAACCGCCCCAATCGTCGGCCGAACACGAGAACAACAGACCTTCACCGAGCAGATCTCTCTCGTCGCCGCCGGATCCGGTTTGCGGGCGGTGGTCCTCGAGGGTGAGGCGGGGATCGGCAAGACCAGGATGCTCGAAGCCGCAATGGATCTCGCCGCAGAAGCCGAAGCGCCCTTTGTGCCCCTCAATGTGCTCGCGGACGAGGAGCTACGGGGACCGTTCCTCCTCTTCCGATCCCTCCTCGCCTCCCCGCGCGTGGCGACGATGGCCCGCGAGGTGATGGCCTCCGAACCATTGGATCGGGCGCGGAACGCTATCAGTGGAGGATCGGACACCCGAGACTCGGGACTCTCCCCGCAGGAGCAGATGCTCCGGATCTTCGACGAGGTGGCCTCCGCCATCGCCGCCATTGCTCGGGAACGGCCGGTCGCTCTACTCTTCGACGACCTGCAGTGGGCGGACGAGGACAGCATCCAGCTCATCCGCTACCTGGTTCGCACCCTGCCCACCGCCCCGATCTTTCTTCTCATCACCATCCGGCCGCATGCGGGCTCCTCCTCAGGCGCCGGGAAGTTGATCGCCGATCTCGACCGAATGCGGGTCACCACGGTTCTCCGCCTGGAGCGATTCAGTCGAGCCGAGACCGCCGAGCTGATCGAGCTCGTCCTCGGCTCGCCGGTAGACGAACAGACCCTTCAAAGCCTCCACGCCCGATCCGAGGGTGTCCCATTCTTCATCGATGCCTTCGTGCGGGCCTACCGGGAGGCCGATGCCCTCCAGCTGATGGACGGGACCTGGACGATGACCCGACTGAGCGGACCCGCGGTCCCGTCTTCGATCCAGTCGCTGATCGAGCGGCGCCTCGCCCAGCTCTCCGACGACTGCCATGGGCTGCTCGCCGACGCCGGCGCCCTCGGTCGGAGATTCCGACTGGCGGACCTCGTTCCCGTGCTCGCCAGAATCAGAGACGAACCCGAGCTGCCCGAATGGGAGTTGGCCGAGGGTCTCGACATGGCGGTCCGCACTGGGCTTCTCGTCGAGGAGCCGGACAGCTCGGAGTACGACTATTCGTTCTCCCACGACCAGATACGGGCATCCCTTCTCGCCGCCCTGTCCCGACGTCGCCAGCAGGCGATCCACGCCGCCATCACCGAGGTCCTGGAGGCACGTGGCGGAGAGGCAGATCTGCCGATGCTCGCGTACCACTCGATGAAGGCGGGGGACGCCGCCAAGGCGGTGGCCCATGCTCTCGCCGCGGCGAGGTCGGCTCTTTCGGTCTCGGCCCCCGAGGAGAGCATCCGGTTGATCGAGGGGACGCTCCCGGCCGCCTCGGACCCTTCTGACCGGATCGAGATGCTTCGGGTGAAGGACGACGCGCTCAATCTCCTCGACCGGGGCATGGACCGCATCGCCAACCTCGCCGAGATGAGGGCCCTGACCGGTGCGATGGCGTCGCCTCAACTCGATGCCGACGTAAAGCTGCGGCGGTCGTCAGCCTCACGTGCGATCGAGGACTACGACGTAGCGGTCGAGTTGTCCACGGCGGTGCGGCAGACAGCGTCACAGACCGACGACCCGGAATTGGAGCTGAAGGCGTGCTTCGAGTTGGGCCAGGCATACACACGGTGTGCCATCGGCGAGGGCTACTCGCCACTCGGGGAGATCGAGTTGGACGCTCCCAACGAGGCGTACACCCGGGCTCTCGAGTTGGCACGCGGACTGGGGTCACGCGCCGATGAAGCCATCGCACTGCGCGAGTTGGCTGTGATCGAAGCGGGCAAAGTGCGCAAAACGGTGTCCGCCGCCCACGACGAGGGAACCTCGGTCTACGAGATCATCGCCATGGGCCCGGCACTGTTCGCCGGTGCCAAGGAACTCGCCGAACAGGCCTTCAGGATCTTCGAAGAGATCGGCGACCAACGCGGGGCGATGTCCGCGCTGATCTCGATGGCGTACGCCCACGTCACCGATCCCACGGCGCACGGCATGGCGGGCAGGATCGAGCACGTCCGGGCGATCCTGAACAGTCGGAAGGGACAGGTCACCGACAGCCAGCGGCTCACCGAAAACGCCCTGATGCTGTACAGCATCCACGCCTACGCCCGCCTCCACATCCAGCCGGACTTGGCCTTAGAGAGAGGCAAGGAGGCGTTCGCGGCGGCCCGAGGTCTCGGAGATCGATGGCTCGAGGCGCTCGCTGCTGGTGGCATGTCCCTCACGTACGCCTCGATCGGAGCGTATGACGAGTCGAGCGCCTGGCTCGAGCGCGCAGCCTCGGCAGCCATGTCGGTGCCGAGCACCTCCATGGCGCGCAGGCTCGAGATGTGGCGCGGATCGTGCGAGGCCTCCCGAGGCCGGGCCGACGAGATGATCGCGCACTACGTGAAGGCTGCTGAGCTGGCCGGAACCAAGAACCCGGCGGGTGCCGTAGAGGCACTGTGCGCTCTTGCCGTAGGCCTCGCCAAGTTGTCTGCGGAGACCGGCGATCCGGAACTGTTGGAGAGGGCAGGACCGGCCGCCCAGCGCGCTCTCGACAGTACGAGTTCTTTGCCGGCAGGCACCCCATGGGCCGCGGCGGCTCACGCGGTGCTGGCACTCACCGCCCAGGCTCAGGGCCTTTCCGACGAGGCGGCCAGCGAAGCGCGGGCCGCCCTCACCTCCTTCGACGGTATCACCCATATGCCGTACTTCATCGACGTGCTGTGGGTCGCGGCCAGAGTCCTCGTCAAGCAGCAAGCGCCCGAGGCACAGGCACTGGTCGAACAGATCGCCCAGGGTCTCGGGTATCTCAGCATGAGCATGACGAACCCCGAGACCAAGACCATGTGGTTCTCCATGCACTCCCACAGGGAACTGGCTGAGATCGTCGGCCTGGACCTGTCCACCGGATTCGACGACGAGACAGGCCCACTGGAGCTCGAAGAGTCCGACGTGGAACTCCTCAGGCTCATCACCTCCGGATCTGGTGACGACAGTGTCGGCGAAGCGGTGTCGAAGCTGCTGGCCAAGCTCGGGGTCGCGTCCCAGACCGAGGCCATCGAGTACGCGATCAAGGCAGGTGTCACATGGCAGTGAGAGTCATCATCGATCGGCGTCGCTGTATCGGGGCCGGCACCTGCATCAACCTCGCTCCCACGGCGTTCCAGTGGAGACACGGCGACTTTCTCAAGCCGGAGCTGCTGGATCCAAGCACGGTCGATGACGATGTCCTGCGGGAAGTGGCCGCCGCCTGTCCGACGCGCGCGATCGTGCTGGAGACCGAATACGAGGGCTCGGACACAGCCTCGGTCTGATTCCCGTCGCCGGAGACACTCGATAAGACTGACCCGCAGCCGCGCAGCGGGTTCGACACAACGCACCGACCGACGAGCGGGCCGGAGAAGACACGCCCGAGAGCTATTGGACAATGGCCGCAATTCCTCTCAACGGGTTAGCTGAGCCAAGAGTCGTGACACAACGGCTCGATGGTTCCTGGGCGAGAAAGAGCCACCTGCGGTCGGTCATCCTCGCCGATCGAGGCTCGGACAGTCATAGGGGCTACCGATGCGTTGGGGCCCAGCGCCCGCACCCGAGACGTGCCTCACAGCGTCTTCTCACTGGCGTCTGCGTCAGCGCTCGGTACGGAAAGAGGAGCCGGGGTGGGGACCCTGCGCTGAGTCCCCACCCCGGTAGTGGAGGACCACTCGAGCCTGGTGAAACCCAAGCGGCCTCTCGACCGACGCGTCCGTCAGCCGAAATCTGTCCCGCTCACTGTGCGAGCCTCACATACGACGGCAGTCCCTGGAGGTTCTGGAGCCCGCTCAGCGTGTCGGTGAAGGGGAAGATCAACGAGTTCCTGTACGGCTCGAGGATCGGCGCCGTGAACAGGACCACATACGGAACGTCCTCGGCGAGGATCGCGTCCATCTCCTTGATCGTCTCTCTCGCCTGATCCAGATCCGTGGTCGTCTGGAACTGGTTGGCCAGCGCATCGAAGTCCGGGTTGGCGTACCCCGGGTAGTTGTTGCCGCCGAGTGTGGAGTCGTTCGACGAGGCGAAGAAGTCGACGATGTGATCCGGGAACGGCGTCAGTGACCATCCCAGGATGTACATGTCGAACGGTGCGCTCCGATCCGTGATCGCATCGACGATCACGTTGAATCCGGTCGGCTCTGCCGTCAGCGGAACCCCGAGGTCGGATGCCCAATCCTCGATGAACAAGGAGTACGTGGCTCGCAATGGATCGTATCCGGGACCTGGCGCCAGCAGTTCCAGCTCGGGGACGATCGTTCCATCGGGTCCCCGCAGCCCGTCACCCTTGGGGCGGGCATCGAGGTTGTCTGGGTCCCACTCGGGCTTGGTGTCCCAGGTGAACCCGCCCTCCTCCAGCAGTCGCGTCGCCTCGGCCAGCCTCTCCTCCTGGTCGAGCCCCTCGCACAGTCGCGGCGCCTCGGCGTTGTACCAGAACGTGTTGGCCTCAGGGACCTGGCTCCATGCCGGGATCGCCGATCCCTGAAGGACGCTGTTCGCCATGAATTCCTTGTCGATCATGCACGCGACCGCCTGTCGGAATGACGTCTCCGACATCGGGAACTTTCGGGTGTTGAAGGCCAGATAGCGATAGGAGTTTGCCGGGTTCACGATGATGTCGAGGGACGGCTCGGCGAGCACCAGTTGCTGGAGGCCGCGCTGGAGGCCCAGCGAGTTGAGAAGGAAGTCCACCTCGCCGCTGGTGAGCGCCAGGACCGCGGCGTTCTGGTCCGTGTAGATCGAGTAGGTGACTTCCTGGGCAAACGGACCTTCCGTGTATTCGTACTCGACGGCGCCGCTTCCGTCGCCATAGAACTGTTCGTCGATCCCGTCTGCGGTCAGCTCGTAGGTCCCGTCGTCGTAGATCCGGGTCGTCGCTCCGGCCAGCGGATAATTGCCGTTGGCGGTGTTACGGGCGAACGCGCCAGGCTCGCGCTCGGTGAAGTCGTAGGCCCACATCCCCGGTGCTCCCGCGCCCGAGGCGGCATAGAGATCCTCAGCCGATGATGAAGAAGCGACCGCGTCTTGCCAGTGGTGCCGTGGGAGGATTGGCGCCAACCCGACGCCGAATTGCCACAGCGAGAGACCTGGCGTCTCATTGAAGACGAGTTCGATCGTCGAGTCGTCGAGAGCTGTGACCGATGTCAGGCCCGGCCGAGCTTCATCTTCCTCGGTGGCTGGGTCGTCGGGGAATGCCAACGGATAGCTCGAGAGCCATTGCCCACCGAGTTGCAGATCACGGACTGTCTCGAATGTGAAGACGATGTCGTCTGCGGTCACCGGCTCGCCGTCGGACCAAACCAGTCCGGCTTTCATGGTCTGCGTCACGACCCAGCCGTCGCTGCCCTCCACGGGCTCGGACGGAAGACCCTCTGCCACGAGCGGAACGAGCTGCAGAGTCGGAGAGGCATACTGGAACAGCGTCGGCGCCTGGTTCCCGAACACGTACGCGTTCCACACCGAGTTCTCTGGATCCAGGTAGGCCCAATAGTTGTCGGTCGTGAGATCTTCGAAGATGGCGATCCGGAGATCGAAGTCGGTGTCAGAGGCTCCGGCGTCGGATGACGCGCCCCCCTCGGTCGTTTCGCTCTGGCCGGTGTCGTCGGATGGCGGTGCGGTGGTCGTCGGATCTTCGGTCGCCTCTGACGAGCAGGCGGCGACCACCAGTGCGAGGGCCACCAGGAGCGCGAGGCCCCGGGAGATGTCGTTCCTCATGTCGTTCATCACCTCGTGTCGATGTCGGGAGAGCGGTCCCCCGTGGCAAGTCCATGCACCGAGTCACGATGCGATGTCATCCCATCGACGAGACCGGGCCGGCTGTGGCGAATCTCGGCATCCGCCCCGGCCCCCTAACGTCTGCCCCATGCAGCTGACGATCGATGCGATGGCGAATGGAGGCGACGGGATCGCCCGTCGCGAGGGGAAGGCGGTCTTCGTGCCGGGCGGTATCCCCGGAGACGTGGTCGAGGCCCGGATCGTCACCGTCAAGAAACGATTCGAACGCGCAGAGATCGACGAGATCATCGAGCCATCTCCCGATCGGGTCGATCCCCCATGCCGCTTCTTCGACAGATGCGGCGGGTGCACCTGGCAGCACGCCTCCTACGAGGCCCAGCTCCGATGGAAGACGGCAACCGTTGCTGGCCAGCTCCGTCATCTCGGCGGCATCGATGCAGTCGAGGTCCGCGACATCATCGCCGCGGATGCCGCGTACAACTACCGCAATCGGCTTGATCTGCAGGTCGACCGGGGACGTCCGGCGCTGTATGCGGCCGGGTCCCATGACCTGGTCCCGATCGACGTGTGCCTCATCGCCGAGCACGACCTGGTCGATCTGTTTCACCGACTCGGCGACCTGTCAGGCGTCGAGCGCTTGACGATTCGGACCGGATCGAACACGGCCGAGACCGTCGTGGTTCTCGACGGTGAGCTCCCGGCCTCGACCGACGACTGGGGCGTCCCGTTCGGTGGCGACGACATCGTGTTCCACGAGGAGGTGGCGGGCGAGATCTTCCAGATCACCGGGACCGCGTTCTTCCAGGTCAACACGGCGGGAGCCGAGGTGCTGGTCGATCTGGTCCGGGATGCTGCATCCGTGGACTCCGACGACCGGGTACTCGACGCCTACGCCGGCGGAGGTCTCTTCACCCGGCTCGTTGCCTCGGCCGGTGAGGAAGCGACTGCGATCGAGTCCGATGAGCTGGCACTCGAGGATCTGCTGGTGAACTCGGAGGCGTCGGTCATCGAGGCCGATGTCGCCGACGCCCTCCGCGAGCTCCCTGCCGACTGGGACGTCGTCATCGTCGATCCTCCGAGATCGGGACTGGGCCCTGATGTGACCGAGAGCCTGATCCGGCTCCGACCCGGGACGATCGCATCGGTGTCCTGCGACCCGGCGAGCTTTGCCAGGGACGCCGCCGAACTGGTTGCCGGCGGCTACAGGTTGGACTGGGTCCAACCGCTCGACATGTTCCCCCAGACCCCCCACATCGAAACCGTCGCCCGCTTCACCCGCACCTGACCCCATCTCCAACCCAGGGTTCGTGTGACGACATGTCGTGCTGCGGGCCCCCGGTTCGCACCACCACGCACACCCTGCCCCATTCCGCGGGCCGGAAAGCAGACATACCGTGCTGGGAACCCTGGGTTGCAAGTGGACTTGTGGCTCTGTGAGGGAGGTCGCGGCGGATGTCACAGTGGTGAAACGAACGTTCGATCGCCGAATCACCGAGGAGAAGACGACATGGAGCAGGACCGGGCACGCAGTTGGGCAGAGCCATTCAAGATCAAGATGGTCGAGCCGATCCGGCTCCCAAGCAGTGCGGAGCGTGAAGCCGCCATCCTCGCGGCAGGCTTCAACACCTTCCTCCTTCGATCCGACGACGTCTACATCGATCTCCTGACGGACTCGGGCACATCGGCCATGTCAGACGGTCAGTGGGCCGCCATGATGGAAGGCGACGAGGCCTATGCGGGATCTCGCAGCTTCTACCGTCTCGTCGACGCAGTCCACGATGTGTACGGCTACGAAGAGCTGATCCCAACCCATCAGGGCCGAGGCGCCGAGCACATCCTCAGCCAGATCCTCATCGAGCCCGGCGATGTCATCCCCGGCAACATGTACTTCACGACGACGCGGTTCCATCAGGAGTATGCCGGTGGACGATTCGCAGACGTCATCATCGACGAGGCCCACCAGCCCGAGAGCACCCATCCGTTCAAAGGGAACATCGACCTCGACAAGCTCAGCGCCTTGATCGACGAGGTCGGCGCCGATCGAATCCCCTACATCTCCGTCGAGACCAACGTGAACATGGCGGGTGGTCAGCCGATCTCGATGCAGAACCTGCGGGACACCCACGAGCTGTGCCGCCAGAACGGGATCCTGGTGATGCTCGACGCCACCCGGGCAATCGAAAACGCCCACTTCATCAAGGAGCGAGAAGCCGGATTCGAGGACTGGAGCATCGCCGAGATCCTGAAGATGATCTGCGACCTGTCGGATGGGGCAACCGTCTCCTCCAAGAAGGACAACCTCGTCAACATCGGCGGGTTCCTCGCGCTCCGTGACCCTGAGCTCGCCAGGCGGGCTCGGGCCATGTTGGTTGCGTTCGAGGGCCTGCACACCTATGGGGGCATGTCGGGTCGGGACATGGAGGCGTTGGCAGCGGGTATTCGCGAGATGGTCTCGACCGACGACCATGTCCGCGCTCGCATCGGTCAGGTGGAGTATCTGGGAAATCGAATCCTCAAGATGGGCGTGCCCATCGTCCTACCGATCGGCGGTCACGGAGTCTTCATCGATGCTGCGGCCGCTCTTCCCTCACCTCGACCGAGAGCTGTTCCCGGCCCAAGCACTCACCGCCGCCATCTATCGAGACTCTGCCGTCCGCGGGATGGAGCGAGGAACCGTTTCGGCGGGTCGCGACCACGAGACCGGTAAGAACCGACACCCGAAGCTCGAACTGGTGCGCTTGACGCTCCCCCGTCGCGTGTACACCCAGGCCCACATGGATGTGGTCGCCGAGTCGGTCGGGGCGGTCTTCGATGATCGGCTGGGGATCCGCGGTCTGCGGTTCACCTACGAGCCCGACGACCTTCGGTTCTTCCAGGCGAGGTTCGAGGAGGTCTGACCCACCGGCGAGTCGCCCAGGCGTACCGGCTCCTATCCCGGTCGCGGGAACCAAATGTCGGGGCCGAGCGTCGCATGTGGGACCGAAGGAGCACACATGAGCACCCGTCGAATCACGAGGACCGTGGCGATCCTCCTCGCGTTGGCACTCGTTCTCGTCGCATGCACGGCCGGAGACGACAGCTCCGAGGCCCCGGACGCCGCCCGGGATCTCACGGGCGAAGCCGACATGGGCGCCCCGGCTGCGACCGAGGGCGGCGACACAGCCGAAGAGGCGACCAACGACGGTGCGGCGTCGGGCTTCGATGAAGATCAAGGGCTCGGAAGCGGTCCCCTGATCACAACCGAGGGTGAGATCACAACCGGTCGGGACATCATCTACACCGCCTACCTCACCATTGCCGTGAACGACGTCTCCGCGGCATCCCGCGAGGCGAGCCAGATCGTCTCGTCGCTCGGTGGGCTCCTGTTCGGTCAGGAGACGACCGGTGGGGTCGAGCCGCGGACCACCCTTGTGTTCAGGGTGCTGCCGGAGGACTTCGGCGAGGCCCTCGACCGGCTGGGATCCCTCGGGACGATCCGGGATCAACGGGTCACCGCCGACGACGTGACCGAACGCGTGGTCGATCTCCAGAGCCGGATCAACACTGCCGAGGTGAGCGTCGAGCGACTCCGGAGCCTCCTCGAGACTGCCACCGCAATCGAGGATATCGCTGCGCTCGAGAACCAGCTGCTCCAGCGAGAAACCAACCTCGAGACGCTGCGCGGCCAGCTCCGGACGATCCAGGACCAGGTCGACCTCGCCACCATCACGGTGACGATCACCGAAGCCATCGTGCGTCCGGCCATCTCGGTGGACGTCACCAGCTATCCCGGCGTGGCCGACGCCGGATTGTCCTGCCCAGGAAACTCGACACTGGAGGTCGAGCAGGGCGACCCGGTGACGGTGTGCTTCGAGATCACCAACGTCGGCGACGTCCCGCTGACCGACCTGACGCTCACCGATCCCGTGCTCGGGATCGATCTCTCGGACCTCACGCTGGTCTTTGGTCAGACCGAGGGGCCGCTGGAGCCTGGGGAGTCGCTGGTCTACTTCCTCGCCTTCGACGTGGAGGAGACGGTCCGGCTCCAGACCAGGGTCGCCGCCATCCCGCTCGATGAGGCCGGGGAGCCGCTCGAGGGTCGAGGAGTCGCCGACACCGCGACGGCGATCATCGTCGGCGCCGAACCGTCCGGCCTGCCCGGCTTCGCCGACGGACTGGAGGCATCGTGGAGCCTTCTCGTGTTCATCGCCGGTGCCGTGGTGCTGGCAGCCGGGGCGATCGTCCCCTTCCTCTGGCTCGTCCCCGTGATCTGGTTGATCGTCCGCTGGGTGAGGAGGCGCAGCGGCTCGAACACCGAGCAGGGCTCCGCCCCGGGCGAGGAACAGGAAGACGAGGAGGCTCCCGAACCGGCCGGGGTCTGAGCGCTCACCGACTTCCCCGAACGGCCTGGGACGGCGGAATCGCCGCCGCCCGGGCCGCCGGGTAGAGACCGGCGATGGCTCCGATCGCAAGTGCGACCGCCAGCGCTCCGCCCAGTGCTTCGAGCGGGACGTCGAGGGTGAGCCCGCGAGCAACCGTGAGCCCCCACGTGACGGCGGCACCGAGCACCACGCCGACGATGCCACCACAGGCGGCGAGCATGATCGCTTCGAAGAGGAACTGGCGCCTGATGTGCCCCCGGGTCGCCCCCAGTGACCTGCGGACGCCGATTTCCATCCGACGCTCCATGACGGACATCACCATGATGTTGGCGATCGCAACGCCACCCACGATCAACGCCACCGAGCCGAGACCGATCAACAGTTGGGTCAGGGCCGCATCTGCCGCCTCCCTCGCCGCGAGCGCATCGGACGGTCTGGTGATCTCGACGCGATCGGGATTCTGGGGGTTGACGCTCGTCGGGATGACCTCGACGACGTCATCGACAGAGGCGGGATCGATTCTCAGGTACAGAGTCGACAGTGTGGCTCCTCCCAGCATGGCATCGGCCACATCGAACCCGATGAGCGCCGACCGCTCGAGGTCGGGATGGAGGGTGAGGTCGTCGAGGATGCCGACGACCGTGAAGAGCCGCCCCCCGATCACGACCAGTTGTTCTCGCTCGAGCGATCCCACCCCCAGCCGCTCGGCCGCGACCCGTCCGAGCACCGTTACCGGGAGCGCCGACGACCCCGCATCGAGAAAACGTCCGGCCAGGATCGTGCCGCCGAGGACATCCAAGAGCTCAGGGCCGACGGCCACGACCGACAGGCCGCCCGTCTCGAATTCCGGGATGAGATCGCTTCTGCGAACGTGGCATCGAGCCGGGCAGTTGCGGACACCGCCTGAACGGGCCCGATCCTGGCGGCCATGACGGGGGCGTCGTCGGGTAGCTCCGGGGCGCCGCCCAGGATCCCACGACCGGCGGACACCCTGACGAGATTTGTCCCGAGCTGGTCGAGCGTGGCGAGCAGGTCGGCTCTCCCAGACGCCGAGATCCCGATCACGGCCACCACAGATGCAATTCCGATCGCAATCCCGAGCGAGGTGAGGACCGTCCTCCCGGCACGGGCCCGGAGACCGAGCCAGGCGAGGCGCACCGTGTCTGCGAACCTCAGCTTCGAGCGGTTCACGGCTCGACCCGACCGTCGCGAAGCCTGACCTGTCGGGGGAAATGCACCGCAAGCTCGGCGTCGTGAGTGATCACGACGATCGTCGAGCCACCGCGGTTCAACTCGAGGAGCAGATCGATGATCTCCCGCGATGTCACCGAATCGAGATTGCCGGTCGGCTCATCGGCGAACACCACGGCGGGATCTCCGATGAGCGCCCTGGCGATGGCGACCCTCTGACGCTCCCCTCCGGACAGCTGGCTGGGAAGGTGACCCATCCGATGCCCCAACCCAACGCGTGCCAGCGTCTCGCCGGCGCGCCGCAGGCGCTCGTCGGCGGCAACCCCGCGATAGAGCAGGCCCTGCGCGACATTCTCCTGGGCTGACACTCCGTCGATGAGGAAGAACTCCTGGAACACGAACCCAAGTCGGTGCGCTCGCAGCCCCGACAGATCCTTGTCGTTGAGGCCAGACACATCGCTGCCTTCGATGACGACGCTCCCTGACGTCGGTGTATCGAGGGCTCCCATCAGATGGAGGAGGGTTGACTTGCCCGAGCCGCTGGGACCGACGACCGCCAGGAGCTCACCGGGCTCGATCACCAGACTGACGTCGTCGATCGCTCGAACCGGCGGTGGCCCGGCATAGTCCTTGACGACCGAGTCGAGGGCGAGGACCGGGTCCGGCATGTCAGCCGACCGGCACGACGACGCGGTCGCCCTCTCGAATTGGGCCCTCGATCTCCACCAGACCTCCGGCAAAGTCGCCGATGCTGATTCCGACGAGACGCCGGGCACCGGCCTCGTCGATCTCGACGGCGTATCCACCGTCGCTCAGGCTGACGATGGCACGGACCGGAACGGCCAACACCGCCGACGCCCGATCGCTCTCGACTTCGACGTCGACGGGGGCGCGTTCGAGTTCGACATCGGTGCGATCGATGGCGACCACCACCTCGACCGCTTCGGGAGCATCCGGTCCGGGGCCGATGGCGCGCACGACCCGCCCGACGGATGCAATCTCACCCGGGATCTCGCTGCCGTCTGGGAGGGTGATGGTCACCTGGTCCCCGACGGCAACCAGGTCGAGGTCGCCCGGATCCAGTTCGACTACGACTTCTTGGGTGAGTCCTGTGGTGGCGTACACCTGCGCGCCGGCGGGGACCGGGGCGCCGACCGTCACGGTGAGCGCGCCGACGCGAAACGGCCCCGGGCGAGAACACGACCGAGCCCAATGGGATGGAGCCGGTCACTGCCGACCCTGACGCCGCCTGCCAGGCTTCGATAGCCGTCCGCGTGTCATCATCGAACTCGTCGTTCGGCTCCACGTCGGCGACGGTGTGGCCGAGTCGCTCGAGGTTCCGTTCCAACTGCAGGATGTCGGACCCGGGCTCCATGTCCGGTTCGAAGGCTCTCCATGAGGGGCGGTCGCCTGCCATGACAAGAACGCTCGATCCGTCCAGTTCATAGGCGATGTCATCGATGTCGACGACGACGCCCTCGTCGGGGAGCGAGGTGATGATTCCACCGCGTTGTGCCACGAGGCTTCCCGGGTCGGCGAAACGCAACTCGCCATCGAGCGTCTCCGTCTGGATCAGATCGGTCCTCACCACCGGTATCAGAGATGTCTCGACTGGTTGGTTCGCCCCGGTCTCGGTTTGGTCGGCGGGATCCGAGAAGACGAGCACGGCCACGACGACCGCCGCCACGAGAGCGGCTATCGAGCCGATCGCAGCCGCCGCTCGCATCATCCGCCCACGACGAGCGATCCGAGGATCTCCTGACACGAGAAGGTCGCCTTCTCGAACAGCGGATCGTCGAAGGGGATCTCGTCGAGCGGATACGGCGAGCCCGTCCCGGTGAAGGCCGGATCGGGGTCGGGGAACTCTCTGATCCCTTCCCGCCGCATGCAATCGGAGAACTCCTGGAGTTGATCCACGATCACCGCCTGCAGTTCCGGATCGGTTCTGAGATCGAGGGCACCCGCCCTGGTGAGGATCGACGCGCACACACGCAGTGCCTCGGCGAACTCGGGCGTCGACGTGTCGACCGAGTCGAGCAGTTCATCGAGCACCGGGCGCCCTTCCGCGTCGAGGCGGATGTCCGGAGTGTCGATGCCTTCGTCGCGCAGGCAGGATGTGAATTCGAGGGTGGCCTGTTCGAGACCGAGACGCCCGAGAGTGGTGGTCGTGGTGTCAGCCGGATCCGTCGCCGTTTCGGCGAGGTCGTCCGAGCTCGGAATGGTGCTGGCACCATCCGTGCCCCCCGTGTCCGATGTGCACGCCACGATCACCATGGCGATCACGAGGAATGGGATGAAGCGGCGCATCGATACAAGGGTAGATCGGTGCATGGTCGAGGAGGCATCGCCAGAACCCAAGAAACGGGGCGGCCGGCCGGCCGCCCCGTTTCTCTCCCAATGCCGTGTCAGCGACGATGCGGTGCGTGGCCGAAACCCGTCGGCGCTAGGAGGTCCGACATAGTCAGCCCACCGACGTACATCGATTCTCTCCGCTCAGCGAACAACCCCGAGAAGATCCGAAGCCGTCCGCTCTGTGGAGAGGTCGATCGAGACCGCTCCGCATCCTCGGCAGGTCGAGCGCACGATTCCAGCACCTACCGTCATCGACGGGGCGTAGTCGTGTGCGCCTGTCCTGCAATCTGATGCCCCTGGCATTCGAGCCTGCTTTTCCTGGTTCGCCCAACCCTTGATGGTCAATGTACAACCACTCTCCGTGAACTTGAGGGCCAAAGGAAGCGCACACCGATTGACTAGTTCATGGACACCGGCAGGTCGATTGCACCATCTGGTCAGCCGGCGGTCGGGCCTACATCGTCGTAGCCGTCGGTCATCAGTTGGGCCACGTCGCGAACCCTCACATCGTCACCGCGACCCAGTTCTTTGATGCCGTCGTCGATCATGACGAAGCAATAGGGACAGGAAACAGCGATCTCCGAGGCTCCGGTGGCGAGCGCCTCCTCGGCCCGCTCGATATTGATCTTCTTGCCGGTGTGCTCTTCCATCCAGAAGCGAGCTCCCCCGGCGCCGCAACACAGCCCGCGGTTTCCGTGGCGTTGCATCTCGACCATCTCGATGTTCCCGCTTGCGGCGACCACTTCGCGCGGCGCAACGTATACGTCGTTGTGTCGACCGAGATAGCAGGGGTCGTGGTACGTCACCGTCGTGGGGTTCGCCGACCGGTTGGACGACGAAGACACGCGATTCTGTTTGATGAGCTCGGCGAGCAGTTCGGTGTGGTGGACGACCTCGTAATCGCCGCCCATCTGTGGGTACTCGTTGGCAAGCGTGTTGAAGCAATGTGGGCACTGGGTGATGACCTTCTTGACGCCGAGATCGTCGAACGTCTCGATGTTCTGGAGCGCGAGTTGCTGCCAGACGAACTCGTTGCCCGATCGGCGGGCGGGGTCACCGTTGCACATCTCCTTCGCACCGAGGATCGCAAAGTCGATATTCGCCTCGTGGAGAAGTTTGGCGAGCGAGATCGTGACGCCCTGATTCCGGTCGTCGAAACTGCCGGCGCAGCCGACGTACCACAGGTACTCGGCGGTCTCGACCCCGTCCTCACCAAGGACCTTGACCTCGAAGTCGAGCTTCGACGTCCAATCCGCGCGGCTGTGCTGTCCCATCCCCCAGGGGTTTCCCTGGTTCTCCATCGCCATGTATGCCTTGCCGAGCTCGGACGGGAAGTTCGACTCCATCAACGTCAGGTACCGCCGCATGTCGAGGATCTTGTCGAGGATCTCGATGTTGACCGGGCAGATCTCGTCGCAAGCCCTGCACGTCGTGCATGCCCAGACCTCTTCGGGCTGGACGCGCTGGAAGACACTGTCGCCCGAGATGGAGATGCCGGGCGCCAATCCCACCGGCGGAGAGATGACCGGGTCGCCGCTGAGCGCCATGACCTCGCCGGTCTTGAGCACCATCTCCCTCGGGTCGAGCGGCTTGCCGGTGATGTTGGCCGGACACACCGAGGTGCACCGGCCACACACCGTGCAGGCATCGGTGTCGAAGAGTTGCTTCCAGCTGAACTCGGAGATCGTCGATGCGCCGATTACGTCGATGTCTTCGGCCTCGAGCAGATTCGGCATCTGTTTCATCGCGCCCTTGTGGCGATCTTTGGGCGAGAGGAACATGTTGGCGGGGGACGTGACCATGTGCCGGAGCTTCGTCGTCGGGAGCACGATGAGAAACGTTGCGAACGAGAGGGCGTGAATCACCCAGAGACCCTGATGCCACCCCGAGGCGGTCGCCGCAGGGATCAGGTTGGACAGCGGGTAGCCGATGAACGACCAGACTTCGAAGTCGGGTTGGCCGACCAATTGGATTCGCGCAGCCTCGGTCAGGACTCCCGTCACGCCGATGAGCGTGAGCGTTGCGAGGATCCAGCCGTCCTCGGGTTTGGTCTTCGACTTGATTCGCCAGGGACGCTGCAGATATCGCCTGACGAAGGCCCAGAGCAGTCCTCCGAGATACACCAGCGCGGCGAGGTCCAAAACTGCGGAGTACCCGAGGTACACATTCCCCGTGAGGAACTTGAAGTCTGCCGGGAGAAGGTGGTCGACTTCGAGCGTGAGTGTCCCGATGAACAAGACGATGAAGCCGACATAGACCATCGAGTGCATCAGCCCGGCCTGCCGATCGCGGAGCAGTGTCCGCATCGACACACCCCGCTCGAATGCCTTGTAGCGGGCGAGCCAGTGGCCGTTCGAGACTCGGCCTGGCCCCGAGACCAGTTCTTCGCCCGCAACGAGAACAGGTAGAACATGACGCCCGTTGCGACTCCGGTCCCGATGTAGAACGCAGCCTTGAGATACCCGGGCACGTTTCCGAAGATCTCGCGCCCGACCTCGTGGCTGACCTCACCACTGATCTCACCGAGTGGCCACGCCACCCAGATGGCGAGCTGCGAACAACACTCCCAGACCGACGAGGATCTGACTCGGAGATGGGCGTCGGCCGACCGTCCCCTCCGAAGCCGCTGACGTCGTGCTCTGCTTCGGGCCGATGGGCGGTGGCTGTCATGGGGCGGGAGTGTACGGGGCACCCCTGTCGGCCACAATGATGTGAGCGTGCCCTCGCACTCGGCCTCTCGATTGCCTGCGGGATGGCCCAAACTGTTCATCGCAATGCTGTCACGCCTGATCGACCATCCCGACGTCACAGAAACGATGAACCTCGCCGGCCCCGTCGGCGTCATGGCCATCCACGGTGGCCTGGAGCGCCACACGGACATGATCGCCAACGCTGTGGCAGATCGCACGGGAGCATCACGCTACGTCGTCTCACAGCCATCGGAGCTCGGATGGCACCTTCCGTCCACCCGGTGGGAGCCGAACGAGAGTCTGGCGCTCGACAGCTTTATCCAGCACGTCCACTCGATCATCTCGATCCACGGATTCGGTCGAGACCATCTCCGACAGTCGGTGTTGGTCGGGGGGACGAACGAAACCCTCCGAGCCGAGATGGCGGATGCGTTGGCGCGTTGCACGACGCTGCGGATCGTCACCGGGGATCAGGTCCCGCCCGGTCTCAGAGGAATGCATCCGTCGAACCCGGTCAACCGGCCTGAGCGGGCCGGCGTTCAGCTCGAGCTGTCACACGCTCCCCGTCGACCTCCCCACGTCGCGTCCCTGATCGACGCGATCGCTCGAGGTCGTCGACCGGAACCAGACCGGCTAGCCCCTACTCGGTCAGGCCGAGCTCCTTGCGCAGCTCGTCGAGCCTGGTGTCCGCCTGGGCGATGCTGATCGCTTCCCGCAGCTCTGCTTCGGCCCCCTCGGGAGTCGCCTCCCTGAGCTCGGTGTCGGCTTTGGCCTGAGCGAGTCGCTTCTGGATCTTCTCCTCGACGTTGTCGAGCGACGGGGCATCCATCTCCATCGACTGCGAAATCGATTCAACGGCCGTGTTGACCGACTCCTGCATCTTGGCCTGTTGGAGTTGCCCGACGAGCTGCATGCGCTTGGCAGCAAGTTCCTGGAGCCGCATGGCGTTCTGCTGCACCGCCGCCTTGGCGGAGTCGGCCTGCGAGATGGCGATCTCGTACTGCTCCTTGAGCCCTGACAGATTCGACTCGGCTCCTTGGAGCTTCAGCGCGAGCGACTGCGCTGCCTGAGTCCACCGCTCCACCGCTGCGGTGTCGCCCTCTCCTTTGGCCTTCTCGGCGCGCATCAAAGCTTGCTTGGCGACCTCGCGTGTCTCCCCGACTTCTTTCGCGGTGGACTCGATCTTCTGTTCGATCTGGGTCCGATGGGCGATGACCTTCGCCGCCTGGTTCCGAAGCGCCTGATCCTGGCGCTTCGCCTCGGTGATGGCCTGCTCGATCTCGATCTCAGGGTCCATCGCCCGCTCAGCAGTGGAGCGGAAGAGTTGCCTGAGATACCCGATGATTCGTTTGAACATGTGACACCCCTGATCGTCGTGGCCCGATGATAGGCGACCGGTCCGTGGCGCGAGCCTGGCTCACCGGCGACGCGAGCCGCCGCCCATCGACCTGCCGACCGACCTGACCGCCGAGCCACCGCCACCGGAGGGACGACCCCGCGATCCGCCACCCGACGCCGGACCGCCGCCGCCGAACCCACCAGGGAACGGGAGACCGAAGTTCCCACCTGCCGGGGCTCTGGTCCGGCCGGGAGGACGACGCCACCGGTAGTTGTTGCCCATCCCCCCGACGATGATCGAAAACGCGTCGAGCCAGTCGAAGCCGCCGCCACCGTGGTCGCGTGGAGCCTGCGGGGCTGGGACCATGCTCCCGTCGACCTCGATCTCGCGTGCGGTGGGGGTCTCGCCCCGCGCCAGCTTCTCGTAGTCGGATCGGCACACCCAGACGGAGCCCGTCCCGGCGGGCGTCTTCAACTCGGCTTGCTGGACGCCTGCGCCATGTCGGGGATCGAAGAAACAGGCCTGGGGAACGTCCTCGCTGGGTCGAGGGGGGACGGTCCCACCCTCGACGATCGCCTCGGCTGCCGAGAGCTCCCACCGTGCGATGTCCAGCTCATCGGAGAGGTCCTCGAGGTCGTCCCTGGTCGCGGCCGCGGCCAGGAGCTCATCGGCACGATCGTATGTCTCGCTCGCCGACCGGAAGTGCTCGACCGCGTCCGGATGCGCTTCGACCCCGATCCTGTCGGAGAACTCGAGGATCTCGTTTGCGATCACCGCCATCTGCCCGTTGATCTCCTCCCGAGCAGACTGCACCCTGGTAGCGACGAGCTCGTCGTTGCGTCGATCGTTGCGAACGTTGACCAGGGCGATGCCGCCCACCACCACGACGAAGCCGACCAGCAACACCCAGCCGGAGATCCCGAACGACGTTGACGGTGCGCCGCTGTCCACGACCGACTCGCCAGAAGAAGTGACGCCGATGGCCAGGCCGGTGGTGATCTGATCGAACTCGTCGAAGTACGACGCACCCGGGGTGTCGAGCGAGTATTCGAGCGCCTGCTCAACCCGAGCATTCGTCGAAGTCGAGGCTCTCGACACCGATCTCTGTTGCCGTGACGACGATCACCGTCGACTTGGACGTGCGCTGGAGGAGGTCCACGGCGAGCGATCGGGCTCCACCCGATGGCGTGGCATCCAGCGCGACATACCCGAAGGTCGGATTCTCCGACGAGAGCCCGTCGAGGGTAAGCGGCTCGGTCACACCCTCTCCGACGAAGGAGCCGGTTCGATCGACAGACTCGGCGATCTGATCGGCACTCTGCGCCAAGGCCGATACGGCCGGCAGCGATAGCACCAACAGCACCCCGAGGAAGCGCCGGAGTGAACCGGCGTTGGCTGCGACTCATTCGTCCATCAGTGCGGCACGGATTCGACCAACGTGGCCGGTGGCCCGGACATTTCTCATCGCCCGCGTGATAGTGCCGTCGGGATCGATCACGAATGTCGAGCGGATCAGCCCCTCGTACTCACGGCCGTAGTTCTTCTTGGTTCCCCATGCTTCGAACGCCTCAGCGACCTTGTGGTTGGGGTCGGACAGGAGCGGGAACGGCAGCCCTTCCTTCTCCTTGAACTGTGCGTTCCGTTCCGGAGTGTCCGGACTGACGCCGACGATCTGGTACCCGGCGGCGATGAAGTCGTCGTAGGAATCGCGGAAGTCGCAGGCCTCGGTCGTGCAGCCGGGAGTCATGGCTGCCGGATAGAAGAAGAGGATGAGCGGCTGCCCGAGGAGCTCCTTGAGGGAGACGGACCTGCCGTCTTGATCGGTGAGTGTGAAGCGGGGTGCTTGCATCTCAACTCCTTCCCAAGAGCGCTCTGGCGAAGAACGTCAGATTGGCGGGCCGTTCGGCGAGTCTCCTCGTGAGATAGGCATACCACTCGGACCCGAACGGGACGTAGATCCTCACGGGAACGCCGCGGCCTACCAGGTCTGTCTGGAGGTTGGGTCTGACCCCGTAGAGCATCTGCATCTCCCATGGCTCGGTACGCGCTTCGGCGTGCCGGAGTGCCAACGTGATCAGCCGATCATCGTGGGTGGCGATGGCCGGCCTGACCCGCTCGTCTGACATGAGTGGTTCGAGAAGGCGAGCGAAGGCCGCGTCGACTTCCGCGCTGCTGGTGAACGCGATGGATTCGGGTTCGACATATGCGCCCTTGCACAGCCTGATGTGTCCGCCCAGCGGTGCAAGGCGCTCCAGATCTGCTGGTGTCCGCCGAAGATACGCCTGCAGGCACAGCCCGAGGTTGCCGTGACGCTCCTGCGCCTCCGAGTAGATGTCGACGGTCGCCTCGGTGAACTCCGATGCCTCCATGTCGATCGTGACGGTGGTCCCTGCCGTCGCGGCCCGCTGCGCCAGCATCTCGACCGACGACTCGGCAAGTTTCCGATCGAGCGACAATCCGAGCTGCGTGAGTTTGATGGAGATGTTCCCGTCGATGCCCGCCTCCGAGATTCGGTCGATCGAATCGAGATAGGCATCCCGAGCGCTCTCAGCCGAAGCGACGTCGTGCACTTCCTCACCGAGCAGGTCGAGCGATACGGTGAGCCCATCGGCGTTGAGTCGACCGGCGACCTCGGCCGCTTCGTCGAGGTCGTCGCCGGCGACGAAGCGCTCTGCGACGGCGCGGCCCGGTGTGGTTCCGGTGACGGTCTTGTTGACGAAGGGGAGCCTGGTGGCGCTCAGGACCGCTTTCGAGAACAGGCTCATGGGCTCAACCTACACGCCCGACCCGTACCAGACCCCTCGCCGGCGCGGCAGATCACGCTGCCTGAGCCGAGCTCCCGCGAGCGCTTGGCAGCCGCCCGAACCGCGTCCTCCACGAGTGCTCTGAACCCACGTTCCTCGAGGACGTGCACGGCGGCAGCCGTCGTTCCGCCCGGAGAGGTGACCTGGGATCGCAGGCCCGGTGCCCCGATGCCCGTCTCGGTGAGTAGATGGCCGGCGCCACGGATGGTCTGATGCACGAACAACTCGGCGACCCGTCTCGACATACCTTCTCTGATGCCGGCTTCGATGAGTGCCTCGGCGAGCAGGAAGACATATGCGGGGCCGGTGCCGGACACCGCGGTGACGGCATCGAGCACCGACTCATCCAGAACCGAGACATCTCCGACAGCCTCGAGCACCGCGATGGCGTGACCCCGCCCCACTTCGGTCACGTGCTCGCCAAGAGCCACACCCGTGACGCCCTCGCCGACGATCGACGGGGTGTTCGGCATCGCACGGACGACGGCCGTACCGGGCAACGACATCTCCAGTGTCTCGATCGTGACACCGGCGGCAACGGACAGGACGATCGAGTCAGACGCGAGGTGAGGAGCGATCCGTTCGAGCACACGTGGCACGTCCTTCGGCTTCACCGCCACGACGATCACGTCTCGATCGGGGATCACGTCGGCAGGCTCCGTCGAAGCGACGATTCCGAGGCGATCCCGGATCTCGGTGGCCTGCTCCGGCCGCCGAGCGAGCCCGCTCACCGCCGAGGCATGCCAGGTCGAGCCGAGGAGGCCCCGGACGATCGCCTCGCCCATGGCTCCGACACCGACGACCGCCACTCGCACATCCATGCTCGAGAGGGTACGCCGGATGCCGTCCGTTGCCACGATGTTTTCACGGTCGTACCGAGGACTCCTGTCGGACCGGAACACCGATCCCGAGGCCTACGCTGACCGGATGGCGCTTCCGCCCCCTCCTCACTTCGATCTCAACCTCTGGGCCGAGTCGTCACCGCTGATCATCGGGATCGCAGGCGGCTCCGGATCGGGGAAGACGACGATCGCCGAAGCACTCACAGAGGCGATCTCCGGTATCACGCTCATCCGTCACGACGACTACTACCGACATCGCCCCGAACTCACATTCGAGCAGCGCACGAGACTCAACTACGACCATCCCGACTCACTCGAGTCCGCGCTCCTTGCCGAGCATCTCTCGAGCCTGCGCGAAGGGCAGCCGATCCGCAGACCCGTGTACGACTTCACGAATCATCTCCGCGCCGCAGAGGTCGTCGACGTGGCTCCGGCGCCGGTCGTTGTCGTGGAGGGAATCCTCGTCCTCGCTGAGCCACAGTTGCGCGAATTCATGGATCTCAAGGTCTATGTCGACACGGACCCAGATCTCAGGCTCGCCAGGCGGCTTCAACGAGACATCCACGAGCGCGGAAGAACGGCGGACTCGGTTCTGCGCCAGTACCTCGCAACCGTGCGACCAATGCATCTCGAGTTCGTGGAGCGATCGAAACGCCATGCAGACATCATCATCCCCGGCGGAATGAAGATCGGCGCGGTGGCGACCATCATCGAATTGATCAGGGCTCGATTTCCGCCGTCGGCGTGAACCGGACCCTCAGTCGCGAGCGGCCTGGCTCCGGAAGCGCGAACCGAGATCGTCCAGGACACCCTGCACGAGCGTCGTCTCAGGGGGCGAGACGAGCGACCTGACCGTACGTCGCTCACCACCGTCGGCACGACATCGAAGTCCGCCGGGGAGGCGGCCTCGGCCAACAGCAGTGACTCATCGTCGCCGTCTGAGTCACCGTCATCCGAGCCGTCCAACAGCTCAGACATGAGCGAAGCAGCCGGCATCTCACGGACAGGCGAGGCGGCAGCGGCGGCTCTGATCGCCTCCGACAGCGATGGTGCGGCCTGGGACTCGACGCTGTCGGACTCGGACTCATCGGCGATCGGCGCCTCCCATCCCGAGGCAGTCACATCGTCGACTTCGACGTCTCCGTCGTCGACATCCTCGACACTCCAATCCTCCGAGGCCTCGAATTGGTCGAAGGTGTCGTCCGCTTCGGCCATCCACATCGACGGCTCCTCGTCTTCGGGTTCGATCACCACATCGGTGGCATCGACCGGATCGATGTCACGCTCGTCGACCGTGAACGCGTACGAGGTCTCCTCCGGCTCTGGAATCTCCACCGGCTCGACCGCGTCCTCGGGTTCGACCACCACATCGGTGGCATCGTCCAGATCGATATCACGCTCGTCGACCGTGAACGCGTGCGAGGTCTCCTCCGGCTCGAGCCCATCCTCGACCACGACCGGCGCAGTCTCCTCGACTGGTTCATCGAGGACGGCTTCGAGGACACCGAGATCACGGAACTGCTCGAGGGTGTCGACCGCAGCTGCGCGACCCATTCGTCCTTCGAGCTCATCGAACGTGAAGGCCGGAATCGATACGGAGATCGCCGCCCAGATCCGCTCTGACAGAATGATCGGCTCATCGATCTCCTGGGCGAGACGGAGGCCACGGGCATTGAGCAGCCCGGTGTCGGCGAGCGCCTTCTCGGCGTCGAGATGCTTGGAAGCGAGCTCGAGTGCGTCTGCGACCGAGACCGGATCGATCACGGTGGAAGGGACCTCGTTGCGAATCTCGAAAGCCCCGTCCGTCAGCAGGCGGAGGACGTAGAGCGCCTCGACAGCAGTTTCCCGATCGTCGGAGCCCGCCGCCCCATGTGAGACTTCGGCGCCGACGATGGCGCCCTCGTCGAAGTACACGACCCCCGAGCGCTCGGCGCCGTCGATGTGCAGCGACGCCGACTTCTTCGTGATATGGAGCATCTGAAGGAGGTCTTCGACGCTCCAATCCGACAACTGACCTTCGAGCAACATGACCGTCTCCTGAAATCCGGGCCTGACTCGATGTATCGGACGCGAGTGCCGCTCGGCTTGAGGATGCATTCGGACGAGTCCGCCATAAGCGTCACAGACCTGAAGCTACGGTCCTGTCCACACGACCCCAGGAGCGGACCCCGATGGCCGATCAGACCAAGTTCACGCTTGCCGAGACCGAGATGCCCACCCAGTGGTACAACATCGTGCCCGATCTACCGGAGCCTCCGCCTCCACCGCTCCATCCCGGAACGCATGAACCGATCGGGCCCGACGACCTCGCTCCACTGTTTCCGATGGCGCTGATCCAACAGGAGGTCTCCTCCGACCGCTTCATCGACATCCCCGGGGAGGTACTGGACGTTTACCGGCTGTGGAGACCGTCGCCGCTGTACCGCGCACGCCGTCTCGAGAAGCTGCTCGACACCCCGGCACGCATCTATTACAAGTACGAAGGCGTTTCACCGGCCGGATCGCACAAGCCGAACACCTCCGTTCCGCAGGCGTTCTACAACGCCAGCGAGGGTGTCAAGAAGCTCACCACCGAGACCGGGGCAGGACAATGGGGGTCTGCGTTGGCGTTCGCCGCCGCGCAATTCGGCCTGGACTGCGAGGTCTGGCAGGTCAGAGCCAGCTACGACGCAAAGCCGCACCGGAGGACCATGATGCAGGTGTGGGGTGCCGAGGTGCATCCGAGCCCGTCCGACCTCACCGAAGCGGGCCGCAAGATCTTGGCCGGCGACCCGGACTCGCCCGGGAGTCTCGGCATCGCCATCTCCGAAGCCGTCGAGATGGCCATGGCGGATCCCGACACGAGATACGCGCTCGGGTCGGTCCTGAACCATGTGCTGCTGCATCAGACCATCATCGGCGAGGAGGCACTGCTCCAGCTCGAGAAGGCCGGCGACATGCCAGACGTGCTCGTCGGATGCACCGGCGGCGGGTCCAACTTCGGAGGTCTCTCCTTCCCCTTCTTGCGCGAGAAGATGGCGGGGAAGATCAACCCAACGATCCGCTGCGTCGAACCGGCCGCCTGCCCATCGCTGACGAAGGGCGAATATCGCTACGACTTCGGGGACACGCTGGGCATGACGCCGCTGGTGAAGATGCACACCCTCGGGCACGATTTCATTCCTGACACCATCCACGCCGGGGGCCTCCGCTATCACGGCATGGCGCCGCTCGTCTCTCACCTCTACGAGTTGGGCTTGGTCGAAGCCGAGGCTATCCATCAGCGGGAATGCTTCGAGGGCGCCATCACCTTCGCGCGGTCGGAAGGGATCGTCCCCGCACCGGAACCGACCCATGCGATTGCGGCGGCGATTCGCGAGGCCAAGCGAGCGAAGGAAACGGGCGAGGAGACCGTGATCCTGACGGCGCTGTGCGGTCACGGGCACTTCGACATGGCTGCCTACGACAGCTTCCTCTCAGGCGACCTCGAGGACTACGACTACCCCGAGGAGAAGGTCGCGGCTGCGATGGCGCGGGTGCCGGTCATCGCCGGCTAGAGGGACGGGCACACAGAAGAGGGCAGCGGATCACGCCGCTGCCCTCTGAATTGGTTGCCACTGCCTGGTCGGCGGTCAGACCGCCTTCACGCAGAGAACTGGCACCGGTGCATCGTGAAGGATGTCGAGCGCGTTCGAACCGAACAGCACTTTGCCGGTCGACGAACGCTTGCGGATGCCGATCACGATGAGTCCCGCGTCATGGACCTTGACGGCGTCGATGAGATCCTTCGCCGGGGTGTTGCCGCGAATGTATTCGTGAGTGCTGTGCTCGATTCCCGAGCTCGAGAGCTGATCGTGCACAGCCTCGATCGCTTCGGCGGACGCGAGGTATTCGTCGTCCTTCTCGTGGGTTCCGCCGACCATGGAATGGAGCACGACCAATGTCGCGTCTCGCAACTTCGCCTCACTCATCGCTGTCTCCAGCGCGGCATGACCCTCAGGGGTGTCGATGAAACCGACGACGATGCTCTTCATGAATCCTCCAGTTGCTCAGTCGCGATCCTACGCACGAGCAGGGCGGCGTGCCCCGGCCGACAGTCATCATCTCACGGGACGGCGGTCATTTCCACAATCTCGCCGACGAAGTGCCTCTAGCTTGGTCGGCATGAACGACGCACCTCTCTCCGGTATCCGTGTGGTGGAGTTCGGGAACCTCATCGCCGGACCGTACTGCGCAATGCTGCTCGCCGACCTCGGAGCCGATGTCGTCAAAGTCGAGCCACCATCCGGCGATCTCGGCAGGGCCTTCGGGCCGTACATCAACGGGGAATCAGCCTTCTTCCTGTCGGCGAACCGCGGGAAGCAGAGTGTCGTCCTCGATCTCAGGACCGAAGATGGTCGGCGCAAAGCCCTTGAGTTGGCGAGCACTGCCGACGTCGTCGTCAACAACCTCCGCATCGGGGCGATGGAGCGTCTCGGCCTCGACGAGCATTCGATCAGAGCCCACAACCCCGACATCGTCTACGCGGTGGTGTCGGCGTTCGGCTCAGACGGTCCCTACGCCGAGCGCAGCGGCATCGACGTGGTCTTTCAGGCCGAGTCGGGGATGATGTCCCTGACCGGCGACCCGGACTCGCCACCTGGCAAGACGGCGACGACGATCGGCGACTATGTCGCCGCAACGAATACCGCCCTCGGAATATGCGCCGCCCTGGTGGGCCGAGCCTCGACCGGACGGGGCCGACGGGTCGATGTGTCGCTCCGCGACAGCCTGGTCGCGGTCCAGGCGGGCTGGAACGCGATCGCCTTTGCACACGACTCCCAGCCCGGCAGAACCGGAACCGCCTCCCCCTTCCTGGCACCCAACCGGATGTTCGCATCGTCGGATGGATGGTTCGTGATCGCCATCGTCTCCGATCGGCACTTCGGGCAGATGTGTGAGGCGATCGGTCGGTCCGATCTGGCCACGAGGTTTGGCGGAAACGACGAGCGGATGACGACGCGGGACGAACTGGAACCGATCCTCGAAGCGATCTTCCTCACTCGGACCACGGACCACTGGCTGGCGCTGTTCGGCGATGTTCGGTCTCCCGTGCGGTCGAATTCTCACGCTCCCGGAGGTGTGGAACGACCCGCAGATCCGTCACAACGAAATGGTCTACGAGTACGAGCATCCGACGGCGGGTGTGGTCAGGGCCATTGGCTCGGCCATTCGTATCGACGGTTCCCCCGCTCGCTCCGAGATACCACCGCCCCCGCTTGCGGACTGATCCGTCGGCTGTACGACGATCCGTCGAGGTCACCGGCAGATGACCGGCTCCTGGATGGGCGAGGCCAACCACGCGTTTCTTCCGATGGCCAGGCGACGGAGGCCGTAGGGTGCGATGCGTGACGAAGTGGATCCGCGCCCGAGACGATTTGGTCAAGGCCCTCACCGCAGAACCAGCACCCGAGGTCGCACTGTTCGAGACCCGTCCTGTTTCCGATGACTGGGCCAGTGTCCGTGCCGAACTCTTCGAGCTGTTCGAGCTGAGCCGGGCCGCCGCCATCGAAGACGTCCCGGTCGTCTACGTCGTCTCGTCCGACGCGTTGTTGGGGCGCAACGGTTCGGGGAACGCCATGGTCGCATCCGGGGCGGTGTCTGCGGCAAGGACGCTGGCAGTCGAGATGCGCAAGGCCGGCACCCCGGTGAACGTGATCGGAACCTCGACAGCGACCCCTGTGGACGTTGTCGCATCGTGGGCACGAGCCCTCGCCGGCGGTGGCCCGGATGGACCAACGGGCGAACTCGTCCAGCTGGGCGGAACCCAGATCGGGAAGGCGCTGCCTTGAGTGTCGGGATCGTGACCGGAGCGGCACAAGGGATCGGCCGAGCGATCGCCGAACGCCTCGCGACCGACGTGGATCGCTTGGTGCTCGTCGACGTGTCCCCCCGGCTCGCCGAGACGGCTGCTGCGCTGGATGTGAGCGTGGCGGTGACACCCGTCCAGGTCGACCTCACCGACCACGACGGTATCGAGGCCGTTGCCGAAGCCGTCGGCGACGATGGTGTGACCGCACTGGTCAACAACGCAGGCATCACCCGGGACGCTCGGCTGGTCAACATGACCGACGCCGATCTTCCGACTGGTACTCGACGTCAACCTCGGAGCGCCGCACAGCGCTGATCGCCCGGCTCGGAGAATCGTTTGCGGACGGAGCCGGCATCGTCAACATCTCGTCGTGTGCCTATCTCGGCAACTTCGGACAATTCAACTACGCCATGTCCAAGGGAGGCGTGGTCGGGTTGACCCGGGCGCTCGCCATCCAGCTCGCCCCACGCGTCCACGTCAACGCCATCGCTCCCGGCCTGATCGCCACGGAGATGGCGAGGGGCATCCCCGACGACATCCGGGAGCGAATGATCGCGGCCATTCCGGCCGGACGGATGGGCGATCCTGGCGACGTCGCCGAGCTGGCGGCGTTCCTCGCCTCGCCCCGATCGAGCTACATCACCGGCCACGTCCACGTCATCGGTGGAGGAAGGAGCCTCACATGACCGAAGCCAACCGACGCCCGAAGGTCCTCGTCGCTGATGCCATCGCCGACGCCGGGATCGAGCTGCTGCGGGAGCACCTCGACGTCGACATCGAGACCGGCCTCGGAGCCGATGAGCTCGGATCGATCATCAGCGGGTACGAGGGAATCGTCGTTCGGAGCGCCACCAAGCTCCCGGCAGAGACGATCGCCAAGGCGACCAACCTCCAGGTGATCGCTCGGGCAGGAGCCGGCCTCGACACGATCGATGTCGCGGCTGCGATCGACGCCGGCATCCAGGTCGTCAACAGCCCCGACGCGAACACGCTCGCCGTCGCCGAGCTGACCCTTGGCCTGATGTTGGCCCTCGCCCGCAACCTTGCGAAAGCCGATGCGGGGCTCAAGGAGGGCCGCTGGGAGAAGTCGGACCTGATGGGAACCGGGCTCTCAGGCAAGACGCTTGGCATCGTCGGGTTCGGGCGGATCGGACGAGCGGTGGCAGAACGCGCATCGGCATTCGGCATGCGAGTGGTGACCAACCAGCGGCGACCGACACCGGAGTTGTATCTCGAGGAGGGGGTCGAGCCGATCGATCTCCCTGACATGCTGGCCCAGGCCGATTTCGTCTCGCTGCACCTTCCGGCCAACGACGAGACCCGGGGACTCGTCGATGCCGAGTTCCTGTCGCTGATGCGCGATTCGGCGTGGCTGATCAACACGTCGAGGGGCTCGATCGTCGACGAGCATGCCCTCCTGGAGGCGCTCGACTCCGGATCGATACGAGGCGCAGCCCTCGATGTCTTCGCCGAAGAGCCCGTCGTCGACTCGCGGCTCGCCCGGCATCCAAAGGTCGTCGCCACACCCCACATCGGTGCATCGACCAGGGATGCGCAGGACACCGCCGCCGTCGACGTCGCCCGGCAGCTCGTGTCGATCCTCGCGAACACGCAGCCCCGAACGGTCCTCCCGGTCCGAGTCATCGCCACAGCCGATCTCGTACCGCACGAGGCGTACGACGACAAGCGGGTCTCGGCGCTGATGGCGCGGCTCCAAGACGAGGACATCCTCCGCAACCCCCCGATCGTCACACCGGTCGACGACCGCTTCGTTCTGCTCGATGGGGCTACCCGCTCCGAAGCGCTGCGCAGGATCGGTTTCGAGCACATGGTCGTACAGGTGATCGAAACCGACGAGGTACTCGAGTTGGACACGTGGAGTCATGTGCTGCGGAATTCGAGCTTCGATCGGATCGTCGCGTCGATCGACAACACCGCCGGGCTCACATCACAACCAACATCCGCATCCATGGCGATGGACGTGTTGCTGGAGCAGGGCGGCGTCTGCGCCATCATCGATCCGGCGGGCGAGGCGGTCGTCGTTCACTCGGAGCCGGGATTGAACCGCTTCGTCGCCGCCGACACCGCAACAAACGCCTACAACACCGTCTCCGACATCGCCCGAACCCTCCAGCGAGAACCCGGGGCAGCCCATGCCGAGTTCCCCGACATGGCGGCGATCGCCGTCTATCCACACTTCTCGGTCGAGCAGGTGCTGCTCGCCGCCCGCTCCGGCCACCTCCTCCCGGCGGGGATCACGCGATTCATCGTCCCGGGACGAGTACTTCATCTCGACGTCGACCTCGAGTGGCTCGCCACCGACCGTCCCATCGAGGAGAAGAACCGAGAGATGCACGAGAGGCTCCAGACCCGCCACCTGAACGGTGAGATCCGCTACTACCGGGAACCGGTCTACCTGCTCGACGAATGAGCCAGACCCGGTCGGCTAACCCGAGCTGCGCACGAGGTCTGCGGCCTTCTCACCAATCATCACCGCCGGAGCATGGGTGTGCCCGCGTACGAGCGACGGCATGACCGACACGTCGACCACTCGAAGACGGTCGATGCCCCGCACCCTCAGGTTCGGGTCGACGACCGCCTGATCATCGACTCCCATCCGGCAGGTCCCGACCGGGTGATAGAGCGTCTCCGCCCTCTCCCGAATGCTCGCCTCGATCTCCGGCCGGCCGGCCGGGAGCGGGTCGGGGATCATCGGGCCGGAGACGATCGATCGCAGTGGCTCGGCGTCGAAGACGTCGATCGCCTTCTGGATGCCGCGAGCGAGGACCTCGAGATCGCCTTCCACGCTCAGATAACAGGGGTCGATCAGCGGATCTTCCAGCGGGTCGTTCGACGCCAGCCTGATCGTGCCCTCTCGACGCCGGCTGTAACAGCACCGCCCCGATGGTGAGGCCATGTTCGGTGATGTCGCTCTGACCGTGGTCGTGGAAGGGAACCGGAGCAAAGATCAGTTCGATGTCCGGCCCTGCGAGCCCGGGCTCTGTGCGAATGAAGGCATGGGCCTCCGCGACGTTCGACGTCAGCAGCCCTCGACGGCGAAGCAGGTAGTTGGCGATCTGTGTCGGTGTCTCCGCGGCGACGAGCGTGTCGGTGCGGTCGGTCCGCTGGATGATGCCGCTCGCCAGATGATCAGCCAGATTCGAGCCGACGCCGGGAAGATCGAGCACGACGTCCACCCCGACGTCGTCGAGATGGTCACGTGGGCCGATACCCGACAGCATCAGGATCTGGGGCGTATTGATTGAACCACCGGAGACGATCGACCTCGCGCCTCGCCTCCGCAGTGCGAATACCCCCGTCCACCTGATAGCTGACTCCCCGGGCAGTCGCCCGTTCGGTCAGGATGCGGGTCACGCGCGCGCCGGTCTGGACCGTCAGATTCGGACGCTTCATGATCGGCTGCAGATACGCAGTGGCGCTCGACACCCTCGCTCCGCGACGCTGGTTGACCATCGTCAGATCGACGCCGTCATTCGAGCCGGCGTTGATTCGGCGGTTGAGCGGGATACCGACGTTTTCACAGGCCCGTATGAACCGTTCGGTGGCGGGGTTCGGATCCCGTTGCCGGCTGACGGCGAGAGGTCCCCCGGTGCCGAGCCCGATCGGATCGGTGGGACGGCGCTCGGTGTCCTCGGCCCGTTGGAAGTACGACGCGACCGTGTCCCACGACCAGCCGGTGATGCCGCCTTCCGCCCACCGCGTCGTAGTCCGCCGCGACCCCGCGAACCCACATCATCGCATTCATCGAGGAGCTTCCACCGAGCATCTTCCCTCTCGGCCAGAACAAGCTCCGTCCGTCGAGGCCCGCCTGCGGAGTCGTGTGATAGGCCCAGTCCACTTCGGTGTTGAACAACTTCGAGAACGCTGCCGGGATCCGGATCTCCTGTTTCGAGTCCGGGCCGCCCGCTTCGAGTAGCAGGACCGTGGTGGCGGGGTCCTCGCTCAGGCGAGCGGCCATCACACATCCCGCTGACCCGGCGCCCACGATCACGTAGTCGTACATCACTGCGACAACCTACCGGCGACGCCCGTCCACCGGATCGCGTCCTCCCTCGGGATCTCGCCACCGGGGACCGGCTCCAGGGGGTCGGGTGGATCTAGTCTGCGCCGTATGCACGTGCTCGGATCCAGGATCGACGTCAGGTCGTCGGAGTTCATCGTCAACCGCGACGCCATGCTCGAGAAGCTCGAGGAGTTCGAGTCCCTCCAGGCAGAGGCGAGGATGGGCGGCGGCCAGAAGTACATCGACCGCCATCGAGAACGAGGCAAGCTGCTGGTTCGGGAGCGCATCGAGCTCCTGGTCGATCCCGACTCGCCGTTCCTCGAGTTCTCCACGCTCGCTGCATGGGGAACCGACAAGCCGCTCGGCGCGAATGTCGTCACCGGAATCGGAGTGATCGAAGGGGTCGAATGCGTCATCTCGGCCCACGACCCGACATCGCAGGCAGGGTCCTCGAACAGATACAGCCTGGCGAAATCGCTCCGCGCCCAGGACATCGCTCTCCAGAACCGGATGCCGCTGGTCAACCTGGTCGAATCGGGAGGCGCCGACCTCCCTGATCAGGCCGAAGTGTTCCTGACTGGCGGCAAGTGGTTCCGCAATCTGGCCCACATGTCGAAAGAGGGCATCCCCACGATCGCCCTCGTCTTCGGGAGCTCGACGGCCGGCGGCGCCTACGTGCCGGCGATGTGCGACTACGCCGTCCTGGTCAAGGAAGCCGCGAAGGTGTTTCTGGGCGGTCCGCCACTGGTCAAGATGGCGACCGGCGAGGAGTCGACCGACGAGGAGTTGGGCGGGGCAGAGATGCACTCCCGCATCTCCGGGCTCGGCGACTACTTCGCCCAGGACGAGCACGATGCGCTGCGGATCGGTCGTCAGATCATCGCTCACCTCGGATTTCGCAAGGCCGGCCCG
This sequence comes from uncultured bacterium, assembly GCA_963745865.1. Lineage (GTDB taxonomy): Bacteria > Actinomycetota > Acidimicrobiia > Spongiisociales > ZC4RG35 > JAHEDH01. Next base: position 227,886 of record CAVUYZ010000004.1, on the reverse strand, counting down.
GGACCGACGAGGCCGGCTGACGAACCCGTCCACGATCCCGAGCACCTGCTGGGCATCATCCCGAAGGACCTCAAGATCCCGATGGACATGCGCGAGATTCTCGCCCGGGTGCTCGACGGATCTCGTTTCGACGAGTACAAGCAGATCTACGGAACCTCTATGGTCACCGGCTGGGGCTCGATTCATGGCTTTCCGGTCGGCGTCATCGCCAACCAGCAGGGCGTCATCTTCAGTGAGGAAGCGCTCAAATCGACAGAGTTCATCCAACTCTGCAACCGCTACGACACGCCGATCGTGTTCATCCACAATGCCACTGGCTACATGGTCGGCAAGCAGTACGAACAACGCGGCATCATCAAAGATGGCGCCAAGATGATCAACGCCGTCGCAAATTCCACCGTGCCGCACATCGCCCTGATGGCGGGCGTGTCGTACGGGGCAGGCAACTACGGGATGTCGGGGCGAAGCTATGACCCCCGGTTCGTCTTCGGATGGCCGAACCACAAGGTGGCCGTGATGGGGCCGACCCAACTCGCAGGAGTCATGTCGATCATCACCCGAGCCGCGGCGGACGCCAAAGGCATCGACTTCGACGAAGAGGTCGACGCCAACCGCACTGCGGCGATCGAGGCTCAGATCGGCTATGAAGAACAGGCCTATTTCTCAACAGCACGGGTCCGCGACGACGGACTGTTCGACCCCCGCGACACCCGGACGATCCTCGGGATCGGGCTCTCGGCCGTCCATACCGCTCCAGTCGAGGGCACATCCCAGTTCGGCGTCTTCCGCATGTGACCGAGGTCGACTTCGACCGACCCGTCAACGCAGCGAAACCCGCCGCAGCAGTTGAGCGTTGAATGCGACGATGACCGTCGACGCGCTCATCAGCGCCGCGCCGAGCGCCGGCGGGAGGCTGACACCGGCCCACGCGAGCGCACCCGCAGCGAGGGGGATCGCTGCGACGTTGTAACCGGCAGCCCACCAGAGGTTCTGGATCATCTTGGTGTAGGTGGCCTTCGACAGCTTCATCACCGCCTCGACGGCCCGGGGGTCGTTCGATCCGATGATGATTCCTGCGGACTCGATCGCAACGTCGGTGCCGGCGCCGATGGCGAGACCGACGTCTGCGCGAGCGAGGGCGGGTGCGTCGTTGACGCCATCGCCGACCATCGCCACCGTCCTGCCCTTCCGCTGAAGCTCTTCGACCTTGTCGGCCTTGTCCCCGGGCAAGACCTCGGCGAACACGTCGTCGAGACCCAGTTCGTCGGCGACATGATCGGCAACGGCGCGGCTGTCGCCAGTGATCATCACCACGTCGACCCCGCGCTCATGCAGCCCGGCCACGGCCTCGCGGCTCTCGTCGCGGATCTCGTCCTCGAGGGCGATCAGCCCGAGCACGGAGTCGTCGTCTCCGAGGACAGCCAAGACGGAAGCCCCCCGCGACTCCCATTCGGTCATCCGGTCGGAGATCTCGTCGGGGATGTCGATGCCGCGGTCGGACATCAGGGACGGACCGCCGATGGCGATCGTCCGGTCGCCGACGACGGCCTCGACTCCTCGACCGGTCATCGAGCGAAAGTCGGACGCATCCGGGACATCGAGACCATCCGCCGCGCTGACGATGGCTCGAGCAAGCGGATGCTCGGAGTCGCGCTCGACGGCTGCCGCCAGGGACAGGAGCTCGGTATCCGACACGCTCACCCCTGCGTGGTCGGTGACCCGATGCTCGACCGGCGGTGAGGGTGCCGGTCTTGTCGAACAGGACGGTGTCGACCAGACGCATCTGTTCCAGCGCATCGCGATCCCGGATCAACAGGCCATTGTCGGCCGCGAGGTTGGTCGCAATCGACACGACCAGCGGAATCGCCAATCCGAGGGCATGGGGGCAGGCGATGACCAGCACTGCGACTGTCTTCGACAGGGCGTCGTTGGGACGTCCGAGCGCGAGCCACGTGACCACGGTGATGGCGGCGGCACCGATCGCGACGTAGAACAACCATCCAGCCGCTCTGTCCGCCAGCACCTGGGTGTCGGTTTTGGTCTCCTGTGCCTCCTTCACCAGTCGGCGGATGCCTCCGATGGCCGTGTCGTCGCCGATAGCAGTGATCTCCACCCGCACGGTGTTGTCGGTGGCCACCGATCCCGCAACAACCGTGTCACCCTCCGAATGGGCGACCGGCTTCGATTCTCCGGTCAACATCGACTCGTCGAATTCCGCCGCACCATCGACGATCGTTCCGTCGGCGGGGACTCTCCCACCCGACCTGACCAGCACGACGTCGCCCTTCGAGAGCTCCGACGGAGCCACCAGTTCGGTTCCGGAGTCGGTGACCCGCTCGGCTTCGTCGGGGAGGAGCTCGGCGAGTGCCTCCAGGGCCCCGCTGGCGCGATCGATCGCCTTCATCTCCTGCCAGTGGCCGAGCAACATCACCACGATCAGGGCCGCCAGTTCCCACCAGAACTCGAGATCGAGCAGACCGACGAGGCTGAGCACGCTCGCTGCGAACGCGACGGAGATGGCCAGTGTGATCAGCAGCATCATGCCGGGCGAACGCGACTTCAGCTCCGACCAGCCTCCTTCGAGGAAGGGGCGACCGCCGTAGACGAAGATGACGACTCCGAGCGCAGGCGGAATCCAACTCGAACCGGGGAAGCCGATGTCGAAGCCGAGCCACGATTGCACGGTCTCCGAGAAGAAGATCACCGGAATCGCGAGCCACAGATTCCTCCAGAAGAGATTCCGAAACATCTCGGCGTGATCGGAGTGGCCGCCTCCGTGATCTGAGTGGTCGCCGGAGTCGGAATCACTGCCGTGGTCGGAGTGGTCGATGTCGTGCCCGCCGTCACCTGCCGGATCGTCCCGGTTCGCCGTCTCGCTGTGTGAGTCCATGGCCCGTTCCTACCCGGCTACTTCGAAGCTACACCGGATGCGGACCTCCTGACCCGGTCCGTCCGGCCGAGGTACGCTCGCAGTCGATGATCGAGAAGCTCCTGGTAGCCAATCGCGGCGAGATCGCCATTCGCATCTTTACGACCGCAAAGAGGATGGGGATCGGCACCGTGGCCGTCTTCTCCGACCCGGACCGACGCAGTCCCTTCGTCGACGCCGCCGACGAGGCGGTGTCGATCGGAGGAGCGTCCCCCGCAGACAGCTACCTGAGGGCCGAGCTCGCCATCGAGGCAGCCCGATCGGTCGGGGCCGATGCCATCCATCCCGGATACGGGTTCCTGTCCGAGAATGCCGAGTTCGCGCGGCAGGTGATCGACGCCGGACTCGTCTGGGTGGGTCCGCCGCCGGACGCCATCGCCGAGATGGGCTCGAAGCTCAGATCGAAGGAGATCGTCGAGCGCGGCCGGGGTCCCGATCCTGGCCAGCGTCGACGTCACCTCGGGAGGCGCCGCCGACGCCGCAGCTGAGATCGGCTATCCGGTTTTGATCAAGGCCAGCGCCGGCGGAGGCGGGAAGGGAATGCGCATCGTCGACGACCCAACCGAATTGGACGACGCAGTCGCGGGAGCCAAGCGCGAAGCGAAGTCGGCGTTCGGCGATGAGACCGTCTTCATCGAGAAGTACCTCGCCGACCCGCGGCACATCGAGATTCAGGTCTTCGCCGACCACACCGGCCGCGCCACCTCGCTGTTCGAGCGTGAGTGCTCCATCCAGCGCCGACACCAGAAGATCGTGGAGGAGAGCCCATCACCGGCGATCAGTGAGGATCTTCGAGCCAGGATGGGCGACGCGGCCGTCGCCGCCGCCGAGTCGGTTGGCTATGTCGGCGCCGGCACGGTCGAGTTCCTCTTCCGTGACGGCGAGTTCTGGTTCCTCGAGATGAACACCCGGCTGCAGGTGGAGCATCCCGTGACCGAGCTCGTGACGGGTATCGACCTGGTCGAACTGCAGCTGTTGACGGCAGCGGGCATCGATCTTCCCGAGTCGGTCTGGTCTGCTGCGATCCACGGGCATGCAGTCGAGGTCAGGCTGTATGCCGAGGATCCGCTGAACGACCATCTCCCGGTCACCGGCACGCTGCGTCGGTTCGAGTTCCCGCCGGATGTCCGACTCGACTCGGGCGTTGAGAGCGGGAGTGAGGTGAGTGTCCACTACGACCCGATGTTGGCGAAGGTCATCGCCCACGGGCCCGATCGTCACACGGCGATCGAGCGCCTCGCCCACGCACTGAGACGATCGATCGTGTCGGGAATGACGACCAATCGAAACCTCCTGATCGGGATCCTCGAACACCCCGAGTTCGTCGCCGGGGCGATCGACACCGGCTTCCTCGAGCGCCATCCTCCCTCCGAGCTCATCGCGCCCGTGCTCGCCCCCACCGCGTTGGAGGACGCGGCCATCGCCGCCGCGCTCGACCTCTCTGCGCGACGCAGGGAGGCAGCGTCGACGCTCTCCTCGATTCCGTCGGGATGGAGGAACAACCCCTCGGCGCCGCAGATCGTCATGTTCGAATCGTCTGCTTCGGCCGAGCCGATCGAGATCGGATACCGATTGCTCGGCAACGGCTCCTACTCGATCGGGCTCGGGTCCGATACCGACGTCGTCAGGTTCCGGAGTGGCGACCGAACGACGCTGGAACGTGGCGGTCATGTCACCCACCCACAGATCAGCTGGACCGGCGACGTCGCTCACGTGGTGACGTCGATCGGGGCCGTCGACCTCCGGCTCCTTCCGAGATTCGGCGCTTCGGAATTGGAATTGGACCCTGGCTCGCTCACGTCACCGATGCCCGGCATGGTCCTGAGCGTGCTGGTGGCGCCGGGCGATACCGTCGGCAAGGGCGACCCGCTGATCGTCATGGAGGCGATGAAGATGGAGCACACGCTCCGCTCCCCCGTTGACGGGACCGTCGAGTCGATCTCCGCAGCCGTCGGCGACCAGGTCGAGGGCCACGTCGTTCTTGCGACAGTTGTCGGCGATATAGCCGCATCTACGTCGCAAGAACGGGATCAGCCGACCGTAGGATCGGGTTCATGAGCGGATCGATCGGATTCATCGGCATCGGGATCATGGGATCGGGGATGGCAGCCAACCTGGTCGCGGCAGGAAACGAAGTGATCGTGTGGAACCGGACCCGATCGAAGGCAGAGGCGATCGATGGTGCGACCGTCGCAGACACGCCAGCCGATCTCCTCGACGCATGCGACACGGTGATGATCTGCGTGGCCGACACCCCCGATGTCGTCGACCTGTTCGAGGGCGAATCTGCGCTGCTCGACTCGATCCGTGACGGACATCTGATCATCGACCACTCGACGATCAGTCCATCCGAGACGATCCGGCTGGCTCAGGCGGTCGCTGAACGAGGCGGTGCCTGGATCGACGCGCCCGTCTCCGGCGGCAGCGAAGGGGCTGCCAAGGGAACGCTGTCGGTGATGATCGGCGGAGCTGCCGCCGACGTCGAGCGAGCACTCCCCTTCCTGCAAGCGTTCGGCACGACGATCACCCACGTTGGCGAGGTGGGCGACGGCCAGACCGTCAAGCTCGTGAATCAGATTCTCGTCGTCGTCAACCAGTTGGCGGTCTCCGAGGCGCTCCTGTTCGCCGAGCACGCCGGGCTCGATCTCGCCAAGACGCTCGAAGCGGTCAGCGGCGGTGCCGCCGGTTCGTGGATGCTGTCCAATCGCGGGCCGCAGATGATCGAGGACGATTGGCGGCCCGGATTCACCATCGACCTCCAGCAGAAGGACCTCCGTCTCGTCCTCGACCGGGCCGACGAGCTCGGCGTTCCCGTGCTGGCGACGTCGCTCGTGTTCAACCTCTACCGCACGCTCCAGGCCCGCGGTCTCGGCGGCGAGGGCAACCACGCCCTGATCAAGGCACTGGACGCCCTCACCGGCCCCTGAATTCCGGGAGGTGCGGACCCCGCCGAAGGTCGCGACTTCGGCGGCCGGGGATTCTTCTTCTGACCCGGTAGCCTCGACGGCATGGAGGAGTTGCTTGCCGATCTCGTCGCCGAGCGCGCCGCTCTCCGATCGATGCTCGCCGGACTTCCCGAAGACGCCTTCGACCGGATGACACCGGCCGAGCCATGGCTCGTTCGCGATCAGATCTCCCACCTCGCGTTCTACGACAACGAGGCGACCATGGCCGCCACCAGCGGAGCGGCGTTCGCCGCCGCCGTCTCGCGCATGGTGGAGATCGGCGCCGAGGCGTACATGCAGCAACACATCTCTCGCGGTCGGGAGATGGAGCCGGCCGATCTCATGGAATGGCTGACGGACGCCGAGCGGGAGATGATCGATGCCCTTGCCCGACGTGACCCCGACGACCGGCTGCCGTGGTACGGACCACCGATGCGGGCGACCTCGTTCGTGGTCGCCCGACTCATGGAGACGTGGGCACACGGCCAGGACATCGCAGACACGCTGGGAGTGAGGCGTGAGCCGACCGAGCGCTTGTTCCGCGTGGCCGAGCTCGGGATCAAGACATTCCGGTTCAGCTACCAGAATCGGGGCCTCGAAGTGCCCGAAGAGCGAGTACGGGTGGCGCTGCGCGGGCCGAGCGGAACGGTCTCGGTGTGGAACGACGAATACGACGACTCGGTCACCGGTCCTCTCGAAGACTTCTGCCTGGTCGTCACCCAGCGCCGCAACATCGCTGACACCCATCTCGTGATCGAGGGAGCACTCGCGGCCGAGTGGATGTCCATCGCTCAGGCCTTCGCCGGCCCACCCGGCCCCGGCCGCCCACCCGCCGACTGATCCCGTTCTTGTCAAGGCAGACGCGAGATGGCCATATCGCCGTCAAACTTGACAAGAACGGATTCAGCCCCGGAGGGCGTCGGCGATCTTCGGAGGGAGGGATGGGTCGGCGGGTGGTGTCAGCGTCACCAGGATGTGGTCGGCGCCGTTCTCCTCGTACCCGGCAACCAGGTCGACCATCTGCGCGAGGTCACCCGAGAACCGGAACTGGACCGACACCTCGATCTCGCTCCGATCACGACCGATCTCGGCGCATGCCTGGTCGAGTCGCCCCAGCCGATCCCGGAACAGATCCATGTCGAGGGTGTAGTCGGGGAAGTTCCACTGGTCGGCCCATTTGGCAGCCAATGGAATCGTGCGCTTCGGCCCGGTCCCGCCGATCACGAACGGAGGCCGGGGCTTCTGGACGGACTTCGGCTCGAACCGAGCCTCGGTGATCGTTCGATGCTTTCCAGAGAAGCTGAACACGTCGTTGGTCAGGAGCCCGTCGATGATCTCGAACGTCTCGTCCAACAGTTCGAACCGCTCGGTGAGGGAAGGCAATTCGATTCCGAACGCGGCATGCTCCGCTTCGTGCCAGCCGGTCCCGACCCCGATTTCGAGGCGCCCGCCCGACATCTGATCCAGTGTCACCGCCTGCTTGGCGAGGATCACCGGATGCCGAAACGTGTTGGCCGTCACCATCGTGCCGAACCGGATCCGCTCGGTGACAGCCGCCAATCCCCCGAACAGCGTCCACGCATCCATGATCGGAAGACCCTCGTCCGACTTCGGCGGATAGAGATGGTCGTTGAGCCACACCATGTCCCAGAAGTCACCGCGGTCCGCCTCCACCCATGCGTCGCGTAGTTGGTGCCACTCGGCCTGCTGCGACCACAACTTGAAGGAGTACCTCATGCCTCGACCCCGGTGCGTCCGATCATGTGAGGTGCCGATCGAGATAGGAGATCACATGGGTGATCGCCTCGGTCTGGACGTCGTTCACCTCGTACTCGCCATCGGCTCCGCGGAGCGGATAGAGATAGCCGTGGAGGTGATGGTCGTACGACACCCACTCGACGTCTTTCCCGGCCTCTTCGAGAAGTTCATAGTTGAGTCGGAAGATCCCCTGCAGCTCGTCGGTCTCCCGTCCCATCACCAGAATCGGCGTCTGGATACTCGAGATCCGTTGGGAGGCGATTGCCATGTCGATGCGTGATCGCACCTTGTCGGTCTCGGTCATCATCATCGATTCGATGTTCCTCAGGTGGGTCTCCTCGTTGACGAACGCGGTGTCGTCCGGTGTCAGGGCGAGGAACTCGTGGGAAGCCGGCTCGCTCGCCACACCGACGGCGACGCCGTGGTATTCGCTCGTGATCTTCATGACCATCTCGCCACCGTGACTCATCCCCACGATCCCGATCCGGTCGGGATCGATGTTCGGGAGCGTCTTGAGGTGCTGGATGATGGCGATCTCATCCTCGTATTCGAGGGGAGACCGGTTGAAGAGCTCCCGGCCCTGGCGAACGTCGCGAATGAGCGGGCCACCGTCGTTGTACCCGAGTTCGACCTCGGTGCGGTATCGGAGCCATGCGCAGGCGTAGCCGGCGTCCACCAGCTGGTCCATGAAGTACCCGCGGTTGGCACAGTTCTCCCTGATCCAGCCCATGCCCTCGCCGCCGTTTCCGGAGGCGAGCAGGACGATCGGGAATGGGCCGTCGCCGGGCGGCGTCCGCAGCCCGATCGGGGCGTACAGACCGTCCCATGTCTCGATGTACATGAGGTCTACCGGCCTCCCGGCGATCTCCTCTGTCACGACGACGTGTTCGGGGTCGATGCTCATCTGTTTCCTTTCATTGCACTGTCATGATCTGTGAAGGATCGCGCCCGAGGTCTTCGAGCAACACGATGGCGGCGTTTCTCCCCGGCGCCCCTGTGATCGAGCCGCCGGGATGGGTGGTCCCACCCGTCTGGTAGAGGCCAGGAATCGGCATCCGGTGCTGAGCCCAGCCCGGAACCGGTCGCTGCCCACCGGTGAACGCGATGCTCCGGTCGCCACCGTGGGGGGCGCCGTGCACCATGTGGCGGTTGGTCCGCTCGATGTCGAGCGGCGACTTCACCAGCCGCGCGAGAATCGTCTCCTCGGTCAGGTTGGGTGCGAACCGACGGAGCTTGGCGAGCTGCCGATCGACATGGGCCTCCTTGATGGCGTCCCACTGTTGGGGACCGCCGCCGGGGTCGTAGGCGTTGAACGTCACCATCTTCACGGTGTGGGTCCCCTCGGGGCTGCGACCCGGATCGACGAGAGTTGGTGTCGCCACCAGCACCCAGGGGTCGTCCTCGACGAACTCTCCGTTGGAGACCTTTCTCGTATTCATCGCAACGTCGTCGATCCATCCGGCGAGCCCCGCCGATACCGCTGATCGGGCGCCGTCGTGGGTCGTGAACTCGGGCGCGACGGTGGTAGCGAAGTAGGCGGCGAAGAACGGGACACCCACGTGATACGTCTCGACGCCGAACGCGAAGTCCTCGCCCCAGGTGTCTCGCGGGGCCATGTCCAAGAGGTGCTTGACGTGAATGGTGGAGACGACTGCATGCCGGGCTCGGTACTCCTCACCGTTCTCGGCTTTCACGCCAACGCACCGACCGCCTTCGACGATCAGCTCAGACACCGGGGTCTCGCAATCGATCGTCGCCCCATGGTCGGACAGGAATCCAACGAGCGCATCGACGAGACGCCCGGAGCCGCCGGTCGGAATCGACCAACTCCTGGCTTGTCGGCCGCTCACGATCTGATATGCCAATAGACCGGTACCCGCACCATCGATCGGCACTGCGGTCTGCGACGCCATGAACGCCATGAATGCTCGAATGTGCGGATCCTCGAACTCGTGGAGGATGACGTCACGGGCGCTCATCATCATCCGCCGCATCCACACGTTTCCACGCGGGTGCGATGCGAGAAGATCCTCGGTGCTGGGCCCGTACCCGACCGGCCGGAACCGGGAGGCTCCGACGATCGACTTCACGGAGTCGTACTCGTCGAGCAGCCGCCGGTACGCCTCGGCGTCGCGCTCGGAGAACCGGGCGATCTCGGTAGCCGTCTCGTCGGGGTCCAGCCACATCGTGAGCGCCTCGCCGTCGGGGAAGGCCACGACCTCGACAGGATCAGGGTCGACATAGGACAGTCCATAGTCGGCGACCAAGCCGAGCTCATCGAGCCGGATCAGCGGGTTGAGCTGGATGAGCGTGTGGCCGGTTGAGCAGGTGTCAACCCACATACCGTCGATCAGCATCTCCTCGGTGGTGGCACCGCCACCGGGAATCGGCCTGGCGTCGACGATGGCGCACTCGTAGCCGGCCTGCGCCAGATAGGCGGCGGTGATGAGGCTGTTGTGCCCCGCTCCGGCCACGACGATGTCTGCTGTTCTGGTCATTGCGCCCTTCCGATCACATGCTCGACCATCCAATCGTGGGCGTAGGGGACCCATCGATAAGAGAGATTGTTCACACCGTGGTTCCCGCCCTCGATGAGTTTGAACTCCGCCGGCCCCGCCGCCTCGGCGGCGATTCTCTCCCCCTGCTGCCAGGGAATCAGCGGATCCTCGGAACCGTGCACGACGAGCAGCGGCCGGTCGAGGCCGCTCATCACGCCCTCGAGTGTGAATGCCGCGGCCAACTCCCTGGCATGGGCCTCATCGGACGCCCCCGAGTAGTGCTGGAACGCCTCGCGAGTGACGACCGGGAGCCCGTCCCAGCACTCGCCCCAGTCGAAGGGACCGCAGTTGGCGATCACCGCAGAGATCCGGGGCTCACGCGCCGCAGCACGTGGCGCGTAATAGCCGCCGAGACTCGAACCGAAGAGCCCGATCCGGGAGCCATCGAGATCGGGCCGAGACTCGATCCAGTCGACTGCAGCCCCGATCGCCACTTCGTAGTCCGGTCGAGTCGTCGACCAGGTGCTGGCCTCACCCTGTCCTGGCCCGTCGAGGCTCAAGACTGCGAACCCGCGACGCATCCACGATCCGCGGGAGAAGTGTCTCGTCTCCTTGGTCGAATCGAGACCGGGAAGGACGATCACGACCGGCGAGCCCGGGGCAGGGACGCTCAACAAGGCCACCATCCGCAGATCGTCGGGTCCGACGATGTCCACCTTTTCGACCGCCGGGCTCATCCCCGGGCGAGCACGATCGTGGCACTCCAGCATCTTGCGGAGGCCCCGATCGTGGAGGTCCTGATCACGAACCGACAGGAAGTACGCGAGATGATGACACCGCGCCGCGTCCTCCCAGGCCGCTGTCGCCGAAGCGACCCGGCCTGCTTCGCCGGCAGCTTCGGCGAGGCCCTCGTGGATCGATGCGGTGTGCATCCATTCCCGACCCCAGTCCTCCCAGGACCCGACCCGTCGCAGGGTCTCCACGATGTCTCCCATCGCGATCCCGCTCCGAATGAACCGGGGCAGCCAGGTGTCGAGCACCTCCTGGACGACCGGATCAGAGTGCGTGAGGTCCCGGGCGATCCGCATCACTCTGCAGCAACTCCCACGGCATCGAGGAAGGGCTTCACTTCGACGGCCTTGCCGTTGAGTCGGTTGGACTCGATCGCGGTGTGGACGATGGCCAACGCCCTGATGGCGTCATCCGCCTGGACCTCGACCGTCGCTTCGCCGCGTGCTGCCAGGGCGAACTCTTCGAGCTGCTCACGGAACATGTCGGTGGGTGGGAGCTCGACCGGAGACCGCTCCTGCTGGCCATATGCCTGCGAGACGAGCGACGAGTACTGGTCGGCTTCGTGCGCCTCGTCCCAGTGGGTGAAGTCGAGGTCGTACATCAGGTTCTGCTTGGTGCCCTGCGCCCGGATCTGGTAGATCCCCGGCGAAGCCCATCCGCATCCCAGATATCCGAGGGCGCCCGATTCGAATTCGAGGATCGCCATCGTGGTGTCCGGGACCTCGGCGTCTGTGAACAGCTTGCGAGTGTGCGCAGACACAGCGGCCACCGGGCCGAGGAGATACTGCAGATTGTCGGCGTGGTGAACGCCGAGCTGGATCAACGGACCGCCCGGCGTCTTGGAGAGGTACCACCGCCAGGTTTCCGGGGTGAGCTCGAGCCCGCGTTCGTTGGAGAAGTTGGCCTCCACCATCGACACGCCACCGAGCGTCCCATCGTCGATCCACTGCTTCATGACCCGGTTACCGGAGAGTCGACGAGCGGAGTGACCGACGGCGAACGTGCCTCCGGTCTTGTCGACCACCTGCTTGATGGCAAGGGCGTCCTCGAGCGTCTGGGCGATCGGCTTGTCGGTGTAGACGGCCTTGCCCGCCTCGAGCGCCGCGGTGATCACCTCGCGGTGGGTGTCGTTGGGGGTGGTGACGATGACGCCCTCGAGGTCGGGGTCGTCGAGCAGTTCTTCGTAGGTGGAGGCGGATCGGGGGATCCCGTACTCCTCCATGAAGGCTTCTCGCTTCTCCTCGGTGCGTGAGAAGCACGAGTACAGCTCGATCACGTCACCGCGCTGTGCGCCTCTGGCGAGTACACGCGCCCACCGTCCGAGCCCTACCGATGCAAGGCGAACCTTGTTCTCCATGTTGGTTCCTTTCTCTGTGACCTGTGTGTGACCTGTCGAGTTGACCCGCGTCCCTATGTGACCTGGGTTGAGGTGTCCTCGATGTTGTGGGAGAGGTCCGGATGCGGGAAGAAGCAGATCAGGCGCATCTCGACACCCGGGGTGGGAATCGTGGCGTGAGCGGCACCGACGGGCACGTGGACAACGTCCCCCTGGCGAACGGAATGGGTCGTGCCGTCGATCCAGACTGAGCCGTGGCCGGCTGCGACGTAGACGACCTCCTCGGAATAGGGATGACGATGGGCCGCCCTGCCCTCGGTCCGTTCGAGGTCGACGACCCTGAGGCTCGCCGCAGCATCGACGTCCCGCAACGGGTCGGCGGAGCGCCGACCCGGGAGATCGGCGAACTCGAAGTCAGAGCCGGCGACGATCGTCATCGATCCTCGGCCCGCAGATCGAGGATTCCCTGGACCCGCTTGGCGATGTCGGCTGCCACCGTCGATGCGAAGCCGTCTGCCAGATCCTGTGTCGCCCAGGTCGGGTTGCCGTACCAGCCGTCGTCGTCGATCTCGGTGACGTCGGTGATGTAGCCGTGGGTCTCGGGATCCCGTCGCATCTCGTCGAGGGCGATGGCATGGTCTGGTCGGGTGGCGTCGCCTGCGCGATCGACGTGTACCAGGTCGGGGTCGTGCGCCATCACCGCCATCGCCTCGATGCCACCACCGTGGGTCAGCTCACCGCCCTGAGCGGCATAGACCCGCTGTGCGACGTAACAGGCATGCGATGTGATCACGTACACGTCGTCGTTGTCGTTCTGGATCTCGGTCGCCACGCCATCCATCGATGCGATGTTCCCCTCGTGCCAATTGACGAACACGAGGCGGTTCACCCCCATGTCGATCAGCTCGGTGCAGATGTCGGTGAGGAGTGCCTCGAATGTCGACCGGCGCAGGCTGACCGTCCCGGGATGGCCGGCGTGGATCGGTGTGACGCCATACGGCCCAAACGGGACATACAGGGCGTCGAGCTCCTCGGCCAAGGCTCGCGACACCACCTCCGCAGCGATCGTGTCGGTGCCGTTGGGAAGATGTGGTCCGTGCTGTTCGATGCTGCCGAAGGGGATGACTGCGATCGGGCTCCGACCGATGTGGTCGGCCACCTCGCGGCTGGTGAGATCACTGATGGAATGGGTCACGACTCCTCCTCGGGGGTGACTAGGGGGTTGTTGGCGGGTAGGCCGTCAAGGAAGCGCTTCGCCTCGGTGGCCGACCTCCGACGGAGGTCGGCCTGGCTCTCCTCGGTGTACCACGCCATGTGCGGCGAGAGCAGCAGGCGATCCAAGACGCTTGCGAACGGTGTGAGATCTGGGGGCTCGGGCGTGAACACGTCGAGCGACGCCACCCTCGGAGCCCCGGACGCCAGCGCGTCGGCGAGTGCCCCATCATCGATGAGCACCCCTCGGGAGGTGTTGACGAGCGCGCTCCCGGACTTCATGCGGCCCAGCTCGGCGGCACCGATCAAAGCCGATCCATCCGTCGGAGCAGGGGCATGCAGACAAACCAGGTCGGATGTCGCGAGCAGCGCGTCGAGCGACAGGTTCTCGAACTCGGCAGACTCCGTGAAGGGGTCGTGGACCACGACCTGACCGAACCCCACCGCCTCGAGAAGCTCGGCCACGCGGCGGCCAATTCTCCCATACCCGACGACGCCCGCCACGGACGTGCCGGGAACATGAATCGGACGAAGGTCGGCGAATCCCCAACCGCCGGATCGCACGATCCGATCGGCTTCACCCAGTCGACGGAACGCCGCCAGCGCCATGGCGAGGGTGTGCTGGGCGACGGCCTCGGTGCCGTAATCGGGGATGTTGACGACGAGGAGACCGGCTTCACGGGCGGCGTCGAGGTCGATGTTGTCGACGCCGATTCCGGCACGGACCACCGCCCGCAACGCCGGCAACGCGGCGATCACCTCAGCGGTCAGCTTCGGGAGAGAGCCGGCAATGATCACCTCGACATCTCCAGCCACCGACACGATTTCGTCGGCCGTCCCGCCGGTAGCAGTGACGATCCGAATGCCGGCGAGGATCGCCTCCTCGATCGAGAAGTCGGGGTACCTCAGGCCGAGAATCGCGACAGTCGCCATGCCTCGCACTGTACGCGATCAGAACCATCCTCACAATCGATTGCAGGCTTCTGCCGGAATCCCGACGACAACCGAGTACGGTTTCGACGAGGAGGAACCCATGCCCAACATCAGCTACCCGAATCTCGACTCACTCGATCCCGGAGACCGCGAGATCGTCGAGTACGGGCGAACCCACAGCACCCCCCGACCGGAGAGCCAGGCAATCCGCGCCCACGTCCCGGCAGTCCTCCACTCGTTCACCCAGGCGTGGAGGACCACCTTCCTCGATGGCGTTCTCGACCACGAAGTGAAGGAGCTCTGCCGCGTCTATGTCTCAAAGTCGATTGCCTGTGAGTATTGAGGCGTCCAACGCTCCGTCCAGGCTGGACGGAAAGGCCTCACCGAAGAGCACTACGACGATCTGCTCAAGTTCGAGGACTCGGACCGATTCTCAGAGCGAGAGAAGACGGCGCTGCGCTACACCAGCGCCATCATCTGGGACTCTGAACTTGCCGACGAGGAACTGTGGTCGGCCCTTCACACGCACTTCACCGAGCCGGAGCTGGTCGAGCTCGGCTTCTTCATTGCGCTGACCAGCGGACAGCAGCGGTGGATCAAGACGCTCGGCATCGGCCATCAGCAGGTTCTCGGTGACACCGACGTCGGGCTCGCCACCTGAGGTTCAGGGGATCAAGACGTCGCGACCGACGACCTCGCCGCTCGATACCCGATCCTGAAACCGCTGGGCCTCCTCGAGCGGGCCGGTCTCGGCGATGACCGGCGTGACCAGCCCGCGGGTGACGAGATCGACGACAATGCGCAACTCATCGGCCGAGACGTTGCGCGAACCGAGGATCTCCCATTCCTTGCGATAGATCTCATTTGGATCGATCGACCACTCGGCGCCGGTGTGAGACCCGACGATGACCATGCTTCCGCCCTTTGCGAGGCCCGCGAGTGTTGTCGGCATGGTCGCAGGACCGACGAGCTCGAGCACGCCGTCGGCGCCGACACCGCCGGTCCACTCCCGGATCGCCTCTCCGAGATCCTGTTCGGTGGGGTCGATTGCGGCGGATGCGCCGAGTGTCATGGCCGTGTCGAGTTTGTCCTGTCCGAGGTCGACCGCCATGACATCGGCTCCCACCATCGCTCCTAGCTGGACGGCATGCAGCCCAACGCCGCCGCCCGCCCCAGTCACAACCAGCCTGTCGCCCGGCCGGAGATCCATGCGTACGACCAGTGCGTGATAGGGGGTGCCGATGGCATTGGCGAACACGGACGCAGCAGCGAAGTCGATCGCATCGGGAATCGGGACGAGGTTGCGGGCAGGAAGCGATACGTACTCGGCGTAGCCCCCCGGAGTGTTCACGCCGACGTGGCCACCGAAGTTCTCGCAGATCGTCTCCCGACCGCTGAGACACCAGCGACACCGCCCGCACACGAGGTAGAGCGTCGATGCCACCCGCTCACCGACCTCCACGTTCTCGACGCCGTCGCCAACGGCGACGACCGTTCCGGCGATCTCGTGACCGAGGATGTGCGGGAGCCGGGCGGCACGTTCGCGCACGCCGTTGCGGATGGCGATGTCGAATCGATCCACCGCGCACCCCCCGACAGCCAGAAGGGCTTCACCCGGCTTCGGGACCGGTTTCTCCACCTCCCGGACCACGAGGGGCCCGTCGGCCTCTTCCAACAGTACGGCGCGCATCGTCTCAGTCGTCATGGACCGAGAGTATCCGCCGAGAACATGCCGAACCGGTCCGATCCGGCAATCGATTGCAGATCACCCACTATCTTCGACAGATATGTCCATCACACAGAACACAGACACACTCACCTGTTTCGCCTGCGGACACACCATGGATCCCGGGCGACTGACCACCCTGTGCGAGGAGTGCGGTCTACCGCTCCGCGCCGACGTTCGCCTCCCCGACGGAGCCCCGGCCGACATCATCGACGGCGCCGTCGCCTCGATGTGGCGGTATTCGGCGGTGCTCCCGGTGGACATCGCGGACGCGGTCACCCTCGTCGAGGGGTGGACGCCCCTCATCTCCGTCGACGATCAGACATGGATCAAGGACGAGGCCCGGAATCCAACCGGATCCTTCAAGGCGCGAGGGATGTCGATGGCCGTGTCAGCAGCCCGTGAGCTCGGAGCTGAGCGTCTGGTCGCCCCTTCCGCCGGGAACGCAGCCAGCGCCCTCTCGGCCTATGGCGCCTCGGCCGGCATGCCGGTCGTCGTGGCGATGCCCGAAGACACCCCGAAGGCATTCGTCGACGAGTGCCGACACTACGGGGCCGACGTCAACCTGGTTCCTGGCACGATCTCGGACGCGGGCAAGTGGCTCGCCGCCAATCGCGGCCCGAACGACTTCGACGTCTCGACCATGAAGGAGCCCTACCGGGTCGAGGGGAAGAAGACGATGGGGTACGAGCTGTACGAGCAGTTCGACGGGAACATGCCGGAGGTCGTCGTCTACCCGACCGGAGGCGGAACCGGCCTCGTGGGGATGTGGAAGGCGTGGAACGAGATGGAGCAGATGGGCTGGATCGGTCCCGAGCGACCGAGGCTGGTCTCGGTGCAGACCGCCGGGTGCGCGCCCATCGTCAAGGCATTCGAGGCGGGTGCCGACACCACGGAGACGTGGGAGAACGCCCACACCACCGCGTACGGCTTGCGGGTGCCCGGCCCGATCGGAGGCTTCCTGTGCCTCCGAGCGGTCAGGGAGACCGGAGGAACGGCCATCGCCATACCGGAAGAGGAGATGCTGGAGCAGACGGCTGCCCTGGCGGCGAGTTCCGGCGTGGACGTCTGCCCCGAGGGCGGCGCCGTGTGGGCTGCGACCCGCCGGCTCCGGGCATCGGGCTGGATCGGCGAGGACGATCGGGTCGTTGTGTTCAACACGGGCACCGGCCTCAAGTATCGCTGAAGGAGCAAACGTGCAGGTACATCTGGAACAGATCGAAGGCAGGCGCTTCAAGATCTCGGCACGAGGAGTCGACGTGATCGTCGACGACACGGTCGAGGCGGGCGGACCCGGTGACGGGTTCAGACCGACGGAACTCCTGCTGGCCGGGCTGGCCTCCTGCATGGCAGGGACCATGCTCAACTTCGCGATGGATCAGGACATCCCGGTCACGAGCATCGACATGGATGTCGACGCCGACGAAGCCAAGACCCCGAAGCGGATCGGACGGATCACCGTGACCATGGAGGTGGGTGCAGACGCGACCGATCGCCAGCGAGCCTCGCTCGAGCGGGTCGCCTCGTCGTGCAAGATCGGACGCACCCTGGAGATCCCGCCCGACGTGGACGTCACGTTCCGGGTCGCTCGATGACTGCGCTCGTCGACGGCGACTGGCTCGAGCATCGGCTTGGCGAAGAAGACCTCGTCGTTCTCGACGTCTCCTTCTACCCGCCATCGAAGGCTGCGTGGTTCGAAGGGCATGTTCCCGGGTCCCACTACGTCTACTGGAAGGACCTGTGCTGGGACGACACCGACCGCCAGTTTCCCGAGCCAGACGAGATGTCACGGAGACTCGGCGCGTTCGGAGCGGATGACCACTCGACGATCGTGTTGATCGGAGACCCCATCCAATTCGCCACCTATGCCTATTGGGTGCTCGCGCTGACCGGCTTCGAGGACCAGGTGGTGGTGCTGGACGGCGGCCACGCCACATGGACCGAGCAGGGACGGCGCCTGACGCTCGACCCGACAACGGTGGAGCCCTCGCTCCGGCCCGAATCCAGGTCGCCCGGTGCAGGATGGCCGGGTCGGGCGCGATGACGTGCTGGCCGGGCTGGGAGATGCGAAGCGCGTCATCGTCGACCTCCGCTCGGCTGAGGAGTTCGCCGGCGAGCGGGTCGCTCCGACGACGGCACCCTATGACCATGGCGCCGAGCGAGCCGGGCACATCCCCGGGGCGCGCCACCTGCCGCACGATCGCCTCTTGGCGCCCGACGGGACGTTCCTCGGACCCGAGGAGCTCGAGTCGGCGTTCGAGTCGATCGGTGCAGACGACGACAGCGACGTCGTCACCTATTGCCGGCTGTCGCATCGAGCCTCGCTTGGTTGGTTTGCCCTGACCCGGCTGTCCAACCGCAAGAATGTGCGTGTCTACGACGGCTCGTGGACCGAATGGGGATCGATGGTGGGGATGCCGGTGGAACGCCCCTCCGCTCCCTGAACGCAATCATCCGGCCCGCACGGGTTTCTGAATTCTCTCGATGGTTCTTGAGTCTCGATGGGTTCTTGAGTGGAGACAAATAATTGTTGAGTGGATGCAAAACTCCAAGTATGGTTGAACCGTGCAATCGATTGCACCCAGACAATCGCATGCACTGTTCAGGAGGAGGACACATGAAACCAATGAAGACCCCCGCCCGGCCGTGGCGCTGGTTGGCGATGCTCGTCGCGCTGACGATGATCGCAACAGCGTGCACATCCGCCGACAACGAGGGCACCGACACGACCACCCCGTCCGACGGAACCGAGACGACCGCTGCCGGCGGCGACGGCGATGACGGCGACCCGGACACGACCGAGCCGACCGACGGCGACGCCGAGGTGAACAATCCTGGCGTGTTCGTATTCGCCGCAGACGACGAACCACTCTCGCTCGACCCCGCAGAGGTCGAGGCCGGCGAATACGGCGAAGCAGTCATCCTTCAGGTCTACGACCGGCTGGTCGACTTCGGGCCAGACGGCCCCGATCTCGTGCCGAGCCTCTCCACCGAAGTACCGACTGACGACAATGGCCTCATTTCCGAGGACGGCCTGACGTACACCTTCCCGATTCGCGAAGGCGTCACCTTCCACGACGGCAGCACCCTCGATGCCAACGACGTGTTCTATTCGTGGGACCGGATCATGACCTCCGACCTCCCAGGATCGAGCTCTGAGATCCTCATCGAGAACATCGACACCATGGAAGTCGTCGACGACTTCACGTTCTCCGTCACACTCAAGGAGCGGAACGCCGCGTTCCTCAACTCGGTCGTGACCCAGATGGTGTCCTCCGTCGTGAGCGACGAAGTCGTCGAGGCCAACGGTGGTTTCGCCGACGGTGAGCGGAACGAGTTCATGGCGACGACGCCCATCGGAACCGGACCGTACGTGTTCGACACCTGGAACCGCAACGAGAACCTCATCTTCACCGCCAACGACGACTACTGGGGTGGCGCTCCGGCGCTCGACCTCAGAATCGAGATCGTCCAGGACCCGGACGTCCGCATCCTCGGTCTCCGAGCCGGTGACTTCGACATGATCGAGACCGATCCGTCACTGATCGGCGATCTCACCGACGCCGACGGAGTGACCGTCTTCACCGGCGGTCTGCTGGTCGAGCCGATTCACATTGGCTTCAATCTGAACGTCCCGGAAGATCAGCTTCCCCCGGAAGACACGATCTCCGGCGACTTCTTCCATGATCCCCTCATCCGCCAGGCGTTCAACCACGCCTTCGACTACGAAGCGTTCCTCAATGGCGCGCTCGGCGGTGTCGGCGACTTCAACTCGCACTACATCCCTCAGGGGATCTTCGGGTACGACGAAGACGCACCCAAGTACACCCAAGCCGATCCGGCACGAGCCGAAGAGCTGTTCCGTGAAGCCGGCGTCTGGGACGAAGGCTTCACCGTCTCGGTGATCACCGAGGCTGCCAACCTGTTCGAGACCGCAGCACTGGTGCTGAAGGACTCGATCGAACGGCTGAACCCGAACTTCGAGATCCGAGTGCTGGCCGTTGCAGAGGCACAGTTCGACGACGCCCACGCCTCCGATCCGGTGCCCTATGCGATGTGGGTGAAGAACGCAGATCCGTTCGCCGACCCCCATGCCTTCATGCAGGCATATCAGCACCCCGACGGTGAGTGGGGCCAGGTCCACGGGTTCGCCCAGGGCTATCGCGATCCCGACCGGATCGCCTCGCTCATCGATCAGGCGAAGGTCGAGATCGACGTCCCAACCAGAGAGGCCCTCTACTCGGAGTTGCAGGGCCTGCTGTACGAGGATCCGATGTGGATCATCGCCGCACAGGAAGGGGTGGCCAACGCCCATCGTGAGTGGGTCGACGGCTTCACGGTCAACACCCTGTGGCCACGGCCGAACATGAAGTTCAGCCTCTTCGACAAGTAGACCGCGACCGCAGTGGGGCGCCCTGCCACCAGGGCGCCCCATTGCCCGACCACACCACGCGCCACCGAATCGAACGGACGTCTCAAAACCATGCAGATCAAGGACTACGTACTCAGACGGCTGATGGTCCTACCGCTCCTCGTCGTCGGCACGTCGATCGTGGTGTTCACACTGACCCGTATCGGCGGGTCTCCCATCGGCATCTACCTGTCGCACGAGATGGATGCCGGGGAGGTAGCCGAACTGGAGGAGCGGTTCCATCTCAACGACCCACTCCCCGTCCAGTACGTCTACTGGGCGGGCGGCGTGCTGCAAGGCGATCTCGGATGGTCCGGTGTCGCCGCTGCTCCAGTGACCGAGGTGTTCCCGACGAAGCTGGCCGCGACGATGGAGCTCGCCGTCGCCTCGGGGATCGTCGCCGTCACAATGGGTATCGCGCTCGGGACATTTGCTGGGGCGAGACGCAACCGGTTCCCCGATCACTTCACCCGAATATTCTCGATCAGCGGTGCGAGCATGCCGCTGTTCTGGTTTGCGATTCTCATGCTCATCGTTTTCTGGGTTTACCTGGGATGGTTCCCGATCGGCAGAAGTGACGCCGACATCTTCCAGACCATCGCCCACCCCACCGGCCTCTACACCATCGATTCGATCCTCGCCGGCAACTGGCGAGCATTCGTGGACGCCGTGTGGCATCTGGCCCTCCCGGCACTCACGATGGGCTATGGGGCCACAGCGATCATCACGAGGATGATGCGATCCTCGCTGGTCGAAGAACTCCAGGAGGAGTACGTCGATGCGGCGCGAGCCAAGGGCCTGCCCGAGCGCATCGTCCTCCGTCGACACGCCCGGCGCAACGCACTCATGCCGACGGTCACGGTGATCGGACTGACGTTCGGATTCCTCCTCCAGGGAACGGTGGTCGCCGAGATCATCTTCCGATGGCCCGGAATGGGGCGATGGATGGCCGACGCCGTCCTCCGCGGCGACCAGGCGACGATCATGGCCTACGTCATGTTCACGAGCATCCTGTTCCTCTTCGTCAACCTCGCTGTCGACGTCATGTACGCCTATCTCGACCGCCGAGTCGTCCTGGGAGTCTGAACCATGGTTGATACAACACGCCCACTCCCGCGAGTAGCGCCGGCACCCGAGTCGGCATTGCAGACCAGGCTGCGACGAGCACGTGAGCTCGCAGCCAACATCATGTCCAACCCGACCACCGCCGCCGGAGTCGTCCTCATCTGTGCGATGCTCGCCATGGCGGCGTTCGCTCCGCTGATCGCCGAGGCGAACACGCCGGACGCCTACCAGATGCCCAGAGACTGGGGAGCGCTCAACGCTCCACCCGGCACGCCCGGGCACCCGCTCGGTACCACCGGCAACGGCGGCGACGTGCTCTACGGAGTGATCTGGGGGGCTCGAACGTCTCTGCGCCTGTCGCTCATCGTCGTCGGGATAACCGTCATCGTCGGAGTCGCCGTCGGCAGCGTCGCAGGGTTCCGTGGCGGCAAGTTCGACGAGATCCTCATGCGCGTCGTCGACGTGTTCCTGTCGATCCCCGAGCTCATCTTTGCCCTGGCGATCGCAGCAGTCCTCGGCCCGTCGTTCGGAAACATCATCCTCGCTCTGGCGGTGGTCTTTTGGGTCAAATACGCCCGGATCATGCGAGCGCAGATCATCCACGTCAAACAGAACGAGTACGTCGACGCGGCGCGCGCCGTCGGCGACTCGAGCTGGCGCATCTACTTCAAAGACATCCTGCCCAACTCGGTCACTCCGGTCGTCGTGCAAGCCACGCTCGACATGGGCCACATCGTCCTGGTGGGCGCCACCCTGAGCTTCATCGGCCTCGCCGAGGCAGGACTCGCCGAATGGGGCGTACTCGTGTCGGAGGGACAGGCAGGGATCTCCGCCGGCCGATGGTGGGCATCCACCTTCCCCGGTGCGATGGTGTTCATATGGGCACTCGCATTCAATCTCGTGGGCGACGGCCTCCGGGACATTCTCGATCCCCGGACGGAGTCGAAGCGATGACATTGACCGGACCCAGCGACGCAATCACCCCAACGGCGACGAACGACGCAATCGCATCGGTCGTCGACCTCAGGGTCCACTTCGGATCGAAGGAGGGAATCGTCCACGCCGTCGACGGCGTCTCGTTCGACATCAAGGACGGAGAGACACTTGGTCTCGTCGGGGAGACGGGTTGCGGCAAGAGCGTGACAGCGAGGTCGTTCCTCCGGCTCGTCCCGATGCCTCCTGGCATGCACGTCGGCGGCTCGGTCCTCTTCCGACCGAAGGAAGCGTGCTCCAACTGCGCAGGTTCCGGCTGCTCGACCTGTTCGAACAGCGGTCGACAGGCTGTGGCATGCAGCAACTGCGTTGGGGCAGGGTGCGCCGTCTGCGACCAGACGGGCGACGAGACCATCGACCTGACATCGATCCCAGAGAAGCGACTCCGAGACATCCGCGGCAATCGAATCGCCATGATCTTCCAGGATCCGGCCAAGGCGCTGAATCCTGCGATGTCGATCCGCGACCAGGTCGGAGAGGTGTTCTATGAGCACCGCGAGGCCGAGATCCTGACTCGAGCCGGCATGGACCCGTACGACACCGGGGCACTGCTCCATCGCTGGGCCGCGCGCCACTCTCGGATACCCGAACGGATGGCCCTCGCCCTCCCCCCAATGCGCTCGAGGCGCAACCGGATCGATCAAGCCGTCGACGAGATGGTGATCGATGCCCTCGCCGAGACGCAGATCCCCAACCCGCTCAAGGTGATGGAGCGTTACCCCCACGAGTTGTCAGGCGGAATGCGCCAGCGCGTGATGATCGCCCAGGCGCTGGCCTGCAACCCCGATCTGCTGATCGCCGACGAACCGACGACGGCGCTCGATGTGACCGTGCAGGCCCGAATCCTCGAGCTGATCAGAGAGCTCCAGGGACGCCATCAGACCGCGGTGCTCTACATCAGCCACGATCTCTCCCTCGTCCGGCGCGTCTGTGACCGGGTCGCCGTGATGTATGCCGGTCGGATCGCCGAGGTCGGCCCAACCAATCAGATCTTCGACGACCCACTCCATCCCTACACGAGAGGGTTGCTGGCCGCAGTCCCGTCCGCCCAGCACAAACGCGGCCGGCTCGTCGTCATCGAGGGAACCGTTCCCGAGCTGATCGATCCACAACCGTCATGCCGGTTCGCCGGACGCTGCAATCACAGCACTGCAGTATGTGAGACCACCGACCCCCGGCTCTCCAACGAAAACGTCTCCCACCCCGTCTCCTGTTTCATTCATCACCCGCCGACGGGCTTCGACGGCGAGTCCCCCTCGTATTCACGGAGCACAACATGACGATCGCCGCCACATCCACCGGACCACGTGAGGCATCGGACCCGGGCGAGATCGTCATGGCCGTCAGAGGCCTCGAGAAGCACTTCCCGATTCGCGAGGGTGCCCTCCAACGGGTCGTGGGGAGCGTGAAGGCGGTGGACGGGGTCAGTTTCGACATCCGGCGCGGTCAAACCGTCGGGCTCGTCGGCGAGAGCGGATGCGGGAAGACGACGCTCGGGCGTTGTCTGTCAGGGCTCATGGATCCAACAGGGGGCGGAGTCTTCTTCGATCTCGCCGGACGTGAGCGCGATCGGCTCGACGCCCTTCTCTCGGTCCCCGAGTCGTCGCGCACCGAAGAGCAGCGGGCGGAGCTGAGCGAACTCGACCGTGTTCATCGAGTCGATCGTCTCGAGGGTGAGCAGTGGCGACGATACCGACGCAACTGCCAGGTCGTGTTCCAGGACTCGTTCTCCTCACTCAACCCGCGACAGCTCATCAAGGACATCGTCGGCCGGCCCCTCCGGGTCTACAAGGAGGCATCGGGCAGCGAACTGACCGACCGGGTCGTCGCGTTGTTGGAACAGGTCGGCCTTGGCCGTCAACACCTCTACCGGTACCCGCATCAATTCTCCGGTGGCCAGCGGCAACGCATCTCGATCGCCAGAGCCCTCGCTCTCGATCCCGAGATGGTCGTCCTGGATGAGCCGACGAGCGCCCTCGACGTCTCGGTCCAGGCGCAGATCTTGAACCTCCTGCACGATCTGCAGGACGAACGAAACCTCACGTATCTCTTCATCACACACGACCTCTCGGTGGTGCGGCACATGGCCGATCAGATCGTGGTCATGTACCTTGGAAAGGTGGCCGAGGCCGGAGCAACCGCTGACATTTTCGAGCATCCCAATCATCCGTACACCGAGGCGCTGCTCGCCGCCAGCCCCGACATTTCTGACGATGCCGATCTCCCGATGCGCCCCCTCGAAGGCACCGTCCCCGACCCGGCACGCCCCCCGCAGGGATGCCGCTTCCATACGCGGTGCCCGGTTGCGACACCCGTCTGCGGGTGGGAACTCGACGATGTCGTCCGCTGGCTCCAGGATCAGGAAGGGTTGTTCGACACCATCGAGGACGTCGAGCGGACCGATGAATTCTCCGGAACACTCGGTTTCGAGGACGAGGCGTCAGCCCAGGCCTTGGCCGAGGCCGTGCGAACCGGACCGGTGCCTGGCCCGATGAAGCAAGCGCTCGAGACGCTCGAGGTCACTGAACGGAAGGTCACGATTCGTTTCACACCGGTCGACGAGGTGCTGCTCACCGCTCGGGGCGAGGGGCACGTCGCCGCCTGCGTTCTGAACGAACTGCCAGGATCCCCTGCCGCCGAGTAAGGGGGAGCCCCCCGAGTCGCGGAACGGGCCCGACGAGGGCACCTCGCGGACCCGCCGGGCTGCATCGATGCTGTTCGTCGACATCACTCCCCTGCGACGCTCTCCCGGTTTCCGGTGGCTGTACTCGGGGCTCGCCCTCGCCTGGTTGGGACGACAGCTCACCGTGGTGGCCGTCCCGTATCAGGTCTATCAGCTCACCGGCTCGACGTTCCTGGTCGGCGCTCTCGGTATCGCCCAACTCCTCCCGCTCCTCGCCACGTCGGTCGTCGGCGGAGCAATCGTGGACTCGGTCGATCGACGCAAGCTGCTCGTCATCGCACAACTGGGGCTGATGGCCACGGCGATCGGCCTGGCATTCAACGCAGCGATCTCGTCTCCGGCGGTGTGGGCGATCTTCGTGCTGAGCGGTCTCAACGCCGCCATCTCAGCCCTCGACAACCCGGCACGATCGGCGTCCGTTCCGGCCCTGGTCGGCCGCGATCTGCTGCCGGCGGCGCTCGCCCTGACCCAGACGCTCGGCAACATCGCCAAGACGGTCGGACCGGCAATCGGCGGTCTCCTGATCGCCAGAACCAGCCTGACACTCACGTTCGCGATCGAGGCCACCGCGTTCGCGCTCGGCACGCTGTTCATGTTCCGGGTCGGTCCACTCGAACCGGAGGGTGGCGGTCAGCGGTTCGGATGGGAATCGATCAAGGAGGGATACACCTTCCTCAGAGCACGTCGGGTGCTGCAGGCGAACTTCGCCATCGACCTCAATGCCATGATCTTCGGGATGCCCCAGGCACTCTTCCCGGCGATTGGCGAGACGGTTCTCGGCGGCGATGCCACGACGGTCGGCCTCCTCTACGCCGCGCCCGGTGCCGGTGCCCTCATCGCCGCCGTGACCTCCGGATGGGTGGGGTCGATCACCCGTCAGGGCCGGGCGGTCATCATCGCCGTCATCGTCTGGGGCGCGGCGATCGCCGGCTTCGGGTTCGCCCGGACCGTGCCATTGGCGGTCCTGTTCCTGGCCATCGCGGGAGGAGCCGATGTCGTGTCTGCGGTATTCCGCAACACCATCCTCCAACTCGCGGTGCCTGATCGATTGCGCGGGCGCTTGTCGTCGATCCACATCGCAGTCGTCAGCGGAGGACCGCGCCTCGGAGACTTCGAGGCTGGCGCCGTGGCGTCGGTGACCAGTCCTCAGTTCTCAGTCGTATCCGGCGGAATCGCCTGCATCGTCGGGGCCGTGGCGATCGCCAAGAAGATGCCGGTCCTGGCCCGATACACCATCGACAGCGACGTCGAGGACTAGCGGCGGGCGGGACGCACCCGACCGGGTCTCAGCCGGTGACGTCGACCGAGATCGGCGGAAAGGGATCCAGCGCGAAGGTGAAGTTCGTTCCCTCCGAGACAGGGATCGGCGGGATGATCGACCCGGTGATGATCACGTCGCCCGCTCGGAGACGCTCTCCTCGCGCTGCGAGCGTGTTCGCGACCGTCGAGACGATCTGCGGGTAGGAGCCGGTGATCTCCTCCAACTCCACCACCGACGCACGCTGCTCGCCATCGATCAGGATTCGCCCGGTCATCCCAGAGATGTCGATACCGGCTCGCGAATCGTCACGGCTCCCGAAGATCACGGCTTCGTGGAAGATGTCACCGGCGAGAATGTCTGCGACGCCGTCTGCGCCGATCGGCAGGTCGATGTTCGCCAGTTCGATCGCCGGTCCGAGAGCGCCCACGGCCGCTCGGGCCTCGTCCTCTCCAGCTCCGGCTCCGAGGTCGGACGACAGGTAGACGGCCACCTCGAACTCGACGATTCCGCGCTTCCAGTCACCACTATCGACCGACGCCCCTGACTCGAGAACAGTGCTGCTGGTGAGATATCCCAGGAGCGGCGCCGAGATCTGCATGGTCTCCAGCGACGTCGGCGCACCGAAACCGACCTTCCATCCCACATGACTCGACCCGGTCGCGAGCGATCCGGATCGCCGCTCGAACTGACGATCGAGACCATCGACGACCCGAGGGTCCCTCCACGGATCGGTCATGACCCGTCCCGGTGATCGGCCTCGTAGCCAGACGCTTCGAGCGAGCCGCAGCCACTCCACCCCCATACGAGAACAACGTCCTCGTCGCCGATGTTGTCGAACCCGTGCCATCGACCACGGGGAGTCCAGACCACGTCACCGGTGACGGCCGGCTCACGGCCGTCGTCGGTGTAGATCTCTCCTGAGCCCTGGAGGACGACGAAGAACTCGTCGGCGTTCCGATGGAGATGGCGGTCGTGCCGCGCACTGGGAGGAAGCGTCGTCCACCCGAGGAGGAAGTCGTCCGTCCCGACGTTGGCGGCGTCGATCAGGAACTGCACCTTCATGTCGATCCATCCGTCGTCCTCGCGCAGGTTGGGGACGAACGGCACGTCCGCACGGTTCGTGAGGAACCGGTCGGTGGTCACGACCCGCCTCCCAGCAGGTGGTACACGTCGAACACGGTGACGAAGTCGCGGTGATCGATCCCGAGCCCGCGACAGGCGTTCAGGAGCTCGTTCGCAACCGCGCCGAGTGGCGCCGGAGATCCCTGTCGCCTGGCCACCTCGAGTGCCAGGACCATGTCCTTCTGTTGCAGGGTCACGTCGGCGAGCGGGGTATCCGGCATATCGAGAATGAAGGGACCGCGATAGCCCATCACCGGCGACGCAACCACGCTCTTGAGCATCGCGTCGACGGCGACTGCCCGGTCGACGCCGCCCTTCTCGGCGAGTGCGACCGACTCGCAGAACACCACCATCTCGACGATCAGCGTGAGGTTGATCGCGACCTTCATCTGGACTGCGGTGCCCGACCCTCCGATGTAGCTGACTTTGGAACCGATGTCACCGAGGACCGGGCTCACCCGATCGAACGCATCGCGATCTCCGCCGACCATGATCGATGCGGTCCCCTGACGGACCGTCACCGGGCTGCCTGACAGCGGGGCGTCGAGCATGGTCAGGCTGCGGGCAGCGAACTCCGCCGACACCTCGCGGCTCACCAGCGGATCGATCGTCGACATGTCCATGTAGACGCCGGCGGACCGGAGCCCGGCGATCACGCCGTCCTCCCCGACCGCCACCGACCGGACCGCGTCGGCGTTGGTCACCATCGAGAAGACGAGCTCTGAGCCTTCGGCGACCTCACGGGGGCTGTCGGCCCAGACCATGCCCGCCTCGATCAGCGCATCGGCCTTCGAACGGGTGCGATTCCAGCCGGTGACCGTATGCCCCGCCTCCAGCAACCGGGGGACGATCACCTGCCCCATGTCGCCAAGCCCTATCCAACCGAGATCCATCTCGTCCTCCTCGTTCTGCCGTGTTCTGATCGTGCTGCCATCGTTGTCATGTGCCGTACCAGGGGACTCCGTGTTGGCCGATGTCGCGGCGATAACGGTCCACCATCTCTGGCCAGGCGATGTTCCCGGCCCAGACCCGAACCGCCTCCACGAAATGCCACAGCAGATACGGGTGGGCGCCGAACCGATACAACTCGGCGTGGTCGATCGCGACGAGGGCGTCTCGTTCCTCGTCGGTCAGCTGACCCGAGTCGGGCGTTGGAAGCCTGCTCGTGTCGGCTCGATCCATCCATGCCCGGACATATCCGGAGGGGTCGGCAACGTAACGCCGCACTTCGTCGTCCGATCCTTCGACGTGGGCCAGGAACTTGTCCAGCGAATACCGGCTCATGTCGACCACCAGAAGAACGGCCCATTGGCGAACCGGGACGGCGTCGCCTCTGCGAAGTCGGCGGGCGCCCCTGCGGCAGCCAGAGCCACCAGGAAGTTCAAGAACTGTCCCGTCACGTTTCCGGCCGCAGCGATTCGCTCGAACGTGCAGCCGGCAACGGCAGCATCGAGATCACCGGACGTCATCCAACCCACGGCTTCCTCGTCGAACGCTTGATCGGGAGAGCCGCCACCCAGGAACTGACGGGGGCCCCCGATCTCGGTGGCGAGATGGCCAGAGGTCACGATCGCCACACGCCGGTCGAACGGCGCCGCTTCGATGCGGGTGCGTAGGTGTCTCCCAAGCGCTGCAAACCGCTCCGATCTCGGGATCGGTGGGATGTTGGCGTTGGTGTGGATCGGCACGATCGGGATATCGAGGTCGGGGGTCATGAACACGGCAGGCACGGTGAAGGAGTGGTCCAGCACCCACTCGTTCGACATGGCGAAGTCGACGGTCGGTTCCATCGTCGTTCGCCCCAAGAGCCAACCTGCGAGCTCTTCATCGCCATGGAGCTCCCACGGCTCCAGGCCGAAGGTCCGGATCTCGTTCTCGTGTGTGGCGGCGAATCGGTTCGACTTGCCGATACAGAACGCCGGGGAGTTCGACCATGTGAACTGGCGGAGATGATCCGATCCGACCACGATCATGGCGTCGACACCAGCGTCTCGCATCCCCCGCCCGAAGCGCTCGAAATTGGCCATCGTCCGCTCGAGGTCATCGGGAAGGGGGTCACCTCTCGTCACCCGCCACAGCAGCGGGTTGTGGGGCACGCCGCAGATCGTCGCAATCGTCGCCATCTCTGCCTCTAGACGTACTCGACGGAGGTGGTGATCGCGATCTGAGGTGAGATCGATCGGGCGACCGGGCACTTGTCGGCATGGAACCCCAGCACGCGCTCGACCGTTTGCCGCTCGGCCGGATCGACGTTGGCCAGCCGATAGTTGACATGAATCTTCGTGATGATGAGAACCGATCCTTCCTTTTCGATCTCTCCGGTGACCTCTCCGATGAGGGTTCCACCGCTTGCCGTGATGCCACGCGCCTCCAGCGCGCCCCCGAAGGTGCCGGTCAGTCAACCGCCTGCCGCAGCGACGAGGTAGTCGAGAGTGGTGGCGTCCGGCGGAAACTCGTCGGGTGAGACCCCGTAGTGCTCGGCGACCTCCGAGTGCACGCCGAAGGTGATCGGCTCCGCACGTGCCGGGATGGTTGCGCGACGGATGGGGCCGCGGATCCGCTCGATCGTCACGCGGGATGTGTACTCAGGTGCCATGACTCGCTCCTCGATCCGGGTCTGCTGCTCCGAGCCGCACGCTCCATGCCGGGACGTCATTCTCGACACACCGGAGGTACCCGGTGATCGATCGCTGCTTCGATGCTCGGATCAGCCATACGACGGAGCGTACCGCAATCGTTTGCGCCCACCAGCCGAAACCCGGGTCAATCCTGCTGGAGAAATGCAGTGACCCGTTCCCACATCGCTGCGGCGCACGTCGGGTGGTACCGATCGGGCCGGGTGTGGTCATGGAACGCGTGCCTGGTTCCGGGAAAGCACTCCATCGTGATCTCGCCGGCCGAGTCGACCAGCGCATCGCACAGCGGTGGCAGCGTGTCGTTCACCCGCGGGTCGTCTTCGGCGTACGCCGCGTACACCGGGACCTCGATACGCCTCGCGGCATCGGGGTCTGGGCCGATCCCGTAGAGGAGCGCGGCCCGTGACGGTCTGCGACGAGTGATGAGCCTCCAGCCCATCTCGGCGCCGAAACACAGCCCAAGGACGGACGGCAGCCCGATCTCGGCGGTCATCCAGTCGAACGTGGACACGAGGTCGGCCTCGTGAGTCTCCTCGTCGATCTCCCTGGTCGTGATCGACGATCGGCCGCCACCGGACGGAGACCCTCCGATCCTCGACAGCAGGTCCGGTGCGAGAACGAGATGACCGGCGTCAGCCAGCGACGCCATGACCTCGATCATGTACGGGACGAGTCCCCGGTTCTCGTGGATCATCAGGATGGGGGCGCCGGGTGTGCCCGGTCTCGCCGGCGATCAGCGCATCGAGCTCGATGCCTGCTCCGGGTATCCGGACCTGCCGGAGCGGAACGTCGACGTGACTCACCGCTTCCTGATGAGGGTGAGCCCGTCGTACACGGGAATGATCACCGTATCGACGGCGGGATGATTGGCGACGTGCTCGTTGAACGCCCGCAGGGCAGCGGTGGTCTCTCCAACCTCGTCGGGATCGATGACCGTGTTCCGCAGCAACGTGTTATCGGCGACGATCAGCCCACCGCGGTCGAGCATCGGCAGCACGGCCTCGAAGTATCCGATGTAGCCGGGTTTGTCCGCGTCGAGAAACACCATGTCGAATCGGTCCCCCGCCAGCGAGTGGAGCGTCTCGGAGGCTGGGCCGATCTCGAGTGAGATCCGATCCCCGAGTCCGGCCCGTTCCCAATGAGCTTTCGCCAGCGCTCCCGTCTCGGGGTTGATGTCGAGGCACAGCATCTGGCCGCCCTGCCCCATCCCCTCTGCGATCAGCATCGCCGAGAGCCCGGTGAAGGTCCCGATCTCGAGCACCCGAGACGGAGCGACGATCCGGGTGAGCATGCGCAGCGCCAGACCCTGTTCCGGCGGAATCTGATACAAGGTCATGTCGGGGAAGATTCGCTCGGTGTCGTCGATCAGAGCGAGGTGGTGCGGCTCGAGCTGCTCTGAGTGGCCCAGGACGTAGGCCTGCATCTCTGCGCTGCCCTCGATGGACTTTCGTTGCATGCAACCCCTCGGAGAGACGCTTTCCGCGCCATCGTACGTGACAACCGTCCTAGGATCCGCCCGCATGCAATCGGTTGCGCGCTCTCTCGTCACCGTCCGGCGGGAACGCTCGGATTCACGAATCACCACCCGCTGCGCTGCCGGGCTCGGCTCCTACCCGGCATGAAAGCCGCGATCACCCGTGCAGCGAACGGTCCGATCGACATCGTTGAGATCGTTGACCCCGGGCGACGATCCGGCGAGGTCCTGGTCCGGGTCCATGCCGCATCGGTCAACCGGCTGGACCTGGCCGTCTATCGGGGTGTCGCGATGGGCGGCGTCGCCACCTTCCCACTGATCCAGGGCATCGACGCCTCCGGGGTGGTTGTCGAGGGCACCGGAGCCGATGGTGCCGGGGCTCCGGGTGGCCGTGAAGCCTTCGATCTCCTGCGGCCGGTGCCGTTTCTGCCGGGCGGGGCGCAGCGGTGACTGCGCCAACGCAACCTTCATGGGGCTGCATCGCCCCGGGGGGTACGCCGAGCTCGTCGCGGTGCCGCGCTCCAACCTGATCCGGATCCCCGACTCGGTCAGCCACGCCGAGGCTGCCGCCGCTGCCCATACGCACGCCATCGTGTTGCGGATGATCCGGGCAGCCGGCGACATGCCTCCAGAAGCAAACGTCCTCGTCACCGGCGCCGGCGGCGCGCTCGGTACCGCGGCAGTGCAACTCGCTGCTGCGCTCGGCCATCGCGTCATTGCGCTTGCGTCGACCAGTCCCAAGCGAGCTGCCGCCATCGGACTCGGGGCCGCCATCTCCATCGATGGGACGGACCCCGACCCCTCCGGCCTCATCAGGGAGCACACCGACGGTGCCGGCGTCGACCTGGTCATCGAAACCACCGGCGTCTCAACGGTCATCGCCACGGCCATGGCCGCTCTCGGCAGGGCGGGACGGATGGTCGTGGTCGGGGCAGAGCGTGGCGCGGTCATCGAGTTGGACGTCCTGCAGCTCTATCGGTCGCGGCACGGCGTCATCGGCTCAGCCGGGACACACGATGTCGACTTCCGCGACACGTACCGGATGCTCGGCGAGCACGGCATCCATCCGGTCATCGCCTCCCGGTTCCCGCTCGAGGACCTGCCGGAGGCACTGGAGGCGGTCGGAGACCGGGACCGGATCGGAAAGGTCGTCATCGAGATGGGAGAAGACGGATGAGAGTCGATGCACGACGACTACGCGACAACGTCGAACAGACCACTGCCCTCCTGCAACGCGATGACGCGGCGGGCCATGTCCGACCGCGCGTTTCGACGACGCTGATAGAGGACGTCCATGCCAGGTCGGACTTCGTCCAGTACGACAAAGCCTTCTCATTCGAGTGCGATGAGTCGAGCGGTCGGGCCGGCTCGGACGCCGCGCCCAGCCCGCTCCGGTACTTCCTCTCCGGGCTCGCGTTCTGCATGCAGGTCTGGTACGCCAAGGGCGCCGCGCTCTCCGGATGTCAGATCGATGACCTCGAGATCGACGTGCTGACATACATGGACATGCGCGGCGAGCACCTCATCGACGGAATCCCTCCCCACCCACAATGGATCGTGATCGAGGCACGCGTCGACAGTCCCTCCGACTCTGCTGCGGTCCTGTCGATGGCCGACGAAGCGAACGCCCGCTGCCCGGTGTACTCGTTGGTCTCGAAGGCGGTGCCGATCTACGAGCGACTCCACCACCGGGATCGGCTGATCAGGGACACGGTTCCCGAGGGCCTCGACGCATGAGCGGGTCCCTCGACGGTGTCCGGGTCCTCGAACTGTCGCGCTACATCGCCGCCCCGGTCGCCGGAAAGCTGCTTGGCGAGTTGGGCGCCGACGTCATCAAGGTGGAACCGCCCGGGACAGGCGACCCGATGCGCCATTGGCAATCGGGGGATCGAGACCACAGCCCCCAGTTCGCGGTGTACAACCGGACCAAACGGGGGATCACGCTCGACTTGAAGCAACCCGGCGGAGCCGAGGTGTTCCTGCGGATGGCCGACTCGGCCGATGTCGTTCTCGAGAACTTCCGACCGGGTGTGATGGATCGCCTCGGGATCGGCTGGTCGACGCTGTCGGAGCGAAACCCCGGTCTGGTGTATTGCGCCATCACCGGATTCGGAGCCACCGGACCGTATGCGGGGCGCCCGGCGTACGACACCGTCATCTCCGCCATGGGCGGGCTGTTCTCCCAGCTGATCGACCTCGAGAGCCCGCAACCGGTGGGCCCGGCCTTCTCCGATCTCCTCGCCGGGCTGTCCGCCGTTCATGGGATCCTGGCCGCGCTCTATGAGCGGCACGAGACCGGGAAGGGCCAGTTCGTCGATGTCTCGATGCTCCGGTCCGTGATCGGTTTGCTCGCCGAGCCCGGATCCGTCTTCCTCGATCAGGGGCAGGTCACGGTCTCGAACACCCGCCAGCGACGGGCCCAGGCGTACGGACTGGTTTCCTCGGACAGCCTGCCGTTCGTCGTCCACATGTCGGTGCCCGAGAAGTTCTGGCTGGCGGTCACCGAGGCGTTCGACCTCATCGAACTCCGCGATGACCCGAAGTTCGCGGACCGCTCCGCCCGCCACGACAACTACACCGCCCTCGACCGAACCCTCAAGGCGGCCGCCCGAAGCCGGACACGGGACGAGTGGTTCGACATCCTCGAGCGAGCGGACGTTCCGCACGGTCCGATCAACGGGTTCGACGAGTTGTTCGACGATCCGCAGGTGATCGAGCTCGGTATCGTCGAGAGCCTCGACCTCGGCCCCGACGAACGCCCCCTTCGCCAGGTCGGCCCGCAGTTCCAGATGAGCGGATCACCGCTTCACATCGACCCGCCAGCACCGGACCTCGGTCAGCACACCGAGCGGGTCCTGGCCGACCACGGATTCACCCAGGAGGAGATACGTGACCTCCGCGAAAGAGAAGTGATCTGAATGCCGCTGCACCGTGACGACGTCGTCGCCATCGACATCCACACCCACCCACAGACCGAAGAGTTCCTGGCCGCCATGGGCGCCCGCCGCCGACAGATGGGCGAGCACTTCCAACAAGAGCGCTCCCCGGTCTCATTCGCTGAGCAGGCCGACATGTTTCGCGATCGCCGCATGATGGCCGTCCTGTGCAACTCGGACGACGAGACGACCTCCGGCGTTCCCGGCGCGCCGAACGATCTGATCGGCCAAGCGACCGTGGATCACCCCGACGTGTTCATCCCCTTCGCCGGTATCGACCCCCACAAGGGTCACGCGGCGATCGAGGAGATCAGACGATGTCATGCCGAGTTCGGGATCCGGGGCGTGGGCGAGCTCAACCCGGTGCGCCAGCACTTCCTCCTCAACGACGAGACCTTCTACCCGATCTGGGAGGTGTGCCAGGAGCTGGGCCTGGTGGTGATGTTCCACATGGGGTTCGCCGGGGCCGGCGCGGGACGTCCCGGTGGGATGGGCTACAAGCTCGAGGCGGGACGGGCGATCCCCTACCTCGATGACCTCGCTGCCGACTTCCCCGAGTTGCAGATCATCCACGCCCACCCCGGCTGGCCCTTCCACTCCGAGGCGCTCGCCGCGTGCTGGCACAAGTCGAACATCTGGATCGATCTCTCGGGGTTCGCTCCCCGGTACTTCCCGGCCGAGGTCGTTCACTACGCCAACAGCCTCATCCAGGACCGCGTCCTGTTCGGCAGCGACTGGCCGGTGATCGACGTCGACCGTTGGATCTCCGAATTCGCCGAACTCCCGATCAAGGACTCGATCCGCCCGAAGATCTTGCGAGACAACGCTCGTAGCCTGCTCGGTGTGTGATACTGGATCAACCGGTCGAGAAGAAATTGTGGCGATTTGTTGAAACCTTGATTTCAGGGGAGTAGCTTTCAGTCTGCAAACGATTGCGGTCGGTTCGGAGGCAAACACAGTGACATCGTCTGGATCCTCGTCACGAGGCAAGCCGCTCGTCGTGGCAGAGAACCTGACCGTTGGGTACGAGCTGGAACGGGAGCGCAAGCTCCTGACGGCACTGTCCAACATCAATCTCACCATCCACGAGGGCGAGTTCATGGTTCTCGTCGGCCCATCAGGGTGCGGCAAGACCACCTTCATCAACGCCGTCGCCGGTTTGCTGGAGCCGTGGGAGGGCACCGTCACCTACGACGGCAAGCCGATCGAGGGAACATCGCGGGACAGGGCGATGGTCTTCCAGGACTACGCCATCATGCCGTGGAGAACCGTCGAGCAAAACGTTCGCATGCCATTCGAATTGCGCGACAGCGGCCTGACATCCGATCAGATCGACGACGAGATCAGCGAGATGATCTCCAACGTCGGCCTCCAGGGTTTCGAGAACTCCTATCCACATGAGCTGTCCGGAGGCATGCGTCAGCGGGTCGGCATCGCCAGAGCGATGGTCACCCAGCCCAAGCTCCTCCTCGCCGACGAGCCATTCGGCGCACTCGACGCGATGACCCGCGAGGTGCTCCAGGGACAGCTCGAGCTTCTCGTGATGGAGGCGAAACAGACGGTCATCTTCATCACGCACTCCATCGACGAAGCCATCAGCCTCGGTGACAGGGTCGCAGTGATCTCTCACCGACCGGGGACGGTGCGCGAGATCATCGACGTCAACCTCGAACGCCCCCGTTTGGCCGAGGGGGAGATCACGCGGTATCCCGAGTACGGCGAGCTGCGGCAGCATTTGTGGGGACTGGTCAAGGACGAGGCCCTCGGAGCACGAGCAGGAGTGGTGAAGTGACCGATCAGGTGACAGCGTCGAGCAAGGGAACCGAAGACGCGGCGATCTCATCGTCGCCTCGACTGCGCGATGCGGAGTGGACCGCGGAGCGGATCTGGCGACGGAGCCGGTACGCGGTGATCACGCTCATCAACCTCACGATTTTCGCCATTCTGTGGCAGATCTTCGCCAGCTGGTACGACCAGCCGGCCTTCATCCCCAAGTTCACTGACATGGCATCCGCCCTCAAGATCGGCTGGTTGGGCGGCGGGGGCGACTCCAACAACACCTTCGACCTGCTGCAGAACTTCGTCATCGCCAAGAACTTCATGGTGACGTTCCAGGTGTATGCGGTCGGCCTCGCCATCTCGATCGTGGTCGGTATCCCCATCGGCCTGATGATGGGCGGCAGCAAGTGGGCAGACGCCATCCTGAGCCCGTATGTCTGGACGCTGTCGTCGCTCCCGAGGATCGCCATCTTCCCGGTGTTGGTGCTCTTCATGGGCCTCGGAGACGAGATCAAATACGCCCTCGTGATCGCAACTGCCATCTTCCCGGTGATCATCAACACCTGGGCAGGAGTCAAGACGACCGAGCAATCCCTGATCAACGCCGCACGAGTGTTCGGCGCGAGCCGCCGCGAGCTCTACCAGAAGGTGGTTCTGCCCTACACGCTTCCGTTCGTGGTCACCGGAGTCCAGCTCGCCCTCAGTCGCGGGCTGGTCGGTGTCGTCATCGCTGAGTTCCTGACGGGAGCCAGCAAGGACGGTGGCCTCGGCTGGCTGATTTTCCGCGCAGCGCGCGGATTCAATGGTGCCCTCACATACGCCGCCTTGGTGAGTCTCGCGATTTTCGCCTTGGTGTTGGTGCAGGGAACGCGATCGATGGAATCGAAGATCGCACCGTGGAGACAGGCCAGTAAGGCCTGACGAGACATAGGGAGAGAGAAACCCAATGAGCAAATCTGAACTAGAGCAGAGCGGGGGAATTTCCCGACGACGCTTCCTCGGAATGGGCGGCCTGGCGGTCGGCGCGGTCGCGCTCGGAGCCTGTGGCACCGATGACGCTGCAACGACGACAACGGCGGCTCCCGCTACGACAGCGGGCGGTGGGGGCAGCGCTACGACCATGGCGCCAGAGACCACTGCTGGATCCAGCATTCCTCAGGTCGACGCCACCGGGTTCACGGTCGGGTACAACAACCCGAACCGGATGCTCCGGTCGCCGCTGTTCATCGGACAGTCCGAGGAACTCGGCTTCTTCGAAGAAGTGGGGATCAGGGGCTTCGAGGTCAACGACGCCGATGACCCGGTTGTGCCGATGGTCGCGGGCGACTACAAGATCGCCGGCTTCGACTCGGACGTCCTGTTCGATGCGATCGACAAGGACGTCCTCGATGCCAAGATGCTCAACATCAACCTCGGCTCCCAGGCGCTGATCCTCATCGCCAATGAGGGCATCACCACAGCCGACGACCTCCGCGGCAAGCGGGTGGGCACCGGCCGTGCGGGTGGCGTCAACGAGGCGTTCGCCAAGTACATGCTCGAAGATCTCGGGCTCGACCCGGCCAACGACGTCATCGCGACGGAGATGACCGGTGGATCCAACGACTGGGTGCAGGCCATGCTGACCGGGCAGATCGATGCGACCATCGCATTCGCCCGCCACATCCCGCTCGCAGTCGAAGCCGGTGGAAGCGCGTTGTACAACGACTTCCTCCCCCTTCCGCAGTTCGGGTTCGCGATGACCCAGGAAGCCATCGATGCGGATCCCGACTTCCCTGCTGCATGGGCGTACGCCTACATCAATGCGCAGCGGTGGGTGAAGGATCCCAACAACTTCGACGATCTGACCCGGATCCTGTCGGAGGAGTTCGAGATCGATCTTCCGGATGCGTTCTTCGACGACGCCGTGTACCAGATCGACAACCGGACGATGACGCAGGACCTCGGCTTCGACCCGGCAGAGATGGACCGGCTCATGGAGTTCGTCATCCCCTTCGGGAACGTCGCACCGGACATCAACGACAGGTGGCGCAGGCTACTTCGACGTGTCGGGCCTGCATGTCGCACAGACGGCACTCGGATTGGACATCAATCCGTCGGCCGACCTCAGCTCCGGCTCGGAGAACGTCGAGTCTCTCTGAGGCGAAGACACGAAACGGCAGAAAGGGCCCGCCGATCGGCGGGCCCTTTCTCATTGGTACCGGAGATCGAGGATCTCCGCTTAGGCGAGGATGACGAGGATCGATCCCGACATGACGAGTCCGGCGCCAATTACGAGAGCCGGCGTGATTGGCTCCATTTCACGCCCTACGACCAGCGGCGCCACCAGGATGACAACGGGCGCTGCAAGTTGATGCAGTGTGATCGCCACGGCAACGGTGATTGCATCGAATGAGGCCCACTGGAACGCTATCGCCGCTGCGACGAGCAGCCCGGCAAGCCCAAGCCATCCAATGCTAGAGAGGGGGGCTCGAATCCCCAACCGCCAGCGACGAGTCACGACTAGAGAGATCCCGTACGCGACCGTGGCGGCGCTGATCCCAACCGTCACACCGAGCAGCGGTGAGTCGAGTCCCTCCAACCCCCACCTGATGAACAGTGGGCTTGTTCCCCAAACCGTCGCGGCTCCGATTCCATACCACGGAACAGTACCTCTGCCTCCAACAGCCGAAGACTTGGAACTCCCGTAGTGAAAGGGAAGCAACACCGGCCACCACGAGCACCACTCCCGCTCCAGTAACCCAACCCAGTCGTTCATCCAGCGCGAATGACGCCAGGACGCTACCGATCAGGGGGGCAGAGGCAGCGGTGGCACCCGTGCGAGATGCCCCGACATGTTGTTGGCTGAGTGTGAGAAACGTCCAACCGAAGTAGAAGTGGATTATCCCCGCGGCAGCGAACAGGAAGAGTGAAGAGATCGGTGCGGATGCGAGCTCTCCTAGGTCCTGTGTGAGAGCAACAACTACTGAAAGGGCTGCCGTTCCAACGAACAGGAGGCCGAACGTAGCTAGATATGCGTCGATGCTCTGGTTGGCCCGGCGGTTCACCGCCTGAAACAGCCCGAACCCGATCCCGGCGGTCACTGCCAGCGCTATCCCCGTCATGAAACTCCCTGCATCGGCGATACGGTAGCCCTTCCTGCAATCGTTTGTAGGACGGGCCGCCATTCCGAGCCGCATGCTCCGATGACCGCCCAGGAGAACCCCGGGCGCAACCAACGCTCAGCTGCCGGACAGCGTCCACACCGTCGGTGCGGCACCGCGTGATCCGAATGCCACGAGACCGTCGGACGCACGGACGATCCGTGTCACGGCGGCAGGAGGCCAGGGCGACACGCCACCGGTGATCTCGACCCCGAACCACTCATCACCATCGTCCGATACCCACAACTCCGGTCCCGCTCCATACACCGACCTGGTGAAGGGTGCCCCGGTGAAGAGGTCGCCTCCGATCGCTCCCATCCACCCCGATGACGATGGCGAACCTGATCGATTCAGCAGTTCCCACTCTCCAGCGCCGTCGATCTTCCATACAGACAACACACCCCCGGGGTCCAGGCTCCGTCTCACGATCGCGACCAACCCGGAGTCGTCATCAGCAACGGCGACCACTTCGCAACCATCCCACTCGTCCCCGGGCAGCACCGACCTGGTCCACGTCGGGCCGCCCATCCAGATCGCGGGAGCATTCTCGAAGCTCCCCGACACCATCAGCCCTCCCCTCGCCGACAAGACATCGGTGAAGCGCACGGCGTCGCCGAGAGGGGTCACGTCGGTCCAGGTCCGCCCGTCGGGACTCCTCCACACGCGTCCGATGGAGCCGGGACCGGGCAGCGCCACCGGCTCGAGGAGCCCGGGTCCCTCCCAGCCGATTGCGATCACATCACCCTCATGGCTCTCGAGACCCACCAGCGACGAACGAGCCGGCAGGCCGACAGTCATCTCCTCTCGCCAGATGAGACCGTCGTCGGTCCGCCACACCCGCGGGGTCACAACCGGCCCCGCCGCTGCAAACGGCTCGACGAGCCGGTAGCCGACGGCGATCTGCGCCTCGTCGTTCGGAGCGATCGCCGAGATGACCTCTCCCCCGAGCCAGGGACCAGAGGCCGAGACCCAATCGGATCCGCCATCGGAGACCCACACGAACGGGGATGCGTCGACCCGCAGACCAGACCCGACGGCGATCATTCTCGACCCCACCAGTGAGACGTCCGTGAAAGACCCGCCCTCCCCGAGGACCGTCTCCACCCATCGGCCGGTCGGTGGCGAAAACGGCTCGACGATCAATGACGAGTCCGGTACAGCGAAGTCTGCACCCTGGCTCGTGACGATCACGACTGCAGCGATCAACGCCGCCGCAACCCACCAGCCGGCGGGCGATCCGGTCCCGTCCGGGGGCGGACGCGCCTCGTCGCCAGAATCCAACAGAATTCGCTCGTCCATCGGGTCGATCGTACGAAACCGACCGCGTAACCGGGCCTCGCATCTGGCCGACGGTCAGTCGTCCGAGCCGAGCTCCAGCATCCTCGGGTCGGGGGTGTCGAGCGCGGGGGTGCCGGGTCCGGCCAACTCATCTCCGGCCATCGACTGCATCAGCGGGAGCGCGCCCTTGTTCACCAGCAGTCTGAACACATCAGGCCGGTTGTAATGACCGGCGAGATCGTGGCGCAGCTTCATCTTGACGCCGACCTCGAGATCCATGTCGGCGTAGAGAATGGTCTCTTCGTTGCCGACCAGCGGGCCGGCGACGACCCGGGTGTCCGGTGCCACGATGCACGAGCCACCACCGATGTCGTCCCGGGCGAGGAACTCGCGGTCGGCGTCGTCGGCGGCGACCATGTCTCGAACCCGGTCATCGACGACCGCCGATGCGCTCAGGACCCACGCCTTCGACATCTGGGCGAATGCCTTCGCCGCGGTCAGCGAGATTTCGGGCATCGGGAGGGCCGGCTTCGGAAAGTGGTTCGGCCATGCCATCACATGGATCCGGGTGGATTCGGCAGTCAGCGCAAAGATCGCCAGCGGGTTCGAATTCTCTCCACACATCAATCCCGACACACGTCCGAACGGTGAGTCGAACGCTCCGAAGGTCTCGGGGCCGCCGGCGCGGTGCACCAGGCGCTCACCCACCGTTGGAACCAGCTTCTGATGCTTCCCCACGTACCCGTGGACGGGATCGATGAAGACCTGGGTGTTGTACATCGTCCCGAAGGTCCCCGGAAGCTTCTCACAGACCCCCATGACGACGTAGGTTCCGGCTCTCGCAGCTGCATCCGCCAGCGCCTCCACCTCGCGCCCCGGCACCTCGACAGAGTTCTTGAACAACTCGACGGACAGCTCGGTCCCCCGTCGATCGGTTCCCGAATGGAAGTGGAACCAGACGGGATGGGCCGGAATGAACCCTTCGGGGAAGGCGACGATCTCGGCGCCGTTCCGGCCCGCCTCTTCGATCAGGGAGATCGCCTTCTCGACGGTGGCTTCACGGTCGAGAAACACCGGAGCCGCCTGGACCACGGCCCCTCGAACCACTGCTTCGACATCAGGCACGGGAGCGGGCCTCCTGGATCGCCGTCCACACTCGATGCGGACTGAGCGGAAGTTGGAGATCATGCACCCCGTAGGGAGCCAACGCGTCGAGCACGGCGTTGAGTACGGCCGGGGGAACCCCGATGCATCCGGCCTCGCCGGTGCCCTTGGCTCCGAGCGGGTTGGACGGAGCAGGGCTGACGAGGTGATCGGCTTCCGGAGTTGGGAAATCGGGCGCGTGCGGTGTCATGTAGTCCATGAGCGTGGCGGTCTGGGGTTGTCCGGAGTCGTCGTACCTGATCGTCTCGAACAGTGCCTGGCCCAGCCCTTGGGCCACCGATCCGTGTAGTTGGCCCTCGACGAGCATCGGGTTGATGACCACCCCGCAGTCGTCGACGGTGACCAGGTGCCGAACCGTGACCTCGCCCGTCTCGAGTGAAACCTCGACCACGGCCGCGTGTGCTCCGTACGGGAACGTCTGCGCACCGGGGACGTACATCTCCTCGTCGGCGATCTCGCCGTCCGGCAGGAGGTCGAACAAGCTCACTCCACTGTCGGGGACACCCGCGACCCGAAAGACTCCTGTCTCGTACTCGATGTCGACGACGGCCGCCTCCAGTCGGTCGGCGGCCCGCTGCCTGGCCTGCTCGAGAACACTCTCGGACATCCGCCGGACCGCCGACGCACCGATCTGCGTCGACCGAGACGCGAAGGAGCCAACGCCGTCTGCGACTTCGTCGGTGTCACCTGCGACCACCTGCACCGGAATTTCCCCGAAGATGGACGTTGCCACCTGGGTCCACGCCGTCGAGTGGCCCTGGCCGGTGTCGGTAGAGCCGGTCCTGACGACGATCCCATCGTCGGTGACCTCGACTTTGGCATACTCGCCGGACTCGATCGCTCCCCCGGCTCGCTCGATGAACGCCCCCATCCCGAAGCCGACAGGGTCGGCGCCCGTACCGAGCCGATCCTGTTGCTCGGAGCGAACCGAATCGAGGCCGATCATCTCGGTGGCGCGCCGGATGGCAGCGGCGTAGTCCCCTGAGTCGTAGACGGCGCCGGTTGGCGTGCGATGGGGAAGGGTCCGGATGAGGTTGGTCATCCTCACGTCGAGCGGGTCGAGGCCCGCTTCCCGAGCGAACGCGTCGATCGCCCGCTCGATCGCCAGTGCCGCCTCCGGCCGTCCAGCGCCGCGATAGGAGCCGGTCGGCGCCTGGTTGGTGACCACGATGGTGGTGTCGACTTCCACTCGCTCGATGTCGTACATCCCGGTGACAACCAGGCGCGAGAACATCGGCACGGCCGAGCCGTTGTGCGGGTATGCCCCGGTGTCGGCGAGAAGATCGACGTGAGCCTTCCGAATCCGACCGTCGGCGTCACCTTCGAGTGTCACCCGATGGCGCTGGGCTCTGCCATGGGTGCCCGACACGAACTGCTCTCGTCGACCCTGGATCCACGCGACCCGGCGTCCCAGCCGTCGCGCCACCTCGGTGACGACGAGGTATTCGGGAAAGAGCATGCCCTTCATCCCGAAGGCTCCGCCGACTGAGGGGATGGTCACCCGGACATCGTCATGGGGTATCGAGAGCATCGCTGAGAGTTGGTTCCTGAGGCGATGAGGAGCCTGATGCCCACACCACACCCGCAGTGTCTGCTCGGTGGCATCCACCAGGATGCCCAGCGTTTCGATCGACATCGGGGCGAGGCGCTGACTCTCGACACGCACCGTCACCGACACCGCCGGCGGAAGCGTCCGGCTCGGCTCCTTCGGCAAGATGGAGCCGGCCAACGATGTTGGACCCGCCATCGAACAGATGAACCTCGGAGTCGGCAGCAGTCTCCGGGTCGGTGAGGGCCGGGAGCTCGTCGACGTCGAGCCACACGAGATCGGCGGCGTCGACGGCAGCCCGAGCCGAGTCGGCGACGACCACTGCCACGGGATCCCCGACATGGCGCACTTTGTCACGGGCCAGCACCGGCCGGGTCATGTAGTCGGCTCCGACGCCACGACCGGTCACCGCCGGGATGTCCTGAATCTGAAGGTCCTCGGCAGTGAAGATCCCGACAACGCCCTCGATGTCGGTGGCCATGTCGACGTCGATCGACGTGATGCGACCGTGCGCGACCGGGCTGCGCACGAAGGCGCAGTGCAGCGTGTCGGCATCGATCAGGTCGGCGACATACGCACCGGTCCCGGTGATGAGCGGCCGGTCATCCAGCCTCCGGTCTGATGGCGGTCGAT
This sequence comes from uncultured bacterium, assembly GCA_963745865.1. GTDB lineage: Bacteria > Actinomycetota > Acidimicrobiia > Spongiisociales > ZC4RG35 > JAHEDH01. The sequence continues at coordinate 183,633 of CAVUYZ010000004.1, read as the reverse complement.
GGACGTGAACTCACGTCACTCGTTCCCATGTTCATTGATCGTCCTCCACCACCCAGATCGTCTCACGTGGCATCGGCACCCACAGCTCGTAGAACGAGAACGCCTCGTCGCTGGTGTTCTCGAACCAGTGGACGACCCCGTCGTCGGCGAGCGCGACATCTCCCTTCGACAACGGATGAACCTCATCGCCGAGATGGAGGATGCCCTGCGCCCGAGTCGACGAAGAAGAAGTGCTTGGCGCCGATGTGATAGTGGGCCGCCGCAGTGTCGCCGGGGTGATAGGTGATGTGATCGGCTTTGAGATCGGTGATCCCGAAGAGCTCCTCGGTGACCAGGTCAACGCGATCTCGGCCATCCCTGGTCGAACGGATCTTGGGGAGGTCCTGGAATCTGATGACCGGTCGCATGCACGGCAAAGCGTACCGAGAACGGACCGGCTTCACAATCGATTGCAGGATCCGTGCTCCCACGTTACAGTCGGGATAGGTTCGACGGTGCGGCTCATGAGCTCACCAGTTCGCCACAACTCGCCAGGAGAGGATCAACCGTGACCACAGTCTTACTGAAGGGTGGCGCGGTCGTTCCGGTGGACTCCGCCCGCACGGTTCTCGATCCTGGTTATGTCTTGATCGACGGCAGCGAGGTGGCTGAAGTGGGTGCGGGGACACCGGATCGCCGGGCGGACCGCGTCATCGACGTCTCTGGCTCAGTTGTGATACCCGGATTCGTCAACACCCACCAGCATCACTGGTACAACCTCTTCAAGGGCCTCGGCGAGGGCATGCTGCTCGAGCAATGGATTTCAGACCTGCTCGTCCCGGGCGGGAACTCCCTCTCGGCGGAGGATCTGGAGACGGCGAGCCTGCTCTCGTGCTTGGAGATGATCCGATCAGGAACCACGACGTCGGTGAACCACATGGTCACCACGACTCAAGAGCCGCACGTCACGGCCATCTTGAACGCAGTCGATCGGATGGGCATGCGGCAGTTGTTCGCGAAGGAGATCAGGGCCTGGGAACTCGATGACCAGCTGTCTCTCGCCGAAGACATTCATGGACGATGGGATGGCAAAGGCAACGGCCGCATTCGCGTTGGATTCGCCATCGAGTCGACGGCGCACTGGGTGGCGCTGAAGACTTCTTCCGCAGAACTCATTCAACGCGGCGACGACCTTGCGCGCCGCCTCGATACCGTCATCACCGACCATGTCGCCGGGGGCACGATGTCCCGCGACCAGGGCTACTTGAAGTTCGTCATCGAGATGGGACGGACCGATATCGAGTACCTCCACAGCCTGGGCGTGCTGGGGCCGCGCTGGCTCCTCGCACATGCCATTCATGTGAGGGATCGCGACATCGAACTGATCGCCGATGCGGGCTCGAGCGTTTCTCATACGCCAACCAGTGAGGCAACCAGGGGAGGCGGAATCACTCCTGTCAAGCGGATGCTCCAGGGTGGCGTGAACGTGGCGCTCGGTACTGATGGGCCGATGGTCGACACATCAGTCGACATGGTTGAGCAGATGAAGGCCGCTCGATTGTTCCAGAACCAGCTTCACCTCGACCCCATGGGGCTCGATCCATGGACCAGCCTCGAGATGGCGACGATCCGAGCGGCACGATCGATCGGAATGCAGGGCGAGATCGGATCGATCGAGGTCGGAAAACGAGCTGACATCGCGGTCTTCGACATCACGACGCCATGGTCGACCGTCAACTACGGGGTGGTGGGCGCACTCGTGCACTCGGTGCGAGGACTCGATGCCACCCATGTGTTCGTCGATGGCGTCCCCGTCCTGGAGGATCGCCAATACGCAATCGTCACCCCCGATGAGTTGACCTCCATTCTCGATGATGCACGGGGCCGCGGAAGGGCGGCAGCGCAGAGAGCCGGGTTGATCTCCGCATGAGGCCCGATGTCGATGCGCTCCGAAACGGAAGGCAACAACCCAGAAACCAAACCCTCAACCGCGAGCGGACCACTCGCTCGCACTACCTCAGTACTGTCCCGATAACGAACGAAGGAGTCAAAACGTGAGAAGAGCCACTTTGATAGTGCTATCCGTGCTGGCGCTGATCGTCGCGAGCTGTGGCGACTCGACGAGCGACACGACGGCATCGACAGCCGGCGCAACCGATACGACAAACACAACCACGGGCTCGACCGAGCCGGGCGCGACGACGGAGACGACCGAGGAGCCATCGTCCGACCCGATCGTGTTTGCGTCTTCGCTGCCGTTGACCGGCGGCTTCTCCGTGCCTGGGACCCTCCACGAGCAGGGCTATCAGGCTTGCGTCGACATCATCAACGAACGAGGCGGGCTCCTTGGCCGTCCAGTCGAGCTCATCGTGTCGGACAATCAGTCAGATCCCGAGACCACGGTCGCTCAGACCGATCGCTTCATCAATGTCGACAACGCCGACATCCTGCTCGGGACTTTCTCGACTCTGCTCTCGTTCCCAGCCTCTGCGCTGGCCGAGCAGGCCCAGATGGTGTACCCAGAACCTTCAGATAGCTCGCTCCAGTCACACTCGCGCGGCTTCGAGTACAACTTCGGGTTCACGTTGAAGCCGATCAACTACATCGGTCAAACGCCGACTGATGTCCTGGCGTACTACCGGGACCAGGGGCTGATCCCCGAGGACGAGTTCCCAGCCTCCGCTGCCGTCATCTATCAGGACGACTTCTTCACCAACAGCATCTCGCTTGGCCTCGTCGGCGGCGAGTTGGGGATTCCCGGATCCGATGACGTCGTCGACTTCGGCGACGGCTACCTCGAGGAGGTCGGCATCGACCTCGTCTTCCAGGAGCAGTATCCGGCTGACTTCACCGATTGGGTATCACTTGCCAATCGGGTCAAGAGCTCCGGCGCGGAAATGCTCTTTGCGCTCACCCTCCCACCTGGTGAGCTCGACATCGTTCGCGCGATGCAGACGGTGGATTACCAGCCAAAGGCTGCGTTCTTCAGCCAAGGCACATACTCGGAGTTCGCCGAACAGCTGGGCGACGCCGCCAACGGCATCATGGTGTGGAGCACCTGGGATCCGGCCATCGATTGGGGAGGAGATCTGGCAGGCGAGCCCTTCACGAATGCGGATTTCGCCCGCGAGATCGAGAGCCGCATAGGTGAGCCCGCCAACGAGGACCACAGCCAGGCATTCGTCGTGTGCCAGACCATGGCGCAGGCGATCGAGGCGGTCGGGTCCACAGACAACACCGCGATTCGGGACTGGCTCGACAGCCGAACTGCAGATGACCCTGTGCAGACGATGCAAGGCCCCTACTACTGGGACGATCTGGGTTTGACCGCAGGACGTGATGTGCTGCTTCTCCAATGGCAGGACGGCAATCTGGAATTCGTGTTCCCTCGGGGCGACGCGTACTCGACTGCCACCGACCTTCTCTGGCCAAAGCCCGGCTGGTGATCTGCCAGATTCAAGCCAAGTGACGAACGAGGCGATCTGGACGAGGCGATTCCTTGCTTGAGATAGCCGACATCCACAAGGCATTCGGCGGCCTGAGGGCGGTGAATGGAGCAACTTTCCACAGTTGAGACAGGATCCATCACCGCCCTCATCGGGCCGAACGGAGCTGGCAAGACGACCGCGTTCAACATGGTGAGCGGTGTCCTGCGACCGGACCGCGGGTCAATTCGGTTCGCGGGCAATGAGATCTCGAGCCTTGCTCCCAACCGGATCACGAAGCAAGGCATGAGCCGAACCTTCCAGATCACTCGCGGGCTGGCTGACCTCACCGTCCTCGAAAACATGGTGGCGGCAGCGCCGCCTTCGAGTCTGTGGCGCTTGTTCAGTTCAAAGATGGCGACTCGCGAGACGTCCAGAGCCATGGAGTTGCTGGAGTTCGTGGGCATCGACCATCTCGCTGATGCCGTGGCCTCCGATCTCTCCTACGGCCAACGCAAACTGCTCGAGTTCGCTTCAGCAATGATGCCGGAGCCGCGGCTCGTCTTGCTCGATGAGCCCGCCGGAGGAGTCAATCCAGCACTGCTGGAGAGGATCATCGATCGGATCAGGACCCTCAGATCGAATGGCGTCACCTTTCTCATCGTTGAGCACAACATGGACCTGGTCATGCGGCTTTGCGACTCGGTCGTGGTGATGGCCCATGGTGCCGTGCTCACTCAGGCCGATCCGGCCACGGTCCAGAAGGACCCCATCGTTCTCGATGCATACCTGGGGAGGGTCTGAGGTGCTTCTAGAAGTGGAATCGGTGACAGCGGGTTACGGCCACGGTCCGGACATCCTCCGGGGCCTCAGTCTCGATGTCGAAGCGGGCCGCACTTATTGCATCATCGGTCCCGAATGGTGCGGGCAAGTCGACGCTCCTCAAGCTGATCGGCGGAATTCTCGCTCCTCGATCGGGTGCGGTTCGATTTCACGGCGAAGCCGGTCGGCGGATTGCGGCCGGACCAGCTCCTGAAGAGAGGAATCTGTTTTGTTCCGCAGGATCCGAGTCTCTTCACGAAGATGACCGTTCGCCAGAACCTCGTCATGGGGGGGTACCTCGAACCAGATCGATCTGTCGTGCGGGACCGCATCGAAGAGACTTTCGACAGGTTCCCGATCCTCGCCGAGAAGGAGCGGCAACTGGCCGGAACGCTATCGGGGGGACAACAGCAGATCCTCCTCATGGGCAGGGCCCTGATGACCAAACCCGATCTCATGATGATCGACGAGCCGAGTCTCGGTCTTGCGCCTCAAGCTGCCGACCAGATCTTCGACGTCATCAGCAATCTGAACGATCTCGGGATCACTGTCTTGTTGGTCGAGCAGAGTGTCGAGCGCGGTCTCGCGGTTTCCGATTGGGCCTTCGTTCTCGATCTCGGCTCAAAACGCTTCGAAGGGACGGCTGACGCCATTCTGGGCGACCCCCGAATCCGGGAGCTCTACATGGGAAAGGCGCCGGTCGTCGAGTGAGCATCCTTCAAACCCTCATCCTCGGACTGGTGCTCGGCGGGGTGTACGCGCTCATGGCATCCGGCCTGACGATCCTTTTCGGAGTGATGCGCATCGTGAATCTCGCCCACGGCGCGTTCATGCTCCTCGCCGCCTATGCCTCGTTCTTCCTATACACGGAGTTGGGCGTAGACCCGTTCGTATCACTCTTGGTGACGATGCCCGCGATGTTTCTCGTTGGCGTGGTCGTATACCGCTCACTGTTTCCTTTCCTCGAAGGAAGCGATCGATACAGCGAGATGACGGTGCTCTTGACGTTCGGAATTGCACTCGTCTTGGAGGGCCTGATGGGGTATTCCTTCACGGGGATCTTTCGCTCGACCAGCCCGACCTATTCGACTGAGGCATTTCTGATCGGCGACCTCTTCATCCCGAAGGGTCAGCTGTATGGGGCGCTGGCGAGCATGGTGCTCCTTGCCTGTCTCTGGGCATTTCTCAGGTACACGAAGACCGGCTACGCAATCCAGGCAACGACGCAGAATCGAACGGCTGCGCAGACCGTCGGCGTGAACGTGCACCGGGTTTCCACGATCTCCTTCGGAATTGGAATGGCGTTGGCTGGTGCCGCGGGCTCCCTCCTCAGCTATCTGTTCACCTTCTTCCCCGGGCAGCACTGGCGCTGGATCTCGCTGCTTCTCTCGCTCATCGTCCTCGGCGGCCTCGGGAGCCTCAAGGGCGCCGTCGTCGGCTCGCTCTTCCTCGCAGTGCTCGCCGCTTTCGTGAGTGATGCATTCGGATCCACGTGGTCACCGATGACGTTTTATCTCGCTCTCTTTGTCATCCTCCTGATCAGACCTCAAGGATTATTCGGGGAGAAAGAGGCCGTCTGATGAGCGAGACAAGAACCTCCGATTCCACCAGCAGCCAGAGCACCAGCAAGAGCAGCAGATCCAAGGGCATCGTCGTAGCGATGTTTCTCCTGCTTCTCGTCTTGCTTCCGTTTGCTCGTCCGCTCATCGGCGGAACATTCAACTACATCATGCAAATGGCGACGATCAGCATGATGTGGGTTGCGCTCGCAACGAGTTGGAACCTCATCGGAGGCTACGCGGGATACATCTCGCTCGGTAACAACGTCTTCTTCGGCATCGGGGGGTACGTCGCTGGTGCCCTCCTCGTGTACCAGGGATGGTCGCCCTTCATCTCGGCACCGCTCGCAGGTCTCGTCGCAATGGCGGTGGGCATCGGCGTCGGCCTGATCACGCTCCGAACCCGTGGACCAGCCTTCATCATCGCGACGCTTGCTCTCCTGTTGATGGCCGCGTTGATCTTCGACAACTGGGAGTACGTCGGCGGATCCAATGGCTTGAGCCTCCCGCTTCCCGAATTCTCGCGCGAGTGGGCGCGTGTTCCGTTCTATCTCGCCATGCTTGTCGGCCGCGGTTAGCTCCGTCCTTCTGTCGTGGAAGGTCGCCCACTCGAAGCTCGGTCTCGGTCTCCGGGCAATCGCCCAAGACGAGATCAAGGCAGAGGTGCTGGGTATCGATACACGGAAATACAAGGTCATCGCATATACGCTCAGCGCCTTCTTCCCAGGCGTGGCCGGCGCGATTTGGGGGTACTCCTTGACCTACCTTCGACCGTCGATCTTCTTCACCATTGCGATCGCCGCGCAAATGGTTCTGATGGCGATCATCGGTGGGCGTGGCACGGTTGCCGGCCCGGTCGTCGGAGCCATATTCTTGGTCATCATCAATGAGTTCTCCGTTGTGCAGTTCGGCTCGTCAGAACTGAACATCGTCGTGACCGGGGTCATCCTCATCCTGGTTCTCTTGTTCTTCCCACTCGGAATCGTGGGAAGCCTTCGAGAGAGAGGAAGGCTTCCCACATTCCTCGACTGGGATTGATCGAACATAGAACATCGAACAAGGAGAGAAGAGGCCAATGGGCAACTACGAATACATCCACACCCAGGAAAACGAACCCCGGTTCAACATGCCATATACCCCGGCGATCAAGGTCACCGGAGGAAAGATCGTGTATCTCGCAGGCGTGACTGCCGCACCGGTCTACCACACGCACCCACATATTGCCTCGGAGTTTGACGACATCCCGAGCGACCCAGAGGAACAAGCATCGATGTGCATGGAGAATCTGCGCACCGTCCTCGATGCCGCGGGGGGAGAGCTGACCGACATCATCGAATTGACTCGATTCATGGTCGATCAGGCGACAAACCAAGACGGAGTGAACCGCGCGATGGCCAGGTACCTCGGTGACCACCGGCCTGCAAGCACGTCGATCGAAATCGTCCGGCTTGCAACAGACCCCAGGCTCATCCTCGAGCTGAAGGCCGTCGCCGTCGTTCCAGACTGAGGGCGTGAACCGACTCGACAGGAACTGGACTGCATCGCGCTGAGTCTCGTCGACTCGATGCAGCCCTCACGCTGACGCCCCTGAGTAGTTGCGGACACCGAACCGCCAGTAGGCGCGGCTCAACGACACCGAGACCACTGCGATCACCACGAGCAACCCCAACGTTGGAAGGGTGAGACGACCGGTGAGCGCTTCAGCCGGAACGGTGATAGCAACACCGAGAGGGACGACCACCGTCAACGCTCCCTGGAGCCACAGCGGATAGACGCGGATCGGCCATCTCCCGGCGTCATAGAGCCCGGTGATGAGGTTGGCCATCTCGTCGACATCGATCAGCCAGAACGCCGTTGTCGTGAATGCCATCCATACCGCGTAGAGAATCAGCCCGCTACAGAAGAGGGCGAACACGAAGATGGCCACATCGAGCGCGCTCAGGTCGCCGGCGATACCCGAGAGCGCCCAGCTGAGCACGACGACACCGACGGCGATGTCGACGACATTCCAGAACCGGATCTGACGAGTCGAGATGAACAACTGGGAATCGACCGGTCGGACGAGAGCGAAATCGAGTTCACCCTCGCGGACTTCGAACATGAAGGTGAACATGTTGGGGATCACGAACGTCGCCAACATCCCGCCGAGGAGAATGTGAACGCCGAGCACCGCCAAGAGCTCGGATTCGGACCATCCCCGCAGATCCCGAGCAAACCCGAAGACCAACTGGATGGCCACCACTCCGGTGACGAGCCTCACGGCCGACTCGACGAGCTGGAGGGCGAAGTTCAGCCGATACTGAACCTCGTACTGAGCGCCGAGCCGCCAGTGGACGAGCGTGATCCCGAGGGAGTGACGGAGTTGCTTCATCGCCATGCCATCAACCTCAGGTCCCGACCGCAGTGAACTTGCGAATCGCCCGGCGCCAGACGATGACGATGACCCCACCGAGCACGAGGGCCCACACCAGCTGCACGCCCAGTCCGCTCAGGATCTCAGCGGTCGAGAGCCTGCCGATGAGCACTTCGATCGGGAACTGGAACGTCCATTTGAACGGCAGCCACGCGGACACCGCCTGGACCCACTCGGGCATCACCGCCATCGGCACGAGGCGACCCGACAGCAGAAGCTCCATCGCGATCACGACGGCGATCAGCGCCTCGGCGCGCGTCGTCCAGAACGAGACCAGGCCGAGGAGCCACAGGACGTTGAATCTGACCAGATACCCGACCCAGGCGGCCACCAGGAACGTGCCGGCTTCGAGCAGGCTCGGCGAGAACTCCGGTCGGAACACCAGCACCAGGACTGCCGCGACCGGTACCCACAGCGAGATCCAGACCACCTTGGCACCCGCCATGCTCGCCAGATTCCGGTGATAGGGATCGACGGGATGGAGGAGGTCGTTCGATATTCGCCCCGACCGGACCCACCAATCCCAGGCACCGGGCGCCAGCGCCAGATTGAACACGCGAACGAGTGTCCACACGATGTAATAGGAGGTGAACTCCTCGACACCGTACCCGTTGATCGATCCGGCCTCGGCAGCAACAGTCCTCCACACAACGAGGTAGACGATCGGCTCGATCAGGAACCCGAGGATGCTGATGAACGCCGCGCCCCGGTACTGCGCCTGGCGTTGGATCGCCATCCGGAACTCGACCGCATACACCGGCAGCAGTCGCCTCACGTTGCCGCCTCCTCGACCCCCGTCACCTCCTCGGCGTTCGCCGGCGTCGCCGGAAGCGAACGTCTTCTCGATCACATCTTCGATCGGTGGGTCCTCGATCGTGAGGTCGAGGACGTCGAGGTCGGCGAGCAGTCTCGAGGCGACGCGGGCCACCGAGTCCCGCCGAACCTCGAGCACCGCCTTCGACGGCGAAGTGTCCACGACGGTCGCGTAGCCGCTCAGATCGGGGAGGTCACCGGTGACCGACACGCTGATGGTCTTGACGCCGCCGAACCGGTCGGAGAGGTCGGAGAGGTCACCATCGAAGAGCAGAGCGCCGCGGTGTATCACGATGACTCGCTCGCACAGAGCCGTGACGTCCGCCATGTAGTGGCTGGTCAGCAGGATCGTGGCACCCTCTTCAGCGGCATACTCGGCCACGAACCCCCGGATCCGCTTCTGCATGGAGAGGTCGAGACCCAGCGTCGGCTCGTCGAGGAACAGCACCGGCGGAGCCGGCAACAACGCCGCCAGGATCTCGACCTTCATCCGTTCTCCCAATGACAGATTCCGCACCGGTTTGGTGAGGAGGTCACCAACGCCGAGCAGTTCGGTGAATCGTTCCCGCCTCGACCGATAGTCGGTTTCGGGGATCGAGTACATCGCCTTCCGCACGTCGAGGGAGTCGGCAACCGGCAGGTCCCACATCAAGCTGTTGCGATTGCCCATGATCAGCGCCACCTGCGTCAGGAACTCAGGCCGGCGGTCCGACGGGTCGAACCCGATCACGGTGGCCGATCCGCTGCTTGGATAGAGCAGTCCCGACAACATCTTCAGCGTCGTGGTCTTGCCGGCGCCATTCGGACCGAGGAACCCGACCACCTCGCCGGCGCCCAGTGAGAAGGAGACATGGCGGACCGCCTCGACGTGGCGATACTCGCGATGAACCAGCGCGCGAATCGAGTTGGCGAACCCTTCCTCACGGACGGGAACCTTGAACGTCTTGCTCAGATCTTCGACGGCGACCGACGACATACCTCTCCCGGGTCGGACCGAGTCTGACACGCCGGGTCGAAGCCTGCGGAGCCATTTTCGGCCCGCGGGTGTCATCCGACGGGTTCGAACCTCGCGGTGAAGTGCCTGAGCCATGGCGCTTGATGCGTGATCCGCAGTCCTCGCAGCTGTTCGGCCCGCTCCGACACTGCAATCATCACCTCGCCGACGTAGTCGATGTGGCTCTGCGTATAGGTGCGTCTCGGGACCGCGAGGCGAACCAGTTCGCTCTCGGCCGCCACCTCGGTGCCGTCCTCGAGTCGCTTGCCGAACATGACCGAGCCGATCTCCACTCCACGTACACCGCCCTCCAGATACAACGCGCACGCCAGCGCCTGTGCAGGGAACTCCGAGGGTGGAATGTGGGGCAGCATCTTCGCGGCGTCGAGGTATACGGCGTGGCCGCCCGGCGGCTTGAGGATCGGTATGCCGGCCCGGTCCACCTTGTCGGCGAGATAGGCGGTCGACCGGGTCCGATACCTGAGGTATTCCTCGTCCAATACCTCCTCGATCCCCGTCGCCACCGCCTCGAGGTCGTATCCGGCGAGTCCCCCGTAGGTGGGGAATCCCTCCGTCAGGATCAGCAGGTTCCGACAGGCATCGGCCAGTTCGGTGTCGTTCATCGCGAGAAAGCCGCCGATGTTCGAGAGACCGTCCTTCTTCGCCGACATGGTCGCCCCGTCTACCAGCGAGAACATCTCGCGAGCGATCTCCCGGGGCGTGCGATCTTCCTGTCCGGGTTCCCTCATCTTGATGAACCAGGCGTTCTCCGCGAATCGACAGGCATCGAGGAAGAACGGGATCTGGTGCTCGTCGCACACCCGCCGCACGGCTCGCAGGTTGGCGAGCGACACCGGCTGTCCTCCGCCGGAGTTGTTGGTGACGGTCACCATCACGAGCGGAATCCGATCGCGCCCGACCTCCTCGATCGTGGCTTCGAGTTTGTCGACGTCGAGGTTTCCCTTGAACGGATAGTCCGATGAATGGTCACGGGCTTCATCGATGACGAGATCGCGAGCTTCGGCTCCCTGGAACTCGACGTTGGCCCTCGTGGTGTCGAAGTGTGTGTTGTTCGGAACGACATCTCCCTCTCCCACTGCGGTCTGGAAGAGGATCCGCTCGGCGGCGCGACCTTGATGGGTCGGGATCACATGAGCGAGACCGGTCACACCGACCACGGCGTCGCGGAATCGGTAGAACGAGCGACTTCCGGCATACGACTCGTCGCCCTGCATCATGCCCGCCCACTGGGCGGTCGACATCGCTCCGGTTCCCGAGTCGGTCAGCAGGTCGATGATCACCTCATCGGCATGCAACCCGAACAGGTTGTGAGCCAGAGCGTGCCAACGCGGCTCGCCGCTCCTCCTCTGTCGGGAAGTCGATCGGCTCGACGGTGTGGATGCGGAAAGGCTCGATGATCGTTCGATAGGGCAGGCGTGGCTCCTTGTTCGCTGATTCGATCGTCACCGGCGCCGTGAAGAGGGACCTAGGGCAGAAAGTCCCGAGCACACGGTGTTGGCCACTTTTCCGGAAGACCCGGGAACCTGGCTCCCGGCTCGATCGTCACATCGAGGAAGCAACCGATCTGCCAGAAGGAACGCGAATGAAGCCCAAGACCCACCTGAGCGCGATTGCCCTCCTGACCGTTCTCGCCGTGTTTGCCGCGGCATGTGGCGGAGACGGGCAGTCCACTCCCGCCGACGACCCCGCAGCACTCCCGACCCGCCACTGAGGACGCACCGCCCTCGGCGGCAGGCGCCTGTCTCGTTGGCGAGCCGGACTGCAACGACACGCCCGGCATCGGCGGCGACGAGTTGCCGCCTCCCTCCGACCTCCCGGATCAGCCTGATTCCGGCTCAGGGATGCTGGTCGATGGCGGGCTCACCGTCTCCGACGCCATCGGCGGCGGCGCCAGCGGTGTGATCGCCGTCCAGGGCTTCCTGCTCATCGACGCCGAAGGAGCGCGACTCTGCGAGGTCCTCGCCGAGTCGTTCCCTCCGCAGTGCGGCGGACCGTCACTGCCGGTCACCGGCTATGAAGAGGTCCTGGCGTCACCCCTTTCCAACTCGGGCGACATCAGCTGGACCGATCAGACCGTTTCGCTTCTCGGTGAGATCGTCGATGGCACGCTGGTCGTGGACGCGACGGTTGCCGGCTGACCTATCCCGTCCGGTGGACGCAGCCACCGAACCCCACCAAGCGGGCCCCGACCGCAGCCTCATGCGGTCGGGGCCCAACCGCGCGGTACGCTCGTTGCGATGACCGAACTCACCCGCCCGATCGGACGGCCCCGAACTAATGGCCGGCCTGCTCCAGTTGCCATCGGCACCGTTTGATCCGCGGCACCCGCCACTGCAGTGGATCGAGTGGATCGTCGACCGGGCGATCGACCGACATCCGGGGTTCGCGAATGCGGGGTCCTGGATCATGGACCGAATCGGTGACGTCGAGCCGATCGTCGCACCCACCCATCTCGACTTCCTACCAAATGTGCTGATCGCGCGCGATGGATCGCCGGCGGTGATCGACTGGACCTCGGTCAAGGTCACGGACACTCGGCTCGATCTTCACTGGTCACGGCTGCTGATCTCGATGTACGGCCCGCCGACGGCAGCCGAGCAGCTCACCACTGCCTATATCGACATCGACGGACCGGCTGCGTTGGACGGGTGGGCGTTCTTCGAGACCTGCTCGGCGTTCAGACGGCTCGCAATCGTCGCCGACATGCTCGACGGAGCCAGCGTCATCGAAGACATCTGGGATGCCTGGTGGGGCGGACGCCAGTTCAGCCTCCAGGATCCCGACGGGACGTGGTGGACCGCCTTCGAACCGAGCGAGGCCTGATCGCGCCAACCTCTGGCGCCGCTCACCTCCTGACTGCCGCCAGGATTTCCATTCCGGAGGCGAGAAGCCCGTCCATCTGACGGCTCGCCGACTCGGAGATGGCGCGCCGCGCCATCGACTCAGCCCGTTCGTGATCACCGCTCTCGAGCTCGATCTGAGCTTCGGTGAGGTGGATCCACGTCTCCACCCACCGGTACCCGTCACTCACCCGCATGCACCAGCCACCTGCGTTTTCGATCCAATCCAGCCCTGTCGCCCGATCGCCCGTGGCAACGTGGGTGAGCCCGATGACACGAGCCGACACCCCCTCCCAGCAGGGATCCTGGAGCTGGCGGGCGAGCGAGAAGGTCTCCTCCGCTTCGGTCCTGACAGCCAACGGATCTCGCCCGCGAGCCAATTGGATGGAGGAGAGCCAACTCTCTGGCCACGGCCGGAATGCCGTCCACCGCTCCTCGTCGGCCATCTCGATCGACTTCCTGGCCCAGTCCTCGGCTTCGTCGAAGCGCCCGAGGTTGTACAACGTTCGACTCCCGAGGCCGCGCACCCAGACCTGCCGTCGGTGAAGACCATTCCCGGCACTCAGATCGAGCGCCTTCTCGAAGTGCTCGAATGCCTCGGCCTCCCGGCCCCAGTCGCTCAGATTCATCGCCTGGAATCCGGCGACCGCCGCTTCGAGAGCGACATCTCCCGGGGCGAGGGTCTCAGCCTCGGTCAGGTACGTGTCGGCGCTCTGGCGCCGGCCGGCAATGATGTCGATGTATCCGAGCTCGGAGACCGCCTTGGCTGCGAGCAGTTGATCGCCCGAGGCGCTCGCCGCGATCACTGCATCGCCGAGAATCACCGCTCCCTCGTCGTCGTACCCGCGAACCGAGTGGACCAGCGCCGTGCCGAGTTCGACCAGACAGGAGGCGAGCAGCTGATCGTCGCCGGCATCGGCGGCATCGGAACTGGCCCGCCGAAGACACTCGACGCCGGCGTCGACCGCACCTGACGAAACCGCCGCGAGGCCGGCCCGGAGCATCGACTGGGCCGAGGCCAGCAACGACACTCCTGGGACTGCGGCGGCAACACTCGGACGGGCAGCGCTGCGAAGCGCCGGGCTCGGCTCGACACCCATCTCCTCGCGGAACATCGACTCGCTCGCATCCACCTGTCGCACCGCTGACTCGATGTCACCCGACAGCGCCAGTGCCTTGATCAGGAGAACGTGCGGGCTCTCGTCGTAGGGAGACCTCCGGACCATGGCGTTGGCGAGATCGATCGCCTGATCGTAGGACCGCGAGGAGATCGATCGGAGCGTGGCCTCCCGCAGCAGCGACGTGATCTCGCCATCAATTCGCTGGCGCTCGACGAGCAGCCACGACTCGAACCCCGGCGCGCCCCTGACATTGATTCCCTCGAGGAACTCGCCTTCAGGGATGACGCCGAATTCCCCGGCGTGGATCTGATCGACATCGACGACCACCCCCGGCCCGAGATCCGGGTCGATCGGGTCACCACCGAAACGGTCGGCCAGACCGGTCCGGCGACGCAATTCGGCGAGCGACCACCGAAGCGCGCCCCGGGGATCGTCAGCCTCCGGGAACAGCTCCTCGACGAGTCGTTGCCGCGAAACCGGGAGATCAGACCTGATGATCCTCGCCAACAGCGCCCAGGTCTTGGCACCGCGAGGCTGATCGATCGGTGTGCCGTCGCGTTCGAAACGGGGGGCACCGATCAGCCTGATCGTCAACATCGGAGTGACGCTACTCACGCTGCGACGGCCACGAGCGCCCCCGACTCGATCTGGCGGGACAGCGCCTCGAGTGCCTCGAGCGAGAGATCGCTCTGCAACGCGCCCAGGACGACGGAGTAGGCACGCAGCCGAGATACCTCGGAGCCATCCCAGTCGACCAACGCGGCGGCCGCTCCCGGATGGGTGGAGGCGGCATGCAACGCCAGGGTCTCGAGTGCGTCTGCCTCCGTGATGGTTCCGTGCTCGGCGATCTGATGAGCGATTCGATCAAAGGTCTTCTGGGTGTTCATGGCTTGGTCTCCTGTCTCGTGCCATGCACACAATCTGGAGCAACGTCGTGTGACCCCCCGTGTGAGTCGAGAGAAATCTCAGGATCTTCCGTCACACGGTCGCGGCTCAGAACCCGGGATCGCCCTTCACGGCAGCCAGACGAGCGATGGCGTAGCGAGAACCGTCCTTGTCGGCCGGTTCGAGTCGCTCGTCGTAGTACAGGATTCGCAACCGTCCGGCGTACACCCGTATGAGCTCTTGTGGCTCGAGGCGAAAGGCCGCCGACGTGGGGCCGTCGACATCCGCTGTGGTCTGCAGGTGATGCTCCACCAGCAGGTGCCCACCGGGTGCGAGTCCGTCGACCAATCGTGGCCACAGCGTCGTGCTCCGGAACCGAAAGACGGTGATCAGATCGAATGCCGCAGGATCGATGTCGACCTGATCGAGATCGAGGACACGCCAGTCGACCTCGAGGCCCCGTCGCTCGGCCTCGGCGGCGCCAGTGCCGATCGCCACCGACGAGATGTCGACTCCGACCACGTCGAAGCCTGCATCCGCCAGTCTGATGGCGTTACGACCCGTACCGCACGCGACGACGAGCGCTCTCCCGACCGGAATCCGAGGGATCCAATCTTCGAGGAACGGTGCCGGCCGGGTACGCGGTTGGTACTCGCCAGACCGGTACCGGCTATCCCACCGCTCTCGTTCGTCGTCGGTCATGCCGAGACGCTACCGGGTTCGACCGCGGATTCACCCGAGCTCCTTGCGTCCTTCGATCTCGCCGTCGATCACCCGACCGGTCGGTCGGAATGCGCGTCCGAGATAGAACGGCTCCGGGGACCCGCGGCCCGGCACCCAGCTGGTGGTCACCGCCGTAGCACCCCACTCTCGGCACTGCGCTTCCACGAGGTCCATCGCCACCGAGCCGATGCCACGCCGCTGATGAAGCCGGTCGACGAGAAAACGCCACAGGTAGGGATCGGGGTGATGAGCGGTCATCTCGGCGAGCATGACGAACCCGACGAGGTCGCCATCGGCCTCGACAGCCCGCATCCACGGCACCAACCGAGCCCCATCCACCGCCTCCGGGAAGAGCGCATCTACAAAGGATGCAGCAACCGGAGCCACGAATCGTTCCTGGGTCTTGTGGGTCTTCAGCCGGGAAACGCTGCGCTCGTTGTCGACGGAGACCTCGACCAGCCGAACAGAGTGGGGACGCCACCTCGGCCTCTTCGTCCAAGCCTCCCAGTCGGTCCGGAGCATGGCATAGATGTGATCGTCGGAGACCTCATCACCTTTCCAGAACGAGGATCGCGTGTGCGCCTCGAACACGAATCCGGTCCGTTCGAGTACCCGGGCGGATGCGAGGTTCGCCGGGTCGATCATGCCGAAGACGCGAGTGACCCCAGGCTGATCGAACAACCACTCGACCAGCGCTTCGAGGGCTTCGGTGGCGATCCCCTTCCCCCAGTGTTCCCGGTGGAGCGTGTACCCGATCTCGGCCGACCGTCCGCCCCAGGTGAGATGCAGCACCAGGTCCCCAAGTGTCTCGCCAGAGACGGCGTCAGCGATGATGGCCATCCACCACTCATCGACCTCGGGGCCGGCGAGCGCCGCCGTCTCGGCGATGGTCGACCGGGCATCCTCTTCCGGAAAGGGCACCACCCAGTTCTGGTATCGAGCCACGTCGGGATCGTTGCGCCGCTCGTACAGGGCGCGTTCGTCACCGAGGCGCGGCCGCCGGATCACGACTCGCCTGGTTGTGATCTCCCCGAACTGCATCCCCGGATTCAACTCGTTCTTGTCCGAGTTGGCGGCAATATGGCCCACCAACCTTGACAAGAACGATGTGGGGTCACAGGTCTCCGACGATGGGGACGGAGGGGATGTCACCGGCGGGGCGAAAGCCGAAGACCCGGCCATAGAACGACAACTCCGACTCGAGGCTGTGCACGATGTTCTCCGCCTTCCGGAACCCGTGGTCCTCGCCCTCGTAGGTGACATGCGCATAGGGCACGCCGTTGTCGTCGAGAGCGGCGGCGATAGCCTCCGCCTGCTCCGGCGGAACCACCTTGTCCTCGAGTCCCTGGAACAGGATCACCGGAACCGAGATCTTGTCCGCCGAATACAGCGGTGATCGCTCGCGGATCAGTTGGCGATCGGTTCCGACCAAGCCGTCCAGGTAGCGAGACTCGAATTTGTGCGTGTGCGCCGCCAACAACTCGACATCAGCCACCCCGTAATACGATGCGCCTGCGCTGAATGCGTCACCAAACGCGAGAGCGGCGAGGGTCGTGAACCCGCCTGCGCTGCCGCCCGTGATCACCAGCCGTTCGCCGTCGACATGTCCCTGCTCGGCGAGCCATCTGGCGGCGCTCATGGAATCCTCGACATCGACAACGCCCCACGTGCCCTTCAGCTTGTCGCGGAAGGCCCGTCCGTAGGCGGTCGATCCCCGATAGTTGACGTCAACGACCGCAAATCCACGCGACGTCCAGAACAACGTGGAGGCACTCATCCGCGGGTAGACATGCGACGTCGGTCCCCCGTGGATCTCCACGATCAGCGGCGGGCGCTCCCCCTCCGGGGCAGCGAAGTCGGGATTGGCGGGCGGATAGAAGACGCCGTGCGCCTCCTCTCCGTCACCGGTAGGGAAGGTGACGATCGACGGCGCTCCGATGTACTCCGGATCTGCGGGCCGGCGGTTCGAGCGAATCGTCGTCCGCTCGCCGGTGTCGACGTCGAGCTGGAACAGGCTGCTGGGAGTGTCAGAACCGACGCCCACGAACCATGCCACCGAGTCTCCGTCCGTGACCATCCCGCCGTGGACGGACAGCTCATCGGGTAGCCGCTTCAGACCGCCGGCCCGATCGATGATGCCCAATTGCTGGATACCGTCCTCCCACCATCCGGCGAGGATTCGGCCGTCGGACAGGAAGTCGTATGTTCTCCGACCGAACACCCACGCCGGCTCCCCGAAGTCGGCATCCATCTCGAGGATCGGGTCGATCGACACGCCGTCAGATCGATAGAGGTTCCACCAATCAGTGCGATCGGATATGAAGACCAGGTCACCGACGGGACTCCACTCGGGCTGAAAGATCGACTCGTCCTGCGATCCGGCCACCGTCACGATGTCGCTCAGACCCTCCGGCGCCAATGCGCCGGTCTTCAGCTCGGTTCCGTCCCACGGCATGTTCGGGTGATCCCATTCGAGCCAGGCGAGCCGGCTGCCGTCTGGAGAGAGACGCGGCGCCGCATAGAAGTCCCGCCCGGTGGCGAGAACTCGGACCTCGGCTGTTTCCAAGTCCACCGTCACGAGTTCGTTGACCGCCTCCTCCCCGTCGGGATGGCGCTCTCGCACGCACAGCAACCGGCGACCATCCGCGACGACCCGGCCATCGGCATACCTGTCTGATCGGGGACGCTCCGGCTCGGGAGTGACCGGAGTCGCCTCGCGGTCGCCGACCAGATACAGCCGCTGGTCGGAGAACTCGGAGTAGACGACTCGACCATGACCGACAGACAGCGACCCGCCACCGTACTCATGCACCAGTGTCCGGGGGTGGGACGGTGCCGGGGTGACCTCTGAGATGGCCCCGGAGGCATCCCTCCTCATCAGAGCCTGCCGCCCTCCTTCCGATGGGCGGAGCTCGATCCAGTAGAGATCCGGACCGTCGACGGCGATCTCCGAGAAGCCGATGAGGCCGGAGACGGTGTCGGCCGCGCTGATCGGGGATGTCCAGGTACCGAAGGGGGCGATGGTGGTCATGGCCATCGAGCGTACGCGGACCTTGAGAGAAAGGGCGGACGACCAGCGCCGGTCGTCCGCCCCTGACTCCGCTCCGCTGATCAAATCATCGGCGATATCCTCCGAATCATGAGCAGGGTCCTTCCGGACTGCATGGTGACTAGTTCCTCGAGCTGCAGCCCAAAACGGACGGGTTGAGCATCTCGTCGTCGTCAGGTCTGCATGCCGAGGAGGCGATCGAGATCGCCGTGGGCTTCGAGTCCGGTGTTCCTCCCGACACCTTCGAACACGGAACCACCCGACGTCGTGCGCAGATCGAGATGCACTTCCGACAGCATCGTCTCACCGACCCGGTCGCTCATTCGCTCACGGGTCGGGCCGAGCAGTAGCCCGCCCTTGGCACGACGCGCCTCGATGCCGAGCACGTGCTCGCCATCGGCCACGACCCATTCGATCGACTCGTCCGAGATCTTCAGGTGCTGCGTCTCCGCCCCGGTGTATGTCGCGAACCGGAACAATCGACCCTCGTGCCAGAACCCGATGATGAAACCGGGGAAAGCGGAGAAGACCCACGGGATGATGGCGATCGAGCCGACGAAGCTCACCCCGACTTGCTCGAAGTGGTTCGACTGGATCCACACATATCCGGCGGGGAACGACTTGCCCCAGTCCTTCTCGACGTATCCCCTGCCACCGGAGAAGTCGACGGTCTCTCCCGAAATGGCGAGCTCACCCTCGAGCCCGTGATCGAGACTGACAACGCCGTGATTGCACTCCATGCCCGGCGCCCACCCGTATGGGCCCATGATCCCGAGCGAGGTCCAGCTCACCGGCCACGGTGTCGGGTCGATGATCTCGACGCGACCGGAGAGCTGACGGTGCTCGTCGGAGATGTCGAGTTCGAGGCCACCATTCCAGAACCGATTGGGACCGATCTTCACATCGAACGAGTCATGCGCCGCCCAGAAATCCTGAGATGGGAACCGGTGGTAACTGGCCCCGCCGGTGCTCCCGTCCAGCACCTGGATGAAGGCGTGCTCCTCATCGGGATCCTCGCTCAGGAATATCCCCGGGATGATCGCGTAGCGCTGCTGCTCGGACTCATCGACGAGCTTGAAATACCACCCCTCGAAGAAGGGTGTTCGCCGACGGTGACCGTGATACCGCTCGGGGTGGAACAGCTGTTTCGAGATGATCGTCGCTCCTGGCTTCACCAGACCCTACCGACCCGAACATCCGACCCGACCTGGCCGAACGGGGATCCGGCATTCGTCGCGATCGTTTCCAACCGCGTAGCGTCGGGTAACTGCTCTACCTCCCCTGCTCTCAAGCCCGAGGATCACCGATGACCGCAACGAGCGCTGTCACCCGACCGACAGACCACGACCTGCATCTTTGGAACGAGGGCACCCATCGTCGCGCCTATCAGATGCTCGGTGCCCACCTGTCAACGGACGGTCCCGGGACCCGTTTTGCGGTCTGGGCTCCCAACGCCCGATCGGTGTCGGTCATCGGTGACTTCAACGGCTGGAACGCTTCGACGGACATCCTGTCTCCGATCGGCTCATCCGGGATCTGGGGTGGCACGGTCGAGGGAGCAGACAAGGGACACACCTACAAGTACTCGATCGAGACCACGTCAGGATCACGGCTCGAAAAGGCCGACCCGTTCGGGTTCCATCACGAGACCTCTCCCGCAACCGCATCAAAGATCTGGGATCTCGACTACGAGTGGAGCGACGGCGAATGGATGAACGGACGCCGTGACCGCCAGGGGTTGGATGATCCGATCAGCGTCTACGAGGTTCATCTCGGCTCGTGGATGCGCATTCCCGAGGATGAGAACCGCTCCCTCAGCTATCGGGAAATCGCACCGAAGCTCGCCGCCTACGCGGCAGAGCATGGATTCACCCATGTCGAGCTGCTTCCGATCATGGAGCATCCGTTCTACGGATCGTGGGGATATCAGACCACCGGGTACTTCGCCCCGACCAGCCGGTACGGGACACCCCAGGACTTCATGCACCTCGTCGACACGCTCCACCAAGCAGGCATCGGAGTGATCCTCGACTGGGTCCCATCCCACTTCCCGGCGGACGCTCACGGCCTGGCGGAGTTCGACGGCACACACCTGTTCGAACACGCGGACCCCAAGCAGGGGTATCACCCCGACTGGCACTCCTCGATCTTCAACTACGGCCGCTCCGAGGTCCCGTCGTTCCTGATCTCGAGCGCCATCTTCTGGCTCGACCACTATCACGTCGACGGGATCAGGGTGGATGCGGTCGCATCGATGCTGTATCTCGACTACTCACGATCCGACGGTGAGTGGATCCCCAACGAGTACGGGGGGAACGAGAACCTCGAAGCGATCCAGTTCCTCCAACACTTGAACGAGGCCATCTACAGCGAGTATCCCGATGTCCAGACCATCGCCGAGGAGTCGACCTCGTGGCCGATGGTGTCCAGACCGACCTTTCTTGGTGGACTCGGATTCGGGATGAAGTGGGACATGGGGTGGATGCACGACACGCTCGCCTACTTCGAGAACGAGCCGATCCACCGGCGCTACCACCACCACGAATTCACCTTCCGCATGGTCTACGCGTTCAACGAGAACTTCATGCTGCCCCTCTCCCATGACGAGGTCGTGCATGGCAAGGGATCGCTGATCGGGAAGATGCCGGGCGACGACTGGCAACGGTTCGCCAATCTGCGGACCCTGCTGGCCGTGATGTGGACGCAGCCGGGCAAGAAGCTGCTCTTCATGGGCGACGAGATCGCCCAGGACTCCGAATGGAACCACGAGTCGAGCCTCGCATGGCATCTCCTCGACGACCCGAAGCATCGGGGCGTCTCACTGTTGGTTTCCGACCTCAACCGGGTGTATCGCGATGTCCCGGCGCTCCACGACGCCGACTGTGACCCGAGCGGGTTCGAGTGGATCGACGCCAACGACTCCGACAACAGCGTCTTCACGTTCCTCCGACGATCGAGAGACGGGGACCTGGTGATGGTCGCTGTGAACGCCACACCGGTTCCACGGCATCAGTACCGGGTGGGCGTGCCGGAGGGTGGCACGTGGGACGAGATCCTCAACTCCGATTCGAAGGTGTACGGAGGAAGCGGTCAGGGCAACCTCGGCTCGGTCGACACCGGTCCGCTCGGGGTGCCACGGCAGGGTCGCCCTCACAGCCTCGATCTGGTGCTGCCACCGCTCAGCGTCGTCGCCCTCCGACTCCGACGATGAGACCTGGATTGATCTGGTCACCCGAACGCAGTCGCGCCCGGGTCTGGGCTCCATTCCAAAGCTCGGTGGACGTGTGCCTTCTGCGAGACGATCGCAGGATCGCCCTCGCTCCGTCCGAGGATGGATGGTTCGTGGCCGACCTCGACGATGCCCGACCCGGGGATCGGTACGAGCTGCGGCTCGACGGAGACATCCGCCGCCCTGACCCGGGATCGTTGTCCCAGCCCGACGGGGTCCATGGCGCATCGGAGGTCGTCGACCTCTCGTTCGACTGGACCGACAGTGCGTGGGTCAACCGACCGCTCCACCAGCAGGTGCTCTACGAACTCCATGTCGGGACGTTCTCGGAGGCCGGGACCTTCGACGGCGTCGCCGGCCATCTCCCCGATCTCGTCGATCTCGGGGTCACCGCCATCGAGCTGATGCCAGTGGCGCAGTTCCCGGGCCGGCGCAATTGGGGGTATGACGGAGTCGGACTCTTCGCCACGCAGTCCTCATACGGAGGTCCGGCCGGGTTGATGCGGCTGGTCGATGCGTGTCACTCTGCCGGGATCGCCGTCTATCTCGACGTCGTCTACAACCATCTCGGACCCGAGGGCAACTACCTCCGCGACTTCGGACCGTACTTCACCGACCGATACAAGACGCCGTGGGGCGAGGCCGTCAATCTCGATGGACGCGGCTCGGACCACGTTCGATCCTTCTTCATCGAGAACGCCCTCATGTGGATCGACGACTTCCACATCGATGGTCTCCGCCTCGACGCGGTCCACGCGATCTTCGATCAGTCGGCCCGGTCATTCGTTGGCGAGTTGGCCGACGCCGTCCACGAGCGGGCATCGTCGCTTGGCAGGGTGACTCATGTGATCGCAGAGAGCTCCTCGAACGACCCCCGACTGGTCCGCGCCCGAAAGGACGGCGGGCTCGGGCTCGACGCAGCATGGAACGACGACTTCCATCATGCCCTCCATGTCGCGCTCACAGGTGAAACGGCCCGCTACTACGCCGATTTCACCGATGCGGTCCTCGACTTGACCACTGGCCTCTCCGATGGATACATCGCCGACGGCCGGTACTCCACAGTACCGGGGCCGGAGG
Organism: uncultured bacterium; assembly: GCA_963745865.1. Classification (GTDB taxonomy): domain Bacteria; phylum Actinomycetota; class Acidimicrobiia; order Spongiisociales; family ZC4RG35; genus JAHEDH01. The sequence continues at coordinate 160,680 of CAVUYZ010000004.1, read as the reverse complement.
CATGGGGCATCGTCAGCGGATGTCGACAGATCGTCGCTCGTGGTGTTCTCACAAAATCACGATCAGGTCGGGAACCGGGCCAACGGAGATCGGCTGACCACTCTCGTGGAGCCAGATCGCCTCAGGTTCGCTGCGTCGATCACGCTGCTCTCGCCATGGGTCCCAATGCTGTTCATGGGCGAGGAGTGGGCCGAGACCCGGCCGTTCCTCTACTTCATCGACCACGGCGACGATGAACTGTCCAGCGCGGTCACAACTGGACGCGCCGAGGAGTTCGCCGGGTTCATCAACCCCGGAGAGCATGTCCCCGATCCCGCGGACCCGACGACGTTCACCGCATCGATGCTCGACTGGTCCGTCCGTCGGGAGCCGTCGCATGCAGCCACACTCACCCTGTACTCGGACCTGATCAGGATCCGGATGTCGAGTCCGGCGATCGGGGCGCCGGATCCGGCCGCCCACCGGGTCACCCGGGAGGGGACCGTCTTGACGATCGAGTCCCAGGCGGACGATGAGCGGGTGGTCACCGTCATGAACGCCGGAGCAACAGACTCCACAACCTCGCTGCCCGACGGATCGTGGACGAGAGTGCTGGACACCGAAGAACCGAGATTTGGCGGCTCCGGGCAACGCTCCCCAGACGTGGCCGGCGGAGGGCTGATCGAGCTCGGCCCATGGGGCGTCGCCGTCTACCGGGAGACGACATCGTGAGCCGGGCAATCTGCATCCACGGGCACTTCTACCAGCCCCCACGCGAGAATCCGTGGCTGGAGGACATCGAGCTCCAGGACTCGGCTTATCCCTTCCACGACTGGAACGAACGGATCACTGCAGAGTCATACGCTCCCAACGCCAGGAGCCGAATCGTCGACGATCAGGGCTTCATCCTGCGCATGGTGTCCAACTACGAGCGGATGAGCTTCAACTTCGGGCCGACGGTGCTCGCGTGGATGGAACGGTCCGCTCCCGATGTCTATCGGGAGATCGTGGAAGCGGACGCCAGAGGGGCCGAACGGTTCGATGGCCATGGACCGGCAATCGCCCAGGCCTACGGGCATCTGATCATGCCGCTGGCCTCGGCTCGCGACAAGGAGACGCAGGTCCTGTGGGGGGTCGCCGACTTTCGCCACCGATTCGGTCGGGACCCCGAAGGAATGTGGCTCCCCGAGACCGCCGTCGACATGGAGACCCTCGATGCGATGGCCAAGGCGGGGATCAGTTTCACGATCCTCGAACCGCACCAGATCTCGGCCGTCAGGCATCTCGATGCGACCGACTGGTCAGACGTGTCGAGCGGACGGGTCGATCCGACGATGCCCTATCGGGTGTCGCTACCGGAGGGTCGATCAATCGCAGTGTTCGTCTACGACGGGCCCGTTTCCCAGGGCATCGCTTTCGAAGGTCTCCTCCGCGACGGAAACCTCTACGCCGACCGGCTCGTCGGGCTCTTCTCAGACGGCGAACACCCCCAGCTCGTCAATGTCGCGACCGACGGTGAGACCTACGGCCACCATCAGCGCCACGGCGACATGGCTCTCGCATGGGCGCTCGAGCGCATCGACTCGGATCCAGACGTCGAGCTCACCGTCTACGGCAGCTGGCTGGAGCGGCACCCTCCGACCCACGAGGCGCAGGTCGTCGAGAACACCGCCTGGAGCTGTGTGCACGGTGTGGATCGATGGCGGGCGGATTGCGGATGCGCCTCCGGAATGCGGCCTGAGTGGCACCAGCGCTGGCGTGAGCCGCTCCGCGATGCCCTGGACTGGCTGCGGGGGGAGATCGATGCCGGGTTCGAGGACGCCGGCTCCGACCTCTTCACAGATCCGTGGTCCGCCCGCAATGCCTACATCGAGCTCGTCCTCGACCGGTCGGACGAGGCGGTCGATGGCTTCCTGCAGACATGGCTCGGACACCAGCCGGATCCGGAGGAGGCGACGCGGGCGCTCCGCCTGCTGGAACTCCAACGCCATGCCATGCTCATGTACACGTCGTGCGGCTGGTTCTTCGACGAGCTTTCGGGGATCGAGACCGTTCAGGTGATCCAATATGCCGCCAGAGCGATCCAGCTCGCAGAGCAGGCACTCGAGCTCCATCTGGAGGCGGGATTCGTCGACAGGCTCGCCGACGCCGAGAGCAACATCGCGGAGATACCGAACGGCCGTGCCGTCTACGAGCGCTTCGTGAAACCATCGCGCGTGACACTGTCCGACGTTACCGCGCACTATGCCCTGCTCTCGCTCTTCGACGAGGTCGATGACGAAGCCCTGGTTCGGGCGTTCGATGTCGTTCGCTCCGACCATCGATCCGACGCCTCGGGACCGTGGAAGCTCGGCACTGGCCGGGTCGCAGTGAGGTCACAGATCACTCGGGACAGCGACGACCTGATCTACGGCGTCCTCCACTTCGGCGATCACAACCTGACCGCGGGAGTGCGACCGGCGGGGCCACCCCGGAGATATCGCGAGCTAACCGAGCGGGTCTACGCGCCATTTGAGCGCGGCGATCTTCCATCGACACTTCGCGAGATGGATGGCTTCTTCCGATCGAACCGATACACCCTCGCCAGCCTCTTTCGGGACGAGCGGAGTCGGATCGTCTCGGAGATCATCGAGTCGACCGTCGAGGACGTCGCAGAGCAGACGCGCTCGGCATACGAGACGAGAGTCCCGCTGCTCCGGTTCCTCGCATCGATCGGTGTTCCCCTTCCCGATGAGCTCGTCTCGACAGCTCGGACCGTGCTCAACCACGAGTTGGCCGACCGTCTCGCAGACCCGGATCTCGACCACGACCACGTGTCGAGGCTGCTGGACGACGCCGGGCAGATCGGCGTGGTCCTCGATCGCGAGGGGTTGGGCTTCGAGCTGGCACACACGATCGAGACGGCGCTGACCGACCTCGAGGCAAACCCGCAGGACATCGGCCTCGTCGAACGGGCGACCTCGCTCGTCGACCTGTCGAGATCGGCGCGACTCGATGTCGATCTCACCGAGTCACAGAACATCTTCTACCGGCTCAAGGAGGCCGTGTTCGAGGAGATGACCGGGCGCACCTCGGCGCGTGCCCGCCGCTGGGAGGCGAGCTTCCGACAGCTCGGCGCCAACCTCAAGGTGCGGGTCGATTGATGACGGTCCCAGCCTCGACCTATCGGGTGCAATTCGATCCGGCCGTGACCGTCCTCGAGACGGCCTCGGGGCTGGTCGACTACCTCGATCGTCTCGGCGTGTCACATCTGTACGCCTCCCCGCTGCTCAGATCGCGCCCCGGTAGCCCGCACGGGTACGACGTCGTCGACCCGAGCGAGATCGACCCCGAGCTGGGCGGGCGCCCCGCCCTCGATCTGCTGGCGACAACGCTGCACGAACATCGCATGGGTCTGATCCTCGACATCGTCCCGAACCACATGGCGATCGGCCGCCACAACCCGTGGTGGATGGACGTCCTCGAAAACGGGCCGAACGCAGATCATGCAAGACATTTCGACCTGTTCTGGGACGACGACAGCATCCCTCTCCCATTTCTCGGTCGACCGTACGCCGAGGCGCTTCAGGCGGGAGAGATCACGCTGGAGCACGCAGACGGAGCGCTCCGAGCCGCATACTGGGATGCGAGGTTCCCGCTCTCCCCGCAGTCGCTCGCGGATTTCGGCCTGGATGCCGAAGAGGCCGACATCGACGAGTCCGTCGCTGCAATCAACGCCGACCCCACAGTTCTGCACCGTCTGCTCGACCGCCAGCACTACCGCCTGGTGTGGTGGCAGTTGTCACGCGAGCGCCTCGGGTACAGACGGTTCTTCACGATCGCCGAACTGATCGGTGTGCGGCAGGAGGACCCTGTGGTGTTCGACGACACCCACCGCCTGGTGATCGAACTGGTGAAGGCCGGAACGGTTGACGGCCTCCGGCTCGACCACATCGACGGGCTGCGACATCCGCTCGACTATTTGGAGTCCCTCCGGGCGGCGACAGGCAACGATGCCTACATCGTCGTCGAGAAGATCCTCGCGCCGGGCGAGCAGGTCCCGGAGGCATGGCCCATCGCCGGGACCACCGGGTACGAGTACCTCGACGCTTCCGTCAAGGCGTTCGTCGACCCTGCGGGCCTCGACACGCTCGCCGGTCACTATCGCGATTTCACCGGCGGGTCACTGGACTTCGAAGCCATCGTCCACGAGCAACAGCGCTTCATCATCCACGAGCGCCTGGGGCCCGAGACGGCGCGGTTCGCCGCGGCCCTCGAGGCGCTGGCGCGTCGTGATCGAATCGCCAGAGACATCCTGCCGTCCGAACTGATCTCCGGGGCGGTCGACGTACTCGCAGCCCTCCCGGTGTATCGCACATACGCGCGAGAAGGCGTTGTCTCAGCCGAAGATCGGGACCATGTCCATCAGGCCCTCGAAACGGCTACATCCCTCGCCCCCGAGCGAGATCCACGCGTGTTCGAATTTCTCAGGGAAGTCCTCCTCCTGGACCACGGTCCCGACCTCGAGCCCGATGAGGTCGCCGAGCGGCTCGACTTCGTCGAGCGGGTCCAACAGTTCACAGGCGCGGTGATGGCGAAGGGAGTCGAAGACACGGCCTTCTACCAGTTCAACCTCCTGGTATCGCTGAACGAGGTGGGGGCTCATCCGATCCCACTGCCCGACGATCCGATCGCCGCGTATCACAGCCACAACGACCGAGTGGCCGGAAGCCGACCCGACACGATGACCACGGCCGCCACCCACGACACCAAGCGCTCCGAAGATGTGCGAACCCGGATCTCGGCCATCAGCCAGGTCGCCGAGCGGTGGACACAGCGCGTCGAGGTCTGGCACGATCGCAACCGACGCCATCGCATCTCACAGACGTCACCGACTCGCAACGAGGAGCTCCTCATCTACCAGACCCTGATCGGGGTGTGGCCGTTGAATGGACGGGAGAACCTCGATGCCCGCCTCGCCGACTACTTGGTGAAGGCGGCGCGCGAAGCCAAGGTGCACACCGCATGGCTCGAGCCCGACGAGACGCACGAGGCGGCGCTGACCGGGTTCGCGATGGGGTTGATCACCGACGACGAATTCGTTGACGAGCTGAAGGACTTCGCAGAGCCCTTGTGGCGGGCGGGTGCCCTCGACTCGCTCAGCCAGATCGGGCTGCGCCTCTGCGCACCTGGGGTCCCGGACGTCTACCAGGGCCAGGAGCTCTGGGATCTCTCGCTGACCGATCCGGACAATCGACGACCGGTCAACTGGAGCCTCCGCGACCGCTTGCTGAAGGAACTCGACGACCGGGCCGGCGAGGATGGCGTACTCCGTTCGCTCGGGGAGAGCTGGCAGGACGGCCGCATCAAACTGGCCATCACGTCTGCCTGTCTGAGACTAAGACGGGAACGACCCGGTCTGTTCCGGAGCGGCGCCTACCTGCCGCTGGAGGTCCATGGCGATCGGCAGGACAATGTGATCGCCTACGCCCGATATGATGAGAACGACTGGGCGATCGTCGTGGCGTCGCGACTGACGCTCGGTCTCGACCACCCCGGACTGTGGCCAACCGATGGTTGGCACGGCACCGAGATCGCACTCCCCGGCCACGCCCCCGACCAGTGGATCGATCGGCTGACCTGGCGCGAACGGCCATGGCACGGCAGCATTCCCCTGGCGGAGGTCTTCACAGACGCGCCGGTTGGCATTTTCACGACATACGAACACGAGAGCAGGAACCCCCGATGAATCCCTTCACCGAGATCGAGCCGACCAACCAGCGGGTGGTGATCGAGGACGTCACGCCGATGGTGGATGGTGGCCGATTCGCCGTCAAACGAGTCGTCGGGGACGAGGTCGGTGTCGAGGCGAACGTGTTCGCCGATGGCCACGACCACGTTGCCGGTGTGATCCAGTACCGAGCGCTCGGCGACGACGGGTGGCACACCGTCCCCCTCGAGCCGCTGATGATGGATCGACGCCGTGGTTCGTTCACCATCAACGAACCGGGCGGATACCAGTACAGGATCCAGGGATGGATCGACCATTTCGACACCTGGACGGACGGCTTGGAGAAGAAGGTCGACGCAGGGCAGGACGTGTCGGTCGATCTCGAGATCGGGGCCGAGCTCGTGACGACTGCAGCGGCACGCGCCAAGGGGGCAACGGCCAAGAAGCTGTCAGAAATTCGCCGACCGGCTCACCGACCCGACCGCGGCCACCGAAAACCGCACCGCCGCAGCCCTCGACCTCGACCTCGCCGACCTCATGTCGGGCATGGGGGGACAGAACACATGCAACCACCACCGACCCCTATCCCCTCTGGGTAGATCGGCCCCTCGCCCGCTTCTCGAGCTGGTACGAGCTCTTCCCGCGGTCCTGGGGTGAGCCCGGGTCCCACGGAACCTTCAACGAAGTCGCCGAGAAGCTCGACTACGTCGCGGATATGGGATTCGATGTGCTCTATCTGCCTCCGATCCACCCGATCGGGGTGACCAAACGCAAAGGCCCCAACAACACGCTCGGTGCCGGATCCGACGATCCGGGCGTCCCATGGGCGGTCGGTTCGTCTGATGGTGGGCACGACGCCATCGATCCCGCAGCTCGGCACGCTCGAGGACTTCCGCTCGCTGGTGGAGCGAGCCGACTCACTGGGGCTGGAACTGGCCATGGACATCGCCTTTCAGTGCTCCCCCGACCACCCATGGGTCACCGAGCACCCCGAGTGGTTCAAGCACCGGCCAGACGGGTCGATCCAGTACGCCGAGAACCCGCCCAAACGATATGAGGACATCTATCCGATCGACTTCGAGACGTCCGACCCCACCGGCCTGTGGGCAGCCCTTCGGGACGTCTTTCTGCACTGGGTGGACGAGGGTGTTGAGATCTTCCGGGTCGACAATCCCCACACCAAGGCGTTCCCGTTCTGGGAGTGGGTGATCGGCCAGGTCACCGAGCGGAATCCTCGCGTCATCTTCCTCGCCGAGGCGTTCACCCGCCCAACGGTGATGCAGCGGCTCGCCAAGGTCGGCTTCACCCAGTCATACACCTACTTCACCTGGCGCAACACCGCCTGGGAGCTGACGACGTACATGCAGGATCTCGCAGCCGTCTCCGACTTCCTGCGACCGAATTTCTGGCCGAACACGCCTGACATCCTGCCCCAGTACCTCCAGACCGGCGGACGCCCCGGCTTCGTCGTGCGGGCGATCCTGGCGGCCACGCTCTCCTCGAACTACGGGATCTACGGTCCGGAGTTCGAATTGATGGGCAGTACGCCGCGTACGCCTGGAGCGGAGGAGTACCTCGATTCGGAGAAGTATCAGATTCGAGACTGGGACCTGGACCGGGCGGACTCATTGGCACCGCTGCTCACCAGACTCAATGCGATCAGGCGGGAACACCCTGCCCTGCAACGAACCGACAACATCACGTTCCACGCCACCGACAACCAGGACATCCTCTGCTACTCGAAGGAGTGGGATGACGACCTCCTGCTGGTCGTCATCAACCTCGACCCCCATCACACCCAGTCCGGCTACATCCAGCTTCCGCTCGAGGAGATCGGAATCGATGAGCACAGCTCGTTCCAGGTGCATGACCTGCTGATCGACCGCAGATACCTGTGGAACGATCGATGGAACTACGTCGAGCTCGATCCAACCGGGATCCCCGCTCACGTGTTCGCCGTGCGGCGCCTCGTCCGCACCGAGCACGACTTCGACTACTACCTATAGGAGCAAGACGATGAACGAGAAGTGGTATCAAAACGCCGTCATCTACGAACTGCACGTGCGAGCGTTCCATGACTCGAACGGCGACGGCATCGGGGACTTCCGGGGTTTGACGTCGAAGCTGGACTATCTCCAGGAGCTGGGTGTCACCGCCATCTGGACGCTCCCGTTCTACCCGTCCCCACTCCGCGACGACGGGTACGACATCGCCGACTACCGCTCGATCAACCCGTCGTACGGCACCATGCGGGACTTCCGTCGCTTCCTCGACGAAGCACACGCACGCGACCTCAAAGTGATCACCGAACTCGTGATCAACCACACCAGTCGACCAGCACCCCTGGTTCCAGCGGGCCCGCACCGCGCCACCGGGATCTGTCGAACGTGACTTCTATGTCTGGTCCGACACGCCCGACCTCTACAAGGACGCCCGGATCATCTTCCAGGACACCGAGACGTCGAACTGGGCGTGGGACCCGGTGGCCAACGCGTACTACTGGCACCGGTTCTTCTCGCACCAGCCCGATCTGAACTTCGAGAGCGATGCGGTGCAGCAAGCCGTGTTCGAGACACTCGACTACTGGCTCGACATGGGCGTCGACGGCCTGCGGCTCGACGCCGTCCCCTATCTCTACGAGCAGGACGGCACGATGTGTGAGAACCTGCCCGAGACACACGCGTTCCTGAAGAAGCTGCGGACGCACGTCGATGCCAACTACGACGGTCGGATGCTCCTCGCCGAGGCGAACCAATGGCCTGAGGACTCCGCCGCATACTTCGGAGACGGCGACGAATGCCACATGAACTTTCACTTTCCGCTCATGCCGAGGCTGTTCATGTCGGTCAAGATGGAGAACAACTTCCCGGTCATCGACATCATGGATCAGACCCCCGAGATCCCCGAGGGATCCGCCTGGGCGATCTTCCTGCGGAACCACGACGAGCTGACACTAGAGATGGTGACCGATGAGGAACGGGACTACATGTACCGCATGTACGCGTCCGACGAACAGGCCCGCATCAACGTCGGGATCCGCCGTCGCCTCGCTCCCCTGCTCGGCAACAACCGGCGGACGATCGAGCTCCTGAACGCACTGCTCTTCTCGCTCCCGGGCACCCCGGTCGTCTATTACGGCGACGAGATCGGCATGGGCGACAACATCTACCTCGGCGATCGCAACGGCGTCCGTACCCCGATGCAGTGGTCGGGCGATCGGAACGCCGGGTTCTCGAAGGCGAACCCGCAGCGTCTGTATTTCCCGGTCATCGCCGACCCCGAATACCACTACGAGGCCGTCAACGTCGAGACCCAGCAGTCGAACCCGAACTCGCTCTGGTGGTGGATGCGTCGGATGATCGCCCAGCGGCGGAGCCTGCCTGCGCTCTCGAGCGGGTCGCTCCACTTCCTGCAACCTGACAACGCCAAGGTGCTCGCATTCGAACGGAGGCTCGAAGACGAGACCGTCCTGGTGGTTGCGAACCTGTCTCGGCATGTGCAATCGGTGGAACTCGACCTCGGCCACCATGCCGGTCGTCATCCGATCGAGGTGTTCGGCAGGACGCCGTTCCCCCAGGTCGGTGAGCTCCCGTATCTGCTCACACTCGGCGCCCATCAGTTCTATTGGTTCCGGTTCGAGCACGCGTCGGTCACCGACGAGACCATCGACGGGCTGCCGAGGATCCGCCTCCGCTCCGAGGACGCCGACGTGTTCCGGGCCAGAGGACAACTCGGGAAGGCACTGGCCGCCGACCTGCCGCGGCGTCGCTGGTTTCGGTCGAAGGCGAGCACGATCACAGCGGTGGACGTCGTCGATGTGTTGTCGTTTCCCGACACGGATGTCAAGACGATCATCGCCGAGGTCAACTTCGCCGAACGCGAGCATGAGACGTATGTCATCCCGGTCACCCTGGTCTCCGAGGAACTGGCAGCCGATCTCAGGGAGCACGAAGCCGAGCGGATCCTTGCCGTGGTGACCGGAAGCGGTGACGGCTCGGCCCTTGTCCACGCCATCGACGACGCCACCTTCGGGCGCTCGCTCCTGGCCTCCATGACCGGGCGGCCGCGGAAGGTTGGATCCCAGACCGAGGTCAAGAGCAGCGGTCGCAAGGGGGCCAAGCCGCGGATCGGTGTGGATTCCCAGGTACGGACGCTCGGGGTGGAGCAGTCGAACTCATCGATCGTGTTCGATGACACGGTGATCCTGAAGGTCTTCCGCAAGCTCGAAGCGGGCCAGAATCCCGAGGTCGAGATCGGCCGCTTCCTCACCGAGCGAACCGACTTCGCGAACACGCCGCCCACGCTCGGCGTCCTCGATGCGATTCATGACGGGATCGAGTCGGCACTCGGGGTGCTGCAGGAGTACGTCCCGAACCAGGGTGACGCCTGGGCGCACACGGTCGACCAGATGTCGCTCTTCATCGAGCAGGTCATCACCTCGCGCTCGCAAGACCGATTGCCCACGATCAAAGCCCACCCGATGGATCTGATCGGCGCCGAGCCCGACGAGGATCTGGCGGGCATGTTCGGGACGGCTCTGATCGAGGCGCGGCTGCTCGGGCGACGAACCGCTCAGCTGCACGTCGCCCTCGGCTCCGAGCCGAACGACCCGGCGTTCTCCCCCGAGCCGATGACGACGCTCTACCAGCGCTCGTTGTACCAGGCGATGCGCACGGGAGTCCGACAGAGTTTCCAGCTGCTCAGGAGACGGAAGAAGACGATGGAAGGCGACGTCGCCGACCTCGCCGATCAGGTACTCGATCGCGAAGCGGAACTGCTCGACCGGGTTGCTGCGGTCTCGAAGGGCAAGCTGGATGCGCCCCGGACCCGGATCCACGGTGACTATCACCTGGGTCAGGTGCTGTTCACAGGGAACGACTTCATGATCATCGACTTCGAGGGAGAGCCCGCCAGGCCCGTGTCCGAGCGCCGGATCAAGCGATCACCGTTACGCGACGTGGCGGGGATGGTGCGGTCATATCACTACGCAGCCAACGCCGGCGCTCTCGAGGTCCAGGCCCGAGGCCTCGTCGACGCCCACTCGGTCACCGCCGACCGTATCAAGCAATGGGCGGACGTCTGGTTCCGTTGGGTGGCGTCCACGTTCCTCGCCGGCTACCTCGACGAGATCGGCGATTCGGCGGTGATCCCGTCGGATCCGGATCAGATTCGCACCCTGCTCGATGCCTACCTGCTCGAGAAGGTCGTCTACGAGCTCAGCTACGAACTCGACAACCGCCCCGACTGGATCGAGATCGCCCTCGAGGGCGTCCTCATGCACCTCAACTGACCCGCATTGGTTGTTTGTTTCCCCTCGGGGGAACAGGCGTGCGCCAGCACGCCAAGGGGGATTTCAGGCGCGCAACAGCAGACCCGACGGGGGACAAGTGGTGTGTTTCGTTCCCCCTCGGGGGAACAGGCGTGCGCCAGCACGCCAAGGGGGATTTCGGGGCGCACGACCAGCGACCCGAAACCCGCTCCTATGCTCGGAGCACCAGACCCGACGGGAGCAGCCATGTGCGTACCACCTGACTCAGTGCCCCCGATCCCCAAGATCGAAGGGGCATCGACCAACAGCAGGCGCGTGACACTCAAGGCCGACGACGGCAATCGTTTCAACGCGTTCGAGGTCTTCGGCGAGCAGCCATCCGACATGGCCGTGATCGTGCTCCCCGACGTCAGAGGATTGTTCCCCTTCTACGAGGAGCTGGCCGCCCGGTTCGCCGAGGTGGGGTACCGGAGCCTTGCGATCGACTATTTCGGGCGCACCGCCGGGATGTCCGACCGCGAAGACGACTTCGACTTCATGTCCCATGTTGCGCAGATGACGCAGGCGGATCTGGCTGCCGACGTGCACGCCGCCATCGAACACCTCCGTCGGGACGATCCCAGCCGGAAGATCGTGACCGTCGGATTCTGCCTCGGTGGCTCGAGTTCCTGGTACCAGGCCGCGAACGGATTCGGACTGTCCGGCGCGATCGGCTTCTACGGTCACCCGGCTCGCGACTTCCCACCGGGTGCCGGCTCGGTGATCGACCGGGTCCCATCAATGGAGTGCCCGGTGCTGGGGTTGATGGCCGGCGAGGACAAGGGCATCACGCCCGACATGGTCGACTCGTTCGAGCAGGCCCTCACCGAACACGGCGTCAGCCATGAGGTCGTGACCTACGAAGGCGCCCCGCATTCCTTCTTCGATCGGCGCTATGAGGAGCATGCGCAGGCAGCCGCGGATGCGTGGCGCCGGGTGCTCACCTTCATCGCCGACGTCAACTGACCGCCACGGCCGGTTTCCGCTATCACCCGAGCCGACATACTGTCGGCAGCCGAGTCATCCGAGCGAGGAACATCCAGCCATGGTCAGCACAGTCGAAGTCAACGACGCAGCATTCGGGAAGCTGCGCACCTTCAACATCGTCATGGGTCTGCTCCATGCAGTACAAGGCGCTGCGGTGCTGGCACTGGCCACCGAATTCACCCTGCCCGTCACTGCCGCGTTCCTCCAGGGGCCACCGGGCACGCCCGCAGGAACACCCGAGACATTGTTCGATGTCAGTGTCGCCTGGGGCGTAGCCGCCTTCCTCTTCCTGTCGGCCTTCTTCCATCTTCTGGTGGCCGTGGTCATGCCGGACCGCTATCGAGACCAGCTCTCGAGAGGGCAGAACCACTTCCGCTGGATCGAGTATGCGATGTCCTCGTCGATCATGATCGTGCTGATCGCTTTGCTCCCCGGGATCACCAACATCGCCGCGCTCATCGGTCTGTTCGGTGTGAACGCCGCGATGATCTTCTTCGGATCGGTCCAGGAGCGCTACGAGGAGCCGGGGGGCTCGCTGTGGCCGTTCTGGATGGGATCGGTGCTCGGGATCGTCCCATGGCTGGCGATCGGGGTGTATCTGGTGTCCCCCGGCAGCGATGCCCAACCGCCCGGCTTCGTCTACGGGATCTTCTTCTCGCTGTTCGTGTTCTTCAACAGCTTCGCGATCACGCAATGGCTGCAGTACCGGCAGGTTGGTCGATGGGCGAACTACCTCACCGGCGAACGCACCTACATCCTCCTGAGCCTCCTCGCCAAGTCGGCCCTCGCCTGGCAGGTCTTCGGAGGGACCCTCGCCGCCTGAACCTGCTGCGAACCCAGGGTTGCAGGCACGGTATGTCGTCATAGGAGCCCACGGTTCGAGTTCGAGTCGATGGCCAGCTCCATTCCGTGGGCCCGTGGCACGGTATGTCTGCCTTGGAACCCTGGGTTGCACAAACACCGCCGCCCGGTAGGTTGCGGGGATGTTGGATGAGAAGACCAAGCGGCTGGCGTCGGGGAAGAACTTTGCGGTGTTGACGACGTTGATGCCCGATGGCACGCCGCAATCACACGTGATGTGGGTCGACCACGACGACGAGCACCTCTTGATCAACACCGAGGTACACCGCCGGAAGTTCAAGAACCTCGAGCACGACCCGCGGGCGACCGTGACGATCATCGACGCCGAGAGCTGGTACTCGTTCGTCGAGATCCGGGGTCGGGTGGTCGATCGAATCGGCGGCCAGGAAGCTCGCGATCACATCGATGCCCTCTCCCGCCGCTATTTCGACAAGGACTACCCGAATCGGGTTGAGAGCGAACGAGTGATCCTCAAGATCCGGCCGGAACGGGAAATCGTCCACTGACCGGGGTCACCTGGCCAATTCGAAGTCCGACTCCCAGTCGGTGGCAACGAGGGTGATCGACCCGCAGGAATCGCAGTTCTCCTTGACGATCCCGGCCACGGTGAGGACGGACGTTTGGGCGTGGTCGCACCGCACCCTTCTCTTGTAGGTCAGCATGCGCTACTCATCGGCCGCGTCAGCTCCGACGTAAGCGGTTCTTCGGGCCGGCGGATCGAGTCGTCACGATGGGCCGAACCCGGCTCCTCAGCCATCCGCCGACCAACCCGCGAGCCGATCGATCTCGATCACGACGAACGGCCCCAGTTCGTGACCGACGTATTGGCGGTACTTCCGTGTCAGTGCACCGAGCTGATCCGCTGAGACCTGATCAGCGACGACTCCCCGACCTTCGGCTCGGACCCACCACAATGCGGACCAGTCGTCGGAGTAGTGCTGTGCGAGTACCGACACTCGAGGGTCCATCTCGATGTGTTGGAGCCGGGCGAGCCGCCGACCGCGCTTGGGTTTCCCGTCCACGGCTGTCACCAGTTGACGGCCGCCGCACGCTGCGAACACGAATGGCACCTGGTGTGCGGTGCCGTCCGATCGGATGGTTCCGAGGACACCGACCCGGGCTCGGGAGAGACGGTCCCACAGCTCGTCATCGTTCATCGGAGTCGACGCAGACTCATGTCGGCAGACCGCGCAGATCGACAGGCGCGCGCTCCGGCTCCCGACCTCGAACCACGACGACTTCGTCGAACAGATTCACAACCGGGCAGATGTGGTTGGGAATCACCACGAGCCTCTCACCCGACCGCCGGTCGCCGACCGGCGACCAACCTGGCCATCCCGTGCTGGTCGTTCAGCCGGTCGATGAGAACATCCGACCCGCCGAGGACCTGCCCGTGACCATCCAGGAACGGAGCGCGGTCCTTCGTGAGAACCTTCGCCCCCGCATCCAGAACGATCTTGTCTCCCGACGAGTGGATCACGGTGGTCACGACGGCAGCTGCCACCTGCGACGGCTCCAACGCGCCGAGGACGACCTGCTGGCGATCCCCGTACACATAGGTTCCCGGGCGCTCCTCGGTGACAGGGCTGCGACCCGAGAAACGCACGGTCGGTGTCGACCCGGCACTGAGGACCATCTCGCCACCCCGCCGCCCGGCGGCGTCGGCAAGAACCTCCATCTCGTCGATTCCGGCCCCCTCGGCACCGTCGAGCGAGTATCCGTGGCCCCCATGGGTGAAGAACCCTCGAAATCGATCTCCTGAAGCTTCCGCCAACTCGATGGCCGCCCGGACGTCGACGCCGGTCCGGTCCAGGCCGGAATCCAGCTCGACCATGACGGTGACCGGTCCGGGAGCGTCGACGAGAGAGGCGATGACCTCGTGGCTGTCGACGGCGACCGAGACGGCACGATGGAGCAGAACTGCTCGAGCGAGCAGGGCCGCCTTCGGCCGGTCGTAGAAGACGGGTGTCGACAGAAAGACATCGGTGGCGACGCCGGTCTCGCCGAGAGCGACCGCTTCCGAGAGCGTTGCGACCGTGACGCCGACTGCACCGGAGTCGAGCTGCCGGCGGGCCACATCGGACGACTTGTGGGTCTTGATGTGCGGCCGCAACGCGACCCCGGACCGATCACAGAACGCCTGCATAGCCTCGATGTTCGCTGTCACCACAGCGTCGTCGACGACCACGAAGGGGGTTGCCAGGACCGACGTGACATCCAGCATCTCGAGCAGATGATCCATGCCGCCAACACTACGGTCAGGCCACCGAGAATTGACTGTCGGTACCCGGTCTCGGGCCGGCGCTAGCCGACGTTGCCGTAGACATGGGTCGGGGCGAGCTTCAAAACGAGCCTTCGCTCTCCAACCATTGCGGTGGCGAACTCGGCCCAATCGGGATGCTCTCCTCCGACTTCGCGGTAGAGCGTGATCAGATCGGCAACCGTCGTGTCGTCGGGTTCCGACGCGACGGGAGTAAGCGAGACATCGCCCTCCACGATCGCGTACTGGCGGAAGTCCTCACGGGTCACGTGGAGGACGGCTCGCGGGTCGGATCGCACGTTGGCGGTCTTGGCCCGGCCGTCGGTCACCGAGACCCAGATCTGGCCGTCGAGCACGCCGTAGGCGACGTTCGACATCTGCGGCAAGCCGCTGGAGCGGATCGTCGCGAGTACGCCGAGCCGGTGATCTCGCAGGAATGGTTCGATGTCTGAGAAGTTCATGCCGGGACGTTATCGCAACGAGTGGCCAACCCGACCAACCAGGAGGTGGATCAGGCGATGTCGGTGTCGGATGCCATCGCCTCGACGGCCTCGCGACACACCTCGATGGCGATCTCCACGAATCGCTTCACCATCGGCGGCGCATCCTCTCGAAATATCAAGCCGATCCTGCGCGGAGGGAACGCCGGCTCGAGTCGGCAGACTCTCACGGCGGGATCGGACACGTCAACGCCGAGGAGCGGCATGACCGCGAGCCCCATCCCCTCCCGCACCATCGACTGCAATGCGGCGTTGTCGCTCGTCCGGAACACGTACTCGGGCATCACTCCGGCCTCGACCAGGCTCGCATCGATTCTCAGTTGACACGTGTCCGACACCGGTTGACCGATCAACGGCACGTCAGCCAACGCCGACACGTCGACGTAGTGCTTGTCTGTGTAGTCGCGCGGCGTCACCACCACGAAGGGGTCTGACACCACCTCGACGAACTCGAAGGGAGACGTCATCCGCACCTGCGTCGCAACGAACCCGACGTCGACCTCTCCGTGCTGGAGTCGACTGATCGTCACCGCGTCTTCGTTCGTCTCGACCGGGCGGACGTCGGCATCGACCTCTTTGCGGAGGCGCCCGACGACGGCCGGGAGCACCTTGACCGCCACCGACTGGAACACCGAGACGTCGATCCGTCCGACCGTTCCCGACTTGAACCCGGCCAGATCCCGTTCGAGCAGTTCGACGTGCGCCAGCGTTCTCTCCGCATGCTTGAGCACCAACCGGCCCGCCGGAGTGAGGGCAACCGGACGCGGACCACCCGGACGGTCGAAGAGGCGCTCGTCGACCATTCGCTCGAGCGACGCGATCTGTTGGGAGATGGCCGACTGGGTGAAACCGAGGACGTGAGCAGCGCGTCCGAACGTCCCGTGCTCGACGACGGCCTGGAGAGCCCGCAATTGCCGAAAGTCGAGACCATCGAGACGTGTCGCGGTCTGTCGACGGGTGGCCTGTTGGGCCGTGGCTTGTTGGTCAATGGTCTGTTGTTCAGGTGGCGCCATGTTCTCAGGGTAGCCGCTTGATCAGCTTTCCTTATCAATACATACATAATTCATCGCTATACAAAATATACCGGATGGCATACCTTGTGGACATGACGAACCACATCGCAATGCTCGACGAACTCGAAACCAGGATCGCGATCGCCGGCCTGGCCGGAACCGAACCGCAGCTCCAGCGCCTGGCTGACCTCCTCGTGCGGACCGATGTCGCGCCGGCGATCGCCGGCATCATCGCCGATCCGCACGCCCCAGAGGTAGCCAGGCTTCGCGCCATCGGCCGTGCGGCGAGCGCTCTCCGCTCCCGATCCCTCGAGCCGGTCCAGCTGGCATACACCGCCTGAAACACGGTCTACGCCCATCGAGCGACGAGACTGGTCGGATGTCGCCATCCGACCGTCTTGTCGCTCACCTTCGATCATGGCTGGGCGAATGGCCTCCCTCCCCAGACCGCCCGGTCACCGTCACGACCTCGCCACTGCGGTCACTGCCCGGCTGGGATGGGAAGGTGCGCCCGGTCGCCGGCGTTGCCACACCCGAACACGCCGTTCTCTCGGTGCCGGAAGAGCATCACGACGCAGTGGCGGCGCTCGGGACCACCCTCGACGAGGTCGGACCGGGCCTTCCGGTCGCCGTCGGAAGGCCGGACTGGCGGTTCCACTCCGGGATCTTCCGATGGTGCGAATCGCCGATCCCCTACGACCGCCCAGGCATTTGGCTCCCGACGGATGATCCCCGGGTCCCGGCATGGCTCCGCCCATTCAACGGCGACGTGCTGGTTGCGTTGGAGGACGACGCCGTCGTTGCCGGCGTCGGGAGGAAGCTGCACGACCGCTTCGGACACGAGCTCGCAGTGGTGACCGAGGAAAGCCATCGCGGACGCGGGTGGGCGACACGACTCGTCAGCCAGGCGGCCGAGCACGTGCTCGCCGACGGGGCGGTCCCGACCTACTTGCACGGGCCTGGCAACGAGGCGTCTGCCCGGACCGCGGACGTGTGCGGATTCCCCGACCGGGGGTGGCGGATACTCGGCCTGTTCCCGTCGGTGCCCGGCTAGCGGAGCCAGACCGCGTGATCCGGAGGGAGTGTCCGTCCGTCGATCTCGCCAGACCGCACCACGATCTCCCCGTCGGGGACCTCGACACCTTCGGCGCCCATGTTCACGATGCAGGTCACGCCGGAGCCGCGCCGATATGCCAGGATGTCGTCGCCGAGGTCGATCCAGGTCAGCTCGGTGTCACCCACCATGTGCTCGCGACGGGCGGCGAGGGCATCACGGTAGAACTCGAGCGTCGAGCCCTCGACACCGTCCTGGGCTTCGACCGACATCATCCCCCAGCCGTCGGGCTGTGGCAGCCATGAGCCGTTCGAACCAAATCCGGCAGAGTCTCCATCGACGGTCCATGGGATCGGGACACGGCAGCCGTCGCGCCCCTTCTGGGTGTGCCCGGATCGTTCCCATACGGGATCCTCCAGCACTTCCGTCGGGAGATCGACTACCTCGTGGAGCCCGAGCTCCTCTCCTTGATACAGGTAGACCGACCCGGGTAAGCCGAGCAGCGCCAGGGTCGCTGCCCGCGCCCGTTGGAGCCCGAGCTCGCGATCGAGCAGCGACCGATCCCCATCGAGGAGCCACTCCGTCGGGTCGACCTCGGCAGGGAGCCCGTATCGCGTAGCGTGGCGAACCACATCATGGTTGGACAACACCCAGGTGGGCACGGCGTGGACGTCGGCAGCGCCGTCGATGGATGCAGCGATCGTGGAATGCATGGCTTCGGCGTCCCATGGGGACAACAACAGGTCGAACTCGAACGCCTGGTGGTACTCATCGCCCCTGAGGTACATCGCCAGGCGATCCCGGTTCACAACCCACGCCTCCGCGACCATCATCACGTCGTCATATGCGTCGAGGACCCGGCGCCAGCCCCGCACGATCTCGTGGAGTTCGGGCCGATCCCAGAACGGATGATTGGAGACGGCCCAGGACGCGAGCAGGGCCGACTCGGCTGCCTCGTCACCAACGTCGGGATAGCTCTGATCCTTGGCCAGGGCGTGCGCAACGTCGACCCGGAAGCCTGCAGCGCCGTGATCCAGCCAGAACCGGAGAATGTCCTCGAACTCGTCGCGCACCTCCCGGTTGTCCCAATTGAGGTCTGGCTGGGATGGATCGAAGAGATGGAGGTACCACTCGCCGTCCTCGACTCTCGACCATGCCGGACCGCCAAAGATCGAAGTCCAGTCGGTCGGCGGCAGCGTGCCGGACGCACCCCGGCCCTCCTTGAAGTGATAACGCTGTCTCGCCGGGCTGCCCGGCGGCGCAGCGAGCGCCTCGCGAAACCAACGGTGCTCCCACGACGTGTGGTTCGGGACGAGGTCGACGAGCACACGGATCCCGTGACGACCCGCCTCCTCGATGAAATCGAAGGCTTCGGCGTTGGTCCCGAACTCGGGGTGAATCGCTCGATAGTCCGCCACGTCGTAGCCGCCGTCGAGCAACGGTGACTCGTACCACGGGTTGACCCAGATTGCGTCCACTCCGAGCGCGTCGAGGTACGGGAGTCTCGATCGGAGTCCGGCGAGATCGCCCGTCCCGTCACCGTTCCCGTCGGCAAACGATCTGATATACACCTGGTAGACGGAGGCAGTTCGCCACCACGGCTGCAGATTCTCCATGGTCGGCAGGCTACCCACCCGGTGTGCGCGTCAGCTTGCAATAGACAGAACAGCGAGCCAACTCCCAGACCCTTAATCCCTCTGCCCTTTCGCCGACAGGACGGAGGAGGCAGAAAGATTCGGGTGGTCTGGGGGGCTGTCCGCGAAAGGGACAGCCACATGTGGCTGCACAACACAAACGAGCGACGTCGCGAGTCGGGTGCAACGATGGTCGAGTATGCGGCCGTAGCTCCGTTTCTCTTCATGCTGCTGTTCGGGATCGTGGAGTTCGCGCTGCTCACCGCATCATTCACCGGCGTGTGGAGTGCAGCCCGCGAGGGCGCCCGGTATGCCACAACCATCGGGGACTCCGACATAACCCCCGGCACTCCGCGGTACATCGACTGCGCCGGGATTCGCGACGCCAGCCAACGCCTGGTGGTGATCGCCGAGCCGACGGACGCCCAGATCGCCATCACCTACTTTGATGCAGGCGGCGTCCCCGTGGCCGACTGCGACGGCAGCGACGTCACCTACCCCGACCCGACTGCAGGTATCGTCGTGTCCGGGAGCCGTGTTGAAGTCAGTGTCACCCGCTCCTACGACGCGATCATGCCGATCATCGGTGAATTCATCGACGGCACAGCTCTGGACTCCACCCAGAATCGAAGCATCCACCAGGGGGTCATCGGTGCAGGATGACCGGGGAGCCGCAACTGTGGAGTTGGCCCTCTTCGCCATGTTTCTGATTCTGATCGTCAGTGGAATCGTCGATCTCGGACGGGGTCTCTTCACGGCTATCGCCCTCAACGACGCCGTCCAGGAGGGAGTCATGTTCGCCGCATTCACCGAAGACGTCGCCGGCAACCCGGTCTCCACTACCGACATCGTCCTCCGGGTCACCTCGGCGACCGACTCGCCAACCCTCGATGCGGCCGACGTCACTGTCACGTGTGTCGAGGACCCGAGAGCCCGCCAGCCGTCGAGCCGAGTCAGGGTCGAGATCGCCCACACGATCGATCTCATCACACCCTTCATCTCCGACTGGTTCGGCGGCACCCACACGATTGTCCGGAGCGCCACGGCTGAGCGCTTCTTCGAGACGTGTCCCACGGGCAGCGGGCCATGAGACACGAGCAAGGCGCTGTCGCCATCACCGTCGCTGTCTGCCTCCTGGTGCTGATGGCGTTCACGTCGATCGCTCTGGACGTTTCCTCTGGCTATGAGAGCCGGCGCCGCACCGTCAACTCCACAGACGCAGCCGCCCTCGCCGCAGCCTGGGAAGACTGCAACCCCGTGGTCTCCGGATCGCCCGACCCGGTCGGCGCAGCTCTCGCCATGACGGCACTCAACGGCTACGACAACGCCGCACCCGACGTGTCGGTGGCGGTCACCGAATTGACCGACGGAGAGTTCGAAGTCACCATCGCCACTCGAGTCGACTCAGCGTTCGGTGCAGCAGCCGGAATCGACGGCGATGGAGCGATGACCGTGGTTTCCCGCTCCGTCGCTACGTGCCTCGCTCGCCCCTTCCTCGGCGGGTACGCCGTGTTCGCCTCCGGGCCGACCGCGTGTACCGGCGGAGTGGAGCTGGACCTGTCTGGCGCCTCAAAACTCATCAACGGGGGTCTCCACTCGAACGGCGAGATCAAGGTGACTGGCTCGGAGACGGAGATCAACGGGACCGTCACCTATGTGGGCGGGTCGAACTATGAGCCGTCCATTCAACTCGCCACCGAGCCTCCGAACCCCCTCGACATCGACATCGGCGAGTTCGCTCCCGGCGGGAGCAGGGCGTCTGCAGCCGCCGGCCTCGGGGCATACGTCGACGCCACCGGGAACAACATCACCAACACCTATCTGACGGCGAACGGCTACGCCACGGGTACCGGCGGGAGCGTCACCATCACCAAGTCTGGCATCTACTACACCGACGGCGCCATCACGCTCAACAACGCCACGGCGGAATCCGACGTTCGCGTCACGTTCGTAGCCCACGGGCAGATATCCGTTCATGGGAGCGGCGACTTCACCGCCTTCGAGCCTCTCACGGGGACCGGGACGGATCCGGGCCTGCTGATGTTCTCGAACTACCTGGATCCGGCGTCCGGTGGGCCCTCCTGCACCGGCAATGCAATCCAGTGGAGCGTCTCGAGCGGCAACTGGACTGGTGTCATCTACGCTCCCCACGGAGCAGCGCGCCAGAGTTCCGCCTCCAACGCTTCACTCAACGGCTCGATCATCGCCTACACGGTCGATCTCTCGGGAGCCGACTTCTCGATCACCTGGCTCGACAACCCCGATGAAACCCCCGACTACGAAGTCGAACTCCTCCGTTGACGTGGCGGCTCCTGGCTTCTGGGCTTCTGGCTCTTGGCTGGTCCGACTCGTTCCGCTCCGATTCCTTCAAGATTCAGCGTGGAGCGGAGCGGAACACACAACAGCCAACGGACGGCCAACGGCGGCCAACGGACGGCCAACGGCCATTTTCGTCAGGTGATCGCCGCCCTAGCCTGACGGATCGCAACCATCAGCTGGGCGATATCGACCTCGGTCGACGTGTCGATCGCCCGCATGAACCTGACCAGACGGGCAACCTTGCTGGTGCGGTTCGCCAGGAAATGGTCGACGACGTCGCGCCCGGCGCTGCCGTTCGCCGATGCGTAAGCGTGTTCGACGGCCTGGCGGCGGACCGACAACAACTCCTCCTCGATGGTCCACATGGCCCACCGATCCCACCGATCATTGATCGGTGTCGACCGTGCCCATTCGGTGACCCGGTCGAGGCCGAACGCCTGGCCGACCTGGAGGAATGCATGGAGCGTGTCCGAGGGAGTTTGATCGAACTGCCGGGAGATCTCGATGACGTCCGGCCCGAAGTTGAGCATCGGAAGCGCCGCGTGCGATCTGGCGATCGGCTCGGGGACGCCCCGTTGGACAAAATCCTCCATGATGGCCGTCCGACTCTCACGCCACCCGGCGACCTCGGTGTGGAGCACCTCCGACTCCATCTCACGAAACACCGGGCGGCTCGACTCAACGATGTCGCCGATCGACGTCCCGTTGCCGTGTGCGAGATACCACCGGGTGATCGAAGCAACCATGCGATCGGTGTGGCGCATCAGTCGCGCCCACAGGTCGTCGTCGATCGTCCCGTAGATCTGCTCGATCGCCGACCACCGGCCTCTGGCGTCGGTGATGTCTCTGGCGATCCGGTACGCCCTCACGACGTCGGCCGGCTCGGCGCCGGTCTGGGTCTCGAGTCGGGACACGAATACCACGCCCTCCGAATCGACGACATCCGAGGCGAGCAAGGTTGCTACCAGCTCGTCGCGAAGCGGGTGGTGGCCGATCTCCTCACGGAAGCGATCGGAGATCGGTTCAGGAAAGTAGTGCAATGGGTCCGACAGCAGGTACGGATCCCTCACGACCGGCGACGTCATGAGCGACTGTTTGAGGGCGCGCTTGGTGTTCGCCAGCAACACCGCCATCTCGGGACGGGTCATTCCCTCCGCCAGCTTGCTGCGCTCCGCCATCGCCTCGCTCGAAGGCATCATGTCGATCCGGCGGTCGAGCATGCCGTCGCGCTCGAGTATCACCATCAGGTCCTCGTAGGCATCGAGTCTCCGCGGTGAGGCTGTGACCTCGCGCGAAATCGCCTGGACCTGGTGGAAATTGTCAAACAGGATTCGCTCGACGACCGCCGCGGATACCGATTCGATCAACTCGTTTCGCTCCTCGACGTCCAGCGACCCGGCATGGACGACCTCGTTCAACAGGATCTTGAGGTTGACCTCCCTGTCCGAACAGTCCACGCCGCCCGAATTGTCGATGAAGTCGGTGTTGATCTTGCCTCCGTCCTCGGCGTACTCGATCCGTCCCCGCTGGGTGAACCCGAGATTCCCGCCCTCGACCACGACCCGGCATCGAAGATCTTCGCCGTTGACCCTGAGCGCATCGTTGGTCCGGTCTCCGACCTGGCCGTGCGTCTCGGACACCGCTTTGACATAGGTGCCGATGCCACCGTTCCACAGAAGCACCACCGGGGCAGTGAGGATCGCGGAGATCAACTCCGTCGGCTTGAAGGTATTGGCGTCGGCGCCGATCGCGACTCGGGCAGCGTCTGAGATCGTGATCGATTTCGACGTCCGGGCAAACACGCCGCCGCCCTCAGACAGGAGATCGGGGTCGTAGTCCTCCCACGTCGAGCGAGGGAGGTCGAACAGCCGCTTGCGTTCGGCGAATGACACGACCGGATCCGGGTCGGGATCGAGGAAGATGTGACGATGGTCGAACGCTGCGATCAGCTTGATGCGGTCCGACCCGAGCATGCCGTTCCCGAAGACGTCGCCCGACATATCGCCAATGCCGATTACCGTGAACTCGTCCTCGAATGGGTCGATGCCCAACTCGGCGAAGTGGCGTTCGAGCGACTTCCACGCTCCCCGAGCGGTGATCCCCAGAACCTTGTGGTCGTATCCCGTCGACCCACCGGAGGCAAAGGCGTCGCCGAGCCAGAAACGCCGTTCGATTGCGATCTCGTTCGCCACGTCGGAGAACGTTGCCGTCCCCTTGTCGGCCGCGACCACCAGATACGGGTCGTCGCCGTCATGCGCCCTGACTCGCTCGGGTCGCACGATCTCGCCATCGACGCGATTGTCCGTCACGTCGAGCAACGCTCCGATGAATATTCGATACTGGGTCTCGACCTCGACACGGAGCTCAGCGGGATCAGAGGGCGGATGCTTCAGGACGAACCCGCCCTTGGCTCCGGTTGGCACGATGACGGCGTTCTTGGTCATCTGTGCCTTCATGAGGTCGAGCACCTCTGTCCGATAGTCCTCACGACGCGTCGACCATCGCAACCCGCCCCGAGCGACCATCCCGCCCCGTAGATGCATTCCCTCGACAGTCGACCCGAGCACGAAGATCTCATAGAGAGGGTGCGGGAGCGGGGAGTCGGGAACCTGTGCCGAGATCATCTTGAAGGCCTGGGCGGGCCGATCCGGTTGATAGACGTTGGTCCGAACCGTCGCCTCGATCATCTGGAGGAAGGCGCGGAGAATCCGGTCCTCCTCGATCGAGGGCACACGGTCGAGCGCCTCGATGATCTCGGCCCTGATCGCTTCATAACCAGATCCATCGTCGTCAGGATGGAAACGCGACTCGAAGAGATCCACGAGCCGGTGTGACAGCTTGGGGTGAGCGGCCAGCGTCTGGTTCACATATGCGATCGTGAAGGTGGAGGAAACGCGTCGCCAATACGTGCGGTACGACCTGAGGATGTCGACTTGCCCGTGACGGAGCCCGGCGCTGACGACCAGACGATTGAGATCGTCGGACTCGAACTCCCCCTTCCATGCGCCGAGCAGGGTGGCGACGACGCGTCCCCTGCACTCGTGGGCATCGAGCTGAGAGCCGTCCTGGTTCTGGACTCCGAAGTCGTGTATGAAGTAGTCGCCCTCGCCTTCCAGCCTGGTGGGGATCTCCTCGACCACGACGAGCCCGAGATCTTCCAGTGCGGGAATCAGGTCGGTGAGGGGCCGTTTCCCACCCTTCCGGTACAGCGTGATCCGGGTGAGTAGGTCACCACCCTCACCCGTGGACGTCTCGTTCTCGATCCCGACACTGGTCATGTCGCCAGACCTCGAGAGCCGATCGAGCTGGACGATGTCTGCGGCGGCGAGTTCTATCGACGTCGACGACGGGTAATAGTCCGGGAACCGGTCGCTCCATGCCTCGACGAGCCGGCGCGCCTGCTGAGGTTCGATCTTCGCGGCGAGCTCGGTGGCGAGTCGCTCCGACCACGACCGCGTCATCGCCGTGACCTTGCGCTCCAGGGCCTTGAAGTCGTACTCGGGTATCTCGTCCTTGACCCAGACCGTGAAGTGAATCTGAGCCGGGTCGGTCTCGCCAAGCGCGAGGTGGTAATCGACCGATGTCCCGGTGAACTGTTCTTTGAACAGTTCCTGCAGGTCCTGACGCAGACCGGCGTTGAATCGGTCTCGCGGCAGGGCCACCAAGATCGACACGCTCCGCTCGAGGGTGTCCGGGCGAATGAACAGCTTGACGTTGTCGCGCTCCTGGAGCGTGAGCAGACCGGTCAGAACACCCCGCAGTTCCTCGGTCGACGAGGCGAACAGGTCATGCTTGGAGAAGACCTCGAACAGCTCGATGATCGCCTTGTGATCGTGTGATCCCTCGATCAGGTCTTCCTGGGCAAGGATGTCCGTGAGCTTGCGACGCAGCATCGGTGTCTTCGACGCCGGCTCCATGTACGCCTTCGACGTGAAGAGCCCGACGATCCGCGACTCCCCGACAGTCCTTCCCTCGGGATCGAGAATCCGGACACCGATGTAGTCCATCTTGGATGGTCGATGGACCGGAGAACGCCGGTTGGTCTTGGTGACGACCACCAACGGCCCACTGCGATATCGATCAGCCAGGTCCTTGGGGAGGTTGGATAGAGGGACGGGATCGGCCACCGTGGATCGCCGATCGTCGGACAGGATCCCGAGGCCCGAATCCGGTACCACCTTGACCGCCGGGTTCGTGTCCAAATCGACCAGTCGGTATTCGCGGTAGCCGAGGAAGACGAAGTTGTCGTCGTCGAGCCAGTCGAGCAGCGCGGTGGCTTCTTCGATGTCGGATTGGTCGTAGAAGGCTCCTGCGATCCGGACCAACTCTTTCATCCGATCGATCCGGGCGCGCATCGGATGAAAGTCTGCAACCGCAGCCCTGACCGCTTCCAGCACACCCGCGACGCCCGTCTCGAGCGCAGCGACGTGGTCATCGTCGACCACGGACGCCAGTTGGTAGTGCTCGACGGACTCCCGATTGATCGTATGACGGGCGTGGCGGATCTCCGTGACGATGCCGTCGGCGTCGCGCTCCACGCCGATGACCGGGTGGATCACCGCCGTCACGTCGTAGTCGTGCCGCTCGATCTCGTTGGTGATCGAGTCGAGGAGGAACGGGCTGTCGACGGTGCAGAGCTCGATGATGGACCCAGGCGCCTCGTATCCGTTCTCCTCGAGCGTCGGAGTGAACACGCGCACCTTCGCCGTCGTGCTTCGGTTGCGGATGAACCGATAGATAGACACGATTCGTCCCGGCAGTGTGCTGCTCGCCTCCTCGATCGCCGGGGGGACACGGGACAGAAACGGCTTGACCAGCGCCACGAGCCTGTCGTGGTCGGCCCGGTCGACGCCCTGACGCTCAGCCTCGGCCCTGACTGCTGAAATGACCTCGTCGATATTGAACTGATCGATCGTTTCCACGATGTTTCACCGTACCCACTTCGAGGCACTGAAGCGATGCAATGCGGATGTTGCTGTGGGGAGCTGCCCGTATGCTGAAGTAGTCGTCTGCCCCGGGTTTGACCATGTCTCTCGTATCCATCAATGTCGCCATCGCTGAACCGATCGATCTCGGGAACGGCCCTGAGCTGACCGCGATCGTGAAACGGCCGGTTGCGGGTCCCGTCCATATTGGAACCGACGGGCTCGAGGGCGACGCGGTCGGGGACACCAAGAACCACGGAGGACCCGATCAGGCCGTGTACGTGTACACCTCCGAGGACTACTCCCACTGGGAGGGCCTGCTGAATCGCCCACTCGAACCTGGCATGTTCGGCGAGAACCTGACGATCAGGGGATGCAGTTCGGCCGACGTGTTCGTCGGTGACCGCGTGACGATCGCGGAGGTGGTGCTCGAGGTCACTTCACCTCGGATCCCCTGTGGGACGTTCACTCGGCGAATGGGAGAGACCGCCTCGTTCACCGCCAGGTTCCGAGACGAATTGAGACCGGGCTTCTACTGCCGCGTCATCGAAGAGGGAGCCGTGAGCGTCGGCGCCGAGGTCGATCTCACCGCCGGCCAGCGATCGGTGTCGGTCACCGAGATGGTCAGGCTATGGGGCAAAACGCCGGATCGTGAGACTGTCGAGCGGATCCTGGCGGCGCCAATCGCCGAACGAGCCCGCGTGGACTACGAGCGGAAACTCGGCTAGCGGGGTATCAAGGGAGGTATCTCTTCTCCGCCTCTTTGAGCTCGTCGGCATCCTGGATTCGGAAGATCTCCTTGACAGGGACAATCTCGGTCTCCAGCGATGCGACCGATCGCTCAGAATGGATGGTGGCAGCTGTCTGCTGCATGGCGGTGATCGAGCTCCTCAGCATGTGGTTTGCCCAGATGACGAGGCTCACCCCGGCTTTCTCGAACGCATCCGTCGGAGTGAACGGATACATCGTCGGCACGATCACGACAGGACATCGGTCACCCCACTCGTCCATAAATTCAAGGACCTGGTCGGCCGTCGACTGTTTGCTATGCATCAGGATGGCGTCGGCGCCTGCCGCGGCGGTATGCGGAAGCTCGCTTCAGGGCCTCCTTCATCCCCCAACCGGCGATGAGAGCCTCCACACGAGCCACGACGCAGAAGTCTGGGTCACGTTGAGAGTCCTTTGCGGCCCGGATCTTCCCGGAGAACTCGTCGACATCCGCCAACGGCTGCTCCTCTCCGCCGATGAACGAGTTCGTCTTCGGGAACAGTTTGTCCTCGATGCACATCGCCGCGACTCCCCGTTGCTCGAGCTTGTATACGAGCCGTCGAACGTTGTTGAAGTTGCCGTACCCGGTGTCTGCGTCGACCAGGATGGGGATGCTCGTGGCGTCGCTCATGAACTCGAGCTTGTCGAGGACTTGAGTCCAGCTGGCTTCGTTGTTGTCGCGGACTCCGAGAGCGGCGGACATGGCAAGGCCACTGGCCCAGACGCCCTTGAAACCCGCTTCCTCGACCAACTTCGCGCTCAGCCCGTCGTGTGCTTCGAGAATGAATTCGAGCTCTTGCGATTCGAGCATCGCCTTGAAACTTTCCGTCTTGTTCATGGTTTCTCCTCTGAGGTTCATCACGTGACGGTGAATTTCGCCTCGATTGCTGTCTTCGTCGGGGTTCTGCGCTGCATGCTCGATTCACCGTACGGTCACGGCGCCGATCTCTTGTCGTGCGTTCGTCGTTCCTGCTCCGATGTGAAGTGAGTATCCACATTGTCGAGGTGCGCGAGCGAACGATCCGATCGCCTTCCTACACGTGCGCATCGGCGTACATGCCAACCCGGATTCGGCTGGCCCGCCCACTCCTTGCCCGGTCCATCATCCTAGAACACGAGCTGACGCGAGAGAAGGTGGCAATACGCGCAACCCGGCGTTCGGATTCCGCCCGCCCGCGCCGAGGAGGTTCAGCAGTCGTAGTGCTCGACACCGGCGTCAGTCCTGTTTCGTTCGGCCTCGAGAGCGCTGCTCGGCCTTCCACTCCTTGACCGCGGCGACCGAGGCTGCATCAGCCATGTCGGCGACCGACCGCGGCTGACCGTCAGAGAACGGGCCTGCCGCCTCCTGCCAACCCGGAGGGCGGACATCGAAGCGCTTCCCGAGCACGGCGACCGCGATCATGGCTTTCTCGGCTCCGAAGCCGCCGAGGTCCGACAGCCGTCCGTACAGCTCACTCCCTGACTGAGCCTCCGTCCACACCCGCTCGGCGCGGCCGTCGTAGCTGTCGACGATCTGCGCGCACAGCCGCTGGATCCGGCCGGCCATCGACCTCGGGTATCGGTGGATCGCCGGGGACCGCCGACAGACTTCGATGAAGCTGTCGGGGTCCATCCGGGAGATCTCTGCCGGGTCGAGGTGCCCGAGACGCTCCTGCAGACGCAACGGGCCGCGGAATGCCCAGGCGATCGTGACCTGTTGATCGAGCAACAGAGCGATGAGCAGCGCCATCCCATTGGCGTTGACGAGGGCGTCGGCGTCTCTGTCACCGGTTGCTGCGAGTGTGCCGTGCATGCGACGAGCCTATGTGCAGCCGACACCCGCTTCGGCGGTCTCGTTCAGGCGAGCCCGAGCACCTCGCGGGTGCGAGCACCGTCGCTGGTCGCCAGGACCAGCTGGCCCTCTTCACCGTGGTATGACACGGTGACGACGATCTCCGCATCGGCGATCTTCCTGGCCACCGCCGACATGCCTCCCGGATACCCGGGAGGAACCACGATGCATGGACGCTGGTCGGCGATTCCTCCGAGCCGGGTTCGAAGCAGATCTTCCACGACCTCGAAGTCATCGTTGCTCACGGCGATGTGCGCAACGCGGCCTCCGAGTCTCGGAAACAGACACGAGGCCACGATCTTCACCCCTGCATCGGTGACCAGGTCGAAGAGCTCTGCCGGGCGACCCACCCGGGCGTCGAGGAGCACGACGAGATCCATCATCGGTTCAGTCCTCTTCGTAGTACTCGGTTCCGAGGTGGGTGATCAGCTCCTCACCCATCATGTCGCGGAGGTTGTTCTTGAGCTTCTTCAGCTGGATGAACAGATCGTTCTCCGGGTACAGGCCCGGAGCGACCAGGGGAGATTTGTAATAGAAGGAGAGCCACTCCTGGATGCCAGATCGCCCGGCCCTCGCAGCCAGGTCCATCAGGAGCGCCAGGTCGAGGACCAGCGGAGCGGCCAGGATCGAGTCGCGGCACAAGAAATCGACCTTGATCTGCATCGGGTATCCGAGCCAACCGAAGATGTCGATGTTGTCCCACCCCTCCTTGTCGTCACCACGTGGCGGGTAGTAGTTGATCCTGACCTTGTGATACATGTCGCCGTAGAGATCGGGATAGGCCTCGGGCTCGAGGATCTGCTCGAGCACACCCAGCTTGGTCACTTCCTTCGCTCGGAAGTTCTCGGGAGCGTCGAGGACCTCACCGTCGCGATTCCCGAGAATGTTCGTCGAGAACCAGCCGCTGATGCCGAGCATCCTGGCCTTGAGCCCAGGGGCGATGATGGTCTTCAACAATGTCTGGCCGGTCTTGAAGTCCTTGCCGCTGACGGGGACCTTCTCCCGGATGGCCAATTCGAGCATGGCCGGGAAATCCACGGTGACGTTCGGCGCCCCGTTGGCGAACGGCGTCCCGGTGATCAGGGCGGCATATGCGTAGATCTGGGATGGGGCAATCCGCTGGTCATCGGCCTGCAGCGCTGCCTCGAACACATCGAGGCTCTGATGAATCTCGCACGGCTCACGGTATGCCTCGGTCGAACCGCACCACACCATGACGAGTCGATCACAGTCGTTCTCGGCCCGGAACGTCTCGATGTCTTCGACGATCTTCTCGACCTGCTGCCACTTGGTCAGCCCGTCCGATCCGATGTTGTCGGTGTTCTCGAGACGCGTCACCCAACTCCCGTCGAACACCGCCTTCATCGGAGTGATCGCCCGGAGTTCGTCTCCGATCCCTTCGACGTGCTCCGGGCGCAGGACGCCTGCCCGCATCGCCGCGGCGTATGCATCCTCGGAATACGGATCCCACCCGCCGAACACCAGGTCTCCGAGGTCGGCGAGGGGAACGAACTCCTTGATCAGCGGGTTGCGGTTCTCGGTTCGCTTGCCGAGCCGGATGTGACCCATCTGGGTCAGCGAGCCGATCGGTGTCGCCTGACCGGCGCGGGCCGCGAGCACACCCGCATAGAAGGTGGTCGCGACCGCCCCCATTCCGGGGGTGAGGATGCCGAGTTTGCCGGATGCGGGTGGGACGGGGGTGCGTTGGGACACGGGGAGCTCCAGAGGGTGATGTCGACG
Source organism: uncultured bacterium (assembly GCA_963745865.1). GTDB lineage: Bacteria > Actinomycetota > Acidimicrobiia > Spongiisociales > ZC4RG35 > JAHEDH01. The sequence continues at coordinate 129,791 of CAVUYZ010000004.1, read as the reverse complement.
AATCCTATCCGACACGGCGACGGATCCCACAGGCAGCCCGCATGGATCCTCGACGGACGCTTTCCTTGTCGGCGGCCGTAACCTCGATTCGCATGAACTCGCGAACCTTCATCCCCGTGACCCTGATCGGCCTGCTCGTCGTCGCCTGCGGAGGCGACACCGGCTCGGACCGATCGACCACCGGGGCCGATGCCACTACCACCACGGCCGTTGCGAGCACCACCCAGACGACCCAAGGAACAGACGACATGGAGAACCGAGTAGCACAGGACGGCGACGTCGTTCACGTCCGCTATCGGGGGACGCTCGACGACGGCAGTGAGTTCGACTCTTCGGAGGGGCGGGATCCGCTCTCGTTCACGGTCGGCTCGGGCCGAGGTGATCGCAGGTTTCGACGACGCCGTGCGAGGTCTGGCCGTCGGTGAATCACGAACGGTGAGAATCGAGCCGGCGGACGCGTACGGAGAGCGGACCGACGCCGCCATCATCGACGTTCCGGCCGACTCAGCGCCCGAGGGACTCGAGGTCGGCGACCAGGTGCAACTCGGGAACGGACAACCGGGAACCGTCATCGAGATCACCGACGAAACCATCACGATCGACGCAAACCATCCTCTCGCAGGACAGGCATTGACGTTCGAGATCGAGCTCGTCTCGATCGACAACTGAGCCAATGGTCTGTCGAATCGGCCATGCGCCGTTCGTCGTGATGTGAAGCGAACGAGAGAGAGACCATGCAGTTCTTGATGTTGACGAAGGTGTCGGAGGAAGGCGCCGCACACTTCGAGGCGCTCAGCGAGGCCGAGCGAGCCGCAGGGATCGAGGCGCACCTCGCCTGGTTCACCCGGCATGCCGACTCGATCAACGGAGGGTACGAGCTGGCGTTTCCGCCGGAGAAGACGGTGGTGACGGCAGCCGGCGTCACCACTGCCACCGACGGCCCGTTCGCGGAGACCAAGGAGTTGATCGGTGGGGTGATCATCCTCGAAGCCAAGACACTGGAAGGCGCCACCGCGATCGCCACGGACTGGCCATCGCTCTCGCTCTATCCCGGAGCGGCTGTCGAAGTCGTCGCCGTCGCCGGCTGAGGACGCGACACTCCCCGGGTCGCCCGGTCACGTCCTCAGTCCCGGAAGTGCTCTCCGTTGCGAGCGCGCTCGATGAGAATTCCAGCAGGGGCGAACCGATCGCCATGTGTCTCGGCGAGTCTCTCGAGTGTGGAGACCACGTTTCCGATCCCGAGATGATCCACATGGAAGAAGGGACCGCCCCTGAAGGGCGGGAACCCGAGCCCGAACACGGCTGCGACGTCGCCGTCGCGTGCCGAACGGAGGATCCCTTCATCGAGACAGCGAGCGGACTCGTTGACGAACGCGAGCATGATCCGCTCCTGGATCTCGGCGCGGAGATGTTCGCGCCGTGGTCCGAGGCCGAGATCGGCATACACGGTCTCGTCGACGCCGCCACGTTTGCCATTGGAGTCGTAGAGGTAGAAGCCCCGACGGTTCTTCCGCCCTTCGCGCCCGGTTGCGTCTACCCCGATCATCCCGTCGGGGAGAGCCATCCGCGAACCGAACGCATCGACCATGATCTTGGTGATCTTCGCTCCCACGTCCAGTCCCACCTCATCGGCGAGCCGCAACGGCCCGACCGGCATCCCCCACGCCTCGATCGCCCCGTCGATCGCCTCGACGGACGCTCCCTCGGCCAGCAGATGGAAGGCCTCGGTCGAATAGGGCCCGAGCACCCGGCTGGTGAAGAAGCCGGGCCCATCATTCACGACAACGACGGTCTTGCCCTGGCGTTTTCCGAAAGCAACGGCGGTGGCCACTGCCCAGTCTGCGGTTTGATCGGTGACGATCACCTCCAGCAATGGCATCTTCTCCACCGGCGAGAAGTAGTGCATGCCGACGACAGCCTCGGGACGCACAGCGTCCCGGGCGATGTCGGCGATCGGCAGGGACGAGGTGTTCGACGCGAACACCGTGGTGTCGCCGGTGACCGCCTCGACCTCGGCAAGGATCGAACGCTTCAGATCGAGGTTCTCGAAGACCGCCTCGATGACGAGGTCGGCAGACCCCACACCGCGCCAATCGGTCGAGCCGGTCACTCTGAGCATCGCCTTCTCACCATCGAATGCCGGGATGCGCCGACGTGACACCTGCGAGTCGATCGCCTTTTGGACATACCCGAACGCCCGGGCAAGACCGGGATTGTCGACCTCTTTGACCCGCACCCGCGTCTGCGCCTCGAGGGTCGTGACGGTGGCGATTCCTCCCCCCATCAGTCCTCCCCCGATCACTGCGACCTCGTCCACGGGGATCGGATCGGCGTCGACCCACGTCTCGCGCCCGACCGCTCGACTCGTGAAGAAGACCGAACGCAGCGCCTTCGACTCGGCGGACACGACGAGCTCACCGAAGAACCTGGCCTCCGCCGCATACCCGGCGTCCCGACCTTCTTCGATTCCGATCCGGACGGCGTCCAGTGCTCGTTCCGGCGCGGGATAGTTGCCCTTCGTGGTGGCGAGCAGTCGCTGACGGGCCTGTTTGAACAGGATGCCCCGCCCGATCGAGTTCGTCTCGAGCGCGACCTTCGTGAGACCGGATGCAGACAGATCCAGGCCAGAGCTCCGTCCGGTCGGCGACCCGATCGCCTCGCGGGCCCGCTCGACGGCGATCTCCTCGAGCATCTGCGGCGGCACGATCTCGTCGATGATCCCGAGCGAGCGAGCCTTGTGGACCCGTACGTTCTTGCCGGTCAGGATGAGGTCGAGTGCGTTCGTGATCCCGATCAATGCGGGAAGACGCTGGGTGCCTCCCCCGGCCGGGATCACGCCGAGCTGGACTTCGGGTTGGCCGACCTTTGTCGTTTCGGAATCGGTGGCGATTCGCATCGAGCAGGCAAGGGCGAGCTCCAGCCCGCCGCCGAGAGCCGAACCGTGGATTGCTGCCACCACCGGCTTCGCACGCCTCGTGTGCAGCCGTTCGAGCCGGTCGAATGCTCGATGGATGGCGCCGATCGCGTCTGCGCCGTCCTGAGCGCTCTTCAGTTCGTCGAAGAACTTGATGTCGGCGCCGACGACGAAGTCCTTCTTGGCGGATGCGATGACGACGGCGTGGATCGCCGGATCCCGCTCGATCCGATCGAGCAGCATGTCGAAGTCGGCCATCATCTTCGGTCCGAGGGTGTTGATCGATTCATCGGCCAGGTCCATGCGGACGAGGGCGACCCCGTTGTCGATGTCGATGGTGAAGTGAGTGAGTGTCTCGGTTGATGTCATGATCAGCGCTCCAGAACGACTGCTGCGCCGAGACCGCCTGCGGCGCATTGGGTGATGAGAGCAGTGCCGGCATCACGACGGACCAACTCATTGGCCATCGTGAGTAGCTGCCGGGCACCGGTTGCGGCGAACGGATGCCCCAGGCTGATCGAGCCGCCGTACAGGTTGAGTCTGTCGCGATCGATCTCGCCGACGGCAGCGTCGCGGCCGAGATGCTCTCGAGCGAAACTGTCGGATTCGAAGGCATCGAGTACGGAGAGCACCTGTGCGGCAAACGCCTCGTGGATGTCGATGACGTCGATGTCGGAGAGCTGCATGCCCGCCGCGTCGAGCGCCATCGGCGTTGCGAACACCGGTCCGATCAGGAGCTGCCAGTTGGGATCGACGCCCGTGAACGCCCATGATCTGAGGAAGGCCTTCGGCACAAAGCCGAGTTCGTTGGCCTTGTCTTCACTCATGAGAAGAAGCGCAGACGCCCCGTCGGTCAGCGGTGAGGCGTTTCCGGCGGTCACCGATCCGTAGGCACGGTCGAAGACGGGCCTGAGCGCCGCCAGCTTCTCGAGCGTCGTGTCGCTCCGGGGAACCGTGTCCCGCTCGACGGTCGTCCGGTACGACGGGGCGACCGGGAACGGCATCACCTCGTCGTCGTAGACACCCTTGTCCCAGGCCTCGACCGCCTTGCGATGCGACTCGAGCGCATACCGGTCCTGGTCGTCCCGGGAGATGGAGTTCATCTTCGCCATCTTCTCCGCTCCGTCTCCCATCGACTCACCGGTGGACCGGTCGGCGATGGCTGGCGGCTGTGGGGCAAAGTCGGCGGGCCGCAACGCAGAAAGGGCCTTCAACCGCGACCCGAGATCGCGGGCACGCTGGGCCTCTTGCATCACGGACACGAACTCGTCCGTGAACATGACAGGCGGACGCGACAGAGAGTCGGCTCCGCCGGTGATGACGGCGTCCGACTCTCCCGAGAGGATCGAGGTGGCGCCGTCGATGAACGTCTGGGTCGAGGTCGCACACGCCTTGGTGACGGAGTGGGCGTCTGTGGTGTCGGGGAGGGTCGACGCCAACACGATCTCGCGGGCGATGTTGGGGGCGCTCACATCCTGAACCACACTGCCATACACGACCCGGTCGATCGAGCTGGGCGTGATGCCCGATCGGGCGATGAGCTCGGTGACAAGCCGCGACGCCATGGCCAGTGTCGAGACGTCTTTGAGGTCCGTTCCGGCCCTGGCAAACGGGGTCCTGAGCCCGTCGACAATCGCAACCCGGCGACCTCCGCTGCTTGCTGCTCCTGGCATGGCTTCCTCCAAATATGAACGACGACTCAAATTGTACGCACGAGCGGGCGAGCACGCGACCACCGAGTTGCGGCCGCAACAGACACCCATGTCCGAATCGATCGGCGGAGCCGCCGGGTTTGCTCCGCGGCTCTACGATCAGGATCACCCATGGCTCCGTTGCTGACGGTCATCCTTCGACCAAGACCATCGCACCCCAACCGGGAGACCCCCTCGCGATGACTAGTCAGTTTCGCGCGTGACGACTAATAGCCCCTACGAACCGGTCAAGTATTGGCATCCATCCACCGATAGATCGACCAGAGACGACTCGGCATCGGGAGACAGCCATGGACCACACACGCGGACTCAGCCTCGGAGAGACCAAGCGCAGCAGAAAGCGGTCCTCGTCGCCATGATCTTCACGATCCTGGCGCTGGCCGCCCCGGCTTCGGCGGCGCCCCGCCACGACGTCGACACGCATCAGCAGCGGTGGGTCCCACTCGCCACACATGACGGCACTGGGACGCTCCTGGTCCTGACACAAACGACACGACATCTCTGCGGAGCGGCTCCATCGTGAGCCGCTCCCGTCGCGTCAGCCGCGTCTGGTTCCTCAGTCTGGGATTGGGGGTGGCATCATCGCCCTGACCCCGCTCGTCCTGGGGACGGAGCCGCCGGTCAGCGAGCCGCGATTGGCCTGGCCGGCCGTCGCCGTCGGTTTCTATCTCGCCGAGATCGCTGTGCTCCATCTCCGATTCCGACAGGACGCTCAGAGTTTCTCGATGAGCGAGATCGCCATCGCGGTCGGTCTCTTCTTCGCCGCGCCGCTCGAGTTGTTGATCGGCCAACTCGTCGGCAATGCAGCGGCCCTGGTGTTCAACCGACGCCAGCCACCGATGAAGCTCGTCTTCAACCTGACCCAATTCACCCTCCAGGTCGTCGTTGCTCTCGGCCTGTTCCATCTCGTGCTCGGGAACGGGGACCCGCTGGGACCACGAAGCTGGCTGGCGGCGCTCGCCGGCACGATCGGTGCTCTGATCGTCTCGGACACCTCGATCAACGCTGCGATTCGCCTCGCAGGTGGATCGCTGTCTCGCGCAGAGTTATGGACCGTGCGAACGATGTCGCTGGCCGGCACGACCATGAACACGATTCTCGGCGTGATCATCGTCGTTGTGTGGTCGACCCAACCGGCGGCAGTCGTCCTGGCGCTGGCTCCACCGGCGATGCTGTTCCTGGCATACCGCGCCTACACGTCCCAGCGATCGCAACAGGCGAGAGTCGAAGCGCTTCAGCAGACGGCGCAGTCGATGTTGCACGCTCACACGCTCACGGATGTCGCCGTCGTCGCCGCCGAACAAGCCAGGGCGATGTTCGAGGCGGAGCATTGCCGAGGCGGCGATCTACCCGACCGAGAAGCGCGATGCCATTCGCGGCGTGGCTCGATCGGAAGGGTCCACCGGAGTCGTGCGCTCGAAGACTGCCGCACCTCGCCTGTCGGGCAACGAGAGCCGGCTCGTGGCGGGTCTCGAGCTCGCCGCGTACGTCAGCGACGATTCCATCACGCCCGATACCGGGATCGTCGCCAGCATCGATGGCGAGAGCGGGCCGGTCGGCTACATCGTCGTCGCCAACCCGCTGTCCGACGTGACCGAGTTCGGCCAGGCCGACCTCGGCCTGCTCGTCACCCTCAGCGGCCAGGTGGGACCGATCATCGAGAACGAGCGGCTCGGTGGCGAGGTCGCCGCACTCTCCCAGCTCGTCGAATCACGCAACGAGGTCCTCGCAGCCGTGAGCCATGAAGTTCGCAGCCCGCTTGCGACGGTCGTGTCCGCCGCATCGACGCTCGAGCGCAGGATGAGCGAGCTCACACCCGAGAACCGCCAGGTACTGATCGATCTGATCCGCAAGAACAGCCAGGAGTTGACCGAGATCGTCGACGACATCCTCGTCGTCGCCACGATCCGATTCCGCCCCGGAGACCATCGACACCCAACCGATCGACCCGGCGAGCGAAGTGGCGATGGTCCTGGCGAGTCTGGTCGAATTGAGCGGTGAGACCGAGGTCCGAGGTCGGGCAGGCGTGGCGCTGGCCGACCCGACTCGCCTTCGCCAGATCCTGCGCAACCTCCTCACGAACGCGGTCCGATACGGAGGGACCACGATCTGGGTGGAGCTCGACGAACATCCCGGCTCGATCGAGATCGCGGTGTGCGACGATGGGGCAGGGGTTCCCCAGCAGCATGCCTCGGACATCTTCGAGCCGTATGTCTCCGCCCACGCCGACCAGAGCCGCCCCCAGGCACTCGGCCTCGGACTCGCTATCTCGCGGAGGCTCGCTCGACTCATGGACGGGGACGTCACTTACGAGCGATCGGATGGCATCACGCGCTTCACCCTGACGCTCGTCAAGGCAGCTGCAAGCTGATCCGACCCGAGTCAGGGTCGGCGGAGCACGAGGTGCTGCATCGCTCGTCCGATCGGGCCGTCGACATCGAACAACTCGGCATCGGCCCGGCCGATCGACGTCGACTCCCAATATGAGACTGCGTGCGAGCCGACCCAGTCACCTCGCATGGCTCGATGGACCGAGACGATGAGATCGGCATTGAGGAACAGCATCTTCGAACGCGGCTGGTGCCAACTGATTCCGTTCCCACAATCCGCAAGCGGGCAGACCCGCTGGAATGTCGAGGGCTCCTCGCCGGCGAGCATCGGAACGGTCGATCGCGCCCACATGAAGATCTCTCCCCCGCCCCCGACCGACAGGGCAGGGTCGAATCTGACCTCGAGCGAATCGATCAGACTCATTTCATCGTGGGCGGGCTCGAGCGGGAATCTCCCCGGCTCGGACTCGTCCAGGCCTCGTACCGACCGTCGATGGGTCGGCACCTGACCGAGATCGGACCTGGACAGGTGGAGCCCGAACGCAACCGCGTAGGTCCACTCGGAGTCGTGCAGCACCAGACGGGTCTCGGTGACCGTCCGCCCCGCCCTGACGGTCTCGACGTCGACCGAGAAGCCAGACATCGGGATCGGGCGCCGCAACTCGACGACGAGACGAACGAGTCGCCTTGTCCGGCACGTGCAACTCGGCGGCGCGAGCGATCATCGATGTCGGCGGCCCGGCATGACACGCCGCCACGTCCCACGGCCCTCGTGTGTAGCCGGTTGGGACGAAGAACAGCTCCGTCCACGGTGGTGAAATAGGCCAACGGCGCCATCGGCGACACTCTATCGACGACTCGATCGTGGGGAACTTGTCCCTGATCGGATCGCTCCGATTCCGTATGATGCGACCCATGCAATATGTCCTGATTGGCCTCGCTGCCGTTGTCATCGTCCTCATCGTGCTCTTCGTCACCATCTACAACCGGCTTGTGGCGGCTCGCAACCGGAGCGAGAACGCCTGGGGGCAGATCGAAGTTCAGCTGCAGCGGCGCTATGACCTGATCCCGAACCTGGTCGAGACGGTCCGGGGATACGCCGACCACGAGCAGGAGACGTTCGAGCGGGTGATCGGCGCTCGAAATCGGGCCGTCGAGGCCCAGAGCCCGAAGGAGAAGGCGGAAGCGGACAATCTCCTGACCGGTGCGCTCCGCCAGCTGTTCGCACTCGCCGAGGCGTACCCGGAGTTGAAGGCATCTGCCAACTTCAGCCAACTCCAGCAGTCGTTGGAGGAGACCGAGAACAAGGTCGCGATCAGCCGACAGATCTACAACGACACCGTCCTCACCTACAACAACCTGTGCCAGACGATTCCATCGAACATCGTGGCCAGTCTCGCCAACTTCACGACCCGCGAGTACTTCGACGCTCCCGAGGACGCCGACGAAGCGCCCCAGATCGAGTTCTGAGGCGATCGTGAGGCGTCACGCGTGGGGGCTGCTGCTCGCCGGCGCCCTCCTTCTCATCCCCCAGGTAGCCCTCGCCAAGAGTCTCGATCTCCCTGAAGCGGACGTCACGCTCGACATCCAGACCGACGGGACGGTGCAGGTGACCGAACGGATCACCTACACCTTCGACGGCGCTTACTCGGGGGCATACCGGGAGATCCCCGTGCGGTCAGGTGAACGCATCGCCGGCATCGCCGTGTCGGATGCGGTCCACGGCGACTATGCGCCGGGTGCATGCACCGACCTGGGCTGCTCGTCGCCCGCAGGCACGTTCGGGGTCAGGGACCTCGGCGGCCGCACCCGGGTCGTGTGGCACTATTCGGCCGTCGACACGAGTCGCACCTTCACCGTCACGTATCTCGTCACCGGCCTTGCGATCGCCTACGACGACATCGTCGACGTCAACTGGAAGGTCTGGGGCGACGAGTGGCCCGTGCGACTCGGTCACCTGACCGCCACGGCGTCCCTTCCGCCAGGCGCCCAGCCCGACGACGTCCGTGTCTGGGGTCACCCGGCCACCGTCGACGGAGAGACGGCCCTGGGAGATAGCCGTATCGAGCCGTCACTCGAAGCCCGCGACATCCCCGCCGGTCGCTGGGTCGAGATGCGGGTGACCTTCCCCCGCTCACTGCTCACCTCGACCGCGGGCGCACAGGTCGTTCCTGGTGACGGCCTTGGCGACATCCTGGCCGAGGAAGTGCGCTTCGTCGAGCAGCAGCAGAACGAGGCTGGACGCCTCCGGGGCCTGGTCATCGGTGGACTGCTTGGTGGGACGATCCCGGCGCTGGTGGCTGCCTTCCTGTTCTACCGCCGCTTCGGAAAGGAGCCGGTGGTCGAGTACGACCGGGAGTATGAGCAGGAGCCGCCGTCCGAGCTCACGCCGGCAGAGGTCAGCGCTCTCGTCTCCCAGGGACAGGTGACCGAACGCGACTTCGTGGCCACGCTGTTCGATCTGATCCGGCGGGGACACATCGACTCGCAACCCACCACCTACGAGAAGTCGACGTGGATGGGCTTGAAGAACGAATCGATCACCGACCTCGAACTCTCGCTCGGCACCGGATCCGGGACGTTGGCTCCCCACGAGCAGCAGGTCATGGTGATCATGCGACGAGTCCTGGCCGATGGTCCGTCGACGATCAACGAGTTGCGGGATCGCATCCAGGACGACGCGGCTCAGAGTGCCCGGACCTATCAGCAGTTCCGATCCGACACGACCGAACGGCTGAGCGACGCCGGCCTGCTCGACCTGGCCGGACGCACCAACCTGGCATGGGTTCTCGTCCCCGGGTTCGCGCTCCTCGCCATCGTCTTCGGAGTGACCCTGGCCAGTTCGTTCGACGGCCGGGGTGATGGCCGTGGCGATGATCGGCGGCAACCTCTTGCTGTTCGGCCTGTTGGCCGGACGACGGACCGCGCACGTGAGACGAACCCGATCCGGTGCACTGGAATCAGAACGGTGGAACGCGTTCGGCAGGTATCTGAGTGACTTCTCGAGACTCGGGGAAGCTCCCGCGATCTCGCTCGACCTCTGGGATCGCTACCTCGTGTACGCCCTGTCGTTCGGCGTGGCCGAGGAGGTGTTACGGGCAGCCCGGATGCGCGCACCACAGGAACTCGAACGTGTGTCCCGCGTCTACTGGTACGGGAACCATGGCATGGGTGGCGGGTCGACCGAGAACGCCTTCGCCGGGCTCCAATCGAGTCTGCGAGGTGCGTTCTCCCCACCGAGCTCGAGCGGAAGCGGCGGAGGCGGCGGCTTCTCGGGCGGCGGCGGAGGCGGCGGCGGCGGAGGCGGCGGAGGCGGCTGGTAGAGCCCGTCCCGTCGATCAGGACCCCCCACTGCCGGTCACTCGACTGGTCGCCGCCCGATGACGGCCAGCTCGCCCGGTCGCCGAGAGACGGAGTGTCACCGACGACGGGTGAAGATGACGCCGGTGGCGTCGGGGAGCGTCATGGGGCACGATGGATCCAGCCCCGCGGGCAGTCGCGGTGCCGTGACCGCCAGTTCCCAGCCGTCACCGTCGATGCCGAGCAATTCGATTGGGGTCACGGTGGCGGGCTCACCCTCCATGTTCGCCACGAACAGGACCTCGGAAGCGCCGTCGGGGCTGGTTCGCCACCCGAAGAAGACCACGGTGCCCCGGGTCGGGTGCCGATACTCGAAGACATCGTCGTCTGTCAGGTCGTCGCGCAGCCACTGATGTGCCCTCCGAAACGCCCGGACCTCGCGGCCGAATCGAACCATCGGGCCATCCAGCTCGGACAGCCTCCGCTCGGTCAGCGAACAGAAGTCGTGGACATCTGACATCCAGGCGCGAGCCGCCATCACCAGGGTGTCGACATCTCGGTCGAGCGATTCGGGCCGAGTCACCGTCCTGATCACGTCGACGACCGGCTCGATGACGTCTCCATGAGCGAGAACCGCTCCCTCCAGCACCGACATGAACTCGGCGATGTCGGACCGTTCCTCGAACCCGAGGGCCTTGAGGCGTGTGAAGTTCCGGGAATCGGTCCAGTCGTCCTCGGTGACGCGCCAATCGAGGAACCTGGCTTCCTCTCCCCAGACCTTGAGCGCATACCGACGGTCGGTCGTTCTGATGAAGCTCCACGGGACACGGGCTATTCCCTGGAGGAAGTCCATGGGAACCCCCGGGAGGAAGCCGTGGAAGAGCAGCGACGCAGCCGGATGGTCATAGGCACGCTCGATCACATCGGGCAGCGAGTCGCCGAGGAACGTGTTGATCCGCTCCCCGGGATGGACCTGCGAGCCCCGCCGAAGCGTGTCGTGATTCGCGCAACCACTGATCCAATGCGAACCGAACTCGGCGATCTCCCTGATCCGCCACCACTTGGACAGCCAGAAGGTGAACAGGAACGGCGTGTTGTGGGCGAACGTGAGCGGGCCCCACTGGAACACGTGTGGTTGCACGTCGGTGACGGCCCGATAGGTGGAGGCGAGCTCCCAGTCGTCTCGGGGCCACGGTCTCCCGTCCTCGAAGATCATCCATGGGCGATACGCCACTCCGGCGACCTCCTGGACGACGGCACTCATCTCCTGCATGTACACGTCGTCGCGGACCAGGGCATCGCGCTCGTGGTCCCACCACGTGAAGTCCTGAGCACCGTCGACCCGGAGCCCGTCCACCCCGAAGTCGCCCTTGCGCCGCTGCATCTCGAGCAGCTGCGCCCTGACGAACGGATTGCGGTAGTCGAGGTGCTGTCCGTACATGTCGGGTCCGGTGAACCAGGCATCCTGCATCAGGCCCTTCGCCTGATTGTCCGCATGGCCGTACACGACATCGAAGATCACCCGGATCGGGCCGGTCGGCAGTGTGTGGAGGGTGGCGATGAAATCGATCAGCTCATGGGGGCGCCCTGTCTCCAGCACCGTCGCTGTCACCGCCGCACTGCCGCAGATGGGGATGTCATACCCCCAGTCGATCATGTCGGGACGCCCCAGGGCCACATCCGTCGCACGAGCGTCCGGATCGGACTCCCTCCAAAACGAGTCGTCGCCCTCGTAGTCGATCAAAGGCTCGACCGGGAGGAGTTCGATCGAGTCGTAATCCATCCACAGCAGGTCGGCGGCTTCCACGTCCTCACCGTCGGCGACCCGACGCGCAGCCGACTCGATCCGGCGAGCGAGTGCCGCGAGCGTGCCCTCCTCCGTCGCAGTTCGCGGATGGACCTGCAGGATGTTGGTGGGTGGTCCCTGACGGCGAACGGAACCGATCCCGGCATGCGTCTCGAAGTATGCCGCATCGGACCGCTCTCCCGCCAGGTCGACGACTTCGGACGGGGCGAACGCCCCGAACGGAAAGCTCATCCCCATCGGGTCCGGGAGGTGCCCGACAGCGGGCGAGCCGTCCTCGGACAGACCGCGGAACCGGTAGAACGCACCCACCGATCGACGATCTCCGATCGGGACTCCCGTCAGGGTGAGCCACGCCGTCTCGCCGGTCACGATCATCTCGAACCGGTGACGTTCCATCGTGGCTGTCTGGGAGCTGAGCGTCACGTCGAGATCGGACGGAGGAAGGAAGACCTCGATCTCGATGCGGTCGGCGAGGCCGTCACGAACGACAGGGGCCCACACACCGAATTCCACTGTCCCGGAGCCCACGGGCAATGCACCCAAACGTCGCGCGATCGCTGCGAAGTCTCCGCTCTCGACTCGATCGGTTGCCCATTCGCTCAGAGCGATGCTGGCCGCGGTATCGATGGTGAGATCGGTCATCGCCACCTGAGCCTAGGAGGGAGGCGTGGCCGGGTCAGCCTCCCAGGAGCAGCGCGATCGAGTGGATCACGACGCCGGCGAGACCGCCAACCAGGGTTCCGTTGATCCTCACGAACTGAAGGTCCCGACCCATCCACAGCTCCAACCGTCGGCTCGTCTCGTCGGCATCCCACCGGTCGACGGTGGCCTGGATCAAGGCGCCGGCTTCCTCGCGGGCGGCAGTCGCGAGCGGGCCGGCCAAGGAGACCAGCCAGCCGTCGATCCGCGCCGACAACTCCGGGTCCGCGCCAAGGCGATCGCCGAACCCGGCGAGAGCGATGGCGATCGACTCGCGTAGCTCCGACTCCGGCCGATCGGCCGCGTCCGAAACGGCACGGGCAACTGCGGTCCACTGCGAGCGAATCCACTCGCGCACCTCGTCGCTCTCCAGAAGATCGGACACCCGATCGGCGATGACCGCATCCAACAGCTCGTCGGTGGCCAGTCGTTCAGCGAGCTCACCGAGTTGTTCCTCGACGGTCAGCCTGAGGGGATGCGCGCCGTCGTTCGAGACCTCGATGAGGAGAGCCACGAGAGCGCCGAAGGCGCGATCGAACACGATGTCGTCCAGTTGCTCGGGGACCCACCACGGCGACTCCTCGCCGAGCCGCCTGCGCAGGATCTCGCGATTCTCGACCAGGACACCGGCCAGACCTCGAACTGCCGCATCGATCATCGGACGGTGGTGACCGTCCTCGACCGTCGCTGTCAGCACCCGGCCTGCGATCTGCCCGAACGGGAGCTTGCGAAGCTGGGGGTTGAGAATCCGTTCGAGATCTCCGGCGATGGTGTCGCTGGCGAGCCCCTCGGACAGGCCGGCGGCCACCGTCGCGACGTGACCCGAGATCGTCCTGGCGTTGGCTGGATCGGCGACCCACTCTCCGAACTGTCTCGCCGGGTCGGCGGCATGCAGCCGGTCGACGATGTCCTGGGGATCGAGGAAGTTGTCGACGATGAACCGGGCGAGATTCCTCCCGAGACCCTCCTTCGAATTGGGGATGATCGCCGTGTGGGGAATCGGGATGCCCAGTGGGTGCCGGAACAGGGCCACGACTGCGAACCAGTCCGCCAGCCCGCCGATCATCCCTGCCTCGGCGAACGCCCGGATGTAGCCGACGAGCTGCGAGTCACCCATCAGAAACGTGGACACGAACAGCGCCGTGACGGCGATCAGCAACATCGTCGCCCGCCTCCGGGTGCGGCCCAGCTGTGTCAGGGCGATCTGGTCCTGGTCGGAGTGCACGCGAACAGATTGGCAGACGCGCAGCGGAAAGCGTGGGCGGACGCGAGCTGGGCTACGGTTCGGGTCGTGGCTCGAAGACACTTCTTGTTGGACATGGATGGCGTGCTCGTCAGAGGCCGAACGCCGGTTCCCGGCGCCCAGCAGTTGATCGATCATCTCAACGACTCCGACCGCCGCTACGCGGTCGTGACCAACAACTCGATCTACACGCCTGGGGATCTCGCCCATCGACTCTCCGCCGAGGGGTTGCGAGTGCCCGCTGACCGGATCTTCACATCCGCAATGGCGACCGCCCGCTTCCTGGACGTCCAGATGCCGGGAGGAAAGGCATTCGTCGTTGGTGAGACCGGGTTGACGACGGCGATGCACGGCGTCGGCTACGTGCTGACCGACATCAACCCCGACTACGTCGTGTTGGGCGAGGGCCGTATCGAGATCGACGCGATCACCGTGGCAACCCAGCTCGTCCACGCCGGAGCGCATTTCGTGGTGACGAACCCGGACGTCGCTGGGCTCGCCGAGGGTGGAATCGTCCCAGCCGCGGGTGCGATAGCGGCCATGATCCAGGCTGCCACCGGCATCGAGCCGTACGTGATCGGCAAACCGAATCCACTCATGTTCCGATCCGCCCTCAACTACATCGACGTGCACTCAGAGGACACGACGATGGTTGGCGACAACCTCAGGACCGACATTCGCGGCGGCCTCGAGGCCGGTCTCGAGACGGTGCTGGTGCTCAGCGGGATGACATCGAGGGACGACATCGCCCGCAGTCCGTTCCGGCCGCATCACGTGATCGAGTCTGTGGCCGACCTGACGCTGGATTGACGATGCACAAGATCATCGCTGCCTTCTCGTTCATCGTCGCCTCCATGTGGATCGTGATCGCCATCGCCGAGATCTCCGGGCCGGGCGGCCACATCGCGGCGATCGCGTCGGCCTTGTTCGCAACCGCGTTTCTCTTCGCAGGCTGGCGACTGCTTCGCAACCCGCCGGAGCGTTTCCGCCGGTGAGGGTCAGACCTCGAAAACGAGCGCCCCGTCCCTGGCATCGACCGTGATCACATCGCCGTCGCCGTGCTCGCCTCGCAGCAGCTCGAGTGCCAGTCGATCGACCAGCTGTTTCTGGATCACCCGTTTCAACGGCCTCGCCCCGTAGACCGGGTCGAAGCCGAGGTCGGCCAGAAGGTCCCTGGCATCGGATGTGACGACCAACTGGACGTCGAGGTCGGCTGCGCGACGGAAGACGGAGGACAGCTGGATGTCGACGATCCGACGGAGATCCTCCCGACTGAGCCGATCGAACACGACGATGTCGTCCACCCGGTTGAGGAACTCCGGACGGAAATGATGACGGACGGCATCCATCACCCGGTCCCGCACCGTCTCGTATGGAACGTCGGGCTGGATGTGCTCGGAGCCCAGGTTCGAGGTCATGATCATCACCGCGTTGGTGAAGTCAACGGTTCGACCCTGACCGTCTGTCAGCCGCCCATCATCGAGCAACTGGAGCAGCGTGTTGAACACATCCGGATGTGCTTTCTCGACCTCGTCGAGCAGGATCACCGAGTAGGGCCGCCGACGGACCGCTTCGGTGAGCTGGCCACCCTCGTCGTATCCGACGTACCCGGGGGGAGCCCCGATCAGGCGACTGACGGAGTGCTTCTCCATGTATTCGGACATGTCGATGCGGACCATGGCGCGTTCGTCGTCGAACAGGAACTCGGCCAGCGCTCTCGCCAACTCGGTCTTCCCGACACCGGTCGGCCCGAGGAACAGGAACGACCCGATCGGCCGGTTGGGGTCGCCGAGACCCGACCGGCTCCGTCGGATGGCGTTGGAGACCGCCGACACCGCTTCGGCCTGGCCGATCACACGCTCGTGGAGATGCTCCTCGAGGTGAACCAACTTCTCCATCTCTCCTTGCATGAGTCTCGACACCGGGATGCCCGTCCACCGGGACACGACCTCGGCGATGTCCTCCTCTCCGACTTCCTCGGAGAGCATTCGCCCTTCGGCATGGAGCTTCTCGAGCTCGTCCTGCGCATCGGCGAGGCGTGATTCCAGCTCCGTCAGCGTCCCGTACCTGAGCTCGGCCGCCCGCTGGAGATCGCCGTCGCGCTCGGCTCGCTCAGCCTGGGAGCGGACGTCTTCGATCGATTGCTTCACGGATCTGATCTGGGAGATGGCAGCCTTCTCGAGGTTCCATCGCGCCGAAAGCGCCTCGATCTCCTCCTCGACATCGGCGTGCTCGCGCTCCAGCGCTTCGAGCCGCTCCCGGGAGACCGGGTCGCTCTCCTTCTTGAGCGCCTCGCGTTCGATCTCGAGTTGGATCCTCCTCCGGGTCAGTTCGTCGATCTCCTCGGGCATCGAGTCGATCTCGATCCGCAGCCGGCTCGCTGCCTCGTCGATGAGATCGATTGCCTTGTCGGGGAGTTGGCGACCGGTGATGTAGCGATCTGACAGCACAGCAGCGGCAACGAGCGCGGCGTCGGTGATGCGCACTCCGTGATGCACTTCATACCGTTCCTTCAAACCTCGGAGGATGCCGATTGCGTCGCTCACGGAGGGCTGACCCACGAACACGGGCTGGAATCTCCTCTCGAGCGCAGCGTCCTTCTCGATGTACTTGCGGTACTCGTCGAGCGTGGTCGCTCCGATCATGCGCAGCTCGCCCCGGGCGAGCATGGGCTTGAGCATGTTCGATGCGTCCATCGAGCCCTCTGCGGCACCGGCACCGACCATCGTGTGCAACTCGTCGATGAAGGTGATGACCCGGCCCTCGGCGCCGCGGATCTCGTCGAGGACCGCCTTCAAGCGCTCTTCGAACTCGCCGCGAAACTTCGCCCCGGCGACGAGCGAGGCCAGGTCGAGGGCGACGATCCTGCGAGACTTGAGCCCTTCGGGGACATCTCCGTCAGCGATGCGACCAGCGAGGCCTTCGACGATGGCAGTCTTGCCGACCCCGGGCTCGCCGATCAGCACCGGGTTGTTCTTCGTGCGCCGACTCAAGACCTGGATGACCCGTCGGATCTCGTCGTCCCGACCGATCACCGGGTCGAGCTTTCCCTGACGCGCCACCTCGGTCAGATCGCGTCCGTACTTCTCCAGCGCATTGAGCGTGTCCTCGGGGTCCGCTGATGTGACCCGTTGATTGCCACGGACCGTCTTGAGTCCTTCGAGAACCGCCGGTTGATCGATGCCGAGGTCACGCAGTGCCCGTCCGGCGGCATCGTCGGACATGGCGAGTGCCAGGACGAGGTGCTCGACGGAGATGTAGTCGTCCTTGAGCTCGACCCGTCTCCGCTCCGCGTCCTCGAGCACGCGAGACAGATCCGGCGTCATTTGGGGATCTGTCCCGCCATAGACCTGCGGCATCTTGGCGAGGATCGATTCGACCGCGCTCCTGACCGCCGGCGGCTGGACCCCGATCGCCTGCAACAAGGGCAGCACGATCCCGTCGGTCTGGGCGATCAGCGCCCGCAGCAGATGTGCCGGGTGGATCCCGGAGTGGTTTCTGGCCTGTGCCTGGTCGCGCGCCGCAACCAGCGCCTGTTGGCTCTTGTTGGTGAGTCTGTTCAGATCCATCGTGCCATCGCTCCTGTGTGAAAACCTGAGTACAATAGTGTCAAGTTTGTCACGCCGTGATCTATTCCCGATCGTGGCTGGTTGGTCGGTCGGGAGCAAGGGGCCTTCGACCCGATTGTGGGCTCGATCTCATCTCGAGACAGGACGCCGCAGTGGCAGGCCTTGCCCCGATCGGGCACGACCGACGGTCGGAGGGTCGGTCAGATCCCGCGGGAGATGCGGCGGTTGAGGGCGTCCAGCACGGCTTTGGCGGTGGCCGTGGCTGCATCTCCGTCGCGAACCATCGCCGACCCGATCAGATAGTCGCTCCAACCGGACTCACGGATCTGGGCGAGGGCGATCCGCACCGGGCCGAGATCGGACGTTCCGATGGCCGTGAGGTCGAAGACGTGGCGATCACCGGCCATCTTCTCGATTGCGCGGAGGGTCGCCTCTCCGACCAGGCGGGCTCGCTGATGGGGGTCGGCCACCCCCTCGGCTGAGCCGGTATAGGAAGCGTCGCCCCGTCCGATCGCAACCGACACTGCAGCGCGACCGTCCTCGAGGCGTTGATCGATCGTGGCGAGAAACGGACGGTCTTCGAACATGGGCGCCACCCTAGGTCGGCGAGAGCCGCGCGGCATGGGCGGAGCGGACCAATTTCACCCGCCGGCGCATTCCAACAGAACGTCGACCCGGACAGCGGTCCGCATAGGATGCGCCCGTAAAACGACAGGAGCAGATGTGATCAAGGAGTTCAAGGACTTCATCAACCGTGGAAACCTGGTGGACATTGCCGTCGCATTCGTCCTGGGTGTCGCCTTCTCGTCGGTCGTCACGACACTCACCACCCGGATCGTGAGCCCGCTGATCGGCCTGATCTTCGACCTTCGATCACTCGATGGCCTCTGGACGTTCGGAGACGTGAACCCCGAGACCGGAATACCGGCCGGATCAGTCGGCGCCTTCATCGAGGCATCGCTCAACTTCGTCATCGTCGCGTTCGTGATGTTCCTCGTGGTCAAGGCGTACAACCGGATGAAGGCCTCCCTCGATGGGCCCGAGGAGCCGGCCGCCGAGGAGCCAGAGTTGAGCGACGAGGTCAAACTCCTGATCGAGATCCGGGACGCTCTGTCCCGCTGAGCCACCCCCGCCCGCTACGACACACCGCATCGCCCGGCCATGCCGTGCCATCGACCAGCCGTGCAGGTCCAGAGTCACACCGCGGGGGGTCCATTGAGACTTGACTACTATGCATGACCGGTTAGCCTGTCATGCATGGTAACTGGCAACGGAGTAGAGCGGAGCTCTCAGTTGCTGAAGGGCGTACTGGACATGTGTCTGTTGGCGGTCATCGCCGAAGAGCCGAGCTACGGATACGAGATGGCGAGAAAACTCTCGAAGCGTGGCCTCGAGCTGATCAGCGATGGGACCATCTACCCCGCATTGTCACGCCTCCAACGGGGTGCCCTCATCGAGTCCTATCTCGAGCCGTCCAGCGAGGGACCCGCCCGCAAGTACTACCGGATCACCGCTGGTGGCGTGACCCGGCTCAGCGAATGGACCGAGGAGTGGCGCTCGATGAGCCGGAGCGTCGAAGCCGTCCTGGATGGAGGAAAGACGTGAGCGAGAGCGCTGACACAGCCAGACTGATCGCCGAGTGCGAGACCTATTGGCGATCGACAGGAGTGCCGAGACGGATGGTCGCCTCAATGAGGAACGAGCTCGAGCAGCATCTCGAGGAAGCACGATCCGACGGACAGAGCGTCGAGCAGGTCGTCGGCAGCGACCCTGCGGCATTCGCCGAGAGTTGGGCAGCCGAGTATCGGGTGCTCGACAACACGCGCTCGTGGGACGAGATCGTCGCAGGTGAGTCCAGTTCGGATCGGCGGAAGCGCTTCGAGGCGATCTCCTATTCGCTCGGGGCGATCGCGATCGTCGGAGGTGTGCTCGCCGGAAGCCTCCTGAGAGGAGAGAGCAACGTGGACAACGACGTATGGAGATGGGTGTGGACGTTCGCCGCCCTGGGGTTCGGCGTCGGAGAGATCTTCACAGCCGCCTTCTTCCTCCTCCCGTTCTCGATCGGAGCGGTCGCCGCGGCAATCCTGGCGTGGCTCGGTGTCGGCGTCGCGGCCCAATGGCTGGTCTTCTTCGGGGTGTCGCTGGTGGCCTTCGCCTACTTGCGGCGTTTCATCGCCGAACAAGACAGGGCTCCGCAGCCGTCGGTCGGCGCCAATCGATGGGTCGGGCTCGGGGGTATGGTCCTCCAGGACATCGACCCGGACCAGGCCGTCGGCATGGTGAGGGTCGAGTCCGAGGAGTGGCGGGCCACAACCGACGACGGGTCGACGATCCCCGCCGGCACCCACATCCGGGTGGTCGCGATGCGAGGCGCTCGCATGGTCGTCGAGTCAACAGACTGAAGTTTCGAGAAAAGGGAGACACCCAACATGGATGCAGTCATCGTTCTGCTGTTCGTCGTCTCGGTGGGAGCCATCGTGGTCGCCGCCACCGGCTTCCGGATCGTGCGCCCGTTCGAAAAGGGGCTCATCGAGATCCTGGGGCGCTACGACAAGACGGTCGACTCCGGCCTGAGATGGATCATGCCGTTCGTCAAGCGGCTGGAGAAGGTCGACATGCGCGAGCAGGTCGTCGACGTGCCGCCACAAGAGGTCATCACCAAGGACAACGTGGTCGTGACGGTCGACGCCGTGATCTACTACGAGGCAACCGACCCCGTGAAGCTCAAGTACAACGTGGGGAACTTCATCCTGGCGGTCACCAAACTGGCGCAGACCAATCTGAGGAACGTCGTCGGCGACCTCGACCTCGACTCTGCACTCACCTCACGGGAAGTGATCAACGCCAAGCTCCGCCAGATCCTCGATGACGCCACCGACAAGTGGGGCACCCGGGTGGTGCGCGTCGAGATCCAGCGGATCGAGCCGCCGGCCGACGTCACCGAGGCCATGCACCGCCAGATGAAGGCCGAGCGCGATCGACGCGCCGCAGTCACCGAAGCTGAGGGCGAAAAGCGCTCCGCAATCCTCAAGGCCGAAGGCGTTCAGGAGTCCAACATCCTCGAAGCCCGTGGCCAGGCACAGGCGATCCGCGAGGTCGCCGACGCCGAGCAGTATCGGAAGCTGACGGTGGCCGAAGGTGAGGGCCAGGCAATCGAACGCGTCTTCGCGGCGATCCACAACGGTGACCCGACCCCCGACCTGATCGCCATCCGCTATCTCGAAGCGCTCCAGGGCATCGCAGACGGGAAAGCCACCAAGATCTTCCTCCCGCTCGACACCTCCGGAGTCCTCGGCAGCGTCGCCGCCATCGGCGAACTCTTCAAAGAAGGCGAGACTCCCTCCACCAGCTGAGCTTGGTGCTCGCTGCGCTTCGCGCTTGGTGGTTCGCCGCTTGGCGGCTGGTGCGCTCGGTGCTCGCTGCGCTTCGCGCTCGGTGGCTGGCGCCGCTCGGTGGCCTTCGGCCGCTCAGAAGGCAGCGGCGAGCGCAGCGAGCCACGAGTCGGGCGTGCGAAGCACAACAAGCGCACGAAGTGCAATCTGGCCATTGGCCGCTGGCCGTTGGCCCTTGGCTACCAAGTGTCGCTGCGCTCCCGTTTCCTTCAAGAAGAAGGAGCGGCGAGCGCAGCGAGCCACGAATCGGGCGTGCGAAGCACAACACCAAGCGTCGGAGCGAGGCCGCCAGGCCGAGCAACCGACACCACGCGTCGGGGCGAGGCCGCCAGGCCGAGCAACCGACACCACGCGTCGAGGGAGGCGCCCCAGCGCCGACCGAGACACCACGCCGCGAGCGAAGCGAGCTACCCCGCGGTGCGGTCGATCGACCCGATGGTTGCTTCGACCTCGGGCGGGTCGATGGGCGGATAGAACACGAGCGTGTACTGGTCGCAGCGGGCACCTGGCTCTTCGAACCAGGCCACTACCCACGTGCCGTCTTCAAAGGGGCCTGCCACCCCTCGGGCGCCGTCGATGTCGACCTCGCCGCGCTCGCCCGGCCACTGCTCCGGTGGGAGCGCGCCTCTGACGAGAGCCATTGCGAGGTCGCCGTCTCGGCCGACCCAGATCGTCGACGAACTGCCGGGAACCGTCGTGAACGCGTCGAGTGACAGGTTGTTGGCCGGAACCTGGTTCGGCTGGACCGTCGTCGGAAGCGATCCGAATTCGTATGGAGGGGGCGGGCAGTCTGGCGGTCGGGTCGTGGTGGTCGTTTCGACGACCGTGGTCGTCGTGGTGGTCGGGGCCGTGGTCGTGGTCGTCTCTGCGGTCTGGCCAGAGCACGCGGCCAGGACGAACGCCATCCCCGTCATCATCCCCCTGCGCATCTCAGGCGAACCTCGCCTCGAACCTCTCAGCCTGGGCGACGAGTTGCGCGGGCAGCGCCATGATCTTCTCCTGCAGTTCCTGCCCCTTGAGATCCAGCCCGGTCATGTCTCCGATCGACCAGTAGTTGAGAAGGGGCATCACCACGTTGTCGTGGTGGATCCGCATGTTGTAGACACCGGCGCGAGCCACCTCGATCGACCGCCTGAGGAATCCCGGAATGCCGGTTCCGGGCATGTCGAAATTGGCCAGTACTGTCTGCAGCCCCTCGAGTGCCATCGTCGGCTTGATCTTCATCATCTCGGTGAACACGCCTCGATAGAACATGAAGTGATGGTTCTCGTCCGCTGCGATGTTTCGCATCAGCTCGAACGCGTCCTCGTCCTCGGTGATCTTCCCGGCATTGCGATGTGACACCCGCGTCGCCAACTCCTGTGCCGTCGTGTACGCGAAGAGCTCGGCGGGCCGGTTCCATTTCGGCTCCCAGCCGGCCTGCATCGTCGCCATACGGTCATCCTCGAGCTCGACCGGATCGCAGTTGCGCGACGCCAGCAGGTACGAGCGGATTGCGATCGCATGTTGGCCCTCCTCCGACGTCCAGAGACCGTTCCACTCTCGCCAGATCGAGCCTTTGGGCATGAACTTCTCGAGTGTCACGTGGTAGTAGGGCAGGTTGTCCTCCGTGAGGAGGTTGAGGACGAGCGATGTGCGAGCGCGCTCGTTGATGGTCGCCTGGGACTCTTCCCACGGCTTCTCCTTGAAGCTCTCGCCACGCTCCCACGGGACGAGGTCGTGGAAATACCAGTGCTTCCGGCGATCACGATGCTCTGCCAGGAGCTCCCCGACTCGTGGCTCGACCGCCTCGAGCAATTCGAGATCTTCTTGGAAAGCCATACGTCTCTGTTTCCTCTCAGGCCTGGAACGCCCACTGCTGCACCGAGATCCGCCCGGTGTTGAATCCAGCCTCACAATAGGCGAGGTAGTAGCGCCACATCCGTCGGAAGCGCTCATCGAAGCCCATCGGGGCGATCTGCGGCCAGGCTGCATCGAACCTCCGAAGCCACTCCGCCAACGTCCTGGCGTAGGACGGCCCGAAGTCGACGACCTCGATCGTGCGGAGTCCGGCGCCGGCGGCGAGGTCGCGGATCAGCGATGGCGGAGGAACCCGCCCGCCCGGGAAGATGTACTCCCGGATGAAGTCGTTGTTGGACCGATACGTCTTCCAGATGGCATCGTCGATCACGATCGCCTGCATGGCTGCTCGGCCGCCGGGACGGAGGTTCCTGGCGATGGAGGCGAACAGGGAGGGCCAACGATCGTGATCGATCGACTCGATCATCTCGATCGAGACGACCGCGTCGTACTGACCGTCCTCTTCCTCGAAATCGCTGAGTTTCAACGTCACCAGATCCATCAGCCCATCCGACGCCAAACGCTTCTCGGCGTACGTGAGTTGTTCTTCGGCGATCGTCAAGCCGGTGACGTGCGCTCCGAGGCGCGAAGCGTGCTCGGCGAACCCACCCCAGCCGAATCCGATCTCGAGCACCGAGGAGCCAGCCGTGACGCCGGCGAGGGCTGAGATTCGGTCGTACTTGGCGCGCTGAGCCTCTTGGAGGTCGTCGGTGTCGGTGAAGATCCCAGACGAATAGGTCATGGACGGGTCGAGCCACGACTCGTAGAAGTCGTTGCCGAGGTTGTAGTGCCCGGCCATCGTCCCGACCGCACCCGGGCGTCGCTCGGGCTTGAGGGCGTTCCAGACACCGGAAACGGTGCGTTTGACCAGGGATCCGACCGGTCCGGAGAATGATGCGTCCTGGTTGATGGCGGCCATCGTCAGGAAGGCCGAGAGGTCGGGTGTGTCCCACCATCCCTCCACGTAGCCGTGACCGAGGGCGCTGGCACCTTCTCTGATCAGCAGCCGCTCCATCCGCTGATCGTGAATGGTCACCCTGGCGGTCGGTCCCGGCGCGGAGCCCTCGATCGTGAGCGTCGATCCGTCGGCCCTCGTCAACACGAGCGAGCCACGGTCAATGCGACGGGCGAGGGCATCGACGGCGATCCCCGCAATGGTGGTGGTCAAGGTCATGACGTCAGGCCTTCGACCAAGGGTACGTGAGTGACCGGCGATGCGGGCGGCTCGGGCTTGGATCTGAAGCCGACCTTCTTCCTGGCGAGCTTGAGGGCCTCCCAGTGGATCCCGCCGATGACCTTGAGCGACACCAGCGGGTGATCGAAGAACCGCCGGATGAGACCGGACGACGTGAGTGGGGTCTTCCGGCCGGCGAACGAGGCGATGAGGAGCCGTCCCTCCTCTCCCGAATACTCGATGACGACGCTCAGTGATGACCCCGGCCTCGTCAGACGGAAGTCGTAGGACCCGCGCACATCGAAGAACGGGGACACGTGGAACTGCTTGTCTGCCGAGTGCCTCATCACCGCATCGTCCTCAGCGATCGGCACAACGTACGAGTGTGATTCGCCGAACGTGTTCCTTACCTCGTGAATCACTCCGACGAGGTGGCCCTGTTCGTCGTGGCAGTACCACACGGTCAGCGGATCGAACCCATACCCGAGGATGCGGGGATAGACCAGGAGCTGGATGTGGCCGTTGCCGATGTCGACGCCGGCCTCCGCCAGCAGCGCCCTCGCCCACGGCCTCAGGGCGGTTCCGTCCTTCGGACCGTGGTCCCGACGCCTGAAGGAGAACAGGTTGAAACGGTCGAGTGAGAACCAGCGAATCGACCGATCGAGCTCATCGAGCTCATCGAGATCGAGGAGCAGTGAGTACACCGAGTACTCCATCCGATGCTCGACCGGCGCGTAGCGATGATGCATCACGCGGCCGGTGTAGATCGCAGATCTCACGTGTGGACTCCGACCCCGTCAGCGATCCTGGCCGACTGGCTGTGAGCGGACACCTCGTCCCACCACGGGACGTCACCGCCCAATGCCCGCCCCACGGCCATGCCGGACTCGAGCCCGTCCTCGTGGAACCCGTAGCCGGTCCAGGCACCGCAGAACCAGGTGTTGTCGATACCCTGGATCTCGGGGAGTTTCAACTGGGCAGACACCGCGGCAGGGTCGAAGACCGGGTGCGAGTAGTCCGCCGTCTCGTGGACCTCGGATGGCTGGAAGGGAGGGTTGAGCGTCACGAACACATCATGCTCGGTTTCGAGCGGCTGCAGCCGATTCATCCAGTAGGTCACGGTCACTGGATCGTCCGGGTTGTCACCCGCGAGAACGTTCCAGGCCGACCAGGTCCGGCGCGCTGGTGGCATCAACCGCGGATCGGAGTGCATGACGGCATGATTGTCGGAGAACGAGAAGGACCCCAAGAGTTTCTCCTCGAGGGGTGAGGCATCGTCACCGAGCAGCCGCAGTGCGGTGTCGGCGTGACAGGCGAACACAACGTGATCCGCTTCGATGTGGGCTCCGTCGGCGGTTGAGACGATCGCAGATCCGCCGAGTCTGCGAACCGACGTGACCGGTGTCTCGGTCAGGAACCTGGCGCCGGACGCAGCCGCAACACGCGAGACGTACTCCCGGGAGCCGCCTCGGACGGTCCGCCAGCTGGGCCGACCGGTGATGTCGAGTAGCACGTGCTGGTCGAAGAATCTGAGCAGGGTGCCTGCCGGGATCTCAGCTGCATCGAGGTGCGGTGAGCTCCAGATCGCCGCCGCCATCGGAAGCAGGTACCGGTCCCTGAACACGGCGGGGAACCCCATCTCGGTGACGAACCTGCCGATGGTCCGCGGGTCATCCAGATGGTTCTTGGCGACGTCGCGGAAGCGAAGAATCGAGCGGAACAGGCGATAGGTGTCCGCCTTGAGCCAGTTGGCTCCCCCGAAGAGCCCCGACGCATCGCCCGAGTACTCGAGTCCTCGCGACGACAGGGCAAAGGACATGTCGCTCGCTGAGGTCGGGACGCCGAGCGCCTCGAAGAGCCTGATCATGTGCGGATACGTCAGTTCGTTGTAGACGATGAAGCCCATGTCCACCGGCAGATCCCCATCGGGTAGACGCACATCGATCGTGTCGGCATGACCGCCGATGTGCGAGCCGGACTCGATGACGGTGACGTCGGCCGAGTCGCGGAGTGTCCAGGCGGCACCGAGCCCGGCGACACCCGAACCGACGATCACGACCTTTTCCATCGAAGCTCCCGCTTTCTGTAGATATCCAAAGTAATTAGTGCGAAACCAATCGCGGCATCGCGGGTGGTCCACAAGAGATACGGAGCCGATACGAGATCGGATGACGCGATCGACGGGCACAGCAGATGGACGGGATTCAGTCACGAGTTGTGGCGGTTCGGGCCCTATCCACAGGCGGTATCGGGAGCTATCGGTTGGAGCGGAACCCGGTCACCGGTAGGCGCGGAAGTACCCGTCACACGACCCGACGTAGATGGTTCCGTTCCACACTGCCGGGGTGGACTCGAGACATCCCTCGGCAGAAGGCGCCGCCCACACGAGCTGTGGGTGCGCCGGGTCTGAGAGCGAATACCGTCGCAGCTCCGCCGTCTCACAGGTGGCGACCAACAGATCATCCCCGATGACGACCGGCGACGACCAGGAATGGAACCCAACGTCTTGACGGTCGGTGACGGCACCGGTCATGGCATCGACGGTCAGTAACTCACCCGGGTGGGTGGTCACGTAGACATGGCCGGCAGCCAGGGCCGGCGTAGCCCAGATCCCTCCGTCACCTGGACCGATCGCCGGCACCGGGACGCCCCAGAGAAGGGGATCAGAGGATGTGAATGGATCGAGCTTGATCAGCTGTCCGACCTCCTCCGACCGCCCGGTCCGACGCTCGAGTTCGATGGCCGCGTAGAGCATCCCCTCGGAATCGGCGACCAACGTGGCATCGATGTCGTCGCCCGCCCAATAGTCGAAGACGATCGGGGCCCGACCATCACGGACCTCCGAGACATCGAGCCCGACGATTCGACCGCCCGAATTGGCGAAATAGACCCGGTCACCCGCCTTCATGACCGAGCTCTCGATCGAGACGTTGTTGCCGACCCTGGCGATCAGCTCGTCGGTCCACCCGGGCATCTGGAACACGATGCGGGGATCGACGGTCACGAGGTCGTTCTCGTCGCGCCCCCGGTTCAACTCGATCGCGAAGAACCAGCTGTTCTCCCCTCCCTCGAAGAGGATGCCGTCATCGATCAGCGGATTCCCGTCCCAATCGTTGTTCCACCGGCCGGCAACGGCAGATGCGTCGAGCGACCACAACTCCTCGACCGGCTCCCGATCGAGCGCGAGAACGCGAAGCCGGTTGTCGCGGCTTCCGGTGTACAACAGCGGGTAGCCGTCGGGATCGAGAGAGACCGATCCTTTGATGATGTCGCCGGTTGGGAATGGCTGGCGTGTCTCGACCCCGGTCGCAGCATCGACAAAGTGCACGGACTTGTCGTAGGCACCGAAGATCACCTCTGTGACACCGTCCGGCCGTTCCCACACGACCGGTTGGCCGGTCCATCCCGTGCCGCACCACACTCGGGACTCGCCGCCGACAGATGAGGACCCGCACATCGGAGCGTCCGGGTAGCGCCACAGGATCGAGACGGGATCCGCCGACAGCGGACCCGTCCCGTACCAGGTTCTCGAATGGTTGCCTCTGAACATGGTGAGACCTGTGGTGACGCCGAACGGCTCGCCGACGCCGGGCACGGCGGGCAGGGTCGTGGTGGTTGTCGGAGCGGGCTCGGTCGTGGTCGTCGAGACAGGAGGCGCAGTCGTCGTGGTCGTCGCCGGGCCGGCGACGACCACGGTGGTCTCCGTCGTCTGGTCGCTCGGGCCGGGACCGATCAGGGCGTATCCCAGCGCACCAATCGCGATTCCGACCAAGCCGGCGGCTACCCATCGAGGCCTACTCATCGACACTCGAACAGTCTGAACCTGCCGTCAGCACCGGCTGACCGCTCCGTTCGATGAACGCGGGGAGCAAGCAGGCTCCGATCTCTCCTTCGGCTGTGATCTCGACCGTTGCGACTGCCGTTGTCGCCGACGCGTCCGAGAACCTCGGCCAGATGAAGTTGCCGAGCGTCCAGAAGACAGGCTTGCCTTCGATGAACTCGACCGAACCGAGCCTGTGGGGATGGTGCCCGAAAACGGCGTCGGCTCCAGCCTCGATCAACCGCTCCGCCCGTTCGACGTCGTCTGGTCTCGGCTCCGACTCCAGTTCGACTCCCCAGTGGATCGAGACGAACACGAAATCTGCCTGGGCGGATGCAGCCTCCACCGCTGCCGTCATCTGCTCGATGTCGTCACCGCTCGCCATCCCGGGTCGGTCAGTCGTGGCGAGCCAGTCGACGCTGGGCACGACGCCGCCCATCCCGAGCACCGCGATCCTCCAACCGCCCACGTCGAAGAGTGCCGGAGCCATTGCCGAATCAACGGTGGCTCCAACCCCGACCGGAGCGAGACCGGCGAGCCTCGCCTGCAGCGCGCCATCGAGCATGGCGATCGGCCCGTAGTCCTGGCTGTGGTTGTTGGCGAGATTGACGACGTCGACGCCGCGTGAGGCCAGGATCGGCAATGCAGTCGTATCG
This sequence comes from uncultured bacterium, assembly GCA_963745865.1. GTDB lineage: Bacteria > Actinomycetota > Acidimicrobiia > Spongiisociales > ZC4RG35 > JAHEDH01. The sequence continues at coordinate 101,336 of CAVUYZ010000004.1, read as the reverse complement.
CATCGGAAGACGAACTCCTTGTCGAGGGGAAGCCCGAGCATCGATGGAGCGCACTCCAGATTGACGATCGTCAGGTCGTCTTCCACGAAGAGCCCATCGAGGCCGTCGAACGCCGATCCGTACCCCTCGGAGACGAGCCTCGGGATGTAGTCCGGGTCGACGTTGACATCACCGGTTGCATGGATGACCAGCGGACGCCTCGGCTCGGACACAGAGGTCTCTGCCGTCGAGGTGGTCGTCGTCGTGGCACAGTCGTCGGAGGCGCGGTCGCCGGGACCGGAACCGTCGTGGAGGTGGTGACGGCTGGCACCTTCTCGGGTTCATCGGCGAACGATCCCGAGCCGACGAAGGCCAGGACCCCGAGAAGCGCACCGATCCCGACTGCGAGGGCCGGCCGGTTCATGGACATCGCAGGAATGCTACCGACGATGACCGCCCAATCCGCGCTGCCCAACCGACGGGAGATCGCCGGGGAAGCTCGACCAACCCGGGGCGTGCACGACTCCAGACCCAACTCGGGAGGACCACCGAGGAACGCCCGCACCGGCAGGAGGAGACACCTCGAAACCCATGGCCAGGCGCATCACCACATTCACTGTCAGATCGCCGACCGCTCGTCGAACTCGGCGGGCACCGACAACCCGACAGAGGGATCCGTTCGGGTTCGGAACCGGTTACATCCGGTCCCCGTTCTCATGCGATGACGGCGTGCTCGCCATGGTCGATGGCGGAGCCCGCAGCCTGCGACAGAGGAAGCGTGAGCCGGAAGACCGAGCCTTCGTCGTAGAGGTACTCCAGGGCTCCACCCATGAGGCGGGCCAGTTGTCGGGAAACCGACAGCCCCAGCCCAACCGACGCGGTCGTCCCGTCTTTTCGATGAGCACGGCCGTAGGGCTCGAAGATCCGCTGCTGCGCCTCCTCCGATATCGCCGGGCCGCTATCCCACATCTCGAAGACGGCGTCATCGCCGACCCTCCGGATCACAACTCGCCTCATGGGACCTCCGTACCGTTCAGCGTTGACCAGGAGGTTGCGCATGATCTGCCGGACCCGCACGGAGTCGGCGTAGGCGCATACGTCTGACCGACGATCGACCGGTAGGAGAGCCAGGTCGAGCGACTTGAGGACACTGTCCACTTCTTCACCCAGATCGACATCGGCAGACCGAATGGCGATCGTCCCGATGTCGGCGCGTGCTCCCACGAGCAGGTCCTCGACGAGATAGGAGATCTCTTGAGACTGTGAGCGCACCATCTCGAGGAGTTCATCGATCTCCGCTGGATCGGACACGGAGCCCTCGGCGAGCGCCGTCGTCAGTCCCAGCACGCCTGTCAACGGCGTTCTCAGTTCGTGGCTGACACTGGCGATGAATTCATCCTTCGACCGAACCAGATCCTCCAGAGCGGCACGCGACTCCCGTGCTTCGGTGACATCCGAGACCGCGAGAAGCATCCGCTTCGAATGAGCCGTCACCTCCATGGACATCATCTCGATCCGCAGCCACACGTGATCGGTTCCCGTGAATCGGCGGGTTCGGTACTCGATCTCGAGCCGCGGCTTTCCGAGCCAGGCTGCCATCACCTGTTCGCTGAACGCGGGGGCGGAGTCCGCATGGACCCTGTCCGGGGGGAGGAAGTCGAGCAGTTGTCGTGCCGTGACCCCCGACAAGCGGACCGCCTTGGCGTTCGCCCTCACCACGCGGATCCGCGAGACGACGTCCCGGAGAAAGCCGACGTCCTCGATGGCCGATCGCAAGCGTTGCTCGTCCCTGATGCCGCAGGACTCGATGAAGGCCAGGGCCTCCGACACATCCTGTTCCATCAGGGCGACGGGAGCGGCGTTGAACAGTCGCTCGTAGCGACGTTCGCTTCTCGTCGAAGAGAGCCGAATCAGGAACAGAAGGGTCGCGGTCATCAGGTACGCCGCGAACATGGTGATGCCAGTGGCAACCGGCGCCGCGATCACCTCCGACCAGATCGACGGTAGGACGGCGAGCCCGAGTGACGTGACGGCGATGTAGGCCACGGGTCGGCGAACGATGAAGAAGGCTCCGGCGAGACAGAAGACCCAGATCGCCAGCAACGCCGCGAGCGCCGTCTGGGCAGACCCCCAGATCCCGAACGACACCAGCACGACCACCGTCGCCTCGATCAGGACGACCACGGCGTTCTCACGCTTGGTGAGGATGTGCACCGTGAAAAGCCCCGCGGCGATGCTCGGGCCGATCGCCTGAGGGAACAGTGCCGGACTACTCGTCGCCGCGCCGATCGCGAGCAGGATCAGTGCGCACGACACGGATCCGACCGCAGCGAGGCGCACGACGATCCGATGGGGCGCTCGAGGAGCGTCCTCGAAGTACAGGCCGGGTAGCAGTCTCCACATCACCTCCCCATCGGCAGGCAGGCCTCCGGGCTGAAGGAGTGCGCCGGGAGCGGTGAGCCATCGTGCCCATCACAACGGACCGATGCCGGTGGTCCAGCGCTCGGAGGCGCGCCCGACCGGCGACTTTGCGAACATCACGTGCCCGAAACCAGCTGCGAGCACCGCATACCGCAGGAGCACAGCTGCCAGGACGAGCGAGAAGTCGTCGGCCGATGCCTTCCCGATCACGACTGAGCCGATTCCGAGGTGGAAGAAGTTGGCGAGAGCGAGTGGCCGGCTGTAGATGCCACCGATCAACACGCCCCACGCTGCCCAGTTCATGGCGGCGTATCCGAGGTACATGGCCCCAGCGACTTGCAGAATCACCGCCGTCGAGCGATCGGCATCCAAGCCGAGCGACGTCGCGATCTCCTGTGGGGCGAACGAGGTCGACGCCGAGCAAAGCGGTGAATGCGGCCGCCGTTCCCATGAGCACACGTGTGTTCATCGCACGTCGCCCTGTTTTCGGGTCAGAGGATCTGGCTCAGGAAGAGCTTGGTCCGATCGTGCTGGGGATCCGTGAAGAAGTGCTCGGGAGTCCCCTCTTCGATGATCTGGCCCTGGTCGAAGAAGATGACCCGATCGGCGACCTCCCGGGCGAAACCCATCTCATGGGTCACGACCATCATCGTCATGCCCGACTGAGCCAGTTCCTTCATGGCGTCGAGCACTTCCTTGATCATCTCGGGATCGAGCGCCGATGTCGGCTCGTCGAAAAGCATGATCCGGGGATCCATCGCCAGAGAGCGAGCGAGCGCCACCCGCTGCTGCTGTCCGCCCGAGAGCTGACCGGGGAACTTCGACGCCTGCTCGCGAATACCGACCCGCTCGAGGAGCTCGAACGCCTTGTTCTCGGCCTCGGTCTTGGTCCGCTTGCGAACCCACGTCTGCGCCAGCGTCAGATTCTGGAGGACAGTGAGGTGCGGAAACAGGTTGAACTGCTGGAACACCATGCCGACCTCCGACCGGATCTTCTCGATGTTCCGAACATCGGACGACAGCTCGACACCGTCGACGATGATGCGGCCCTCCTGATGCACTTCGAGTCGATTGATGCACCTGATCCATGTCGACTTTCCGGACCCCGACGGGCCGATGATGACGACGACCTCGCCCTCTCCGACCTCGGTGCTGACGCCGCGCAGCGCCTGAAAGTCGCCGAACCACTTCTTGACGTCATCGCAGATGATGATGGGCTCTTTGTTCGGGTCCGTCGCCACTGGTGTCGATCCTTTCTCTATCGGGTTCCGACGCCGAGCTTGCGCTCGAGACGCAGGCTGGCCCGGCTGAACGTGAATGTGAATACCCAGTACACCGCGGCAGCGAGAACCAGGTTCTCGATCTTGGATCCCAGCGACGAGGGCTGACCGGGAACGATGTTGTTGGCGACCCGGAAGAAGTCGGCAAGACCCACGATCGCAACGAGTGAGGTGTCTTTGAACAGCGTGATCACCTGGCCGACGATGGCCGGGATGACCGCGCGTAATGCCTGAGGCAACGTGATCAACATCGTCATCTGAGCCGTGGTCATCCCCATGGCCTTCGCAGCCTCGTACTGGCCGTTGGGGATCGATTGAAGACCGCCGCGCACGTTCTCGGCGAGATACGCCGCAGAGAACAGGGCGATGCCGGCGAGCACCAACACCACCGCTTCGAACTCGAGACCGGGCGGGAGGAAGTTGAGGATGCCGAACCGGAAGAAGAAGAGCACCGTGATCAGGGGAACCCCCCGGATCAGCTCGATGTAACTCGTCGACATCAGCCTGAAGACCGGCATCGAAGAGGTGCGGCCGAGCGCCATCAGGATCCCGATCGGGAATGAGAGGAGCAGACCGGCGATCGCCAGCATGAACGTCAGGTTCAACCCACCGAAGTAGTCGTTCCTGGTGTCCAGGCCCGGGGTCGCCACGCCGATCGCGAAGAGATACACCACCAGGACAAAGGTCGCCACCCAGGCGCTCAGAACCAGCTTCCGACCGCCGCCGCCCGATCCGAAGGTCGGCGTGGCGAGGGCGATCACTGTCAAGGCCAGCAACATCAGCCGGGCGATCATCGGGGTCGAGATGAACCAGATGCCGATCGCGGCGATCACCAGCACCGAATTGATGATTCCGGCCCGCTCGCGGCCTGCCCTCGCGATGAGCGGCAGCACCACCAGGCCGACGATGCCGATCGGCCCGAGCCATGTGAGCCAGTCCACCACGGTGTCTCCGGGAATCTGAGGCGCCCGCTGCACGTGGAGGTAGATGATCGGCAACGACAGCAACGCCACGGGAACAATGACTGCCTTCAACCGCGCCAAGCCTCGCGGTGCGATCGACCGGCCGATGAGGTAGGCGACGAGGCCGACCACTGCGATGATCGTCCATGGCACCTGGGTCGTCGTCGAGATGGGGAGGAGCCAGAGAACAACCATCACCAGCGCGATCAGCGCCAACAGGAGTGTTGGCGTTGGTATCGAGCGGTCGAGCGCCCGGTCGCCGAAGGCCATGAGGGCGGCCTGGGCGACGCCGGCGAGGACCGCGCCTGCCAGCAGGGTCTGCAGTCTCAGCCCGTAGCTGGACGGGGCGAGGATGCCGATCGCCACAAGCGCGATGCCCGCGCTCCTCACTGCGTTGGCGACGGACCCGGGGGCGATACGGCCTGCGGGGCGCCAGGCAGCGACCGCCAGACCGACGATCGCCGCGACGATGCCGGCCGACGTCCAGATCCTCGCGAGGTTCTCCCGCGGATACGCCTGGATGGCGTAGTTGGCCGAGTTGGGCGGAATCACGTCCCAGAGACGTTCTTCGGCCATGAGGAAGTCGAGTGCGCCGTTCGCCACGAGGACGATCACGACGCCGAGCACCACCGTGATGAGCGAGTTCGCCGGACTGCTGAACAGATGGTGTCTCATCCAGACCACGAAGCCGAGTTGGCTCGCCTCAGGTGGCGGCTCGGGCTGTCGGATCTGTTCAGTGACCCTCGTCTGGACCATCAGCGCTCCACCAGTCTCAGCTTGCGGTTGTAGTAGTTGACGATCGCCGACAGCGTCAGGCTGACCGTGAGATAGAACGCCATCCATACGATCGTCACCTGCAGTGCCTGACCGGTCTGGTTGGAGATGGTGCTCCCGACGGCGACGATCTCGGCGTAGGCGATGGCAATGCCGAGCGACGTGTTCTTTGCCAGGTTGAGATACTGATTGCCGATCGGCGGGAGGATGATGCGGAACGCCTGCGGAAGAATCACCATCCGCAGCATCCTGCTCCGCTTGAGCCCGAGCGCCATCGCTGCCTCGGTCTGACCCTTCGGCACGGCGAGGACGCCTCCCCGGACGATCTCGCCGATATAGGCCGCCGTGAACAAGGTCACCGCTACCCACAGCCCGAAGAAGGCCGGGGTCAGCGTCATCCCCTGGGGCCCGATCGCCGAGAAGTTGCCGGGCTTGACCACCTCGGGCAGATCGAATCGCAACGGCATCCCGGTGCGAAGGAAGTCGAACTTCTGGTCGAGGAAGTCGAATACGAAAACGGAGACGTCGGTGATGAGGCTCGTGATCGAGGGGAGGAAGAGGAAGATGGCGGCTCCCACCACCCCGATGACGCCGGCCAGGGCCATCCTGAAATAGTCGTCGTCACTGAGTTTTCCGAGCCCCGCCGGGGACCTGAGCGAGTCGAGGAAGTTGCGAATCCAGCGGACCGCCAGATACACGGTGCCCGCCGCGAACAGCAGCTGCCAGCCGAGTGTCGGGACCGTGTCCACGATTGCTCCCAGCAGTTGCCACACCCACCCGATCGCTCCGGCGATGGGATGGGCGAACCATCCGACGGCCGCTACGCCGAGAAAGACCAGCCCGGCATACCGGAACGCGTGTGCTTCGCTTCCGGTCTGCTCGCGGATCTTGTCTCGGTTCCGATAGGTGGTGCGGGCGCCGACGGCTCCGACAACGAGGAACGCCACCCACTGCCAGAAGGTCGCGGTGGGGAACAGCCAGGGGATGGAGATTCCGGCACGGCTGAACACCAGCGGCACGGGACCGGTGGCTTCGTCAGCGAGCTCCGGGAAGAAGAGCGTGCAGAAGAAAAAGAAGAAGACGATGAGGACCAGGAGCGGCACGTTCCTGATCGATTCGACGAACACGGTGGCGAGTTTCGAGAGAATCCAGTTCGACGAGAGCCGCGACACACCGACGATCACGCCGATCACGGTTGCAGCGATGATGCCGGACACGGTGATCCGAAGCATGTTGACGATCCCGGTGGCGAATGCCTCGAGACCGGTGTCCGGTCGGATGAAGATGCCTTCGCCCAGCTGGATTCCCGGCGGGTCCGTCAGAAAGTTCCAGGTGAAGTCCCTGCCCTGGGCTTCCAGGTTCGTTGAGGCGTAGTTTCCGAGGATCCAGAACAGTGCAAGCACACCAACGAGAACGCCGATCTGTGCGGCCCACTTGAGAAATGTGCCGTTCCGGTACAGCGGTGGTTTGGTCTGTGGTGCTGCGACTCGTTCAGTGGTCATGGTTGGGTGGTTGGACGGGGGAGGGCGGTTGCCCTCCCCCGTCGGTTCGTATCAGTCGATCAACGGGCCGGGGGCGGATAGAGGAGTCCACCGTCGCTCCATAGAGCGTTGAGACCCCGCTCGAGCCCGAGCGGGCGGAGGTTCGCATCGAACACCTCGGCGTAGTTGCCGACCTGGCTGATCACCTGGAAGAAGGCATCAGCCGAGATCCCCATCACGGTCTGCTTCTCTCCCTCGCCACCCAGGAGACGCGCGATCTCGTCGTTCGGCGGATTCGCCTGGATATCCGCAACGTTGGCGGATGTGATGTCGCTCTCCTCGGCGATCATCATTGCGAAGATCGTCCAGGTGACGACGTCACCGAACCGCGACTGGTTCTGCGCCCAACCAGGTCCGAGTGGCTCCTTGGAGATCGGGACCTGCGGGAAGATCACCCAGCCCTCACCATCGGGGGTGCTCGCCTTGCGGGACACCAGCCCCGAACCGTCGGTCGTGACCAGGTTGCAGGTACCCGACTGGAAGTTCTCCATCACGATGTCGAAGTCTTCGAACGTCTGCAGGGTGATGGTCACCCCAACGGCTTCCGCTGCTTCGGAGATGTTCTTCTCGGTCGTGGTACCGGCGTTGGTACAGACCGTCGCACCCTCGATGTCGGAGAGCGTCGAGCTGCTGCTGAACCCATCGGCTGCCTTCGCCATCAACTGCTGACCGTCGTAGTACGTGGTGGGAGCGAAGTCGAGACCGAGCTCGGTGTCACGAGACTGGGTCCATGTGGTGTTCCGACTCAGGAGATCGATCAGACCTGAGTTGACAGCCTCGAACCGTGCCGACGCCGTCAGTGGCTCGTAGCTGACCGCATCAGCGTCGCCGAAGAGCGCTGCGGCAACGGCCCGGCACAGATCGACATCGAAGCCGACCAGGTTTCCGTCGGTGTCGCGCGAGCCGAAGCCCGGGAGCACCTCGTTGACGCCGCAGTTGAGCTCTCCCCGCTCGAGCACCACATCGAGAAGGTCGCCGTCGGTCTGCGCTCCGGTGTCCCCGCCGTCCGGTGCTGCGGTCGTTTCTGTGGAATCCCCTGCTGTCGTGGTGGTCTCGTCAGCCGCTTCGCTGCCACAGGCAGCAACAACCAGCGAGAACACAGCAAGCAGGAGAATGAATCGGTTTCTCATTCAGTTACTCCTCATATCGATAGAGGCCCCCGTGCAACGGAGGCACACCGACCATAGCCAGAGGCATTCGACGCGCGTGTCCAAAGTGTGCGATCTTGTTTCGAGCCGAATTCGGGTCTGTGACCCGACTCAGAGCACTCCGAGCACGTGTTCGGTGATGGCGTCGACGTCGAGGCCGATCGAATGGAGGACATCATCGGCGGACCCGAACGGGAGGAACTCGTCGGGGACCCCCATCATCGTGACCTTCGCCACATCCGGCGTCCCGGCGAGCTCCTCGAGCACGGCCGCTCCGAATCCACCCGCCAGGACACCATCCTCGACGGTGACGATCGCCCGATATCCCGATGCCCACGATGCCAGACGGTGATCGAGCGGCTTGATCCACCGGGCGTTGAGCACACCGCACGACACCCCCTGCGCCTCGAGGTTGGCCGCAGCCTTCTCGCAGAGTTCGACCATTCGCCCATTTGCGATGAAGAGGACACCCTCTCCCGAGGAGACCTCGATCCACTCGCCGATCGGCACCGGCTCGACCGGTACCGCCGGGAGGGAGGTAGCCGCCGCTTTGGGGTATCGGATCACCACCGGGCCGTCATGGGTGGTCGCCGTGGCGATCATGCCCGCGAGCTCGGTTGCGTCTGCGGGGCTGCCGATGGTCAAGTTGGGGATGCCTCTGAGCATCGATACATCGAAGACCCCGTGGTGCGACGGTCCGTCGGGTCCGGTCACGCCTGCCCGGTCGATCAGGAAGGTGACCGGCAGGTTGTGGAGACAGACGTCCATGGTGACCTGGTCGAGCGCCCGCTGGAGAAAGCTCGAATACATGGCGACGACCGGACGTTTCCCGGCCATCGCCAGGCCGGCGGCGAGGCCGACGGCATGTTGTTCGGCAATACCGACGTCGATCACCCGGTGCGGAAAGTCCTCGGCCATCTGGGCGAGACCCGTTGACGACACCATCGCCGCCGAGATGCCGACCAGATCGGGATCGAGGCGGGCTGCCTCGGCAATCGCACGACCCGCCACGTCGGTGAACTTGATCTCCGACTTCAGAGGGATCCCGGTCGCGATGTCGAACTTCGAAACGCCGTGGAGCTTGTCGACCTGGTCGGCGATCGCCGGCTCGTAGCCGCTCCCCTTCTCGGTGACGACGTGAATGACGACGGGCTCGTCGAACTCCTTGGCCCGCGTCAGCGTCTCCTCGAGTAGCGGAATGTCGTGGCCGTCGATTCTCCCCGAATACTTGAGACCGAGGGTGTCGAACACGGTCGAGGGATCCAGCACCTGCTTGATCGCTTCCTTGAATCGCATCGCCAACTCGTCTGCGGTCTCACCCACAACCGGCATCGTTCGGAGCATGCGACCGGTCACGCGCTTGGCCCATTCGTACCGCGGGTCGAACCGGAGGCTGGACAGGCCGGCGAGCATCGCCATCCCGCCAACGGTGGGCGCATAGGAGCGACCGTTGTCGTTCAACACCACGATCAACTTCTCCGGTCTCAGCACTGCCAGGTGGTTGAGCGCCTCGTACGCCTGGCCACCGGTGAACGAGCCGTCTCCGATCACGGCGATCGACCAGCCGTCCGCCCCGGAGAGAGCGTTCCCGAGCGTGTAGCTGATCGAGGTCGACGCATGACTGTTCTCGACGAAGTCATGCTCGCTCTCGGCACGCGACGGGTACCCGCTCATGCCTCCGAACGAGCGCAGGCGGTCGAAACCGTCGCGTCTGCCGGTGAGGAGCTTGTGGACGTACGCCTGATGGCCGACGTCCCAGAAGATCCTGTCGGTGGGGCTGTCGAAGACACGATGGAGGGCGACGGTCAACTCGACGATGCCGAGATTCGGAGACAGGTGCCCTCCGGTTCTCGAGATCCGGTCCAGGAGAAACGAGCGGATCTCGACACAGAGCTGTTCTAGCTCGAGGAGCGAGAGGTCGTCGAGATCCGAGGGCTGGTGGACCCGATCCAGGATGGACATGGAGAAGAACGGTACTCGACGGGAACGGCTGGAGGTAACCAGAGATGGCGGAACAACGAGCGACGAATCGGCCGGGAAGCGCCACGGAGATCGGACGATCGTCGACGTCAATCGATGTCGGCGGCCGGGAGGCGCATCCGGAAGGTCGAGCCTGCACCGAGCTCCGATTCGACCGATACCGACCCGCCATGACGCTCTGCGACGTGCTTGACGATCGCCAGCCCGAGCCCGGTCCCGCCCGTGTCCCGCGAACGTGCAACGTCGACCCGAAAGAACCGTTCGAAGACTCTCGCCAGCGCCCGGGTCGGGATTCCGGTTCCGGTGTCGGAGACAGCCAACTCGAACTCACGGTCGAATCGCCGAAGGGTGAATGACACCGAGCCGCCCTGGTCGGTGTATCGGATGGCGTTCTCTCCCAGGTTCCGCACCGCCAGCGCAATATCGGATGCGTTCCCCACGATCGGGCCATCGACGACGTCGACGTGGATGCCGACCCCCCGCTCACCCGCCCTGATCTTGAGTCGCTCGACCTCCTCGGTCACGATCTCGTCGAGGTTGATTCGGGACCAGGAATCGGAAGACGCCTCGAGCCGCGAAAGATCAAGCAGGTCCTCGACGATCCTCGCCAGTCGCCGGGCCGAGGCCTCGACCTGAACAGCGAACCCCTTCGCCCGCTCGGGGTCGCGTTCGAGCGCCAGCTGCATCGCCTCCATCGATGCGAGAATCGATGCCACCGGAGTCTTCAACTCGTGCGATGCATCCGCCACGAAGTCCCGTCGGATCGATTCGATGCGCTGACGGTCCGTGACATCTTCGATGGCGAGAAGCACCCGCGCGTCATCCCCCTGGAACGGCGTCGCGAGCGACCGAAGAGTCCTGGACGGGCTTCCGGGCTCGAGATCGACCGTGGTGGGTGCTTGCCGCTCGCGACTCTCGCGTACGAGTCGCTGCAATGGCGTCGGGACCAATCCGCCGACCCGATCGGGGATCTCGCCCAGCAAGCGACGGGCAACGGGATTGGCGTAGGAGATCCGATCGTCGTCCTCGACGAGAATCACCCCCTGCGGGAGCGCGCCGAGCACCGCCTCCATCGTCTGGCGCTCCTCTTCGATCTCCAGAATCCGACGCCCGAGCTCCGACGCCATGTGCCCGATGGCGACTCCCAGCTCGTCGAGCTCTTTCACCGTTGAACGTCGCGGACGGACCTCGAGCCGACCCTCGGCCACCCTCGCTGCAATGTCGGTCAGCTCCGAGATCGGTCTCACCAACCGGGTCGACAGGACCGAGATCGCGATCACGCCCACCAGTCCGACCAGCACCAGCGTGGGGATCAGCCTCTCGGAGAGGGCGTCGATCTCGACGGCGATCGTTTCCTCGGTCACCGAGAGGCGGACGATCACATCGTCCTGCGGCGGAAGCGCCACATACATGCGAGACACGCTCGTGGTGTCGCTGAATCGCCGAGAGACCGCCACACCACCCGCTATCGCTTCGATCACCTCGGGGCGACCCGAGTGGTCGTCCATCGTGGTGGGATCCGCCTCCGTGTCGGCGATCACCGTGCCGTCGGTCAGAATGAGCGTGATGCGGGCACCAACCGCGGCGCCTCGCTCATCCACGATGGCCTGGAGGTCGGGGTCGTTCCGATCCACGTCGAGGGCAACCAGCCGCGCCTGATCTTCGAGCGTGCCGGCAAGCCGCTCAACCAGGACATCCCTCACGCCACCCTGGATGAGGACGCCGATGACGACGAGCAGCACGACGAGCAGAATCGAGAACCACGTGAGGAAGCGCCGCTGAAGCGAACTGGTTCCCGGGTTCTGCGGTTCACTCATCCACGAATTTGTAGCCGAGCCCGCGCACAGTGACGATGCTCTTCGGCGATGACGGCTCGACTTCGAGCTTCTCCCGCAGGCGTTTGATGTGGACATCGAGCGTCTTGGTGTCGCCGAAGTAGGTCGGCCCCCACACGTCGTCGATCAGGTTCTCCCGCGTGGCGAGGCGGTTCTTGCGGCGCATGAGCGACTCGAGAAGATCGAACTCCTTGGGTCGAAGTTTGACCGGCTCGCCTGCCAGGCGGGCAACATGCGCGTCGAGATCGAGCTCGATCCGGCCACCGCGCAGCACCTCATTGGCGTCGGCAAAGGTCCCCGACCGCATCGAGCGTCTGATGTGGGCACGCACTCGGGCCATCAATTCCCGCGTCGAGAACGGCTTGGTGACGTAGTCGTCGGCACCCAGTTCCAGGCCCGCCACCTTGTCCGCCTCGCTGTCCCGGGCGGTGAGCATGATGATCGGAACATCCGACTCCGAGCGGAGCTCGCGACAGACATCGAGACCCGAGGACTCGGGCAGCATCACGTCGAGCAACACCAGCGACGGGTTCGAGCTCCGGGCGCGAGCGAGTGCATCACGGCCCGTGGTCGCCGTCACCACATCGAAACCCTCGACCTCGAGCGCGTACCTGATGGAGTCAACCAGTGCCGGCTCGTCTTCGACCACCAGCACCCGATGGCGGGGTTCAGCGGGTTCGAGCGCCACTGCCGAAGCTCTCCTCGTTGAAGTCATGGAACTCGCCGCTCACGAGGAACACCACCTGCTCGCCGACGTCGACCGCCTGGTCGCCCACTCTCTCGAGGGCGCGAGATGCCATCATCATGTGGGTTGCCCATTCGAGAAGCTTCGCTTCGGAGCCCAGAGCGACGACCTCGCGATACATGTTGCGGTTGATCCGATCGACCGGCTCGTCCATGGCCGGCAGCAGACGAGCCTCATCGGCATCCCGTCGAACGAACGAGTCGATCGCCGTCCTCAGCATCGGCCTCACGAGGTCGCCCATCTCGACGATCTGCTCGGCGACGCGGTCCACCCGCGGGAGGTCCTTACACAGAACGGCGAGCTTGGCGATGTTGACGCACTGATCGCCTGTGCGCTCCAACGTCACGTTCATGTGGAGGAGGACCGACATGAGCCGGAGATCCATCCCCATCGGCTGTTGTCTGGCCATCAGGTTGATCCACCGGTTGTGGACGTCCAGGTACATCCTGTCGATGACGTCGTCGCCCTCCCGTACCTCCGCCGCCAATGCCACGTCGCCCTCGACCAGCGCGGTCACCGACTTCCCGATCAGAACGTGAGCCCGGTCTCCGATCTCGTGGATCGACTGCTCGAGCGCCTCGAGTTCCTGATGAAAATGTGATCGCTGATCTACCACGGTGTCCCCCTCGGGTGACTGCTCATCCGAACCGTCCGGTGATGTACTGCTCGGTTTCTTCGTGCTCCGGCGATGTGAACAGCTTGTCGGTCAGTCCGTACTCGACCAGTCGACCCGTCCTCATCCCTTTGTCGTTGACGTCCACCGAGAAGAACGCGGTGCGATCGGACACTCTGGCCGCTTGCTGCATGTTGTGCGTGACGATGATGATCGAATAGTCCGACTTGCAGTTGCTGCATCAGTTCCTCGATCCGCAACGTCGCGATGGGATCGAGCGCCGAGCACGGCTCGTCCATCAGCACGACATCGGGATTCGAGGCGATGGCCCGGGCGATGCACAGTCGCTGTTGCTGGCCGCCCGACAGCGAGTAGCCGCTCTCGTCGAGCTTGTCCTTCACTTCGTCCCAGAGCGCCGCCTGGGTGATGGCGTGCTGCACCAGGTCGTCCATGTCCGACTTCGGGCCTTTGAATCCGTTGATCTTTGCGCCCCAGGCGACGTTGTCGTAGATGCTCTTCGGGAACGGGTTCGGCTTCTGGAAGACCATGCCGATCCGACGCCTGATCTCGACCGGGTCGATGTCGTCGTCGTAGATGTTGGTGTCGTGATACTGGATCTCGCCCTCGACCCGGGCGGACGGGATCAGATCGTTCATCCGGTTGAAGCACCGCAGCACGGTTGACTTGCCGCATCCAGACGGCCCGATCAGCGCAGTGATCTCGTTGGTGCCGAAGTCCATCGTGACGTCGCGCACCGCCTTGAATGACCCGTAGTAGACGCCGAGGCCCCTGGTTTGAATCACCGGGTTCTCGATCGCGGAGGAGAGCATCCGGCCCGATGTCGCCATGCCCTGGAGGTCGCCTCCGACGGAGAAGCGGCTGTCCGGTTGTCCGGTTGGATCTCGTCAGTCATCTGTCCGCTCTTCGCTCGCCGGTTCCGTAGTCGTCACGCCATCCCTCTCTGACATCATGCCCTCCTGGAGTACTTGTTGCGCAGAAACACGGCGGTTCCATTGAGGATCAACAGCAGCACCAGCAGCACGAGGATGGCAGCAGCGGCGATGTTCCTGAACTCCTGCTGTGGGAAGCCGGTCCACTGGAAGATCTGGATGGGAAGTGCGGTGTACTTCGAGAACGGTCCGGTCGGGTCGGCGGTGATGAACGATGCGGCGCCGACGACGATCAGCGGCGCCGTCTCCCCGATCGCCCGCGCCACGGCCAGGATCGTCCCGGTCAGAATACCGGGCAACGCAACCGGTAGCACCTGACTTCGGACCGTCTGCCACCTGGTGGCTCCGAGCGCCATGCCGGCCTGCCGGAGCGAGTTGGGCACGGACTTCAACGCCTCCTGGGCAGAGATGATCACGACAGGGAGGATGAGAAGACCGAGCGTGAGGCCTCCGGCGAGCACGGTGCGACCGTTGTCCGCGGGCGCGTCGGTGAAGAAGATCGACCCCGACGTGATCGGTGACAGCGTCCTGACGAGGAATGCCAGCCCCAACATGCCGTAGATGATCGAAGGGACGCCGGCCAGGTTGTTGATGTTGGTCTGGACGACCTCGTTGAACCTGGTGGGCTTGGCGAACTCCACGAGATAGATGGCAGCTCCGACCCCGACAGGAACCGAGAACAGCAGCGTGATCAAGATCAGCCACGTCGACCCGAGGATTGCCGTTCGGATCCCGGCGATCTCCGGAGTCGAATTGGTCGGCCTCAGGAGGAAGTCCATGTTCAGCCACGCCCGCCACTCGAAACGGACCTGATCGGCGGTGTAGTCACCGAAGCGCTCCGGAGACTGCTCGAATGCCGTGAGCACTTCCTCCCTGAAGCCGTCTGCATCGAAGATCGACGGGACCAATTCGGCGGAAGCGATCACGTCTGGCACGACCACCCGCTCCTCGACGAGGGCGAAGATGTTCGCTCGATCCCGGACGCCGGCCGTGCAGCCTTCGACTGGATCATCTGACGCACACAGCTCCGCATAGACCTCTGGGTCTTCGAACGCGAAGCCATCGGCGAGAAATCGCTGCTCACGTTCCAGGCGACGGCCGGCGCCACTCGACACGGACTCCTGCAGAAGGGCGATCAGTTCCGACTCGTCGAGGTCGGCGAGGCTCGTCGTTCCCGGATCGTATCCCAGATCGGAGACGATCTCTTCGGGGTTCCGATCGTTCACGACGGCAACCAGACCGAAGGCATCGTTGATCACGGTGTACAACAGGGTCAGAAGTGCGAGCACGCCGATCATGAGGGCCAGAAGGAACCCGAATTTGGCAGCCATTGCCTTCCGAGAGCGGGACTGGAGTTGGCGCTGGAACTCCTCCTCGGTCGGGTAATAGTCGGCAACGTTTGGCCGCTCGGGTGCCTCGATGGTCATTCGTAGACCTCGCGGAACCGCTTGACGAATCGCCGGCTCAAGATGTTGAGCCCGAGCGTCATGATGAACAGGGTGAGCCCGATGGCGAAGATCGAGTTGTAATCGATCGTGTTGTAGCTGAGGTCACCCGAGGAAACCCGGACGATGTGACCCGTCATCGCCTCGCCGGCGACGAACGGGTTCAGGATGTATCCGAACAGGGAGTCCTCGCCCAGCGTGAAGTTCCGGGGCGCAGAACCGGATGCGATCGCCACCACCATCGTCTCACCGACCGCGCGGGACATGGCGACGACGAAGCGCGGCACCGATTCCCGACAGCGCTGCCGGGACGACGATCCTCGTCGAAACCTCCAGCTTCGATGCCCCGAGGCCATAGGCCGCCTGTCGGAGTGAGTCCGGAACGGCATGGAGCGCATCCTCTGCGAGCGAGCTCACCAGCGGGATGATGAGGATCCCGACCACGATTCCCGCAGACGCGACGTTGAAGAAGTTGACGACACTCGTTCCGAGGGCCGATCGCAGGAGCGGAGTCATGAACGTCAGAGCGAAGAATCCGTAGACGACCGTCGGAATGCCCACGAGAATCTCGAGCACCGGTTTGAGGATGCCGCGCATTCGGCGGAGACGCGTACTCAGAGAGATAGATGGCGGAGGCGAGTCCGAGCGGCAACGCCACCAGCATGGCGATGGCCGCGATCAGGAGCGTGGACAGGATGAGCGCCCAGATGCCGAACGACAGTGCCTGAGGAGACCAATGCGTACCGGTCAGAAACTCAAAGACCGAGACACGATCATCCTGGAAGAAGAGCAGCGACTCCCTGCCCAGCTCCCACAAGATGCCGATGGTGGTGGCGATCGAGATGACTCCGCAGACCCACAGGATGGCCTTGATCGTCGACTCGGCCGGCTTTGCCTTCTTCTTCAGTGATCTGGAGACACTGGAAGACCGGGCGCTCGCCTCTGCTGTCATCGCACCTTCCTCACTCGATGGGCCGGGCCCGGTCCCCGAATCGGGGACCGGGCCACGCTACTGGTTCGTTCTGACGGTGGTCCAAGCGGATCAGAAGCCCGCTGCCTCGGAGATCTTCTGGGCAGCCTCGAGGAGCCGATCCATCGGAGCCGGGAAGTACCCGACGTCGCCGATGACCTCGTTCACGTTGTTGAGGTAGTAGGCAATGAACGCTGCCACCTGGGGCTTCTCCGCGATCACCGACGGAGCCGTGTACATGAACAGCGGCCGGGCAATCTCATAGGTGCCGTCGTTCACCGTGGCCTCGCTCGGCTCGATGCCATCGACCGAAACGGGCTGGAGAACGTCGGCATTCTCCGCGAAGTAGGCGAATCCGAAGTATCCGATCGCGCATGTCGAGGCGAGGTCTCCCTCGGTGCAGCCATCGCCGGCCACACCCTGCACCGTGACATTGTCGTCCTCGCCGACGATCTGAGCGATCGATGACGAGATCGGCGAAGGATCTGCTTCCTCGAACACGACCTCGTTGAAGTAGTCGAAGGTACCCGAGTCCTCACCCGGCGAGAACAACTGGATCGGGTGCGCCGGGAAGTCGGGATTCACGTCTGCCCAGGTGGCGTTCGGAGATGTGAGCGAGAACGCGGTGGCGATCTCCTCCAAGGTCAGGGACGTCGCGAATGTGTTGCCCTCGCTGACCACCAACGTCAGGGCGTCGGTGCCGACGCGGATCTCGATCGGGTCGCGACCGATGGCGTTGCAGGCATCGATCTCCTCCTGCTTGATGGCGCGGGACGCGTTCGAGATGTCCGATGCCCCCTCGACACAGAACCGCTCGAACCCACCTCCGGATCCGATCGAGTCGATCGGATAGCTGGGGCCGCCCTCGTCCTCCCACTTCGAGATGAGAGCCGTCGAGAGCGGGAAGACGGTCGATGACCCGGCGATGAGGACGTCGCCGTCGGCAACGTCGAGCGGGTCGATGATGGGAAGACCCAGTTCGGACATCTCCATGTCACCGGTCGGCGCGGCCGTGGTGGCTGTCGTCGTGGCCGCACCGTCCCCGGCCGCCGCTGTGGTGTCGGTCGAGTCGTCCGAGCCGCACGCCGCGAGGATCATCGCGACACACGACGGCCCACAGGCTGAGCGTTCTGAGTTTCGTCATTCGGGATTCTCTCCTGTTGATCGATTGACATGCACGTCCTCGAGAGACGCAGGAGCCGCGGTTTCCACCCTGACCCCACAGGCAAGGTACGGACGCCGTCTGAACTCAAACTCCCCCCGAAGTGAACGACGAGTGAACGTTTGATCGTCTCATGTGCTCGCAGCCTTCCCCGGGACCCAATTCGCTCGACGTCGACTCGATCAGGACGAGGCGTGAGCCGGGCAAGCGGCCGGAGGCCACCAAGCGCCGCACGCACCATGCAGCGACGCGAAGCGAGCTACCTGCGGGCTTCGCGCGCTACTCGCGGGCGGAGCGGGCTTCGGCGAGGGCGCGGAGGGTCATGTGGGTGTCGACACCGATCTCGGTCGGCAGCTTGGTCCAGCGGCTGTCCGCATCGAGCTCCCAGGCGAGGACGTCATCTGCGAGGAGCACCTCGAGGATCTCATCGAGCCGGAATTGCAGGTCCGGGTCTTCGACCGGAGCCAGCGCTTCCACCCTCCGGTCGAGGTTGCGGGGCATCAGATCCGCAGACCCGATGTAGAACTTCCGCTCCCGGCCGCGTGTTCCGAAGCGGTAGATGCGGGAGTGCTCGAGATAGCGGCCGACGACGGAGCGGACCGCGATGTTCTCGCTCATGCCAGGAACTCCGGGAATGAGACAGCAGATGCCGCGCACCACCAGATCGATCCGGCAACCGGCGTTGGAGGCCTCGTACAACTCCTCGATCAGGCGCTCGTCGACGAGCGAGTTCATCTTCATCGTGATGTATCCCTCGGAGCCACGCGCCGCTTCTTCCCGGATCATCTGCGTGATGCTCAATCGGAACGACGTCGGCGACACGAGGAGCTTGCGGTAGGTCGTTTGCTGGCTGTAGCCCGTCAGGTAGTTGAAGAGATCCGTGAGATCGGCGCCGATGTCCGGATCGTTGGTGAACAATCCGAGATCCTCGTAGGTGCGGGCAGTGGCATCGTTGTAGTTGCCGGTCCCGATATGGGCGTAGCGGTTGATCCGATCGCCGTCGTCGCGAACCACGAGTGCGATCTTGGTGTGGGTCTTGAGACCGATCACGCCGTACACGACATGGACTCCGTTGTCCTCCAGCATCTGAGCGAACTCGATGTTCCGCTCCTCGTCGAAGCGCGCCTTGAGCTCGACCAGCACCACGACCTGCTTGCCCTCCTTCGCCGCGTACATGAGCGACTGGATGATCGGCGAGTTCGCCGATGTCCGATAGAGGGTCTGCTTGATGGCGAGGACGGACGGATCGTGCGCGGCCTGATCGATGAACGAGACGACCGAGGTCGTGAAGGAGTCGTAGGGGTGCTGGACGAGCAGATCACCCTCGCGGATCGTGGCGAACATGTTGACGGGGATGCCCTCGGACATGCTGGCGAGCCGTGGCTGGGTGACCCATGACCAGCGCTCGGACATCAGATCGTGGCGGCTCAGGTCTGTCAGCACGTTGAGCCCAGACATGTCGAGAGGCCCCTCGAGATGCAGCACCTCGTCCGGGCGGATACCCATCTCACGCATCAGGAGGTCGAGCACCTCATCGGTCATCGTCGGCGTGACCTCCAGCCGAACCACATGACCGAAGCCACGCCGGGTGAGCTCGGACTCGATTGCAGCGAGCAGATCTTCGCCCTCTTCCTCCTCGATCTCGATGTCGGCGTTTCGAGTGACCCGGAACGCGTGATGCTCCAGCACCTCCATCCCTGGGAACAGCATGCCGAGGTGGGCTGCGATGACCTGTTCGAGCGGCACGTATCGCTCACCGTCTGGAAGCACGACGAAACGCGTGAGGATCGGTGGCACCTTGACCCGGGCGAACCTCGTGAGCTTCGTCTCGGGATTTCGGACGAGGACAGCCAGGTTGAGCGAGAGATTCGAAATGTACGGGAACGGGTGCGCCGGGTCGACGGCTAGCGGAGTGACGACGGGAAACACACGGGATCGGAAGATCTCGTCGAGATAGTCGGTGTCCTCCTCGTCGAGCTCGTCGTAGTCGGCGAGCGCGATCCCCGCCTCGGAGAGAGAAGGCGCCACGTCTGCGCCGAACGCTCGATGGACTCGGTCGAACTGCCTGAGCACCTCCTCGCGAATTCCGGCGAGCTGCTCCGACGGGGACAAGCCATCTGGCGACGTTCCGCGAGAACCGTGCAGCTCTTGTTCCTTGAGGCCGGCGACCCTGACCATGTAGAACTCGTCGAGGTTCGACGCCCAGATCGCCAGGAACCGCGCCCGCTCGAGAAGGGGAAGTCTGCTGTCCTCGGCGAGCGCCAGCACCCGACTGTTGAAGTCGAGCCACGACAGCTCACGATTGCGATACCGGTCGATTCCCACGGACGCGATTAAAGCACGGGCCGGGTCTGGCGAGGATGGGCGGTGGACAAACCGGCTCCGGCCGGCCTCAGGCGGACAGTCCGCCGAGGAGGAAGCGCTCGAGCTCGGCGGCGACCTCGGGAAAGCGATCTGCGGGCTCGTGGGCGGCGATCAAATACCCGGGCCGCCGACATGATCGTGTCCTGTATGAACCGACCGACGATGTCTGGCGCTATCGGCCGAAGCTCGCCGCTCTGGACGGCAGCTCGATACGCAGACACCATGTCAGCGGCCAGCTCGCCGTGGGCGGCGCGGATGCGTTCTTGGGCTTCCGAAGACAAGCGGGGAAGCTCTCGATGGAGGATCAGACCCAGGACCGGATCGCTGACCACGAACTCGACAGTCGCCGTGGCGAGTTCGACCAGCCGAGCACTCCCAGTCGACCCACTCAACCCGGCGATGACCCCATCGACGACCCCGGGGAGCTGATCCTCCACCAGACAGGCGATCAGGTCGTCTTTGTCCCGGAAGTACTCATAGAGCGTGGTACGACCGATGCTGGCACCGTGGGCGACCTCACCGAGCGAGATGTCGGCGGAGCCGATCTCCGCAAGCAGGGAGCGGGTTGCGTCGAGGATCTCCCGCCTGGTCTGCGCCTTGTGCGCCTCGATGTTCTCGGCCTTGATCCTGGGCATGTCCCCAGGCTACCGCGCTCGTGCCATGCCTTCGGCCGCCTGGTGCTCGCTGCGCATCGCGCTCGGTGGCTGCGCCGCTTGGTGGCCTCCGACCGCTAGGTGCTCGCTGCGCATCGCGCTCGGTGGCTGCGCCGCTTGGTGGCCTTCGGCCGCAATGAAAAGCCCAGCGTCGAACGAAGTGAGACACTCCTCGAGCGTGCGAAGCACACCACGCGCACGAAGTGCACCACGCGTCGGAGCGAGGCCGCCAGGCCGAGCACCCGACACCACGCGTCAGAGCGAGGCCGCTTGGTGCTCGCTGCGCATCGCGCTCGGTGGCTGCGCCGCTTGGTGGCCTTCGGCCGCCAATGAAAAGCCCAGCGTCGAACGAAGTGAGACACTCCTCGAGCGTGCGAAGCACACCACGCGCACGAAGTGCACCACGCGTCGGAGCGAGGCCGCCAGGCCGAGCACCACGACACGAAGCGTCGGGGCGAGGCCGCCTGGTGCTCGCTGCGCATCGCGCTCGGTGGCTGCGCCGCTTGGTGCCTTCGGCGCTCGGTGACCCTCAGCAGGGATCAAGACAATCAGCGTCGAACGAAGTGAGACACTCCTCGAGCGTGCGAAGCACACCACGCGCACGAAGTGCACCAAGCGTCTGAGCGAGGCCGCCAGGCCGAGCAGACACCACGCGTCGAGCGAGGCCCCCCAGGCGCCGAACAAGACACCACGCGTCGAACGAAGTGAGACACACCGTCTCAGGCTGGGACCCGGTAGAGCATGGCGCCCCAGTGGGCTCCGGCGCCGAACGCCGCGAAGCAGACGAGCGAGCCCGGAGCGACACGGCCGTCCCGGGAGAGCTCATGGAAGAGGATCGGGAGGGTCCCGGCCGTGGTGTTACCCCAGCGCTCGATGTTGGACGGAACCACCCGCTCGTCCAGGCCGAGCTGCTTGCGCACGCCGGCGAGGATTCGCTCGTTGGCTTGGTGGGCTACAACCAGGTCGAGGTCGGCGATGGAGAGACTCGCAGCCGCCAGCGCTTCGGAGATCGACGCCGGCATCAACCGCACCGCTTGCCGGTAGAGGCCGCCACCATCCATCTGCGGCAGGTGAAGCCCGGCGGCGAGCTGAGCCTCGCTGGCGTACGGTCGCTGCAGCGACCCCAGGCCCGGGACGATGATCAATTCGAAGTGGCTGCCATCGGTGTGGATGCTGGAGGAGAGAAAGCCCGCCCGCTCATCGTCCGATCGCTGGACGACCATCGCCCCCGCTCCGTCGCCGAACAAGACACTCCAGCTGCGATGGAGCGTGTTGTGCTCGTACTCCTCGGTCGTGGGCAGCCGGTCGGAGCGGCCGAGCACGATGTCCCAGGTGGCCCCCCACGGCAGATATCCCGCGTGGACCTCGGCCCCGATGACGAGCACGGTGTCGGACCGTCCCGCAGCGATGAGCGCGTCCGCGAGCTCGAGCCCGTACAGGAAGCCGGAACACTGCTGCCTGAGATCGAATCCCGGCACCGTGCCCAGCCCGAGCTTCTCCTGCACCAGACCGGCGATCCCGGGATTGGTGTGATCGGGAGTCATCGTCGCCGTCACGAGCGCATCAACGCCTCCAGGTCGATGCCGGCATCGGCGATGGCCGCTCTGCCGGCTTCAGCCGCAAGATCCGACGACCCGGTTCCCGGATCCACGAAGCGACGCTCGGCGACACCCGAGCGCGTTCGGATCCATTCGTCGGAGGTATCCATGATCCTGATCAGATCGGCGTTGGTCACGACGTTTGGTGGAACAGCCACCCCGGTGCCGGCGATGACGGACTGCACAGCTCTCCTCTCCACGGCATTGGCAGCACCGAACCATAGGATCGTCCGTCATGGCCAACACGACTCGACAAGAAGTCACGGACGAGATCAGGTCGCTGCTCGAGGGGCGAGCGGGGATCATCGACGGGATCATCGCCCCGATCATCTTCGTTCTGGTCAACGCCGTCGCGGGCATGCCCACCGCCGGGTATGCCGGAATCGGTGTGGCGCTTGCCGTCGTCCTGGTGAGGCTGCTCAGGCGGAACTCGCTCCGATACGCAGTTTCGGGCCTCTTCGGGACAGGGCTTGCGATCGCCCTCGCTCTCCGGTCGGGCGATGCGCAGGACTACTTCCTTCCCGGCATCATCTCGGGTGTCGCCACAACCGTTCTCGGCGTGGCATCGATCATCGCCAACCGCCCGATGGTGGCGTTCAGCAGCTGGGCCCTCCGCCAATGGCCAATCGACTGGTATTGGCATCCGCGGGTTCGCCCCGCGTACACCCGCGTCACCTGGCTGTGGGTCGGGTTCTTCGGCATCAGGACCGCGATCCAGGGCTGGTTGTTCGCCACCGAACAGACCACTGCGCTCGGCCTGGTGCGGGCCGGAACCGGATGGCCTGGTCTCCTCGCCCTCCTGATCGGCACCTATGTCATCGGCCGCAACCGGCTCGTCGAGCTCGGCGGGCCATCGGTCCGGCAGTTCGAGAACGACATCCCCCACCACGAGTGGCAACCCCAGGAGAGCGGGTTCTAGAAGCTGTTGGCTCTTGGCCCTTGGCTCTTGGCTCTTGGCTCTTGGCTACCAGGTTGTCGCTGAAGCCAACGGCTAGAAGCCAAAGGCCGACAGCCTTCCACCCAGATGTCGCTGCGCTCCCATCCTTTCAAGAGAAGGAGCGTCGAGCGCAGCGGAACACGCTGCGCCAGTTGGCCGAATCGGCCGATGGGATCCGACCGACCGAACAGGTCATATGGCTCTACTCATCGGAATTCGCGCTCGTGTCGAATGGATCAGAAAGATCTTCTCTCAGTCGTTGGCACGCAATCGGCATCGAGAATCGATGCTCCATGGCACGCGGCACACGTTTCACTGAGGAGAGAGACATGCGAAGATCTATTGCTGCTGGCGGCGTCGTGATCGCCGGAATCGTTGTACTGGCGGTCGGCCTGATGAACGGCCTGTTCACCGTGGCCCCTGCCTTCGAAGACCTGACCGACGGCTTCCGGGACACGGTCATGAGCGATGAGGCAATCGCAACCACCCAGGCGGACATCGCGGCTCTCTCGGCTGTGAGCAACGAATTCTCCACCGACGTCATTCCGACGCTGTCGGGACAATTGGGTATGGACCCGGAGGCGTTCAACGCTTTCCTGGGAAGCGAGTATCCGGCCGTTGCCGCAGGGGCGGCCGCGCTTCCCGGCATCATCGACCAGTTCAACGGCGTGGTAACGCTCATCGAGAGCCAACAGGCCAACTTCGAGTCGGCCGATGCGCTGCCGACGAGCACGATGCCCGCCACAACGCTTCCCTGGTTGATACTGGGAATCGGGCTCGTGGGAGTCGCGATTGGCCTGTGGATGTTCTTCGACGGTCGGATGGCGGCCTGGGCAGGAGTCGTCGTCGGAGTCCTCGTGATCGTCAGCACCTTGAGCCTCTCGTTCCTCGGCAAGTCCAACGCCGCCGACGACATGAATGACGCATTCCGTCCGGTGTACACCGCCGACCTGGTCTCAGGGAGTAGCGGGGCCTTGCAGATCGTCGGCGCCATGGGCCAAGAGATGCAGACAGCGCTCATCCCGGGACTCGCCGAGGCGCTCGGAATGACCGTCCCCGACGTACAGGCGTTCATCGGGTCCGAGTTCCCGGCGACCGCGGCGGCGCTGGGATCCTTGCCTGACGCAATGGGGAGATTCCAGGTCACCGTCGGTGCATTCGACAGCCAGCTGGACAACTACGACGCCATCAAGGACACCGCCCTCACGCCCATCTCCTGGACGGTCCTCCTCGGCGGCGTCGCCATCGCACTGTTCGCGGCGTCCGCCCTGTTCGGCACCAAGCCAGAACCCGGGCTCCACACCGAAGCGAAGACCGACCGAAAGCTGATCACCACAGGCTGATTGGCCGTTGGCTCTTGGCCGCTGGCTCCTGGCCACCAGGTGTCGCTGCGCTCCCGTCTTCTTTCAACAAAGAAGGAGCGGCGAGCGCAGCGAGCCACGAAACGAGCGTGCGAAGCACACAAAGCGCACGAAGTGCAAAAGGCGTCGGAGCAAGGCCGCCAGGCCGAGCAACCGACACCACGCGTCGAGGGAGGCGCCCCAGCGCCGACCGAGACACCACGCAGCGAGCTACTCCAGTTCCCACTCCACGCCGTCGGGGGTGTCGCGGACTTCGACACCGAGTTGGGCGAGGCCATCGCGGATCGCGTCCGACTCGTCCCAGCGCTTGTCCTCCCGTGCCGCGGCTCGCAGCTCCAGGAGGAGGTCGACATAGCCACCGACCACCGTCCGGGGGTCCACGAGTCCGGAGCGGGCCGCCTCTGCGAGCTCGGTGATCACCCGCCGCAGTCGAGATCGATCCTCGGAACCTCCGGCAACGTCGTCCTCGATCGCCAGCGCAGCCTCGGCTGCCGCATCGACGTCGCCCTCGTCGAGCGCATCGGTGAACGATGCCGTCGAAGCCGGAACCGTCACCTCGGTGGTCGTGGCCGATCGGCCTCGTGACAGAATCCCTCGCGCCTCGTCGAGGGAGATCGACGAGCCGGCCTCGAGAATGACCGTGTCCGACCCTCGCAACACCACCGTCGAGGCCCCCGACACCGACAACGTTCCCGACCCGAAGTCGATCGTGGCAGCGGTGTGTTCGTCGATGCCGACGATCCCGTGGTCGAGACCCGGCTCGAGCATCGCCAGTCGTCGCCGGCCGATGAAGCAGCGACTGGTGTCATGGTTCCCGCCGTCCTGGTTGTTCCAGTGCGGCACGACGGTGATCGGGAGCCCGAATGCCGATCCGAGATCCATTCCGTCGAGCCAATAGGGGTCCACTCCGGCTTTGTAGATCTCGTATACGGGGATCGTCTTGATGCCCGCCGTCAATGCGGCCGCTGACGACAGAACCACCGCACCGCCCTGGGTGATGACCTCCGTGAGCGCAGAGCCGAGCCCCACGTCCTGCCAGATCGCCAGCGCATACGACGGAGACCCGGGACCGGCGAAGATATAGCGGCCGTTGCGAACCGACGCCAGCATCCGCTCGACGGTCGCCGGTGACTCGTCCGCGGTGCGAAGGCTCGCGACCTCGGTGTCGATCACGAGTGATGTGTCGAAGAACTCGACGATCTTTTCGGTCAGCAAGTCGACGTTCTCTTGAAAGCCGAAGGGCGTGTCGAGCATCACGACCGTTCGGGCATCGACCGCCTTGATGTTGGAGCGGTGCGTGGAGACCATGGTGGGAGCCAGTTCGCCGGAACCCATGAGCACGAGCCTGCCGGTCATGCGTCGAGATCCTCGGCGAACGCCATGAGAAGACGTGCGACCTCCTTGGGGCGGTGAGCATGAACATCGTGGTGGGCATCGAGCCACTCCACTGTGCCCAACGCCAGGGAGCGGGCGAACTGCTCGACTCTCCGGCCGCGACCGTCCACCTCCTCATCGACAGCGATGACCAGTGTCGGGACGGCGACGGTGCGGGCGATGACATCGGGATCGTGCTCCCACAGATGTCTGAGGATCTTCATGTGGAGCTCGCGTCGCAGCCTGGCCCGAACGAACCCATCGTCGTCGACCTCGAAGTTGGCGAGCTGGCCCTCGATGGCCGCTGCGGACCAGTCGGGAAAGCGCTGTCGGGCGCGCTGGCGCATCTCATCCATCGTGGCACCGGGGAACGCCGGCGGCGCCAACTGACGCCTTGCTTCCTCCCAGTCGGGGAAGGGGTCGGACAGCTTGATGAACCCTCCGTCGACGCACACCACACCCGTGACGAGGTCGGGATGTCGAACGGCGAGTTCGATCGCGATGTTGCCGCCCCACGATTGGCCGACAGCGATCACGGGCCGTCCGAGGGCAGATTCGACGACGGTTGACAGATCATCGGAGACGGTTGCGAAGTCATACCCGCCGTCCGGTCGGGAAGACAGACCGTGACCGCGCAGATCCACAGCAACCGACGAGTGGCCCGCTTCGAACAGGTAGTCGGAGACGCCGTCCCAGAGCCGGGCGTTGGAGGCCAGCCCATGGACCAGGAGGAACGCCCGCTTGTCCGGCCGCGCCTCGCGAACGATGGAAGACAGCGACACGCCGTCGGCGACGACGACGTCGGTGCGCTCCGGCTTCACCATCCCCAGGTCCCCGGATCGCCTTTGAACGGGCCGGCGATCTCGCTCAGGATCCATCCGCCGTAGAAGTCGCCGGCCTGGGCAACAACCTGCTCACCTCCGACATAGCAGGCGTCGACTCTTGCTGGATAGAAGGACACGTACCCGGCGATGGATTCGAACCCCGGTGTCGGATCGGGATACGACCATGCCACCGACCGCAGTTCCCGACCGCGAGTGGACAGCCCCCAATACCGCGCCTGGCCCTTCCACTCGCACATGGAGCGGTGGGTCTCGGCAACGAGAAGATCGGTTCTGACATCGCCGGGTGGCAGGTAGTAGCCCGGCGGATGGCTCGTCTCGAGCACCCGGATGGCCCCGGTGGTGGACGCAACCGTCACTCCATCGTGAACGACCTCGACCAGCCGCTCGTCGGCGATGGCGATGGGCGGGCGCGGGTAGTCCCACACGGACTCCTGGCCGGGAGCGGGTGGAGCTGGGGACGGCTTGCGAATCACGATTCTCGACAATCGACGGACCCGGCGACCATACCCTCCGTGCCGATCAAGGAGGATTCCAACATGTTCGTAACCAGACTCGTCGCCGCTACGGGTGTGATCGTGATGGCTGGGGCGCTCGTGATGGGGTTCGCCAGCGGCAATTTCGGTGCCGAGGGGTCGGACATCATCGCCCTGGCATGGGGCCGGGTGACCCTCATCGATCTGTATGTCGGAGTCGCGCTGTTCGCAGCGTTCGTCGTCTGGCGAGAACGGCGGCTCTTCGTCGCCATCGCCTGGATCGTCTCGTTCGTCGTCCTCGGGAACCTTGCGACCGCTGCGTATCTGCTGAACGCGTCCCTGAGAGCTTCGACCGTCGACGAGCTGCTCCGACCGGTTCGCTGACCGTGATCGAGCTGGCGCGCAGGTCGGTTCGGGACCATCACTCGGATCTTAGTGATAAATATGTTTGCGAGGTGAGGATCCAGGGGTAACAGAGCTTCAACCGTTCAAGGAGCCCTGTGACTGCACGACCGATTCTCAGAGACGAGCTGGAGGACGCCCACCTCGTCGAGATGATCGGGTCAGGCGACGAAGGCGCCCTCGCCGAGACCTATCGCCGCCATTCGAACGCCGTCTTCGGGCTTGCGCTCCGGGTCACTCGCAACCGGTCGCTCGCCGAGGACGTGGCCCAGGACGTCTTCGTGCGACTCTGGAATCGACCCGAGGCATTCGACCCCGATCGGGGAACGCTCCGCACGTTTCTCATGACCGTTGCGCACAGTCGATCAATCGACCTCATCCGATCGGAGAGTTCGCGACGTACACGGGAAGAACGAGAACATTTGATGGTGGCGACCTCCGGTCCGTCCATCGAGGAAGAAGTGATCGACATGCACATTGCTGAGAACGTGCGGAGAGCGCTCGATGGCCTGACCCCCGACGAGCGGGTCGCCATCGAGCTCGCCTATTTCGGCGGCCAGTCATACCGCCAGGTTGCGCTGACGCTCGATGAGCCCGAAGGCACCGTCAAGAGTCGCATCCGCACAGGGATGCAACGACTCGGGCGTCACCTCGACCAGTATCAGACCTGATCATGAGACACGATGAGGCAACGGACCTTCTCGCAGTCTTCGCGCTGGACGCGATCGATGACCCAGCGGAGATCGAGCAATTGACTCGGCACCTCTCCGGCTGTGCCGACTGCCGGGACGAATTGGACCGCCATCGCTCGGCCGCTGCGGCGCTTGCCGAGGGCACCTTGGGAGCGCCACCGTCGCTCTGGAAGCGAATCAAGGA
Organism: uncultured bacterium; assembly: GCA_963745865.1. Lineage (GTDB taxonomy): Bacteria > Actinomycetota > Acidimicrobiia > Spongiisociales > ZC4RG35 > JAHEDH01. Next base: position 72,648 of record CAVUYZ010000004.1, on the reverse strand, counting down.
CGACATCGATCCCAGCCAGCAAGAACCGTCTACTGATGTGATCGTGCTGCCGACCCGAAGCACCAGCCGGTGGCTGGCGGTCGCCGCAATCGCCTCGCTGTTGGCGGCTGCGTCCCTCGGCGGGATCCTGGCGGCCGCGCGCGGCGAGCTGGCGGAGAGCCAAGAGCGGCTCGCGCTTCTCGAGCAGGAGTTGGGACAGCAGGATGCGACCATCGAAGCTCTGAGAAGCAATCCGACCGCCCTGGCGATCGACCTCGCCCGCGCCAGCGATCGAACGCTGCAGGCGGCCCTCGACGGCGAGATCGGTCACGGCGACATCGTGGTCGACGCCGACGGTCACGGTTGGCTGACCGACATCGAGTTCGATCCGCTCGACGACTCACAGACCTACCAGCTGTGGGCGATCCAAGACGGTGTGGTCGTCAGTGCCGGCATCCTCGGATCGGATCCGTCCACGGTGTCATTCCAGATCGACCCTTCCCGACTCGACGGACTCGCCATCACGATCGAGATCGCCGGAGGGGTCGTTTCCAGCAGCAACGGAGCGGCAGCGATCTGGATGGCCGACGCATGACCACCGGCGGCCTGCTCCTCGCAGCCGCCATCGCCATCGCCGTGCTCATGGTGTCCACATGGATCCTGAGCCTGATCGTCGGTGACGCATCCATCGTCGATATCGCTTGGGGGCTGGGGTTCGTCATTGTCGCATGGACCGTTGCGCTCGAACTCGATGAGATCACCGACCGATCGATAGTCCTCGTTGGACTCACCACGCTGTGGGGAATCCGACTGGCCGGCTATCTCGCCTGGCGCAATCTCGGTGAGCCCGAGGATCGGCGATACCGGGCGATGCGCAGCAAACATGGTGCCGGGTTCCCGTTGGTGAGCCTCGTCACGGTGTTCCTGCTGCAAGGCGTGATCATGTGGACGGTCTCGCTCCCGATCCAGGCAGGACAGAGATCGGTCGAGGGGCTCGGCATCTTCGACGCAGTCGGAATCGTCGTCTTCACCGTCGGGTTGCTGTTCGAGTCCGTTGGCGATTTCCAACTCGCCAGGTTCGCAGCCGATCCCGAGAGTCGGGGCCAGGTTCTCGATCGTGGGCTCTGGCGATACACCCGTCACCCCAACTACTTCGGGGACTTCCTGGTGTGGTGGGGCCTCTACCTGGTTGCATTGGGAGGAGGAGCGTGGTGGACCGTGGTCGGGCCGGCGGTCATGAGTCTGTTCTTGATGAAGGTCAGCGGAGCCGGACTGCTCGAGAAGACCATCGGTCACCGCCGGCCCGGATATGCCGAGTACATCGAACGGACCAATGCCTTCTTTCCTGGCCCTCCGCGCGTGAGATCCTCGACATGACCCGAATCGTCTGGTTCAGGCGCGACCTCAGGCTCGACGACAACCCCGCCTGGTCGGCGGCGACCCGATCCGGAGAGGAGGTCGTCCCGCTGTTCGTCGTGGACCCCCGGTTGTGGAACCCTGCATCGCAGCCCCGAGTCCGACTGCTCGCAGCGAGCCTCCGGGCGCTCGACCGCGAGATCAGCAACGTCGGCGGAAGACTGATGGTGATCCATGGGACTGCCGACGCGTCGGTCCCCCACCTCGTCGATCGTTTCGGAGCAACGATGGTCCATGCCAACGCCGACCACACGCCGTTCGCTCGCAGACGTGACACGACGGTCTCGCATGCCGCCCCCATCACCTTCCACCACGGTTCCACCGTGCACCGGCCCGGAGCGGTTCTCACCAAGGCGGGCGGGCGCTATCGCGTGTTCACGCCGTTCCACCGGGCATGGAGCGAACGACCGATCGAGGAGGTCGAGCCCTCCGTCGACGCGCCGATCTCCACGGACCCCGGCGACGGGATCCCAGAAGCCGGCGATCCGCCGATCGAAGCCGGATCGGCCGCTGCGCTGGCGCGGCTCAGAGATTTCGATCAGCGCGCAGATCGGTATCCGGACGTACGGGATCGGCCTGATCTCGATGCGACCAGCAGGCTCTCGATCGATCTGAAGTGGGGAACGATCAGCCCGAGGACGATCCTCGAGCACATCGGATCGCACACATCCGGGCGGGCTGCGTTCACCCGCCAGCTGGCGTGGAGGGACTTCTACGCCGACGTGATGGAGGACCGGCCCGACACCGTCGATGTGGCCCTCCGGAGCGAATACACCTCGATCGCCTGGAACGACGACCCGGACGGACTCGAAGCATGGAAGCGTGGGTTGACCGGGTTCCCGATCATCGATGCCGGCATGCGGCAGCTGCAGGGTGAGGGTTGGATCCACAACCGGGTGCGAATGCTGGTGGCGTCGTTCCTCGTCAAGGATCTGCTGATCGATTGGCGCCTCGGTGAGCGCTTCTTTCGTCACCACCTGCTGGACGGCGACGTCGCTCAGAACGTCGGCAATTGGCAGTGGGCAGCGGGAACCGGAGCCGATGCAGCCCCCTATTTCAGAATCTTCAACCCGATCACGCAGTCGAGGAAGTTCGACCCCGATGGCCGGTACATCCGCCGATGGGTCCCCGAACTCGCCGGCCTGGACGATCGCATCATCCATGCTCCCTGGGAAGCCGGGCCCCTCGAGCTGGCCGCGGCCGGGATCGTCCTCGGCACGACATATCCGGCTCCGATCGTCGACCACCCGGCAGCTCGGGAACGGGCGCTCGCCCGGTATGCAGGGGCCCTCGGTGGCTGATCAGACGGCTGGGGCAGTCGGAGCGCCCGTGAGCAGGCCGGCGACCTCGTCGAGCCTTCCAGCCCATCCGTCGGCTCCGATCTCCTCGGCCCGCTCAGCCGTCGGGACCGCCCGCCCACCGACATAGACAGGAACGTCGGGAGCAGCGCGCTTGACCGCAGCGATCATCGTGGTGGCGTCATCGAGGGCCGAGTCGTACACGATCGAAATACACACTGCATGGAGATCGTCGGTAGCGGTTGCGGTGGACTCGAGAGACGCGATCGGCGTGTTCGCCCCGAGATCGAGCACCGAGTACCCGGCCGATCGGGCGATGTCGGAGATCATCGCCGAGCCGAGGCTGTGATCGTCCCCAGGAGGCATGGCGGTGATCACTGTGCCCTTCGGTCGCCCGCGTCGCGAGAAGCGCGGTCCGAGACGTCCGATGATTCGGGCGGCGACATTCGACGCGAGGTGCTCGTCGTGGATCGCCAACTCGCCGGCCTCCCACTTGTCCCCGATCGATCTGAGTGCCGGTGCCAGATACTCGGCGTAGATCGCAGCCGGCGCATGGCCCGCAGCCAGAGCGGCCTCGACGACGGACCAGGCGCCGTTGGCGTCGCCCGAAACCATTCTCGACTCCAAGCGCTGCGCCCACGGCGCATCGCCACCGGAGCGATCGGGCTCAGGTCGCTCGACGAACGTGGCGAGCGCTTCGGGCGTCACCCGCCACTGCTTCCCAGACTTGCGGGCGTCGAGCAGGCCGAGCCGCACATACCGATAGACGGTCATATAGTGAACGTCGAGTGCCTCCGCAGCGTCATGAAGGGTCATTTCTGCAGCGTGCTCGGGCGACATGGTTTATATTTTACCACTAATGGGTATCTTGACCAGGAAACGAGGCATCCGGGCGTGTCCGCCCGGTGAACCAACAGGAGCAGACCAGCATGTCAACCATCCATCTCGAGCAGTTCATCGACGACGTCGTTCTCGAATGGCGCGACCTGGCAGCCTGCATCGACCACGACCCGTCCATGTTCTTCCCAGCCGGTGAGACCGGCCCTGCGGCCGAACAGATCAAGTACGCGAAACAGGTCTGCGGAACCTGCGAGGTCAGCGAAGATTGCCTCGCTTATGCGATCGAGACCAATCAGTCGTCCGGCATCTGGGGAGGACTGACCGAAGACGAGCGTCGCCCCGTCCGCCGCCGCTGGCTCGCCGATCGCCGCCGCCGCTAGCCCTGACACTGCACGGGGACCTCGCTCCCGCCCCTACGATCAACCCCTCGGAGACCCCGGGGGGTTTGTTCATGAGCCACGACCTCGAGAACCAAGAGATCACCATCGCACATCGACAGCTGGCGAGAATGCGCGGCATGAATGCGAGATATCACGATCGGTTCTTCTCCGACATTCGGTTCACAACGGTCGCCATCCTGGCGATGTTCGCAGCCGGAGCGGCCATCGACCGGTGGCTGTTCCTCACCATCCCATTCGTTGCGCTCCTCGGCGCCACGTCGACGGCGTTCGACGCGTCGTATCTCATCTTCTCCCGCCAGTACGCAGTCCGGCTCGAAAAGCACATCAACGCCGACATCGGCCGGTCGGTGCTCATCGCCCATGAGCTCGAGGATGCGTACCTGTTCCCGCTCGGCCGACGAAAGATCGTGACGCTCCGGTTCGGTTCGGACTTCACCTGGTTCGGCTTCATGACCGCCTTCTACACCCTGCTCGGCGTGGTCGCATATCTGGTCGGTCTCGGCCTGTCACTCGATGTCCTGGCGCAGGGCCCCGGCCGCTATGCGCTGGTGTACCTGACCGTCCTCGCCACACTCACGATCGCCGCGCTGGTCGTCGGCGGATGGTGGTTCGTCGCCGGAACAGGTGAGGAACGCCTCGAGGCAGTACTCGATCGACACTTCGGAGAAGCATGATCATCGACGCCGCCAACTATCGCGCCGGGCGGCGTGACCCGAGTCCGTTCGTTCTCGAGGGAGCGCGCCTCGCCGCAAGCAGCCCGGACAGCTTCACCTGGATCGGCCTGTTCGAACCGACCGAAGCGGAGTTCGAGTCGGTCCGCAGAGAGTTCGATCTCCACGAGCTGGCTGTGGAGGACGCAGTCAACGCGCACCAACGGCCCAAACTCGAGCGCTACGACGACACGTTGTTCGTCGTGCTCAAGCCCGCCAAGTACAACGACGAACTCGAGGCGATCGAATTCGGCGAGATCCACCTGTTCATCAGCGACTCGTTCGCTCTCGTGGCTCGCCACCGCCAGTCGAGCCGCCTCGTCGACGTGAGGAAAGCTCTCGAATCGGAGCCGGACACGTTGGCGTTGGGGCCGGGCGCAGTCCTTCAGGCGATCTGCGAGCACGTGATCGACAACTACGTTCCCGTCCTCGAAGGCCTCGAGATCGACATCGCCCAGGTCGAGTCCGACGTCTTCTCGGACTCCGACATCATCCCGACCGAACGTATCTACCGACTGATGCGCCAGGTCCTGGACTTCTACACCTCGACGACGCCGCTACTCGATCCGCTCGACCGGCTGACACGCGGGTCGTTCTCCGGAATCCACCCGGACCTACGTGAGTACTTTCGCGACACTCACGACCAGCTCAAACGGGTCGTGGACCGCATCAACACGATGCGACAACTGCTCAATTCGATCGTCGAAGCAAACCTGACCCAGGTCACCGTGCGACAGAACGAGGACATGCGGAAGATCTCCGCCTGGGTCGCGATGGCCGCGGTCCCGACCCTCCTCGCAGGTGTGTGGGGGATGAACTTCGACACCATGCCGGAGCTCGAGTGGACGCTTGGCTACCCGATCGCCATCTCACTCATGGCAGTGATCGTCATCTCGCTGTACCGGCTCTTCAAGTCGAGCGGGTGGTTGTAGCTCCGATCACGAGCGTCGCTGCCCGACCATGGACCGCTCGCCGACCCGCACTGTTCCCGAAGTCATAGGATGCCACGATGTTCGATATCGCAACCGCTGCCGTCGAGGGCGCCATCGCCGCCGGAGCAACCTACGCAGATGCTCGAGTGATGGGACGCCGCATCAGGAACATCTCCGTCCAGAACGGCGACGTCCAGGCAATCACCACCTCTGAGGCGATCGGCGTGGGCGTCCGTTCGCTCGTCGGATCATCGTGGGGATTCCAATCGACCGACCGATTGACCCTGGCGGACGCAAGCCGCGCCGGCGCCGCAGCCACGGCCATCGCCTCGGCGAGCGCCCTCGTCGCCGGGCCGGCGCTCGATCTGGCAGACGTCGAGGTCCACCAGGACGAGTATGCGACACCGGTCGACGAGCACCCACTCGACGTGTCTGTCGAAGATCAAGCCGGACTCCTCGTCGAAGCGACCCGATCGATGCTGACCGAACCTCGTGTCGCCATCGCCACCGGAATGCTCGGGTTCTGGGACATCGAATCGTGGCTCGTCTCGTCGCAGGGCCACCGGATACATCAGAACCTCGTGCACTCCGGAGGCGGGATCCAGGCGATGTCCATCGGCGACGGCGAGACCCAGGTTCGGACGTACCCGCAATCACGGGTGCACTACGAGTCGGCGGGGTACGAGTCGATCCGGAAGTGGGACTATCTGGGTGAGGCTCCCCGCGTCGCAGCGGAAGCATCGGCGCTGCTCGATGCCGCGGTGTTGGACGAGGCGGAGAAACCGTTGATCCTCGAGGGATCGCAGCTCGCGCTGCAGATCCACGAGTCGGTCGGCCACGCCATCGAGCTCGACCGGATCCTCGGGTGGGAGGCGGCCTTCGCCGGCACGTCTCACCTTCGTCTCTCCGAACTGGGATCGCATCGGTACGGGTCTGACCTCATGAACATCACAGCGGACGCAACACTTCCTGGCGCCCTCGGGTCGTTCGGCTACGACGACGAAGGCACACCGGCACAGAGCGTTCCTATCGTGGATCACGGTGTCTGGGTCGGTGTGTTGTCCGGGCGAGACTCGGCTTCGATCGCCGGTCTCTCACCCGGCGGGATGGTCAGGGCTGACGGATTCAACAGGATCCCGATGGTGCGAATGACCAATGTCGGGCTACTCCCCGGAACATCGTCGCTCGACGAGATGATCGCCGCCACCGACGACGGCGTCCTGATGTCCACCAACCGATCGTGGTCGATCGACGACCGGCGGCTGAACTTCCAGTTCGGGTGCGAGATCGGTTGGGAGATCAAGAACGGCGAGCGGGGACGGATGCTGAAGAACCCGACGTACACGGGCATCACGCCTCAATTCTGGGGCACGATGGACATGCTGGCAGGCCAGGACGAGACGGTGTATTGGGGCACGCCGAACTGCGGAAAGGGGCAGCCGATGCAGGTCGGACGGACCGGGCACCCGGCGATGCCCGCGAGATTCTCAAAGGTCAGGGTGGGGGTACGCGGATGACGTCTCCGGAAACAATTGCCGATCGGATCCTCGAACTCGTCCCGGACGGACTCGAGGCCGAAGTCGTCGTGACCGACGGGACGTCGTCGCTCACCCGCTTCGCCAATTCCTTCATCCACCAGAACGTGTCAGAAGAGTCCGCCTCCGTCGCGGTGACGCTCGTGTCCGATGGGCGGGTCTCGACCTCGTCCGGAACGGTGTCGGAGGATGATCTGCCTGCCTTCGTGAAGCGCGCCGCAGACGCCACCGCCGTCGCGCCGCTCAACCCCGACTGGCCCGGACTCACCCCGCCCACCGACATCGCTCCGTCCCGGCCGCTCCCCGAGTCGACCGCACACGCGACTCCCGATGATCGGGCGCAACTCGTCTCCGAGTTCGTGTCGGCGGGCACGGGCATGCGAGCAGCCGGGTATTGCCAGACCGGAGTCTCCCGAGTGGTGTTCGCCAACTCGGCCGGCCACCGAGCCACCGGGACTGCGGGATCGGCGACACTCGATGGCATCCATCAGACCGACACCTCGGCAGGATCGGCCCATGCGTCGTCGAGAGATCTCTCCGACATCGACGCCGGCGCCGTAGGGCGGGTCGCCGCCGACCGGGCGGCGAGAAGCGAGTTCACAACCGAGATCGAGCCTGGCGAGTACGAGGTCGTCCTCGCACCGGAGGCGGCGGCAACCCTCGCCATGTTCCTGGCTGTGTACGGATTCAACGGCAAGGCCATGAACGAGGGCCAGTCCTTCGTCACGCTGGGTCAGCACCAGTTCGATCCCGCGTTCGAGCTGATCGACGACGGGAACGACCCGCGAGCGATGCGGCTGGCGTTCGACGCCGAGGGCACCCCGAAGCAGCGAACCGAGCTCGTGACCGACGGGGTCTCCCGCAACGTCGTCTTCGATCGACGAGAGGCGGCGAAGGCGGGCACGGAGAGCACCGGCCACTCCACCTCGTTCTATGGCACCAACATCGGGCCGATCGCCTCGGACCTGTACCTCACGCCGGGTGATCTCACACCCGAATCGCTCATCGCCGGCGTCGAACGCGGCTTGTACGTCTCGACGTTCAACTACGTGCGGATCCTGGATCCTCGGACCACCGTGGCGACGGGCTTGACCAGGAACGGCACCTTCCTCATCGAGAACGGCACGGTCACATCCGCAGTCTCGAACCTCAGGTTCACGCAATCGTTCGCGGCAGCCGTCGCGCCGGGAGCCGTCTTGGGAGTCGGCGACGACGCGCGCTTCGCTGACTCCGAATTCGGACCGGGCTTCGTGCACACCCCTTCGTTGAGACTGGCCTCGTGGAGGTTCACGGGCGGCGCCTCCGGCTGACCCGCTGCAACGATATCGACAGCGGGAATCGGAAGCCCGGCCCATGAGCGTTTACGCTCCCCGTCATGCCATCGACTGTCGTACTCGGAGCGCAATGGGGGGATGAGGGGAAGGGTCGCGTAACCGACTTCTTCGCCCAAGAGGCGGACTATGTGGTTCGGTATCAGGGGGGGAACAACGCCGGCCACACCATCGTGATCGGGGAGGAGAAGTTCGCGCTGTCGTCGACCCCGAGCGGCGTCATGTACGAGCACGCCGTGCCCGTGATCGCATCCGGTTGTGTGATCGACCCGAAGGTCTTGCTCGACGAGCTCGACATGCTCACCGCACGAGGCGTCGACCCCTCACGACTGCGCATCTCTTCCAACGCCCATCTGATCATGCCCTATCACCGCAAGCTGGACGCCGTCATGGAGCGATACCTGGGCCGCAACCAGATCGGCACCACCAAGAAGGGGATCGGACCTGCGTACACCGACAAGTATTCGCGGCGCGGGATCCGCGTCCAGGACCTCTTCGACCCGAAGATCTTTCGCGACAAGGTCGACACCGCGCTGGCCGACACCAACAAGGTGCTCACCAGGATCTACAACCAGCTGCCGATCGACGGGTCGTCCATCGCCGACGAGTACCTCGACTACGCCGAACGACTCCTCCCCTACGTCGACGACACGTCACTGCTCCTCTGGAACGCCCTGCGCGAGGGCAAAGAAGTCTTGTTCGAGGGCGCCCAGGGCACGCTGCTCGACATCGACCACGGCACCTATCCGTTCGTGACATCATCGAACCCGACCGCGGGCGGGGCATCGGTTGGCTCGGGGATCGGCCCGAAGGACATCAACGAGATCGTCGGTGTCGCCAAGGCCTACATCTCCCGGGTCGGAACGGGTCCTTTCCCGACCGAGCTCACCGACGAGATCGGCGACACGATGATCGAGCTCGGAGGCGAATACGGTGTCGTCACCGGGCGACGGCGCCGGTGCGGATGGCTCGATCTGGTGGCCCTCCAGTATTCGGTTCGCGTCAACAGCCTGACGAAGCTCTTCATCACCAAGCTCGACATCCTGTCGGCCTTCGACACGATCAAGGTCGCCGTCGGTTACACGTCACTCGGCGAGCGATACGACCACTTTCCCCGGCAGCAGCGGGTGCTCTACAACTGCACGCCCATCTATCGCGAGTTTCCGGGCTGGAAGGTCGACATCAGTGGCTGCCGCAGCTTCGACGAACTCCCGATCGAGGCCCAGGAGTACATCGGCTTCATCGAGGACTCGGCCGGCGTGCCCGTGAGCTGGGTCTCGGTCGGCCCGGAGCGCAGCCAGCTGATCAGTCGATGAAGGTTCTCGTCATCGGATCGGGAGCGCGGGAGCACGCGATCGCCTGGAAGCTGGTGCAGAGCGACCACGTCACCGAGATCCTGAGCCTCCCCGGCAACCCGGGTCTCGCACAGATCGGTGGGACGATCGAGGGGGTCGATCCGACCGATGTCGGCGCCGTCGCCGCGATGGCGCGGATCCAGGCGATCGATTTCGTGGTCGTCGGTCCCGAGGCTCCCCTGGCAGCAGGAGTTGTGGACGCCCTCGCCGGCGTTGGCATCCCGGCATTCGGCCCCACCAGGGCCGCAGCGCGACTCGAGTCATCGAAGTCCTTCGCCAAGGATCTCATGAATCGGGCAGGTGTTCCCACACCCGAGGCATGGACGTTCGAGCACGCGGTGGACGCCGAAACCCACATCCGCTCCCATGCCGGTCCGTATGTCGTCAAGGCCGACGGCCTCGCTGCGGGCAAGGGCGTGCTCGTCACCGGAGACCGGGAGGCGGCCCTCGACTGGGTCGCTCGCTGCTTCGACGGCGAGTTCGGTGCGGCCGGGAACACGGTGGTGATCGAGGAGTTCGCGGCCGGCCCCGAGCTCAGCGTGTTCGCCATTTGCGACGGCTCACGGGCAGTGCTGCTCGAACCGGCTCGCGACTACAAGCGGCTTCGGAACGGTGACGCCGGGCCGAATACCGGGGGGATGGGCAGCTACTCACCCGTGGAGCTTCCCGACGGGCTCCTCGAGCGAGTGGGGCGGTCGATCATCCAGCCGACGCTCGACCAGATGCGCCAGGACGGCCACCCATATGTCGGTGTCCTGTATGCCGGCCTCGTTCTCACCGATCACGGCCCGGTCGTCATCGAATTCAACTGTCGCCTCGGGGACCCCGAGACCCAGGTCGTGCTACCGAGGCTCGAGTCTGATCTGTTCGAAGTCATGCGGGCGGCGACGTCGGGAGACATCTCGGAGGTGGGGCTCGAATGGTCGGCCGACTCGGTGGTCAACGTCGTCCTCGCTGCCCACGGCTATCCGGAGAGCCCCAGGAAGGGCGATCGGATTCAAGGGCTCGAAGGCACCGACGCGCTCGTGTTCCACGCCGGTACCCGCAGCGAGGGGCGCGCCACCGTCACTGACGGCGGTCGGGTGCTGAGCGTGCTCGGACGCGGACCGACCCTCGGAGAGGCACGATCGCAGGCATATGCCTCCGTCGACTCGGTTCGATTCTCGGGTCGGCAGTTCCGCACCGATATCGGCGAGTGATCAGCCGACGGCTCTCTTCAGATGGGGAGCCAGACTCCCACGGGATTCGATCTCCAGCGTCGACGCCCCGAGCCATCCGGCGGTGGTCTCGAGATATGGCGCCAACCTGTTGGCGACGCGAGACGGATCCGCGTCCGCCTCCACATGCGATGCACGCACGATCAGTCGCTCCCGCTTGCGATCGGTCTTGAGGTCGACTCTGCCCACGAGCTCGCCATCGAGGAGAAAGGGCAGGACGTAGTACCCGTACTGACGCTGCGGCTCCGGCACATAGATCTCGATCCGATACCGGAACCCAAAGACTCGCTCGGCTCGATCGCGGTTCCATACGAGCGGGTCGAATGGAGACACGAGCGCCGCTCCCTCGACCGACCGGGGAATCGAGGCGTCGACATGCCGGTACGCCGGCTCCCGCCAGCCCGCGACCTCCACCTCTCGCACCACCTTGCGCCGAATCAGCTCGGGTATCGCCTCCCTGGCGTCGCCCACCTTCAGTCGGTAGTAGTCCGCCAGGTCGCCTGCGGTACCGAGCCCGAGCGCCCGGGCCGACCGTTCGATCAGGGCGAACTTGGCATCGAGGAGGTCGACGTGATCAAGGAGGAACTCCTGGGGGATGACACGTTCGGTCAGGTCGTATACACGCGTGAATCCCGGACGGTCCAAAATGGTCACCGCACCTGAGTGAAAGAGCCATTCGAGAGCGATCTTCCCCTTCCCGTACCCCCACCACGGGCCGGTCCGCTCGCCCGGGTCGGAGAGATCGCCGACCGAGACCGGACCTCTCGCCTCGATCTCTCCGAGCACCGAATCGACGTAGCCGGGCTGGTCGCTGAGGAGCGCCTCGACCCGCCCGCGCGGCCGCGCCCTCCGCATCCGGAACGCGAGCAGCGGATGACGCTCCATCGGGAGGATCGAGGCCTCGTGCGCCCAATACTCGAAGTGCTCGCCGGAACGCCACAGCCAGTCGTCGAGCGCATCCATGTCGTAGGGGCCGAGTCGGCTGTAGAACACCCAGTAGTGGGTTCGCGCCGAGACGTTCACCGAATCGAGCTGGACGAGATCGACATCGCGCATCACCCGACGAAAATGGCGTACATCGAGCCGGCCGGCGGGCTGCCCCGTGGCCAGACCGGTGGCCGCCACCGCCATCCGCCTGGCAGCATCGGCCGTCATCCGTGTCACAGTCATGCGGCGAGGCTATCGAAACGGCAAGCAGCCGGCCTCCCGGTCAGCGAGTCTCAGGGATTCCTTGAGTCTCAGGGATTCTTGGCCTGATCGGGCATGCCGTCCTTGGGGCCCTTGGCCTTGTTCTTCTTCAGCCTGTCCGACTGCACCGTGAGTTTCTCGAACGCACCGGAGATCGATGAGAGCTTCGACTGGGCGTTCAGCCGCCCGGGGATCTCGCCCTGCATCAGTTGCTCGTGGACCGCTGCGGCGTTCCCGGGCTTGATGTCGCCATCGTGCCGATCTGCCCATGCTTCGAAGGCGACCATCGCCCGCGTCAGACCGACGTCGACAGTCACCGTCGCGGCCTCGGCGTCGACGATCTCAGAGACCGCCTGGAGCCCGCGGGCCACGCCGTTCGAGGCGCGGTCGAGGGCGGATGGGGCGTCGGCGCTCGCCGATGCAACCCCGACCGTGAGGATGAGGCCTCCTGCGAGGACCGAGAGAATGAGGCGCTTGATGCTGATCATTGCACCCATCAAGTCGCCCTCGCATCCGCGGTGTTACATCCCTGCGTCATGGCGTCGGCCCCGCTCCACCCGGGACGATCATCGCCAGGTCATCGGCATAATCGGGACAGATCACCTGGACGCCCGCACCGAGCACCACCCCGCCGAGAATGAGGTCGTCGTCCTCGAGATCGCCCGATTCCGCTTCGAGCGCGGTGATATACGACTCGAGCACTCCCTGGGGATCGACACCCGCATCGAGCAACGAACAGAACAGCCGCCCGGTGGCGATGAACGACTCCGGGTCCAGATACACGTCCCCCGCATAGCGAGTTCCCTCGAGTCCGCGCTCGATCGCCGCCAGATAGATCGCCAAGGGAGGCACATCTTCGAGAGGAAGCGTCTCGCGGACGACAGAGGTGGTCGTCGAGAGTGCGGTCGTGGTCGTCGTCGTGGAGGGTGGAAGCGAGGTGGGAGCCGGCTCGTCGCCTGAGGAGCAACCGCCAACGAGAACTGCCGACAGGGCGAGCAGCCCAACCACGATCCCCCGATTCGTTGTCGTCTGCAGCATTCTCCGGGAAGGCTACCCCGCCTCGTGTGCGATTCCGGCACGGGTCCTGCCAGAATCGGCCGGGTGATTCCGCGCTACAGCCTTCCCGAAATGTCCGCGATCTGGTCGGACCAGCACCGACTCGACACCTGGAAGGAGGTCGAGGCACTCGTCGTCGACGCATGGGTCTCGGAGGGTGTCGCCCCGGCGGCGGCGGCCCGCGCAGCGCATGCTGCAACCGCCCCGACCCCCGAGCAGGTCGCAGATCGGGAGAAGATCACCAATCACGACATGGCGGCCTTCGTCGATCTCCTCGCGGCAAATGTCGGCGAGGGCGGTGAATGGATCCACTTTGGCCTGACCTCGTCCGACGTACTCGACACCGCCAACGGCGTGCTGATGCGGGATGCAGCCGATCTCCTCCTTCGTCGGATCGCCGACCTGTTCGAGACGGTCAAACGGAGGGCGCTCGAGTTCCAGGCGACCCCGCAACTCGGCAGAACCCACGGGATCTGGGCCGAGCCCACCAGCTTCGGTCTGAAACTGGCCAACTGGGCCTTCGAGATCGCCCGCGACCACGAGCGGATGACCGCAGCCCGCGACACCGTCAGCGTCGGCAAGATCAGCGGCGCCGTCGGGACCTACGCCCACACTCCACCCACGATCGAGGCCTTCGTGTGCGAGCGACTCGGCATCGGGCGAGAGCAGGCGTCGACGCAGGTCACGCACCGGGACCGACATGCCCAGTTCGTGACGACGATCGCGCTGACCGGGGCATCGATCGAACGGTTCGCCACCGAGATCCGCCATCTGCAACGATCCGAGGTCGGCGAAGCCCGGGAGGCGTTCCGCGAGGGCCAAAAGGGCTCGTCGGCGATGCCCCACAAGCGGAACCCGATCCTGTCGGAGCGAATGACGGGGATGGCCAGACTCCTCCGCGGGTATTCGCAGACCGCCCTCGAGAACGTCGCCCTCTGGCACGAACGGGACATCAGCCACTCTTCCGCCGAGCGGGTGATACTCCCCGATGCCTCCCTCACCCTCGACTACATGCTCGTCAAGTTCGAGTCTCTGATCGACCGGCTGGTCGTCGACACCGAGCGGATGGCGGCCAACCTGGATGCCACCCGCGGCCTCGTCTGTTCCCAGGCGGTGCTGCTCGCCCTGATCGAAGCCGGGCACACCCGGGACGATGCGTATCGGATCGTGCAGTCGAACGCCATGCGCTCGTGGGACGAGGGGATCCATCTCTCCGACGCTCTGGCAGGTGACCCCGACGTCGATCTGAGCGCCGAGGAGTTGGGCACGTGCTTCGATCCGGCGCGATTCCTCAGGAACACCGGCCCGGTCTTCGAACGGCTCACCGCCACGACCCTCGGCTGATCACCGAGCCGCAGACGGATAGACCGCCGCGAGCGTCTCGTTGAACGTCTTCGCCGGGATCAGGACCTGAGCACCTCCCGAGGTGGTGTAGTTCCGGATCGGGATACCGATGCGGGTCACGGTCGAGGGACCGACGTTCCGATATCGGAAACCGAGTTGAGCCATCTCTGCCACGGCCCAGCCCGAATCGGTCCGCACCACGCTGGACAGGTTCGACAGGACCGACGTGAGCGAGCCGACGGACGAGACAGACGTCAAGGTGTCGGCCAGTTGGAACAGGATCTCCTGCTGCTTCGCCTGTCGATCGAAGTCGCTTCCACCTGGCTTGACCCACTCGCCGTCCTCGTTCTGATACTCGGGGTTTCTCGATCTGACCCAGGACAGCGTCGTGGCACCGTCCGCATCGTGGCATCCCGCGCCGAGATTCGAGGCCAGACTTGACGTCCCGGACGGGACGATCGCCGACACAGACCTGCGTTCCACCGAGTTGATCGACCACCACCGCAAACCCCGAGAAACTGACTTTGGCGAAGTGGTCGACCTCGATGCCGGTGAAGTCCTTGACCGTCAGCGACAGCAACTCGGGCCCAGAGGCGACCCCTCGGCACCCGCCGAGGGCGGCGTTGATCCGCTGATAGCCGCCGGAGCATCGGTTCGTCAGGTAGAGGTCCCTGGGCAGCGACACCATGATCGGGTTGCCGCCGCCCGACGGCAGCAAGACATAGATCAGCGTGTCGGCGAGAAAGCCCGAAGCATCGGAGCCGATGAGGAGCACCGATGTGAACATGTCGTCTGGCAGCGCCGGGCTGACCGTGTTCGGGACGACGAACGGCTTGTTCCTCGCCGCTTCCCATTCCTTGGCCAGTGCCGCGAGTCGTTCCTGGATCTGTTCATCCGACAGCGCCTGTGCCTCGAGTGCTTCGGCCTCCTCTCGGAGTTGCTCGCGCGTGAGCCTCGAGCTGGGCGGCGATGTCATCATCGATCTGCTCGTCGGATCGGGCACCGAGGGCGTCCTCGGCCGCAATCGGATCGAAATCCTCCGTGGCGACTGCGTTGAAGGCGGAGAGCGCCTGCACGACGACGAACGCCCCGACACCGACCATGAGACCGACGATGACCGTGATCGACGACCGAAGCGGGTGGTCGACGATCCAATCTCTGATGCGCTCCATCACCCCGAAGTGTACGACAGAACCGGCTCCCCGCCCTCTCACCCCTCGGACCGATCGACCACAGCCACGGTCCCGGTGAACAGCCCGACGGTCCTGCCATCGCCTCGAGTCACGGTGATGCGGTACGAGCCGAGCGTCCTTCCACGGGTCATCTCCTCGGCGACGGCCGTGAGGGTGTCCCCATGGCCGGGATGCACCGGTCAGGACCAGATGGGCATCGACCGCCACCGCCGTACCGGGACGATTAGACACCAGCGAGAGCGCACAATCCGCCAGCGAGAACAAGGCGCCACCGTGGGTAGCACCCATGAAATTGAGGTGACGATCGTCGATGTCCATCGCCACCGTGACGGGGTCCGCCGACTCCAGGCGAATCCCGAGGAGGGCGGCATAGGCGTCTGTGTCGAGCATGTCGGGGATCGAATTCGTCATTGTCTCGACGGTAGACCGCCCAACGAGCGCTCCGCGGATACGGTTCCCAAGCCGTCCGGTATCATCTGCACACATGAGACGCATCATTCCGATGCTGGTTCTCGTCTTCACGTTGGTTGCCTGTTCTGATTCCGCGTCGGATCCTGCTCCAACGTCGACGACCGAGCCGCCATCACTCGAGACATTCGAAGCTCCGGAACTGGGATTCGTCGTGGACTACCCGACCGACTGGACACCGGTCCTCAAGGTCGACGAATCCATTCTCGAGGTGATCGCACCGGTGGCACTGAACGGTTTCGTGCCGAACTTCAATGTCACGACCGGCGAACATCCCCACCGATATTCCGCGGACGGTCTACTACGAGGGGGAGATCTCTCGACTCCGTGACACACTCCCCGGAGTCGAGATCCTCGAAGTGAGCGACTTCTCCGTCGATGGTGTCCCTGCCCGCGGCGTCACCCTCACGAGCACCGAGAACGACCTCACCATCGGCATCTCGCGAGTCCTGGTTCTGAACGATGAGGGGCAGGCGTGGGAGATGTCGTTCTTCGCCCAGGCCGGAACCCTCGAGCGACTCGCGCCAACCGTGACCGAGATCTTCCAGAGTTTTCACTTCACCGATTGAGGCCCCCAGGAACGGTGCCGGCTCTGCTACCCACAGGGACCGAGGGCGCACGGATCGGGGTCGGCTGAGCCGACCTGCACCCCCATTAGCCTCGTGGATGTGTTGCCACTGCCACACATCGCATCGGGGAAAGTTCGGGAGATCTACTCGATCGACGAGCGCCATCTGCTCTTCGTGGCGAGCGATCGGATCTCCGCGTACGACGTCATCATGGAGCAACCGATCCCGGACAAGGGGCGGGTGCTCACCGGTGTATCGGCCTACTTCTTCGACCTGCTCGACGCCGAGAGCCATCTCGTGACCACCTCGATCGACGGTCTTGGCCTCGATGGCAACCGGGACTGGTTGATCGGGCAGATCGATGGTGGTCAGACGCGCCGAGATGCTCCCCATCGAGTGCGTTGTGCGCGGGTACCTCTACGGCTCGGCCTGGCGCGAATACGCCGCCGGTGGCGGCCCGGCGACCGAGCACCTCCCGCCGGGACTGGAACAGGCTTCGCAACTCTCCGAGCCGATCTTCACGCCCGCCTCGAAAGCTGAGTCGGGCCACGACGAGAACCTGACCGAGGCGCGAGCCAGAGACATGGTCGGCAACGAGACCTACGAGGAGCTACGCCGTAGATCGATCGAGATCTATCGGACCGCGAACGCCCATGTCTCCGAACGCGGATTGATCATCGCGGACACGAAGTTCGAGTTCGGCATGATCGACGGCAAGCTGACGCTGTGCGACGAGGTGTTGACGCCTGACTCGTCTCGGTATTGGCCCGCAGAGGAGCATCGGCCCGGCCGGGTCATGCCCAGTTTCGACAAGCAGTATCTCCGGGATTGGCTGGACTCGACGGGATGGGACCACACCCCGCCGCCACCTGAGCTGCTCCCCGACGTCATCGCCGGCACACGCGCCAGGTACGTGGAGGCTTTCGAGAAGATCACCCGACGCCCATTCGCCCAGGAGCAGAGCACATGAAGGTGACAGTGAACGTGACCCGCCGGCCGGAGATCGCCGACCCCCAGGGGAGAACGGTGGCCAGGGCGCTCCGAGAACTCGGACACGGCTCGGTCAACGGTGTCAGGATCGATCGAACGATCCATCTCGACATCGACGGCGACGATGCCGACCTCCATCGAGGAGCAGGTCCATTCGATGTGCGCGTCGGTGCTGACCAACCCGGTCCTCGAAGACTATCAGATCGAGGTGGCGAAGATGACGACGGCTGTCGTGGTCTTTCCCGGCACCAACTGCGAGCACGACGTCGTTCACTCCCTCGGCCTCATCGGGGTCGACGCCGAGCTCGTCTGGCACAGAGAAACCGATCTCGGGCGCTTCGACAGCGTCGTCCTGCCCGGCGGTTTCGCACATGGCGACTACCTCCGTACCGGGGCGATCGCACGGTTCTCTCCCGTGATGGATGCGGTCGGCGAGATGGCGCGTGCAGGGCAACCGGTGATCGGGATCTGCAACGGCTTCCAGATCCTCTGTGAGGGCGGTCTGCTTCCCGGTGCGTTCATCGCCAACCGTGACCTCGCCTTCATCTGCAGAGATGTCGAGGTGGAGGTCGTGGACACCGAAACGGTGCTGACCCGCAACACCGAAGTGGGCCAGCGACTGACGATCCCCTTGAACTCCTATGAGGGCGCTTGGGTCGATCCGAGCGGCGAGGGTCGAATCGTGATCCGCTATGTCGACGACCCGAACGGCAGTCAAGGACGCGCAGCCGCGGTGGCCAACGACGCCGGCAACGTGGTCGGCATCATGCCCCATCCGGAGCGAGCCATGGAGAAGCTGCTCGGCTCGATCGACGGGCGGGCGCTCCTCGCCGGGATCTCGGCCAGGTGATGGCGCCCGTGGGCAGCGGCGAAGAGACGAGCGCCTATCCTGCCGCCAGCGTCGACCACGAGAACCGATGAGCTCCAACACGGATCTGGCACCCGAAGAGAACGCGCTCACCCCTGAGCCGGATCGAGAGGGACCGCCGCCGGTCCACCAAGCTCTCGGCATGACCGACGAGGAGTACGCCTCGGTCTGCGAGATCCTCGGCCGCGACCCGCGACCCGCCGAGCTCGCGATGTACTCGGTGATGTGGTCGGAGCACTGCTCGTACAAGTCGTCGCGGATCCATCTCGGACGGTTCCCGAGCGAGGCGCCCTGGGTCGTTGTCGGACCGGGCGAGAACGCCGGAGTGGTCGACATCGGTGATGGGTGGCTGGCCGCACTGCGAATCGAGAGCCACAACCACCCGTCGTACGTCGAGCCGTACCAAGGCGCAGCCACGGGGGTCGGTGGGATCCTGCGGGATGTCTTCACGATGGGAGCGAGACCGATCGCCCTCTGGGACCAGATCCGGTTCGGGCCTCTGGATCAGCCCAAGAACCGCTATCTGCTCAATGGCGTCGTCGCCGGCATCGCCGGCTACGGGAACGCGGTCGGCGTCCCGACCGTGGGCGGCGAGATCGCGTTCGAAGAGTGCTACTCGGGGAATCCTCTCGTGAACGTCATGTGCCTCGGCATCCTCAGGGAGGACGAGCTCGTCCTCGGCACCGCCGGGGAGCCGGGGTCGATCGCGGTGCTGCTCGGCGCGGCGACTGGCCGGGACGGCATCGGCGGTGCATCCGTGCTGGCGTCTATCGGATTCGACGAAGAGTCCGGCGCCAAACGCCCCTCCGTACAGGTCGGCGACCCGTTCGAAGAGAAGAAACTCATCGAGGCGTGTCTGGAGCTGTATCGCGAGAAGCTGGTGGTCGGTGTCCAGGATCTGGGTGCGGCCGGACTGTCGTGCGCCTTCTCGGAGCCGGCGGCCAGAGCCCACGCCGGCATGGATGTCGACCTCGACCGCGTCCATGTTCGGGAGAGCGGCATGACTGCACCCGAGCTGCTCATGTCGGAGTCCCAGGAGCGCATGATGGCGTTCGTCCATCCGTCCCGCGTCGACGAGGTGCTCGCTGTCGCCGAGAAATGGGAAATCGATGCATCGGTCGTCGGTGAGGTGAAGCCCGGAGCCCAGCTCAAGGTCTGGTTCGACGGCGAGCTCATCGCAGAAGTCCCGGCAGCATCTCTCTCCGAGGACGCTCCCCGCTACGAGCGTCCCCTCGGTGAGCCGCAGTGGATGGAGGATCTCTGGAGCAACACCCTCACCTTCGTCTCCCGGCCGGGAATCGCCAATTCGCTTCTGAAGCTGCTCGACGACCCGTCCATCGCCTCGCCGGCCTGGGCATACGAGCAATACGACCACATGCTCTTCCTCAACACGGCGGTGGGTCCCGGCAACGACGGCGCGTTGCTCAGGGTCAAAGGCACCGACAAGGGCCTGGCGGTCTCGACCGACGGCAACGGCCGACTGTGTCTCCTCGATCCCTGGAGAGGTGCAGCCCGCCTCGTCTACGAGGCGGCGCTGAACGTGGCGATGACCGGTGCCAAGCCCCTGGCGCTCGTCGACAACCTGAACTTCGGCAACCCGGAGAAGCCGGACGTGATGTGGCAGTTCCGCGAAACGATCGACGGGATCTCCAACGCCTGTGAGCGCCTCGGGATCCCGGTCGTCGGCGGCAACGTCAGTTTCTACAACGAAACCGACGGACAGGACATCTACCCGACTCCCGTTGTCGGGTTGCTGGGGCTGGCCGACCCGATGCCGGAGGACCCACCGCGTCTCGACCGCGCCACCGACGGTATGGAGTTGTGGTCGTTCGGGCCCGACTTCGCCATCAACCTCTCCGGATCGGCCTTCGAGGCCGTGACATTCGGCCATGTCGGTGGGCGTCCAACCGCCCCGGATCCCACCATGGCGAAGGCGGCCATCGAGGTCGCCACCGAGATGGTCGGCGAAGCGCTGTCGCCTGCCCTCCATGACATCTCCGACGGCGGACTGGCGGTCGCGGTTGCTGAGATGTGCATCGCATCGGGCGTGGGCGTCACATCGAGCTATAGCGACTGGAGGTCGCTGTTCTCCGAAGACCCCCACCGCTTCATCGCCGCCATTCCCACCGAGCACACCGATCGGGTGGCGGAGATCGCCGAACGGGCCGGGCTGCCTGCGGCGCGGATCGGCATCTTCGGCGGAGACGAGATCAGCTTCGAGCGGGCTGGACTGCGGGGCGCACTGGATCTGGAGGTCGCGACGCAGACCTTCCGAACAGCGATCTCGCGTCGCCTCGATCACCAGGACACCGTCTGAATCGCCCGGCGGGCAGGTCCTCTCGGGGTGCCCGCCGACCCCGCTGGCAGAACACGCCCCACCCGGCTCTATGCTCGCTGGCATGGCGAAGACGATTGGAATCCTCACCGCCGGTGGCGACTCCCCGGGCTTGAACGCCGCCATCAGGGCGGTCGGCAAGGCTGCTCAGCGCACGTACGGGATGCATGTGATCGGATTCCGTGACGGCTTCTCAGGGCTCATCCAGAATCGCCATATCCGTTTGGAGCCGGACATGCTCTCCGGGATCCTCACCAAGGGTGGAACCATCCTCGGCACGAGCCGGGTGAAAGTCCACAAGGTCGACGTCGGCGACGGACAGCGAATCGATATGCGCCCGATGATCCAACGGGTGGTCGAGGAGCATGACCTGTCGGCGCTCGTGTGTCTCGGCGGAGGTGGCACCCAAAAGAACGCCTACCGTCTCCACAAGGTCGGGATCCCGGTCGTGACCCTGCCCAAGACGATCGACAACGACGTGTGGGGGACGGACACGACGTTCGGGTTCGACACGGCGACCGCAATCGCAACCGAAGCGATCGACCGCCTTCATTCGACGGCGCACTCCCACCACCGGATCATGATCGCCGAGGTGATGGGACACAACACCGGATGGCTCACGCTCGGAGCCGGTCTCGCCGGAGGAGCAGACGCAATCCTGATCCCGGAGTTGCCCTTCAAAGTCCAGGCGGTCGCCGACTCGATCCTGCAGCGCAAGGCGGCCGGATCGAATTTCTCGATCGTGGCGGTTGCAGAGGGCGCCATGTCTGCCGCCGACCGAAACCGCCATGACGAGCTCCGGACCGCGATCGGACGAACTCGACGATGATGACGACGACACCGACCTCCGAGCCGAGCTCGATGCCTTTCACGACGGCCGCAAGCACTCGACGGAGGATCTCGCCGACCGCCTCGAAGACCTCACCGGCCTCGAGGCCAGGGTCACGATCCTCGGTCACGTTCAGCGGGGAGGGACGCCGTCCGCCTCCGACCGGCTCCTTGCGACCCAGCTCGGAACGGCCGCAGTCGACGTCATCGAAGACGGGAACACCGGGGTGATGATCGCCTCACGCGGCGGAGAGGCTGTTCCGGTCCCGCTGAGTGAGATCGCCGGGAAGCGCAAGTCGGTTCCGCTCGATCATCCGTGGGTCGAGTCCGCTCGCCGACTGGGCATCTGCATCGGCGACTGAGCGCCAACAACCGCCCAGTCCGGATTCACTCCTCGGACTCGTACTGGGACCGATAGAGCGCATCGGCCGAACCCACCCAATCGTCTCGCTCGATCCGCCCAGCGAATGCGTCGAGGGCGAGGGTCACCGTCTCGATGTCCTGCTGGGTCAGATTGGCCACCTGGGAGTACGAGGTTATTCCCATCCCTTTGAGCAGCTTCTCGAGCTTCGGGCCGACACCATGGATCTTCTTGAGATCGTCGTCGGCCGGCGTCTGCCCGCCCGCCGTCCTCTGTGCTACTTCCGACATCCTGGCCACGGCGAGGTCTCGCTCGCCCGGCTCGTCGTCGCCGGCATCGGGTGCATCCTCCTGATCGTCCACCGTCGACGGGGTCGGCTCGGCTTCCTCGGCTGCGACCGGCTCGGTCGGAGCGTGCTCGGCGGAGGGCTCCTCTGGTGTCGCCTCATCGATCTCTGGGTCGATCTCTGGGTCCTCCGGGTCGATCTCTTGCGCCTCGACTGCCACAGTCGCCTGATCGTCGACCGAGACGATCGATGCCGACGCGAGCTGCTCGCGGAGATCGGCCATCTCGGAGGCCTGGGTCGAGAGGCTCTCCTCGAGTGACGCCACCCGGTCCCTCGCCGCGTCGAGATCGCGGCGCAGGGTCAAGCTCGCCTCCGCCGCCTCCCGCAATCTCGACAGACTCTGCATGGCGGCGTCGAGCTCGACGGTCGCTCGCTCCGTGATCTCCTCGGCGTCTGCCGCCCGGATGCGCGCCGTTTCCTTGGCTCGCTCGGCCTCCACCAGCCGGTCCTGGGCGGACACCAGCCTCGCGTTGAGATCATCGACCTCACCGAGGCGCTCTGCCATCGCCGCCGCCTTCTCCTTGATCGATGCTGTTGCGGCTCGACTCTCCTCGAGCGCCGTCCGGAGATCTGCGATCTCGGCGACCCGCTCCTCGGCGGAAGCGAGAGCATCTCTGGTCTCACTGTGGTCGGCGCGCAGCTTCTCCGAACGCGACTTCACCTTCTCGAGCTGCTTACCGAGATCCTTGACCTCGGCTTTGGAGGTCTTGAGCTGCTCACGCGCCTCTGCGAGCTCCGCCTCGGCATCCGTCGCTCTACCACGAGCGGCCTGCAGCTGTGCATCGAGCTGCTGCTCCTTCGCCGAGAACTCTGATTCGAGACGCGTCGACCCGAGCCTCGCCCACAGGAACCATCCGGCAACGACCCCGCCAACGAGGCCGACCAACAACCACACGATCTCCATAGTTCCGTCCTCCAGCACGCGACCCGGTCTTGGATCACACGTCGACGAGCATCCGCATTCTGCGAATCGCCCGAAGCGTAGGCGAACACCCGCCGCACCACCCGTGGAGTGCCGCCGGACGTTCTGGGTGTCACACCGATTGAGTCTGCCTAGCGTGGACTGATATGCCTCCCTCGAGCAGCGCGGTCGAGATCCCCGAGCCCGTACGGCGCACGGCACTGCTGGCCGGTGCCCGATCGTGGCTGGCCCAGCTTCCTGATCTCATCACCGAGCTGGAGCGCACATGGTCGATCTCGGTCGGCTCCCCGTTCCCGGGCTCTACCGAAGCCATGGTCGCGCCTGCCGTCACCGACGACGGGCTGGACGTGGTCCTCAAGGTGATCGTGCCACGCGATGGCGAAACTGCCCGCAACGAGATCGAGGTCCTGCGACTGGTCGATGGCGACGGATGCGCTGCCCTCCTACGCGATGACGTCGATCGGGGTGCCCTCCTCGTGGAACGGCTCGGCGTGTCGCTCCGAGAGTTGGCCCTCCCGATCAGGCGACGCCACGAGATCCTCTGCAGCGTCGCGCGACGGGTCTGGAGGCCCGCTCCCGGCAGCGGACTGCCGACCGGCGCCGTCAAGGGGCAGTGGCTCGTCGACTTCATAACGAAGACCTGGGAGGAGGACGGAAGGCCCTGCAGCGAGCAGGCGGTCGAGCATGCGGTCGGATGCGCCATACGCCGAATCGACGCACACGATGATGAGCGATCCGTCATCGTCCACGGCGACCTCCACGACACCAACGCCCTCGCGTCAGGCGACGGATTCAAACTGGTCGACCCCGACGGGCTTCTCGCCGAGGCCGAGTATGACCTTGGGATCGCGATGCGGGAGGACCCGCTCGAGCTGTTCCACGGTGACCCCTTCGACCGAGCGAGATCGCTGGCATCGCTCACCGGGCTCGACCCAACGGCCATCTGGGAGTGGGGAGTCGTCGAACGCGTGTCGACCGGCCTCTACGCATCGAGGATCGGCCTCCAACCGATCGGCCGTCAGATGCTGGACGCGGCCGATCGGGTGGCGCGGGAAGACCCGTGAGCACCGGCAGACGGGAGCGACCCGCTGAATCAGATCCGCGTGCGGTGCCGCCTACCATGACCGGTGTAGTGACGGAACCACTCCTCACCCCCGAGCCGGACTCTCCGGCCCCCGACCTCAACGGCCCACGCGAGGCGTGTGGCGTATTCGGCGTGTACGCACCCGGACAGCAGGTATCGGCGACCATCTACTTCGGGCTCTTCGCGCTGCAGCATCGCGGCCAGGAAGCGGCGGGCATCGCCACCTCGGACGGGGAGACCGTGACCGTCGTCAAGGACCTCGGACTCGTGGCCCAAGTGTTCGACGAGAACGACCTCGCGGCGCTCGAAGGTCATCTCGGAATCGGTCACACCCGCTACTCGACGACTGGCTCGTCCCGATGGGAGAACGCCCAACCGGTCCACCGCCAGATCGGAAACACGTCGATCGCCCTCGGCCACAACGGCAATCTCACCAACACGCGCACGCTCGCCGAGAAGCTCGGCGTCCGCGGAGTGAACAGCGATTCGGAGCTCATGCTCGATGCGATCTCATCGAAAGTGAACGACGAACGGTCAGACGGCCGAGGCCTGGAGGTCGCGCTCCTCGATGTGCTCCCGACGTTCGAGGGAGCCTTCTCGCTCGTCGTGATGGACCAGGGCCGTCTGGTCGGTGTTCGGGATCCGCATGGCTTCCGGCCCTTGTGCCTTGGCCGTGTCGGCGAATCGACCTGGGTCCTCGCCTCCGAGACTGCGGCACTCGACCTCGTTGGGGCCACCTTCGTCCGCGACATCGAGCCGGGCGAGATGATCGTCATCGACGCGACCGGGCACCGGACCTACCAACCGTTCGAGCAAGCCCCACCGCAGCTGTGCGTCTTCGAGTTCGTCTACTTCGCACGACCCGACTCCAACCTCTACGGAGAGAACGTGTTCGGAGCACGGCAGCGCATGGGCAACCGCCTGGCGACGGAGTTCCCCGCCGATGCCGACGTGGTCGTGCCGGTGCCGGAATCCGGGATCCCTGCAGCCCAGGGCTTCTCCGCAACATCGGGAATCCCCTATGCCGATGGGCTCGTGAAGAACCGGTACATCGGACGAACGTTCATCGAGCCGACCCAGCTGCTGCGGGATCAGGGAATCCGGCTGAAGCTGAACCCGATCCCCGCCACCTTCGAGGGCAAGCGAGTCGTGCTTGTGGACGATTCCATCGTCAGAGGGTCGACCACCCGTCAGCTGATCGCCATGGTCCGCGCCGCCGGAGCAGCGGAGATCCACCTGCGTGTCTCCTCCCCTCCGTACAGGTGGCCCTGCTTCTACGGGATGGACACTTCGGATCAGACCAAGCTATTGGCGGCGAAGATGTCCGTCGAAGAGATACGGGATTTCCTCGAGGTCGACACGCTCGGCTATTTGTCGATCGAGGGTCTGCTCGATGCAACCGGGGCACCGTCGGAGAGCTTCTGCACCGCCTGTCTCACCGGGACGTACCCGACGGAGATCGAAGCCAACGCCGGCAAGTTCGTGCTCGAGCCGGCCGCCTCCGGCACGTGACATGACGACCTATGGGTCGGCCGGCGTCGATCTCGACGGTGCCGATCGTCACGTCGACTCGATCGCTCCGCTCGTCACGGCCACCTGGGGACCCAACATCGTTGGCGGATTCGGTGGCTTCGCAGCAGGGATCGAACTCCCGGAGGGGATTCGCAAGCCGGTCCTGATGCTCTCGACCGACGGTGTCGGCACCAAACTCGAGATCGCCCGGCAGCTGGACTCATGGGACGGCGTCGGATTCGATCTCGTCGCCATGTGCGTCGATGATCTCGCCGCGGTCGGGGCGACACCGATCGGTTTCGTCGACTACATGGCCATCGGTTCCCTGCGACCCGACCGGGACACCGCCGTGGTGGCGTCGATCGCCCGGGCATGCGCCGCCGTCGGGTGCGCGCTCGTCGGCGGGGAAACGGCCGAGCACCCTGGCGTGATGGAACCCGATGCGATCGACCTCGCCGGGGCAGCCCTTGGCGTCGTCGATTCCGGGTCCGAGGTGACCGGATCGGCGGTAGCGGCCGGAGACGCCGTGATCGGTCTCCGCTCCCCCAACCTCAGATCGAACGGGTTCTCGCTCGTGAGAAAGCTCATCAGCGATTGGGGTGCAGGGTTCGGTGGCTCGACCGTCGGAGAGACGGTGCTGGAGCCGTCGGTGCTCTACTCGAAGGCGGTGATCGCAGCTGTGGCAACCGGGGCAGTCACCGGCGCCGCGCACATCACCGGTGGCGGGATCCCTGGCAATCTCCTCAGGCCGCTTCCGGCGGGCCTCACGGCCCGGATCGACACCACGACCTGGGACCGCCCTGCCATTTTCGATCATCTCCGGGAGCTCGGATCGATCGAGCCGCCAGCGATGTATCAGGCGTTCAACATGGGGATGGGGTTTGCGGTGATCACACGCCCCGACGACGTGGACGGGGTCATGCCGTTGCTCGTCGATCACGATCCATGGGTGGCCGGACACGTGATCGAAGGTGACGGACCGATCATGCTCGAGGGGCTCGCGTGACCGACGTCGATCTCATCTGGAGCGAGCTCGCCCAAATCCGGCTACTCCTCGAGACCACCGCCGATTCGACGGAGAAGCGCGACCTGATCAGGCGACGCGACGAGCTGCGGGAAGCGGCGAGACTCGCTGCGCTGGACAACGACACGACCGAACAATTGACCGCCGAGCTGGCTTCCCTCCGCTCCCGATGGACCGATCTCCAGCGCATGCGCATCGACATCGTCCAGCAATCCGGTGGTGGGGCAGAGCACGGAATCGACAATGCCAGGGACGCCATGAGGATCAACCAGAAGATCGACCGGTCCCAGGGTCGGTCCGAGATCGAGAACCGGATCAGTGCGATTCGTCGCATCCTCGAGGAGCGGGGCATCGACACCTGACCCGACGGCCGTCGATCGGAGGCCCGGCAGTGTGGCATACTTCGGCCATGCCACAGAGCCCGACGTCTGACAGGAAGCATCTCTTCGCATCTCCGTAGAGACGGATGGACGCAACCACACCATCCGACACTCCACACAGAAGGAGCGCCACATGTCAGACATCGTCCGACGCCATCAGGAAGTGATTGCCCCGGTCATCGCATTCGACACGGATCTCGTGATCGAGCGGGCCGAGGGGATCTGGATCCACGACGCAGCGGGGCACCGATGGGCGGATTTCGCCTGCGGCACCGCCGTCACCAACCTCGGCCACAACCACCCAGCAGTCGTAGCCGCCGCCCATGCACAACTCGACAAGGTCATGCACTCCGGGTGCGTCTTCAGGTACGAGAGCCTCGTCGAAGCCGGTGAGCGACTCCGGTCGATCACGCCGAACGGCATCGAGAAGTTCGGGTTCGCCAACTCGGGATCCGAAGCCGTCGAGGGAGCCGTGAAGCTGGCCAGGAAGGTGACAGGCCGCCAGGGCGTCATCACCTTCCGGGGAGGTTTCCACGGCCGAACGATGGGTTCGGTGGCGTACACGACATCCAATGCCAAGTACCGGGACGGATACCACCCGATCTTGGGCAGCACGTTCGTCGCTCCGTTCCCCCACCCGTACCGGTGGGGCAAGACCGAGGACGAGGCGGTCGACCACGCGCTGTTCGAGCTCGAGATGATGCTCCGCCATGAGATCACGCCTCACAACGTCGCAGCCATGCTGATCGAGCCGCAACAGGGCGAAGGCGGCTACTACCCCGCCCCGCCCCGCTTCCTCGAAGCGTTGCGCTCGATCGCAGACGAGCACGGAATCATGCTGGTCTTCGACGAGGTCCAAACCGGCTTCGGGCGAACTGCCGAGTGGTTCGCCTCTGATCACTACGACGTCGACCCGGACATCATCGCCATCGGCAAGGGCATCGCCAACGGTCTCCCGTTGTCCGCCTACGGCGCATCCGCCGATGTCATCGACCAGTGGAAGGTGGGGTCACACGGAACCACCTTTGGCGGCAACCCGGTCTCGTGTGCAGCAGCGGTCGCAGTGATGGACACGATGGGCGACCTCTTGCCGAATGCGCGCGAGGTCGGAGCGCGTGCGACCGAGTTGTTCCGGAAGTCGATGGTCGATCATCCGACCATCGGCGACGTGCGCGGTCTCGGTCTGATGATCGGTATCGAGCTCGTGAGCGACCGCGAAGCACGCACGCCCGATCTCGAGGCGTTCGCCCACCTCCAGCGCTTCTGCATGGAGCGGGAACTGGTGATCATCGAATGCGGCCCGGTTGGCAACATCATCAGGTTCATCCCGCCGACGATCACCACCATCGACGAGGTGGAGTGGGCGATCGACATCATCGACCAGGCACTCACGGACTACGAGACGACGTGATCCGGGTTCCCGGGGGAATGGCGAACCCTCGGGAACCTCGAACGAACCACGTTCGTCGAATCTGCATGACCCGATTGACCATCACACTCATCACCTGTCTCGTGTTGGCAGCGTGTGGAACGGCACGAGACGACACGACGCCGCCCGATGTCCCGGAGGGGCGATCCGGCGTCATCCTCGACATCCGCGACGAGGGCGGGTTCGCTCCGGTTCAGGCTTCACTGACCCGGATCCCCCGCTTCGTCGTATTCGCCGACGGTTCGGTCGTGCGCAACGTCCCTGGCGCCAATGGCTTCTCACTGTTCGAGACGACACTCAACGAAGCCGACTTCTCCGATGTCCTGACGTATCTCGACGACCTCGGCCTGGCCGAAGCGGACCGGGTGGACGTCAATGAAGTGCGCAACGTTGCCGACGCCCCCACGACGGTGCTCACGATGTACGACGCGAACGGGTCGCACGCACTCGGCGTGTACGCGCTCGGATTCGACGATCCGACCGATCCACGCTCGGCCATCTTGTCCTCGATGATCGACCGACTCGACACCGCAACGGCCGCCCAGGGCGAACCGTATGACCCGCCGAGGTATCAAGTGCTCGTGACAGCAGACGTCGTCGAGGGCGAGCTCCCGGTCCATCCGGAGTGGCCGCTGAGCGCAGCCCCAGGCGACATTGCGGAATTTGGCGTCGGTGCGTGGAGATGTCTCGTCATCGAGTCGAACGAGATCGACCCGGCGTTGACCGAACGGCGCGACGGCGCCCCTCAATCGGTGTGGACCTATGAGGGGACGCCGTATCTCGTCCTGGTCGGACCGGTGTTCCCCCACGAGGACGGGTGTTGAAAAGTGCCGTTTTGTCGTGACCTCTGGCGGTTGACATGGCACTGTTGCGGGTAGAACCTCATTACTGGACAACAGGAAGGACCAGCTCGTGCTTTCGACAGTCGAAGTCGACCTGATGAAGACCCTCGCGGACCACGTCAGCGACCCGGCGATCAGCATCTACATCCCCACGCACACGAAGGGGAGCGAGATCGAGCAGGACCACATCAGACTGAAGAACGCGATCACCGAGGTCGAGGCGACGCTGAAGCAGAGCGGGCTCGACACAGATCACCGAGATCGCCTTCTCGGTCCCATCCGCGAGCGAGTGGGAGATCGTGAGTTCTGGCGTCACCAGGGGTCGGGCCTCGCCGTGTTCCGATCCGATTCGATCCACGAGGAGATCCGACTTCCGGTCGCAGTGACCGAGCGTGTCAGGGTGCGGGACCGTTTTGCCATCACCCCCCTCGTCGAAGCCACCTCTGAGTACCGGGTCCACGTACTCGCCCTCAGCCGTGACGGCGCCCGCCTGTTCGATCTCGGCCGTCTCGGGGGGACCGAACTCGATCTCCCCGAGGGAACGCCGCGCTCGATGGAGGAGGCCAACTGGTTCATGGACCGGGAGCGTCAACTCCAGGACCGTGTCTCCGGCCGCGGGGGGACGAAACAGGAGTTCCACGGGCACGCGGACACGGGAAGCGAGCGCGCCGATCTCCGAAGGTTCCTGCGCGAGCTCTCAGATGGCGTCAAGCAAGTGGTCGGCGAGTCGCCCGTGATCGTTGCCGCAGTGAGTGAGTTGGCCGCGGCATACGGCCACGAGGCTCACCACCGTGTTTCGGATCGGGTGATACATGGGAACCCCGACAGCCTCGATCTCCATGAATTGCAGACCAAAGCTGTGGACGTCATCGACAAACTGCGGACGCAGGCCGAGAGCGACCTCGTCGAGTCATGGCGGTCGTCGGTCGCCGCAGGCATCGGGACCGAAGGCATCATCGACACCGTCATCGCCGCGCACCGAGGCAGGGTCGACACGCTCCTCATCGGGGACACCGCGCCCATCTGGGGGACGTTCGACCCCGGGGAGTCCGAGGTGGTCGTCTACGACGAGCGTGGCAGTGATCACCGGAACCTGATCGAGGAGACGATCCGCGCCACGCTGAGCAACAGCGGGAAGATCGTCGCCGTCCACTCGATCGACGGGGCAATCGGATCCAGATTGCGCTACTGACCGGAGCCAACCGCGTCTGAGATCGCCCCACGGCGATGGCCGTGATCTGCGGATCGATCCTGGAGAATCGACCCCACACGATCGGAGTCGAGCATGGCATCACCCTGCGGACCGGTTCGCCGAGCGGGACATCACCACGCTCGCGAGCCTCGCTACCCGCGAAGGATAGGCGCATGCAAATCGCGACGTGGAGGGTTGCGATTGCACGGCAACTCGTATTCGAAGAGTGATGAACCCCAGGGCCACCGTCTGGCTGTTCACCGAACCACCAACGGTCGGCTCGGGACCATGGGCGGCACAGTGCTGCTCCTCACGACGACGGGCGCCAAGTCCGGTGCACGAATCGCGAATCCAACCCGCTCACGGGCCCCGCCCACGACGACCGGGTCGACCTGCTGGTGCACTGCCTCGGCCGGTGCTGCCGCCCCTCGACATCCCTGCCTGCTATCACAACGCCGTGGCTCAACGTCAGCGGTGACGCGGAGAGAGGGTCTGCAGAGCTGCCAATGAAGCCCGAGTAGCAGGACCCGACGAGCGCCCTGCACTGTGGGCCAAGATCGTGGAGTTTGATAAGCGATTCGCGCGGCAAACGACTCGGCCAACGGTCGGCCTGACATCCGACGAGGTGCTCGCCCTATGTGGTCATCCGACGCGGCACGCCTGGGCGCATACGAACGGCTCGGGTCGGAGTGGTACAGCGCCGTTTCGGCGCGGAGAACCTCTCCACTGGTGGCCGACGTGGCGATCGCTTCCCGGAGGCGAGAGAATCCTCAACCACGCTGCCGACCGTTTCTCTACCGGATCGACCCGAACTGGCGGTTCGCAGCCTGACTCAGATCGGGGGAACGACCGTCTTCTCGCGATGCTCGAGCACGAGAGTGGTCTGTTCGTCGACCACGGCGTCGAAGCTCGCGATTTGGTTCAGGACTCTGTCGCCGAGAGCGGACACGTCCTTCAGACTGAGATGCACCAAGACGTCGAACGGACCGGTCACGAGGCTCAACGCGATGGTCTCCTCCAACGACCATGCATGCTGGAGGAAACGCTCGACGACCTCACGGTTCTTGGGCTGGAGGCGAACCGAGATCGTGGCGCGAACCTCCCGACCCACCGCCGGGTGGTCGACGTGAGCGTGATAGCCGGCGATGATTCCACGCTCCTCGAGGCTTCTGACCCGTGCCAGCGTGGTCGAGGGGGCCAGTCCGACGGTCTCGGCGAGATCCTTGTTTGAACGTCGAGCATTTCGCTGCAGTTCTTCGATGATCCTGCGGTCGACCTCGTCGATGTTCGCCATCGCCCCACGCTACCCCGAACAACCGCCTGACACCCACCGACTCCGGCGTCAGCCGGCGTAGCTCGACAACAGCCGGATGAGCTCGGCGCGGTACTCGGACGTCGCGCCGCACCTTCAGCTGCTCGTAGCCGCGCACCATGTCGGGAAGCCCGGCGATGACGATGGCATCGTCGATCGTGTCGACGTCGAGGCCCTCCGAGATCGCAGTCAGTGCGTCCTCGAACTCGACAATGAGGCTTCGTTCCATTCGGCGCATCTCGGTCTTCCCGAACGGGTCGAGCGCAGTGCCTCGCACCTTCTTGCCGCGCTTCAACGCTTCGAACATCGGTTCGCTCGCCTCCGAGAACCGAAGCTTCCTCGACAGCCCCAGCGACTCGAGCATCGGCGGGTGCAACAGGTACCGGATCTCGGGATCGGGTCCACCGACCAGCTCTGCAGCAGCCCGGGCTTCCGGCAGGAGCATCAACCTGGCGACCTCGTACTCGTCCTTGTAGGCCATCAGCTTGTGAAGGCTCCTTGCCGCCACCTCGGCGAGCTCAGCGGCGCGTTCGAGGCCTTCTGCGCTCCGTGACAGCAGCTCGATCGCGTCCATGAACCGAGCGGCATAGCGACGATCCTGATATCCGACGAGATCAGCGGCCAGCATCCCCACGACGTCACTCACCGGGGACGGAAGCGCCACAACCCGGTCGGCCAGATCCGGCGGCAAGCTCCGGCACGCTGACGGTGTCGCCGCCGACCAGACGCCGCCGCTCGACTGTCGCCTCGACCAAGGACCGATCGTTCACCCAGGCCCGACCCCAATCGAACGCCACGAGGTTGGCGTCGACCGCCACCCCGTTGAGCTCGATGGCCCGCCGCATGGAGACCGGAGTCACAGGGACGAGTCCCAGCTGGACGGCGACGCCGAGCATGAGGATGTTGGTCGGGGCGGCATCGCCGACCAGGGTCGAGCAGATCTCCTCGGCGTCGAGCGAGACGACGCTTCTGCCGGCCTCCGAGAGCCGGCCCATCGCTTGGTCGGCTGGGAACGAGATCTCCGGGTGGCCGATCATCGCCCCGGTTGGAACCGAGCGCGTCGATGTCACCACCCGGGTCCGGTTCGGATCGAACGCGGCGAGCACCGGGTCCATCGCGGCAACGAGGCGATCGAACGCCACGACGGTCGCAGCTTCGCCGTTGCCGATCAAGATTCGAGCCGTCGTCGTCGCGAGTGGTCAGGATGAGGTCACTCACAACCGGACCCGCCTTCTGGGAGAGCCCGGTCTGATCGAGCCCCGCCACCGCCCACCCGTCGAACATTGCCGCGGTGGCCAGCACCTGGGCGGCGGTGACCACACCGGTCCCTCCGATCCCTGCGAGCCGGATCGGCACCCGACCGTCGATCGAAGGGGCCGGGGGACGCAGCGGTTTCGGGTGGTTCCGTGTGGATCGTGGGAATCTGCGCGGCCTCGACCTCCATGAAGGCGGGGCAGTCGCCGAGAACACAGGAGTAGTCGAAGTTGCACGAGGCTTGATCGATTCGGGTCTTGCGACCGAGGGCCGTGTCGAAGGGCTGAACGGACAGACAGTTGCTCACATCACCACAATCGCCACAGCCCTCACAGATCCGATGGTTGATGACGATCCGTTTGGTCGGGGTGGGAACGAGGTCCCGCTTCCGGGCGCGCCGCAACTCCGCCGCGCACTCCTGATCGTTGATCATCACCGTGACGCCGGGGATGCCGGCGAGCCGCTCCTGGACCTCGACGATGCCGGCGCGATCGACGACGTCCACCGCCGTCTGGCAGCGAGGTTCGATCGTAGGTCTTCGGGTTCGGGGTCGCCACCACGACCTCGCGGACCCCCTGGGCGAGGAGGATCGTGGCGAGCTCGCCGACTCCGACCGAGAAGCTGGCGTCCTGGCCTCCGGTCATCGCAACGGTGCTGTTGTACAGGATCTTGAAGGTGATCGAGACCCCGGACCCGATGGCAGCCTGGATAGCCAACTGGCCGGAATGGAAGTAGGTGCCGTCGCCGAAGTTCTGGAATACGTGAGACGTCTCTACGAACGGCTCCATCCCGATCCAATGGGCCCCCTCGTTGCCCATGGCAGTGATTCCGAACGTCTCGCCGACCAGCTCGCTCGGCATCAGCAACGACATCCCGTGACACCCCGTGCCGGCCCCGACCAGAGACCCCTCCGGGACCTTGGTTCCCCAGTTGTGCGGGCATCCGGAACAGAAGAACGGCGTGCGAGTGACCGCGAGCGGGATGGTGGTGCGCTCCCTGACCGGGGGCGGCTCGGGTGCGAGCCGATCGGCGAGGCGTCCGGCCAGCCGGGCTCGGAGCGCCGGCACCATCCGGTCGGCGTCGAGCATCCCGTGGCTGGGGACGAGGTCGGCTCCGTCCGGACCGTGCTTGCCAACGATTCGGGGCCGGTCGACGCTGTCGTACAGCGCGTTCTTGATCAGCCACTCCAGCGTCGGGTTCTTCTCTTCGACAACGACGATCTCGGACAGGCCCCTGGCAAACCGTCGCACGAGATCGTCGTCGAACGGAACCGGCATCCGCAGGTTCAGGAGCCGGATACCCGCCGACCGGATGGTCTCGTCGTCGGCGAAGCCGAGTCGGTGGAGCGCCTCTCGCATCTCGTGGTACGTGTATCCGGTTGCGACCAGCCCGATCCAGGCATCAGGTGGATCGACCGCGATTCGGTTGAGACGGTTGACGATCCCGTACTGCTGGGCGGCATCCGACCTCACCGTTCGGAACTCCTTCTCCGCCGCGACCATCCGGGCTGATCCGAGGAAGACCGCCGAGGGGTTCGCCCGGTCGAGCGCCGGGCCGTCGGGGATGATCGGATCCATGTCGAGAACGGGCAGGTCGACGGTCCCGCTGCCGTCGGCCACCGGCGTGACGATCTTCATCGCGGCCCACAGTCCCGACGCTCGGGAGATCGCAACGGCATGCATCCCCAGCTCGAGGCACTCGGCGGTCGTCCCCGGATAGAGGATCGGCATGTGGAGGTCGACGAGCGCGGCATCTGACGACGACGGCATCGTCGAAGACTTGGCGGCGGGATCGTCCCCGACGAGAGCAACGACGCCGCCAAGCGGCGAGGTCCCGGCGAACACCCCGTGACGGATGGCGTCGGTCGCCCGATCAAGCCCGGGAGCCTTGCCGTACCAGATGCCGACGACCCCGTCGTGGAGCGCATCTGGCCGCGAAGCGGCCAGTTGGCTGCCCATCACGGCCGACGCACCGAGCTCTTCGTTGACGGCAGGGCGGTGGACGATCGGGAGGTCGGGATACTGCCTGATCATGCGGGCGACCTCGAAGTCGTATCCGCCGAGCGGCGACCCGGGATACCCGGCGAGAAACGCGGCCGTTCGATGGCCCGCCCTGCGATCGAACCGCAACTGCTCGGGCGCGATCCGGGCGAGGGCCTGGATGCTGGTCATGAAGACCCGACCGTCGTCACTGGTGTATCGCGCAGCCAGGTCGTAGCCGTCGAAGACTGCCGTCATGTCGTCCCTTCGGAGCTGTCCGCACCAAGTCTTGGCATGTGTGCGGCAGAAACGCAACAGCGATGCAGAATATCTCTCATCGATAGAACCTGAACGTTCGAGTGCATGACGCAACCGGACATGACCGAATTTCTAGCCAGCAGGACCGGGGTATCGAGGAGTCACCCGAACCGATTGGCGACCGCTACTCGGCTCATCCTCGTGGATGTCGGAATCGCCGAAGCCGCAACGGGTTCGCAACCCGGCGACGGCGGTCGACCCAAGGTTGGGAGCAACTTCAGCCGCCACCCGACATGAGATCGGTACGCTCCGAACGCGCCTCGAGAATCGGGAGCCTGGGTGGAAAGCAGCACCACGTGACACACATCGACCTCACACCTGACGGCCTCAGTCGGCGAGATGTCGCCGCCATCGCCCGACAAGACGCACGGGTGTCGATCACACCGCAGGCCCGATCCGCCATCGAAGCCAGCGCGGGAGTCATCGACCGAATCCTCGAGAAGAAGGAGATCGCATATGGGGTGACCACCGGGTTCGGCTCCCTCGCCGACACGGTGATCCCGCCGGAGCGGTCCGCCGAGCTCCAGGTCGCTCTCGTCAGGAGTCATGCAGCAGGGATGGGCCCGACCATCGAGCGGGAGGTGGTGCGGGCCATGATGGCGCTCCGGGCGCGGAGTCTGGCGATGGGGTTCTCCGGTGTCCGACCCGAGATCGTCGAAGCGATCGTCGCCGTGCTCAACGCCGGGTTGACGCCGGCCGTCCCCGAGCACGGCTCCCTCGGCGCCAGTGGCGACCTCGCACCCCTCGCCCACTGTGCGCTCTGCCTCATCGGCGAGGGCTTCTTCGCAACTGACTCCGGCGAGACGATCCCGGCCGCAGAGGCACTGGCGATCGCCGGATTGGAGCCGGTCACGCTGCGGGCCAAGGAGGGTCTGGCGTTGATCAATGGGACCGATGGCATGCTCGGGATGCTGGTGCTGGCGATCGCCGACTTGGAGCGCCTCGCCACGGTCGCCGACATCTCCGCGGCCATGACCGTCGAGGGTCTGCTGGGAACCGACCGTGTGTTCGCCGAGGATCTCCAGGCCCTGCGACCTCAGGTGGGTCAGGCCGTTTCCGCCGCCAACCTCCGCAGGCTCCTCGAGGGCTCTGCGATCGTGGAGAGCCACCGGACCGGCGACACCCGGGTACAGGACGCCTATTCGTTGCGATGCACGCCGGCGGTGCACGGGTCGCTGCGCGACGTGATCGGTTTCGCCGCTGACATCGCCGATCGTGAGCTCCGATCCGCCATCGACAACCCGATGATCCTTCCTGACGGCCGGGTCGAGTCGTGCGGGAACTTCCATGGAGCGCCGCTGGCTCAGGCAGCCGACTTCCTGGCAGTTGCCATCGCTGACGCCGGAGCCATCGTCGAGCGGCGCCTCGATCGCATGCTCGATCGCACGCGCTCGCATGGGCTTCCACCGTTCCTGACACATGACGCCGGTGTCGACTCGGGCCTGATGATCGCCCACTACACGGCGGCAGCGATGGTGGCCGACAACCGGAGGCTCGCCGCCCCCGCCAGCGTCGACACGGTGCCGACCAGCGCGATGCAGGAAGACCACGTCTCGATGGGGTGGGGAGCGACCCGCAAGCTGCGGCGCTCGGTCGAGAACCTCGCTCGCATCCTGGCGGTCGAACTCACTGCGGCTGCTCGAGCGATCGATCTGCGACAGGAGGCTCCTGCCCCGGGAACCGGGGCGGCGCTGGCACACATCCGGAGCATCGTGCCCGGTGTCGGGCCCGACCGTTGGATGGCACCGGAACTGGAATCGGTGGCCCACACCGTCGTCGACGGGAGTCTGGTCGCAGCAGTGGAAGCAGGGATCGGAGCATTGACATGACTACATCCGGGCCACGACCCGTCCGCGCCGCCACCGGGAGCGAGCTGTCCTGCCGCGGCTGGCAGCAAGAAGCGGTGCTGCGGATGTTCCACAACAATCTCGACCCCGACGTCGCCGAGAACCCCGACGAGCTCGTCGTCTATGGGGGAACCGGCAGGGCAGCACGGTCGTGGGAGGCCTTCGATGCCATCACCCGGACCCTCCGTGGGTTGGCCGACGACGAGACGCTCCTGGTCCAGTCGGGGAAGCCCGTCGGCGTGTTCAGGACCCACGAGTGGGCGCCGCGGGTCATCATCGCCAACTCGAACCTGGTGCCGGATTGGGCCAACTGGGACGAGTTCCGGAGGCTCGAGCAAGCCGGGTTGACGATGTATGGGCAGATGACCGCCGGGTCGTGGATCTACATCGGAACCCAGGGAATCCTCCAGGGAACCTACGAGACGTTCGCCGCCATCGCCAGGAAACGGTTCGGTGGCACCTTGCGCGGCACCCTGACCCTCACGGCGGGGCTCGGAGGCATGGGCGGTGCCCAGCCGCTCGCCATCACCATGAACGAGGGTGTCGCCCTGTGCGTCGATGTCGACCAACACCGGATTGACCGCCGGCTCGCAGACCCGATATCTCGACGTGCAGGCTGACGGAGTGGACGATGCCGTCGACCGCGCCATGCGAGCCAAGCGAAATGGCGAGGCTCTCAGCATCGGCGTGCTCGGCAATGCGGCCGATGTGTTCCCCGCTCTGCTCGATCGATCGGTCGAGATCGACATCGTGACCGACCAGACCTCGGCCCACGACCCGCTCAGTTATGTTCCCAACGATCTCACACCGGAAGCGGCCACGGAGCTCCGGGCCACCGCACCGGAGGAATACATCCGTCGATCGAGGGCGGCGATGGTCAGCCACGTCGAGGCGATGGTCGGCTTCATGGACCTCGGCGCCGAGGTGTTCGACTACGGCAACAGTCTCAGAGCGGAAGCTCAGCTGGGCGGATACGAGCGGGCAATGGACTATCCCGGCTTCGTGCCCGCCTACATCCGGCCGTTGTTCTGCGAGGGAAAGGGGCCCTTCCGATGGGCGGCGTTGTCGGGCGACCCGGCCGACATCGCAGCCACCGACCGTGCGGTGCTCGAAGAGTTTCCCGACGACGCAGCCCTCGCCCGATGGATCGAGA
Organism: uncultured bacterium; assembly: GCA_963745865.1. Taxonomy (GTDB): domain Bacteria; phylum Actinomycetota; class Acidimicrobiia; order Spongiisociales; family ZC4RG35; genus JAHEDH01. The sequence continues at coordinate 33,840 of CAVUYZ010000004.1, read as the reverse complement.
TGGCCGGCGAGCGGGTGGCGTTCCAGGGCCTACCGGCTCGCATCTGCTGGCTGGGATACGGGGAACGCCACCGACTGGCGTTGCGCTTCAACGAGATGGTTCGGACAGGCGAGATATCGGCGCCCATCGTGATCGGACGCGACCACCTGGACTCCGGGTCGGTTGCCTCGCCCTACCGGGAGACCGAGGCGATGCTCGACGGCTCGGACGCGATCGCCGACTGGCCCCTCCTCAATGCCCTGCTCAACACGGCATCGGGTGCCACATGGGTGAGCATCCACCATGGCGGCGGCGTCGGGATCGGACGCTCGATCCATGCCGGCCAGGTGTGTGTCGCAGATGGCACGGCCCTCGCCGACGAGAAGCTGACCCGGGTGCTCACCAACGACCCGGGAACCGGTGTGATCCGCCACGTCGACGCCGGATACGACCACGCCATCGACGTGGCGTCGGCTCGCGGCGTGAGAATCCCGATGTTCGAAGAATGACCGGTCGCCCACCCGCTCCGTGGGTCGAGATGAGCACCTATTGGGCAGAGCATGCCTGGCTGGGGAGCACCGACCTCGAGGCCGGCGTCACCATCGAGATCGCCGACGGACTCATCTCCCGGGTCGACGCCGCCTCGTCACCACCGCAGGACGCCGAGCGGCTCGATGGCGTGACGATTCCGGGGATGGCGAATGCACACAGCCACGTCTTCCATCGTGCACTCCGGGCTCGAACACAGGACGAGCCCGGATCGTTCTGGACCTGGCGGGACCAGATGTACGCGATCGCCAACCGACTCGATCCCGACACCTACTACGCGATCGCCAGGGCCGTGTTCGGGGAGATGCTGCTGGCCGGCATCACGGCTGGTCGGCGAGTTCCACTACGTCCATCATCAGTCGGACGGCACCCCCTACGACGAGCCCAACGAGATGGGGCGGGCGGTCATCGCCGGCGCATCAGACGCGGGCATCAGGCTGACGCTCCTCGACACGTGCTACCTCCGAGGCGGGCTCCATGCGGACGGGCACGACCCGATCGGACGCGACCAACGGAGGTTCGACGACCGAACGGTCGCCGGTTATCTCGAGCGGATTTCACAGCTCACCCCCACGCCGACTGCGAGGATCGGGGCAGCCATCCACTCGGTCAGGGCGGTGGAGCCGGACGACATGGAGCACATCGGCTTCTCGACGACAGGGCCGCTCCACCTCCATCTGTCAGAACAGCTCGAGGAGAACGAGCAGTGCCTGGCCGCCTTCGGGCGATCGCCAACCCAACTCATCGCCGATGCCGGCCTGCTCGGTGAGCGCCTCACGGCCGTCCACGGGACGCACCTGACGCCGCACGACGTCGAGCTGTTGGGACAGAGCGGGTCGGGCGTGTGCATCTGCCCAACGACGGAACGGGACCTCGCGGATGGGGTCGGGGCGGCGTCCGACCTTCGGCGAGCCGGGGCGACACTCAGCCTCGGAACCGACTCTCACGCCATCGTCGACATGTTCGAGGAGGCGCGGGCGATGGAGCTCAACGAGCGGCTCACCTCGCAGGTCAGGGGCAACCAGACACCGAAGGAGCTGCTGGACTCCGCGACCCGAGCCGGCTACCGATCGCTCGGGTGGATCGAGGGCGGGCGGATCACACCGGGCGCCCCGGCCGATCTCGTGACAGTGGGAGCCGGTTCGGTCAGGGTGGCGGGAGCGTCCGGCGTGGGATCGCTCGTATTCGCCGCAACCGCGGCGGACGTCACAGACGTCATCGTCGGGGGGAGGCGCATTGTCGGTCAGGGCACCCACCACTCGATCGATGTCGTCACCGAGCTCGAGCGTGCGATCACAGGAGTGCTGGCGTGAGTCTGGTGATCGATCGAATCGGCACTCTGGTCACCAACGACCCGGACATCGGCGAGGGCCCACTCGGAGTCAGACACGACGTCTCGGTCGTCTTCGACGAGGGGACGGTCACCTCGATCGGGCCGGTCGGACAGGTTGCGGACGAGCGAATCGACGCCGATGGCCGGTGCCTGCTCCCCGGCTTCGTCGACTCGCACACGCATCTGGTGTTCGCCGGCGACCGGTCCGAGGAGTTCACGGCCCGGATGGCTGGCGCGCCCTATGACGGCGGGGGAATCACGGTCACGACCGAGTCGACGCGATCATCGTCTGACGAGGAGCTCACCCGTCTGACGGCGGGACGCATCCGGGAGGCACATCGGGCCGGCACGACGACGATCGAGATCAAGTCGGGCTACGGCCTGACAGTCGACGACGAGGCGAGGAGTCTGCGAATCGCCCGGTCGTTCTCCGACGAAACGACCTTCCTCGGGGCGCATGTCGTGCCTGCGGAGTTCGCCGGTCGGGCGGATGAGTACGTTTCGCTCGTCATCGGAGACATGCTCGACGCAGCAGTCCCCCAGGCCGCCTGGATCGATGCGTTCTGTGAGACCGGAGCATTCGACGAGGACCAGTGCAGGGCGGTCCTCGCTGCGGGCCGCGCCCGGGGACTGGGGCTCCGGCTGCATGGCAATCAACTCGGACACGGACCCGGTGTGCGGCTGGCAGTCGAGATGGGGTGCGCGTCGGTGGATCACTGCACGTACCTGACCGACACCGATATCGAGGCACTGGCCGGATCGGACACCGTCGCCACGTTCCTGCCCGCGACCGACTTCAGCACCCGTCAGCCCTATCCGGACGCCCGGCGAGTGATCGACGCCGGCGCGACGGTCGCCATCGCCTCGAACTGCAATCCCGGTTCGAGCTACACCACGTCGATCGCGTTCTGCATCGCGCTGGCAGTGCGCGACATGGGTATGACGATCGACGAAGCCGTTGCAGCCGCAACGATCGGTGGGGCGGCGGCGCTCAGACGGGACGATGTCGGGCGACTCACGGTTGGCTCACCGGCCGACGCCACCCTGCTCATCGCACCCAGCTACCACCATCTGGCCTATCGACCGGGGGTACCACTGGTCGATCGCACCTTTGTCGGAGGCGTTCAGCTCTCCTGAGTCCTCATCAGGTACACGACGATGCCGACGACGGTCAGGAGCAGTAGAAACGCCGAGATCTTCTTGGAGTTGCTCCGAACGCCGGCTGCGGCATCTGCAGCCGACTCGGCGACGTCGAGTCCCTTCTCGGCGGCGTCGAGCGCAGATTGAGCGGTCGAGACCTTGTCCTGTGCGGTGCGGATCTTCTGTCTGGTTGCCATGGACGATTCCTTTCAGCTGACTACCTGATCCTGCCCGATTTCGCCCGAACCGAAACATGGATGGCACATCTGTGTCGCTGACGTCAGGGGGTTTCGGGGCCGTAGAGCAGACGCCATGCCGCGAAGTCGGGCGTGAAGTCCTCGAACCGGTGCTCGACAGCCGCTTCGACGAAACACAGGTCTCCTGGGCCAAACGGATCGCGGCGGTCGCCGACCCGGAAGAAGCCCGACCCGTTGATGACGACGTACACCGCGTCGCGTTCGTGCGGATCCTGATCGTCGGATTCGTGGGGCGCATAGAGGCCGGCGGCGAGGAGGTCCCGTTCGAGGACGTCCTGGTGCCGTCGATCCGCGGGGATCGCAGCGAGCGCCCGTTTGTAGGTGATCACGTGGTCAGTCATGTGTTCGACGATAGGAGCAAGCCCCGTCCACGTCAGGTCCGTCGAGTAGTCAGAGCTGACCTGACGCGAGGTCGGCAAAGCCTGCGAGGTAGTTCGGATTCGCGTATCGGTCGGGGAGGAACGGATCCCCATAGCCTGGCAGGGTGGCTCCCGCGACATGGGCCGCGACCAGCTCGCCGGCGGCAGGAGCGGCCATCACACCGAACCCCGAGAGCGCCCCGATGACATGGGCGCCCGTGGGGCCGAACGGACCGATGAGCGGCCGATTCTCGACGGTCTTGGTGTAGTAGCCGCCGTCGACATACGGCTGCGGAAGTCGCTCCAGGTACGGATCGATGGCCGGGAGCATCGTCGACAACCCCCGCATCACCATCTCGGGGTACATCGGATCGTCGGGGATCGGGAACGTCGGCGTGCGCACGTCGGACCGGTACTCCCACAGGCCGAGAACGATCGGGGAATCCTCGCCGCCGTCCGGCCGGCAGTGTGCACCGGCCGGGAGCACACCGGTCAGCGGAGCGAGCGTCGGGTCATCGAGCAGCGACTCGCGTTCATCCGGGGTCCAGGACAACTCCTGGGCGTCGTCCCAGATCAGCATCGGCGCTTCGCGAGGTACGGCCCGGCGATGATCGCGGAACGACACCTTGCGATGCACCTCGTGATGGACCGGAAGCGACACGCCCACCATGTCCGCCACGTCTCCGACCAGCGGTCCCGCCGCGTTCACGACACGGTCGGTCGATACACGGCGACCCGATTCGAGCACGACGCCCGTCACGTGGGAGCCGGCGACCTCGATGGCGATTACAGCCTCCGGGACATAGGTGGCTCCGGCCTCGAGCGCCCTGGTCGAGCAACCAGGCTCCGAGCTGTTGGGCGGAGAGCCAGCCCGCCCGACGCACGTGCAATCCGCCGACGACCTGGCGACTGAGGTACGGGAAGCGAGCATGCACCACCTCGCGACCCAGCATCAGATCTGCACCGTTGGGACCGTCAGCAGCGTCGGGATATGCCGGATCGTTACCGGCCCCGCGATGGACTCTCACCGGGCCGGCCCCGAGACGCGAGATCGCCGAGGCTTGCTCCCGAATCCCTGCGAGCCTCGACTCGTCCGCCGTCAGATACAGATACCCGCGACGCGACAGATTGAAGACGTTGGAACTCTCAGCCGCCCAGGCCTCGAGCAGGTCGATCGACCGATTCATGAGGGTGACCATCGCGTCGTCGGGCCCCGGCCACCAGTTGCGATAGCACTCCGTCGACTTGTCGCTGGTCAGCGTCAACGGCGCCCGCGCGTCGCACACGAGCACCCGGTCGATGCCATGGACCACAGTCAGGTGGTAGGTCGCCGAGATACCGGCGACCCCGGCCCCGATCACGACCACGTCAGCCCTCTCGACCATCGTCGTCCACCCTACGGCCGCAGTGGGATGCCGGAGCACTACGGTCAGTAATCGATGAGACTCCTCTTGAACATCCTCTGGCTCGTGCTCGGTGGCCTGGAAATGGCGGTCGTGTACGCCATCGCAGGGATGATCGCCTTCGTGCTGGTGGTCACGGCACCGCTCGGAGTCGCTGCCTTCCGGCTGGCCGGGTTCTCGCTGTGGCCATTCGGACGGTCACTGGTTCAGAAGCAGTCCGCCGGGGCCGGCTCAGCGATCGCCAATATCCTCTGGATCCTGCTCATCGGCTGGTGGGTGGCAATCGGGCACCTCATCGCCGCGTTCGTCAATGCCGTCACGATCATCGGGATTCCCTTCGCTGTCGCCCATGTGAAGTTGGCCGGAGCGGCACTGACACCGTTCGGTCACGAAGTGGTCGAGGGAAGCGCCGGCGGAATCAGGGTCGAGCTGCCCCGCGGGTAGCTCGGGGTCAGCCCTCCGAGAACTTCGCCACGAGTTGCCGCTTCATCGCCTCCAGCTCGGACGAGAGTGATACGTGATAGGTGTGGGGGTTGACCAGACGCCGGACCCCGGGGTCGAGACGTTCGACGTCGGCATCCCGTCTGGCGCGCGCCGCCTCGATGGTGCCATCGCCGAGCACCCCGACGCCGCCCACGAACGCGTCGGCCAGCAGTGGCTCGACCTCGGAGACGCCGGCCGCCACAACGGTCCGCTCGACGCCGGGTTGGGTCGGATGCTTGAGCGTGAGCGGCATGGCGGACAGATCCTCATCCGCCAGGCCGATGAGATCGGCGGTGGCCGTCCCTCGAGAGTCGTAGATACGGACGAGTTGCTTGACCCCGGGGTTCTGGACCTTCTCGGGGGTGTCGGAGATCTTGATCGCGGGGACGTCCTCGCCGTTGCTGCCCTCGATCGCCACCAGCTTGTAGACGCCGTCGAGGCTGGAATCACCCTCCGAGGTCACCATCTTGGACCCCACGCCGAACACCAAGCGGGCGGTGAGATGATCTGCGTCGACGCCGTACCTGGGCGCCTCGATCGCAATCTGGTTCCGGATCTGCCAGATCGTGAGCTCGTCGAGACCGCTCGAGATCACGATCGACACCGCACCGAAGCCCGCCGCATCGAGCATCGCGGCGGATCGAACGGCGAGATGGGCAAGGTCACCCGAGTCCAGCCGAATCCCGATCGGCTCATGTCCCTTGCGGCGAAGATCCTCGAACACTGCGATCGCGTTGGGCACTCCCGATTCGAGCGTGTCGATGGTGTCCACGAGGAGCAGGCAATCGTCGGGGTAGACCTCGGCGTACGCCTCGAACGACGCCTTCTCGCCACCGGCAACCGCCATGAACGCCTGCACCATGGAGTGAGCGTGCGTGCCGCTCGAGCTCGTGCCGAGGACGTGGGACATGCCGACGTTGGACGAGGCGTCGACGCCGCCGATCAGCGCGGCGCGCGTCCCGGCGTTCGCTCCCCACGACGGGCCGCGACGCATCCCGAACTCGAGCACCGGAGCCCCCTGGGCGGCCTCGACCACCCGTGACGCCTTCGTTGCAACCAGGGTCGGGTAGTTGAGATGGTTCAGAAGCGACGTCTCGAGTAGCTGGGCAGCGCCGAGCGGGCCGGTGATGACCGCGGTCGGTGCGTTGGGATGGACCACCCGCCCCTCGGGGACCGCCCGCAGCTCGATGGAGTCGAACCCGTTCATCTCGGTCAGCCACTCAAGAAAGCGATCGTCGAAGAGACGATTGCCGCTCGATCCCTTCACACCCTCGAGAACCTCTCGCTCCGCATTGCCGAACCCGGTGCGAGTCCATCCAGTCGACCAGGGGGCCCAAGCCGGCGGTGATGCAGTATCCGGCCTGATGGCTTCCATAGTCCGGATATGAGCGGAAGAATGCGTCGAATGTCGCTCGCCGATCTGCCATCCCCATCCGCAGATACAGCTGACTCATCGTCAGCTGATAGTGATCGGTGAACAACATCCCGGTTTCGATCGCACTCACCCCCGTGACGCTAGCCATCGCGGGTACGCAGGCCGGCTGCGGCGTCGGCCCGGCTGACCCGGCCGAGAACGCATATCGTTGCCTCATGGCTTCCTACGACACGAAGACGGCGTTGATCGTCGTCGATCTGCAGAACGACTTCGCTGATCCGTCGGGATCGCTGTATGTCGACGGTGGCGAGGAGGTGGTGGCGGCGTCGAACATCGAGATCATTCGTGCTGCCGCCGCCGGGGCGTTCGTCGTCTACACCCAGGACTGGCACCCTTCCTCGACCCCGCACTTCGACACGGACGGAGGGGTCTGGCCGGTCCACTGTGTGATGAACACCTGGGGGGCGGAGCTCCACCCACGCCTGCTGACCGCCGGACCGACCGTCCGCAAGGGATCGAACGGAGAAGACGGGTACTCGGGGTTCTCGATGCGGGACCCGGACTCGGGTGAGGAAACCCCGACTGCGCTTCGTGGCCTGCTCGAAGATCGCGGTATCGACAAGACCGTCGTCGTCGGGCTCGCACTCGATGTGTGTGTCCGCGCCACTGCGCTGGACTCGGCTCGCCATGGTCTGGCGACGACGGTCCTGGCTACCGCCTCCGCCCCCGTCGAGATCCAGCCGGGCGACGGCCGGCGAGCCATCGAGGAGATGACCGCAGCCTCGATCACCGTCGAGGAGGACTGACCCGGTTCCCGGGCCGACCCCGATCGGATCGACGCTGGTATCGCGGGCCCCCGTGAGATCCCATTGCTACGGTTCCGCTTCATGCCGGAGATCACGTCCCGCCCGTCACCTGAGATCGAGGCAATTGTCACGAGGATGATTCGTTCGATGGAGTCCGGAGACATCCCTGCGCTCCGCCGGATGATCACGCTGGGTCCCGACTTCCGGGCGATCGGGACCGACCCCGCTGAGTGGTGGGATCATGAAACCTTCATGCCCATCTTCGAGGCACAGATCAGAGAGATGGCCGGCATGTCGTTCGAGTTCGATCACCTCGAGGCTTGGGAGGCGGGTCACGTCGCCTGGGGGGCGGCAAGGGTCTCAGCGAGGCTGGGAGATGCCGAATGGGAGATGCGGCACACCTTCGTGTTCGTGCTCGACGTCGGAACGTGGCGGTTGGTCCAGTGGCACTCGTCCGATCCGGTCCCGAACGCGGAAACGCTCGGCTTCGACCTCACCGTCACCGTCTCGGAACTCCTGGACTCGCTCGATGTCGAGAGGGATTTCGGGGAGTTTGCCGACGAGGGGATGCTGACCCTCATGTTCACCGATGTGGAGAACTCCACGGCACATGCCCGGGAAATGGGCGATCGTCGGTACAGCCACCTGATGGCCGAGCACATCTCACTGGTCGGCGACCTCGCCGAACGCAGGGGCGGCCAGGTGATCAAGTCCGTGGGCGATGGTGCCCTCCTCGTGTTCGCCTCGGCTCGAGCCGGCGTCCGGTGTGCGGTCGACGTCCAGCAAGCCACCGTGACGGCAGACGCCCCGTACGCGGTGCGGATCGGCGTCCACGCGGGCGACGTGATCCGCACCGACACCGACGTCATGGGCCTGGCGGTCAACAAGGCGGCCCGAGTCACTTCCGCCGCTGCCGGAGGACAAATCGTGGTCTCCTCGGTGATTCGGGAACTCGTTGGCGCCGACCCCTCATTTCGGTTTGGCGACTCGTTCCTCGCCGAGTTGAAGGGGATCGACGGCATCCATGAGCTCCTGCCGGTGGATTGGCGGTCGCCCCTGCTCGCCCAGGGCTGAGTCAGCTCGACGATCGTCCGGCAGCTCGAGAGGATGTGCGGATCCAGCCGTACTCAGCGGCCTCGGAGCGCCCGACGCATGATCTTGCCGGTAGTGGTACGGGGAAGGTCGTCGACGAAGGTGATACGCCTCGGCACTTCGTGGGCAGCCAGCCTGGTCCTCACATGATGCTGCAGTTCGGTCGCCAGATCGTCGGTGGCAGGCCATGAGTCGCGGAGCACGATGAAGGCGGCGGGGACTTCTCCACGCAGATCGTCCGGTACTCCGATCACGGCACACATCGCCACCGAGGGGTGGGCAATCAGCGACTCCTCGATCTCGCCGGGTCCGATCCGATAGCCCATCGACAGGATCACGTCGTCCTTGCGACTCTCGAACCACAGGTATCCATCCGCATCCTCCCGGCCGAGATCCCCAGTCAGGAGCCACCCGTCCCGGAACTTGGCCTCGGTCGCCTCGGGCTTGTTCCAGTACTCCAGCATCATCACGGGGTCGGGTGTCGAACGACGATCTCGCCGATCTCACCGATCAGTCGCTCCCCGTCATCGTCCTGGACCTGGACGTCGTGTCCGGGTATCGCCTTGCCCATCGAGCCCGGCCGCACCGGCCACACCCGTGACGAGTTACCGGCGACGATGTTGGCCTCGGTCTGCCCGTAGCCCTCGTTGATCGCACAGCCGAGTGTGTCGTTCGCCCAACTGAGCATCTCCTCGCCGAGTGGCTCACCGCCGGTGAAGATCGCTCGGAGCCGAAGGCCGGAGCCGTCGACTCCCGCCGCGCGCATCATCTTGAGCGCTGTCGGGGGAAGGAAAGCCAACGTCACGCCGTGATCGGCCATCAGTCTGACCGCATGATGCGGCTCGAAGTCGGCGCGGTCGGTGAGCACCGTCATCCCGTAGAACCAGGCGGGGACGACCACATCCATCAGCGCTCCGATCCATGCCCAGTCGGCCGGTGTCCAGATGATGTCCCCCGGTTGCGGGGCGAAGTCGTAGTACAGCTCGAAGGCCGGGAGATGGCCGAACAGGGTCCGATGCGCGTGGAGCGCTCCCTTGGGCGGGCCGGTCGTCCCCGATGTGTAGATCAAGAACACCGGGTCCTCCGAGCCGGTGTCGACCGGCGCGATCGGAGCGCCGGATGTGAGGGCGTCGAACTCGGCGCCGACCTCGATGATCGGCAAACCGCTCACGGCCTCACGCACTTTGGCCACGTTGTCGGGCGACACGATCGCCGTCTGTGCGCCGGAGTCCGTGAGTCGGTACCGGAGCGCATCCGGACCGAACAGCGAGGCGAGCGGCAACGAGACCGCGCCGAGCTTCCAGATTCCGAGATGGGCGATCGCGGTGGCCAGCGACTGCGGTGCCACCACCCCCACCCTGTCGCCCCGACCGATGCCGGTGCGTTGGAGGGCTCCCGCCAGCCGTGAGGATCGATCGGACAGCTCTCCGTAGGTCGTCTCTTCCCGGGATCCGTCATCGGAGATCGAGATCAGGGCGACGGCATCGGCGGGATGGGGATCACAGCAGGCCGAGCCAAGGTTGAACCGCTCGGGGACATCGAAGGTGAATCCCGGCGACGAGATCCTCGAACGTCAGTCCCTCTCGATACCGAAAGTACGGCCGGGCCACCCCCCAAGTGTACGGCGCGCCCTGTTCTCAACCCAGGGTTGTGGGCACGGTATGTCGTCTCAGGAGCCCACGGTTCGCGCCTGTACCCGACCGCCGTCGGCAACCGTGGGCCCCAGGCACGGTATGTCGTCACTGCAACCCTGGGTTTGCGCAGAGGTCTTACTGCTCTTTCCGGGGTGGTGGGGGTTCGTATCCTGGGATGGCGAGGAGGAACTGAATGGATTTCGTTGATGTCATGGCGCGGGTCGGAGTAGCGCTCGGCGTCGGATTGCTCGTCGGCATGCAACGTGAATACGCCAAGCAGAACGACCTCGACGACCTCCTCGGGGGAGCACGCACCTTCTCGCTCATCAGCGTCAGCGGCGCCATCGCCGCACTCCTCTCCGAGCAGACACGAACAGCCGCTGATCCTCGCGACCGTCGTCCTCGCAGTCTCGATCCTTGCTTGCGATCGGTTACTACGCCGGAACCAAGAACGGCGAGATCGGCCTCACGACCGAGATGGCGGCCATCATCACCTTCATCGCCGGTGCGCTGGCGGGGTTCGACGAGCTCCCCATCGCCGCCGCGCTCGGTGTGTTGACGGCGACGGTGCTCGCCGTCAAGCCGTTCACCCGGAAGCTGTCGGCACGCATCGGACAGGAAGACGTCTTCGCCACCCTGAAATTCGCGATCGTCGCCGCTCTCGCCCTCCCGCTGCTGCCGGACGAGACATTCGGCCCGAGCCCATGGGACGCCGTGAGCCCCTACAACGTGGGTTTGATGGTGGTGTTCATCTCCGGGCTCTCCTTCGTCGGGTACATCCTCATCAAGGCCGTCGGTCCACGGCGGGGCATCGGACTCACCGGGATCCTCGGTGGGCTCGTCTCTTCGACCGCAGCGACGATGACGCTCTCGGAGCGAAGCCGGTCGAACGAACCCCTGTCCCGGGTGCTCGGACTCGGGGTGCTGCTGGCATGGGTGATCATGTTCGGCCGAATCCTCATCGAGGTGGGTGTCGTCAACACCGGGCTCCTTCCCAGGGTGTGGCTTCCGATCACGGCCGGCGGGCTCGTCGCCGCCGGATGGGCCGGTGCGCTCTACTTCCGGGACGAGGGTGAGGCCACCGCAACGGCCGGTCGGGGCGAGAGCTTCTCGAACCCGTTCAAGCTCGCTCCGGCGATCCAGTTCGGCCTCCTCTATGGCGCGGTGCTCATCGGATCCAAGGCACTCGACATGTGGTTGGGATCGACAGGAATCTATGTCGGGGCAATCGCCTCCGGTCTCGCCGACGTCGACGCGATCACCCTCTCGATGTCTCAACTGAGCGGCGACGGCTCGATCGACCCGGCTACTGCGTCGAACGCGATCGTGTTGGCGTCGGCGGCCAACACCGCCGTCAAGGCTGGAATCGTGTGGGCGACCGGTTCGCCGGGGATCAGGAAGTCGGTGCTTCCAGGCGCGGTCGGAGCGATCGTGCTGTCGGTGGGACTCGCCTTCCTCGTCTGACTGCGGACTCAGCGATCCTCGGGGGTCTCGTCGTAGTAGTCGAGCTGATCGAGCGGCATCACCAGCGCAGTGAGCATGTTCATCAGGTGTGCCGTAATTCGCTTGAGGTACCGGAAGTAGAGGGCCCGAGCCACGGCATCACTGGCCGGCGCGTCCGACCGGAAGGCCCGCTTCACATTGCTCTCATGATCTGACAGGAATCCGTCGGCTTTGTTGATCAGCCGCTGGGCCATCTCCTCGTCATTCGAGGCGAACGTGTTCTTCGTGTCCACGATCAGTTGCCCGACGGCATCCCGATATCGCGTCAATTCGTCGACGTCGCCGGCCCCGGAGAAGTCTGCGCCCCACCTGGCGAGGTCGTAGAGGTTCTTGGCGTGATCTCCGACGCGCTCGGCATCCTTGACGATCGACATATAGGCGAGCACGACGGGGAGGTCGGTGCCCGAAACCGCCGAGTGCATCATCAATGCCCTCCGGACGTTCTGCTGGGCCCGGTTGATCCCCTGGTCGATCGAGCGGACCGTGTGCTTGGTCTCCCTGCTCTTGCCTCCACCGAACACGGCGCTGGTTGCCGCGTCATAGACGGCGAGGCCGTCTTCGAGCATCGTGACGAGCAACTGCTCGACGTCACCGATCGTCGACTCTCCCCGACTTCTGAAGAACTCCATCACCATCGCCTGCCTCCTATCCGAGTACGAGGATGCCAACGAGCGGCAATACCACGAACATACTGAATGTGTATCCGAGAGCCAGTGACTTGTGGCGCATCGCCATGTCGGCGAGGTGTTCGGCGAGCACCACCGGGAGGTACCTGATGCGCGGCCACGGATAGATGATCAGGATCGCCACCACATTGAACAGTGTGTGCGTGAACGCGATCGTGAGCCCGTCGACAGAACCGGCGGCCATGGCTGCGAGCAGAGCCGTGACCGTCGTCCCGATGTTCGCTCCGAGGGTGATCGGATAGGCGTTGCGCACTACCAGCACGCCGGACGCAACCAGCGGAATCAAGATCGACGTCGTGATACTCGACGACTGCACCGAGATCGTGACGATCACCCCGACGAGGATGCCCACGAGCCCGGACCTGGCGAGTGCCGCGTTGAGCGCACGCTCGATCCGGTCGGCCACCAGCACCCGCATGTTCTTCGTGATGAAGGTGAGTGCCACGAAGATGATCCCGATCGCAGCGACGATCGATACGACGCTGGACACCGTGGCGTTGGCGAGCAGCGAATCGATCAGATCTCGCACAACCGAACCTGCCCACGAAACCGCAGCTTTGATCGGCGAGTCGAACTCGGCACCCACGCTCCCATCGACCATCAGCTCTGCGATCCAGGTCGCCGCTCTCGACAGCATCCCTGTCAGAAGCTCGAGCGGCAGCAGAACGGCCACCGCGAGGAGGTTGAAGAAGTCGTGCATCGTCGCAGCCGTGAGCGCCGACCTGAACTCTTCACCGCGGCGGGCGTGGGTGAGCGAGACCAGCGTGTTCGTCACGGTGGTCCCGATGTTGGCTCCCATGATCATCGGGACGGCCGCCTCGACGCCGATCACTCCGCTCGCCACCAGCCCCACGATGGTGGACGTCGTGACCGACGACGACTGCACCAACACCGTCGCCAGGATCCCGACGAACAGCCCGGCCACGGGATTCGAGACGCTCTCGAACAGCGGGTCGGTGTAGTCGGACCCGATTCCTTTGATTCCCGACTCGAGCAGCTTGACGCCGACGAGGAACAGATAGAGCAACGCCAGGACGAAGGTGGACCGCAGTGGCGTGCCGATCGGGCGCTCTGGCGATGTGAGGAGTGGCCCTGCCACTGTCGCTACCTGGTCGTCTCGGGGACGGCGCTCACGCTAGCGAACGCAACACCACCTCCATCCCATAGATGCCAACCGATCCAGCCGACGTCAGTCGTCAGACCGCATCGTGGGGAAGCGGGCTCCGAAACGCCCGAAGGAAGGCGTACGGGGTGGCCGCCCTGAAGTTTGAGACACGCGAGGTGTACACGTCCGCGTACCGCTCGACCTGTCTCGCATAGAGGCTCTTGTCGACACCGGACCGCATGAGGAGTCCCCAGGCATCGTTGCTGAGCGTTCCCGCCGCGATTGCCAACGGCGTGAGCCGGTCATCCAGTTCGGAGAGGCCGCGTCGGACGAGATCGAACTCGCTGTCGACGTCGGCACGTTCGCTCGGCCGGACGAGAGCCTGCGCGAATCTGCTGGCGCTCGAGCCGGAGCTCTGCCAACTGCGACTCCAACCGTTGCTTCTCGGCCATCATCTCGACCAACTCCCCCTCGCTCTCGGCGAACCCGTGCAACGCCACGATCTCGGATTCGAGTTCGCGGATCACGAGCGCAGTCCGCCACCGGAGCAGCGACTTCGACACATGGACGTCACCGAAGAGATGGTCACCCACATACAGGATCTCGTCGCCGGACACACCCAGGCTCTCCTCGACCCGGCGGGCCGAGCCCCCGAAATAGACCCCACCGGGCTCGATCATGCCGTACTCGGGCCTGAGCAGACCCTGCTCCTCGTCTACCACCCGATAGAGCTGTTGATTGCCAGCAAAGAATCCTGGCTTGTTGGACGACACGATCACCGTGTCGAAGAGATCACGCCAGGTCTCTCCCGCGTCCCAACTCCGGATCGAACACATGGGTCATGATCCGGTTGGCATAGCCCCAATCGGAGTTGGTGATCAGCATGAGGTGCTTCCCGGCGCTCCGCTGGTCTCGCAGAGTGTCGACCACGTCGGGGTCTGGCTCGATGAACCTGATCGGGGTCGGCGAGTATCTCTCCCTTGAGCGTTCCCTCGAGATGAGCGGCGTTCAGCGCACCGAGGATGGTCCGGTAGAGATCGTCGTATCCCATCACCTCGGGGATGGATCCCTTGTCGGCCAGGTCGACGAGCTGGGCGAACAGCGTCGCCTCAGACAGCGAGAACAGCGTGTTGACGAAGCGCCATCGCGGCTCGGACAGATCGACGAACGTCCCGGCGTACGCCCGGCGGAGCTCATCGAACTCGAGCAGCCGGGTGCCGTGAACCGCCCGGATCACATATCCGAAACGGGTCACCTTGAGCAGGTTGCCCAGCTCGAGGTCGAGGGTCAGCCCCTGGATCACCTGGTCGGGATCGAACGTCAGATCGTCGACCGGCCACCCCCGTTCGGCGAGCCGCACGCGGGTGTGGTGATAGGCCCTGCGCTCCCATTCGAGAGTGTTGTAGTGGACGAGGGTGTAGTCGAGGTCGTATCCGATGACCTTGATCGATCGCAGGTTGAGTGTCCGGTTGCAGTAGATGTCGCGCTCGGCGGGCAGTGATGTCACATCTGCAGGCTATCCACGATTCTGCGCCTGTGAGGGGTGGCCCCATTGCTCCACGATCCGGTGGACGGCGTCCAGCCCGTCGGTGAGAGCGGCCGGTCCCGGCTGGAGGATGATCGACGCATCGAGTTCGTGGACCTGGCCCGTCCGGAGCGCGGCCATCCCGGGCCACCCATCGCGCGCCTCGACGACCGCCGGCTGGAACTTCTTGCCACACCACGACGCCAACATGATGTCTGGCTCTCTGCGGATGACCTCGGTGTGATCGGCGACGATCCTGCCCTGGGCGAGCGACTGGGTGGCGAGGTCGGCAAACACGTCGATGCCGCCTGCGATGTCAATGATCTCGGACACCCAGCCGATCCCAGAGATCATCGGGTCGTCCCACTCTTCGAAGTACACCCGGGGTCGGTTCGGGAGCGCCTCACCTGCGGCCCGCACGGCCTCGATGTGCGACTCGAGCGACGATTGCATATGCATCCGCCCGCTCCGCCACTCCGACCATCGCACCGAGTCTCCGAACGTATCCGACGATCCCGGCGACGGTTCGATGGTTGCTGATCCACACCTCGACGCCGGCCTTGATCAGATCACGAGCGATGTCGGCCTGGATATCGGAGAACCCGACGACGAGATCGGGTTCCAGCGCGAGGATCTTCTCGGTCCGTGCGCTGGTGAACGCCGAGACCTTGGGCTTCTCTGTGGTCGCCCGTTCGGGGCGAACCGTGAACTGGGAGATCCCTACGATCCGGTCCTCTTCGCCCAGGGCGTACAGCACCTCGGTCGGCTCTTCGGTGAGACAGACAATGCGATTCGGATACACGCCGCAAACGTACCGAAGGACTCTCGCCCACGCACGATCCGGCTGGATAGGCTTCACATCGATATGACACTGCACGAGGATCTGGGACAGCTCGAATTTCTCATCGGCACCTGGACCGGCTTCGGGCATGGCACGTATCCGACGATCGAGGACTTCGACTACCAGGAGACGGTCAAGTTCGAACCAGGCCCGAACAAGCCGTTCCTCTCCTACCGCCAGCGGACGAAGCGGCTCGGAACCGGCGAGCCGTTGCACGCCGAGATGGGATACGTGCGCTCGATCGGACCCGGACGGATCGAGTGGGTCATCGCCCACCCCACCGGGATCGCCGAGATCCTGACCGGATCGGTCGACGGAGGCCACCTCCGGCTGCGGTCCGGAGCGATCGAGCGCACTCCGACTGCCAAGGACGTGCGGGACACAGAGCGGAACATCGAGGTAGCGAGCGACGGACGGCCCGAGCTCCGATATCGATTCTCGATGGCGGCTGTCGGCCAGCTTCACCAGATCCATCTCGAGGCGACACTTCACCATCCGGTCTGACCGGCTGTCACATCGCGGCTGCGAGCTCCCCGATCTGGGATGGCTCGGCGTTGGCTCCGGAGCAGACGACGGCGACCGGGCCCAGCCCGGTGGTCTTTCCGGACAGAATCGCACCGATCCCCACGGCAGCACCGCCTTCCAGGATGAGCCGATGCGAATCCATCGCGAATCTCATGGCCTCCCGAATCTCATCTTCGGTGAGGAGCACCACATCGTCCACGAGTTCCTGACACATCTGGAACGTCCAGCGGTTGTCCACTCCGATCCCTCCCTGGAGGCTGTCGGCGAGCGTCGGCTCCTCGGGTAACTCCACCGGGTGCCCTGCTGCGAGACTGGCCGCCATCACCGCTCCCCGGTCCATGGAGACACCCACCACTCGGGCGGTCGGGCGCATGCTCTTGATCGCCAGCGCCACCCCCGATATCAGCCCGCCCCCCGACATCGGCACCAGCACGGTCTCCACATCCGCCGAGTCCTCGACGATCTCGAGCCCGAGTGTCCCCTGCCCGGCGATGACGTGTGGATCATCGAACGGATGGACCAGGGTCATGCCACGCTCGCGCACGAGCTCAGCGGCGGTGTCGAGCGCGGCAGACTGCGACTCGCCGCCGATCACCAGTTCACATCCGAGCGATCTCGAGCGCGGCGATCTTGCTGGCAGGAACGTTCTCCGAGACACACACGGCTGCCGGTATTCCCAGGCGTGAGGCGACGTACGCCATCGCCCGGCCATGATTTCCGGTCGACGCCGTCACGACACCACGATCGGAGGCAGCATCGCCCAGCGAGAGGATCTTCGACGCCGCGCCTCGCACCTTGAAACTTCCGGTCGGTTGCACGCCCTCGAGCTTCAAGCCGACGCAGGCTCCCCATCGCTCGGACAGCTCCGGCGCAGGCACGAGTGGCGTTCTGACAACGAGGCCGGCGATGCGTTCAGCGGCAGATCGGACGTCGGCGAGGTCAAGTTTCAATTTCGACTCCGAGCCCGGCATCGATGCACCGGTTGACCGCCAGCCCGGCGATGGCCGTGTCCTGCGCCCCGGTCCCGGTGAGGTCGCAGATCGTCACGTCTGCGTCGTCCGATCTGCCACCGACCAGACCTGAGATGATCTCACCCAACTCCACTGCCGTCCGCTCGAGCCCTGCGTCGGTCACGGACCGCAACTCGCCAAGACGCCGGCTCTGTGGTCGCGAGTCGCATGCGAACAGGTCAGCCGCCATGACTGCGTCGGCGGTCAACTCCTGTTTGTGCTCGGCATCCGAGCCGACGGCGGTCACATGGAGGCCCGGATGCAGCATCTCAACAGTGACGAGCGGCTCGCGGGTTGGCGTCGCAGTCACCAGGATGTCGGCGCCAGACGCGGCGGCGACCTCGTCGACAGCGTCGACCCGGATACCAATCCGATCGCTGATTCGTCTGGCACAGTCGATGGCTCGCTCGGAGTGTCGAGCCCAGACCAGTCCCCGCTCGATCGGACGAACCAACGCGATGGCGGCGAGTTGGAGCTCGGCTTGAACACCGGCGCCGAGCACCCCGGCAACGGAGGCGCCGTCGACCGAGAGGTGGCGTGCCGCCACCGCTCCGGCGAGGGCCGTCCGCAGGTCGGTCAGATATCCGTTGTCGAACAGGGCAGCCGCCGGGACGCCGGTCTCGGTGTCGAACAGCATGACGAGGCCGCCGAGACTCGGAAGGTTCCGAGACGGGTTGTCGAAGAAGCCTGCCGAGACCTTGACGGCGATGCCGGGATGCCCCGGGAGGTATGCGGACTTGATGTCGATCTCGCCGTTGTGCTCGGGCACGTCGACCCGCATGATCGGGGGCATGGCCGCCCGACCATCGCTGATCAGCGGATAGACCGACTCCACCACCGACAGTTCTTCCGGCGCGAGCCCGACGACCGAGCGGAGATCGGTCTCCGTCAGAACGCGGATGCTTCCCACCGGTGCGGGTCAGACGCCGTCGAGGGCGGACTCGAGGTCGGAGAGGAGATCCTCGACGTCTTCGATGCCGGTCGAGTACCTGATCAACCCCTCCGGGATCCCGAGACTGGCGCGCTCATCGCTGTTCAACTCCACGTGGCTGGTGGTCGCCGGGGGTCCGACGATCGTTTCCACCGACCCGAGGTTGGCAGCCGCGTGCGCCATGCGCAGACCCGGAAGGAACCGCCTCACACCCTCGAACTCGCCGACGAGGCCGAAGCTGAGCATGCCCCCGAATCCGCGCATCTGCCGGCGGGCGATGTCGTGCTGCGGGTGCGACTCGAGGCCCGGATAGTTGACGACGGTCACCTTGGGGTGGGTCTCGAGGTACTCAGCCACCCGCTGGGCGTTCTGCGTCTGACGCTCGACTCTGAGGTGCAGCGTCTTCATCCCCCGCAGCAGGAGATAGGCCGCCATCGGATCGAGTGTCGCCCCGTTGATCTCCCGATAGTGATACACGGTGTCGATGAGGTCCTTCCGCCCGGCGACCACACCTCCCAATGCGTCGGCGTGACCCCCCAGGAACTTGGTGGCGCTGTGGATCACGAGATCGGCGCCGAGTGCCAGCGGACTCTGGTTGATCGGCGTCGCAAAGGTGTTGTCGACCATGACGATCGCCCCGGCATCGTGGCCGGCGGCGATCAGCCGCTCGAGATCGAGGATCTTGAGCGTCGGGTTGGTCGGCGTCTCCAGGTAGAGGACGTCACATCCTTCTCCGACGCCCGCCTCGATCGCATCGAAGTCCGTCGTGTCGTAGAGCGCGACGTCGATCCCGAACTCGGGAAGGAAGTCGGTGAAGACCTTGCTGGTCCCGCCATAGGTGTCCTTGACACTGACGACTCGGTCACCGGGCCTGAGATGGGCATGCAGCGAGTTGCTGATCGCTGCCATCCCGGTCGCGGCGGACGTGGCGGCCTCGGCACTCTCGAGGAGCCGTAGCTTCTCCTCGAACACGGCGACGGTCGGGTTGGTGTTCCGTCCATAGATGTGCCCGCTCTGTTTTCCACTGGCCACGTCGAGCCAGTCGTCGAGGTCGTCGTAACCGAACGAGACGCTGTGAACGACCGGCACCTGGGTTGCGCGATCGACCAGATAGCGGTCCTCGCCGCCCCAGACCGAGAGCGTTCCCCGCCCCGGGTTTTCGTTCATTCCAGGCATGTGTGAACTACCTCCGTTTTCGAGAGTCGTCGGGTCCGAGTCAGACCAGCGGTTTGGTGAGATGCTCGTTGAACCGGGTCAGGAGCATGTGCATGTGCTTGGCGCGGATCTCGGCGAGCCACGCCCCGGAGCTGCCGCGCATGGCATCGAGTGTCTGGCTGATCTCCTCGGCCATGAGATCGATTTCGGCGTCCAGGTCGAGCTCGGGGAGGAACTGCATCCACACCCGGGCCGTCTGGTGATACAAGAGATCGTGGATCCAGCGAAGCGTCTCGTTCGAGAACGTCTTCAACACCGCAGCGTGGTACCGGTTGTAGAGGGCGCCGAGCGCCCTGAGGTCGCGGGACCGGCGAACATCGGTGAGCTCACGGCCGATACTCACCACCTCATCGATCACGGCAGGCGAGGCGGGCAGTCGAACGAAGTCCCCGACCAATTCGGCGACCTTGAGTCGCAGAGCCCACACGTCACGAATCGACTTCATGTCCACGGGAGCGGCAGTGGAGCCGGCGCCCGGATTCTGCACGACCAGATGCTCGAACTCGAGTCGATCGAGAACCTGACGGATGGGGGTTCGGCTCACCCCGAACTCGGCCGCGAGCGCCTCCTCGGGGAGTCGCTCACCGGGCTCGATATCGAGCAGGCAGATCCGCTCACGCAGCAGCTCATAGATCTGTTCGGCTGACGGTTTGACGGGCTTTTCGGTCATCTGCGGCCCCCACGAAGGACGTGTCGTTCCTGTTACGACATTGTATACAGATCGTATTCACACTGCACACTCAGTGGACACGGGCGAAGGACCCCATTTAGAGTGCGCCGGGAGGAGCACGCCGACAGACGACCGGAGAGGACGTCGACAAGCCGCAACGACGCACCCTCTCAGGCGAGATTTGACCCTGCAGAACGACATCGACCACGGAGAGACCACATGAACAAACCAGACACACGACAGCGACTACTGCGGGTCATCGGCCTGATCGCAGTGTTCTCGCTGGTCCTGGCCGCCTGCGGTGGCGGCGACGACGAGACCACTGACACCACGACTGATGACGGCGACACCACGACGACGGCTGCGCCGTCGGGAGACCTCGTCACCCAACTCCGGGATTCGGGCACCGTCACCATCGGTATCGCCAATGAGGTTCCGTATGGGTACGAGGACGAGTCGGGCAATGTGACCGGGGAAGCTCCCGAGGTCGCCAAGGCGGTCCTCGCCGAACTCGGTATCGACAACGTCGAAGCATCCGTTGTCGACTTCGGAGCACTCATCCCGGGTCTGCAAGCAGGACAGTTCGACATGATCGCCGCCGGCATGTTCATCACCCCCGAACGCGCCCAACAGATCATCTTCTCCGACCCCGACTACTGCATCTCCAACGCATTCGCCGTCCAGGCAGGCAACCCGATGAGCGTCACCGACTTCCAGTCGGTCATCGACTCTGGCGCCACCGTGGCGGTGCTGTCAGGAGCAGTCGACGAGGGCTACGCCGTCGACTCTGGTGTTCCCGACGATCAGATCGAACGGTTCGCCGACGTCAACGCCCAGTACGACGCACTCGCCGCCGGACGCGTCGACGCAGTCTCAGGAACGGCGCTCACCGTCAACACCCAGGCCGAGGCCCGTGACGGCATCGAAGCGACGCCAGGATTCTTCCCGGTGATCGACGGTGTCGAGCAGGTCGGCTGCGGTGGCTTCGGATTCCTCGACCAGGGATTCCGTGACGCCTTCAACGACGTACTCAAAGAACTGCAAGCAGACGGGACGGTCGAAGAGATCGTCACCAGCTTCGGCTTCGCATCCGCCGACGTCGAGAAAGCCGCCAACCTCACCGCCGACGACCTCGCCAATCCCGGAAGCGCCGACTCAGGAGACTCCGCAACAGCGGACGGGCTTCTCGGTGAGCTCCAGGACGATGGAACGGTGACAGTGGGTATCGCCAATGAGGTTCCGTATGGGTACGAGGACGAGTCGGGCAATGTGACCGGGGAAGCTCCCGAGGTCGCCAAGGCGGTCCTCGCCGAACTCGGTATCGACAACGTCGAAGCATCCGTTGTCGACTTCGGAGCACTCATCCCGGGTCTGCAAGCAGGACAGTTCGACATGATCGCCGCCGGCATGTTCATCACCCCCGAACGTGCCCAACAGATCATCTTCTCCGACCCCGACTACTGCATCTCCAACGCATTCGCCGTCCAGGCAGGCAACCCGATGAGCGTCACCGACTTCCAGTCGGTCATCGACTCTGGCGCCACCGTGGCGGTGCTGTCAGGAGCAGTCGACGAGGGCTACGCCGTCGACTCTGGTGTTCCCGACGATCAGATCGAACGGTTCGCCGACGTCAACGCCCAGTACGACGCACTCGCCGCCGGACGCGTCGACGCAGTCTCAGGAACGGCGCTCACCGTCAACACCCAGGCCGAGGCCCGTGACGGCATCGAAGCGACGCCAGGATTCTTCCCGGTGATCGACGGTGTCGAGCAGGTCGGCTGCGGTGGCTTCGGATTCCTCGACCAGGGATTCCGTGACGCCTTCAACGACGTACTCAAAGAACTGCAAGCAGACGGGACGGTCGAAGAGATCGTCACCAGCTTCGGCTTCGCATCCGCCGACGTCGAGAAAGCCGCCAACCTCACCGCCGACGAACTGGCGAATCCTTGAGGCGAGAGACCTGGTGGGTCGGGTATTCCCCTGCCCACCAGGTCACGACCCAGGAGATACGACGTGCTCGGTGACCTGATACTCAGCGGGAGCAACTACGCCCGCCTGATGGAGGGCCTCGTGGTGACGCTCCAGGTGCTCATCGGATCGGTGGTGCTCGGGACCATCCTGTCGGTCACGGTCGGTATCGGCCGCCTGTCCGACCGGGCCTGGGTCCGGCGACTTGCATCGGTGTACGTGGAGTTCGCCCGAGGCGCCTCGGCCATCATCTTGTTGTTCTGGATGTTCTTCGCGGTTCCGATCCTGTTCGACATCGAGGGATGGTCTCCGATGGTGGCCGGCATCCTCGCCCTGGGCGTGAACATGGGTGCCTACGGAGCCGAGATCGTCCGCGGAGCCATCAAATCGGTGGCCAAGGGCCAGACCGAGGCCAGTATCGCTCTCAACCTCAGCGAGACACAGCGACTCAGATATGTGGTGCTCCCGCAGGCAGTACCGGTCATCCTCCCGCCATTCGGGAATCTCGTGATCGAAATCATGAAGGGCACCGCTCTCGTCTCGTTGATCACCCTGTCCGACCTCGCCTTCGAGGTACAGAAACTTCGTCAACAGTTCCTGTTCAGCGACGGCGGGGCGACGACGCCGGTGCTCTACTTCAACGTTCTGATCATCTACTTCGCGCTGGCGATGATCATCTCCCAGATCTTCAAGTTCGCTGAGCGTCGGATGGCAGCCAAGTTTGGCGTCAAGCCCAGGCCCAGGAAGGCCGCGATCACCGTCGATGCAGGAGCAGGAAATTGAACCAGGCATGGGACTGGGAGTTCGCCCGCGAGATCCTTCCCGACGTGTGGGAGGGAATGCTCACGACGATCGCGGCAACACTGGTCGGGATCGTCTTCGCTCTCCTCCTCGGGTTGGTGCTGGCGCTGGGGCGCCGGGCAGAGAGTCGGTGGGTCTCCTGGCCGTTCGCGGCGGTGATCGACTTCATCCGAAGCACCCCGCTGCTGATCCAGCTCTTCTTCGTGTTCTTCGCTCTGCCGGAGTTCGGGATCGTCCTCGACGCCTTCCCGGCCCTCGTGATCGGCCTGGGCGTCCACTATGCGACTTACGCCTCCGAGGCGTATCGGGCAGGTATCGAAGCCGTGCCGTCGGGTCAGTGGGAAGCATCGATCGCCCTCAACCTCGGTCCACAGACCAAGTGGTTGAAGGTCATTCTCCCGCAGGCGATCCCCAAGGTGATCCCGGCCCTCGGCAACTACTTCGTGGCGATGATCAAAGACGCTCCACTTGGATCCTCGATCGGGGTTGCCGGCGTCCTGTTCGCCGCCCGGTCGATCGGGAGCCAGACCTTCCGTTTCGTCGAGCCGATGACCATCGCCGGAATTCTGTTCCTGGTGGTCAGTGTCCCAGCCGCGTTGTTCGTGCAGTTCTTGGAAAGGAAGTACGGCTATGAGTCAACTTGAGGTCAACCGAACCGTCCATTCCGACACGATGGTGCGGATGCGCGGAGTCGACAAGTCATGGGGTGAGAACCACGTCCTCCGTGAACTCGACCTCGACGTCGCCCCCGGCGAGAAGGTCGTCATCATCGGCCCCAGCGGGTCCGGCAAGACCACGATCCTGCGAGTGGCGATGACGCTCGAGAGACCCGACAGTGGCACCGTGGAGATCGACGGGCGCCATCTCTATCACGAGGACAACGACGGGATGGTTCCGGCGAGCGAGAAGCACATCCGCAGTGTGCGAAGCGACGTCAGCATGGTCTTCCAGCACTTCAATCTCTTTCCGCACATGAGCGCGATGGAGAACGTCACACTCGCTCCGATCAAGGTGCACGGCCTCTCAAAAGAGGAAGCCAGCGAGCGGGCCGCCGACCTCCTCACGTCGGTTGGTCTCGGCGACAAGATGGGTCACAAGCCATCAGAGCTCTCCGGTGGCCAGAAGCAGCGAGTGGCGATCGCCCGGTCGCTGGCGGTCGAGCCCAAGGTGATGCTGTTCGACGAGGTGACGTCGGCACTCGATCCCGAATTGGTCGGCGAAGTGCTCGGCGTGCTCAGGAACCTGGCTGAGTCGGGCACCATGACCATGATGCTCGTGACCCACGAGATGGGGTTCGCGTCGGAGATGGCGGACCGCGTCCTGATGTTCGACAAAGGCAAGATCCTCGAGCAGGGACCCCCGTCGAAGATCTTCAAGAGTCCCGAGCACCAACGCACGAAGTCCTTTCTCGAAGCCGTCCTCTCTCACTGACTGTGCGCGGCACGCCACGAGCAGCGAACGAACCACGTAAACATCACGTCGAGGGCCACAGATGACGAGCCAAGCCGCCCCACCTCCCGTGGACCTTCCGTTCACGCGCGAGGAATATGCCATTCGGCTCGCCAAAGTGCGGGCCGAGATGGAGTCACGCGGCATCGAGGTGCTGATCGCCACCGACCCGTCCAACATGGCATGGCTCACCGGGTATGACGGCTGGTCGTTCTACACCCATCAGGCGGTCGTCGTCGATCTCGAGAACGATCCGCTCTGGTGGGGCCGCGGCCAGGATGCCAAGGGAGCGAAGCGAACCGTCTACATGTCGCAGGACCGGATCGCCGGCTATCCAGACAACTACGTCCAGTCGACGGTCCGCCACCCCCACCAGCACCTGGCCGAGCTGTTGACGGCTCACGGGCATGGTGGTGCCCGCATCGGCGTGGAACTCGACAACTACTACTACTCGGCCGCAGCGCATGGTCACCTCGAGGTTGGCCTTCCGAATGCGACGCTGATCGACGCGACGGCGCTGGTGAACTGGCAACGCATGGTGAAGTCCGAGCGAGAGCTGACCTACATGCGCCGGGCAGCGAGAATCGTCGAGTCGATGCATGACAGGATCCGGGAGACCATCGAGCCCGGCATGCGCAAGAACGAGTTGGTCGCCGAGATACTCCACGCCTCGGCGATGGGCGCTGACGGGCACGGTGGCGACTACGCAGCAATCGTCCCGCTCCTCCCGACAGGGATCGATGCCTCGGCCCCACACCTCACCTGGGACGACACACCACTCGAGCGGGGCGCCGGCACGTTCTTCGAGATCGCCGGCTGTCACCGGCGATACCACGCCCCCCTGTCACGAACGGCCTACCTCGGCACACCTCCGGACGAGATCAGGCGGGCGGAGGCGGCACTGCTCGAGGGGCTCGAGGCCGGAATCGACGCGGCGAGAGCGGGCCGTCGCGCCCAGGATGTCGCCAACGCACTTCACGCCACACTCGAGCGAGCGGGAATCGAGCGGTCGGCACGGTGCGGATACCCGATCGGGATCAGCTACCCGCCCGACTGGGGTGAGCGCACCATCAGTCTTCGAAGCGAGGACGAGTCGATCCTCGAACCGGGGATGACGTTTCACTTCATGCCAGGCCTGTGGATGGACTCGTGGGGTCTGGAGATCACCGAGAGCATTCTGATCACCGACGACGGCCCCGCACAGACTCTCACGAACTACCCCCGTGAGCTGTTCGTGAAGGCCTGAGCGGTGCCCGCCGGACCCAGCGTGACAGCCGTCCACCGGGCCAGAGCCCGACTCGCCGGACTCGCCCACCACACCCCGCTCACCCGATCATCGACTCTCTCCCGTGCCCGCAACGCCGACGTGCGACTCAAACTCGAATCCACCCAGGACACCCGGTCGTTCAAGGTCCGCGGGGCGGGGAACGTCATCCTCGGCCTCGACGACGTCGATCCCGAGCGTGGAGTCGTGACATATTCGACGGGCAACCACGGGCGGGCAGTGGTCCATGTCGCCGGTCGGCTCGGTCTGCCTGCGACGGTCTGCATGTCGACCAACACCACCGCTGACAAACGAGCGGCTCTCAGGGAGGCCGGGGCGACCCTCGAGATCGTGGGCGACAGCCAGGACGATGCCGCCGAGCGTGCCGCCGAACTCGCCGGGATGGGATACGCCCTCGTCGACCCGATCAACGACCCCGCCACCACGGCGGGCCACGGCACCATCGGGCTCGAGTTGTTGGAGGACTGGTCGGACCTGGACACGGTCATCGTTCCCGTATCGGGTGGCGCTCTGATCGCCGGAATCGCCCTGGCCGTGAAATCATCGCGGTCAGCGCGTGTCATCGGAGTGTCGATGGACCGCGGGGCGGCGATGTACGAGAGCCGCCAGGCCGGTCATCCGGTCGTCATCGACGAGGTCGAGAGCCTCGCCGACAGCCTCCAAGGTGGGATCACCGTCGAGAACACCCATACGTTCGCCATGGTCTGTGACCTGGTCGATGAGATCGTGCTCGTCACCGAGCAGGAGATCGGTGCTGCAATGGCCGAGTCGATCATGTGCGAGAAGATCCTGCTGGAGGGAGCTGCCGCTACGCCGATCGCCGCTCTTCTCTTCCGAGACCGTTCGCTGTTCGGAGATCGAATCGCCATCGTCGCCACTGGTTCGATGGTCGACACCGGTACGGTCGTCGACGTGCTGAACCGGTACACCGAGAGCGCCGCGGATGTCGTGCGTGAGGTTCCCGCGTGAACAACGACCTCCGCAACGAGACGATGCTCCTCCTGGGCGATCTGATCGGCTTCCCGACGGTCACCTCCGATTCGAATCTGCATCTCATCGAGTACGCCGATCAGCTGCTGCGTGGTACGGGAGCACGGACATCGATCACCTATGACGCCGACGGTCGGAAGGCGAACCTGCTCGCCACGATCGGTCCTGACGTGGACGGGGGTGTGATCCTCTCGGGCCATACCGATGTCGTGCCGGCTGAAGACGAGGAGGCCTGGACCGGAGCACCATTCCTGGCCACCCGTCGTGACCAACGGGTCTACGGGCGTGGAGCGGTCGACATGAAGGGTTTCATCGCCTGCTGCCTCGCCATGGTCCCGGTGTTTGCAGCCGCTGATCTGAAGCGGCCTGTACACATCGCCCTCACCTACGACGAAGAGATCGGATGCCTCGGAGCCCCGGTTCTCATCAGCGACCTGCTTCGGACCGGCCCCATGCCGATGGCGGCGATCATCGGCGAGCCGACGAATCTTCGGATCATCGAGGCGCACAAAGGGTGCTACGAGTACACCACCACGATCAGCGGGCTCGAGGGCCACGGATCGGCGCCGTCGAAGGCCGTCAACGCCGTCGAGTACGCGGTGAAGTTCATCTCCCGACTTCTCGAGATCGGCGGGGAGCTCGCGGCCATGGCACCGCTCGGCACGCGCTACGACCCACCACACACCACGATCAGCGTCGGTGCGATCACCGGTGGCACCGCCCGCAACATCGTCGCAGGACAGTGCAGCTTCGAGTGGGAGATGCGACCGGTGAAACGGTCGGATGCCGAATACGCCGTCCTCGCAGTCGGCGCCTATGAACAGGCGCTGTTGTCCCAGATGCGCCAGCTTCATCCCGACTCGACGATCGTGACCGAGACCGTCGGCGCGGTCGACGGACTCGAGACGGTGGAGCACTCCCCAGCGGTCGACCTGGCCAAGTCGCTGACGGGTGAGACAGAGGTCGATGTGGTTTCGTTCGGCACCGAGGCCGGCCTGTATCAGGAGGCGGGGATCCCCGCGGTCGTGTGCGGCCCCGGTTCGATCGATGTCGCCCATCGTCCCGACGAGTACGTCGAGATCGAGCAGCTGGAGCGATGTCTCGACATGCTCCACGGACTGACGGAAAAACTCGGACGGGACTGAGGTTTGTCGCGGCCGTGGCCTCGACGGCCGGGATCAATCGAACCGGTCTCACGGCGTCGGCGAAACGCCCGAGTCGCGTGCCCAGTCGGCTACCAGCCGGAGCGATGCATCCTTGATCGTGAAGCGATCAGCGTGGATCCGGCGTTCGCCGAGCGTCAGTTGCACCACCGCCTCGGCGAAGTGCTCCGTTGGCGCCTCGAACCACCGGTCACGATCGAACCACTCCGTGGTGGGGTCCAGACCCTGGGCAACGATGAACGCGTCCCCGATCGAGCCGACCGGGTTACATCGATGCTCGAGATGATGTCCCAGCTCGTGGACGAGTGATTCCTCGAACCGTTCGGGCGTGGTTGGGATCTCGACACGGATCGTCGATTCGTCGGGATCGTACGAGGCGGCGCCGCCCTCGACGTCGAAGACGAGCAGCAGTGTCACATCGCCGATGCATTCGTGACGCGCCGGGAACGCATCGAGAAATCGCGGCCACGTTCCGTCGACGATCGCCGACACGTCGCCGGGAACGCCCTGCGGCACCTTGATCCGAGGTCCGAGGCCCGAGGCCCACCAAACACCGAACCCCAAGAGTGCAACGAAGACGACCCCCATGAGCGGAGCTGAACGGAAACGCCGCCGGCGTGAGCCCTTCGACCCTTCGGGATGCTCCGCAGGCGATGCCTGGTCGAGTCCCCCACTCGACCGGGCATCACCGGGCTCGATCAATCGTCGCCTGAGGCAGATGCCTTCGCGGCGATGTCCTCGACGACGGCGGCATTCGCCAAGGTCGTGACGTCGCCGAGTTGGCGATGCTCAGAGATGTCCTTGAGCAGGCGGCGCATGATCTTCCCCGACCTCGTCTTGGGAAGGTCAGGTGTGAAGACGATCGACTTGGGTTTGGCAATTGGCCCGATCGAATCCGACACGTGCTGTCTCAACTCGGCGATGAGGTCCTCGTCACCTTCGGCCGTGCCCCTGAGTGTGACGAATGCTGCGATCGCCTGACCGGTGATGTCGTCCTTGCGGCCGACGACGGCCGCCTCCGCCACCGACGGGTGCGATACGAGTGCCGACTCGACCTCCATGGTCGAGATGTTGTGTCCCGAAATGAGCATCACGTCGTCGACGCGTCCGAGCAGCCAGAAGTAGCCATCTGCGTCCCGCTTGGCACCGTCGCCGGGGAAATAGTTGCCGGGAAAACGCGTCCAGTAGGTGTCGACGTAGCGTTCGTCGTCACCCCAGATGGTTCTCGCCATGTGGGGCCACGGCTGGGTCAGCACCAGGAAGCCGCCACCCGGCACCGGGACCGAGACACCGTTCTCATCGACGATGTCGGCGGCCACGCCGGGCATCGGAAGGGTGGCAGACCCGGGCTTGGTCGGGCGTCACGCCGGGAAGAGGGGAGATCATGATGCCGCCGGTCTCGGTCTGCCACCACGTGTCGACGATCGGGCACGACTCGTGTCCGATGTGCTCGTGGTACCACATCCAGGCTTCCGGATTGATCGGCTCACCGACCGTTCCGAGTAGCCGAAGGCTCGAGAGGTCGTGGCGCTCGGGGTACTCGTCGCCCCATTTCATGAACGCACGAATCGCGGTCGGCGCCGTGTAGAAGATCGTCACTCCGTAGTCGTCGATGATCTGCCAGAGGCGGTCGTGGTCGGGATGGTTCGGAGCCCCCTCGTACATGACGCCGGTCGTGCGGTTGGCGAGCGGTCCGTAGACGATGTAGCTGTGCCCGGTCACCCAGCCGATGTCGGCGGCGCACCAGAACACGTCCTCGTCCGGTTTGAGATCGAAGACGTAGCTGTGGGTCGTGGTGACACCGGTCAGGTATCCCCCCTGGGTGTGGACGATCCCTTTCGGCTGGCCGGTGGTGCCCGACGTGTAGAGGATGTAGAGCGGGTCTTCGGCATCGAGCACCTCAGCGGGACACTCGGTCGACTGGCCGTCCACGAGATCGTGCCACCAGATGTCACGGCCATCGGTCATGTCGACGCCGTGATCAGTTCGCTTGACGACGACCACCCGCTCAACATCCGGCGTACGGACGAGCGAGAGGTCGGCGTTTGCCTTGAGCGGCACGACGTTGCCTCCACGCCAGGCGCCATCCTGGGTGATGACCACCTTGGCGTCGGCGTCGATGATCCGGCTGGCGAGGGCATCCGAGCTGAAGCCACCGAACACGACCGAATGGACCGCCCCGATCCGAGCACACGCCAACATCGCCACGGGCAACTCGGGGATCATGCCCATGTAGATGGCGACCCGATCCCCCTTCGACACGCCGAGCGATTTGAGGCCGTTGGCGAATCGACACACGTCCTCGTACAGGTCCTGATAGGTGAGCGTGCGGGTGTCGCCCGGCTCGCCGACCCAGTGGTAGGCGACCTTGTCGCCTGAGCTCTCGAGGTGGCGATCGAGGCAGTTGTAGGAGAGATTGAGCTTGCCATCCTCGAACCACTTGAAGAACGGAGCGTTCGAATCGTCGAGCACGGAAGTCGGCTCGGTGAACCAGTCGATGCGGTCGAGGGCCTGCTTGTGCCAAAAGGCCTGATAGTCGGCCGCCGCCTGGGCGTGGATACCCGGTTTGGCATTCGCCTGGGCGGTGAAGGCCTCACTGGGCGGGAAGGTGCGGTTCTCGTTCAGCAGGGCTTCGAGTGTTTCACTCACGGTTTGTCTCCTGGTATCGGCTTTCCCAAGACCCTATTTCGAACGAACCCCCTTCGTCGCCCGCAAGCGCATGCTTTCCAACCCAGGGTTGCAGTACAGGCATACCGTGCCAGGGGCCCGCAGTTGACCGGGAGGCATCGATGTCGCCTCGAACCGTGGGCCCCAGAGACGACATACCGTGCCTGCAACCCTGGGTTTCGGATGCCACCGGGGGTGGTGGGCGGTAGGTTCTGGGGATGGAGAAGCCTCGGATTGTGGTGTTCGACGTCAACGAGACGCTGTTGAGCCTGAGCTCACTGACGGAGGGATTTGCGTCGGTTTTCGGCTCGGCGGATCTCATGGGCGAGTGGTTCGCCCGCATGCTCCATGGCTCGCTGGTCTCCAACCACCTCCGCTCGTATCGCGGCTTTGGCGAGATCGGGAGTCGAGGCATTGCTGATGCTGGGAGCCAAGCACGGCATCGATGTCGGGCCCGACGCCGCAGCCGAGGTGGTCGGCGGGATGCGGACGCTTGCCCCCCATCCGGACGTGGCGACGGCGATCACCGCAATCCGTGAGGCCGGCTATCGGACCGCAGCGCTGACGAACGGCAGCACCGACGTCATGACCTCGCAACTCGAGAACGCCGGTCTGCTTCCTCTCATGGATATCGTGATGAGCTGTGACGAGATCGAACGGTTCAAGCCGGCGCCCGAGGTGTACCTCCACGCCGCGGTGCGGTTCGGGGTGGAGATCGACGAGATGATGCTGGTCGCTGCCCACGACTGGGACTGCGCCGGTGCGATGAGCATCGGGGCTCAGGCTGCATTTGTGAAGCGGCCTGGTGTGAGTTGGAGCTTGCCAACGAAGCCACCTCCGATCATCGCCAGCGACCTCGATGGGGTATTGGCGGCGTTGACATGACCGACGTCGACGAACTCCTGCGATCGAAGGAGACGTCGATCGCCGTCATCGGGGCCACAGATTCCAAGTGGAAGTACGGGGGTCGTATCTATTGCGATCTGAAAGCCAAGGGGTTCACCGTGTGGCCGGTGAACCCCCACCGTGACACGGTCGACGGGGACGCGAGCTATCCCGACCTCGCCTCGGTCCCCGCAGACGTCGACATCGTCAACGTCGTCGTCCCATCCGATGTCGGAATGACCATCGTGGATCAGATGGCCGATCTCGGGCTGGGTCTGGTGTGGTTCCAACCCGGCGCCGAATCGAGCGAACTCATCGACCACGCCAACGACGCCGGATTGGACGTGATCCACCACCGATGCATCATGATCGAA
The DNA here is from genome assembly GCA_963745865.1 of uncultured bacterium. Classification (GTDB taxonomy): domain Bacteria; phylum Actinomycetota; class Acidimicrobiia; order Spongiisociales; family ZC4RG35; genus JAHEDH01. The sequence goes on along the minus strand of CAVUYZ010000004.1, from coordinate 1,837 downwards.
GCCCGCTGACCAGAGGACGACTCATGCTCCAACCAAATCCCACCGTGTACAAGGCCGTAAGGGGTCTCCGGGTGGTGCGCCATTTTCTGGACCGTCAGGTTTCGGATGAGCACCTGGAGGCGATCCTCGAGGCCGGTCGATGGACCGGCTCGGGCAAGAACTTTCAGAAGTGGGCCATCGTCGTCGTCCAGGACCGCGGACAACTCGATCGACTCGCAGCCTGCGGCGACTTCACGACTCCGCTCCGCAACGCCCCGACCACCATCGTTCCAGTCCGGCTCCCGGGGGCATACGACTGGGACGTAGGGCGCCTCTCCCAGAACATGATGCTCGCCGCCGCCGCCCTGGGAATTGGCTCGTGCCCGGTCACGTTCCACCGAGAGGACGACGCCAAAGCGGTCCTGGGTGTGCCGGACGACCACGGCGCGCGATACGGCATCACACTCGGCTATCCCGATGAAGCCGCCGAGCGGGAGGGCCGGGCGCGACGTTCCATGGGCGGCCGAAAAGACCTCGACGAGATCGTGCGCCGAGAGCGCTTTTCGCCCTGAGTCAGGGCTCTCGATCGGTCAAAGGATGATCGTCCCCGCCCATCCCATCGCCAATGCACCGGCGAACAGCAGCACCACCACCAGTGATACGACGCGACGCCGTGCGATGACGAGCAGGCCGGCAATGGCGCCAATGCTGGTTCCCGCTCCCGTGACCAGGAACGAGAGGGCAGCGCCTGTGCTCATGCCGCCGGCAACCAGCGCGGCGACGAGCGGGAGTGAAGCCTCGGTGTTCACATAGGCGGGGATGCCGAGCATTGCGGCGAGGGGCACGGCGAACGTCGAGCCGTTGCCGAGCCACTCTGAGATCCACGCCGTCGGGATCGCCTCGATGACCATGTATCCAATGGTCGTGAACGCCAGGAAGAATCCGGTGAGTCGAGCCCCTACCGAGCGGAGCTCGCGGGCGAACTCGCCGAGTTGGAGGTCGCCGAGCTCCTGCTCCATCTGGGCGGCAGAGGGGGTTCCCGGCCCGGCGCCGGCGAAGGCGGGTGCGCCCACCTGGCACTCTCCGGTATCGCACGACGAGTCAGGTCGGACTCGCGCCTGGTCTCTCAGCCATCCCGTCCGCTCGACCGCCGCGGCAACGGCACCTGCGGCGAGTCCCAGCCCGATCGTTCCGACGAAGAACGTGAGTGCGAAGGGCCAGCCGAAGAGCCCCGCCGAGAGCAGGAGCTCAGATGGGCTGGTGAGGGGCGACGAGACCATGAATGCGACGAGGGGAGCCCATGGCGCCTGGGTGGCGAGCATGCCGAGCAGGACAGCCATCGTCCCGCACGAACAGAAGGGCGTGAGCGTGGCGAGCGCCACGGCGCCGAACGTCGCCAGGACGACGTGGCCCCGCAGCAGTCGGGAGACACGGTCGGTTCCCACATAGGTCGAAACGGCCGCCGCAGCGATGATTGACATCACCAGGAAGGGCCAGGTGTGGGCGATCGTGCCAGCGACGTCGGCAGCGACATTCCCGGCAAACTGAGAGATCCAGGTACTCATGGTGTTTCCTCACATTGATGACTATCGATATGTTGTCGAAGGCCAAGCTACCAAATACATCGATAGCTGTCAATGTATGAAGGACGGCGGCGTGAGGGCGCTGAAGACGACCGACCGGATCGGTCGATCACCGATCAACCGACACCGGGCGACACCGTTAGCCGGCTGTGAGGGCGAGACAGCATCCTCGTGCCATGAGCGAGAACGCGGTCCCCGCCGCCATCGGCACCGTCGTCGTGGATAGGGTTGCGTCTGTGGCAGACCTCGAATGCTTGGCCCGCTCGAGGTCGTTG